>JAUXRG010000106.1 GCA_030681795.1 Rubrivivax sp.
GAAGGAGCTGTTCCAGCTCGACCAGCCCGACCTCGACTTCGGCCTCTATCGCATCATGCACGCCAAGAGCGCCGAGATCACCCAGTTCCTGGAGAAGGACCTGCTGCCGCAGGTACAAGCTGCTTTCGCGCTCTACAAGACTGAACCGCCCCGGTTTTTGAGGAGGCTCCAACCTTTGAGAAGATGGAGCCATGAACAAGTCAAACAGGTTTTCACCAGAAGTGCGCGAGCGAGCTGTTCGCCTGGTGCAGGAGCATCGGGGTGAGTACCCCTCGCTATGGGCCGCCGTGGAGTCGATTGCGCCGAAGATCGGCTGCGTGGCGTCCACGCTGCTGGACTGGGTCAAGCAAACAGAAGTTGATACCGGGTCGCGCGCAGGTGTGACAACCAGCGAAGCTCAGCGCGTCAAGGAATTGGAGCGCGAGGTCAAGGAACTGCGTCGAGCCAATGAGATTCTCAAGTTGGCCAGCGCGTTTTTCGCCCAGGCGGAGCTCGACCGCCGACTCAAGAGCTGAGAGCGTTTGTCGATGTATATCGACAGACCTTCGGGGTTGAGCCGATCTGCAAGGTGCTGCAGATCGCCCCGTCAGGCTACAGGCTCCATGCGGCACGCCAGCGTGACCCCACACGGCAGCCGCAGCGCGTCCAGCGAGATCAAGTCTTGATCCCGCACATTGAGCATGTGTGGCAGGCCAACATGCAGGTCTACGGCGCAGACAAGGTCTGGAAGCAGCTGAACAGGGAACGCTGCGTCGTGGCGCGCTGCACGGTGGAGCGCTTGATGCGGCGCCTGGGTCTGCGCGGCGTCATGCGCGGCAAGGTCGTGCGCACCACCATTGGTGATGCCAAGACGGCCTGCCCGTTGGACCGGGTGAACCGCGTATTCAAGGCGCAGCGGCCCAACCAGCTGTGGGTGTCGGACTTCACCTATGTGTCGACCTGGCAGGGCTGGCTGTATGTGGCTGCGTATTTCAGCCCATCGTGGACGGCATTTCAGGCTGATCGTGGACGGCATTTCAGCGTGATCGTGGACGGCGTTTCAGTCTGATCGTGGACGCCGTTTCAGCGGGATCGTGGACGACGGGGGTGGCGCGCAAGTGATTTTCTGACCGGCCTCAGGCTCACGGCTTTTTTGCTGTCCGAGCCGATGCCAACCAACAGAGTCACGATGCGACAAATCCGAGAGACATTGCGCCTGCACCTGCAGGCCGGGCTGAGCTACAACGAGGTCGGCCGCGCGCTCAAGATCTCCAAGAGCGTGGTGGGCAAGTACGTTTCGCTGGCCCGTGTGGCCGGCGTGGACTGGTCCACCGCCCAGACCCTCAGCGATGAGGACCTGGAGGCCCGTCTGTACCGCCCGGCGGTGCCTCGCTCCAGCCACCAACGCGCCCCAGACTTCGGTGCCGTGCACCAAGAACTCAAGCGTGCCGGCGTCACCCTGATGCTGCTGTGGGAGGAGTACGCCATCGCCAACCCGCTGGCCTACAAGTACACGAGCTTCTGCATCAAGTACCGCGAGTTCGCACTGCGCCAGCAGCGCTCGATGCGCCAGATCCACGTCGCCGGCGAGAAGCTGTTCGTCGACTACGCCGGCTCCACCGTGCCCATCGTCGATGCTGCCACCGGCGAGATCACCCAGGCCCAGATCTTCGTGGCCACGCTGGGGGCGTCGAACTACACCTACGCCTGCGCCACGCCGCGCCAGACCACTGCAGACTGGATCGGCGCGCAGGTGCAGGCGCTGGAGTTCATCGGCGGCGTGCCGCGCCTGATCGTGCCCGACCAGACCCGCTCGCTCATCAAGACCCCCGACCGCTACGACCCCGAACCCAACCGCACCTACGAGGAATTTGCTCGTCACTACAGCTGCGCGGTGCTGGCCGCGCGCCCGGCTCACCCGCGCGACAAGCCCAAGGTCGAGGGCTCGGTTTTGCTGGTGCAGAGGTGGATCCTGGCTCGCCTGCGCAACCGCCGCTTCTTCAGCCTGGCCGAGCTGAACAGGGCAATAGCCGAGTTGCTCATCGACCTCAACAACCGGCCCTTCAAGAAGCTGCCCGGCTGCCGGCGCAGCGCCTTCGAGTCGCTCGACGCGCCGGCGCTGCGGCCCCTGCCGGCCCAGCGCTACGCCATCAGCCGCTGGAAGACCGCCAAGGTCAACATCGACTACCACGTCGAGTTCGAGGGCCACTACTACAGCGTGCCACACCGCCTCGTCGGCGCCAAGATCGACGTGCGCGTCACCGGGCAGTTGCTGGAGTGCTTCGCGTCCAACCAGCGCGTCGCCGGCCACGCAGTGAGCACCGTGCGCGGCGGCTTCACCACCACGGCAGACCACATGCCGGCGTCGCACCGCGCCCACCGGGACTGGACGCCGGCCAAGCTGATCAGCTGGGGCCAGCGCATCGGCGTCAGCACCGCTGCGGTGGTGACCTGGCAGCTTGAGCACCGCCCGCACCCCGAGCAGGGCTACCGCGCCTGCCTGGGTCTGCTGGCCCTGGTACGCCGCTACTCGGCTGAGCGCTTGGAGGCCGCCTGCACGCGCGCCATGGCCATCCGCGCGCCCAATCTGCGCAGCGTCACCAACATCCTCAAGTGCGGCCTGGATCGCCAGCCCTCGCTGTTCGCCGCTACCTCCAGCCCGGCCATCGAGCACGAGAACGTGCGCGGACCAGACTACTACCACTGACCCCACCAGCCGTGCCGCCGTCCGGCGTGGACGGCAGCACCGGGGGCACTGGACCGGCGGCGCGCAGGGTGCCCAGCAGCACATCGCAATGGGCCTTGCTCAACCACCAGGCTGACCCCCGATCACTCCACCCAAGACCCACACCGCAACCCACCAAGGAAGACCCATCCCATGTTGAACGAACACACCCTGGACCAACTGCGCAGCCTGCGCCTGGACGGCATGGTCCGCGCCATCGAGGAGCAAGCTGCGAGCACAGCCTCTGCCGGCCTGAGCTTCGACGAGCAGCTGACGCTGCTGGTGCAGCGCGAGGTCGCCTGGCGCGACGACCGGCGCGTACAGCGGCTGCTCAAGGCCGCCAAGCTCAAGGTCAGCACAGCCTGCATCGAGGACATCAACTGGCGCGCCAGCCGCTCGCTGGACCGCGGCCTCATCGCCACGCTGGCCGGCGGCGACTGGCTGCGCCATGCGCGCAATTTGCTCATCACGGGTGCCACCGGCAGCGGGAAGACCTGGCTGGCTTGTGCCCTGGCCCACCAGGCCGCACGCAGCGGGTTCTCGGTGCTGTACGTGCGCGCGGCTCGGCTGTTCGACGAGTTGCAGGTCTCCCACGGTGACGGCAGCTTCGCGCGGCGCCTTGCCGCATTGGCCAAGCTCGACCTGATCGTGATCGACGATTTCGCGATCTCCCCCATCGGCCCGCCCGAGCGCAACGACCTGCTCGAACTGCTCGACGACCGCATCGGCACGCGTTCGACCTTGATCACAAGCCAACTGCCGGTCAAGGCCTGGCACACCTACCTCAACGACCCAACGCTGGCCGACGCGATCCTCGACCGGGTCGTGCACTCAAGCCACAAGATCGAGCTCAAGGGCACTCGGTCGATGCGCGACGGCGACCCCACAGCGGCGACGTGAACCGGAATCCCGCACACCCTGCAGACCGGCAAGACCGGACATGAGTACATGGCCCGGTCGGGGCGCCTCCGGCGGCCTGGCAGGGGCCTGAAATCTGAAGATCAATCCAACCCCAAAACCAACCCCGACACGCCCATGGCGGGCGAGCGTTTCAGGCTGATCGTGGACGGTTGGGCTACATTCACCCCCGGTGCTTGCACGCCTCCCCGGCGGGCCTTCGACGACGCCGTTTCACCGTCCACGATCAGACTGAAACGGGCGTCCACGATCACTGAAATACGCATGTGGCGTTTGTCATCGACGTGTACGCCCGGCGCATCGTGGGCTGGCGGGTGAGCACCTCCATGCACACCGACTTCGTGCTGGATGCGCTGGAGCAGGCGCTGTATGCGCGCCAGCCCGAGCGGGACGACGCCTTGATCCATCACAGCGATCGCGGCTCGCAGTACGTGTCCATCCGGTACAGCGAACGGCTGGCTGAGGCCGGCATCGAGCCTTCGGTGGGCAGCAAGGGTGACAGCTACGACAACGCGCTGGCCGAGACGATCAACGGGCTGTACAAGGCAGAGCTGATTCACCGACGCGGCCCGTGGAAGACACGCGAGGCGGTAGAGTTGGCGACGCTCGAATGGGTCTCGTGGTTCAACCACCAACGGCTTCTGGGACCCCTTGGCTACATACCGCCCGCCGAGGCCGAAGAGAACTACTGGCGCGGGCAGGAACGGCTCGCTCGAGAACGCAACATCACCGCTGATCGTCAAAGAAGCGAATCAGCACAGGGGGTTGACCATGAGTACATGGCGCAACCGGGGGGCCTCCGGCGGCCCCTGCGGGGTGCTGATGAAGAAAGGAAGTAAAACCGTACAACCGAAGAACTGGAGTCAACAGACCATGTTGGTCTGACTCACGCCAATTGGCCTCCACGAAAGCCGGTGCGGTTCAGTCTTACTTGCGTCCGGCTGACGCTGGCGCTCGTCGATGTGGCCCTGGATGAGGCTTTGAATGAGCCGGCGCGACTTCCGCTTGGACGCCTTGCCTGGCAGCGGCAGCCAGTCCGGCAGGGTCATCGGCCAGAACATCTCGCGCAGTGCGGTCTCGCTGAGCACCTGCACCGCATCGGCGGCGGCTCGGGTGTCGCCGCTGATCGGTGCGCTGAAGAGCGTGCGAGAGATGACGTCCATGGCGAGATGACTGAAGAGGCCATCCATCGCCTGTTCACCGGATCGCGGCAGCATCAATCCCCGCGTGCCGGCCTCGACCATCTGATCCACATAGAACGCGACACGCTTGGGCGTGAACGCCTGCATCAAGATGCGCCGCTGACGCTGCCAGACCGTGCCTTCAGTGACCAACACCGACTGCCCCAAACCTTCCGAGAACACCTCGGGGCCACGCTCCCAGCGGATCAGCGCATCGGCATGGTCAACCATCAACCGGCGCAGCAACTCGGGGTCGAACACATCGACAGTGCGCTCGTTTGCGATCTGCTGCCGCACCATGTCTCCGAAGCGCTGCTGTGCGGAGATCGCACCGAGATAGTCGCGCCGCATCGCCGCGAGCGCGGGCAGCCCCCACCAGCGGGTGGGTGGGCCAGGCAGATCGGTCCAAGTCAGTTCCATGGCCCGGATGGTGCGCCGGTGCGGGTTGCTCGGTCTTGAACGAATGCGACACTCGCCTGCAATGGACGATACCGGCACCCGACTTTGGATCCCGCCTCTCGCGCTGGCAGGCTGCGTGCGCGCCGCGATGCTGCGCGACACCCGCGGCCGCGACCTGAGCGCGGGGCAACGCGAGAACTACTTTCCCGCGGCACCGCTGGTGAAGCTCTTCTGGTGGTTCGCTGGCGACGGTGAATGGCTGACCCGCCCCGGCTTCTCGGCCTCGCCGCCCGGCTACCGACTGGGGCCTTTGATGCTTTCCGGGCCGTTCACTCTGCCAACCCACACCCGCAACCCGGGGCCGGTGCACGCGCTGATGCTGCTGTTTCCGCCCGATGTATTTCAGGCGCTCACCGGCATCGACGTGACGGCCCTGGTCAACCACGTTGTACCCGCCGAAACGCTGCTACCGCCTGAGTGGTGCACGTGGGCGATGAGTTTGCACGCCGACATCGATGACAACGAACGGTTGGTGCGCATCGAGGCGTTCTTGCAACCTCGTTGGGCAGTGCTCGCGCCGCAACGGCCGGCAGCGCGGCGCTATGCCGAGTGGGTGCAGGCCCTCGCCGCGCGCGCCGCCACGAGCGCGTCGGGCCGCAGCTTGCGACAGATCGAGCGACGGGTGAAGGCCTGGGCCGGCGTGCCGATGCGCGATCTGCGCGCCGTCTCCCGTGCCGAGCGGGCCTTCCTGGCCGTTGCGGCAAGCGATGCCGAGTCGACCGTCAACTGGGCCGAGATTGCAGCCGAGACCGACTACGCCGATCAGTCCCACCTGTGCCGCGAAACGCGTCGGCTCTCAGGCTTCAGCCCCGAGGACCTGCGGCGGCGCAGCGCGACAGAGGAAGCGTTTTGGCCCTATCGGCTGTGGCGCTGACCGGCGGACACACCGCTGCGCTGAGCGCGCATGCTCACAGCCCGCTGCCCGTGACCACACACTTCCAGGAGCTTGCCAGTTGGTGGCCAACTGTTGATCACTTGTCACCTGCGACACAAATTGGCCCAAGTGAGATGCCCTGAAGCTGCCTGTGAGCTGCGGCAGCAATTGGCCGACTGCAGCCAGTCGAAGGGAGACGGCTGAACGGCAGCAACCGCTGCGATGCGGACTGATGCGCGACTTGCCGAGTAAGCCCGAGGAGCCAGCGCGATTGGGCGCGCTCCCAGCGGCGGCAACTGCTCACACTGCTTACGGCAACAGTACGGCAACGGAGCCGGCTCAGAAAGCAAAAAAGTCAGCAGGCGCTAACCTGCTGACTCTTGCATTACTTGGCTCCCCGACCTGGGCTCGAACCAGGGACCTACGGATTAACAGTCCGGCGCTCTACCAACTGAGCTATCGGGGAATACAGCCTGTGAGTATAAACCGAACCTTACGGGCTCAGATTGAGGCCTGCACCGAAACACGCCAGGTGCGCGGTGCGAGCGGGTACAAATACACATGGCCGAACTGGTAGGGGGACTCCTTCCAGGCGCTGCGGTTGGTGGCGTTGTCCAGCCCCGCGCGCCACGTGAGTGTGGTCGAGCCCAGTGTCTGCTTCCATCGGGCGCCGAGGTCCAGGCGCGACCAACCCGGGATGCGCACACTTTCGTCGTAAGGCAGCACGACGCGGTCGCCTTCGGCCGACAGGTTGGCCAACAGGGCCAGGCCGGGCCACTCCTGCACGCGGTACTCGGTACCCAGCCGCAAGGTGGCCGCCGGCACGTTGACCGGCCGCATGCCGTTCACGCCAGCCTGCGCCGAGCCTTGGCGCTGTGCGTCGAGCCGCATGGCGCTGGCCTGCCAGGTCCACTGCGCCCAGCGCCACGTCCCGGACGCCTCGACCCCGTGGTGCCGGGCACTGCCGTCCAGCGCGCGGGTGCAGCTGTCGTCGCCCGAGCAAGCGCCGAAATCCGCCGACTGCGGCCGGTCGATATCGAACAGCGCAATCGACCCGTCAAAGCTATCGCCCTCGTGTTTGATGCCGGCTTCGAGCTGGCGGCTCTTGAGTGCCGGTAGCGCCTGGCCGCGGTTCGTGTAGCGCGCGCGGTTGGGCACGACTTCGGACTCCAGGCCCTGGCCCCAGCTGGCGTAGACCAGCGTGCGCGGTGCCAGCGCATGGGCCACGGCCAGCCAGGGCAGGGTGTCGCCCTGTTCGTAGCGGGTGGCCCGCAGGCCATCGGCGGCGGGGCTGGTGCGCTCGGCTGCGCGGTCCATCCGGGTATGGCGCAGGCCCGCCCAGAGCTGCCAGCGCTCCGTCAGCCGCACGGCGTCGCGCAGGAAGAGCTCGGTGCTGCGCTCGTCCCGATGGGTGTTGGCGTCCGTGTAGCCAGCAGAGGCTGGCGTCACAAGGCTGCCGTCGATGTGGCCCGTGCCTGCGATGTCGAAGACCTGGTCCTGGAAGCGGCCGCGGTAGATCGACCGCATCGCCCCACCTTCGAAGGCGTGCTTGACAGGGCCGGTGCGGAACTCGCCTGAAAGGGTCAGCGAGGCGGCGCTGCTCGTGCGGCGCTCGTTGTCGCTGATGTACTCCCAAACCGTGAACGTGCCGTCAGGCGCGAAGCGGTCGCACCATTGCGGGCAATCGTAGGTGTTCGGGTCGTACACAGCGTAAGGGAAGGCGGTGCGGTCGTCGCTGCGCAAGCGCTGCTGCATGGCGTGTGCGGTGACGCGCCAGCCCTCGGCCAGGCGCTGTTGCCAGCGTATCGAGGCGGTATCGCCGTCCATCACCACGGGCTGGCGCCAGGGTTGGTCGTTCAAGTTGACTCGCAAGTCGATGCTGCGCGCATCCGGCACGCGCTCGCCCAGCATGCTGAAGCCGGCCACGCTGGGCTGGCGCTGATGGCTGGACTCGACCTCGGCCTGCAACAGCGTGTCTGCGCTGAGCTGCCAGTCCATGGCCAGCGCCAGCAGCCAGCGCTCGCCCTGCGTGTGGCGGGTCTGCGAGTCCAGCCGCTCGTGGGCCGCGTTCAGGCGCAGGCCCAAGCGCCCTTCGGGGCCGAACTGCTCGCCCAGATCCACGGCGCCCAGCACCGCGCCGCCTTGCCGCGCTTCCAGGCGCGCCGATCGCACGGACCCGGTGGCGCGCTTGGTGACCAGGTTGACCAGCCCGCCGGGAGCGCTGGTGCCGGCCTGGATGCCGCTCGTTCCCTTGAGCAGTTCGACGCGCTCCTTGTTCTCCAGCGCGATGGCGGTCTCGGCGTTGATGGGCAGCCCGTCGCGGCGGTAGTTGAAGCGGTTGTCCAGCGTGTAGCCGCGCGCGGAGATCATGCTCCAGTAGCCCTCGGCGTTGTAGGCGTCGCCCAGGCTGGCGTCCAGCCGCGTCAGGCCGCCGAGGGTCGCGATGCCGGCATCGCCGAGTTGCTGCACACCGAAGATGCTGCCCTGCAGTGGCGTGCTGGCCAGTGGCATGTCGCCGAAGCCGGTGACGGCCGCGCCACCGAGGGTGCGGCCGGTGATGGTGACCGTGGTACTGGTTTGGGCGAGCGCATGCAGCGGCATGCCTCCCAAGACCGCGGTCGCCAGTGCGATGCGGGCATGGCGAGCGAAGTGGGATGCTGGCCTGGTGCGGCCAAGCGTTCGGGGAATTGCAGTCGTTGCCATCCTGTTCCTTGCAGGTGATGGCAGGTCGGCGGACTCATGAAGCGCGAACCCGGACGGGTGCGACGCTGGAGACGGCTTCCCTGCGCGAGGATTACCTCAGTCAGGTTCAAAGGGACTTTCTCAGTCGGCCCTTGCATGAGCGGCCAACACCCCTAGCGAAGTGGTCCGTGCACAAGCACAAACCAGGCAAGATTATGACGTGTGACGGAGGGCCGATTTGCACGCTGCAAGCAAAACAGCCCGCACTGGGCGGGCTGTTTTGCGCGGGCGCTGGGGGCGAGTCAGCGGACGAGCTTGTCGAGCTTGTCCTTGACGTCCTTCCAGTCGTCGGCATCGGGCGGCGGCGCCTTGCGCTTGGTGATGCTGGGCCAATTCTTCGTGAGCTCGGCGTTGAGCTTGATGAATTGCAGCTGGTCGTTGGGCACGTCTTCTTCGGGCAGGATGGCATTCACCGGGCATTCCGGAATGCACACCGCACAGTCGATGCATTCATCGGGGTCGATGACGAGCATGTTCGGCCCCTCGCGAAAACAGTCCACGGGGCAGACATCGACGCAATCCGTGTACTTGCAGCGGATGCACGATTCGAGAACGACATGGGTCATGGAAAAGGGCTCGGTTGGAGAGGGACGCGCCAGCGGGGGCATGCCGCTGGCCCGCACCAGCTCTGCATTTTACGGCGCCGCCTGCCTGGCCATTGCCGTGGCCGGCTTTAGAGGGGGGGCTGGCGCGCTCCATAGAATCCGCCGCCATGACGACGCACAGGTTCGCTTCCCGCCCATCCAGCCAATGGCGGCGCTTGCTGCTGCTTGGATTGGCGGCCTTGCTGGGCGCCTGCCAGTCCCTGCCGCCCACCGCCCCGACATCGCCCGCGGTCACCGCGCCGCCCGAGCCGCAGTTGACCACCCCGCCGCCCAAGCCACCGCCGAGGCTTCCACGCATCGGCCTCGCGCTGGGCGGGGGTGCCGCCCGCGGCTTCGCCCACATCGGCGTGATTCAGGTGCTGGAAGAGTCCGGCATCAAGCCCGACCTGGTGGTGGGTACCTCGGCCGGCAGCCTGGTGGCGGCGATGTACGCGTCGGGCAAGAGCGGGCATGAAATGGCGGGCCTGGCGCAGACCATGGACGAGGGCATGCTCACCGACTGGTCCTTCCCCGCGCGTGGGCTGATCCGCGGCGAGGCGCTGGCGCGCTATGCGCGCGAGCAGACGGGTGGCCGCAGCATCGAACAGATGAAGATGCCGCTGGGCATCGTGGCCACCGACCTGGACAGCGGCGCGCCCATCCTCTTCCAACGCGGCGACACCGGGGCGGCGGTGCGGGCGTCGAGTGCCGTGCCGGCCGTCTTTCAGCCGGTCCTCATCGGCACTCGCGAATATGTGGACGGCGGTCTGGTGTCTCCGGTGCCGGTGCGCTTCGCGCGCCAGATGGGCGCCGAGATGGTGATCGCGATCGACATTTCTTCCCCGCCCGACGGCAATGCGACCTCCGACGTGATGAAGATGCTGCTGCAGACCTTCTCGATCATGGGGCGAAGCATCAACCAGTTCGAGCTGAAGGATGCCGACGTGGTGTTGCGGCCGGCCATGGCCGGGGTCTCGAGCGCCGACTTCGCTGCGCGGATGAAGGCCATCCAGGCGGGCCGCGACGTGGCCTTGAAGCTGCTGCCCGAGCTGAAAGCCAAGATCGCCGCCTTGATGCGGTAGCTGCAGTCCGGAAGGTGGCACCGCAAAAGAAGCGGCCCGGTCTTGCGACCGGGCCGAATAAGGACAACCTTCCACACGAGGGGCCCCAGGCGTGAGCCAAGGGCCTTGTGGTGGAGCCCGCGGCGGCGGAAAAGTTCCGCCGCGCGAGGGCCCGCGCGGACTACGCGGACTACGCGGCCTTCTTGCCCTTGGCAGCGGTCTGCGTGGCCTTGACGGCGGTCTGGGTCATCGTCTGGAAGTTGGCTTCGGCCACTTCGGTGGCTTGCTTGGCCGCCTTTTGCACGCTCTCGAAGGCGTTGTTCGCGGCAGCAACGGCCGACTTGACCAGCGCCACGGCGCCCTCGGTGCCGGCCGGCGCGTTCTTCACGGCGCTGTCGACCAGGGAGAGGACCTTCTTCTGGCCATCGGCCATGGTGGACTCGGCCAGCTTGGTGACTTCGGCGTTGGCGCCGACCAGGATGTCATAGACATGGCGGTTGTAGGCGGCGGCCTTCTCGGCGGCGGGCTGCAGCAAGCTCGTCTGCAGGGTCAACAGCTCTTGCGCGTCCTTGATCGATAGCGCCGCTTGCACGGTCTCGGTGGCTTCGGCCAGCGAGGTCCTGGCGACCTGGAGGTTCAGCTCGACCAGCTTCTCCATGCTTTCGAAAGCCTTGTGGGTCAGGCCAAACATCGTTTCGATGCCGGCTCTTTGGGCAGCGACCATTTGTTCAGGGGTAAGGTTCATGGGGTAACTCCAGTGGGGATAAGGATCGGGGAACCTGCCGCGCTGCTCAAACTTGATTGCTGCGCTGCAACATGAACGGAAGTATAGAGGCCTCCCGGTTCGATGCAAGCCTTATTTGCTGCGCCGCAGCATTCTAGGGGGTGACTTCTAAAGGCCGAGCGCCACCAGCCCGGCGAGGGCGCGTAGGCCGGCCCGGCGATGGAAGAATGCAACCCATGAACACCCGCTCGCAGCCGCTGCTTCGCTGCCACTTCCCGCGCTGGCAGTCCATCAGCACGCGCTGGATGGACAACGACGTCTACGGCCACCTCAACAACGTCGTCTACTACAGCCTCTTCGACACGGCGGTGAACCGCTACCTCATCGAGGCCGGCGCGCTGGACATCCACCAGGGCCAGGTCATCGGGCTCGTCGTGCACACGCAGTGCCACTACTTCGAGCCGCTGGCGTTTCCGCAGCCCGTGCAGGCCGGGCTGCGCGTGCTGCACCTGGGCCGCTCCAGCGTGCGCTACCAGCTCGGCCTGTTCGCCGAGGGCGCGATGCTCGCCGCTGCCGTGGGCGAGTTCGTGCATGTCTATGTGGACCGCGAAACCCGCCGCCCCGTGGTCCTGCCCGAATCGCTGCGCCAGGCTCTCCAACCCCTGCAACACACCGATTGAACGCCGATGGACCCGAACCCCCAGAACATTGCCGCGGTCGACGCCGCGATCACCTCGCGCCGTTCGATCCGCGCCTTCCTGCCCACGCCCGTGGCGCGCGAGACGCTCGAAGACATCTTCACCGTGGCGGCGCGCGCGCCCTCGGGGACGAATACGCAGCCCTGGAAGGTGCATGTGCTCACCGGCGCGGCCAAGCAAGCGCTCTCGCGCGAGATTCGCACTGCCTTTGACGACCCCGTGGAGCGCGCGCGGCACACCGAGGAATACGCCTACTACCCGCTCGAGTGGAGCGGCCCGTATATCGACCGCCGGCGCAAGGTGGGTTGGGATCTCTATGCGCTGCTGGGCATAGGCAAGACCGACAAGGCGCGCATGCACGAACAGCACGCACGCAACTACGACTTCTTTGGCGCACCGGTGGGTCTGATCTTCACCATCGACCGCGTCATGCAGCAGGGCAGCTGGCTCGACTACGGCATGTTCCTGCAAAACGTCATGATCGCAGCGCGTGCGCGAGGTCTGGACACCTGCCCGCAGGCGGCGTTCACGCAGTTCCACCGCATCATCGAGCGCCATCTCGGGCTGGCCGCGAGCGAGATCGTGGTCTGCGGTATGTCGCTGGGCCACGCCGATCCGCAGGCCGTCGAGAACTCGCTGGTTACCGAGCGCGAGCCGGTGTCTGCTTTTGTCCGCTTCATCGAATAGTCTGCGAAGGGCCTGAGACAATCCGCTCATGCCTGACTGGATCGTCCCGGCGCTGCTCGCGCTGAACCTGCTGCTGTTGCTGTACCTCGCGCTGCGGCGCAATGCAGACCACGCCGCCGAGCGCATCGACAGGCTGGAGCGCGAGCTGCGTGACGAACTCGGCCGCCAGGGCCAGACCTCGCGCGCCGACCTCGGCACCTTCCAGCAGATGCTGCTCGCACAGAGCGGCGACGTGGCGCGCACGCAGAACGAGCAGATCGATTCCTTCCGCGGCCAGCTCGTGATGACGCAGCAGCAAAGCGAAGCCGCATTGCGGCGCTTCAGCGACACCCTGACCGAGCAGCTGCGGCTGCTCTCCGAGGCCAACGAGCGGCGGCTCAACGAGGTGCGCCAGACGGTGGACACCCGGCTGGCCGCGCTGCAGGAAGGCAACGAGAAGAAGCTCGACCAGATGCGCGCCACGGTGGACGAAAAGCTGCAGGCCACGCTGGAGCAGCGCTTGGGCGAGAGCTTCAAGCAGGTGGCCGACCGGCTGGAGCAGGTGCACAAGGGCCTGGGCGAGATGCAGACCCTGGCGCGCGATGTGGGCGCGCTCAACCGCGTGCTGACCAACGTGAAGACGCGCGGCGTATTCGGCGAGGTGCAGCTCGCGGCCCTGCTCGAGCAGGTATTCACGCCCCAGCAGTACGCCAGCAACGTGGCCACCGTGCCGGGCAGCAGCGAGCGCGTGGAGTTCGCCATCCGCCTGCCGGGCAAAGGCGGCCCGCAGGCTGAAGGTGTACCGCTGTGGTTGCCCATCGACGCCAAGTTCCCGCGCGAGGATTACGAACGGTTGCTCGACGCCAGCGAGCGCGCCGATGCGCCGGCCATGGAGGCCGCAGGCAAGGCCATCGAGGTGCGCCTGCGGCTGGAGGCACGCAGCATCCGCGACAAATATGTGTCGCCCCCGCACACGACCGATTTCGCGATCCTCTTCGTGCCCACCGAAGGCCTGTACGCCGAGGCCTTGCGTCGCCCCGGCCTGGCCGAGGCCCTGCAGCGCGAGTTCAAGGTCATGCTGGCCGGGCCGACCACGCTGCTGGCGCTGCTCAACAGCCTGCAGATGGGATTCCGCACGCTGGCGCTGGAGCAGCGCTCGGCCGAAGTGTGGGAAGTGCTGGGCGCAGTGAAGACCGAGTTCGGCAAGTTCGGCGACGTGCTGGCCAAGACGCGCAAGAAGCTGCAGGAAGCGAGCAACACCATCGACGACGCCGAGGTGCGCACGCGTGCCATGGCGCGCCAGCTGCGCGGTGTGGAGTCGCTGCCGGAGGAGCGGGCGGCGCAGTTGTTGCCGGGCCTGGGTGCGGCGGGCACGGAGGACGAACCGGGTGCATGAGGCGGCGCCGGGTGCAGGGTCAGGCCGGGTGCTGGTGGCCCTGATTGCGGGCCAGCTGGGCATGCATTCGGCGATGGCCGGCCTGCGCATGGCCGCGCCGCTGCAAGCCTTGCGCGAAGGGCACAGCGCCTGGTCGGTGGGCATGCTGCTGGCGCTCTTCGCCACCGCGCCGGTGCTCACGGCACTGCACGCGGGCCGGTTGGCCGATCGGCTGGGCTACCACCGCCCGGTGCATCTGGCCGCGGCGATCACCGCGACGGGCTGCCTGCTGGCGCTGCTCTCGACCTTCGTGGCCGCGCCCTGGCATTTCGCGCTGCTTTGCCTGGCCGCACTGGCCACGGGCGGCGGCGCCAACACCGGCATGCTGACGATCCAGCGCACGGCCGGTGTGGCCGCGCGCGACAGCACCGAGCGCGTGCGCGTCTTCAGCTGGCTGGGCATCGCGCCGTCGTTTTCCAACGTGGTCGGGCCGGTGGGCGCGGGCTTCATGATCGACGCTTTCGGGTTCCGCGCCGCCTACGTCTTCCTGCTGCTGCTGCCGCTGGTCACGCTGGTGTCGGCGCGCATGGTGCCGCGCCTGCTGTCGCGCTCGGGGGCGGCGGGCCCAGCCCCCGAAGTGCCGGGCCGCACGGCCTGGGACCTGCTGCGCTCGCCCGGCCTCAAGCGCTTGCTGGTCGTGAACTGGCTGCTCTCGATGTGCTGGGACGTCCACACCTTCGCCGTGCCGGTGCTCGGGCATGAGCGTGGCTTCAGCGCCGGCACCATTGGCCTGATCCTGGGCACCTTCACGCTCACGGTCACCGGCGTGCGCCTGGTCATCCCCTGGGTGGCGCACCTGCTGAGCGAACTCACGGTGCTGCGCACGGCGATGGTCGCCACCGGCGTGGTCTTCGCGCTCTATCCCCTGGCACCGAATGCCTTGTGGATGGGCTGTTGCGCCGCGCTGCTGGGCGTCACCATGGGCAGCGTGCAGCCGATGGTGATGTCGATGCTGCACCACATCACGCCCGACCAGCGCCACGGCGAGGCCCTGGCCTTGCGATCGATGGCGATCAACGCCTCGAGCACGCTGATGCCTCTGATCTTCGGTGCCACCGGCACGCTGGTGGGCGCGGCCGCGCTGTTCTGGGTGGTGGGCGGCGCGGTGGGCGCCGGTTCCTGGCTGGCGCGGCGGCTCAGCGCCCCTGGTTGAGCGCGCGCGGCCCGGTGGGGGCTAGAAACGCACGCCGCCGGTCGGCGCGGGTTCGACCGGGCGCGGCTCGGCGGGGGCTGGCGCAGGTGCGGCGGCGCGTGCCGGTGGCGCGCGCTCGGCCAAGGGCGTGGGCACCGTCTGCGGCCAGTCACGCGGCAATCTGGATTCACGCGGGTAGCCTGCGGCGTCGAGGTACGAGGTCCAGTCGGTTTCGGAGAATCCGCGCAGCTGCTGCGGCCCGATCGCCAGTGCCGGGACGGTGCGGCCACCCACGATGCGCTCCAGCGCCTGGGCGTCTTCCTCGCCGAGGATGCGCCGCTCGGCGTACGGGATCCCGCGCTGCTGCAGCAGGCGCCGGCCGTTGTCGCAGGGCGGGCAATCGGGCGCGGCGTACAGGGTGACGGGGTAGCGCTGCGCGGCCTGGCGCAGCTCGATCGGCAGACCGGCCTCGGGCGCCGCCGGTGCCGCATTGCGGCCCATCTGCGTGACGCGTGCCGAGCCCTCGGTGGGCGGCCGGTCGGTGTAGGTGACGCTGCCATCGGGGTGCACGATCTTGTACTGCGCCAAGGCAGCGCAGGCGGGCCAGGCCAGGAGCACAGCGGCCAGGGTACGTACGAGCATCGGTTTCATGGCGGATACCGCGGTCAGGCAGGCAGGGGGCGGAGCCTGGAATCTAGCCCAGCGGCCGCGCGCGCTCAAGCCAGGCCCAGGTGGTGCAACAACGCATCCAGGCGGGGCTCGCGGCCGCGGAAGGCACGAAAACTCTCCAGCGCCGGGCGGCTGCCGCCCACCTCGAGGATGTGCTGGCGGAAGCGTTCGCCGGTGGGGGCATCGAAGACGCCGGCTTCCTCGAACGCGCCGTAGGCATCGGCCGAGAGCACCTCGGCCCAGGCATAGCCGTAGTACCCCGCCGCATAGCCGCCGTCGAAGAGGTGGCCGAAGCTGTGCGGGTAGCGCACGAAGGGCGGGGCCCGCACGGGCTGGATCTCGGCATTGACTTCGTCGCAGAGCGCCTGCGCGCGCGTCGCGGCACCGGGCTCGGAATGCAGCCGCATGTCGAAGAGAGCGAATTCGCACTGCCGCAGCAGGCGCAGGCCGCCCTGGAAATGGCGCGCGGCCACCATGCGATCGAACAACTCCCGAGGCAAGGGCTGGCCGGTCTGGACGTGGCAGGTCAGGCGTTGAAGGACCTCCCATTCCCAGCAGAAGTTCTCCATGAACTGGCTGGGCAACTCGATGGCATCGCCCTCCACGCCCGAAATGCCGGCGACGGCCAGCTCGTCGACCTGCGTGAGCATGTGGTGCAGGCCATGGCCGAACTCGTGGAAGAGGGTGATGACCTCGTCGTGCGTGAGCAAGGCCGGCTGCTCGCCCACCGGGGGCGCGAAGTTGCAGACCAGGTGCGCCACGGGCAACTGCAGCCCGCCTTCAGGGCGGCGCCAGCGCGAGCGGCTGTCGTCCATCCAGGCGCCGGATTGCTTGCCCGCGCGGGCATAGGGGTCGAGGTAGAAGGCGGCCAGCGGTTCAGCGCCGCGCCAGACGCGGAAGAAGCGCACGCTCGCGTGCCACACCGGGGCTTCGTCCTGACGAATGGTCACGCCGAACAGAGTCTCCACGAGACGGAACATGCCGGCCAGCACATGAGGCTCGGTGAAATACTGCTTCACCTCCTGGGTGCTGAAGGCGTAGCGGGCCTGCTTGAGCTTTTCGCTGGCGTAGGGGCGGTCCCAGCTTTGCAGGTCGGGCAGGCCGAGCTCGCCGGCTGCGAACTGGTTCAGCTCGGCCAGTTCGCGCTCGGCGAAGGGTCGTGCGCGCCGGGACAGGTCGCGCACGAAGGCCAGCACCTCGTCGGGCGAGCCCGCCATCTTGGGCACCAGGGCCAGGTGCGCATAGGTCGGGTGGGCCAGCAGCGCGGCTTCCTCCTGGCGCAGCTCGAGCAGCTCGCGAATCAGCGCCGAGTTGTCGAGCTCGGGCGGGCCGAACTCGCTGGCGCGCGTGTGGTAGGCGCGGAACAGCGCTTCGCGCAGGGGTCTGTGGCTCGCGAACTGCATCACCGGCACGTAGCAGGGGGCCTGCAGGGTGAGCTGGAAGTCAGGCAGGCCCGCGGCCTCGGCGGTGCGGCGTGCCGCCTGGCGCACGTCGTCCGGCACGCCCGCCAGGTCGGCCTCGGTGGCCGGCAAAGCGAAGGCATCGGTGGCATCGAGCACGTGCAGGCCGAACTGCTGGGAGAGGGCTCCCGCGCGGTCCTGGATGGCCGCGTAGCGTTCCCGCGCCGCGCCTTGCAGATCGGCGCCGCCGAGCACGAAATCGCGCAGCGCGTCGGCCAGGGCCTTTTGCCGCTGTGGGCCGAGGGTGGCTGCCGCGGGGCTGGCGGCCACCGCCTTGTATTTGGCGTACAGGCGCGCGTCCGACCCCAGCCGGGTGGTGAAGTCGATGATGCGCGGCAGGTTCCCGGCGTGCGCCGCGCGCAGCTCGGGCGTATCGACGACGGCCTGCAGGTGGCTGACATGGCCCCAGGCGCGGCCCAGCCGCTCGACCGGCACGTCCAGCAGCAAGGACAGCGCGTCGTAGTCGGCCGGCACATCGGGGCCGACAGCGCGTTCCAGCGCGGCCTCGGCGGCGGCCAGCAGCGCGTCGATGGCCGGCGTGACATGCTCGGGGCGGATCGCCTCGAACGCTGGCGCGTCGGCCGTCTGCAGCAAGGGGTTCATTGCACCGCCTCGGCGGCCTGCAGCGTATTGACGAGCAGCATCGTGATCGTCATCGGCCCGACACCACCGGGCACCGGTGTGATCCAGCCGGCCACTTCGCGCACGCCGGCGAAGTCCACGTCGCCGCAGAGCTTGCCCTCGTCGTTGCGGTTCATGCCGACGTCGATGACGATGGCGCCGGGCTTGACCATCGCGGCCGTCACCGTGTGGCGGCGGCCCACGGCGGCCACCACCACGTCGGCCTGGCGCGTGAACTGCGCCAGGTCGGGCGTGCCGCTGTGGCACACGGTGACCGTGGCGTTGGCCTGCAGCAGCAGCAGGGCCATGGGTTTGCCCACCGTATTGCTGCGGCCGATCACCACGGCGTGCTTGCCTTTGAGATTGACGCCCGTGCTTTCGATCATCTTCATGCAACCGTAGGGCGTGGCGGGGCGCAGGCCGCTCAATCCGGTCATCAGCGCGCCGGCGGAGTGCACCGAAAATCCGTCCACGTCCTTGGCCGTGGCGATGGCCGCGATGACCTTGTGCGGATCGATGTGTCGCGGCAGTGGCATCTGCACCAGGATGCCGTGGATCGCCGGGTCGGCGTTGAGCGCCGCAATGCGGGCCAGCAGTTCGGACTCGGGCAGCGTGGCGTCGTATTTCTCCAGCACCGAGTGCAGGCCATGCTCCTGGCAGGCCTTGACCTTGTTGCGCACATACACGGCGCTGGCCGGGTCGTCGCCGACGAGGATGACCGCCAGGCCGGGGACGGTGCCTCGCGCGGCCAATGCGGCGGCGCGCGTGGCGACCTCGGCGCGGATCTGCTTGGAGAGGGCGACACCGTCGATGATCTGGGCGGTCATGGTGATTCCTGCAAACGAGCGAGGCCGCGTGTCGCGGCCTCGTCGGGATGGTGAGGGACGTTCAGGCCCGGGTTTGTGCGCCCAGGGCGATCTTCAGCAGATCGGCCACCGTGTTGGCGTTGAGTTTTTCCATGATGTTGGCGCGGTGCGCCTCCACCGTCTTGATGCTGATGCCCAGGTCGTCGGCGATCTGCTTGTTCAGGCGGCCGGCAACGATGCGCTCGAGCACCTGCGCCTCCCGCGTCGTCAGGCGAGAAAGCAGGGCGTCCCGGCTGGCCTGTTCCTGGTGCTGGCTGAAGGCCGTGCGCGCCTGCTCGAGCATGCGCTCGACCAGACCGAGCAGGTCTTCTTCCTTGAACGGTTTCTCGATGAAGTCCATGGCGCCCTTTTTCATCGTCGTCACCGCCATCGGCACGTCGCCGTGCCCGGTGATGAAAACGATGGGCAGCGGGCTCTTGCGCTCCATCAGGCGATCTTGCAGTTCCAGGCCGCTCATGCCGTCCATGCGGATGTCGGCGATCAGGCAGGCCACCTCGCGCGGATCGAAGCGCGAGAGGAACGATTCCGAGGAATCGAAGCACTTCACGCGGTAGTCCTTGCCTTCGAGCAGCCACTGCAGCGAATCACGCACGGCTTCGTCATCGTCGACGACGTAGACGGTGCCTTTCTTGGGGATGAGGCTCATTCCGGAACGATGGCGGTGGGCGCCTCGGGGTTCGTGGAGGTCTCGCCCTCGAGGGGGGCGGCTGGGGTGTCGGAGCGCAAGGCCTGGTCGACCGGCAAGGTGAAGGAAAAACGGCATCCGACGGTCTGGCCGGCATTGTAGAGGTTCTGTGCCCGGATCCGGCCCCGGTGCGACTCCACGATGGTGCGGCACAGGCTCAGCCCGATGCCCAGGCCCTCGGCCTTGGTGGAGAAGAAGGCCTCGTACAGCCGCGCCATCACCTCTTCCTTCAGGCCGGGGCCCATGTCGGTGACGCTGAACTCGATCACCCCGCCTTCTTCCGCCGTGTGCCGCGGGACCACGCGCATCTCGATGTGCCGGCGTTGCGGCGGCAATTGCGCGCCGTCGATGGCCTCGGCGGCATTCTTCAACAGGTTCAGCACCACCTGCTCGATGAGGATGGGGTCGACCATGATCGTGGGCAGGCGCTGCGCCACGTAGGTGTGGATGGCCACGTTGCGGCGGCGCAGCTCGATGCCGGCCAGGTCGACCGCGTCCTCGACGATCTGCCTGGCCTGCGCGGGCTGGCGCTGCGGCTCGCTGCGTTTGACGAAAGCGCGGATGCGCCGAATGATCTGCGCGGCCCGCTCGGCCTGGCGGGCGGTCTTCTGCAGCGCCGCAATGAGGTCCTGCGGGTCGATCGACTCGGCCTGCACGCGCGAGACCATGCCGTTGCAGTAGTTGGTGATGGCGGTGAGCGGCTGATTGAGTTCGTGTGCCACCGAACTGGCCATCTCGCCCATCGTCACCAGCCGGCTGGTGACCTGGGCCTTCTCGGCCTGGGCTGCGGCCTGCTCTGCGGCGTGCAGGCGGCCGGTGATGTCGGTGGCGATGAGCATCTGCGCCAGGCGCCCGTCGGTCCACTGCAGGTAGCGCGTGCGCACGTCGAACCACTTCTGCAAGGATTCGACAAATACCTCGCGCGGGCTGGCGTCGGCCTCGGTGAGTTCCTGCGTGGGCAGCCCCGAGAGCGGGTCGACTTCGTCGTCGATGTCGCCCGCGAGCACGGTGCCGACCACGCTCCCGGCCATCCACTGGTGGCCCGCGGCGTCCAGGGCGAAAGAAAGCCGGTAGGAGCGGTTGGCGAACAGCAACTCGCCTTGCTGCACCGACAGCACCGACACCACCGCGTCCAGCCCCTCGAGCACCGTCGTGAAACGTTCGTGCGAGGCCGAGAGCTGGTCGCGGATGCGCTTGGCTTCGGTGATGTTGGTGATGGAGGTCATCCAGCCTGTCTGGTGGCCCTTGGCGTCGACCAGCGGGCTGACGTACATGCGCACGTCGAAGACGCTGCCGTCCTTGCGCATCAACCGGACTTCGATGCCGCTGCCCGGGCTGCGGCCCTGCAGTTCCTGCTGCAGCAGCCGGTTGTTTTCCTCGATGCGCTCCGTGGGCCAGTAGGGGAAGGGCGGGACGCGGCCGACGAGCTCCTGGGTGGAGAAACCCGTCATCTGGCAGAACGCGGCATTCACGTAGGTGATGCGCCCCTGCAGGTCCAGGGCCCGCATGCCCGTGGGCATGGAGTTCTCCATCGCGCGGCGGAAGTTCGTCTCCTGCACCAGCGCAGCCTGGATCTGCGCACGCCGGCGCATGTGGCGCCAGGTGCCCAGCAACATCCACAGCGTCAGCACGGAGAGCGCCACCACCATCCAGAACAGCGTGTTGTTGACCAGGCCGATGCTCGTGCGCCAGCCCTGGCCGCGCAGCACCAGGCCGTTGAGCGCCGGCGTCAGAGGGGCCTCGTCGAAGATGAGCGAGCGGCGGCTGGCCTTGCCCGGCATCTCGGTGACGGTGGAGGCCAGCACCTTCTGTTGCTCGTCGAGCACCGAGATCATGTGCCGCTGTGCCACGTCGGCGGGCACGAAGTGGCGCACCAGGGTTTCGATGGAGTATTCGACCACCAGCGTGCCGACGAAGGCGTTGCGCTCGATCAGCGGAATTTGCAGCTGGAAGACCGCCGCACCCGTGTGGTCAGTGAAGCTCCTCGAGTAGGCCGGCGAGTGGCTGGTGCGCGCGGCGCGGAAAGTCGCCTCGGCCTCCGAGAGCTGGCCCTCCACCGGCAGTGAAGGTTGGGGCAGCTCGCCCGTATTGTTCAGGTGGTAGAGCGCCGCCCAGTGCGAGGCGCGCACCTTGCGCCGGGCGTCGATCCAGGTCAGGTGCAGGATCTCGGGCCGCTCGCGAGTGAACGCCGCGGCCTGGCCGACGAATTCGTCGGGGTCGGTGACGCGGGTGACCACGTCGCGGGCCATGCGGATCAATGTCTCCTGGTTCTGGATCAGTCGCAAGCCGATCTGCTGCTGCGTGAGCTGGGTGTCGCGCTTGACCGACTCCGTCTCGCGCTCGATCTCCTCGTTGCGCAGGTACCAGAACGCGGAAATGATCGCCGCCAGAAAGAGCAGCACCGACAGCAGCGGCCCGAGGGTGGCGAACCGATCCTGCCGCGCCGGCGACTGCCTGCGCCACCAATGGGCAAGCTGCCGCCGCGTGGCCGAAAATCGAGGCAGCTGCGGTGAGGCCAGGGTTCGCTTGGTCTCGGAGCGGGCGGGCATGGCGCGCATTATCCGGGGACGGCGGCGCTCCGCGGTTCGATGCCGCATGATGAAACGGTGAGGCGCTATCCGGAAGCCCGAACCTGTGTGACACACTCTCGCCACGTCGCGTAACGAATGACAGGAGACGACCATGTCCGCTTTGCCGGAGCCGCTGGCTGGCGCAGCCGCCCTTGACCCCGACGAACAGGAAACTCGCGAGTGGCTCGACGCGCTGTCTGCCGTCATCGCCACCCAGGGGACCGAGAGGGCGCACTGCCTTCTGGAGCAACTGCTCGAGCATGCGCGCGAAAGCCACATCGACATGCCGTTTTCGGCCCATACGCCGTACGTCAACACGATCGAGGCGGTCCAGGAAGAGCGCAGCCCGGGCAATCGCGCCCTGGAAGGTCGCCTGCGTGCCTACATGCGCTGGAACGCCATGGCGCTGGTGGTCAAGGCCAACCGCCTGCACCCGGCCGATGGGGGCGACCTGGGCGGGCACATCAGTTCGTTCGCCTCGGTGGCGCACCTGTTTGCCGCCGGCTTCAACCACTTCTGGCATGCCGAGAGCGAAGGCCATGGCGGCGACCTGCTCTATATCCAGGGCCACTCGGCCCCCGGCATCTACGCCCGGGCCTTCCTCGAAGGCCGCCTGAGCGAAGAGCAGCTGCTCAACTTCCGCCAGGAGGTCGACGGCAAGGGCCTCTCCAGCTATCCGCACCCCAAGCTGATGCCGGAGTTCTGGCAGTTCCCCACCGTCTCGATGGGCCTGGGCCCGCACATGGCGATCTACCAGGCACGCTTCCTGAAATACCTGCATGCGCGCGGCATCGCCGACACCGCCAAGCGCAAGGTGTGGGTGTTCTGCGGCGACGGCGAAATGGACGAACCCGAGAGCCTGGGCGCCATCGGCCTGGCGGCGCGCGAGGGTCTCGACAACCTGGTCTTCGTCGTCAACTGCAACCTGCAGCGTCTGGACGGACCGGTGCGCGGCAACGGGAAAATCATCCAGGAACTCGAAGGCACCTTCCGCGGCGCGGGCTGGAACGTCATCAAGCTGATCTGGGGCAGCAAGTGGGACCCGCTGCTGGCGCGCGACAAGGACGGCGCGCTGCGCAAAGTCATGATGGACACGCTGGACGGCGACTACCAGGCCTTCAAGGCCAACGACGGCGCCTTCGTGCGCAAGCATTTCTTCGGACGCGATCCGCGCACGCTGGCGATGGTGGCCAAGATGAGCGACACCGACATCTGGAACCTGACCCGCGGCGGGCACGATTCGCCCAAGGTCTACGCCGCCTTCCACAAGGCGGTGCAGACCCGGGGGCAGCCGACGGTGCTCTTGGTCAAGACCATCAAGGGCTACGGCATGGGCAAGGCCGGCGAGGGCAGGAACACCGCGCACCAGGCCAAGAAGCTCACCGACGAGGACATCCGCTATTTCCGCGACCGTTTCAACATCCCCATCCCCGACAGCGAGCTGCCGAAGATCCCGTTCTACAAGCCGGCCGAAGATACGCCGGAGATGAAGTACCTGCATGAGCGCCGCCGTGCCCTGGGTGGCTATCTGCCCAAGCGGCGCACCAAGGCCGACGAGCAGTTCACGGTGCCGGACCTCGGCATCTTCAAGGCCGTGCTCGAACCCACCGTCGAAGGGCGCGAGATCAGCACCACGCAGGCCTTCGTGCGCTTCCTGACGCAACTGCTGCGCGACAAGGCCCTGGGCCCGCGCGTCGTGCCCATCCTGGTGGACGAGGCGCGCACCTTCGGCATGGAGGGCCTGTTCCGCCAGATCGGCATCTACAACCCCGAGGGCCAGAAGTACACGCCGGTCGATCGGGACCAGGTCATGTTCTACAAGGAAATGACCAACGGCCAGATCCTGCAGGAAGGCATCAACGAGGCCGGCGGCATGAGCAGCTGGATCGCCGCGGCGACTTCGTACTCGACGAACAACCGCATCATGGTGCCGTTCTACATCTACTACTCGATGTTCGGCTTCCAGCGCATCGGCGATCTGGCCTGGGCGGCGGGCGACATGCAGGCGCGCGGCTTCCTGCTCGGCGGCACCAGCGGGCGCACCACGCTCAACGGCGAAGGCCTGCAGCACGAAGACGGCCACAGCCACATCCTGGCCAGCACGATTCCGAACTGCATCAGCTACGACCCGACCTTCGCCCACGAGGTCGGGGTCATCCTGCACCATGGCCTGAAGCGCATGGTGGAGGGCCAGGACAACGTCTTCTATTACCTGACGCTGCTCAACGAGAACTACCCCATGCCCGGCCTCAGGCCCGGCACCGAGGCGCAGATCCTCAAGGGCATGTACTTGCTGGAGGAGGGCGCCAAGAAGACGCCGCGCGTGAACCTGCTGGGCAGCGGCGCCATCCTGCGCGAAAGCCAGGAAGCCTCCAGGCTGCTCGCGGCCGAGTGGGGCGTGGCCGCCAATGTCTGGAGCTGCCCGAGCTTCAACGAGCTCGCGCGCGAGGGCCAGGACTGCGACCGCTGGAATCTCCTGCACCCCACGGCGAGCGAACCCCGCGTGCCCTTCGTCACGCAGCAGCTCGCGCCCTACGCGGGCCCGGTCATCGCGGCCACCGACTATATGAAGAACTACGCCGAGCAGATCCGCGCCTTCGTCCCCAAGGGCCGCGCCTACCGGGTGCTGGGCACCGACGGCTTCGGCCGCAGCGACTTCCGCAGCCGCCTGCGCGAGCACTTCGAGGTCAATCGGCAGTACATCGTGGTGGCTGCGCTCAAGGCGCTGGCCGATGAAGGCAGCGTGCAGCCCGCCAAGGTGGCCGAGGCCATCGCGAAGTACGGCATCGCGGCGGACAAGATCAATCCGCTCAACGCGTAACACCCCAAGACGGAGACAGGCCATGGCGTGGGTCGAAGTGAAGGTGCCCGATATCGGCGACTTCAAGCAAGTGGAAATCATCGAGGTGCTGGTCAAACCCGGCGACACCGTGGCGGTGGATCAGTCGCTGCTGACGGTGGAGAGTGACAAGGCATCGATGGAGATCCCCTCGTCGCATGCCGGCGTGGTGAAGGAGCTCAAGGTCAAGCTCGGCGACAAGGTGGCCGAGGGCACGCTGGTGCTGCTGCTCGAGGCGGCCGGGGCCGCCCCTGCTGCGGCGCCCTTGGCCGCGCCCCCAGCCGCAGCGGTTCCCGCTCCCGCTCCCGCCCCCGCTCCCGCCGCGGCCCCCGCGGCAAACGCTTCAGCCGCACCGGTGCCGGTGGTGCTTGCACCGGCCGCGCCGAGTCCCGCGCAAGGCCCTGCCAGTGTCCAAGGAGCGTTGCCGCACGCCTCGCCGTCGATTCGCCTGCTGGCGCGTGAGCTCGGCGTGCCGCTGTCCGAAGTCTCGGGCACGGGCCCCAAGGGCCGCATCGTGCAAGCCGACATCCAGGGCTTCGTCAAGGGGGTCATGGCCGGCGCCTTGCAGACCGAGGCGCAAAGGGCCGGCGCGCCCGCCGCGCAGCCTGGCGCGGGCGGCGGCGTCTTCCCCGGGCTCCTGCCCTGGCCGCAGGTGGACTTCGCCAAGTTCGGCCCGGTGGAGCGCAAGGATCTGAGCCGCATCAAGAGAATCGCCGGCGCCAACCTGCACCGCAACTGGGTGGTGATCCCGCACGTCACCAATCACGACGACGCCGACATCACCGAGCTGGAGTCCTTCCGCGTCCAGCTCAACAAGGAAAACGAGGCCCGCGGCGTGAAGGTCACGATGCTGGCTTTCCTCGTCAAGGCCTGCGTGGCGGCGCTGAAGAAGTTCCCCGACTTCAACTCGTCGCTTGAATCCACAAGCTCGGGCGAGCAGCTCGTGCTGAAGAACTATTTCCACATCGGATTCGCCGCAGACACGCCCCACGGTTTGATGGTGCCGGTGATCAAGGACGCCGATGCCAAGGGCCTCCTGCAGATCAGCCAGGAGATGAGCGAGCTCGCCAGGAAGGCGCGCGAGGGCAAGCTGAGCCCGGCCGAGATGAGCGGTGGCTGCTTCAGCATCAGTTCGCTGGGCGGCATCGGCGGGCGCTACTTCACGCCCATCATCAATGCGCCCGAGGTGGCCATCCTGGGCGTGTGCAAGAGCAGCATCGAGCCCCGCTGGGACGCAACTTTGAATGGGGGGGCCTTCGCACCCAGGCTGATCCTGCCGCTCAGCCTGAGCTGGGACCACCGCGTCATCGACGGCGCCAGCGCCGCCCGCTTCAACGCCCATTTGTGCGGCGTGCTGGCGGACCTGCGCCGCGTGCTGCTGTAAGGGGTTGGCGATGGCCCTCATCGATATCAAGGTGCCGGATATCGGCGACTTCAAGGACGTCTCCGTCATCGAAGTGCTGGTCCAGGCCGGCGACACCATCAAGGCCGAGCAGAGCCTGGTCACCGTGGAAAGCGACAAGGCCTCGATGGAGATTCCATCGTCGGCCGGCGGCCGGGTCAAGGAACTCAGGGTCAAGGTCGGCGACACGGTCAACCAGGGCGTGGTGCTGCTGGTGCTCGAAGTCGCAGAGGGCGAGGCGGTGGCGCTGCCTCCGAGCGGCGCGCCAGCCGAGCCCGCCCCGGTGGCCGCCGAACCCACACCGGCACCCCCACCTGCACCTGCTTCGGCCGGCGCCGGCTTTGCGGGCGCGGCCGACCTGGAGTGCGATTTGTTGGTGCTGGGCGCCGGCCCGGGCGGCTATTCGGCGGCCTTCCGCGCCGCCGACCTGGGCATGAAGGTCGTCATCGTGGAGCGCTATGCCACCCTGGGCGGCGTGTGCCTGAACGTGGGCTGCATCCCGAGCAAGGCCTTGCTGCACGTGGCCGCGGTGATGGACGAGGTGAGCCACTTCGCCGACCTCGGCGTGAGCTTCGGCAAGCCTGAAGTCGACCTGGGCAAGCTGCGGGCACACAAGAACAAGGTCGTCGGCAAGTTGACCACCGGCCTGACTGCGATGGCCAGGATGCGCAAGGTGACGGTGGTGCAGGGCGTGGGCGAATTTGCCGACGCTCACCACCTCCGCGTCGCGGCGGCCGACGGCAAGGTGCAGATGATCCGCTTCAGCCAAGCCATCATCGCCGCCGGCTCCGCGGCGGCGGGTCTGCCCTTCCTGCCCCAGGACGACCCCCGCATCGTCACCAGCACCGGCGCGTTGGAGTTGCGGCGCAAGCCCGAGCGCATGCTCGTCATCGGCGGCGGCATCATCGGCCTGGAGATGGCTACCGTGTACTCGACATTGGGCGCGCGCATCGACGTGGTGGAAATGCTCGACGGGCTGATGCTGGGCGCCGACCGCGACCTGGTCAAGGTGTGGCAGAAGATGAACGCCCGCCGCTTCGACCGGGTCATGCTCAAGACGCGGTGTGTGGCCGCCCAGGCCACGGACGAGGGCATTCGCGTGCAGTTCGAAGGCCTGGACGGCGCGAAAGGGGAGGGCGTCTACGACCTCGTGCTGCAGGCCGTGGGCCGCACACCGAACGGCAAGAAGATCGGCGCCGAGAAGGCCGGCGTGGCGGTCGACGAGCGCGGCTTCATTGCCGTGGACCCGCAGATGCGAACCAATGTGCCGCACATCTTCGCCATCGGCGACGTCGTCGGCCAGCCGATGCTGGCGCACAAGGCGGTGCACGAGGCCCATGTGGCGGCGGAAGTCGCGGCGGGCCAAGGCAAGGCCCGGTTCGACGCCCGCGTGATCCCCAGCGTGGCCTATACCGACCCCGAAGTCGCCTGGGTGGGCCTGACCGAAGACGAGGCCAGGGCCCAGGGCATCGCGCTCAAGAAGGGGTTGTTTCCCTGGGCCGCGTCGGGGCGGGCCATCGCCAACGGGCGCGACGAAGGCTTTACCAAACTGCTCTTCGACGCGAATACCCATCGCATCCTGGGAGGCGGCATCGTCGGCACGCATGCCGGCGACATGATCGGCGAGGTGGCCTTGGCCATCGAGATGGGCGCCGACGAAGTGGACATCGGCAAGACCATCCATCCGCACCCCACGCTGGGCGAAAGCATCGGCCTGGCGGCCGAGGCCGCGCATGGCAGCTGCACCGACCTGCCCCCTGCACGGCGCTGAAAACCGCAGGGCGAGAGCCAGCGTGCGCTACGGGGCGATGCGGGCATCGACAGGGGCGCGGCACACAGTTAGGCCCTTCTGCTCCACTGACTCGCGGGGTACCAACTCTGCGGAAGGGGCACTATAAGCAACTCGCCCACACTGACTCAGGAAGGTCATCATGCACTTGCGTACTGCTTCGCTGAAGCTCCTTGCACTCCTCGCGGCAATCCTGCCACCGTCATTTTCTTCGGCGGAGATCATCGACTTCGACTCGCTGGCGGCCATGACATTTTGGGCAACCACACCTATTGCCGACGATGCCAAGCTATCCACGCAACTACTCGCCTCGCACGGCGTTGCGTTCTCTTCAGGCGACCCCTATGTGGCGGTCGTAGCTCTCGGGGCTGGCCACGCTACGAGTGGCATCAATGGCATCGGTGGTTCGAACGGAAGTGGAGTTCTGACCTACGACAAGGCGTCTCCAATCAAGATCAGCTTCTTCGACCCATCGCACACAACTACAGCAGCAGAGACCGACTTCGTATCGTTGCGCGTCGACCTGGCCGGGGAAGGCCAGACCATCTACCTGAGGGCGTACGACTACTTAGACGATCTCATTGCTGAAACAAGTGCTGTGAACTTTGGCGGCCCAACGCTCGCAATCTCGGCGAATGGAATTCATAGTGTTCGCTTTTTCGGCACAACAGACTTCGGCGGCGCAGCCGTTGACGACCTGACCTTTGCGGATCTCACGGCACTTTCGATCCCCGAACCTGGAACTCTGCCGTTGCT
Organism: Rubrivivax sp.; assembly: GCA_030681795.1. Taxonomy (GTDB): domain Bacteria; phylum Pseudomonadota; class Gammaproteobacteria; order Burkholderiales; family Burkholderiaceae_C; genus Rubrivivax. The sequence continues at coordinate 28,836 of JAUXRG010000106.1, forward strand.
TGCACTTGCGACTATCGCCTTTTTCGCGGTGAGTTGGCGTAGCGCGAATCCGAAAGTGGCCTAATCGGGTAGCCGGGAGTTTCTAACTCCCAGCCCCCACACCACCCACCGTGCGGGTCCGCAGTGGGCGGTTCAACAAGTTGGCTCGCTCGAGGAAGCGGTTCGTTCCTTCAAGTGGTGTAGCCCTGGGCCTTGCACCACCGGTCTTTCACGCTGCCCAAGCCGTGCGCTTTCAACCACGCGTTGGACAGGGCCTGCTGCAGCGCCGGGGTGCGTGCCATGTGCCAATAGCTCTTGCTGCTGACGCCATGCTGGATCGCCGTCTTCAGGCTCACGCCCAGAGCCAGCAAGTGCTTGGTCTTCGTGCGCACCCAGCGCCACTGTCTCCAGTAGCACATGCGGACGCGCCGTCTGATCCAGTCGTCCAGTTCGGGCACCGGCCGGTAGAACTGGCTGATGCCGAAGTACGCCGTCCAGCCCCGCAGGTATTGCCCCAGCTTGTGCAGCCGGTGGTCCATCGACACGCCCCAACTGCGCCCCGTCAGGGCTTTCATGCTCGGGGGCGAGGAGACATCATCATGGCGGGTTAGACTGCAAGACCCCAATGCCACAGAATCCGCCGGGCCATGCCATCCACCGTTACTGAAAACCTGCTGCTCGAAGCGCTGAAGACCGTCACCGACCCCAACACGGGCAAGGATTTCGTCAGCACCCGACAAGTCAAGAACCTGCGCATCGAGGGCGGCGACGTCGCATTCGACATCGAGCTCGGCTACCCCGGCAAGAGCCAGATCCCCGATCTGCGCAAGGCCCTGATCGCCGCGACACGCACACTGCCCGGCGTGCAGAACGTCAGCATCAATATCTCCAGCAAGATCGTCTCGCATGCCGTGCAGCGTGGCGTGCAATTGCTGCCCAACGTGAAGAACATCGTGGCCGTGGCTTCGGGCAAGGGTGGCGTGGGCAAGAGCACCACCACGGCGAACCTGGCCCTGGCGCTGGCCGCCGAGGGGGCCAGCGTGGGCATCCTCGACGCCGACATCTACGGCCCCAGCCAGCCCATGATGATGGGCATCGAAGGCCGGCCGGAGAGCCTGGACGGCCAGATGATGGAGCCGATGGAAAACTTCGGCGTGCAGGTGATCTCCATCGGTTTCCTCATCGATGCCGACCAGGCCATGATCTGGCGCGGCCCGATGGCCACGCAGGCGCTGGAACAGCTGCTGCGCCAGACGCGTTGGCGCGACCTGGACTATCTGTTGGTGGACATGCCGCCGGGTACCGGTGACATCGCGCTGACCCTCAGCCAGCGCGTGCCGCTGACGGGCGCCGTCATCGTGACCACGCCGCAGGACATCGCCTTGCTCGACGTGCGCCGTGGCGTCGAGATGTTCAAGAAGGTGGGCGTGCCCATCCTGGGCATCGTCGAGAACATGGCCGTGTACTGCTGCCCGAAGTGCGGCCACAGTGAGCACATCTTCGGTGCCGACGGTGGCCGGCGCATGGCCGAGCAGTACGAGGTGGATTACCTGGGCGGGCTGCCCCTGACCACCAGCATCCGCCAGCAGGCGGACAGCGGCCGGCCCACCGTCGTGGCCGACCCCGATAGCGAGGTGGCCGCCACGTACCGGCAGATCGCGCGCACCGTGGCGGTCAAGATCGCCCTCAAGGCCAAGGATTTCTCGGCCAAGTTCCCGACGATCAACGTCTCCAAGACGACCTGAACGGCGGCTGCGCGGGCCAGGGAGACCCTGGCCCGGCGCGGGACCGAGACCCGACTACCCGACTACCCGTCGGCCCACTCGGCGCAGCGCCGCTCCAGCGTGCGGCGCGAAATGCCCAGCAGTGGCGCGGCGCGCCCCTTGTCGCCGCCGACGGATTCCAGCACCGCCAGGATGTGGCGCTTTTCCAGCGTTTGCAGGTCGGTCGGCCCCGCCAGAGCCGTGGCAGGGCGCACGCCCGGGTTGCCCTGCGTGCGCGACAGGCCCTGGTAGAGCGCCGATACGTTGAGTGCACCGACGATGAGCGAGCGCTCGATCAGGTTGCGCAACTCGCGCACGTTGCCCGGCCAGTCGTATTCGCGCAGGAATCGCAATTCGTCGACGCTGACCTCGATGGCCGCCACGCCCAGGCGAGGCGCCAGGGTGTTGATGAAGTGCGTCACGAGCTCGGGGATATCTTCCTTGTGCGCGCGCAAGGGCGGCAGGCGGATCTCCACGACCTGCAGCCGGTAGTAGAGATCCTTGCGAAAGCGCCCAGCCTCCACCTCGGCGGCGAGTGGCCGGTTGGTGGCCGCGACGATGCGCACGTCGACCGGGATCTCCTGCTGGCTGCCCGCGGGTCGGATGCGATGGGTTTCCAGCACACGCAGCAAGCTGGCCTGCAGCGCCAGCGGCAGCTCGTCGATCTCGTCGAGGAACAGCGTGCCGCCCTGGGCGTAGACGAACAGGCCGTCCCGGGGCGCACTGCCGTCCCCGAGCCGGGCCTGGCCGAAGAGTTCGGTCTCGATCAGCGACTGCGACACCGCGGCGCAGTTCACCGGCACGAAGGGCCCGGCGCCATACGGGCTGAGGTCGTGCAACGCCTGCGCGGCGAGCTCCTTGCCGGTGCCCGACTCGCCGGTGAGCAGCACGGTGCTGTCCACCGCGCTCACGCGTTGCAGTGCCGCCTGCAGTCCCTTGATGATGATCGAGCTGCCCACCAGGCCGGCGGCCGGTGGGGTGTGCTGCTGCAGGGTGCGCTTGAGAAGCCAGTTCTCCCGCTTGAGGCGGGCGCGCTCCAGGCCATGCTTGAAGGCGTTGAGCAACTGCGTCACCCGAAAGGGCTTGAGCAGGAGATCGCCGGCGCCCGCGCGCAGGGCCTCGATGGCGGTGTCCAGGTCGGCGAATGCGGTGATGAGGACGACCTCGCAGGGGTTGCCCTGGGCGCGCAGTTCCTTGAGCAGTTCCAGGCCGCTCTTGCCCGGCAGGGTGATGTCGAGGATGACGAGGTCGAAGCGGTGCTGCTGCAGCAGGACTTCGGCCTCTTCGGCCGAACCGGCGGCGAATACCTGCCCGGCGCGCGGCGCCAGTGTCTTGACGAGAAAATTGCGCATGCCCGGCTCATCGTCCACCACCAGGGTGGCGGCCAGCGGCCAGCGCTCGGTCTGGCCCGCTTCCTGAAGCGGCATGGCGGGTTGCAGTGGCGTGTCCATGGTGTGGCGCTGGGAGGGTGGCGAGTCGGCGGGCGGAAGGCGCAATGCGCTGCCGCGGTCGCTCAGCGTGCTGGCGTCTGCAATTGCTGCAACTCGGCCACCGTATTGGCATTGAAGAAGGCGGTGGCGTCGTCGAAAGGGACTTCCACGCAACGATGGCGTGCGGTCCAGCGGTCGATCTTGCGCTCGCCGGCATGCAGGTAGGCCACCAGGCTTTCGAGCAGGCCCGCGCGCAGCAGGCAAAAGACCGGCTGCGTGCGCAGCTGGCCGTCCTCCAGCGTGGCGGCCATGGCGATCTCGGCATCTTGGTCGACCAGGGCGCCGGCCAGGCGCCGCACCAGATCGGCCGGGAAGTTCGGCGTGTCGCAGGGCACGGTCACCATATAGGGCGTCTCGCAGTGTTCCAGCCCGGCCAGCAGCCCGGCCAGCGGGCCCGGGTAGTCGGCCAAGGGGTCGGGCCACACCGGCACGCCCATCGATTCGTAGGCCGCGAGGTTGCGGTTGGCGTTGATCATGGACCCGCCCACCTGCGGCTGCAGGCGCAGCAGGGCGTGAAGGGCCAGCGGCATGCCGTGGTGGTTCTGCAGGCCTTTGTCGGCGCCGCCCATGCGGGTGCCACGCCCGCCGGCGAGCACCAGCCCGGTGATGTCCTGGGTGGCGATATTCATATTTCCAGCAGGTCGAAGGCCTGGGTCTCGACCTGCACGAAGGCCGCGGTGAAGGTGGCCACGGCGCGCCAGGTGTCCGCGCGGGGGTGGGCGAGCACGGCGCCGCACAGCTCGAGCACCCAGGGCTGCACATGGGCGCGGAAGAACCGGCGTTGCTGTTCGAGATGGCACAGCGCGGTGTCGTCGCCGGCGATCAGGTAGCGCATCACCTCGAATACATAGGACACATGGTCCTCGGTTTCGACACGGGCGGCATCGCGCGTCAGCCCCAGGGCCTGCAGGTCGGTGCGCAGTGCGGCCAGGGGCTTCTCGTTGAGGAAGCCCGACAGGTAGAACGAGCCGTAGGCGAAGACCTCGGGCTTGCCGACACCGTGGAACAGGGCGTCGTGCTCCGCCGCGGCGGCCTCGGCCGTGGTCGCCCGCAGGGCCGCCACCAGCTGCATCCAGGGCGCTTCCAGGTGCGCCCCCGCTTCGGGGGCCTGGGTTACGGCGGTGGAGAACTGCTGCAGCAGCGCGCCATCGGGAGGCGCCAGCCACAGCGAAGCCAGCAGGCCGTAGAGCTCGGCGCGCGCACCTTCCTCGCCTTCGTCAGGGGCGGCAAAATTCAGGGGGGCGGTGGTCATGCGGTGGTCATGGTCTGGGGTCGAAGTTCGGGGGTTGCGGCTCAGAGGTCGCGTCTCAGAGGTCAGTGATGCGGACTTCATTCGGGTGGCTGTAGATGTCCACCACGCGGCAGTCGCCGCACATCTTCAGGCGCTCGGCCGCTTCGCCCTGGAACGCGGCGTGGCCGGCCAGCTTGGCCACCATGTTCTCGATCGCGCGCAGCGTGCCGAAGGGCTTGCCGCAGCGCACGCAGCGGTAGGGTTCCATTTCGGCCAGCACGCGCGGCGCCTTGCGCGCCCTGCCGCCGTCGGCCAGCCACAGCCGAGGCTCCAGCTGGATGGCGTGTTCCGGGCAGGTGCTCACGCACAGGCCGCACTGGACGCAGCTCTTCTCGACGAATTTGAGCTGCGGCTTCTCGGGGTTGTCGGCCAGCGCGCCGGCAGGGCAGGCGCTGACGCAACTCAGGCACACCGTGCACTTGGCCGTGTCGAGGACCAGGTTGCCCAAAGGCGAACCGGCGGCGGGCAGGGCAATGCGCTCGGGCGCCGCCGGTGCCTGCGCGACGAGATGCTCCAGCGCGAGTTCCAGCGTCGCCCGCTTGTCGGCCTGGACGGCAAAAACCGCTGCCTGGGCCACCCCCTGCGCCGGCGGGGCACGCAGGGCGTGGTCCAGGGCGGCCAGGTCGCGGGCGTCGCGCGCCTCGATCAGCCGCAGGTGCGTGCCGGCATAGCCCAGGCCCGTCAACAAGGCCTGCGCCACGGCCATCTGCTCAGTCAGCGCCTCGCGGTATTCGGGGGCATCTTCCTGCGTGAGCAAGACCCACACCTGGTGGGCGCCCTGGGCGATGGCGGCCAGCCAGAGGTCCAGGCCCACGCTGGCGGTGTGCCACACACCCACCGGCAGCACGCGGGCCGGCAGGCCTTGCAGCGCTCGGTCCAGCCGGGCCGCGCGGCCCAGTTCGTCGACGAGCCGGTTGCCCTGGCCCTCGCTGTGAATGAGCAACGCCGCGTCGCGGCCACCGGCCTGCGCGTACGCGGTGAGCAGGGTGCGCAGGCGCTTGCCCTGGTCGACCGTGCCCGGGTAGGTGAAAGACATCGCGCCGCTGGGGCACACCGTGCTGCAGGCTCCGCAGCCGACGCAAAGATGGGGTTCCACGATCACGCCGCCGGCCTCGGCGCCCTTCAGCCGGCCCTTGCGCGACGCGTCGCTGCGGATGGCCCGCGTCGAACAGACCTCGATGCAAGCCGAGCAACCGACGACTTCGTTGCGGCTGTGGGCACACAGCTTGGGCTGGTAGCGGAAGAATTTCGGCTTCTCGAACTCGCCCGTGAGCTCGCGCAAGGCCAGCACGGCGGTGGTCAGCCGGCGCTCGTCGGCCGCGACGTGGAAGTAGCCCTGCGGGGGCTGGTGGTGGCTGAAGGCGGGCTGGGGACGCAGGTCCAGAACGAGGTCGAAGGTGTCGCCGTGGGTCGCGGGCGTGCGGCTGAAGTCGATCGCGCCGGCGGCGTCGCAGACCCGAACGCAATCGCGGTGGCTCTTGCAGGCCTGCAGGTTCACCTGGTAGTCCAGGCCGATGGCGCCTTCCGGGCAGGCCGCAATGCAGGCATTGCAGCGCGTGCACAGGTCCAGGTCGATGGGGTTCGTGCTCTCCCACTCGGCCTCGAAGTGACCGAGCCAACCATTCAGGCGCGTGAGGCGGCCGCTGTGCGTGGCACGCGCATGCACCTGCGCCAGCGCGCTGCCGCTGCTGCCGCTGTTGCCGATGAGGATGCTGGCATCGAGCTTGTCGGCCAGCATCGCCGCAGCGCGCTCTGCCGCTTCGGCGTCGCCGATGACCAGGCAGCGGCCCGCCGAGCGGTAGCTGACATTGGGCACCGGTGCCGCGGGCGGCAGCTGCGCCGCGGCGATCAGTGCGGCGATCTTCGGCGTGGCTGCGCGGCCATCACGCGCCCAACCGGCGGTCTCGCGAATGTTGACGAAGCGGATGGGCCTCTCGTGCACCGGTGCGGCGCCTTCGGTCTCGGCGTTGAGTTCGAGGAAGAGCCGCTGCTCCTGCGTGCAGGCCACCAGCAGTTCGTCGCCGCTCTCGCCGGTGGCCTTGGCCGCGCGCTGGAAGGCGCCCGCTTCGCGCCGGCACAGCAGCGTGTGGACGACATCCAGCCCGTCAGTGTGGGCCCCCGGTGTCCGTGCCAGGGCCTGGCGCAGGGCCGGCGCATCCAGCGTCATCGTCTGGTTGCAGTTGCAGATCAGCGTTTTCATGGCAAGCGGGTTCGGTGGGCGAGGGCGCTTCGATCAGGGGGGCGTCGACGGGTGTCGCCGCGAGAGGTGCGCGAGTGTCGGGGGCGGGAGTGCCGGAATCTTTCTCTTCGTCGTCGAACAGGCCCAGCAGGTGGGATTGCACCATCTGGCGAAGCATGCCCGGGGGCAGGGGGTCGGGCGTGTGGTAGTCACCGATGTAGGTGTCCAGCCCGTCCATGACGTTGAACTGCGGATCGGTGAAGAGCTTCTTCAGCGCCGCGTTCCTGACCTCCGGCGTGACACCCCGGGCGACGAACTTCGTGTAGTCGGAGTCGTGTGTCAGGACTTCGACGTCTTCGAGAGTCGGCGACGGTACCCCGCCGAGCGCGCCCATGGCGGCGGACTGCACCGGTTCGCGCGGCGCGGATGCCTCGACGGGCACCGACACGGCCAATGGCGTCTCGCGCGCAACCAACGCGCCCGCTGCGGGCGGAGGGGGCAGGGGCGTGGGCGTGGCGGCGCCCGCCTGGGCCTTGCGCCGGGACCAACGCGACAGGAACGATCCTTCTTCTGCGGTCATCGGCAATTCAGCGCTCGTTGGCGGGGCGGAACGATGCCGGCCGCTGGCGCCGCTTCGGCTCGGGCCGGTAATGCTCGTCTGCGAAGGCCTGCAGCCAGTCGCGCACCTCGCGCGGCACGGGCACGTTGTCCACTCGCTCTTGCGCGTCCATCAATCGTGCGCCTTCGTTGTACGAGAGCGTCACCTTCTCGGGCCAGGCGCGAGAAGGGTCCGCATCGTCTGTCCGCCACATCACGAACCAGGCCGGCGCGCCTGAACTCAGGTTCAGGTAGTAGCCCTCGGCCTCGTCGCGGTGCAGCGTGACCTCGAACCCCGGGTGCAGGAACAAGGCACTGCGCCCGTCGTCGCGCAGCTGGCGCGGTGCATCTCCAAACTGGCCTTCGTCGAGCGTGACGTCGGTGATGCGAAAACGCCAGTCCTCCCAGCGGCTGGGTTGCTGGAGACGTTCGATCTGGACGGCGACTTTGAGGCTGGGTTTGGCGTTCACGGGCGGTGGGGGGCGCGCATGGCGCGACCTCTGAAGAGCGGCGAATTCTAGGCCTTGACGATGGCCCCGCAGGCCTCGCGGCCTGTATGCGAACGGCCCTGCGGCGCCCGGAGGTGGCCGCTGCGCCAGATGGCCGGCGCACCACGACAAGTTGGCGCACGCCATGCGGGTGCCCCCGTATTGAAATGAGGGGCCGCCCAGGCGCCAATCACGGGGTTGCCATGCATCCGCCGATATGGGGATTCGAAGAAGGAGCTGCTGTGAACCAGAAACGGAACGATTCACCCAACGACAGTGCCAGCGCGCCGCTCTCGCGGCGGCGCCTCTTCGCCGGCGCCGGAACGGCCGGCGCGGTGGCTGTCGTGGCCGCCGTGCTGCCTGGCGCCAAATCTGCCGCACCGGTGGCGGCCAGCGTCGCGCCGCCATCCGCAGAAGGCGGCTACCGCCTGAGCGAGCACGTCAAGCGCTACTACGAGACGGCCCGCGTCTGAACATGCTGCGTGCGCTGCGGCCCGAGTCGCCCGCGCACGGCCCAAGAAACCGGCCCTGCACAAGGACTTCCCATGTTGCTCACCCGCAAATCCACTGAAACCGGCGCGGCGCCGTCGCGCCTCGTGGCCAGCCTGGCGCGTGGCGTTTCGCGCGCGATTCCCACGCTGGACCGTCGCACCTTCCTGCGCCGCTCGGGCCTGGGCGTGGGCGCCGGCATCGCCGCCTCGCAGCTCACGCTGGTCCAGAAGGCTCAGGCCGCGGATGCCCCCGTGGCCGCCGGCGGCGCCCCCAAGGTGGAGGTCAAGCGCACCATCTGCGGCCATTGCTCGGTGGGCTGCGCCATCGACGCCGTCGTGGAGAACGGCGTCTGGGTGCGCCAGGAGCCGGTCTTCGACTCCCCCATCAACCTCGGAGCGCACTGCGCCAAGGGCGCAGCCGTGCGTGAGCACGGCCACGGCGAGTACCGCCTGAAGTACCCGATGAAGCTGGTCAATGGCAAATACCAGCGAATCACCTGGGACGTGGCCCTGACCGAGATCAGCGCCAAGATGCTGGAGCTGCGCAAGCAAAGCGGGCCGGACTCGCTGTTCTTCGTGGGCTCGTCCAAGCAGAGCAACGAGCAAGCCTACCTGATGCGCAAGTGGGTGTCCTTCTGGGGCACCAACAACACCGACCACCAGGCACGAATCTGCCACAGCACCACGGTCGCCGGAGTCGCCAATACCTGGGGGTATGGCGCGATGACGAATTCGTACAACGACATGCAGAACTCGAAGGCTGCGATGTACATCGGCAGCAATGCCGCCGAGGCGCACCCGGTGTCGATGCTGCACATGCTGCATGCCAAGGAAAACGGCTGCAAGATGATCGTCGTCGACCCGCGCTTCACGCGCACGGCGGCCAAGGCCGACGAGTTCGTGCGCCTGCGTTCGGGTGGCGACATCCCCTTCGTCTTCGGCCTGATGTACCACATCTTCAAGAACGGATGGGAAGACAAGAAGTACATCGAGGACCGCGTCTACGGCATGGAGAAAGTGCGCGAGGAGGTGCTCGCCAAGTGGACGCCCGACAAGGTGCTCGAGGCCTGCGGCGTGGACGAAGCGACCTGTTTCAAAGTGGCCAAGATCCTGGCCGACAACCGCCCCAGCACCGTCGTCTGGTGCATGGGTCAGACCCAGCACACCACGGGCAACGCCGTGGTGCGGGCCTCCTGCCTGCTGCAACTGGCGCTGGGCAACGTGGGCAAGAGCGGCGGCGGCACCAATATCTTCCGCGGTCACGACAACGTTCAAGGCGCCACCGACGTGGGCCCGAACCCCGATTCGTTGCCGGGCTACTACGGGCTGGCCGAAGGCTCGTTCAAGCACTTCGCCAAGGCCTGGGGCGTGGACTTCGAGTGGATCAAGAAGCAGTACGCGCCCGGCATGATGTCCAAGTCCGGCATGACAGTCTCCCGCTGGATCGACGGCGTGCTGGAGAAGAACGAGCTCATCGACCAGGAAAGCAACCTGCGCGGTCTGTTCTTCTGGGGCCATGCGCCCAACTCCCAGACCCGCGGCCTCGAAATGAAGCGGGCCATGGACAAGCTCGACCTGCTGGTGGTGGTCGACCCCTTCCCCAGCGCTGCCGCGGCCATGGCGGCGATGCCCGGCAAGGCCGAGGACCAGAACGCCAATCGTGCCGTCTACCTGCTTCCGGCATGCACGCAGTTCGAGACCACCGGCTCCTGCACAGCCAGCAATCGTTCCCTGCAGTGGCGCGAGAAAGTCATCGAGCCGCTGTGGGAAAGCCGCACCGACCACATGATCATGTATCAGCTGGCCGAGAAGCTCGGTTTCGGCAAGGAACTGGTCAAGAACTACAAGATGGTCAAGGGCAAGGGCGGCCTGGAAGAGCCCGAGACCGAGTCCATCCTGCGCGAAATCAACAAGTGCGTCTGGACCATCGGCTATACGGGCCAGAGCCCCGAGCGGCTCAAGGCGCACATGCGCAACATGAACGTCTTCGACGTGAAGACGCTCAAGGCCAAGGGCGGCATCGACAAGGAGACGGGATACAAGCTCGACGGCGAGTATTTCGGCCTGCCCTGGCCGTGCTACGGCACACCCGAACTGAAGCACCCGGGCAGCCCCAACCTGTACGACACCTCGGTGCACGTGATGCAGGGCGGTGGAAACTTCCGCGCCAACTTCGGCGTGGAGCGCGACGGCGTCTCGTTGCTCGCCGCCGATGGTTCGCATTCCAAGGGGGCCGACCTCACCACCGGCTACCCCGAGTTCGACCACCTGCTGCTCAAGAAACTCGGCTGGTGGGGCGACCTCACCGAGGCTGAGCAGAAGGCGGCCGAAGGCAAGAACTGGAAGACCGACCCTTCCGGCGGCATCATCCGCGTGGCCATGCAGGTGCATGGTTGCCACCCCTTCGGCAATGCCAAGGCCCGCGCCGTGGTCTGGAATTTCCCGGACCCGATTCCGCAGCACCGCGAGCCGCTGTACAGCAACCGGCCCGACCTCGTCGCCAAATATCCGACGCATGACGACAAGAAGGCCTTCTGGCGCCTGCCCACGCTGTACAAGAGCGTGCAGGAGAAGAACAAGGATATCGGCAAGACCTTCCCGCTGGTCATGACCAGCGGCCGCCTCGTCGAATACGAAGGCGGCGGCGAAGAGACGCGGTCCAACCCCTGGCTGGCAGAACTCCAGCAGGAGATGTTCGTCGAGATCAACCCGAAAGCGGCCAACGACCGCGGCATTCGCAATGGCGAATTCGTCTGGATCAAGACGCCGCCGATGCTCGCGCTGCCTGAATTCAAGGGCTTGCGAGTGAAGGCCCAGGTCACCGAGCGGGTGCCGGAAGACACCGTCTTCATGCCTTTCCACTTCTCGGGCCGCTGGGGCGGTGTCGATCTGGCGCCGTACTACCCGGAAGGCGCCATGCCCGTGGTGCGTGGTGAAGCCGTCAATACGGCCACCACCTACGGTTACGACAGCGTCACGATGATGCAGGAAACCAAGACAACGGTCTGCCAGGTCGAAAAAGCGACGGCTTAAGGAAGAAATATGCACCCCCAAGCTCACATTCGTTCGCTGCCCCCCGAGGGGGCGCAGTCCTCCTTTGAGACGGCTCGGCAGGAGGACTGACATGGCCCGAATGAAATTTATCTGCGACGCCGAGCGCTGCATCGAGTGCAACGGTTGTGTCACCGCCTGCAAGGCCGAGCACGACATCCCCTGGGGTGTGAACCGCCGCCGCGTGGTCACCCTCAACGATGGGGTGCCCGGCGAGAGGTCGATTTCCGTGGCCTGCATGCACTGCAGCGACGCGCCCTGCATGGCCGTGTGCCCTGTGGATTGCTTCTACCGCACCGACGAAGGCGTGGTCCTGCACGACAAGGACGTCTGCATCGGCTGCGGCTACTGCAGCTATGCCTGCCCGTTCGGGGCGCCGCAATTCCCGAGCAACGGCACCTTCGGCCTGCGCGGCAAGATGGACAAGTGCACCTTCTGTGCGGGGGGGCCCGAGGAACACGGAAGTGCCGCCGAGAACGAAAAATACGGGCGCAACCGCCTGAGCGAAGGCAAGTTGCCTGCATGCGCCGAGATGTGCGCCACCAAGGCCCTGCTGGGGGGCGATGGCGACGTGGTATCCGACATCTTCCGCAACCGCGTGATGGTGCGCGGCAAGGGCAGCGAAGTGTGGGGTTGGGGCACGGCCTACGGCAAGCCCAGTGGCGGCGCCACGGCCAAGCCCGAGGGAGCCAAGTCATGAAGCGCACTGCAGTCGTGGCCGCCGCGGCGGCACTCTGTCTGGGCCTGGTGGCTTGCGGGGAAAAGCCGCAGACCGTGTCGCGGCCCAAGGCCATCGCCCCAGCCTACAGCGGCCCGGCGAGCGCCTACACCGCCGCGGGTTGGAAGCCGGGCGACGAGGCCAGCTGGAAGGAGCAGCTGCGCACGCGCGCGCAGGCCCAGGACGAATACTCCCGCGCCTCCAGGCCTTGATTCATCTCGAGGAGACACCATGATCGACTCGATGCGACACCTGTTCGCCGCGCTTGCCGTCCTGGCCTTCACCGGCTCGGCCCTGGCGCAAGCACAGGGCGCGCCCGCCAGCGAGGCCACGGCGGCTGCAGCGGCGCCTGCGCTGAAGGGGGGCCCGCCTGCCGGCTTCGTGGCCCCGGCCGAGCCCGTGGCCGATGAGACCAACGCCCAGCGCAGCAAGAGCCAGCCTGGCAACAATGCGCCGCTGTGGCGCGCGGTGCGCCAATCGGGCCAGCAGCAGGGCTTCACCAGCCTGCCTGGCGCCGAAGAAGGCACGCTCATTCAACCCTTCGTCCAGTATCCGGGCTCGCGCCTGACGACTGCGGGCGAGGCCTGGCGCCAGGTGCGCAACCAGTGGATCCTGCCCTACGGCGGCGCGCTGCTGGTGATCACGCTGCTGGCCATCGGCCTGTACTACTGGACGCGCGGACCGCTGGGCGGGCATCACCCCAATACCGGTCGAATGGTCAAGCGGTTCAGCGTTTGCGAGCGCACGGTGCACTTCACCGTGGCGGCCAGTTTTACCGTGCTGGCCCTGTCAGGGCTCGTCATGTCGTTCGGCAAGTTCTTCCTGCCCACCCTCACCGGTGGCACGCTGTTTGGCGTGTTGACGTATGGACTCAAGACGGTGCACAACTTCGTCGGGCCGCTCTTCGCGGTGTCCCTGGTGCTCTTCATCATCACCTACATCAGCGACAACCTTCCGAGGACCGTGGACCTGAAGTGGCTGAGCAATGTCGGCGGACTCTTCGGTGGGGTCGAGGCGCATTCGCACCGCTTCAACGCCGGCGAGAAGATCATTTTCTGGGGCGGCGTGATCGTCCTCGGCCTGGTGGTCGTCGCCTCCGGGCTGGTGCTCGACAAGCTGGTGCCCGGCATGGCCTACCTGCGTGGCGACATGCAGATCGCCCAAATGGTCCACGGCGTGGCCTCGGTATTGATGATGGCGATGTTCGCTGGCCACATCTATCTGGGCACGATCGGGTTGAAAGGGGCCTTCGACGGCATGCGCACCGGCTATGTCGACGAGGCCTGGGCCGAGGGACACCACCAACTCTGGTTCGACGATATCAAGTCCGGCAAGGTTTCCCCTCCTCAATGCCTCTTCGAGGCGGCGAAGCCGACGCAGTCTCTCGGCCGCGCTGCGCCGCACGCCTGAGCCCCCTTTTCCAGTTGGAGCAACGCACCATGAAACGTCTGGCATCCCTCAGCGCCGCCCTGCTGGCCGTGTTGGTCGCCGGCAGCGCCCTGGCCAAACTCCCGCCGCCCAGTGACGAGGCCAAGGCCAAGGCAGCCGAGGCCGCCGCCAAGACCGCCCACGGCGACAAGGTGGCCGGCTTCCAGCTCTGCAAGTCGCAAGAGCGAGCGGCCGCCGCCTTCTACGCCAACGCCAAGAAGGCGGGCAAGGAAACCAAGCCCGCCACGGCCACGCCACCTTGCGCAGACCCGGGTCCCTTCGTCTATGCCCCGGCGGTTCCCGCAGTCGCTGCGGCCGCGCCGGCGCCGGCTGCAGCCCCTGCGGCACCGAAGAAGTAGCTTCCACCGCACCATGCTTCCAGAGGCCGCTGGACCTTGCGCGTTCGATGCGGCTGCCGCGTGGCAGCCGGTGGCCGACGCCCCGCGCCTGACGCAGGCCACCGGCACGCTGCTGCGCGAGATCCAGATCCTCGATGAATGCGGGGAACGGCGCTTCATCCACATCCCGGCCGAGCGGCCGCTGACGGTCTTCGTCGACAAGCGCGAACTCGTCACGCTGATGACGCTGGGAGCCTGCCCCGAGCTCCTGGTGCTGGGCTACCTGTACAACCAGCGCCTGGTCGCCTCGGTGGCCGAGGTGGAATCGGTCACCGTCGATTGGGACGTCGGCGCCGCGGCCGTGAAAACGCGCGCCGGCATCCCTGACATCGATGGCAAGACCGCCAGGCGAGTGGTCACCACCGGCTGCGGCCAGGGCACGGTCTTTGGCGACATGATGTCGCAGCTGGATGCGTTGCGCCTTCCGGACGCGCGGGCCGCGCGCATCCGCCAGAGCACGCTGCACGGCATGCTCGAGGTCATGCGCCAGCGCAACAGCATCCACCGCAAGGCCGGCTCGGTGCATGGCTGCGCGCTGTTTCGCGGGGCGGAGCTGTTGATGTTCGTCGAGGACGTGGGCCGTCACAACGCCATCGATACCATCGCCGGTTGGATGGCCGTGCATGGGGTAGGCGGAGCCGACAAGGTCTTCTACACCACCGGCCGCCTGACCAGCGAGATGGTGATGAAGTCGGCCCAGATGGGCGTGCCCATCATCATCTCGCGCAACGGCGTCACCGCCATGGGCCACGAGATGGCCACCCGGCTCGGCATGACGCTCTTCGGCCGCGCGGCCAACCGGCATTTCCTCTGCTACACCGGCTTCGAGCGTTTCGATTCCGAACCCGAACCGCAGCGCGCACCGGTGCGTCTGGTTGCCGGCTGAATTCGCCGGCTGACCTGCCGGCTGACCCGGCCGGGGCATCCGCCAAGCGCCGCCGGTCTCAAACCAGGCCGTCGAAGATCCAGACGTCCACCGCCTCGCCGGCGGCTACCGAGCCCTGCTCGTGGGGCAGCACCACCAGCGCGTTGGCCTCGCTCATGCTGCGCAGGATGCCCGAGCCTTGCGCGCCGGTGATCTGCACCTCCCAGCCCGCATCGCCCGCAGGCGCCAGGCGCCCGCGCAAAAACTCGGTGCGCCCGGGGCGCTTTCGAATGGCATGAGTGCAGCGCGCCCGCAGCACGGGCAAGGGGTCCGGCGTGGCGCCCGCGAGTTGCAGCAGGCCCTCGCGCACGAAGGCGTAGAAGGTCACCAGCGCCGCCACCGGGTTGCCGGGCAGCGCAAACAGCCAGCGCGCCTGCGAATCCCCGCGCAGAGGCCCAAAAGCGAAAGGCCGGCCGGGTCGCATCGCGACTTTCCAGAAGCCCACCTCGCCCATGCGCCCCAGAAGGCTGCGCGTGTAGTCGGCGTCCCCGGCACTCACGCCGCCGCTGGTGAGCAGCACGTCGGCCTGCGCCACGGCGGACTCCAGCGTGGCCTGCAGCGCGGCGGGGTCGTCACGCACCAGACCCAGGTCGATGACCTCCATGCCCAGGCGCTGCAACGCGCCCATCAGGCTGAAGCGGTTGCTGTCGTAGACGCACCCGGGGTCGAGTGCCTGGCCCAGCGTGCGCAACTCGTCGCCGGTGGAAAAAAGCGCCACACGCAGCCGCCGCATCACATTGACTTCGGCGATACCCAGCGAGGCGATGAGCCCGAGGTCGGCGGGCCTCAGCACCCGCCCGGCGTGCAGGGCCGGCCGGCCCTGGGCCAGGTCCTCGCCCCGGCGGCGGCGGTTTTCCCCGGGTTGGATCGTGCCGGGAGCGATCCACACGAGTGCCTCCTCGGTGCGGCAAAGCTCCAGGGGCACGACCGTGTCCAGGCCTTCGGGCATCACGGCGCCGGTCATGATGCGCAGGCATTCGCCGGGGCCCACGCGGCCAGCGAACGGGGTGCCGGCAAACAGGGTACCCACCACACGCAATACCGTGGCTTCGTTGGCGCGCAGTTCGGCGCCGGCCAAGGCATAGCCGTCCATCGCCGAGTTGTCGTGCGCCGGCACGGCGATGGGGGAGAGCACGTCTTCGCCAAGCACGCGCCCCAGCGCCTGCATCAAGGGCACAACTTCTCGCCCGGCGATGGGCTTGAGCGCCGCCGCGATGGCGGCACGCGCATCCGCCACGCTGAGCTGGCGGTCCCCTGCCGCCAGTGCCGAAGTCCCGGGCTCCGGCATCATTTGTTCACGTTGCGGCCGTAGAGCCGGCCAAGTTCCGCCAGGCGTCCCGCATGCCATGGCTGGATCTGGTTCCACTGGAAGCGCCAGCTCCACCACCCCGAGGCCTGGCCCGGGTAGTTCATTCGGCATTCGGTGGGCAGGGCCAGCACGTCCTGCATCGGGTGCACGGCCGTATCGGCCACGCTGGCCATGGCGGCGCGGATCATGGTCCAGGGCATGTCGTGGCCGTCGGTGGCGAGGTAACCGCGTGCGAAGTGGCGCTCGTGGTCGGTGGCGCTGGCCCACCATCCGGCCACCGTATCGTTGTCGTGGGTGCCTGCATAGACGACGGTGTCCGGCTCGTAGTTGTGCGGCAGGAAACGGTCGGTCGCATCACCGGCAAATGCGAACTGCAGGATGCGCATGCCGGGGAAGGCGAATTTCTTGCGCAGGGCATCCACATCGGGCGTGATGACGCCCAGGTCTTCGGCAATGATGGGCATCGGGCCGAGCGCCTTCGCGATGGCCTTGAACAGCGCTTCACCCGGACCCGGCACCCAGGTGCCGTGGACGGCGGTGGGTTCGCTGGCCGGGATCTCCCAGTGCGCGGCAAAGCCGCGGAAGTGATCGATGCGCACGATATCCACCAGCTCGAAGGTGCGCCGCACGCGTTCCACCCACCAGGCGTAGCCGTCCCTGGCGTGTTCGCTCCAGCGATACAGCGGGTTGCCCCAGCGCTGCCCGGTGGCGCTGAAGAAGTCGGGGGGCACGCCGGCGACGACGCCGGGCCGGCCGTCGCTGCCGAGTTCGAACAGCCGCTGGTTGGCCCAGACCTCGGCGCTCTGGTGGGCGATGAAGATGGGGGCGTCGCCGATGATCTCCACGCCACGGCCGTTGGCGTAGGCTTTGAGCGCGAGCCACTGTCTGAAGAATACCCACTGGCAGAACTGCCAGAACGCCACGCGCTCGGCATGCTCCGCGCGCGCGGCGGCCAACGCTGCGGGCTCCCGCGATGCCAGGCCCGGCTGCCAATCGCACCAGTCGCGCTCCTCGTTGGCTTCGCACAGCGCCATGAAAAGCGCGTAGTCGTCCAGCCAGGAACCTTGCGCCTGGGCGAACTGCGTGAAGCTTTCGCGCTGCGCTGCCGTGGCCGTGGCCGCGAAGCGCGCAGCGGCCTGGGCCAGCCGCTCCATGCGGAACGGCACCACGGCGGCGAAATCCAGCTTCTCGGCGCTCAGGCCGGCGATGGGGACGAGATCGGATGCGACCAGCCAGCCCTGCTTCGCGAGCTCGCCCAGGTCGATGAGCAGCAGGTTGCCGGCGAAAGCCGAGCTGCTCATATACGGCGAATTGCCCGGGCCGATGCCGCCCAGCGGCAGGATCTGCCACAAACTCTGTCCACCGGACACCAGCCAGTCGACGAAGTGGTAGGCCTCGGCCCCCAGATCGCCCGAACCATGCGGGCCCGGCAGTGACGTCGGGTGCAGAAGCACACCGCTGGCGCGTGGAAATCTCATGGTGCAGGCCTCATGGAAGGGAGTCGGGCAGGGGGGTCGCGCCCTGGGCATCGCGCAGCAACACCACGCTGCGCGCGCGCAGATCGAAGTGCGCCGCGCCGCCACGACGCCAGACGCTGCGGCCATCGGAGCGGGTGGTGTCGAGCAAGGCCTCCCACTCGCCGGGGGGCAGGATGAACTGGGCGTCCATGTCGCGCCCGTTCAGCAGCAGCAGCAAGGGCGAACGGCTGCGCCCCGGCTCACCGATCCAGGCGCCCAGGATGCGCGACATGCGGTTGTTCCAGTGTTCCGCCGTCATGGGCTCGCCCGTGCGGCGCAACCAGGCCAGGTCGTGGCGGCCGTGCGCGTCGGGCAGGCCGGTATACCAACGCGCGCTCATGGGCAGGAGTGCCTTGCGCAGCGCCAGCAGGCGCGCGGTGAAATCGATCAATGCCGAGTCGGCGTGAGCCCAGTCGATCCAGGTGGTCTCGTTGTCCTGGCAGTAGGGGTTGTTGTTGCCGCCCTGGCTGTGACCGAGCTCGTCGCCGGCAGCCAGCATGGGCGTGCCCTGGGCGAGCAGCAGGGTGGCCAGCAGGGCACGCTTGAGGTGCTCTCGGCGGGCCTTCACCGTCGGGTCTTCGGTCGGCCCTTCCCAGCCGCAGTTCCAGCTCAGGTTGTGGCCGTGGCCGTCGCGGTTCTGTTCGAGATTGGCTTCGTTGTGGCGCATGTCGTAGCTCACCAGGTCGGCCAGCGTGAAGCCGTCGTGTGACACCACGTAGTTCACCGATTCCAGCGGCGAGCGGCGCCGGCCCTGGAACAGGTCGGCCGAGCCCGCCAGGCGCAGCGCCAGCTGCCCGCGAGTGCAGTCGCCGCCCAGCCAGAAGGCGCGCACCGTGTCGCGGAAGTGGTCGTTCCACTCGAGCCAGCCGCGCGGGAACTGACCGACCTGGTAGCCACCGGGGCCCAGGTCCCAGGGCTCGGCGATCAACTTCACGCCCTGCAGCACAGGGTCTTGCAACACGGCCTTGAAGAACGGCCCCTCGCGCTCGAAGCCCGGGCTGGCGCGGCCCAGCACCGGCGCCAGATCGAAGCGAAAGCCGTCGACATGCATCTCCTGCACCCAGTAGCGCAGGCTGTCCATCACCATCTGCAGCACGCGCGGGTGCCGAATGTCCAGCGTGTTGCCGCAGCCGCTCCAGTTGTCGTAGCGATCGCGTCGATCGGGGGGCAGGCGGTACCAGCTGGCGTTGTCCAGCCCGCGCCAGCTCAACGTGGGGCCACGCTCGTCGCCCTCGGGGGTGTGGTTGAAGACCACGTCGAGGAAGACTTCCAGGCCGGCAGCGTGCAGGCGGCGCACCATCTCGCGGAACTCGTCTCGCGGCTGCGGCGTGCAGGCGTAGCGCGGGTCGGGGCAGAAGAAGCCCAGCGTGTTGTAGCCCCAATAGTTGACTAGGCCGGCATCGGCCAAGCGAGCCTCGTCCAGGATCTGCTGCACCGGCAACAGGCTCAGCGCGGTGATCCCCAGGCGCTTGAAGTGCGCCAGGGCGGCTGGCGAGGCCAGGCCGGCGTAGCTGCCACGCTGGGGCTCGGGCACGCCGGGCAGGCGTTGGCTGAAGCCGCGCACATGCACTTCGTAGATCACGCTGTCGACCAGCGGCGTGGCGGGGGGTTGGTCGCCCTGCCAGTCGAATTGGTCGTGCACCACGCGGGCCTTCAAGGCCTCGTGGCCGTTGTCGCGGGTGTCCAGGTGCTGCGGGTACTCGCGCTCGGCGCCCGAGTGAGCACCGCGCCAGTCGAACTCGCCCACGATCTCGCGTGCCCAGGGGTCGAGCAGCAGCTTGTGCGGGTTGAAGCGGTGGCCGCGGTCGGGCCGCCAGGGGCCATGGGCGCGCAGGCCGTAAAGCAGCCCTGGGCCCGCACCGGGCAGGCGGCCGTGCCAGATGTCGCCGCTGTGCACCGGCAAGGGCATGCGGGCCAGCTCGACGCGCCCAGCCGGGTCGTACAGGCACAGGTCGACCTGCGCGGCGTGGGCCGAAAAGACCGCGAAATTGACGCCGCTGCCGTCGAAGCTGGCGCCCAGCGGCCAGGGCCGGCCGGCCTCCAGCGCGGCGAAGGACCGGTCCGCGGCGGCCGGCTGACCCTGGGTCAACCAATCCATTCGAGGAAGACGGTGGCCAGCGGGGGAATCGTCAACAGGATGGAGTGCTCGCGGCGATGGCTGTGCACGGCCTCGCTGCAAGCCACCCCCAGCGGCGTGCCGACGTTGCTGCCCCCATAGAAAGAGGAGTCGGTGTTGAGCCTCTCCTGCCAGCGCCCCGGCCTGGGCACGCCGATGCGGAAGTTCTGGTGCACGGTGGGCGCGAAGTTGCTCACCACCAGCATCAGCGCGCCGTCGCGCCCCTTGCGCACGAAGCTCAGCAGGCTGCGGCGCGCGTCATCATGGTCGATCCACTCGAAGCCCGCGCCGGTGAAATCCTGGCTGTAGAGCGCCGGGCTGGACTTGTAGAGCCCGTTGAGGTCGCGCACCAGGCGCTGCACCCCGGCGTGTTCGCGATTCGCCAGCAAGTGCCAGTCCAGGCTGCGGTCGTGGTCCCATTCGCGGTCCTGCGCGAACTCGCAGCCCATGAAAAGCAGCTTCTTACCCGGGTGGCCCCACATGAATCCGTAGTAGGCACGCAGGTTGGCGAACTGTTGCCAGCGGTCGCCGGGCATCTTGGCCAGCATGGAGCCCTTGCCGTGCACGACCTCGTCGTGCGAGAGCGGCAGCAAGAAATTCTCGTTGAACGCGTAGATCAGGCCGAACGTCATCTCGCCGTGGTGATAGGGGCGGTGGATGGGGTCGCGCGACATGTACTGCAGCGTGTCGTGCATCCAGCCCATGTTCCACTTGTAGTGGAAGCCCAGCCCGCCGACATAGGTGGGACGACTGACCGCCGGGAAAGCGGTGGACTCCTCGGCCAGCGTCACCGCCTGCGGCCGCTCGCCGCCGATGACTTCGTTGGTGCGCTTGAGGAAGGAGATGGCTTCCAGGTTCTCGCGTCCACCGTGCACATTCGGGATCCACTCGCCAGGCTTGCGGCTGTAGTCGCGGTAGAGCATGGAGGCGACGGCGTCCACGCGCAGGCCATCGACGTCGAAGCGCTCCAGCCAGTACAGCGCGTTGCCGATGAGAAAGTTGCGCACCTCCGTGCGGCTGAAGTTGTAGATCAGCGTGTTCCAGTCGTTGTGGAAACCCTCGCGCGGGTCGGCGTACTCGTACAGGTGCGTGCCGTCGAACTTCGCCAGGCCGTGGGCATCGGAGGGAAAGTGTGCCGGCACCCAGTCGAGCAGCACGCCGATGCCGGCCTCATGCGCCCTCGCAATGAAGCGGCGCAGGCCGGCGGCTTCGCCGAAGCGCGCGGTGGGAGCGAACAGGCCCAGCGTCTGGTAACCCCAGGAGCCGTCGAAGGGGTGCTCGCTGACCGGCAACAACTCGAGATGGGTGAAGCCCAGGTCCTGGGCGTAGGGCACGAGTTCGTCGGCCAGCTCGTCCCAGTTCAGCCAACGCTCGGCTTCTTCGGGTTTGCGCCGCCAGCTCGCCAGGTGCACCTCGTAGATGCTCATCGGGGCGTCCAGCGCATTGGCCGCCTGGCGCTCGGGCGAGGGCGGTGCCACTGGCGGCATGGCGGCCACCACGCTGGCGGTGGCTGGGCGCAGCTCGGCCTGGCGGGCGTAGGGGTCAGCCTTCTGCGGCAGCAAGCGGCCTTCACGGTCGAGCAGCTCGAACTTATAGCGCGCGCCCGCGTGCACGGCGGGCAGGAAAAGCTCCCACACGCCGCACTCGCGGCGCAGGCGCATGGGGTGGCGCCTGCCGTCCCAGAAATTGAAATCGCCGACGAGGCTCACGCGCGAAGCGTTGGGCGCCCAGACGGCGAAGGAGGTGCCGGCCACGCCTTCGAATTCACGCGGCGTGGCACCCAGGATCTCGTAGGGCCGCAGGTGCGAACCTTCGCCCAGCAGCCAGACATCCATCTCGCCCAGCACCGGGCCGAAGCGGTAGGGGTCGTCGATCAGCGACTCGCTGCCGTCCTGCCAGCGCACGCGCAGCAGGTAGCTGCCTGCACTGGCAAACGGCCCCTCGAAGATGCCGTCGGCGTGGCGCAGCCACAGCGGCCAGGTTTTGCCCTCGGCCACCGCCTGAACTGAAACGGCACCCGGCAGGAAGACGCGCACCAGCCGATTGCCGGCGCTGCCGGGATGGGGCCCGAGCAGGGCAAACGGGTCGCCATGCCGGCCTTGCCGCAGGGCTTCGATCTCTTCGGTGCTCAGCATTCCAGGCCCGTTGTTCAAGGTTTGGCCGCCACGCCCCAGACCGTGCGTGCGTATTCGCGTATGGTGCGGTCGGCCGAGAAAAAGCCCATGGCGGCCACGTTGGCGATGGCCTTGCGCGCCCAGGCGTCGCGGTCGCGGTAGAGCTCATCCACGCGGGCCTGGGCGACCAAGTAGCTTTCGAAG
Organism: Rubrivivax sp.; assembly: GCA_030681795.1. Classification (GTDB taxonomy): domain Bacteria; phylum Pseudomonadota; class Gammaproteobacteria; order Burkholderiales; family Burkholderiaceae_C; genus Rubrivivax. The sequence goes on from JAUXRG010000106.1 coordinate 50,894, forward strand.
TCGGCCAGCAGCAGGTAGTGGTCGCCTCCCCAGAGCAGCGAGTCCACGAGCGCGCGGTAGCGGCCGGGTTCAGCCGCCGAAAACTGACCGCCGGCGATCGCGTCGAGCACGGCCCGGATGCGCGGCCGCTCCTCGTACAGGCGCAACGGCTGGTAGCCGGCGGCCCGCTGGGCCGCGACCTCGGCCGTCGACAGCCCGAAGATGAAGATGTTGTCGTCGCCCACCTGCTGGCGGATCTCGACATTGGCGCCGTCGTCGGTGCCTATGGTGAGCGCGCCGTTGAGCGCGAGCTTCATGTTGCCCGTGCCCGAGGCTTCGGTGCCCGCGGTGGAGATCTGCTCGGACAGGTCCGCCCCGGGCATGATGATCTCGGCCACCGAGACGCCGTAGTTGGGGATGAATACGAGCTTGAGCTTGCCGCCGATGCGTGGGTCATGGTTGATGACCTGGCCCACGTCGTGGATCAACCGGATGATGTTCTTCGCGGCCAGGTAGCTGCTGGCCGCCTTGCCGGCGAAGATGACCGTGCGCCGCACCCAATCGGCGCCGGGGTCGGCGAGCATCGCCTGGTAGCGCGCCACCACCTGCAGCACGTTGAGCAGCTGGCGCTTGTATTCGTGGATGCGCTTGACCTGCACGTCGAACAGGCTCGCCGGGTCCACGACCAGGCCGGTGCTCGTGCCGATGTACTCCGCCAGCCGCTCCTTGTTGGCATGCTTGACGGCCAGGAAGGCCTGGCGGAAGTCTTCGCGCTCGGCGTGCAGAGTCAGGCGCTGAAGCTCGTCGAGGTCCAGCCGCCAGCGGCTGCCGATGGTGCGGTCGATCAGCGATGCCAGGCCGGTATTGGCTTGCGCCAGCCAGCGGCGCGGGGTGACTCCGTTGGTCAGGTTTGTGAAGCGCGTGGGCCACAGGCTGGCAAAGTCGGCGAAGATGGTCTTCGTGAGCAGGTCTGAATGAAGTGCCGAAACACCGTTGACCTTGTGGCTGCCGACGATGGACAGGTGCGCCATGCGCACGCGGCGCTCGCCGCTTTCGTCGATCAGCGAGAGGCGGCGCAGGAAGTCGTTGTCGCCCGGCCGGTGGGTGGCGGCTTCGGCGAGGAACTCCTGGTTGATGCGCAGGATGATCTCCAGGTGACGCGGCAGCACCTGCTGCATCAGCGCGACGGGCCAGGTCTCCAGGGCCTCGGGCATCAGCGTGTGGTTGGTGTAGCTGAAGACCTTCTTCGTGAGGGCCCAGGCCGCGGGCCAGCCGAAGCCGTGCTCGTCCACGAGCAGGCGCACCAGTTCAGCCACGCCGATCGCCGGGTGGGTGTCGTTGAGGTGGATGGCCACCTTGTCGGACAGGTGGGTCAGCCGCCCATGCTCGGCCAGGTGTCGCGCCAGGATGTCCTGGAGCGAGGCGCTGGTGAAGAAATACTCCTGGCGCAGCCGCAACTCGCGCCCGGCGGGGGTGCTGTCGTTGGGGTACAGCACCCAGGAGATGTTCTCGTACTGGTTCTTGAACTCGGCGGCGCGGGCGTAGTCGCCGGTGTTGAAGGCATGCAGATCGATCTGCGAAGGTGCCACGGCCCGCCACAGCCGCAACGTGCTCACGCGCCAAGTGCCATGGCCGGGGATCACCATGTCGTAGGCCTTGGCGTTGACCTCGCCCGCGTGGCGCCATACCGGCGGCTGGCCGGGCTCCGTGGCCGGCTCCACCCAGCCGCCGAAGCGCACCGGGTAGTGCACGCCGGAGCGCGGAAATTCCCAAGGCGTGCCGTCCTCGAGCCAGGAATCCGGGTGTTCGACCTGGCGACCCTCGACGATGCTCTGCTTGAACATGCCGAATTCGTAGCGGATGCCGTAGCCGAACGAGGGCAGCTCCAGTGTCGCCATGGAATCCAGGAAGCACGCCGCCAGGCGCCCCAGCCCGCCGTTGCCCAGGGCCGCGTCGGCTTCGGTGGCGGCCAGGTCCTCCAGGGTGCAGGCGTGCGCCCGAGCGGCGGCCGACATTTCATCCGTGAGATCGAGTGCGGCCAGCGCATTGGACAGCGTGCGCCCGATGAGGAATTCCATCGACAGGTAGTACACACGGCGGGCCCGGGTGGTGCTGTCGGCACAGTCGGCGGCGACCCACCTCTGGGACAACTGCTCCCGCGCCACCTGAGCCACGGCGCGCATGACCTCCGCAGGAGAGGCCAGGGCCGGCGTCACACCGACGCTGATCAACAGGTGGTTTTCCACCTCGGCGGCCGTGGAGGCGCTTTGCGCGGCCCAGGGCGAGGGACAAGTGTCTTGGTTCTGCATCGGAGGTGGATTGGGGATTCGCGGGTCGCTTGACGAGGCGCAGGCAACCGAGGTCTTGAAGTGTCCCAGAATCCGATCGGTACCGGCGATCTGCGCTTTTGGTCCTTTCTGCTCAACGAGGAAAAATCATGAAGCCCAACGAAGTAGCCCAGAGCCTGGACCTGCCACGGCATGCCGTCGCGCTGGTGTTGGCGGGCGGCCGCGGCAGCCGCCTGAAGAACCTGACCGACAGCCGTGCCAAGCCGGCGGTCTATTTCGGAGGCAAGTTCCGCATCGTGGACTTCGCACTGTCCAACTGCATGAACTCGGGAATCCGCCGCATCGGTGTGATCACCCAGTACAAGAGCCACAGCCTGCTGCGCCACCTGCAGCGCGGCTGGGCGTTCCTGAAGAGCGAAATGAACGAGTTCGTGGACTTGCTGCCGGCGCAGCAGCGCATGGACGACGAGAGCTGGTACCGCGGCACGGCCGACGCCGTGTACCAGAACCAGGACATCCTGGCTGCCTATCGGGCCGACTACGTCGTCGTGCTGGCCGGCGACCATGTCTACAAGCAAAACTACGCGGTCATGCTGGCCGACCACGTGGCACTCGGGCAGGAGTGCACCGTCGGCTGCATCGAGGTGCCGCGCGCCGAGGCCACCGCCTTTGGCGTGATGGCCATCGATGAAAACCGGCGCATCCTGGACTTCGTCGAGAAACCGGCCGATCCGCCGTGCCTGCCGGGCAAGCCCGACCGATCGCTGGCCAGCATGGGCATCTATATCTTCAACGCGCGCTACCTCTACCGCGAGCTCGAGCGCGACATGGCCGATCCGACCTCGAGCCACGATTTCGGCAAGGACATCATCCCGATGATCGTGAAAGCCGGCCTGGCCGTGGCCCACCCCTTCGAGCTGAGCTGTGTGGGTGGCAAGCCGGGCCTGGCGCCGTACTGGCGCGACGTCGGCACCATCGACGCCTACTGGGACGCCAATATCGACCTCACGGCCACCGACCCGCTGCTGAACCTGTATGACACCGACTGGCCGATCTGGACCTACCAGCAGCAGCTGCCACCCGCCAAGTTCGTGCACAACGAGGTGGACCGCCGAGGTGCAGCCATCGAGTCGCTGGTCTCCGGCGGCTGCATCGTTTCCGGCGCCGTATTCCGCTCGGTGTTGTTCTCGCAGGTGCGGGTGCACTCGTATTCGTCCGTGAGTTGGAGCGTGCTGTTGCCCGGCGTGCAGGTCGGGCGCCACGCGCGCATCACCCGCGCGGTGATCGACCGCGATTGCCTGATTCCGGACCACCTGGTCATCGGCGAAGACGCCGTCGCCGATGCCGCGCGCTTCTTGCGCACCGAATCCGGCATCACGCTGGTGACGCGCGAGATGCTGCGGCGCCTGCAGTAGCCCCAAGGAACTCGAATCAGACGATGAAGATTCTTCACGTTGCGGCGGAGGTGTTTCCGCTGGTCAAGACCGGTGGCCTGGCCGATGTGGTGGCCGCCTTGCCGGTGGCACTGGCGCAGCAGGGCGCCGACGTGCGGCTGCTGCTGCCTGGCCTGCCCGCGGTCATCGAGGCCGTCCAGGGGGCACGCACGGTCATCGAGATGGGGCCTTGCTTCGGCGCCATGCGCGTGCGCCTGCTGCTGGCGCGCATGCCTGGCAGCAAGCTCAAGGTCTATGTCATCGATGCACCCTATCTCTACCTGCGCGGCGGCGGCCCCTACCAGGACAGCCAGGGCGAAGAGTGGCCCGACAACCTGCAGCGCTTCGCCCTGCTGGGCTGGGTGGCTGCGCATCTGGCAGCGCAGGACGCCGACCCGAAATGGGCGCCCGACATCGTGCATGCGCACGACTGGCACGCCGCCATGGCCTGCGCCTACGTGGCCGAGCACACGCCCACCCGTGCGGCGACGGTTTTCACGGTGCACAACCTGGCGTTCCAGGGTCTGTTCGCGATGCATGACTGGCCCATGCTCGGCCTGGCATCGCGCCTGATGTCGCCCACCGGCCTGGAATACCACGGCCAGCTGAGCTTCATGAAGGCCGGCCTGAAGCTGGCCGACCACGTCACCACCGTCAGCCCCACCTACGCGCGAGAAATCGCCACGCACGAGTACGGTTGCGGGCTGGACGGCGTCGTGCGCGGGCGCGCAGCGGACGTGAGCGGCATCCTCAACGGCATCGACGAAGCGGTGTGGAACCCCGCCACCGACCCGGCCATCGCCCAGCGCTTCGACGCCGAGCAGTTCGACGGCAAACGGGCCTGCCGCCTCGCGCTGCAGGCCGAGCTGGGCATCGATGCCGATGACGGTGCGCTGCTCGTCACCATGGTCAGCCGACTGACGGCGCAGAAGGGGCTGGACCTGGTTCTGGCGGCGCTGCCCGATCTCGTGGCCGCGGGCGTCCAGCTGGTGGTGCAGGGCACCGGCGAGCCGGCGCTGGAGACGGCTTTCCGCATGGCGCAGCAGGCGCACCCCGGGCGCGTTCACGTTCACGTGGGCTACGACGAAGCCCGCGCACACCGCCTGATCGCCGGGGCCGACGCGATCGCCGTGCCTTCGCGCTTCGAGCCCTGCGGGCTGACGCAGATGTACGGGTTGCGCTACGGCACCCTGCCCATCGTGCGCCGCGTGGGCGGCCTGGCGGACACGGTGACCGACGCGACACCCGAAAACATCCAATCCGGCCGCGCCAACGGCTTCGTCTTCGATGCCGCCACGCCGGCGGCCCTGGAGCGCTGCGTGCGCCGTGCGGTGGCGATGCGTGCCACGCCGGCGGCCTGGCGGGCGCTGGTGGCTGCGGCCATGGCCAGCGACCTTTCCTGGGCCGGGCCGGCGCGCGAATACCTCGCGCTCTACAAGAGCCTGTTGGAGCGCCGCGCCGCCAAGGGTGGGTAGGAAGGCGGGATGGCGTGGGCAAGGGGGCCCGCAGCCCGCATGAATCCTGGGTATCTGGCGGAAGGGGCGGGATTCGAACCCGCGGGGGGCTGTTAACCCCCACACGCTTTCCAGGCGTGCGACTTAAACCGCTCATCCACCCTTCCGGGGCCACGGAGCAAGCGCGAGATTCTAGCCTTGGGCCGCGGGCGGGGCGGCGCACCGGCGCAGCCATTCGATGAGCACGAACTCCAGCGCCTTGGCGTGCGTGCTTTCGAGCACCACGGGCGGTGCGCACCCGGCCTCGTAGGCTTCGCGCCAGCGCAAGGCGCAGACGCACCAGCGGTCGCCGGGCTTGAGGCCGCGAAAGCGCAGCTCCGGCCGCGGCGTGATGAGGTCGTTGCCGTGTTCCATCTGGTGGTTGAGGAACGCCACGCTGACCTTGGCGCAGATGACGTGGCTGCCCTGGTCGTGTTCGCCGCTGCGGCAGCTGCCGTCGCGCAACCAGCCTGTCAGCGGGTCGTACGAGCAGGGCACCAGCGGGGTGCCCAGCACGTTGAGCGCCGGGCCGGTCATGCGGGCGTCTTGCCGCCCTTGAGCAGCGCCATCGCGGTGCCGATGAGCGTGGCCACTTCACTCATGTTGCCGGGCACGATCATCGTATTGTTGGTGCGCGCCAGCTGGCTGTAGGCCTCGACGGCCCTCTCGGCCACCTTGAGTTGCACCGCCTGTTCGCCGCCGGGCTGCTGGATGGCCTGGGCGATCTTGCGAATGGCGTCGGCCGTGGCGTCGGCCACCGCGATGATGGCCGCGGCCTCGCCCGCGGCCTTGTTGATCTCGGCTTGCTTCTCGCCTTCGGAGCGCGCGATGAAGGCCTCGCGCTCGCCGGTGGCGATATTGATCTGCTCCTGGCGCCGGCCTTCGGACGCGGCGATCAAGGCGCGCTTCTCGCGTTCGGCCGTGATCTGCGCCTGCATGGCGTGCAGGATGGCCGCCGGCGGCGTGAGGTCCTTGATCTCGTAGCGCAGCACCTTCACGCCCCAGTTCAGCGCCGCTTCGTCGAGCGCGTTCACCACGCTGGCGTTGATGATCTCGCGCTCCTCGAAGGTCTTGTCCAGCTCCATCTTGCCGATCACGCTGCGCAGCGTGGTCTGGGCGAGCTGGGTGATGGCCACGATGTAGTCGCTGGAGCCATAGCTGGCCCGCATGGGGTCGGTGACCTGGAAGTACAGGATGCCGTCGACCTGGAGCTGGGTGTTGTCGCGGGTGATGCAGACCTGGCTGGGTACGTCCAGCGGCACCTCCTTGAGTGAATGCCTGTAGGCCACGCGGTCGACGAAGGGCACGACGAAGCTCAGGCCCGGGGTCAGCGTGCGGTCGTATTTGCCCAGGCGCTCCACCACCAGGGCATGCTGCTGCGGCACGATCTTGAGCGAGCGGACGATGAAGATGACGGCGATGATGGCCAGGACGAGCGCGATTTCCATGGGGGTCTCTCTCTCAGTGTTTCTTGGCCGGGGCCACGCGCAGCTCACTGCCGTGCATCGCCACGATCACATGCTCGCCCGGCGCGGGTGCGCCGGCGTGGGCGAAGCGCACCGACCAGGTGGCGCCGCGGTATTGCACGCGCGCCGAGCCATCGGCAGCCCAGGCGGGCACATGCACGGTCTCGCCGACATCGAGATTGACGTCGCGGTTGCTCTCGGCCGGCGGCGCCGGCGGCTGGCGGGCGCGCTTGAGGTGCCAGGCCAGGGTGGCGCCGCCGCCCAGCAGCGCCGCGGCCACGATCTGCGTCGTGCTCCCCAGGCCCAGATGCGCGGCCACGGCGCCGGCGCTGCACCCCAGGGCCAACATGAGCAGGTAGAAGGTGCCGGTGGCCAGTTCGGCCGCCACCAGGGCACCGGCGGCCAGCCACCACAGCGTGGATGCACTCAGGTCCAACGTCGCCTCCGGTACACAGTTGAGCCCAGCGAGTGTAGCCAGCCGAAGCGCGCTCCGCCTGCGCCCCTACACTTCGCGCTCTCTCTTTCCCGCACCCCAACCTGGTAAGGCCGCGACCATGCTTCGCTTCCGCTTCCCCATCGTCATCATCGACGAGGATTTCCGCTCGGAAAATACCTCGGGCTTCGGCATCCGCGCGCTGGCGCAGGCCATCGAGAAAGAGGGTTTCGAGGTGCTGGGCGCCACCAGCTACGGCGACCTGAGCCAGTTCGCGCAGCAGCAAAGCCGCGCCAGCGCGTTCATCCTGTCGATCGACGACGAGGAATTCACCCCCGGCCCCGAGCTCGACCCGGCGGTGCTGAACCTGCGCAAGTTCATCGAAGAGATCCGCTTCAAGAACGCCGATATCCCGATCTACATCTACGGCGAGACGCGCACCAGCCAGCACATCCCCAACGACATCCTGCGCGAGCTGCACGGTTTCATCCACATGTTCGAGGACACGCCGGAGTTCGTGGCCCGGCACATCATCCGCGAGGCGCGCAGCTATCTCGACGGCCTGGCGCCGCCCTTCTTCAAGGCGCTGATGGACTACGCGCAGGACGGTTCGTACTCCTGGCATTGCCCGGGGCACAGCGGCGGCGTGGCCTTTCTCAAGAGCCCGGTGGGGCAGATGTTCCACCAGTTCTTCGGCGAGAACATGCTGCGCGCGGATGTCTGCAATGCCGTGGAAGAGCTCGGCCAGCTGCTCGACCACACCGGCCCCGTGGCGGCCAGCGAGCGCAACGCGGCGCGCATCTTCAATGCCGACCACTGCTTCTTCGTCACCAACGGCACCAGCACGTCCAACAAGATGGTCTGGCACCACACGGTGGCGCCGGGCGACGTGGTGGTGGTGGACCGCAACTGCCACAAGAGCATCCTGCACAGCATCATCATGACCGGCGCCATTCCGGTATTCCTGACGCCCACGCGCAACCACTACGGGATCATCGGGCCCATCCCGGAGAGCGAGTTTTCAACCGAGGCCATCCAGCGCAAGATCGCCGCCAACCCGTTGCTCGCCGGCGTGGACGCCAAGAAGGTCAAGCCGCGCATCCTGACCCTGACGCAGAGCACCTACGACGGCGTGCTCTACAACACCGAGACCATCAAGCACGCGCTCGACGGCTATGTGGACGCGCTGCACTTCGACGAGGCCTGGCTGCCGCACGCCGCGTTCCACAAGTTCTACGGCAGCTTTCACGCCATGGGCAAGAACCGCCCCCGCCCCCGGGACCAGCTGGTCTTCGCCACCCAGTCCACGCACAAGCTGCTGGCCGGCCTGAGCCAGGCGAGCCAGGTGCTGGTGCAGGACGCCCAGGAGCGCAAACTGGACCGCCACCTCTTCAACGAGGCCTACCTGATGCACACCAGCACGTCACCGCAGTACGCGATCATCGCCAGCTGCGACGTGGCCGCGGCGATGATGGAAGCGCCCGGCGGCCCGGCGCTGGTGGAGGAAAGCATCCTCGAGTCCCTGGACTTTCGCCGCGCCATGCGCAAGGTCGACAAGGAGTTCGGCAAGGATTGGTGGTTCAAGGTCTGGGGCCCGGAAAAGCTGGCCGCCGAGGGCATGGGCAAGAGCGCCGACTGGGTGCTCAAGGCCGGCGACAAGTGGCACGGCTTCGGCGCGCTGGCCGAGGGCTTCAACCTGCTCGACCCGATCAAGTGCACGCTGATCACGCCCGGGCTCGACATGTCCGGCAGGTTTGCCAAGACCGGCATCCCGGCGAGCATCGTCACCAAGTTCCTGGCCGAGCACGGCGTGGTGGTCGAGAAGACCGGCCTGTACTCGTTCTTCATCATGTTCACCATCGGCATCACCAAGGGCCGCTGGAACACGCTGGTCACGGCCTTGCAGCAGTTCAAGGACGACTATGACAAGAACGCGCCGATGTGGCGCATCCTGCCCGAGTTCTGCGCCGCGCACCCGCGCTACGAACGCATGGGCCTGCGCGACCTGTGCCAAAGCATCCACGAGACCTACGCCAAGGGCGATGTCGCCCGGCTCACCACAGAGATGTACCTGTCGGACATCTCACCGGCGATGAAGCCCAGCGAGGCCTTTGCGCACATCGCCCACCGCAAGACCGAGCGAGTGGACATCGATGTCTTGGAAGGCCGCATCACCACGGCGCTGCTGACACCCTATCCACCGGGCATTCCGTTGCTCATTCCGGGCGAGCGCTTCAACCGCAAGATCGTCGACTACCTGCGCTTCACGCGAGAGTTCAATGCCGCTTACCCCGGCTTCGACACCGACGTGCACGGTCTGGTGGAAGAAGATGACGCCGGCAGCACCCGCCGCTACTACGTGGACTGCGTGCGCGAAGACTAAAGCCGCGAACTTTGTGGCGCGGCGCGGGCCGCGCTCAGGCCCCGTTGCCGGTATCGGCCGAGCCCATCGAGTGGCTGAAGCCACCGTCCACGTAGGTGATCTCGGCGGTGACGCCCGAGGCCAGGTCGGAGAGCATGAAGGCGGCGACATTGCCGACGTCGTCGATGGTCACGTTGCGGCCCAGCGGCGAGTTGTGCGCCACGATGCCCAGCAGACGGCTGAAGTCCTTCACCCCCGAGGCCGCCACCGTCTTGATCGGACCGGCAGAGATGCCGTTCACGCGCACCCCGCGCCGCCCCAGGGCGGCAGCCAGGTAGCGCACGCTCGCCTCCAGCGAGGCCTTGGCCAGGCCCATCGTGTTGTAGTTGGGCACGGCGCGCACGGCACCCAGGTAGGTCAGCGTCAGCAGCGCCGAATTCGGCCGCAGGTAAGGCAACGAGGCCTTGGCCATGGCCGGGAAGCTGTAGGCCGAAATGTCGTGCGCGATGCGGAAGGCCTCGCGCGACAGGCCCTCGAGAAAGTCGCCGCCGATGGCCTCGCGCGGGGCGAAGCCGATCGAGTGCACGAAGCCGTCGAAGGGGCCCCAGGCCGCACCCAGTTGCTCAAACAGGCGTGCCACCTGGGCGTCGTCGCCGACATCGCACTCGAAGACGAGCTCGGAGTCGAAGTCGCGCGCGTACTCGGTGATGCGCTCGCGGAAGCGCTCGCCCACGAAGCTGAACGCCAGTTCGGCGCCCTGGGCGCGGCAGGCGCGGGCGATACCGTAGGCGATCGAGCGATTGGACAGCACACCGGTGATGAGGAATCGCTTGCCTGCGAGAAAGCCCATGGTGTCTCCGTTGATGACAGGTCGGCTGCGATTCTGGCACGCGCCACGCTCGCCACTCGGGGCGTCTTGCCCGTGACAAACGGCCGGGCTATAATCCGCCTTTTCCGGGTAAAGCTGCGTGGGCGGAATCTTCCAGCCCATTTTTTTTGCTCGATCGTCTCTTGGGGTCTGGCCAGTTGCGCAAAGCATGGCGGGCCACAGGAAAACGGTCTTGGCGGCTCGCCCGGGGGCTAGGGTGGGCCGTGGGGCCGCATCCGTTTGAAGGCGATCAGGGTTTGGGCGACAGCGGCATTCACGGCAAGGCAAAGGGCACGGCAAGCCCGCGGCGCAAGGGCGCGGCGGGGCCGGGTCTGCCTGCGCGCGCCGTATCGCGGCCGCTGCCGCCGGCGCGCGCGCCCTCCGGGTTGGGCTGGCGCGAGGCCATCGCCTCCACCGTGGTCGGGCTGGGCTACGAACTCGTCGAGGTGGAGCGCGCCCAGCGTGGGCTGCTGCGCGTGACCATAGACCGGATTCCTGGCCACGCCTATATCGTGGCCGGCGAATTCATCACCGTGGACGACTGCGAGCAAGTGACGCGACAGCTGCGGTATGTGCTCGAGGTCGAAAGCCTCGAATATGCCCGGCTCGAGGTGTCCTCGCCGGGGCTGGATCGGCCGCTGCGCACCGAGGTCGACTACGAGCGCTTCGTCGGCCACGCGGTCAGCGTCACCCTCAAGCAGCCGTTCGATGGCCGCAAGGTCTGGCAGGGGGTTCTGGGCCGCGCCGAAGGCATGGGCTGGAATCTGGTGATCAAGGATGGCAAGGCCGAGCAACTGCTCGGTTTCGGGTTGGACGAGGTGCGCGAAGCGCGCCTCGTGCCGGTGGTGGATTTCAAGGGCCGCAAGTCGTTGGACAGCGGTCAGGCAGGAGCGGCGCCCGACCAGGCGACCGCCCCGGGCGTTGACGGAGGCTAAGGAACCGATGAACCGCGAAATGCTGATGCTGGTGGACGCCATCTCGCGCGAGAAGACCGTTGATCGTGACGTCGTCTTCGGCGCGGTCGAGGCGGCGCTCGCCCAGGCGACGAAGAAGCTCAACGGCGGCGAGGTCGACATTCGCGTGGCGGTCGACCGCGAGACCGGCGAGTACGAAACTTTCCGCCGCTGGCTGGTGGTGCCCGACAGCGCCGGATTGCAAAACCCCGACTCCGAGGAGCTGCTGTCCGAGGCGCTGGATCGCATTCCCGACATCGAGGAAGGCGACTACATCGAGGAGGCCATCGACTCGCTGACGATAGGCCGCATCGGTGCACAAGCGGCCAAGCAGGTGATCCTGCAGAAGATCCGCGATGCCGAGCGCGAGCAACTGCTCAACGACTTCCTGGCCCGCGGCGAGAAGATCTTCGTCGGCACCGTCAAGCGCCTGGACAAGGGCGACATCATCGTCGAGAGCGGTCGCGTCGAAGGGCGTCTGAAGCGCAGCGAGATGATTCCCAAGGAAAACCTGCGCAGCGGTGACCGCGTGCGGGCCTACCTGTTGGGCATCGACACCACCCAGCGTGGGCCGCAGATCATGCTCTCGCGCAGCGCGCCGGGCTTCATGATCGAGCTCTTCGCGCAGGAAGTGCCCGAGATCGAGCAGGGCCTGCTCGAAATCAAGAGCTGTGCCCGTGACCCGGGCTCGCGCGCCAAGATCGCCGTCGTCTCGCACGACCGCCGCGTCGACCCGATAGGCACCTGCGTAGGTGTGCGCGGCTCGCGTGTCAATGGCGTCACGAATGAAGTCGCCGGCGAGCGCGTCGACATCGTGCTGTGGTCGGAAGACCCGGCGCAGTTCGTCATCGGCGCACTGGCGCCGGCCAACGTGCAGAGCATCGTCGTCGACGAAGAGCGGCACGCCATGGACGTGGTAGTCGACGAAGAAAACCTGGCCATCGCCATCGGCCGCGGCGGCCAGAACGTGCGCCTGGCCTCCGAGCTGACGGGCTGGCGCATCAACATCATGACCGCCGAGGAGTCGCAGGCCAAGCAGGCCAACGAATCCGACTCGGTGCGCGCGCTGTTCGTCGAAAAGCTCGACGTCGACGTCGAGGTCGCCGACATCCTCATCGCCGAGGGCTTCACCAGCCTCGAGGAGGTGGCCTACGTGCCGCTGTCCGAAATGCTGGAGATCGAGACCTTCGACGAGGACACCGTGCACGAGCTGCGCACGCGGGCCAAGGACGCGCTGCTGACGATGGAGATCAAGAAGGAAGAGCAGGTCGAAGGGGTCTCGCAGGACTTGCGCGACCTTGAAGGCCTCACCCCCGAACTCATCACCAAGTTGAGCGAAGGCGGCATTCATACCCGTGACGATCTGGCCGACCTGGCCGTCGACGAGCTGACCGAGATCTCCGGTATCGACGACGAACTGGCCAAGACGCTGATCATGAAGGCACGCGAGCATTGGTTCACCGCTTGAGCCTGCCGCCCGCCCGCACGACATACCCGAGGAAACCGTACCCATGGCCGTGACCACTGTCGCCCAGTTCGCCGCACAGCTCGGCCGCCCGACCACGGCGCTGATCGAGCAGCTGCAATCGGCCGGCGTGACCAAGCAGTCGCCGGACGACGCGCTCACCGAGAACGACAAAGAGCGTCTGCTGGACTTCCTGCGCACTTCGCATGGCACCGTTGCCAGCCCCGAGCGCAAAAAGATCACGCTGACCAAGAAGTCCACCACCGAGATCAAGCAGGCCGACGCCAGTGGCCGCGCCCGAACGATCCAGGTGGAGGTGCGCAAGAAGCGAGTCTTCGTCAAGCGCGACGAAGCCAGCCCGGCGGTCGAGGAGGCGGGTGAACCCAGCGCCGAAGAAGCCGATCTGCAGCGCCGCGAAGAAGAAGCGCGCGCGCAGGCCGACGCCATCCGCCAGCAGGAGGAAGAACTCGCCCAGGCCCGGCAAGCGCGTGAGGAACAGGAGCGCGTCGCGCGCGAAGCGGCCGAAGCGGCGGCTGTCGAAGCCGCGGCTCGTGCCGCCGCACAGGCGGCGGCAGCGGCCACCGCGGCAGCGCAGGCCGCTGCGACGGCGCTGGCTGCCGCATCGGGATCCGCCGGCACGCCGGCCGCGCCACCCGCAGCCGAAGCGCCCAAGCCGGTGGAAGCTGCCAAGCCCGTCGAGCCACCCAAGCCGGTGCTGCGCGTGGTCAAGGCCGCCGACAAAGCGGCTGAGGACAACGCGCGTCAGCTCGACCTCGAAAGGCGGCGCAAGGCCGCTGAGGCCGAAGCGGCAGCGATCCGCGCCATGATGGCCGGCCCGAAGAAGGTGATGGTGGCCAAGAAGCCGGAAGAGGCCAAGGCCGAGGCGGCCAAGGAAGCCATCAAGGGCACCATTCACAAGCCCAAGCCGGTGCCGGGCGCTGCGGCGCCAGGTGCGGCCGGCGCAGCCAAGCCGGGTGACAAGAAGCAGGTCAAGTCGGAAAAGCTCTCGTCGAGCTGGGCCGATGACGCCGCCAAGAAGCGCGCTGCGCTCAAGGGCCGCACTGACAGCAGCGGCTCGCGTGCCGGTTGGCGCGCCCCGCGCGGCGGCGCCCGCCGAGGTGACCGCGACGGTGGCGGCCAGAGCTACACAGCGCAGCCCGAGGCGCAGGTGCAGGAAGTGCACGTGCCCGAGACGATTTCGGTGGCCGACCTCGCGCACAAGATGAGCGTCAAAGCCAGCGAGGTCATCAAGCAGCTCATGAAGCTCGGCCAGATGGTGACCATCAACCAGCAGCTCGACCAGGAGACGGCGATGATCGTCGTCGAGGAAATGGGCCACAAGGCGCTGGCGGCCAAGCTCGACGATCCGGAGGCCTTCACCGAGGAAGAAACCGCGCTGCACGACACGGCTGCGCAGATCTCGCGGGCGCCGGTGGTCACCGTCATGGGCCACGTCGACCACGGCAAGACCTCGTTGCTGGACTACATCCGTCGCGCCCGCGTGGCGGCGGGCGAGGCCGGCGGCATCACGCAGCATATCGGTGCGTATCACGTGCAAACGGCGCGCGGCATGATCACCTTCCTGGACACCCCGGGCCACGCCGCGTTCACCGCGATGCGCGCCCGTGGCGCGAAAGCCACCGACCTGGTGATCCTGGTGGTGGCGGCCGACGACGGTGTCATGCCGCAGACCAAGGAGGCCATCGCCCACGCCAAGGCGGCCGGCGTGCCGATCGTGGTGGCGATCAACAAGATCGACAAGCCCGACGCCAACCTCGAGCGCGTGAAGAGCGAACTCGTGGCCGAAGGCGTGATACCGGAAGAGTTCGGTGGCGAATCCCCCTTCGTGGCGGTCTCGGCCAAGACCGGGCTGGGCGTGGACGCACTGCTCGAACAGGTGCTGCTGCAGGCCGAAGTGCTGGAGCTCACCGCCGCGCCGGACGCCCCCGCCAAGGGCCTGGTCATCGAGGCCAAGCTCGACAAGGGCCGCGGCCCGGTGGCCACGGTGCTGGTGCAGAGCGGCACCCTGAAAAAGGGTGACGTGGTGCTGGCCGGAAGCAGCTTCGGCCGCGTGCGCGCCATGCTCGACGAGGACGGCAAGTCCATCGAATCGGCCGGGCCTTCGCTGCCCGTGGAGATCCAGGGCCTGACCGAAGTGCCGCAAGCCGGTGACGAGTTCATGGTGCTGTCCGACGAGCGGCGTGCGCGCGAAATCGCCACCTTCCGCCAGGGCAAGTACCGCGAAGTCACGCTCAACAAGCGCCAGGCCGCCAAGCTCGAGGGCATGTTCGAAAACCTGGGCGAGGGTGCGGCGCAGACCTTGTCGCTCATCGTCAAGGCCGACGTGCAGGGCTCGCAGGAAGCGCTGGCCCAGAGCCTGCTCAAGCTCAGCACGCCCGAAGTCAAGGTCCAGATCGTGCATGCCGCGGTGGGTGGCATTTCCGAGAGCGACATCAACCTGGCCATCGCCAGCAAGGCCGTCATCATCGGCTTCAACGTGCGCGCCGATGCCGGTGCGCGCAAGCTGGCCGAGAGCAACGGCGTCGACCTCAAGTACTACAACATCATCTATGACGCGGTCGATGACATCAAGGCCGCCATGGGCGGCATGCTGGCGCCCGAGCAGCGCGAGGAAGTCATAGGCACGGCCGAGATTCGCACCGTGTTCGTGGCCAGCAAGATCGGCACCGTGGCCGGTTGCATGATCACCGCCGGCCAGGTCTTGCGCAACGCACGCTTCCGCCTCTTGCGCGACCACACGGTGATCTACACCGGCGAAGTCGAGTCCGTGAAACGCCTGAAGGACGACGTGCGCGACGTCCAGGCGGGCTTCGAGTGCGGCATCAAGCTGAGGAACTACAACGACATCAAGGAAGGTGATCAGTTGGAGTTCTTCGAAATCAAGGAAGTGGCCCGCACCTTGTAGTGCGGCGTTCGCTCTCACGAGCCGACCCCGCCTTCCAAAAGATGGCGGGGTTCGTGTTTCTGAAGGCCCCCATGCGACACAAAAAAGCCGTCCCCAACCGCAGCTACCGCGTCGCTGACCAGATCCAGCGCGACGTGGCCGAGCTCATCCGCGACCTCAAGGATCCGCGCGTGGGCATGGTCACGATCAACAGCGTCGAAGTCTCTCCGGACTACGCGCACGCGCAGATCTACTTTTCAGTCCTTGTCGGCGAGCACGAGGCGAGTGCCCTGGCGCTCAACGAAGCGGCCGGTTTCCTGCGCAATGGCTTGTTCAAGCGGTTGTCCATCCACACCGTGCCCACGCTGCATTTCCACTTCGACCGCACCACCGAACGCGCAGCCGATCTCACGGCGCTGATCGCACGCGCCAACGCCGTGCGAGCCAAGGAAGACTGATGAAGCCGCAACGGCCACGCATCGTGCGCCGCGCCTTGCACGGCGTGCTGCTGCTCGACAAGCCCCTGGGCTGGACGAGCAACGATGCCCTGCAAAAGTGCAAGGGCCTGCTGCGGGCGGAGAAGGGCGGCCACACCGGCACATTGGACCCCCTGGCCACCGGGCTGTTGCCTCTGTGCTTTGGCGCGGCCACCAAGTTCTCGCAGGCCAGCCTGGACGCCGACAAGCGCTATCTGGCCACGCTGCGCCTGGGCCAGCGCACGAGCACGGGTGATGGCGAGGGCGAGCTGCTCGAAGAGCGGGCACCCGTCACCGACCGTGCCGCCATTGCCGCTGCCTGCGCGCGCTTCGTCGGTGCCATCGACCAGCAGCCCCCTATGCATTCGGCGCTCAAGCACAAAGGCCGGGCCCTGTACGAGTACGCCCGCGCCGGCATCGAGGTCGAACGGCCCAAGCGCCGCATCACCATTCATTCGATCGACATCATCGAATGCCAAGATGGCGCGCTGACCATCGACGTCGCATGCAGCAAGGGCACCTACATCCGCACCCTGGCCGAAGACATAGGCGCGGCACTGGGCTGCGGGGCGCATCTGAGCGCACTGCGCCGCACCGCCAGCGGCTCGCTGCGCATCGAACAAGCCCTCACCATCGAAGCCCTGGCGGCGCTCACCGAGGACGAGCGCGTGGCCTTGCTGCTGCCGGCCGACGTATTGCTTTGCGCCTGGCCCGAGGTCCGCTTGCCCGACGACGAGGCCGGCCGCTTCCTGTGCGGCCTGCGCCGCCGGGTGGCGCTGGACGATTCCCCCTTGGTGCGTGTCTACGCGCAAACCCCGCGCGCATTTCTGGGCACCGCCCACATCAAAGCGGGCGAGTTGATCGCCGACCGCCTGCTGAGCCCGATCGAAGTCCAGGATTCCCCATGACCCACGCTGCCATCCGCAACATCGCCATCATCGCCCACGTCGACCACGGCAAGACCACGCTCGTCGACATGCTCCTGCGCCAGAGCGGCACCTTCCGCGAGAACGAAAAAGTCACCGAGCGGGTGATGGACAGCAACGACATCGAGCGCGAACGCGGCATCACCATCCTGGCCAAGAACTGTGCCGTCGAATGGAAGGGCATGCACATCAACATCGTGGACACGCCCGGGCACGCCGACTTCGGCGGCGAGGTCGAACGCGCGCTGTCGATGGTCGACGGCGTGGTGCTGCTCATCGATGCACAAGAGGGCCCCATGCCGCAGACCCGCTTCGTGACGAAGAAGGCGCTGGCCCTGGGCCTCAAGCCCATCGTCGTCGTCAACAAGGTGGACAAACCCGGCTCGCGGCCCGACTACGTCATCAACGCCGCCTTCGAGCTCTTCGACAAGCTCGGCGCCACCGAAGAACAGCTCGACTTTCCCGTGGTCTATGCCTCGGGCCTCAACGGCTGGGCCTCGCTGACCGAAGGCGCGCGGGGTGAGCAGTGGGGGCCGGACATGAGCCCGCTCTTCGACACCATCCTGCGGCACGTGCCGGCGCACGAGGGCGATCC
The DNA here is from genome assembly GCA_030681795.1 of Rubrivivax sp. Classification (GTDB taxonomy): domain Bacteria; phylum Pseudomonadota; class Gammaproteobacteria; order Burkholderiales; family Burkholderiaceae_C; genus Rubrivivax. The sequence continues at coordinate 68,536 of JAUXRG010000106.1, forward strand.
GGCCGCACCGCTGCAGCTGCAGATCTCGTCGCTGGACTATTCCACCTTCGTCGGCCGCATCGGCGTGGGCCGCGTCAACGCCGGCACCGTCAGGCCGGCGATGGAAGTGCTGGTCATGGAGGGCCCCGACGGCAAGTCCTGGAAGGGCCGCATCAACCAGGTGCTGACCTTCGAAGGGCTGGAGCGCGTGCAGACCACCGAGGCCGGCCCGGGCGACATCGTGCTCATCAACGGCGTCGAGGACATCGGCCTGGGCGTGACCATCACCGACCCGCTCAACCCGCAGCCGCTGCCCATGCTCCAGGTGGACGAGCCGACGCTGACGATGAATTTCTGCGTCAACAACAGCCCGCTGGCCGGGCGCGAAGGCAAGTACGTCACCGGCCGCCAGCTCTGGGACCGGTTGCAGCGCGAGCTGCAGAGCAACGTCGCGCTGAAGGTCAAGGAATCGGGTGAAGACGGCATCTTCGAGGTCAGCGGGCGGGGCGAACTGCACCTCACCATCCTGCTCGAGAACATGCGCCGCGAGGGCTACGAGCTGGCCGTGAGCAAGCCGCGCGTGGTTTTCCATGAAGTGCATGGCGAACGCCACGAGCCCATCGAGCTGGTGACGGTGGACATCGAGGACCAGCACCAGGGCGGCGTGATGCAAGCCCTGGGCGAGCGCAAGGGCGAGTTGGTGAACATGGAAACCGACGGTCGCGGCCGCGTGCGGCTCGAGTACCGCATCCCGGCGCGCGGCCTGATCGGCTTTTCCAACGAGTTCATGAACCTGACGCGCGGCACCGGCCTCATCAGCAACATCTTCGACAGCTACGAGGCCTACAAGGGCGAGATCGCGGGGCGCAAGAACGGTGTGCTGATCAGCATGGATGCCGGCGAGGTCTTCACCTATGCCCTGGGCAAGCTCGACGACCGCGGCCGCATGTTCGTCAAACCCGGCGACCCGGTGTACGAAGGCATGATTGTCGGCATCCACTCGCGCGACAACGACCTGGTGGTCAACGCCACGAGGCAGAAGCAGCTCACGAACTTCCGCGTCAGCGGCAAGGAAGACGCGATCAAGATCACGCCGCCGATCGACCTGACGCTGGAATACGCCGTCGAGTTCATTGCCGACGACGAACTCGTGGAGATCACGCCCAAGAGCATTCGCGTGCGCAAGCGGCACCTGAAAGAGCACGATCGCAAGAAGGCGTCGCGTGAGGATGCATGATCTGTGATCGCAGGGTCCGCTCTGCCCAGAACCTGAACCGCCAGTGACGCATCGCCGGGCCGTGTGGGTCATGGTCGCGGCCACGCTGATGTGGAGCATCGCCGGCGTGGTGTCGCGACACCTGGAGCACGCGCGCAGCTTCGAAGTCACCTTCTGGCGCAGCGCCTTCAACGCGCTGGCGCTCGTGGCGCTGCTGTCGTGGCTGCGCGGGCCCGCGGCCCTGTGGCAGACCTTGCGTGGCGGCGGGCGGGCGCTGTGGCTGTCCGGCGCGTGCTGGGCGGTCATGTTCACGGCCTTCATGCTGGCCCTCACGCTCACCAGCGTGGCCAACGTGCTGGTCACCATGGCCATCGGCCCGCTGTTCACGGCGCTGGCCTCCCGCCTGGCCCTGGGCCACCGGCTGGCCACGCGCACCTGGGTGGCCATCGCCGTGGCCGGCCTGGGCATCGCCTGGATGTACGGCCACCAGGTCAGCGCGGGCGATCCCCGCCACCTGTTCGGCACCGCGGTGGCACTGGCCGTGCCGGTGGCCGCCGCGGTGAACTGGACGCTGCTGCATCACCTGAGAAGCCACGAGAGCCCGCCCGACATGCTGGCCGCCGTGCTCATCGGCGCCCTCATCAGCGCCGCGTTCACCGCGCCGCTGGCCTGGCCCTTTGCCGCCTCGCCGCGCGACCTCTCCCTGCTGGCCCTGCTGGGCGTGGTGCAGCTCGCCATCCCGTGCCTGATGGCCGTGGCGGTGGCGCGCGTGCTCAGCGGGCCGGAGATTTCGTTGCTCGGGTTGCTGGAGGTCGTATTCGGGGTGCTCTGGACCTGGCTGGGTGCGGGTGAAGCGCCCCCGCCACAAGTCCTGGGTGGGGGCCTGCTCGTGCTCGGCGCGCTCGGGGCCAATGCGGCCTGGGCCCTGCGAACGCGCCCGGTCGTCGCCCGAGGCTAGGGACAGCCCGGGGCTGCCCGCAGCGCCGCGCGCCCTAGGATGCAAGCCCGCAGGTCACGCGCAACGCGGTGGCCGCCCCAGGCACCCTGAGGGGCCCACAAGGAAGCCCGCATGAAGCAACTCTCCGGCCTCGACGCGACCTTTCTGTACCTCGAAACCGCCGAGATGCCGATGCACGTGGGCGCGTTGCATGTCTTCGAGCTGCCGCCGGGCTACCCGGGCAAGTTCATCACCGCGCTGCGCAAGCACATGGCTTCGCGTCTGCCCGCGGCGCCGGTGCTGCGCCGCCGGCTCTGGTGGATGCCGCTGAACCTCGCCAACCCGGCCTGGGTGGATGCCGAGCCCGATCTCAGGAAGCACATCGTCGAGGTCAAGCTCCCCAGGAACTCGGGCATGGCCGCGCTCGAAGCCGAGGTCTCGCGGCTGCACCCCGTGCTGCTGGACCGCAGGCGGCCGCTGTGGAAGATGCATGTCTTCGAAGGGCTGGCGCCGGGCGCCAATGGCCTCAAGCGCGTGGCCCTGTACACGCAGCTGCATCACGCCGCCGTGGACGGGCAGGCCGCCGTCGCGCTGGCCAGTACCCTCCTGGATGCCACGCCCGAGGCGCGCGCCGTCGAGGCCAGGCCGTCCCGGCGAGCGAAGGTCTTCCGCCTGGAGATGGCCGAGATGCTGCGCGGCGTGCTCGGCAACCAGGCGCAGCAGGTGGCCGCGATCGTGCGCAATCTGCCCGCCACCGTGGGCACGCTCAAGAATGCCGCCACGCACGCCGTGATCGGTTCGGCCCTATTCAGCGGCAGGAAGGCGCCTGCCAACCTCACGCTGGCGCCGCGCACGCCCTTGAACGTGAGCATCGGTGCGGGCCGCGCCTTCGCCAGCGTCAGCCTGCCCATGCCCGAACTCAAAGAACTGGCCTCGGCGCACGACGCCACCGTGAACGACATGGTGCTGATGCTCTGCAGCTCGGCCTTGCGCCGCCACTTCGGCAAGAAGCGCAGCCTGCCACGCAAGAGCCTGGTGGCGGCGGTGCCGATCTCGCTGCGCGACGCCGGCGACACCACGCCCGACAACCAGGCCTCGATGAGCCTGGTCAACCTGGGCACGCACCTGGCCGATCCCCTGCGGCGCCTGGCGCACATCAAGGCCGCTTCGGCAGCCATGAAGTCCACCATGGGCCGGCTCAGAAGCATCCTGCCTACCGACTACCCGTCGCTGGGCATGCCCTGGCTCATCGAGGCCGCCACGGCGCTGTACGGCAAGGCCAGGGTGGCCGACCGCATTCCGCAGGTCGCCAACCTCGTCATCTCCAACGTCCCGGGCCCCGCCGTGCCGCTGTACATGGCCGGCGCGCACATGCTCACCAACTACCCCACGTCGATCATCGTGCACGGCATGGCGCTCAACATCACCGTGCAGAGCTACGACCGCTCGCTGGACTTCGGTCTCATGGCCGATGACCAGGCGATGCCCGACGTGCGCGAACTGGCCGACGCCATCGCCATCGCCTTCGACGACCTGTGCGCCTTGCCGCGCCCCGGCGACCCCGACGCCGACGAGGCGCCCCCCGAGGGCAGGGTCAGCCAGGCCACGCGGCGCCTGGCCGGCGGGCTGGGCGGCGCGGTTTCGAAGGCGGCGCGCAGGGTGGTGGACTCCGCCGTGGAAAGCGCCGTCGCCCAGGTCACAGGCCGCCCTCGCGCCAGCGCTCCCAGTCGCAGGCGCGGCGGCTAGGATGAAACTGCCCCCAAGCTCACTCCGTTCGCGGCCCCCCGGGGGGGCGCGTCAGTACCTTCGGGCGGCCGGGCGGTACTAGGATGAAACTGACCTCCTCAAGCAGGCGTGACCTGCACGGAGTAGCCGATCTGCTGAAGTCTGCGGATCAGTCGGTTGGCTGTCTTTTGCGCATCGGCGCGGTCGAAGTGGGCGGCACCCAGGTCGTGCCACTCGGTGCCGTCGCGCAGCATGTGCCAGGCGGCGGTGAGCATCGAAGCGGCCACGGCGATGATGGCTTTCTTGGCGCCGCGCCGCGCGCGCAGGCGATGGAACTGCGCCTGCAGGTAGCTGTTCTTGACCTTGACTGCCGACCAGGCGGCCTGCACCAGCGTGGTCTTGAGCCACTTGCCGCCTCGGCGCAGACGGGTGCTGCGGCGCTTGCCCGCGCTCTCGTCGTTGCGCGGGCACATGCAGGCCCAGGACAACAGGTGCCCGGGCGTAGCGAAGCGCGACATGTCGATGCCGATCTCGGCCACGACCACATTGGCGCTGACAGCGCTGAGCCCCGGCATCGTGCTCAACAGCTTGGCGGCTTGTCGAAACGGCTCGAGCCCCAGGCCCACCTCCCTCTCCAGATCAGCAACGGCCTTGTCCAGCGCGTCGATGTGCCCCAGGTGCAGCTTGAGCATGAAGCGGTGGTGCGCGTTGACGTGCCCGCGCAGGGCTTCGAGCAGGTCAGCGCGGCTGGCCTTGGCGCGGCCGCTGACGCACGCAGCCAGGCGCGCAGGATCGGTCTGTCCGTCGATGATCGCCTGCAGCACCGCACGCCCGCTCTTGCCCAGGATGTCGCTGATGACGACGCTGAGCTTGAGGTTGGCATCCTCGAGCACTTTCTCGATGCGCTGGACGTGGGCGCTTCTCTCGCGCACGAACTGCTTGCGGGTGCGCGTGAGCGTGCGCAACTCCTGCACGGCAGCAGGCGGCACGAAGCTGGCGCGGATGAGGCCGTGGGCCAACAGGTCGGCCAGCCACATCGAATCGTTGACGTCGGTCTTGCGACCGGGCACGTTCTTCACATGCGCGGCGTTGGCCAGCACCAGTTCGAAGTGGCCTTCGAGCACATGCCATACCGGCTTCCAGTAAACGCCGGTGGCCTCCATGGCGACGTGCTCGACGCCCAGGGATTCGAGCCAGTCGGCCAAGGCCAGCAGGCCCGAGGTGGTCGTGGCAAACGTGAGCACCTCCTGCAACAGCGGGCCGTTGCCGGCCACGCGCGCACACGCCACCACGGTCTGCTTGTGTACGTCCAGCCCCGCGCAGCGCGGGCAGATGACTTCCATGATCGCCTCCAATGTGCGGCGACATCGGCGTGCGGCCCACGTCATCGAACTCTAGGATGCGTGCTCAGGGGCGCGAAGCCCCAGGCGACAGTACGGGGTGCTCGTGAGGCCGCGGGTCCAACTGACATACGGGTTCGAAACACCAAGTACGAACCGACCTCTTTGCCGGACGCCGCAGCGCCATTTGACGCCCGTTTCATGCGTCGAGGGTCGCGCGAAGCGCGGTGGAACAACTGACATGACCTGCCATCTCGCCCTCAGGCGTGGACCGGGATGAGAGTCGTCGCCAACGACATCGGGATCGAGATCGACGACCAGGGGCCGCCCGCAGGCGAGCCGCTGCTCCTCATCATGGGCCTGGGCATGCAGCTCACGGCCTGGCCCGAGGAACTCGTGCGGATGCTGGTCTCAAGCGGCTTTCGGGTCCTGCGCATGGACAACCGCGATGCCGGGTTGAGCCAGGGCTTCGACCCCCTGGGCGTGCCCAACCTCCCCTGGGTCGGGCTCCGCCACGCGCTGCACCTGCCGCTGACCGCGCCCTACCGCATCGCCGACATGGCCGCCGACGCGCTGGGGGTGCTCGACGCGTTGGGCATCGCGCGCGCGCATGTCTGCGGCGCCTCGATGGGCGGCATGATCGCCCAGCACCTGGCGGCCAGCCACCCGCAGCGCGTGAAGAGCCTGACGCTGATGATGACCACCAGCGGCTCGCGCCGGCTGCCGCACCCCGCGCTGCGCATCAAGATGGCGCTGCTGTCGCGGCCGGCGGGCCCCGAGCCTGCCGCCGTCGTGGCGTATCTGCAGAACTTGATGCGGGTCATCGGCAGCCCGGCCTATCCGCCCGATCCGCAGGCCGACCGCCAGCGTCTGGAGGCCATGGTCGCGCGCGCCTGGCGCCCCGCAGGCACGGCACGCCAGATCGTGGCCGTGGTGGCCGACGGCGACCGCACGCCGCTGCTGGCGCGCATCCGGGCGCCCACGCGCGTCATCCATGGGCGCGACGACCCGCTGGTGCGGGTGGCGGCGGGGCACGACCTGGTGGCACGCATCACCGGTGCCGTGGCCGATATCGTTCCCGGCATGGGTCACGACCTGCCGGTGCCACTGCTGCCCCACTTTGCCGAGGGCATTGCCCGCAACGCGGCCCGCGCCGCAACTTGAATCACGGAGTCCACCGCATGAGTGCCTATATCCACGCCAGCGTCGAAGTCACCGACCCGGTGGCCTATGAGGAATACCGCCGCCAGGTGCCTGCGGTGATCGCCGCTCATGGCGGGCGCTATCTGGTCCGAGGCGGTGCCACCACCGTGCTGGAAGGCGACGCCACGGTGGCGCGGCAGGTGATCCTGGAGTTCCCGGATATGGCCCACCTGCAGGCGTTCTATCGCTCGCCCGAATACCAGGCCTTGATCCCGATCCGCCAGCGTGCGTCCAGGGGTCGGCTGGTCGCCATCGAAGGGGTGTGAGCGGGGGCGGAGGGGCTTGGAGGATGCGCCATCGTGCGCTGCGACTGCATCCGAATGGTAGACTTTGCCCTATCACTTGGGAGCCCATCGCATGCACACAGCCGTAGTCGAACCCGGCAGGATCGCCCAGGTTCTCGGCCTGAGCCGGAAGGTGACCTCCGTCGAGCAACTCGAGCAGCAGATCGAAGCAGGCCTGCCCAAAGCCTCGCTGGGTGCCGTCGCGCGCCACGTCTACGGCACGTCGCCCGATGCTGCGGCCTTGATGCAGCGGGTCATCCCGGCGGCCACGTATCACCGCAGGAGCGCTGAACTGAAGCCGCAGGAAGGCGAGCGAGTCGAGCGCCTGGCGCGAGTGATTGCAACTGCCGAACTCGTTTGGAACGGTGCCGACGACGCGCGGGCCTTCCTGTCCACGGCCCACGCCATGCTGGGGGGCAAGCGGCCGATCGAGGTCGCGCTGACGGAATTGGGCGCGCGCCGGGTCGAAAGCCTGCTCTGGTCGCTGTTCCATGGCGTTGCCGCCTGACGACGCCCCATCTCGGGCAGCGTCCAGGGGTGCGCGGTCGCAAGCCTGGCAGGCCTGGCGCATCGCCGACGGGCGATTTGATCCGTTCAGCGCAGTGGGCGCCTCGCTGGTGGGTGGTCGATGGAACTCTCCAGGCCTCGGGGTCATCTATGCCAGCCGCTCCTACGCGGGAGCCATGCTGGAATGCCTGGCTCACGCAGGCATCGGGCGAGTACCCCGGACGCACGTGGCGATCGAGATCACCATCGCTGGCGCCGTGGCCGTCGAACGGTGCGACGAGAGCGACCTGCCCGCCGGGTGGGACCACTCGGATCAGCGCGTGGCCAGGCACTTCGGCGATGCCTGGATCCGCGAACGGCGGTCCGCCGTATTGGTGGTTCCATCCGTCGTGGCGCGCAGGGAAGGGAACGTGCTCCTGAATCCGCAGCATCCGGACTTCAAGAGGATCATCGCCGCAAGCCCTGAGGCGGTGGTCTGGGACGCCCGCCTGTTCGGCCGGCACTGACGACAAGAATCGCTGGGTGCAATTGAATCAACCGCTTAACCGCTGGCGTCTGTCCGTCGCGCCCATGCTCGACTGGTCGGACCGCCACGGCCGTTTCTTCCACCGCCTGCTCACCCGCCACACCCGTCTATATACGGAGATGGTGACGACCGGTGCGCTGCTGCACGGCGACGTGGCGCGGCACCTGGACTTCAGCGAAGAAGAGCACCCGCTGGCGCTGCAGCTGGGCGGCAGCGAGCCGGCCGATCTGGCGCATTGCGCCCGGCTGGCGCAGCGGTGGGGCTACGACGAGGTCAACCTCAACTGTGGCTGCCCCAGCGAGCGCGTGCAGCGGGGTGCCTTCGGCGCCTGCCTGATGGCCGAGCCGGCGCTGGTGGCGGATTGCGTCAAGGCCATGAGAGACGCCTGCGCGCTGCCGGTGACGGTGAAGCACCGCATCGGCATAGGCCGCAACGAAAGCTACGACTTCGTGCGCGACTTCGTCGGCACGGTGGCCGGGCAGGGTGGCTGCCGCGTGTTCGTCGTGCACGCCCGCAACGCCTGGCTCGAAGGCCTCAGCCCGAAGGAAAACCGCGAGGTGCCGCCGCTGCGCGCCGAGGTGGCGTATCGCCTCAAGGCCGATTTCCCGGATCTGACCTTCGTCTACAACGGCGGCGTCACCCGCGACGAGCAGATCGAGGTGCATCTGTGTCATCTGGACGGCGTGATGGTCGGCCGCCACGCCTACCACGAGCCCTGGGCGATGAGGACCTGGGACGAGCGTTTCTTCGGTGCAGCGCCGCGAAGCCTGGATCGAGACGGAATCGAGGCGCAGATGGTGGACTACATGACCCGCATCGCGGCCGCCGGCGTGCCCTGGGCCCACGCCGCGCGCCACATGCTCGGCCTGCGCAACGGCCAGCCCGGGGCGCGGCGCTGGCGGCAGGCGTGGTCCGACCACCGGCTCAAGGGCGAGCCGCCGGCCGAGGTCTCGCGCCGGGCCCGTGCCGCCCTGGCGCCGCACAATCTGGCGCTGGTGCCATGAGAGGCCATGAGAGGATCACCCGGATGAACGAACCCCTGCTCGGCGTCATCGGCGGCAGCGGCCTTTACGAGCTGCCCGGGCTGGAAGATACGCGCTGGGTCAGCGTGGACACGCCCTGGGGCGCGCCCTCGGACCAGGTCTTCCTGGGCCGCCTGGGCGGCGCGCGGCTGGCCTTCCTGCCCCGGCACGGGCGCGGCCACCGCATCCCGCCTTCGGAGGTGAACTACCGCGCCAATATCGCCGCGCTGAAATCGCTGGGGGCCACCGACCTGCTCTCGCTCTCGGCCGTCGGCAGCCTGCGTGCGGACCTGCCGCCGGGCACCTTCGTCATCGTCGATCAGTTCATCGATCGCACCATCGCCCGCGCCAAGAGCTTCTTCGGCACCGGCTTCGTGGCGCATGTATCGATGGCCGAACCGGTGTGCTCGCGCCTGGGCGACCACGTGCAGCGCGCGCTCGAGTTGCAGGGCGTGCCGCATGTGCGCGGCGGCTGCTACATGGTCATGGAAGGGCCGCAGTTCAGCACGCGCGCCGAGAGCGAGCTCTACCGCAGCTGGAACTGCAGCGTCATCGGCATGACCAATATGCCCGAGGCCAAGCTCGCCCGCGAGGCCGAGCTGTGCTACGCCTCGGTGAGCATGGTGACCGACTTCGACTGCTGGCATGCCGCGCACGAGGCGGTCACGGTGGACGCCGTGATCCGCGTGCTGCTGGCCAATGCGCAGGCCGCGCGCACGCTGGTGGCCGGCCTGGCCGAGCGCGCGGCCGCCGACGCGCAGGCTGCGGCCTGTGCCTGCCGCCGCGCGCTGGACAACGCCTTGATCACACCGCCCGAGGCGCGTGACCCGGCGGCCATCGAGAGGCTGCGTACCATCGCCGGCCGCGTGCTCGGCGCCGCAAAGTGAAGGTCGGCGGCCGGCCGCTGCGGCCCATCCGCGCGCTGCCCGGCCGGCTGGGCGTGGAGGTGATCGACCAGCGTGCGCTGCCGCATGCGCTGCGCTTCGAGACGCTGTGCAGCGCCCAGGCCGTGGCCACCGCCATCCGCGAGATGTGGGTGCGCGGCGCACCGCTCATCGGCGCGGCGGCCGCCTACGGCATGGCGCTGCAGGCCACGCAGGACGCGAGCGACGCCGCGCTGCAGGCGGCCGTGACGCGCCTGCAATCGTCTCGCCCGACGGCGGTGAATCTGGCCTGGGCGCTGCAACGCATGCAACGCCGGCTGCTCGCTGTGCCACCGGCGCAGCGCGCCCAGGCGGCATGGGACGAGGCCGACGCCATCGCCGAGGAAGACGTGCAGGTCAACGCCGCCATCGGCCGCCACGGCCTGCCGCTGCTGCAGGCCGTGGCGGCGCGAAAAAGCGATCCGGTCAACGTGCTCACGCACTGCAACGCCGGCTGGCTGGCCACCGTGGATTGGGGCACCGCCACCTCACCCATCTACCAGGCCCATGCCGCAGGCCTGCCGCTGCACGTGTGGGTCGACGAGACCCGGCCGCGCAACCAGGGCGCCAGCCTCACCGCATGGGAGCTGGGCCAGGCCGGCGTGCCGCACACGGTGATCGCCGACAACGCCGGCGGCCACCTCATGCAGCAGGGGCAGGTGGACCTGGTGCTCGTGGGCTGCGACCGCGTGGCGGCCAACGGCGACGTGTGCAACAAGATAGGCACCTACCTCAAGGCGCTGGCCGCGCACGACTGCGGCGTGCCGTTCTTTGTCGCCATGCCCACCTCGACGCTCGACCTGGATTTGGCCGACGGCCAGCGCATCCCGATCGAACAGCGCAGCGGCCGGGAGTTGACGCATGTCAGCGGCCGCCGCGCCAATGGCGGGGTGGTCGAGGTCGTCGAGGTGCAGCTCACGCCCGACGGTTCAGCCGCGGGCAACCCGGCGTTCGACATCACGCCGGCGCGGCTGGTCAGCGGCCTGGTCACCGAGCGTGGCGTGGTGACGGCCGACGAGGCCGCGATTCGACGACTGATGGGGACCCCGTGATGAGCGCCGACGACCCAGAACTTCGTGAGCAGATGCTTGCCGCCGTGCGGCGGCTCGATGCCCTCGGCTTGAACCGCGGCAGCACCGGCAACCTGAGCCTGCGCGCCAGCGGCGGGGGCTTGTGGATCACGCCCACCGGCATGTCACCCGAAGAACTCGGTGCCGGTGACATGGTGCGGCTGGGTGACGACGGGCAGGTGCAGCAAGGCGCCTGGGCGCCCTCCACCGAATGGCCGTTCCACCGCGCGATCTACATCCGGCGGCCCGAACTGCGGGCCGTCGTGCACCTGCACTCGCCGCACGCCACGGCGCTGGCCTGCCTGCGCCGCGGGCTGCCGGCCTTCCACTACATGGTCGCGGTGGCCGGCGGCGACAGCGTGCCTTGCACGCCCTACCACCTGTTCGGCACCGAGGCCTTGTCACAGGCCGTAGGCGCCGCATTCGCCGATCGCCAGGCCTGCCTGATGGCCAACCACGGGCTGGTGGCCGCCGGCGCGACGCTGGGGCAGGCGCTGAAGGTGGCGCTGGAAATCGAGGCCCTGTGCGGCATCTACCTGCAGGCCCTGGCGGTGGGTGAGCCTGCGCTTTTGTCTACCGAGCAGATGGCCGAAGTCATCGAACGCTTCAAGAGCTACGGCAAGGCGCGCCGCGCGCCGCCGGCCGGGCATCAAGGGTAAGGGCGAGCAGCCGCGTTGCGCCCGGGCCAGGTCGCCAGCAACAACCCGGCCAGGGCCAGCGCAAACGCCGCCAGGTGCCCGGCGCCGAAGGGTTCGCCCAGGAAGACCACGCCGACGAGCGCCGCGCTCACCGGCAACATCACCGTGAACACCCCGGCCCGCGGCGCCGGTACGTGACGCAGGCCCTGCATCCACAGCCACACGGTGGCCACGCTGGCGGCCAGCGCGTAGAAGACCAGCCCCACCCAGACGGTGCCGTCCACGCCGCGGAAATCGAAGCGCATCGCCTGCCACAGGCCGAATGGCGTGGCCAGCGCCAGGCCCCAGAGGTTGATGAGCGCGCTGATGCGCCGCGGCGGGACATTCGCGGTGAGCCGCTTGCCGATGACGACGTAGCTCGCCTCGCACAGCACCGCGCCCAGCAGCAGCGCATAGCCCCACCAGGGCGCGCTGGCGGCGCCGGCATCGCCGGGGTGCTTTGCCAGGGCCAGCCAGGCGATGCCCGTGGCGGCGCAGACGATGGCCGCGGCCACGCGCGGCGCGATGCGCTCACCCAGGAACAGGCGCGAGAGCAGGGCCACGGCGGCCGGAATGGCGGCCATCACGACACCCGCGGCCAATGCCGAGGTGGCCTGCACGCCGTAGAGCATGCAGATGCTGAAGAGGAAATTACCGAGGAAGCTCTCCCAGAACAGCAGCCTGCGATCGTGCCGCGACAGCGGCGCCTCGCCGGGTGCACGCCGCACCCAGTGCGCCATCGCCACCGCGGCGATGGCAAAGCGCAGCCAGGCCAGCAGCAGCACGGGGAACACGACCACCAGCAGCCGCGACAAGCCCACATAGCTGCCCACCAGCGCCATGCTGGCGGCCAGGCTGAGGTAGGCCCACGCGGGCGCGGCGCCTGGCCTCATGCGGCTTCAGAACGCCGCGGCGTAGCGCGCGAGTTCCCAGCCGCTGACATGGCGCGCGTACTCGGTCCACTCGGCGCGCTTCAGGCGGATGAACTCGGATGCGAGCGTCTCACCCAGCGCGGCGCAGATCACCGCGTCAGCCTGCAGCGCCTCCAGCGCCTGCTCCAGGGACTGCGGCAGCAGCGCGATGCCTTGCTCGCGGATGCGTGCCAGCGGCCAGTCGAAGAGGTCGTCGGTGCAGTCCGGGCCGGGGTCGAGCTGCCGATCGATGCCGTCGAGCCCGGCCGCCACGAGCGCGGCGGTGGCCAGGTAGGGGTTGGCGCTGGCGTCGGGCAGGCGCCATTCGAAGCGGCCGGGCAGGGTGCGCACCAGCGCCGTGCGGTTGTTCGGGCCCTGCGCGACGTAGGCCGGCGCCCAGGTCGTGCCCGACAGGCTCTCGCCCACGGTGAGCCGCTTGTAGGAGTTGACGGTGGGCGCGGCCAGCGCGCACAGCGCGCCGGCATGCGCCAGCACGCCGGCCACGAACTGGCGGCCGAGCGGGCTCAGATTTGCGCCCGGAGTCTCGGGGTCGAAGACACAGCGCTCGCCGGCCCACAGCGAGACATGGAAGTGCAGCCCGCTGCCGGGCTGGTCGGCAAAAGGCTTGGGCATCATCGAGAACACCATGCCGCGCTCTTCGGCCAGGTGGTGCGCGACCAGCTTGAAGAGCATGAGGTGGTCGCAGCTGCGCAGCGCCTCGTCGAAGCTGAAGTTGACCTCGTACTGGCCGTGCGCGTCTTCGTGGTCGAGCTGCAGCACGTCCATGCCGGCGGCGGCCAAGGCCTGGTGCAGCGCGTGCAGGAAACCGAGCTGACGGGGCAGCGACTTGAGGTCGTAGGAGGGCTTGTCCAGGCGGTCGTGCTCGTCGGCAGGCAACCACACGCCCGCCTGGCTTCGCTTGAGCAGGAAGAACTCGGGCTCGATGCCGGTGCGCAGCGTCCAGCCGCGTGCAGCCAGTCGGGCCAGCGCGCGCTGCAGCACCTGGCGCGGGCAGGCGTCGAAGGGTTGGCCGTCGACGAAGCCGTTGCCCACGATGCGCGCCACGCCGGGCATCCAGGGCAGGGGCTGGGCCGTGCTGGCGTCGCCGCGCGCGTAGTACTCCGAGCGCGGCCCGCTGCGCGGCAGGCCCGTGCCCCAGATCGACGGGCCGGCGAACCCGGCACCGCTGCGCAGCACCTCGCCCAGGTGGGCCAGCGGCACCAGCTTGCCCTTGGCGCAGCCATGCACGTCGGTGAACTGCACGAGCAGCGTGTGCACGCCGGCCTGCTGCAGGCGCTGCTGGAGGTCGCTCATGTGATCAAGCCGCGGCGAGGGCTTCGCGCAGGATGGCGAGTGCCTCGTCGAAGACCGGCTCGGGCGTGGTCAGCGGGAAGAGGAAGCGCAGCACGTTGGCATCGACCCCGCAGCTCAGCAGGATCAGCCCGCGCGCCAGCGCCTGAGCCTGCACGCGCCGGGTGAACTCGGCGTCCGGCTCGCCGCTGCCGGGCTGGCGAAACTCCACCGCCACCATGGCGCCCAGGCCGCGCACGTCGGCGATCTGCGTCACCTGCGCGCGCTGCGCCTCGAGCGCGGCGCGCAGGCGCGCGCCAAGCAGGGCGCCGCGCTCGGGCAGCCGCTCCTCGGCCATGATCTCGACCACCGCATGTGCCGCGGCGATGGCCATCGGGTTGCCGGCATAGGTGCCGCCCAGGCCGCCGGGGGCCGGTGCGTCCATGATCTCGGCGCGGCCCGTGACGGCCGACAGCGGCAGGCCCGCGGCCAGGCTCTTGGCGGTGACGATGAGGTCGGGGACGACGCCGAAATGCGCCATGGCGTAGAGCTTGCCGGTGCGGCCGAAGCCGGTCTGCACCTCGTCGGCGATGAGCACGATGCCGTGTTCGTCGCACAGCGCGCGCAGCCAATGCACCGCCTCGGCCTGGATGACGTTGAAGCCGCCTTCGCCCTGGACCGGCTCGAAGATGATCGCGGCCACGCGCGCGGGCTCGATGTCGGCCTTGAAGAGGTGCTGCACGGCCTTCTTCACCTCGGCCAGGCTGGCGCCCTGGGCGGGGAAGGGGGCGTGGTAGATCTCGGGCGGGAAGGGGCCGAAGCCCACCTTGTAGGGCTGCACCTTGCCGGTGAGCGCCACGGCGAAGAGGCTGCGGCCATGGAAGGCGCCGCCGAAGGCGATGACGCCCGAGCGCCGGGTGTGCGCGCGGGCGATCTTCACCGCGTTTTCCACCGCCTCCGCGCCGGTCGAGAAGAAGGCCGTCTTCTTGGCGTGGCCGCCCGGCGTGAGGGCGTTGAGCTTCTCGGCCAGCGCCACGTAGCTCTCGTAGGGCACGACCTGCCAGCAGGTGTGCGTGAAGCGCTCCATCTGCGCCGCCAGCGCCGCCAATACCCTGGGGTGGCCATGGCCCACGTTCATCACCGCGATGCCACCGGCGAAATCGATGAAGCGCCGGCCCTGCACGTCCCACAGCTCGGCGCCCTGCGCACGGTCGACGAAGAAGGGCGCCATCACCCCCACGCCGCGCGGCGTGGCGGCGGCCTTGCGCGCCAGGATCTGCTCGTTCAGGGAGTGGTTCATGCCGTATCGGGTTCTATGCGCAGCCAGGTGGTCTTCAGCTCGGTGTACTTGTCGAAGGCGTGCAGGCTCTTGTCGCGCCCGTTGCCGCTTTGCTTGTAACCGCCGAAGGGCACGGTGATGTCGTCCTCGTCGTACTGGTTCACGTGCACCGTGCCTGCGCGCAGTGCGCGCGCCACGCGGTGCGCGCGGCTGAGGTTGTCGCTCCACACGCTGGCCTGCAGGCCGTAAGGGCTGTCGTTGGCCAGGGCAAGGGCCTGTGCTTCGGTCTTGAAGCGGATCACGCTCATCACCGGGCCGAAGATCTCCTCGCGCGCGATCTTCATGTCGTTGTCGACACCGTCGAAGACCGTCGGTTCGACGTAGAAGCCGCCGCTCTCGCTGCGCGCCTGGCGGCCACCGGCGACGCAGCGCGCGCCTTCGCCGTGGCCCGCCTCGATGTAGCCCATCACGGTGCGCAGCTGCGTCTCGTCGACCAGCGCGCCCATCACGGTGCCGGAATCCAGCGGGTCGGCGGGGGCGTACTTGGGGGCCTGTGCCACGACGACGGCGACGAACTCGTCGGCCACGGACTCGTGCACGAGCACGCGCGAAGGCGCATTGCAGCTCTCGCCCTGGTTGAAGAACAGGCTGCCGGCCACGGTTGCGGCGGCGCGCGGCAGGTCGGCGAAGTCCGCGAAGACGATGAAGGCCGACTTGCCGCCGAGTTCGTTGTAGACGCGCTTGAGGTTGGAGCGGCCGGCGTACTCGAGCATGCGCCGCCCGGTGCGCGTGGAGCCGGTGAAGGAAATCGCGTCCACGCCCATGTGCAGCGCCAGCGCCTCGCCGGCCTCGGGGCCGAAACCGGGCACGACGTTGAGCACGCCCGGTGGGATGCCCGCCTCGACCGCCAGTTCGGCCAGCCGCAGCGCCGTGAACGGACTCTTCTCGCTGGGCTTGAGGACCACCGAATTGCCCGCCGCCAGCGCCGGGCCCAGCTTCCAGGCGGCCATGATCATCGGGTAGTTCCAGGGCACGATGGCCCCGACCACGCCCATGGGTTCGCGCGTGATGAGGGCCAGCGCATTCGAGCCGGTGGGAGCGATCTCGTCGTAGACCTTGTCCACCGCCTCGGCATACCAGGCGATGCAGCGCGCCGTGCTCGGCACGTCGACGGCCAGCGAATACTGGATCGGCTTGCCCATGTCCAGGGTCTCGAGCAAGGCGAGCTCTTCGCGGGCGGCGAGGATTGCCTCCGCGAAGCGCTGCAGCAGCCGCTTGCGCCCGGACGGCGGCATGCCGGCCCAGCGCGCGTCGTCGAAGGCCGCGCGGGCACTGGCCACGGCGGCATCGATATCCGCCGCCGCGCCGCGCGCCACCGCGCCGAGCCGGCGGCCGTCGATGGGCGAGAGTTTCTCGAAGGTTTGCCCGCTGGCGGCCACCCGGCGCTGGCCGTCGATGACGCTGCGGCCGTCGGGGCGCAGCGCGGCGGCGCGTTCGTGCCAGTTCGAGTGGGCTGCGTTCATGGGATGACCTTCGCGCGGATGAAGGCGCCGGGGGCGCCTGGAAATCAGAAGGCGACGATCACCGATGCGCCGAACAGGCTGTTGGTCTTGCGGTACGAACCGTCCTTCACATACTGGAAGACGGCGCGGTCGGCGCGGTCCAATCGGTACTCGGCCTTGAGCGTGGTGTTGCTGTCGAAGAGGTAGCTCAGGCCGAAGGACAGCGCGTAGCGGTTGGCGCCGCGTTGGCACTCGGCCAGGGTGGCGTCGGTGGCGCAGTCCAGCGTGCCGTCGACCCCGATGCCGTTGCGGCCGTCCCCGAGGCTGCCGTTGGTCGGATCCCAGTAGCCCGTATAGCCGAACAGCCCGCCGCCGTTCTTCGTATTGCGGATGTAGTCGCCGCGCAGGATGCCTTCGAAGCGCGGGGTGAATTTGTAGGCCGCCAGGCCGGACAGGCCCCACCAACGGGCGTCCCGGAGTTCGCCGGTCACCGGGTCGGGCGCGATCGCGGCCTTCTCTTGCTGGCCATAGCTCACCTGGCCTTGCACCGTCCAGTCGCCACGGATGAAGTAGCCGTCGACCTCGAGCATCGCGGCCATCGAGTCCTCTCCGCTCGGGTCGGCGAAATTGGCCACCTTGCCCAGCACGGCGGCCGCACCCCAGCCGTTGAACTCGCCTTTTGAGTAGTCGACGCGGCCGACCAGCGCGGGCGTCCGGTTGCCGCTGGTCTTCTGCGAGGTGTTGACGTTGGCGACCATGCCGCGCATCCACCACTTGCCACTCGTCACGTCCAGGCCGACGCCGGTGTAGGCCGTGGGCAGCGTGAAGTCGAAGAGCAGGTTGTGGGTGATGAGCTTGTTCAGCGTGGGCTGCAGGTATTCGTAGCCCGACCAGTCTGGAATGTGGCCGGCGATGAGCCGCGTCTGCAGGCCGCTCAACGGGATCGACACCGAGGCCTCCTGCACCATCCGGTTGGAACCCGTCATCACCGATTCGGTACCGCGGTTGGGCACGACGGTGAGCTTGTAGCGCGTGCCGCTCTCGGTCTCCTTGGCGAAGTCGATCGCCACCGTGCCGATATAGCTGTTGTCGTAGGCGTAGCCGTCGTCCCCGGCACCGCCGAGGAACTGGAAGCCGGCACGGTTCTGCGCGCGGTTGTAGATGAAGCTCGGGTCCATATAGCCGCTGATCTTCAGCTGCTTCATGCCCTGGCTGGCCAAGTTGTCCTCGGTCGCCTCGGCCTTCATCGTCGCGCGGTTGAGCTCCTGCGCCTGCTCGGGCGTCATGCCCCACTGGCCCGAGGCGGGCGCCGCCGGTTGCGCGGCCACCTGCTTCTCCAAGGCCGTGACACGCTCGCGCAGCGCACGCAGTTCCTTGAGCAGGTCGTCGTTGCCTTGCGCGGCAGCCGGGAAGGTGGCGGCAATGGCCAGGGCGAGGACGGTCGGGCGGCTCAGCTTCATCGGGGTTCTCCTCGGGATGGATGGGGCGAAGGGTTCAGGCACGGGCCGCGGCGGCCAGGTCCAGCTGTCGCTGGCGCTCGGCGCGGGCGATCAGGTAGCTGGCGACGAGCACGCCGACGGAGACGACGGCCACGGTGATCGCCGCGACGGCATTCACGCTCGGGTTCAACCCGAGCCGTGCCCGCGAGAAGATCACCAGCGGCATCGTCGTCGAGCCCGGGCCGGAAAGGAAGTTGGACAGCACGACGTCGTCCAGCGAGATGGTGAAGGTGAGCAGCCAGGCCGAACCCAGCGACTGCGCGATCATCGGCAGCGTCACCAGCCAGAATACCTGGGCCGGGCGGGCGCCCAGGTCCATGGCCGCTTCCTCGAGCTGGGGGTTGAGATCCTGCAGGCGCGACTGCACGACCACCGTGGCATAGGCCATGCCCAGCAGCAGGTGGCCGAACCAGATGGTCATCATGCCGCGCTCGGGGAAACCGAAGGCGCGCTGCATGCTCACGAGCATGAGCAGCAGAGACAGGCCGACCACCACCTCGGGCATCACCAGCGGCGCGTTGACCATGCCCGTGAACAGGGTGCGCCCGCCGAAGCGCTTGTACTTGACGAGCACCAAAGCGGCCAGGGTGCCCAGCACGACCGAGCCACAGGCGGTGAGGAAGGCGATCTTCAGGCTCAGCGCAAAGCCGTCGATGATCTCCCCGTCGGCCGGCAGCGCCGCGTACCACTTCAGCGTGAAGCCGCGCCAGACATTGGGCAGCGACGAGTCGTTGAACGAATAGACGACCAGCGCGACGATGGGCACGAAGAGGAAGGCGTATCCCCCTGCCAGCCAGGCGCGACCGAACCACACGTTGAAGCGCGACGCTTTCATGGGGCCCCCTGGGCGCTGCGCGCCGCCCCCCCGGGGGGGAGCGAGCGCCTCCGGAGCGGCCACGCGGCGCTCACCTCTGCCCCTCCTGGGCTTCGGCCTGGTATTTGCTGAATACGGCCAGCGGCACGATGATGAGCAGGATCATCACCACCGCCAGGCTCGAGGCCATCGGCCAGTCGTTGTTGGAGAAGAATTCGTCCCAGATGACGCGGCCGATCATCAGCGTCTCGGGGCCGCCGAGGAGCTCGGGGATGACGAATTCGCCGACGCAGGGGATGAACACCAGCATCGCGCCGGCGATGATGCCGGCCTTGGACAACGGCACGGTGATCTTCCAGAACGCCACCCAGGGCGAGGCGCCGAGGTCGGCCGCCGCTTCGAGCAGCCGCAGGTCCATCTTCGCCAGGTTGGCGTAGAGCGGCAGGATCATGAACGGCAGATAGCTGTAGGTCATTCCCAGCACCAGGGAAAACGGCGTATTCATGAGCTTGCCCGGCGCCGCGATCAGGCCGAGCGAGGCCAGCAGCTGGTCCAGGCCCGAGCCAATGACGAGATCGGCGACCAGCCCGTTTTCGCTGAGCAGGCCCTTCCATGCGTAGACGCGCAGCAGGAACGAGGTCCAGAAGGGCAGCATCACGAGCATGAGCAGCGCCGGCTGCGCCGTGGGGCGGGCGCGTGCCATGAAGTAGGCGAACGGATAGCCGATGAACAGGCACAGCACGGTGGTGGCCGCCGCGTAGTGCACGCTGCCCAGGTAGGTCTTGAGGTACAGGCTGTCGGCGGCAATGAACTGGTAGTTCGAAAAACGCAGCCTCAACTGCAGCACGCCGTCACTGAAGCTCAGCAGCTCCTTGAACCTCACCACCTCCATCTCGCTGACGCTGATCGTGCCGACGATGAGAAAGGGGTAGAGAAAGAAGACGAGCAGGAACAGGTACGGCGCCGCGATGACGAGGCGCCGCCCGGTGACCTGGGCCCTGGCCCGCGCCCATAGGCGGTTCACTGCGTCAGCACGACGTGAGCCGAGCGCGACCAGTGCGCCCAGATCTCGTCGCCCCAGGTGAACTCGTCCTCGCGGTGGCGCTGCACGTTGGCCATGCTCACCTTGAGCAACGCGCCGCTGCCCAGCACCAGGTGGTAGACGGTGAAGCTGCCGAAGTAGGCCAGTTCCTTGACCTTGCCGCTCACGGTGTTGAAGTCGCCGAGTTCGCCCTGGGGCTTGCTGCGCGAGAGGTGGATCTTCTCCGGGCGCAGTGCCACCGTCACCGCCATGCCGGTGGTGCCGGTGATGCCGTGGCCGACATAGTGGCGGCAGTCGGGCGAGTCGATGATCACGTGGTCGGGTTCGTCGATGCTCAACGTGCCGGCCATCAGGTTGACGTTGCCGATGAAGTCGGCGACGAAGCGCGTGGCCGGGGTCTCGTAGATGTCGCCCGGCGCGCCGACCTGCAGGAAGCGGCCCTCGCTCATCACCGCGATGCGCCCGGCCATGGTCATCGCCTCTTCCTGGTCGTGGGTGACCATCACGCAGGTCACGCCGACCTGCTCGATGATGTTCACGAGCTCGATCTGCGTTTCCTCGCGCAGCTTCTTGTCCAGCGCACCCAGCGGCTCGTCGAGCAGCAGCAGCTGCGGCTGCTTGGCCAGCGAGCGCGCCAGCGCCACGCGCTGCTGCTGGCCGCCGGAGAGCTGGTGCGGCTTGCGCTGCGCGAACTTGCCCAGCTGCACGAGCTTGAGCATGGCCTCCACGCGCTCGGCGATGCGCGCCTTGGGCAGGCCCTCGCGCTTCAGTCCGAAGGCGATGTTCTCCCACACCGAGAGGTGGGGGAACAGGGCATAGCTCTGGAACATCATGTTCATCGGCCGCTCGTAGGGCGGCAGCGTGGCGAGGTCCACGCCGCCGAGCACGATCTGACCGGAGGTGGGTGTATCGAAGCCCGCCAACATGCGCAGCAGCGTGCTCTTGCCGCAGCCCGAGGGTCCGAGCAGCGCGAAGATCTCGCCCTTGGCGATGTCCACGCTGGCGTGGTTGACCGCCTTGTAGCCGTTGAACTCCTTGACGACGTCCTTGATCTGCAGGAACGCCTCTTCGCTGGCGACCGGGGCCATCACGATGGCGCTCAGAGCCCGGTCTTGAACGAGGTATAGGTGCGCGTCATCAACCGGCGCAGGTCGTTGTTGAGCGAGTCGGGTGGAGCCATCTTCGCCATGTCCGCGGGTGACAGGAAGACCGATGGGTTGTTGGCCACCTCGGGCTTCACGAATTTCTTCGATTCGGCATTCGGGTTGGCGTAGAAAACCTTGTTCGTCAGGGTGGCATGGACCTCGGGGCGCAGGATGTAGTTGATCCACTTCTGGGCGTTGCCCGGGTGCGCGGCATCGGCCGGAATGACCATCACGTCGAAGAAGAGCACGCCGCCGATCTTCGGGATCAAGGCCTGGATGTTCTGGCCGGTCTTGCCTTCGATGGCGCGCTGGCGGGCGATATTGATGTCACCGCTCCAGCCCAGGGCCAGGCAGATCGAGCCGTTGGCCATGTCGTTGATGTAGCCCGACGAGCTGAACAGCGTCACGTAGGGCCGCACCGACCTGAGCACCGAGACGGCGGCGGTGTAGTCGCCGGGGTTCTTGCTGTAGGCGGGCTTGCCGAGGTAGTGCAGGACGGCCGGCACGACCTCGGAGGACGAGTCGAGGAAGGACACGCCGCAGCCCTTGAGCTTGCTGATGTACTCGGGCTTGAAGACCAGGTCCCAGACGTTGTCGGGCATGGGCGTGCTGCCCAGGGCGGCCTTCACCTTCTCGACGTTGATGCCCACGGTGGTGTAGCCCCACAGCCAGTCCACCATGTACTGGTTGCCCGGGTCCATCTTCGACAGCGCCGCCTGCACCGCCGGGTCGAGGTTCTTCAGGTTCGGGATCTGGCTCTTGTCGAGCTTGCGCAGCAGGCCGCCGTCGATCTGCAGCTTGGCCCAGTTCGACGAGGGCACGATGATGTCGTAGCCGGTCTTTCCCGCCACCAGCTTGGCATGCAGGATCTCGTTGTTGTCGAAGTTGTCGTAGCGGACCTTGATGCCGGTTTCCTTCTCGAAGTTCTTGATCGTGTCTTCGGCGATGTAGTCCGACCAGTTGTAGACGTTGAGCACGGGCTCCTCGGCCTGCGCCAGCGCGCCGGTGGCAGTCAGGGCCAGGCACAGGGCACCGAGGTGGAACGTCAGTTTCATGGGCGGTCTCCGAGATCAATGCGAACCAAAGGGGGTGGATTCTGTCAGCCGGCGGTGCCGGCGCGTGTCAGGGGAAGCGCTTGGATCTATGCCAGCCAGCCTTCGCGCCGTGCGTCGGCCAGCGTCAGGTCCAGGCAGCGGCGGATCAGGCCCACCATCTCGTCGATCTGCGCCCGCGTGATGACCAGCGGCGGCGCCACGATCATGCGGTCGCCCACCGCGCGCATCACCAGGCCCTCGCGGAAACAGTGGCCGCGGCAGACCATGCCGATCTCCAGCTCCGGCGCAAAGGCCGTTCCCGAGGCCTTGTCCTTCACCAGCAGCAGCGCGCCCATCAGGCCGCAGGTTTCGGCGTCACCCACCAGCGGGTGCTCGGCGAGCAGGCGGTACTGCTGGGCGAGATACGGGCCGACGTCGTCGTGCACATGTTCCACCAGTCGCAAGGAGCGGATGAGCTTGATATTGGCCAGCGCCACCGCGCAGGCCACCGGGTGGCCCGAGTAGGTGTAGCCGTGGGCGAACTCGCCGCCCTGCTCGATGAGCACCCGGGCGACGCGCTCGCCCACCATCACGCCGCCCAGCGGCACGTAGCCGCTGGTGACGCCCTTGGCAAAGGTCATCAGGTCGGGCTTGAAGCCCAGGGTTTCGCAGCCGAACCAGCTCCCCGTGCGCCCGAAGCCGCAGATGACTTCGTCGCTCACCAGCAGCACGCCGTACTTGTCGCAGATGCGCTGCACCTCGGGCCAGTAGGTCGCCGGCGGAACGATCACGCCGCCGGCGCCCTGGATGGGTTCGCCGATGAAGGCCGCCACCTTGTCCGGGCCGATGGCGAGGATGCGCTCTTCGAGCCAGCGCGCGGCAACGATGCCGAATTCGTCGCGCGTGAGCCCCTGCGGCCGACCATGCGCCCACCAGTAGGGTTGCTCGATGTGCACGATGCCGGGGATGGGCAAGCCGCCCTGGGCGTGCATGCCGCTCATGCCGCCCAGCGAGGCGCCGGCCATCGTCGAGCCATGGTAGGCGTTGTGGCGGCTGATGATCACCTGGCGCTGCGGCTGGCCCCGCAGGTCCCAGTAGCGACGCACCATGCGCACCACGGTGTCGTTTCCCTCGGAGCCCGAGCCACTGAAGAAGACGTGCCTGAACTGCGGTGGCGTCACCTCCGCCAGCACTTCGGCCAGTTCGATGGCCGGCGGCGTGGCCGTCTGGAAAAAGGCGTTGTAGAAGGGCAGCTCGCGCATCTGGTGCGCCGCGGCCTCCACCAGGGCCTCCTGGCCGTAGCCGACATTCACGCACCACAGGCCGCTCATGGCGTCGAGCAACTTGTGGCCTTCGCTGTCCCAGAGGTAGATGTTGTCGGCCCGCGTGATGATCCGCGCGCCTTTTGCTGCCAGGCCCTGGAAGTCGGTGAAGGGGTGCAGGAAATGCGCCGCGTCGGCGGCCTGCCATTCGTGGGTGCTGCGTGGGGTGCTCATCTCCATGCGCCTCAAACGTGCAGCAGCAGGTGCTCGCGTTCCCAGGGCGAGATCACTTTCATGAACTCGGCGTACTCGATCTCCTTGACCTCGGTGTAGACGGTGATGAACGACTTGCCGAGCACGTCCGCCAGGTCGCTTTCCTCACGCAGCAGGGTCAGCGCTTCGCCCAGGCTGCGCGGCAGCGAGAAGTCGCCCAGGTAGGCGTCCCCCTTGCACTCGGCAGACGGCTCGATGCGGTTCTGGATGCCCAGGTAGCCGCAGGCCAGCGTGGCCGCGAGGGCCACGTAGGGGTTGGCGTCAGCGCCGATGACGCGGTTTTCCAGGCGCCGCGCCGCCGGCGTGGCCAACGGGCTGCGTATGCCCACGGTGCGGTTGTCGGTGCCCCACTGGGTGTTGATCGGCGCGGCCACGCCGCGCACCAGGCGGCGGTAGCTGTTGACGTAGGGCGCGAACAGCGCCATCGCTGCCGGCGTGTACTTCTGCAGGCCGCCGATATACCAGAAGAACTCGGGGCTCGGCGTGCCGTCTTCGTTGCTGAAAATATTCCGGCCCGTGGCCTTGCTGACCACGCTCTGGTGGATGTGCATGGCGCTGCCGGGCTCGCCGGCGATGGGCTTGGCCATGAAGGTGGCAAACATGTTGTGCCGCAGCGCCGCCTCGCGCACCGTGCGCTTGAACAGGAACACCTCGTCGGCCAGACCCAGCGGGTGGTCGTGGAAGAAGTTGATCTCCATCTGCCCCGCGCCCACCTCGTGGATCAGGGTGTCGACGTTGAGCTCCATCTTTTCGCAGTACTCGTAGACGTCCTCGAAGAGCGGATCGAATTCGTTGACGGCGTCGATCGAGTAGGCCTGGCGCGAGGTCTCGCTGCGCCCGCTGCGGCCCACCGGCGGCTTGAGCGGCACGTCGGGGTCGGTGTTGCGTGCCACCAGGTAGAACTCGAGTTCGGGGGCCACCACCGGCGCCCAGCCCTGGGCGTCGAACAGATCGCAGACATGGCGCAGCACCGAACGCGGGGCGAAGGGCACCAGCGTGCCGTCGCGGTCATAGCAGTCGTGGATGACCTGGGCCGTGGGGTCGGTGGCCCAGGGCACGATGCGCACCGTGGTGGGGTCGGGGCGCAGGTGCATGTCGCGGTCGGTGGGCGTGATGACGTCGTAGTACGGCCCCTCTTCGGGGAACTCGCCCGTCACGCCCATCGCCACCACGGCCTCGGGCAGCCGCATGCCGCGGTCCTCGGTAAATTTCTCGCGCGGCAGGATCTTGCCGCGGGCCACGCCGGTGAGGTCGGGGACCAGGCATTCGATCTCGGTGACGCGGTGCTCGTCGAGCCACTGTTCCAGTTCGCTGAAGGTGAAATTCTCTCGGGCCATCATGTTGGGTCTCGGCAATCGGTGGGTGGGCAGGACCGGGGCTGTCGCCCCGGCGCTCAGGCACTGAATGCGACGCTTGGCAGAGGGCCTCGAACGCGGTCGCGGTATTGCCGCACGGCATGGCCGAAAGCCCGCAGGAGCTGCATCGACACCGGGTTGGCCTCGGCCTGCCACTCGGGGTGCCATTGCACGCACAGGTTGAAGCCCGGGGCTGCGGGCATCGAGAAGGCCTCGACCAGCCCGTCCGGCGCCACGGCTTCGACGCGCAGGCCGGCAGCCAGCCGCCTCACGCCCTGTCCGTGCAAGGAATTGACCTGGAAGCCGCTCTGCCCGGTGATGCTTTCGAGCAAACCGCCGGGCACCACATCGACGCGGTGCGCGGCGGCGTATTGCATCGCGGCGGGTTCGTTGTCGTCGGCGCGATGGTCGGCCAGGCCGGCCACCTGTTGCACCGCCTGGTGCAGGCTGCCGCCGAGTGCCACGTTGACCTCCTGGGTGCCGCGGCAGATGGCCAGCAGCGGCAGGCCTCGCGCGAGTGCTCGCGGCACCAGGGCCAGCACCCAGGCATCGCGCTCGGGATCCAGCGGCAGGGCCGGGTCATGCACGCCTTCGCCGAAGTGCGTGGGGTGCACGTTCGACGGCGAGCCCGTGAGCAGCACGCCGTGGGCGAGGTCCAGGGCGGCGTCGATTTCGCCCGGCTCCAGGCGGGGCACCACCAGCGGCAGCGCGCCGGCCAGCCGCACGGCTTCGACATACTTGCGCCCGACGACGTGGTAGGGGTGTTCGCCCAGCCTGTGGTGGCAGGCCGGCACGAGGACGATGGGTGGGGTGCTCATGTTGCGCTTACGCGAGCATATCGCGCAGCCGGTACCAGGCCATGGCGAGCACCAGCGCCGGGGTGCGCAGCCGCGCGCCGCCGGGGAAGGTCCGGTGGCGCAGCCGCGCGAAGATATCGAAGCGACCGGCGTCGCCGGCCATGGCCTCGGCCACCACGCGCCCGGCCAGGCCGCTGAACGCCAGGCCATGCCCCGAGAAGCCCTGCAGATAGTAGACGTTGGCGGCGTGGCCCCCCACGGCCGGCAGGCGGCCGAAGTCCGGCGCGCGGTTCATGGTGATGTCCACGAAACCGCCCCAGGCGTACTCGATGCGGCAAGCGGCCAGTTGCGGGAAGGTGCGCACCATGCGAGCCCGCATGCTCTCGGCCAGGTCGCGCGGGGTGGCGGTGCTGTAGCTCACGCGCCCGCCGTAGAGCATTCGGTGGTCGGGCGTGGGGCGGAAGTAGTCGAGCACGAAATTGGTGTCGCACACCGCCGAGCGGCTGGGGACGAGGCTGGCGGCCAGCACCGGGTCCAGGGCCTCGCTGCAGCCGATATAAGTGCCCACCGGCATGATGCGCGGCTCGAGCTTGGGCGCGATCCCGCGCAGGTACAGGTTGCCCGCGAGCAGCACCTGCCGCGCGCGCACTTCGCCGGCGTCGGTGCGCAGCACGGGTGCCGCGCCTTGCGCCAGCGCGCGCACCGGCGTGCCGGCATGGATGCGCACGCCCTGGGCAGCGGCCACCCGCGCCAGGCCCTGGGTGTATTTCAGCGGGTGCAGATGGCCCGAGCGCGGGTCGTGGATGCCGCTGTGGAAGCGCGCGCTGTCCACCCACTGCCGCATCTCGCCCGGGCCGATGCGCGCCAGCGGGTAGCCGTAGACGGCTTCGATGCGGTCGGCCCAGGCGGTGAGCGAACGGCCCTTGCTCGGGCTGCAGGCCACGCCGAGATAGCCTTCCTGCCAGTCGCACTCGATGCGGTGCACGGCGATACGCTGGCGCAGCAGGTCCAGCGCCTCGATCGACAGGTCCCACACCCGGCGCGCATCGGCCAGGCCGAGTTGGCTCTCGATGACCGCCTGATCGCAAGCCAGCCCGTGGATGGCCTGGCCGCCGTTGCGGCCGCTGGCGCCGCTGCCGATCTCGCGCGCTTCGAGCAAGACGACATCGAAGCCGCGCTGGCGCAGCTCGATCGCCGCCGAAAGGCCGGTCAGGCCGCCACCGACCACGGCCACGTCGCAGCTTGTCGGCCCCGGCAGCGGCGCGAAAGACGGCGCGTGCCCGGCCGTGGCCGCGTAGTACGAGGCCCGGCTGAGCTCCAGGTCAGTGGCGAGCCATGCGTCAGACGGCATGCCGCTCGCCGCCCGCCGGCCGGCTAGGCCACGCGGCGCAGCGCGCCGCGCACGGTCTCGACGATCTGGTCGATCTGGCTGCGTTCGATGATCAGCGGCGGCGACAGCGCGATGATGTCGCCGGTGGTGCGCAGCAGCAGACCGCGCTCGTAGCAGTCGAGGAAGACGTCGAACGCACGCTGGCCGGGGGCACCCGGCCGTGGCGCGAGTTCAATGCCGCCCACCAGCCCGATGTTGCGCAGGTCGATGACCTGGGGCTCGCCCTTGAGCGAGTGCAGGGCTTGCGCGAAGTCGTCCTGCAGATCGCTGGCGCGCGTGAGCAGGCCTTCCTCGGCATAGGTGTCCAGCGTGGCGATGCCGGCGGCGCAGGCCAGCGGGTGGGCCGAGTAGGTGTAGCCGTGGAAGAACTCGATGAGCTTTTCGGGCCCCGTCATGAAGGCGTCGTGGACCGAGCGCCGCGCCAGCACCGCGCCCATGGGCACGCTGCCGTTGGTCAGGCCCTTGGCCAGCGTCATGAGGTCGGGCGTGACGCCGAAGGTCTGCGCCGCGAAGGGCTGGCCGGTGCGTCCGAAACCGGTGATGACCTCGTCGAAGATGAGCAGGATGCCGTGCTTGTCGCAGATCTCGCGCAGCCGCTGCAGGTAGCCTTGCGGCGGCAGCAGCACGCCCGACGAGCCGGAGACCGGCTCCACGATGACCGCCGCGATGGTGCTGGCGTCGTGCAGCGCCACCAGGCGCTCCAGGTCTTCGGCGAGTTCCGCGCCATGTGCAGGCAGGCCCACCGTGAAGGCATTGCGCGCCAGGTCGTGGGTATGACGGATGTGGTCCACGCCACCCAGCATCGTGCCGAACATCTTGCGGTTGGCGACCATGCCGCCCACCGACATGCCGCCGAAGTTGACGCCGTGGTAGCCACGCTCGCGGCCGATGAGCCGGGTTCGCGAGGCCTCGCCACGCACACGGTGGTAGGCCAGGGCCATCTTCAGCGCCGTCTCCACGGCCTCGGAGCCCGAGTTGGTGAAGAAGACCTTGTCCATGCCCGCCGGCGCGATGGCCGCCACGCGCTCGGCGAGCTCGAAGGCCTTGGGGTGGGCCATCTGGAAGGGCGGCGCGAAATCCATCTCCGCGGCCTGCGCCTGGATGGCCTGCACGATGCGCGGCCGGGCATGGCCGGCGTTGACGCACCACAGGCCGGCCACGCCGTCCAGGATCTGGCGGCCCGCGGCATCCCAGTAGTGCATGCCCGAGGCCTTGGCCAGCAGACGCGGTGCCTTCTTGAACTGCCGGTTGGCGGTGAAGGGCATCCAGTAGGCCTCCAGGGTCGATGGGCTGGCAGCTTCAGCCGCTTGCATCAGGGCAGGGTCGGTGGCGTGATTCATGGTGAGTCCTCGAAGGGATTGGGTGGCGCCGGGCTACTCGGTGACCGCGCGCGCCGAGCCGCCTTCCTGCAGCGCCTGTAGCTGGCGTTTGGCGGCCGGGTAGATGAGCGACTCCTCGAGCGCGATGTGGTCGCGGTGCAGCGCCGTGAAAACGGGCAGCGCGAGGCGCAGCATGGGCAGGTCGTACCAGTTGTAGCCGTTGGCGATGGCCTCGATCTGCGGCGAGAGCTCGCGCCAGTCTTCCTCGATCCAGCCATGGTCCTGCTGCAGGCGGCGCACATGCTGGATCAGCCCGGTGTCGTTGCCGATGAGCAGGGCCGGGAAGACATGCTGTTCTTCCTCGGCGTGGTGGGTGCGCCCCGGGCCCTCGAAGAAGGCCATGATCTCGCGGGCGCTCGCCTGCGCCGTTTCGTCCAGGCCCTGGTCGTCCAGGTGCGCCAGCAGGCGGTCGAAGGCCTCCAGCATTTCCATGGCCGCGCGGTGCGTGCGGTCCAGCGATTCGAACGTCGGCAGCGCCGGGGCTGCAGGGCGCGACGGGCGGGCGGCGCGAGCTGTACTCATGAAACCTCCGGTCTGGGCCACTTGGCGGGCGGCCCCATTGTTGGGTGGGCGAGGCATCTTGCCATGCGCGGGATCAAGACCACTTCAGCGCCGCAGGGCGATGCGCCCGCAGAGGTAGGTCCAGACGAACACGGCGGCGGCCTGGCTCGTCAGTTCGGCATGATCGTACGGCGGCGACACCTCCACGCAATCCATGCCGACAAAAGGCAGGTCGGCCAGCTCTTCCAGCAGGGTCAGCACCTGGGGCGTGCTCAGCCCGCCGGGCTCCGGCGTGCCCGTGCCCGGCGCGTAGGCCGGGTCCAGGCAATCGATATCCAGCGTCAGGTAGACGGGCGGGTGGCCGTGCTGCGCCAGACGCTGGCGGATGGCCTCGATCGTCGGTTCCAGCTGCGCCGGCGATTCCAGGCCGCGCAGCTCGCGCGCCGTGAAGATCTGGCCGCCGCGCGCCTGGATGTACTCGCGGGTCGATCGCTCGGCGGCCGAGCGGATGCCGATCTGCGTGAAGCAGGCGTCCAGGACCAGGCCTTCCTGCACCGCCTCGCGAGCCCAGGTGCCGTGCCCGCTGGGTTCGCCGACATGGCTGTCCCAGGTGTCGCAATGGGCGTCGAAGTGGATCACCGCCAGGGGCTGGCCGAGGTGCCTGCGGTAGGCCCGCAGCAGCGAAAGGGTGATGGAGTGGTCGCCGCCGATCCAGACCATGTGGTGGCGCGGGAGCAGGGCCGCGGCGCGCGGCTCGAGGGCGGCCCGCAGCCCTTCGAGCGAGGTGTTGGGCAGCGCCAGGTCGCCCAGGTCGCCCAGCAGACCGACGGGGCTGACGTCGAAATGAGGGTGCGTCGCGTCGCACAGCATGTGGCTGGCCTCGCGCACCGCGCGCGGCCCGAAGCGCGCACCGGGGCGGTTCGTGGTGGCGCCGTCCCAGGCGATGCCGGCCACCGCAAACGGCGTGTCTGGCGTGGGCGCGCCCACCTTCAGGAAGCGCTGGTCGGAGGAAAACGCGAAAGAGGACATGCCGGGCCCGGGTGCAGACTCCTGGCGATCATACGAAAGCCGCGCGGCGTGGCCGCCGGCTGCGGGCGTCGGAACCTGCTCCCGGGCGGCGTGGCCGAACCGGGCGGCCACGGTTTTCACATGGCGCGCGACGTTCCGGATGGTGGAACGGAGTCACGCTGCAGCGCCGCAAAACTTCGTCATATGGGAAAACATCATTCCACCATGCGCGATTCAGCCGCAAGTCATTGATTTTGAAGAACAACATTTGTTGTCTTATATAAGACATATGTGATGACCTGACCGGGTCGCCACGGTAGGCTTGAGGTGTCGATTCTTCGCCACCCCACCCCCCTGGAGAACCCCATGACGACCCTGACCCGCCAGCAGCAAGCCGCCACCCTGGAACAGGACTGGGCCGAAAACCCGCGCTGGATAGGCATCAAGCGCGGCTACACGGCCGACGACGTGGTGCGCTTGCGCGGCTCGATTCCCATCGAGCACACCCTGGCCCGGCGCGGCGCCGAGAAGCTCTGGACCCTGATCAACACCGAGCCCTTCGTCCACACGCTGGGCGCGCTCACCGGCAACCAGGCCATGCAGCAGGTCAAGGCCGGCCTGAAGGCCATCTACCTGAGCGGCTGGCAGGTCGCCGCCGACGCCAACGACAACGGCGAGATGTACCCCGACCAGAGCCTGTACTCGGTGGACTCGGTGCCCAAGGTCGTCAAGCGCATCAACAGCGCTTTCGCCCGTGCCGACCAGATCCAGTGGAGCGAAGGGAAGAATCCGTCCGACGCCGACTACCGCGACTACTTCGCGCCCATCGTGGCCGATGCCGAGGCCGGCTTCGGTGGCGTGCTCAACGCCTTCGAGCTGATGAAAGCCATGATCGCCGCCGGTGCGGCCGGCGTGCATTTCGAGGACCAGCTTGCTTCCGTCAAGAAGTGCGGCCACATGGGCGGCAAGGTGCTGGTGCCTACGCGTGAAGCGGTGGCCAAGCTCGTGGCGGCGCGCTTGGCGGCCGATGTGATGGGCACGCCGACGATTCTGCTGGCGCGCACGGACGCCGAGGCCGCCGACCTGGTGACCAGCGACGTCGACGAAAACGACCGGCCGTTCCTCACCGGCGAGCGCACGGTGGAAGGCTTCTTCAAGTCCCGGAATGGGCTGGAGCAGTCGATCAGCCGCGGCCTGGCGTATTCGCCCTACGCCGATCTGATCTGGTGCGAAACCGGCAAGCCCGACCTGGCCTTCGCCAAGGCCTTCGCCGACGCCATCCATGCCCAGTTCCCGGGCAAGCTGCTGGCCTACAACTGCTCGCCTTCGTTCAACTGGAAGAAGAACCTGGACGACGCCACCATCGCGAAGTTCCAGCGCGAACTCGGCGCGATGGGCTACAAGTTCCAGTTCATCACGCTGGCCGGCTTCCACAGCCTGAACTACAGCATGTTCGACCTGGCCTATGGCTATGCGCGCCACAACATGAGCGCCTTCGTCGAACTGCAGGAGAAGGAGTTCGCCGCCGCCGAGCGTGGATTCACCGCCGTGAAGCACCAGCGCGAGGTCGGCACCGGCTACTTCGACGCCGTCACGACGACGATCGAGCGCGAGGCCTCGACCGCGGCGCTGAAGGGCTCGACCGAAGACGAGCAGTTCCTCGACGGCACGCACCACTGAGCCCGGGCGGGCCGGCCAGTTCAGCCGGCCGCGCCCGCGCCGCGCTGCCGCCAATGCACCAACAGCGCGAAGCAACCCGCCGCGAAGAGCAAGCCGCCGGCCAGGAGTGGCGAAGCCAGGTCCTGCAAGGCGGCGCCGAAGTCGTGCAGCGCCCACGCTGGAATGGCTTGCAGCACCTGCGGGGCCTGGCTGGCGTTGTCGAAATGGAAGCCGCCCTGCCTGCCATTGACGAGCGCCATCCTGGCGTGCCGTAGCAATTGCACGGTGACCTCGTTGAGCAGCGGCTGCCCGAATACCTGCTTGAGCAACCAGCCCCCCAGGCCCAGGCCCACGGCGAGCACCACCCAGCCCCAGCGCCGGAACCAGGCCGTCAAGAGCACCACCAGCAGGACCAGCGGCGCCAGCCACAGCGTGGCCAGCGGCAGCCCGGCCAGCAAGCGCAGCGCCACGGCCAGCGATGCCGGCAGCACCTGCGCCCAGGGCACACTGAGCCAGGCACCGAAGCCGCCGCCGAAGCGGCTGACGAGCAAGGCCGAGATCACGCCGCCTCCCAGCAGCCCCACGGCGATGGCAGCGGCCGGCACGATGATCAAGTGAACGAACAAGGGCACGCCCAGGCTCGCGCTGTGGCTCACGGGCACCGAGAGCCAGAACTCGATGGAGCGGTCGGCATGGTCGCGCCGCGCCAAGCCGGAAACGATGATGAGCGAGCTGAACCACGCCAGCACGAACATCACCGCCGCAGTGCCCGCAATGGAGGCTGCAGCCAGCATCGCCGGCAGAGCGCCAGCGGCGCCGAGTTCCGAGTCAGCGATGGCATTGCGCGCAAAAGCCAGCAGCAGCACGCTCAGCGATAGCGGCACCGCAGCGAGCAGGAACCAGCCGAAACGGTGCTGCAGCCACTCGCGTTGCATCAGGGCAGTGAGTCGAGTCATGGGCAATCTCCTTGGGGCGAGCCGGTGCGTCGGCTTAGAACTGCGTGCGGTCGAGTTCGGGCTTGCGCGTCAGCGCCACGAAGAGGTCCACCAGACTGGGCCGCATGCGTTTGCCCAGCGCCAGCACCTGCTCGGGCGGCGCGCCGTCGAAGAGCGCGGCGTTGCCGCCCTGGATGCGGTATTTCAGCAAGGGGTGGGCGGCGGCCATCTGGTCGGCCACGGCGGCGTCGTGGCTGAGCGCGACGAAACGCTGGTCCATGTCCTCCAGGCTGATGGACAACACCAGCTTGCCCTCGTTGAGCATCAGCACATCGGAGAGCAAGGACTCGATTTCTTCCACCTGGTGCGTGGAGATGAGCACGCTGCGTTCGCCGTCGCACCATTCGTCGATGAGCATCTCGTAGAAGGCCTTGCGCGAGAGGACGTCCAGGCCCAGCGTGGGCTCGTCCAGGATCATCAGCCGCGCGTCGATGGCGGCGATGAGCGCCAGGTGCGCCTGCACCACCATGCCCTTGGAAAGCGTCCTCACGCGGTCGGCCAGGCCCACGCTGGTGCGGCGCAGCAGCGCTCGCGCACGGTCGGCGGAAAAGCGCGGGTGCAGGCCACTCATCAGCGAGATGAGGTCTTGCACTCGCGCCCAGCGCGGCAGGATGGCGACATCGGGGATGTAGCAGACCGATTCGAGCAAGCGCACGCGGTCGCGCCGCGGGTCGAGCCCCAGCACCTGTAGGCTGCCTTCGCCCGGCGCCAGGCCAACCATCGCCTTCATCAAGGTGGTCTTGCCGGCACCGTTGTGCCCCAGCAGGCCGACCACGCGGCCCTTGGGGATGCGAAAGCTGACCTCGTCCACGGCGCGCTTGGCCCCGTAGCGGACGGTCAGGCCGCGGGCCTCGACCAGGGGCGCCTCGGCAGCGTTCGTGTTGGCGGCGGCGTTCATGCGCGCTCCTCCCAGTTGAGTTGTTCTGCGCCTATGCCCAGCCGGCGCAGGCGTTCGCGCAGGCGGGGCCATTCGGTTTCCATGAAACGCTGGCGCTCGGCGGCCTTCAGGCGCTCGCGCGCGCCCGGCCTCACATACAGGCCCAGTCCGCGGCGGCTCTCGAGCAGGCCCTCGTCGCCCAGCGCCTGCAGTGCGCGGTTCACGGTCAGCGGGTTGAGCAGGTAGAGCCCCGCCAGGCCACGCACGGAAGGCATGGCCGAGCCTTCGGGCGGCTCGCCGTCCAGCAGTTGGGCGGCCAGGAGGTCGGCCAACTGCTGGTAGATCGGTTGCCTGTCGTTCCAGGTCTGCATGGGGCGGCGCCTGAGGGTGTGTTGCTGATGTAGCACACCATATCAGCGCCCTGCGCTGGGCACCAAGGTCGCTGCGACAGGCTGCAGCGTCGCCCGACGAAGTGCCGACCGCACCGGGCCACCCGGCCTGCCGCGCGCTGAGATGTGGCCCGCGCTGGCGCGCAAGGCGGCCCGGTTCAGGCCGCTTCGGCCGGAATCGCGTAGGGCAGGGCGGACGGCGTGAGCCGCGGGCCTTGCACGGAACCCGCGTGCAGCGTGCCGCTGTCGAGCGCGGCGATCTTCAGTTCCACCAGCGCCGCATGGCGCGAACCCAGCGACCCGGCCAGCGCCACCATGCCGGCGGGTTGCTCGGGGTCGGCGCTGTGGAAGACCTCCTGGCCGGGTTGCAATGGCCCGTCGCCTTCCAGCAGGTAGGCGCGGCGTTTGAGCGTGCCGCGGTACTGGCTGCGCGCGACGACCTCTTGGCCGGGGTAGCAACCCTTCTGGAAATTCACGCCGCCGACGAGTTCGAGATTCACCATCTGCGGCACGAACTGCTCGGCGGTGGCCGCCGTGATGCGTGCCACGCCGCTCTTCGCTTCGAGCCAGTGCCAGGCGTCCAGCGTCAACTCGGGCAGCGTTTGCGGCGGCGTACCCGCGCAGAGATAGCGCGGCACCCCCGCGCCGTCCACGAGTGCGTCGGGCAGACGCACGACAGTGGCCGCGCCGTACGAACCGACCGCCCAGACGGCGGGAGCCTCGGCCCCCAGGACCTGTTGCGCCACCGGGCCGGCCAGCCCCCACAGCGGCAATTCGGCACTGGCGTCGCTCAGCTTGCACTGGGCACGCAGGACGAACATCGACAGCCGCTTGAGCACCGCCGGCAGAAGGTCCGCGCTGCAGGCCAGCCGCACTTCGTCCGAGCCTTGCCGCCAGGCCACGAAACTGGCCAGCAGCCGGCCCTTGGCCGAACAGTAGCCGGCCAGACGCGCCTGCTGCGGCTGCAGGTGCTCGAAGTCCTGCGTCATCTGGCCGTGCAGAAACTTCAGTGCGTCGGCGCCGCTGGCGCGGATCACGCCCCAATCGGTCAGGCGCACAGCGCCCGCAGGAGGGTTCGAAGCGGGGGGGGTCGGGTTCATCGGCTCATTATGATCAGCCGCCATGTCGCGTCGGTCGTTGTGGTCTCGCCTTTGGTGGCCCTTGCTGGGCGCCGCCCTCGTGCTGCTGGCGCTGGCCGCGGGCACCGCGTGGCGGTGGCTGGAGCGGCCGCTGCCGCTGGCCGGTGCCAGCGCCGAGCTGTCCATCGAAGCCGGCGCCACGCCACGAGAGATCGCCCAGGCCTGGGTCGACGCCGGCGTGCAGACCTCGCCGCGCTGGCTCTACGAGTGGTTCCGCTGGTCGGGCCAGGCGCGGCGCATACGCGCCGGCAGCTACGAGATCGACACCGGCACATCGCCGCGGCGCCTGCTGGCCAAGATGGTGCAGGGCGACGAGGTGCTCGAGCAGGTGCGATTCATCGAAGGCTGGACCTTGCGCCAGCTGCGCGCTGAGCTGGCCCGCGCACCCGCTCTCAAGCCGGCGACGGCAGGCCTGAGCGAGGCCGAGCTGATGACGGCACTGGGCGTGCCGGGCCAGGCCGGCGAAGGCCGTTTCTTCCCCGACACCTACGCCTACAGCCGCGGCGTCAGCGACCTCACGGTGCTCAAGCGCGCCCACCGCGCCATGCAGCAACGCCTGGCCGCGGCCTGGGCCGAACGCTCGGCCGACTCTCCACTGAGGAGCGCCGATGAGGCCCTGACGCTGGCCTCCATCGTCGAAAAGGAGACCGGCCAGGTGGCCGACCGGGGCCGGGTTGCCGGGGTCTTCGTCAACCGGCTGCGCATCGGCATGCCCTTGCAGACCGATCCGACCGTCATCTACGGCCTGGGCGCGGCCTTCGACGGCAACCTGCGCAAGCGCGATCTGCTCGCCGACACGCCGTACAACACCTACACCCGCGCAGGCCTGCCGCCCACGCCCATTGCGCTGCCCGGGCTGGCTTCGCTGCGGGCCGCAGTGCAGCCTGAACCCACCCAGGCGCTGTACTTCGTGGCCCGAGGAGACGGCAGCAGCGCCTTCAGCCAGAGCCTGGCCGAACATAATCGGGCGGTGAACAAATACCAGCGTGGCCGGCCTTGAGGGCAGGCCGCTTCATCACCTTCGAAGGCATCGACGGCGCGGGCAAGAGCTCGCACATCGGGGCGCTGGCCGCATGGGCCCGCGAGCGCGGTCACGAAGTGGTGCTCACGCGCGAGCCCGGCGGCACTGCGCTGGCCGAGCGGCTGCGCGAACTAGTGCTGCACGAACCCATGGACGCGCTGACCGAAGCCCTGCTGGTCTTCGCCGCCCGGCGCGACCATCTGGTGCAGCAGATCGAGCCGGCGCTGGCCCGGGGTGCCTTGGTGCTGTGTGACCGCTTCACCGACGCCAGTTTCGCCTACCAGGGCGGCGGCCGTGGCTTCAGCCTGGAGGTGCTGGGCCAGCTCGAACGCTGGGTGCA
Source organism: Rubrivivax sp. (assembly GCA_030681795.1). Lineage (GTDB taxonomy): Bacteria > Pseudomonadota > Gammaproteobacteria > Burkholderiales > Burkholderiaceae_C > Rubrivivax. The sequence goes on from JAUXRG010000106.1 coordinate 104,846, forward strand.
GCAGGGCAGGCAACCCGATCTCACGCTGTGGTTCGACCTGCCCGCCGCCACCGCGGCCGAGCGCCGGGCCGCGGCGCGCACGCCCGACCGTTTCGAATCGCAGGACCTGGCGTTCTTCGAGCGCGTCGGCGCCGGTTATGCCCAGCGCGAGGCGGTGGACCCGCAGCGCTTCGCCCGGCTGAATGCGCAGGCCCCTCGCGAGGCCGTCTGGGCCGAGATCGAGACCGCGATCGGGAGCCGCGCATGGTGGTAGGCGAAGACGGCAGGGTGGCGCTGCCCTGGCTGGCGGCGCCGCTGGCCGAAGCCCTGGCCTCGCATCGCGGCCATGCCTTGATGGTGCACGCCGCTGCGGGCACCGGCGCGTTGGCCTTCGGCCTCACCCTGGCGCAGGCCTGGCTGTGCGAGTCCGCGGGGGACATCCGGCCCTGCGGGCGTTGCGGCAGTTGTCGCCTGGTGCAGTCTCACCTGCATCCGGACTTGAGGGTGCTGCTGCCCGAAACCCTGCGCCGCGAACACGAGTGGCCGCTGGCCGACGACAAGGGCGAGGGCGAAGACAGCAAGCGCAAGCCGAGCCGGCAGATCCGCATCGACGAGGTCCGCGGCCTCATCGACTGGGCCACCCGGACCAGCGGTCGCGGGCGCGGCAAGGTCGCGGTGCTGCATCCTGCCGAGGCACTCAACGTGCAGGCGGCCAGCGCCTTGCTCAAGACGCTGGAAGAGCCGCCGGTGGGCACCCGCCTCATCCTGACCACGGCCGACCCGGCCTTGCTGCTGCCGACCGTGCGCAGCCGCTGCCAGCCTCTGCGGGTGGCCGAGCCGCCGGCGGATCTGGCGCTGGCCTGGCTGGACGCGCAGGGCATCGCCCAGCCCCAGGTCCTGCTGGCCGCCACGGCCGGGCGCCCGCTGGACGCCCTGGCCCTGGCGCAGGCGGGCATCACCGGGGACACATGGGCCGCGTTGCCTGCCGCCGTGGCGCGTGGCCAGTCGGTGGCCTTCGCCGGCTGGCCCGTGCCCTTGGCCCTGGACGCACTGCAGAAGTTCTGCCATGACGCCCTTGCGCGTGCCACCGGTGGCGTGGCGCGGTACTTCCCGGACGAAGGGGTCCCGGCCAAGGGAAGCCTGGAAGCGCTCAGCGCCTGGTCGCGCGAGCTCGCCCGTGTGGCGCGCCACGACGAGCATCCCTGGAACGAGGGCTTGCTGCTGGATTCGCTGGTCAAGGGGGGTGCGCAGGCCTTCACGCCGAGGCCGGCGCATAGGGCCGTGGCCAGGCGTGGGTTGGATACACTGCCCTCATGAACGATCGTGTCTCCACCCGCAGCGGCAGCCTCGGGCCGCCGGTGGCGCCCGGCTCTGCGGCGCCCGGGCGGCCGAGCGTCATCCAGCTGGTCTTCCGCGAAAAGGGCGCGCTGTATGCGGCCTACATGCCGCTGCTCACCGACGGCGGTCTGTTCGTGCCCACCACGCGCGAGTACCGGCTGGGCGAGGACATCTACCTGCTGCTCTCGCTGCCCGACGACACCCAGCGTTTCCCGGTGGCCGGCAAAGTGGCCTGGCTCACCCCGGCCAACGCCTCGGGGGGGCGCACCCAGGGCGTGGGTGTGCGATTCCCCAACGACGACAAGTCGCGCCAGCTGAAGATCAAGATCGAGGAGCTGCTGGGCACGAGCATCTCGTCGGCCAAGCCCACGCAGACGCTTTGAGCGGCTAGCGTCGGCGAGCGCGCATGTACGTCGATTCGCACTGCCACCTGAGTTTCCCCGAGCTGCACGACCGCCTGGGCGACGTGCTGCGCGAGATGGCGGCGGCTGGCGTGGACCGCGCTCTTTGCATCTGCACGACCCTGGAGGAATTCCCCCGCGTGCAGGGCCTGGCGACGGCGCACGGCAACCTCTGGTGCACCGTCGGTGTCCACCCCGACAACGAAGGCGTTCAGGAGCCGACGCTGCACGACCTGGTGTCGCGCGCCGCGCTCCCGCGCGTGGTGGCGCTGGGCGAGACCGGGCTCGACTACTACCGACTGGGCGGCCGCCATGTCGATGACATGGCCTGGCAACGCGAGCGGTTCCGCGTCCACATTCGTGCCGCCCGGGCCACCGGGCTGCCGCTGGTCGTGCATACGCGCAACGCGAGCGCCGATACGCTGGCCCTCCTGCGCGACGAAGGGCAGGGTGCCGTCCGAGGCGTTTTCCACTGCTTCACCGAGACGATGGCGGTGGCCGACGCGGCCCTGGAGATGGGTTTTCACATTTCGTTCTCGGGCATCCTGACCTTTCGCAACGCAGCCGAGCTGCGCGAGGTGGCGCGCGCCGTGCCCCTGGAACGCTGCCTGATCGAGACCGACAGCCCCTACCTGGCGCCCGCGCCCTACCGTGGCAAGCTCAACCAGCCCGCCTGGGTGGCGTTTGTGGCGGCTCAGTTGGCCGAACTCAAAGGCCTGCCGGTCGCCGAGGTGGCGCGTGCCACGAGCGCCAATTTCGAGCATCTGTTTGCGCTGCAGCCGCTTGCGCAGCGGCCGGAGGAGACATGAAGAAATACATGAGATATGTCGCCTATCTTGTTGTCGCATTGATGTTTCATCCGGCACTCGCAGGTTCGTATGAGGACTTTTTCCGCGCCGTCAATGTCGACAACGATCGCGCGGTCGCGGCACTGCTCAGCCGAGGATTCGACCCCAACGCGCCTGACGAAAAAGGGCAGGTGGGTCTATTCCTGGCGCTCCGGGACGGCTCCCCGAAGGTGGTGGCCGCCCTGCTGGCCCACCCGCAGGTCAAGATCGACGCGCCCAATGCCAGCAACGAGACGCCGGTGATGATGGCGGCCCTGCGTGGCGAGATGGAGTGGGTCGCGCGCCTGCTGGACCGTGGCGCGAAGATCAATCGCCCCGGCTGGTCGCCCTTGCACTACGCAGCCGCCGGGCCCGAGCCCCAGGTCGTGGCGCTCTTGCTCGACCGCGGCGCCCAGATGGAAGCTTCCTCGCCCAATCGCACCACGCCCTTGATGATGGCCGCGCGGTACGGCGACGAAAGGAGCGCAAACCTCTTGCTGGCGCGCGGCGCCAGCCCCAAAGCTCGCAATGATCTGGGCCTCACCGCCGCCGATTTCGCGCGCCAGGGTGGCCGTGAGGCGCTGGCGGCGCGGCTCGAGCAGGCGGCGCGGTGAACCTGGCGCGGGCCGCGCATGTCAGAAGTTGTCCGACAGCGGCTTTGGCGCTGCGCTGACTCGGCAAGCCCGGGCTGGCGGCCTAGAGTGCCTGCATCGGCTGTGACCACAGCGCGAGGAGATTCGAGATGCCCCAGCACGCTTTGCCCCGCAACCCGTTCATGTTGATGCTCAACCCGGAGGTGGTCCTGGCCGCCATAGAAAAGTCCGAGCGTTTGGGCAAGCTGAACCGACACCTTTGCCGACCGCTGGATCGTGCCGCAGGCGCCCCCGCGATGCCCGATGATGCCGATTCGAGCGATGGCAGAGATACCGATGGGATCGGTGAGATTTCGCTTTCGACCTGAAGGATCCGTGCCGCGTCGATCGGGGTTCGACGCTGCGCTTTGTGCGCGGCCTGTACTCTTATTTAAGTTCGCACAATGTATATTATGTTAACCACAGGAGGCGTAGATCCCGTAGATCCCTTTGCGCATGAACCGGCCGTGCGTGAACCACAAGTGTTTGTCAAAGCAAACCATATCGCTGTCAAAACGCACCATAAGTGTTGTCGCTGAGCGGATTTGCATCCCATAAGTGCTTTCCACTCGCGGAAGCCCCTGTAGACGAGTGATTGCGCGGCTGATCTCGCGCTGACCGCTGTGCGGGGTCGACCTTTCCTCAGCCCACCTTCACTTTGCGGCCGAAACGAGACTGCGCTGACCACATGGTGCAGGAAAAGTGGACGAGCCGCGAGCTAGAGCGTCGGTACAACCTGGGCACTTTCGAGCGTGCGGTGCTCCGCCCGCCAAAAGCGTCGGCAGTGCTGACACAAATGCATGGCGCTGACGCTGGATCAGTGCTTTACGGGCCGGCCCCAGCAGCCGGAATGAGCATCTTCCTCGGGGCCTTTGTGGCCCGTTGAGCTTTGCCCTCCATGAGTCGCACGAGGCGGTCCACTGAAGCTTGCAGGCTGGCAACCTGCCCGCGAGCGGTCGAAGCTTCGGCGGCGCTGAGCTCGCCAGACGCACGAAGTTCGGCAACGCGCTGGCGCTCAAGGGCCAGATCGGCAGCCGCCAGCGCAAGTTTCGCCGTCAAGTCTGCCTCGCGGCCTCGCATAGCTTCGAGCAGCATGCGAGCCTCATCGACAGCGATAGCGCTCTTGTCTCGAAGCGCCTCGACCGCTCGTTGGGCTGCCTCCCCGTGACGCTCGGCCTTCGTGCGAGCGGTGCGTTCACGTTCGAGTTCCAGGCCAACCCGGCGATCGGCTGCATCGGCGCGCTCAATCGCGGCCGATAGCTGCCGCTGGAAATCAGCCCGCTCCGCGGCTACGAGCTCGCTTTGCCGACGAAGGTGCTCGTTTGCGTCCGCCAAGGCGGCGCGAACTTCATCCACCCTGGCGCGGTCGGCTGCAAGATCTTGCTGGTGTTGGTCGAGTGCCTGGCGTTGCTCGTGCAATTCAACCTGCAGGCGGGACGCCTTTGCCACCGCCTCGTAGGCGGCTGCATTGGCCTGTTCGGCCTTCTCCTTCTCGGCCCCCACGTTCGCCACGGCCTCGGCCAAGCCGTCCTGGAGTCGTTTGTCGAAGTCTCGCCTGGTCTCCGCCAGCGCCACTTCCCAGAAGTGCTTCGCCGCTTGTTGAACTGGGTCCGGCAGTTCAGGCGGCGCTGCAAACGCGGCCGGATCCTTGATACGTCCACCAAGGCCCTTGAACCAGGTATCCAGATACGGGCTAACCGTATTCGGCGATCCGCGTCCTATGCGCTGGCGCACACGCTCGATCGTCGGGCGCGCACCCGCAAGCAGCAGCGCGTCGCATGCCGTCCAGACGTCTTCCTCGGTGATTCCACGAGCCATGCCGGTCTCCTGCATCCCGCGGCTTGCACCGCCCTGCTCTAGTCACGATAATGGATAGTTATCGCGTTCTATCGCGAATTCACGTAAGATATCATACATGCTACATATCGTATGATCATGAATCAATCCGGCAAGACTGCGACAAGCCGCCGAACCGACCTGGCGATGGTCCAGGTGCCTGAAACGGATGTCGCGCTGCTGGACCCCAGCCAGCTGGGCCCGATGGCAGATGACGCCATGCGCGCACTTCTCGCCGAGGGCGAGTCAGAAAACACGCTGCGCAGCTACCAGGCAGCGCTGCGCTACTGGGCGGCCTGGTTTGGCCTGCGCTACGGGCAGCCGATTTCAATCCCGGTGCGACCCACCGCGGTCATCCAGTTCATCGTGGACCACGCCCAGCACCAATCCACGACGGGTCTACGAACCGAGCTTCCGGGCTCGATTGATCAAGCGCTGGTTGCAGGGGGCTTCAAGGCCGCTTTGGGCCCGCCAGCATTGGCCACCCTCGCCCACCGGATCAGCGTGCTGTCCAAGGTCCACCAGCTCAAAGCGGCGATGAACCCGTGCCAGGACGCGAGGGTTCGGGAGCTGCTAGCCAAAACGAGACGTGCGTACTCCAAGCGCGGCGTGGTGCAGGACAAGAAGTCCGCATTGACCCGGGCGCCGCTGGAGGCCTTGCTTGAGACCTGCGACGAATCGCTGAAGGGGGTGCGTGATCGCGCCCTGCTTCTCTTTGCTTGGTCAAGCGGCGGACGGCGCCGATCCGAGGTAACGGCGGCCAACCTGGACAACGTCAAGAAGGTCGACGCGCGGACGTGGATCTTCTCGTTGACCCGGTCGAAGACCGATCAAGCCGGAGCCAACGCGGCCAACAACGCGAAGCCCATCGTCGGCCCGGCAGCGGATGCCCTGGAGGCGTGGTTGAAGCGAAGTGGCATCACCAGCGGCTTCATCTTCCGACGGATTCGGCGTGGCGAAAAAGTGGCTGAGCCGCTCTCCCCGGCTGCTGTGCGGGACATCGTCAAGGAGCGGGCGCTGTTGGCTGGGCTCGGGGAGGAGTTTTCAGCTCACTCGCTACGATCAGGATTCGTCACAGAAGCGGCCAATCAAGGCGTGCCGATTGGCGAAACGATGGCGCTCACTGGGCACACCTCGGTTGCGACAGTCGTCGGCTACTTCCGGTCGGCTAGTGCGATTGGGAGCAAGGCGGCGAGGCTGCTCGGAGACAAGAGCTAGGGTACCCAGACGCCCTACTCTTCGCCGCAGATCGGCTGGCTGGCGCGGGTGCACCTATAGGCCGAAACGCAGCGAAAGCGGCCGGTCACCTCTCGGCGGCTTCGGTGCGCCAGAGCGAAAAACTCGGGTGCCGATCAGCGGTCGTTCGTGTGGGGCGGCAATCGACCCATAGGCGCCGCTGACGCTTTTCGCGCCGAGTGACCGGACCACTTCGGAACTTGACCATCGCTCACGAAGCCGCGAAAGTGGGTGATGGCGACAGCGGTCGTTCGCGCATGCCGACCGACGGTCGCGAAACTATCGGAGCCGAACGGCTGCATCCGATGGTGACCAACTGGCGCTGCCGACCCCACTGCTGCCGGTGACGCTCGCACGTGCAAGGGCTGCGGTGCTGGATCATGCGTATATCCGCATGATGCAGCGAGTCTTTTGACTAGCGGGCGCGGCGCGCCAACGCTGACCAACGAGGCGATGCCGTTCCGCGGCCGGTAGTCAAAAAATCCAGTTGCGCTAATCCGCCGCACGCACGGTGGCGGATCCAGTCTCCCTCGGCCGGCGCGGTCATGAGGTGGCGGCCCAGGCCACGGCCGGCACGCCAGTCGATGCCCTCGACGCAGGCGCTGCTCACCTTGAGCCTGGCGCTCTTCAGCAGTTGCGCGTCGCGCTTGCCGTCGCGCCAGTCGAGTTCGCGAAGCCGTATCAGCGCATCTCGAACGCCTCCTGGTGGAAGCGCAGCCGGCCCGGCCAAGCCCGCTGCAGGCCTTCGCGCAGGGACTTGGCCAGGCCGTGCGGGCCGCAGAACCACACCTCGGCACGCCGCGGCTCACCCGGCGCGGCCGCCAGGGCCTCTGCCGTCAGCACTTCGCCCTGGCGCGACCCGTGCACGTGCAGCCGAATGCCGGGCAACGATGCGCACAGCGCCTGCAGCCTCGGCACGAAGGCGTCCGTCTCGCGGTCGCGGGTGCAGTAGTGCAGGTCGGCCACCGGCGCCCGATCCGGTCGGCCCTGCAGCGACTCGAGCCAGGCCAGGAATGGCGTGATGCCGATGCCGCCGGCGACCCAGATCTGCTGCGCCCGCGGGTGGCGGCGCCCGAGGTCGAAGCGCCCGTAGGGACCTTCCACCCGCACCGGTTGCCCGGCACGCAGCCGCTGCGCCAGCCCGCGCGTGTAGTCCCCCAGCGCCTTGATCTGGAACGTCACGCTGCCGTCACCGCGGTCGGCGCTGGCGATGGTGAACGGGTGCGCGCCTTCGATGCGGTCGAAGGTGATGAAGACGAACTGCCCCGGTCGATGCCCGCGCCAGCCGGCACCCAGGCGGCAGGTCACTTCGGTGACGTCGGCGCCCACGCCGGCGACGGCGACGACGCTGCCGTCGACGCGGCGGCGCCGCCCGATGCCCCCGGCCAGCGACAGCACGCTGCCCACGGCGCCGCCGGCCAGCAGCAGCACCATCAGCAGGCCCACCGGCCGGGTCCACCAGGCCGGCGGCGCCAGCAAGGCGGCGTGAAAAGCCAGCATCAGGTACAGCACCGGCATCGCCTGATGCAGCCAGCGCCACGGCCGGTAGGGAAAGCGCTTCCACAGCGTCAGCACCAGCATTGCCAGCACGGCATAGATGGCCCATTCACCCATGTCCTCGCCCAGCTTGCGCAGCACTTCCAGGAAGCCCGCGTACCTGTCTTCGGGCACCCGGCCGGCACGACCGACCACCGCCTTGAGGATGTCGTCCGACATCTCGATCAGCCAATGGGTGGCCGCCAGGCCAACGGCCAGGATGCCCGCCCACTTGTGCAGTCGGTAGATGCGATCCATGCCTCCGAGCGGCCGCTCCAGCCAGGCCGGCCGCGTCGCCAGCATCATGGCCAGCGACATCAGGGCGATCGAGAGCAGGCCGCTCAGCGTCAGGGCCTGCTGGCGCAGCAGCCAGGGCGTGACCACGCCGGGCGGGCTGGAAGTCACGGCAAGGTCCCAGCCCCAGACGGCCGTGACGAGAGCCAGGAAGGTGACGAGCAAGGTCTTCATGCGATGGGTGGGTCTCGGGCGTTGGTTGCGGTGCCCGGGTTCGGACGCCGATCGGGGGGCCGGGCTCAGCGGCCGGTCGGCGGCGTGGCAGGCGGCCTGTGCAGCGCAGCGCCGGCATCCGCCTTCGGCAGGTCGTCACGGCAGCGTCGCTTGCTGCACTCGGCCGCACCGCGCGCATCGCCCACCCAGGCACGGTCCTCGGTTCGATCTTGCCTATCGTCGTGCCGACGCCGCTCGACCACCTCGCCCGTGCGCGGGTCCACGCGCAGCCTGGCGCGCGAGCCGTCGGCGTGGCGGGCACGCACCGCATAGCTGCCGTCGTCCCACTTGATGCGGTCGATGTCGCGATATCCCGAGGCCGCGACCCTGTCCTGCACCTGCCCGATCGACAGTCCGGACCGCGGCGGCTTGTCGTTGTCGTCATCGTCGGCGGCGGCGACGCTGGACCAGGTGGCGGTCAGCATGAGTGCGGTGGCGCCGGCGATCAGGGCGCTGCGCAGCGGCGTGATTGGATGGAATAGTCGCATGGGATGTTTCTCCGGTGGAGCGATGCTGGGGCCAGCCCGCGAGGGGCTCAGTCTTCGTAGTAGCCGCGTTCGGCGGCGGTGTGGCAGGCCAGGCAGTTGGCCTGGGTGCGCACGTCCTTGTGTTTCCACTCCCAGGCCGGAACGTCGCGGTGTTCGCGCCTCCATGCCGGCAACTCGGTGATGCGCAGCGGGGCCTGCCAGGCCGGGAGGTCGCGCGCCAGCTTGCGGCTGTAGGGCGCGCCGCCGGCGTCGGCCGCGTTGGCCACCAGGTAGCTGCGGATGCGCGCGGCGCTGGCGGCATCCACCGACGCGTCGTCGCCGAAGTGGTCCTGCAGCCCGTCCATCATGCGGCCCCAGGACCGTGCCGGCAGCATGGCGGGTGCAAACGCCAGGTGGCAACTGCCGCACTCCTCCTTCACCAGCGGGTCCGCCACCGGGGGGTAGAAGTGGCCACCGCCGGCCTGCGCGCGGCTCAGCAGAATGGCCGAGAAGGCCAGCACGGCGGCGCCGATGGCGACGCCTCGATAGGGCAATTTCATGTGTGTGCTCCCTGATGGTGAAGTCGGTGTCGTCGGACTCACTGCGTCAGCATGTAGCTGAGCCAGTCGCCCTTCTCGTTCGCGCTGCACTCGCGCCCGAGCACCTCGTTGCAGTTGCGCTTGAACCACTTTTCGACCTTGGCCGGGTCGGTGTAGCGGGCCGGCGAGACGGATGCAGCGACCGGGTCGATTGCCTTGCCGGCGGGGCTGCGCCCGGCGGCGCGCGGGTCGCTAGAGTGGCAGGACGTGCACGACGGCGAGTCGGCCTTGCCGCCGCTGAACTTCTGCTGGTGCAGGGTCTGGCCGCGTGCGGCCGAGAAGCCGGCGAAGGCCGGTGCCGCCGCCTTGGCCGCGGTGGCATACTGAGCGACCAGGTCTTCGCGCGGGCCGGCCAGGCTGGCCGTGGCCAGCCCGAGCATCGCGGCGAAGAGGATGGCGGCTGTCTTGCGATTCGTGCGGTGCTTCATGGGGGCGCTCGTGTCATTGGCGTGGAGCGCACTGTGCGCGAAGCGGTCTGAACCGACTCTGAATCTGCCGTTCATCTGGCGTTCAGGCGCGCGGCGTTATAACGGCGGGCATCGAATGAATCGCACCGTGAGATCCCGCCGCACCTCTATTGCCGTCTGCCTGGCCACGCTGCTGCTGGCCGTGGCCGCGCCCGGCGTCAGCGGCGCCGGTGACGCGCAAGACCACGATCGCGCCCGGCAGGCGTTGCAGGCCGGCGAGATCCTGACGCTGCGCACGATCCTCGAACGCGTGGAGCGCGACCACCCGGGCCAGGTGATCGATGTCGAACTGGAGCGTGATGACGGCCGCTGGATCTACGAAATCAAGCTGCTGCGGGCCGGCGGTGCGCTGGTCAAGCTCGAACTCGACGCGCGCGACGGCAGCCTGATCGCCCGCAAGGAGCGCCGGCGCGACAACGCGCAACCGCGACCGGCGGACAAGCGCTGATGCGGGTGCTGGTGGTCGAAGACGAGCCGACGCTGGCCGCCCAACTTGCTGCGGCGCTGGGCGACGAAGGCTACGCGGTCGATGTGGCGCGCAACGGCGTTCACGCCCATTGCCTGGGCGACGCCGACCCGCAACCCTTCGACGCCGTGGTGCTGGACCTCGGCCTGCCGCAGATGGACGGCCTGACGGTGCTGAAGAAGTGGCGGGCCAGCGGGCGCACGGTGCCGGTGCTGATCCTCACGGCGCGCGACAACTGGCACGACAAGGTGGCCGGCATCGACGCGGGCGCCGACGACTACCTGACCAAGCCCTTCCACACCGAGGAACTGCTGGCACGCCTGCGGGCGCTGATCCGGCGCGCCGGCGGCCATGCCAGCGCCGATCTGCGTTGCGGGCCGGTGGTGCTCGACACGCGCACCAGCCGCGTCACGGTCGACGGCCGGGCGCTGAGCCTGACCAGCCACGAATTCCGTGTGCTCGACTACCTGATGCACCACCGCGGCCGCATCGTGTCGCGCAGCGAATTGATCGACCACATCTACGCGCAGGACTTCGACCGCGACTCGAACACGGTGGAGGTATTCATCGCCCGCCTGCGCAAGAAGCTGCCGCCCGGTCTGATCGAAACCGAGCGTGGTCTGGGCTACCGCCTCGTCGACCCGCAATGACGCGATGGGCGCGCCTGCGCCATGCCCTGGCAGGCAGCTCGCTGCGGGTGCGGTTGCTGGCCGGCACGCTGGTCTGGATCGTGGCCAGCATCGCAGCTGCCGGCTGGGGCCTGAGCAGCCTGTTCCACCAGCACGTGGCACAGCAGTTCCACGCCGAGTTGAAGACCCACCTCGACCAGCTCGCCGCGGCGGTGGTGCTGAAGGCCGACGGCATGCCGGCACTGGCCAGCGCGCTGAGCGACCCGCGCCTGAGCAAGCCCTATTCGGGCCTGTACTGGCAGATCGACCGCGTCGCCGCCGCTGCCGCACCGGCCGCGCCGGGCCTGCTGCGCTCTCGCTCGTTGTGGGACGGGCTGCTGCGGGTGCCGGCCGACGACGTGACCGACGGGGCGATTCACCGGCACCGGGTCCCCGGGCCGGACGGCGCCACACTCGGCCTGGTCGAACGCAAGGTCATGCTGGAAGGCGCGCCGGATGCGTCGCCCATCACGCTGCGCCTGCTGGTCGCGGCCGACGAGCAACTAATGGTCGCGCCGGTGGCGCGCTTCAGCAGCCAGCTGTGGCTGGCACTGGGCATGCTGGGGCTGGGGCTGGTGGTCGCCGCGGTCGTGCAGGTGGCCGTCGGGCTGGCGCCGCTGCAGCGGCTGCGGCGGGCGCTCGCGCGGGTTCACGATGGGCGAACGCAGCAGCTGGACGGCGAGTTTCCGGTGGAGATCCAGCCGCTGGTGAACGAATTCAATTCCGTGCTGGGTCAGAACGCCGAGATCGTCGTGCGCGCCCGCACGCAGGCGGGCAACCTCGCGCACGCGCTCAAGACGCCGCTGACGGTGCTGGCCAACGCCGCGGCCGCGCCGGACAGCGACCTGGCACACCTGGTGCGCGAGCAGGTCGATGCCGCCGGGCGACAGGTGAGCGCCCATCTGAGCCGCGCGCGTGCGGCCGGCGCGGCGAGCGTGCCCGGGACCCGGACCTCGTTGCGTCCGGTCGTGGACGGATTGGTGCGGGTGATGGGGTGCGTGCACGCGGCGCGCCAGATCGATCTGAAGGTGCCGCAGATGGATCTCGGGCTGGTCTTTCGCGGCGAAGCGCAGGACCTGCAGGAAATGCTCGGCAACCTGCTCGACAACGCCTGCAAGTGGGCGCGCAAACACGTCGAGCTGCGGGCCACGCGCGCCGGCGACCGCCTGCTGATAGTGATCGACGACGACGGCCCGGGCATCGCGGCGCAGCGCCGGGATGCCGTGCTGCAGCGCGGTACGCGCGACGACGAACGGGTGCCCGGGTCGGGCCTGGGCCTGGGCATCGTCGACGACCTGGCGCGCCTCTACGGCGGGCAACTCGAATTGACGAACTCACCGCTCGGTGGCCTGCGCGTTCAACTCAGTGTGCCGGCCGCGTGACCGGCCCGCCCGCGGCCTGCCGAATGGGCAAACGCCGGCGCCAGGAGCCCGCCGCCGGCGGGCAGGACCGATGCCGAATTGCGCGGCAGTTCAAATCCCGGACCCTGTGCCAGTGACCTGCTTCAGACCCTTTCCCTTGCTGAAGTAATAGTCGCCCCCCGGGCTGATCACGACGGCACGCCGTGCAGCAACATCCGAGAAGTAGTTCCAGCCACTCCCCGGTTGGCCCTGACCGGCGCTGTTGGGAACAGGCCTCATACCGCCGGAATCGTTGTCCGCAGGGTGCGCGCCTGACGCGCGCTGACCTTGCGCCAGCTGTGATGTCGGCGGTGCCGCCTGAGCGACTGACTGCTTTCCGCCATCGTTCGCGAAGGCGGAGGCACTTGCAACAAGCGCCAGGATCGCCAGCGAAGAATGAAGCATGGTCGAGTTCATGATGATGTCCTTCACCTCAGAGTCCAGTCGACAGTGACTGTGGGTGAAGTCTGACCCTGTCCTCATGAACAGGCCGTGAACAGCTCATTCATTCTGAGTTCAGGCGCTCCGCGCGCGGAGAGCATGCCTGCGTCAGTCCTTCTCGTGCTTGCGGTCTGTACGGCCCTGGCCCTGCTTCTTGGGCTCGACGCCCGGATCTCGATGGCACTCCATGCAGTTCTCGAATACGGGGATGCCCTCCTTCACGTGCTCAGCGCGCACCTTGGCCGGCGAATGTTCGTGGTAGCCATAGCAGGTGTAGCGGCTGAATTCGTTGTTCCGGTGACAGGTCGCGCATTCCCCGTCGTGGTCACGGTCCAGCACGAACAGCTTGTCGTGATCCAAGGTGGCCGGCTTCCAGCGTTCCTGGCCATGACAGCACTGATTGCAGCTGCCCAAGCTCAGCTGTCAGCGAAGCTCGGGAACTCACAGTGACGGCGTGCGCCGTGAAAAGGCGGCGCTTTCCAGCGGGTGCAAGCCCCGCCCGGCAACCGCTCCAGCCGGAAGCAACCGGAGCAACTATGGAGGTAACGAAATGGTTGAAGCCTTCGGGTAAAGCGTGCCACATATAGGTGGCAGCGCGAGTGTGCAGGCCGCAACGTGAGTGAACGCCGAGCAAGCCTCGAAAAGTGAAATGCACAGGACGACCCACTGGCCGTTGTGGGGAAGTCTGATACGACCGGATGGATTGAGCGAAGCAGTGTCTCCAGTCGCTGTGCCGGGGTAGTGGCGGCAGCATGTACACAAGGAAAGCGCACGCAACACGGGAAGCCCCTTGGCGTGGTCGGGGACGACCAACCGGACGCCGGTGACGGCACAGGCCGGGCGCCCTGGGGTGGCGGAGAGGCTCGTAGTACCGCTGAAGCTGGGTAATGCCGGTGGAGGGAAGGGGCCTCAGTTCAAGACGAACGCAGCAAGTGGCGAGGGACCAGGAGATTGGGCAACCTAGCAACTCCGAAAAGTGTTCAGAAACTGCAGATGGCGTTACACGCGAAAGCGAAGGCCGAAGCCGGCTACCGCTTCTACGCGCTGTACGACAAGATCAGCCGCGAGGACATCCTGGCCCATGCCTGGGCTCAGTGCCGCTCCAACAAGGGCGCGCCAGGCATGGACGGGCAGGACTTCGCGGATGTCGAGGCGTACGGCGTGCAGCGGTGGCTCGGCGAACTGGCGCTTGCGCTCAGGAACGAGGAGTACCGACCGGACCCCATCAGAAGAGTGTTCATACCGAAAGCCAGCTCGACGGCGAAGAACCCCAAGTTCCGGCCGTTGGGCATCTCGACCCTGCGGGATCGGGTTTGCATGACAGCAGCGATGCTGGTGCTTGAGCCGATCTTCGATGCCGATCTTCCCGAAGAGCAGTACGCCTATAGGCCGGGCCGCAATGCCCAGCAGGCGGTGATCGAGGTGGGAGAGACGCTGTTCCGAGGCCATCCGGAAGTCGTAGACGCGGACCTCGCCGATTACTTCGGGTCAATTCCACATCCGGAACTCCTGCTGTCGCTCGCGCGGCGCATCGTGGACCGGAGAGTGCTGCATCTGATCAAGATGTGGCTGGAATGCGCCGTGGAGGAAACCGACGATCGAGGTCGCAGGACACGCACGACTGAAGCCAAAGACAAGCGACGCGGCATCCCGCAAGGGTCTCCCATCTCACCGCTGCTGGCCAATCTGTACATGCGCCGGTTCATGCTGGGATGGAAGAAGCTCGGGCTGGAGAGCAGCCTTGGTACTCGGATCGTGACCTACGCCGACGATCTCGTGATCCTGTGCAGGAAAGGCAAGGCCGAAGAGGCGCTGTCCCGACTGCGCGAGATCATGGGCAAGCTCAAGCTGACGGTCAATGAAGAGAAGACACGAATCTGCAAGGTGCCGGAAGAGACGTTCGACTTCTTGGGATACACGTTCGGAAGGTTGTACTCGCCGAAGACAGGCCAGGCCCGCTTGGGCAAGCGGCCATCGAAGAAGAGTATCCGGCGCATGGTCGAAAAGGTCCATGCGTTGACCGACCGGAAGACGGTATGGCAAGAGACCACGGAGGTGGTGGGCAAGTTGAATCGCGCGCTGCGCGGCTGGGCGAACTACTTCCAAGTGGGGACCACCAGCAACGCATACAACGCGATCGACCGCTACACCGCAACGCGGTTGCGCCGGTGGCTGCGCATCAAGCACAAGGTCAGGCGACGAGGGGGCGGGGCCTATCCACCCTCGCATCTGTACGGGTACTTCGGACTCGTGAGTCTGATCAACTTGAAGTACGGCGGGTCGTGGGCGAAGGCGTGAAGTCTTGTCCGAGAGCCGGATGCGGTAGCTCCGCACGTCCGGTTCGATGAGCGGGGTGTGGAAACGGGGCCAGGGTCTGGCTCATAGGGCACCGCCAACCGAAAGGGGCGGCAACAGCGATGCCAGACCTACCGTCACCGCGCCACACCTCGACTCCACCACTGCCGGTCGCTTGCCCGTCAAGGAGCACGTACCGTCAACAACCGGTTCTCAAGTGCAGTAGACGTACTCGGAGGCAGATCTTGGTGGCCCGCCGGTGCGGTCGCGCCGGCCGCGCTGCCCAGCCGTTGCTTCGGTCCAAGCTCCGCGCGTGATCCGGGTCAAGCAAGACACCCCCACCTTTGCCCTAGAGTGAGTCGTCTCGGGGTTCTCCCCGCAGGCAGCCACGGCAGGTGGAACATCTGCCCGCTTGGTTCGTTTATCTCCTGACAGGGGCGCCGAACGTGTCCGACACCGGGCGACCGGAATCTGAACTGATTGTCCTCGCGCAGAGGGGGGATCAGGCTGCCTTTGGCGTCCTCGTGCGCCGCCACCAGGATCGCATCTATCGGCATCTGCTCAACCTGACCGGGTC
>JAUXRG010000116.1 GCA_030681795.1 Rubrivivax sp.
TTATACAAAGACGTCAGCAATAAACTCGCGCCGGGCGGCATCGAGTATTACCTGCCGCTGTTTTTCGAGGATACAGCGACCCTGTTTGACTACCTGCCCGCGCAGACAACCCTAGTCAGCCACGGTGCACTCGATCCCGCAGGCCAGGCATTCTGGGCCGATGCACAGAGTCGTTACCGCCTTCTATCAGGCGACAAAGACCGCCCGCTGCTGCCGCCTGGCGAACTGTTTTTGCCGACCGATGCGTTCTTCACCCGCGCCAAGGATTACACCCGGTACGACGTAAGTCAGACCAGCAGCGAACAGACAGAAGCCGGTCTGGCCCACCCGGTACCGCCGGTATCGGTGGATCGTCGCGAGGCCTTGCCCGTCGCGCGTCTGGCCGGCTTCATTGACCAGTTCAAGGGCACCACCCTGATCGTCGCGCCCTCGGCCGGACGGCGCGAAACGCTGCATGAATACCTGGCCGAGCATGGCATTCAGGCCACGCTGTGCGACAGCTGGGCGGACTGCCAGCAGCGCACGGATTCCATTTTGCTCACCTATGGCCCGCTCGCCGAAGGCTTTGTCGGCAACGCCAATCCGCTTGCGGTCATTACCGAAACCGAGCTGTACGCGATTCCGCCGAAAACCCGGCGCACCCGCGAGGCGCGGGCGACGCAGATCGACAACCTGCTGCGCGATCTGTCTGAACTGAAGCCGGGCGATCCGGTGGTACATGCACAATACGGCGTCGGCCAGTATCTCGGCCTCATCAACATGGACCTGGGCGACGGCGACACCGAGTTTTTGCATCTCGAATACGCCAAGGGCGACAAGCTGTATGTACCGGTTGCCAGCCTGCACCTGATTTCACGCTACAGCGGTGCAGGTGAAGGCGCGGCGCCCCTGCACAAGCTCGGCACCGACCAGTGGGAAAAAGCGCGCCGCCGCGCCATGCAGGCCGCGCGCGATACCGCCGCCGAATTGCTCAATCTGTACGCCTTGCGCGCAGCGCGTGAAGGCCACGCGTTCGAGTTTTCGCTACACGATTACGAAGCTTTCGCCGAAGGCTTCGGCTATGAGGAAACCCCCGACCAGGCTGCAGCCATTGCCGCCGTCATGGACGACATGCAGTCGGGCAAGCCGATGGACCGGCTGGTGTGTGGCGACGTCGGCTTCGGCAAGACCGAAGTCGCGTTGCGCGCCGCCTTCATG
>JAUXRG010000086.1 GCA_030681795.1 Rubrivivax sp.
GCTTGCCGCCCAGCGCCTGCTGCATGCTTGAAGCCAGATGCAGCAACGGGCCGTCCTGGTGCGGCGGCGCGATCAGAGTGACGCCGAACGGCTGGCCGTCGTTCTGGAACCCGGCCGGCACGGCGGTGGCAGCGAGGTCGAGCAGATTCATGAAGTTGGTGTAATAGCCGAGGTTGGAATTGAGACGGATGGGATCGGCTTCCATTTCGGCGATGCGGTAGATCGTGCCGGCGGTGGGGGTGAGCATGACGTCGATGCTTTTCCACACGGCATCACACACGCGCTTGAAAGCGCGCAGCTTGTAGAGATGGGCGAAGGTGTCGGCGGCGCTGATGGCGCGGCCGCCGGCGATGATTTCGCGCACCGGCGGAATCACCTTGTCGGGCTGCGCGTCGAAGAAGTCGCGGATGGCGAGGTAGCGCTCGGCGACCCAGGGGCCGCCGTAAAGCAGCCGCGCGGTGTCGAGGAAGAGGGCGAGGTCGACTGCCACCGGCGTACCGCCGAGCGACTGCATGCGCTGCACCGCTTCGCCGAACAGCCGTTCGGCCTCGGCATTGCCGAAGAATTCAAGATCCTTGTGCATCGGCACGCCGAAGCGGAAGCCGGCCGCGCGGCCGAAGTCAAAGCCGTGCGGCGCAAGCGGACGCGAGTATTCATCTTCAGCATCGAAACCAGCGGCAACGGCCAGCACGCGCTCGGCGTCCTCGGCGGTGAGCGCGAATATTGAAACCGCATCGAGAGAGCGGCAGGCCGGCACCACGCCGCGGGTGGACAGCGCGCCGCAGCTAGGCTTGTGGCCGACCAGGTTGTTGAACGCGGCGGGCACGCGGCCGGAACCGGCGGTGTCGGTGCCGAGCGAGAAGCTTGCCAGACCCAGCGCCACGGCGACAGCCGAGCCGGAACTGGAACCACCGGAGATGAAGTCCGGGTTGAAGGCGTTGCGGCAGGCGCCGTAGGGCGAGCGGGTGCCATTCAAGCCGGTGGCGAACTGGTCGAGATTGGTTTTCCCGATTGGAATCGCACCGGCGTCGATCAGGCGCGCAACGACGGTCGCGTGTCGCTCAGGCGTATACGCATACTCCGGGCAGCCGGCGGTGGTGGGCAGGCCGGCGAGATCGATGTTGTCCTTGATGGCGAAGGGGATGCCGTAGAGCGGCAGGGTCGCGATGTCCTGGCCTTCGAGCTTCCTTGCATAGGCCCGCAGGGTGTCGGCGTCGAGACGGCTG
>JAUXRG010000001.1 GCA_030681795.1 Rubrivivax sp.
TGGACTACACCATCATCGTGTCGGCCACGGCTGCCGATTCGGCGCCGCTGCAGTACCTCGCCCCGATGTCGGGCGCCGCGATCGCCGAGTACTTCATGTACACCGGCGCCGACGGGCAGCCTGCGAGCAAGGACAACCCCGGTAGCGCCACGCTGCTGGTCTACGATGACCTCTCCAAGCAGGCTGTCGCCTACCGCCAGATGTCGCTCACGCTCCGTCGCCCGCCGGGCCGCGAAGCCTACCCCGGCGACGTCTTCTATCTCCACAGCCGGCTGCTCGAACGCGCCGCGCGTGTGAACGCCGACTACGTCGAGAAGTTCACCCAGGGCGAGGTCAAAGGAAGGACCGGTTCGCTGACCGCGCTGCCGATCATCGAGACGCAGGCCGGTGACGTTTCGGCCTTCGTGCCGACCAACGTCATCTCGATCACCGACGGCCAGATCTTTCTCGAGACCAGCCTCTTCAACTCGGGCATCCGCCCGGCCATCAACGCCGGCATCTCGGTGTCCCGCGTCGGTGGCGCGGCGCAGACCAAGCTCGTCAAGGGCCTGTCCGGAGGCATCCGTACCGACCTGGCGCAGTACCGCGAACTGGCCGCCTTCGCGCAGTTCGCCTCCGACCTGGATGCTGCCACGCGCAAGCAGCTCGACCGCGGCGCACGCGTCACCGAACTCCTCAAGCAGGCGCAGTATTCGCCGCTGCCCATCAGCCTGATGGCCGCCACGCTCTTCGCGGTAAACAAGGGCTATGTCGACGACATCGAACTGAAGCAGGTGCTGGCCTTCGAGCACGGACTGCACCAGCACCTCAAGAGCAGCCACGCCACCCTGCTGGCCAAGCTCGAGAGCGACAAGGCGATGGACAAGGCGGCCGAGGAAGAGCTGACCGCCGCGGTCACGGCGTTCAAGAAGTCATTCCTTTGAACTCCAGCCGCTAAAGGAGCAAGACCATGGCGGTCGGCAAGGAAATTCGCGGCAAGATCAAATCGGTGGAGAACACCAGGAAGATCACCAAGGCCATGGAAATGGTCGCCGCCAGCAAGATGCGCAAGGCGCAGGAGCGCATGCGCGCGGCGCGTCCGTACGCCGACAAGATCCGCAACATCACGGCCAACCTGGCGCAGGCCAACCCCGAGTACAAGTCGCCCTACCAACGCAGCGGCGGCGACCCTGCCAAGGCCAGCAAGGCCGTGGGCTTCATCGTCGTGAGTACCGACAAGGGCCTGTGCGGCGGCCTGAATACGAACATCCTGCGCGCGGTCACCCACAAGATGCAGGAAGTGCAGTCCGCGGGCTGCGCGATCCAGGCGGTGGCCATCGGCAACAAGGGCTTCGGTTTCCTCAATCGCATCGGTGCCGACGTCGTTAGCCACGCCATCCATCTCGGCGATGCGCCGCAGCTCGACAAGCTCATCGGCCCGGTGAAGGTGATGCTCGATGCCTTCGTCGAAGGCAAGCTCGACGCCGTGCATGTCTGCTACACCAAGTTCATCAATACGATGAAGCAGGAGCCGTTGATCGAACAGCTGCTGCCGCTGCCGGCCTCGCGCCTGGCGCAGTCCGAGGCCGAGAAGTCGCAGTACGGCTGGGATTACATCTACGAGCCCGATGCGCCGACGGTCATCGATGACCTCATGTCGCGCTACATCGAGGCGCTGGTCTTCCAGTCCGTGGCCGAGAACATGGCCAGCGAACAGAGCGCGCGCATGGTGGCGATGAAGTCCGCCACCGACAACGCCGGCAACCTGATTGCCGAGCTCAAGCTCATCTACAACCCGACCCGCCAGGCCGCGATCACCAAGGAAGTGAGTGAGATCGTGGGCGGTGCGGCCGCTGTCTAAGGCATTCGAGATTTCAAGGAACCCCCAATGGCTGCTACCCAGGCTCAAGGCAAGATCGTTCAGTGCATCGGCGCTGTCGTGGACGTGGAGTTTCCGCGCGACCAGATGCCCCACATCTATGACGCGCTCAAGCTCGAAGGCACGGCGCTGACGCTCGAAGTGCAGCAACAGCTCGGCGACGGCGTGGTGCGCACCATCGCGCTGGGCTCTTCCGACGGCCTGCGCCGCGGGCTGATGGTCTCCAACACCGGCGCAGCCATCACCGTGCCGGTGGGCAAGGGCACACTGGGCCGCATCATGGACGTGCTGGGCAACCCCATCGACGAACGCGGCCCGGTCGACCAGACGCTCACCGCGAGCATCCACCGCAAGGCCCCGGCCTATGACGAACTCAGCCCGAGCCAGGAGCTGCTGGAGACGGGCATCAAGGTCATCGACCTGATCTGCCCCTTCGCCAAGGGCGGCAAGGTGGGCCTGTTCGGCGGCGCCGGCGTGGGCAAGACGGTGAACATGATGGAGCTCATCCACAACATCGCCAAGGCGCACAGCGGCCTGTCGGTATTCGCCGGCGTGGGCGAGCGCACGCGCGAGGGCAACGACTTCTATCACGATATGATGGACTCGGGCGTCGTCAACAGCGAGAACCTGGGCGAGAGCAAGGTGTCCATGGTCTACGGCCAGATGAACGAGCCGCCGGGCAACCGCCTGCGCGTGGCGCTCACCGGCCTGACCATCGCCGAGAGCTTCCGCGACGAAGGCCGCGACGTGCTCTTCTTCGTCGACAACATCTACCGTTTCACGCTGGCCGGCACCGAGGTCTCGGCGCTGCTGGGCCGCATGCCGTCGGCCGTGGGCTACCAGCCGACGCTGGCCGAGGAAATGGGCCGCCTGCAGGAGCGCATCACCTCCACCAAGGTCGGTTCGATCACCTCGATCCAGGCCGTGTACGTCCCGGCCGACGACCTGACCGACCCCTCGCCGGCCACCACCTTTGCCCACCTGGACGCCACCGTCGTGCTCTCGCGCGACATCGCCTCGCTGGGCATCTACCCTGCCGTGGACCCGCTGGACAGCAACTCGCGCCAGGTCGACCCCAACGTGGTCGGCGAAGAGCACTACAGCACCACGCGCGCCGTGCAGCAGACGCTGCAGCGCTACAAGGAGCTGCGCGACATCATCGCCATCCTGGGCATGGACGAACTCAGCCCCGAGGACAAGCTGGCGGTGGCCCGCGCGCGCAAGATCCAGCGCTTCCTGAGCCAGCCCTTCCACGTGGCCGAGGTCTTCACCGGCACGCCGGGCAAATATGTCTCGCTGAAGGAAACCATCCGCGGCTTCAAGATGATCGTGGCCGGCGAATGCGACCACCTGCCCGAGCAGGCGTTCTACATGGTCGGAACCATCGACGAGGCCTTCGAAAAGGCGAAGAAGATTCAATAAGGGGCCGACATGGCAACCATTCACGTTGACGTCGTCTCCGCCGAAGAGAGCATCTTCAGCGGCGAGGCCCGGTTCGTTGCGCTACCCGGCGAAAGTGGCGAGCTCGGCATCCTGCCGCGCCACATGCCACTGATCACGCGCATCCGGCCGGGCGCGGTGCGCATAGCGCGCGCCAACGCCGATGGTTCGGCGGGCGAGGAGGAGCTCATCTTCGTCGCCGGCGGCATCCTGGAGGTCCAGCCTGGCACGGTCACCGTGCTGGCCGACACGGCGATCCGCGGCAAGGACCTCGACGAGGCCAAGGCCAGTGAAGCCAAGAAGCTGGCCGAGGAGGCCATGCGCAATGCCAAGAGCGATATCGACCTGGCGGCCGCGCAAAGCGAATTCGCGACCATGGCCGCGCAACTGGCGGCGATCCAGAAGCTGCGCAAGAAGTAGGGCGCCGGTCCATTCCCCAAGCAGGCCCGCCCGACAGCGACGTCCGGCGGGCTTTGTGTTTTCAGGCCAGGCCACCACCATGGCCATCACGAAGGCCATCACCAAGGGCATCGAACATGGGCAAGAAGAACGGCAGTTCGGACAAGGACAAGGGCAATGGCGATGGCGATGGCGGTCGGCTCGGCAAGGCCGAGTATTTCGAGGCGCTCGCACCCCTGCAGCTGCAACTCAACGATGTGGCGCGTTGGCTGCAACATACCGGCAAGCGCCTGGTGGTGGTGGTCGAGGGGCGCGACACGGCGGGCAAGGGCGGGGTCATCGCCGCGCTCTCGGAGACGCTCAACCCACGCCAGTGCCGTGTCGTGGCGCTGCCCAAGCCCACCGAGCGCGAACGCACGCAGTGGTATTTCCAGCGCTACGTGGCGCAGCTGCCTGCGGCGGGCGAGATCGCGCTCTTCGACCGCAGCTGGTACAACCGCGCCGGCGTCGAGCGCGTCATGGGCTACTGCAGCGAAGACGAGACCGCCGCCTTCCTGAAGCAGGCCCCGGTGTTCGAGCGGCTGCTGGTGGACGACGGCATCCTGGTCTTCAAGTACTGGCTCACCGTGGACCAGGCGCAGCAGGAAGAACGCTTCGCCGAGCGGCTCGCCGACCCGCTCAAGCGCTGGAAGCTGAGCCCCATCGACCTGAAGGCGCGCGAGAAATACGCCGATTACACGGCCGCCCGGCACGCCATGCTGGAGGCCACCCACAGCAAACACGCGCCGTGGGTCCTGGTGGACTTCAACGACCAGCGGCGCGGGCGGCTGAAGCTGCTACGCCACCTGCTCGACGCGGTCCCCGAGCGCAAGGTGCCCGAGGTGTCCATCGACTTCCCGCCATTGGGACACGACCCCTTGGTCGAGCGCTTCAAGGGGGTCCTCAAGCCGATCTGATCCGGCGGCGCCCCCGGGGACCGCGCCGCGCGCCAAAAGACGGTGCGGGCGGCGGCGGTCAGTGCCCCAGGATCTTGGACAGGAAGTCCCGCGTCCTTTCGTGCCTGGGGTGGTCGAAGAACTCGTGCGGCGAGTTCTGTTCGACGATCTGGCCCTGGTCCATCAGGATCACGCGGTTGGCCACCGCCTTGGCAAAACCCATCTCGTGGGTCACGCACAGCATGGTCATGCCCTGGCCGGCAAGCTCGATCATCACGTCGAGCACCTCCTTGATCATCTCCGGGTCGAGCGCCGAAGTGGGCTCGTCGAAGAGCATGATCTTGGGCGTCAGGCACAGCGCGCGGGCGATGGCCACGCGCTGCTGCTGGCCGCCCGAGAGCTGCAACGGGTACTTGGCGGCCTGCTCGGCAATCTGCACGCGGTTGAGCTGCTGCATGGCGCGCTCTTCGGCCTCGGCCTTGGGCATCTTGCCCACCCACATCGGGGCCAGCGTCAGGTTCTCCAGCACCGTCAGGTGCGGGAAGAGGTTGAACTGCTGGAATACCATGCCGACCTCGCGGCGCACCTTTTCGATCGCCTTGACGTCGTCGCTCAGCTCGGTGCCGTCGACGATGAGCCGCCCCTGCTGGTGCTCCTCCAGCCGGTTGATGCAGCGGATGAGGGTGCTCTTGCCTGAGCCGCTGGGGCCGCAGATGACGATGCGCTCACCCTTGGCCACCTCCAGGTCGATGTCGCGCAACACGTGGAAGTTGTCGCCATACCACTTGTTGACCTTTTCGAACTGGATGATGGGTTCGGCCATGGTGGTGCTCAACGGTTGGTGCTGCGGCGCAGTTGCTTTTCGATCCACAGGCTGTAGCGGCTCATGGCGAAGCAGAAGGTGAAGTAGATCGCGGCGATGAAGAGGTAGCCCTCCACCATGAAGGGCCGCCAGTTGGCGTCGCCGTTGAGGGCCATGTTCATGGCGCCCATGAGTTCGTACAGGCTCACGATGGTCACCAGCGAGGTGTCCATGAACAGCGAAATGAAGTTGTTCATGATGCCCGGCACGACCATGGCCAGTGCCTGCGGCAGGACGATCTTGCGCTGAGCCTGCCAGTAGCTCAGGCCCAGCGTGTCGGCGGCCTCTTGCTGGCCGCGGGGAATGGCCTGCAGCCCACCGCGCACGATCTCGGCCATGTAGGCCGCGGCGAACAGCGTGATCCCCACCAGCACGCGCAGCAGCACGTCGATGCTCAGCCCCGGCGGCATGAACAGCGGGAACATGAAGCTGGCCATGAAGAGCACGCTGATCAGGGGCACGCCGCGGATGAGTTCGACGTAGATCACGCAGAAGGTGCGGATGGCGGGCAGCTTGCTGCGCCGACCCAGGGCCACGAATACGGCAATCGGGAACGCCAGCATCATCGACAGCGTGGCCAGCATGAGGGTCAGCGGCAGGCCGCCCCAGCGCTCGGTGGGCACGCGCTCCAGCCCGAGTGCGCCCCCGCCCATGAGCGTGAAGAACAGCGCCAGCACGGCCACCCAGAGCAGCGCCAGCCAGGGTTTCCAGAAGGGCCGCACACAGCTCGCCACGAGCAGCGCCACCATGGCCACGGTGGCCAGGGCCGGCCGCCATTGCTGGTCCAGCGGGTAGCGACCGAAGATGATGATGCGGTATTTGTCGGCGATGACGCCCCAGCACGCGCCGCTGCCGCGCGCAGCCTGGCAGGCTTCATGATCGGCTCGCCACACGGCCTTGAGCGTCAGCCACTCCAGCACCGGCGGCAGCTGGTAGATGAAGAACCCGACCAGCACCAAGGTCGTCAGGCTGTTGAGCCAGCTGCTGAACAAGTTGGTCCGCAACCAGGGCACGACACCTTCGGCTTTGACCGGCGAAGGGCGCGGGGCGATGGCTTGGAAGGTGTCGGCCATCAGCGCTCCCGGATGGCCGAGCGTTTGTTGTACCAGTTCATGAACGCCGAGGTGCTCAGCGAGGTGAACAGGTACACCGCCATGACGATGGCGATGCATTCCACCGCGCGACCGGTCTGGTTGAGCGCGGTGTTGGCGATGGACACCACATCGGGGTAGCCGATGGCCACCGCCAGCGACGAGTTCTTGGTCAGGTTGAGGTACTGGTTGGTCATCGGCGGGATGATCACGCGCAGCGCCTGCGGCAGCACCACCAGCCGCATCTGCTGTCCACGGGAGAGGCCGATGGCGTTGGCCGCCTCGACCTGACCGCGCGGCACGCTGGAGATGCCCGCACGCACCACCTCGGCGACGTAGGAGGCGGTGTACAGCGTCAACCCGAGCAGGACGGCCATGAACTCGGGGGAAATTTCGCCGCCGCCAGTGACCGCCACATCACCGCTGACGGGCAAGCGCCAGCCCGTCGGTGCGCCGCCGGTGGCCCAGCCGATGAGCGCACCCAGCGCCATCAGCGCCAGGCCGGGCAGGAAGGTGGCGCGTGGCACGCCGGTGGCATCGAACAGCCGCCGCGCACGTTTGGCCCAGGCCATCGCGGCGGCCACGCCGCCCAGCGCGCCCAGCGCGGCCCAGGCGTGGCCCGCGGCCCAGACGGGCGCCGGGAAGGACACGCCGCCCTTGCTCAGGAAGACCAGGCCGGCGAGCGAGATCGGTGCGCCCGGGTCGGGCAGCCACTCGGTGAGCAGCAGGTACCACATGAGCAGCTGCAGCAGCACCGGGATATTGCGGAATACCTCCACATAGCCGTAGCAGATCCCGCGCACCAGGGCGTTGGGCGAAAAGCGCCCGATGCCCAGCAGCGTGCCGAGGAAGGTGGTGAGCACGATGCCGATGACGGCCACGCGCAAGGTGTTGGCCAGACCCACCAGGAAGGCCTTCCAGTAGGGGTCCAGCGAATGGTAGGGAAAGAGCGTCTCGCCGATGTCGAAGCCGGCCGGCTGGGCGAGGAAGTCGAAACCGCTCTGGATCCCCCTCACCCGCATGTTCTCGACCGTGTTGTGGGCGAGGAACCAGACGGCCAGGGCGATCAGGCCGATGGCCAGCACCTGGTACAGCACGCCGCGCACGGCGCGGCTGCGCAGTGACCATTGGCGGCGTGCTGGAGGTGGCAGCCTGTCAGCGGCCATCGGCTCGATCTAGCGGCGCATGCCTTTCGGGGTCAGCGCACCGGCGGCGCGTACATGATGCCGCCCTTGGTCCAGAGGTTGTTCAAGCCGCGCGGCAGGCCCAGGGCGGATTTCGGCCCGACATTGCGCTCGAAGATCTCGCCATAGTTGCCCACGGCCTTGATCGCGCGCGCGGCCCATTCCTTGTCCAGGCCGAGCAGCTTGCCGGTATCTTCGGTGGTGCCCAGGATGCGCCCGACCACGGGGTCGGTGCTGGTCTTCATCTGGTCCACATTGGCTTGCGTGATGCCGTATTCCTCGGCCTCGACGAGCGCATACACGACCCACTTGGCGATGGTGAAGAACTCGTCGTCACCACGGCGCACGACCGGGCCCAGGGGCTCCTTGGAAATCAGGTCGGGCAGGATCAGGTGGTCGGCGGGCACCTTGGCCTGCTTGTTGCGCACCGAGGCCAGGCCCGAGGCATCCGTCGTGTAGGACTGACAGCGGCC
Organism: Rubrivivax sp.; assembly: GCA_030681795.1. Classification (GTDB taxonomy): domain Bacteria; phylum Pseudomonadota; class Gammaproteobacteria; order Burkholderiales; family Burkholderiaceae_C; genus Rubrivivax. The sequence continues at coordinate 8,243 of JAUXRG010000001.1, forward strand.
GGCGAAATAGGCGCTCTCGGCGGCTTCGGACTTCTCGAACACGACGGGCTTGATGGCCAGGTTGTTGGCGCGCGAGAAATCGGTCAGGTTCTTTTCGGTCGTGGTGCCCGACTGCACGCACACCGTGGCACCCTTGAGCTGCTTGGCGTTCTTCACCTTGCCCTTGGACGGCACCATGAAACCCTGGCCGTCGTAGTAGGTCGTGTTGGTGAAGAACAGGCCGAGCGAGGCGTCGCGCGTGAGCGTCCAGGTGGTATTGCGCGACAGGATGTCGATTTCGCCCGATTGCAGCGCAGTGAAGCGCTGCTGGGCCACCAGCGGCACCCACTTGACCTTGTTCGCGTCGCCCAGGATGGAAGCGGCAATGGCCTTGCAGACATCCACGTCCAGACCCGTCCAGTTGCCCGCGCTGTCGGCCGCCGAGAAGCCGGCCAGGCCGGTGTGCACGCCGCACACCAGCTGCCCGCGCGCCTTGATGGCATCGATGGTCTTGCCGGCATGGGCGGGCAAAGCGCCCAGCAAACCGACGGCAACCGACACACCCAGCGCCAGCCGGGAAAGCTTGTTCATCATGGTCCGGAACTCCTCTTGGGGTAAGAAATCTGCATTGCACGCGCACACCCGGTGCGCAGGCGGTCTGCAACGGTAACTGCGTACCACTCGGGCGGCCATCGTGCCAATCCCTAGCCCGGGAAGCATACCCCAGGGGCGCGGCGTACCGAGTCAGCGCAGATCCAGCCGATCGGGCAGCTCGTTCGGGTTGGACTGCCCCGGGGCGAGCGGAAAGTGTTGCACGAGCACGGCATCGACCGCGGCGATCGCGCCGGCCAGGCCGGCCTCGAAGTGTCCGCCGCAGAAGGCCTCGCGCATGCCCTGCACCACCTCGCTCCAGTGCGAGGCCGGCACCCGGCGCGCCACGGCGCGGTCGGCGACGATCTCGATCGCGTGCTCGGCCAGCAGCAGGTAGATCAGGACGCCGTTGTCGGCCTCGGTGTCCCAGACGCCGAGTTCGCCGAACAGGGCCACCGCGCGCTGGCGCGGCGTGGCGCGGCGCCACAAGTCCCCCAGGGGCAGGCCGGCCTCGACGCAGACGCGGATCTCGCCACTATGGCGTGATTCACTGGCGACCAGGAGCGCCTGCAAGCGCGCCAGCGCGGCGGGCTCGAGGGCGCGCCGCACCTGCCGCTCATCGATCCAGCGGTGGCGGGCAATGCGCATGAGGCGGCCCATCACCACCGCCCCGAGGCGCCGCCACCACCGAAATCGCCGCCGCCGCCCGATGAGAAACCGCCGCCCCCACCGCCGCCGCGGCCCGCGCCCATCGCCACCAGGCGCAGCACGGTGCCTATGCCCAGCACGCCCACCAGCAGCACCGTCACCAGCCCGGCGCCTACGGCCAGCAGCAGGCTCGCGCTGAGCCACCAGGCCAGCCCACCGGCGGCGCCCGCGGTGATGATCGAACCCAGCCTGCGCCCGAACAGGGCGCTGAGCACGCCACCGACGACGAGCACGCCGACGAAGAAGAACATCGCCAGCTGGTCGAACGCGATGCCGTTGTCGCGACTGCCGCCGCGCGGCGCGGGCAAGGGCAAGCCTTCGCCGCGGATGCGCGCCATCAGCTGCTCGATGCCGGCGTCCAGGCCGCCGGCGTAGTCATCGGCGCGAAAGGCCGGGACCATGGCGCGGTCGATGATCTGGCGCGCCGCCAGGTCGGGAACGGCGCCTTCCAGCGCCTTGGCGACCTCGATGCGCAGCTCGCGGTCGCCCTTGGCGACCACCACCAGCACGCCGTCGCCGACCGTGCGGCGGCCGATCTTCCAGGTGTCGGCGACGCGCTGGGCGTAGGTGGCGATATCTTCCGGCCTCGCCGTCGGCACCAGCAGCAGCACGATCTGCGGGCCCGACGCAGCCTCGAAGGCGGCGAGCTTGCTCTCGAGCGCGGCGCTCTGGGCGCCCGAGAGCGTGCCGGTCTGGTCGATCACGCGAGCGGCCAGCGGCGGTATCGGCAGCACGTCCTGCGCCGACGCCGCCGCCGCCCACAGCAGCGCCCAGGTCAACAGCAGGGCGCGCAGGACCATCGGGGCCCTACTTCGATGCCGCGGCGGCGGGCGCCGTCGGCTTGTCGAAGCTCACGCTCGGCGGGACCGAGATGGCGGCTTCGTTCTGCACCGTGAAGCTCGGCTTGACGGCGTAGCTGAAGACCATCGCCGTCAGGTTGGTGGGGAAGCTGCGCCTCAGCACGTTGTATTCCTGCACTGTCTTGATATAGCGGTTGCGCGCCACGGTGATGCGGTTCTCGGTGCCTTCGAGCTGCACGCGCAAGTCCTGGAAGGCGGCGTTGGCCTTCAGGCTGGGGTACTGCTCGCTGACCACCATCAGCCGGCTCAGCGCGCCGGTGAGTTCACCCTGCGCAGCCTGGAATTTCTGAAACGCCTCGGGGTTGTTGACGAGCTCCGGCGTGGCCTGGATGCTGGTGGCCCTGGCGCGCGCCTCGATGACCTTGGTCAGCGTCTCCTGCTCGAAGCTGGCCTCGCCCTTGACCGTGCTGACGATATTCGGGATGAGGTCGGCGCGGCGCTGGTACTGGTTGAGCACCTCGCTCCAGCCGGCCTTGACCTGCTCGTCCAGGCGCTGGAAATCGTTATAGCCGCAGCCCGCCAGCGTGGTGGCGAGCACCAGGGCGGCAAGTTGGGCGGCGCGGCGCGCGACAGTGGCAATGCTCATTCGTGGCTCCTCCGTGACGGGCAAGGCGATGCTACCCGCGCCACCGAAGATGAGGGAGCGCGCGCCCGATTCAAGGCCCGTGGTGGCGCCGCGGCACCGCCACTCGAGCCGGTCCGCCAGCGGCCGCCGCCATAATTCGCCCGATGTGGCCGACCCTCCAGAACGACAACTTCCTGCGCGCCTGTCTGCGCCAGCCCACTGACCACACGCCGATCTGGCTGATGCGCCAGGCCGGCCGCTACCTGCCCGAGTACAACGCCACGCGCGCCAGGGCCGGCGGCACCTTCATGGGGCTGGCCACGAATGTGGACTGCGCCACCGAGGTCACGCTGCAGCCGCTGGAGCGCTACGCGCTGGACGCGGCGATCCTGTTCTCCGACATCCTCACCGTGCCCGACGCCATGGGCCTGGGCCTGAGCTTCGAGAAAGGCGAGGGCCCGCGCTTTGCGCACCCGCTGCGCGACGAGGCCGACGTGGCCCGCCTCGCCGTGCCCGACATGGCCAAGCTGCGCTATGTCTTCGATGCCGTCACCTCCATCCGCAAGGCCTTGAACGGCCGCGTGCCCTTGATCGGCTTCTCGGGCAGCCCCTGGACCCTGGCCTGCTACATGGTCGAGGGCGCGGGCTCGAGCGACTACCGGCGGGTCAAGACCATGCTCTATGCGCGGCCCGACCTGATGCACCGCATCCTGGACATCAACGCCCAGGCGGTGACGACCTACCTCAACACCCAGATCGACGCCGGCGCCCAGGCCGTGATGGTCTTCGACAGCTGGGGCGGCGTGCTCGCCGACGGTGCTTTCCAGCGCTTCAGCCTCGATTACACGCGCCGCGTCGTCCAGGGGCTGCAGCGCGAGAAGGACGGCGCGCGCGTGCCGGTCATCGTCTTCACCAAGGGCGGTGGCCCCTGGCTGGCCGAGATCGCCGCCAGCGGCGCCGACGTGGTCGGCCTGGACTGGACCGTCAACCTCGGCGCGGCGCGTGCCCTGGTGGGCCAAAGCGTGGCGCTGCAAGGCAACCTCGACCCCACCGTGCTCTTCGCGCCCCCCGAAGTGGTGGCCCGGGAAACGATCGCCGTGCTCGACAGCTTCGGCCCGCCGCAGCGCGCAGACGGCCACTGGGACGGCCACATCTTCAATCTCGGCCACGGCATCAGCCAGTTCACCCCGCCGGAGCAGGTGTCGGCGCTGGTGCAGGCCGTGCATCGGCATTCGCGGCTGCAACGCGGGGCCCGCTGAATCCGGCCCACGGCAGGCGTCGCCGCCGGCCTGCAAGACCGAGTAAGTGAGCACTCAGGGCTTGACTTATCCCCAAAACCGCAATTCGGACCAGGGATGCTTGCGGGGCGCTCCCGACCACGCTTCAAAGCGCCAGATTGTGTGCTAAGTCGTTGATTTTAATGAATATTTATGGTTGCCGCCAAAATGGGCAGCGTCAGCGGAATCTCACAAAATCAAGGACTTGGCGAGTCTGAACGCAGCTTCCCCACAATGTTATCCACAGAAACGGGGGACAGTTTGAAAAGTTGTTTTCAATCATGCACTTGCCGCACATCGTTGAAGTTCAACCGAGCTTTTGTGCGCAACTTCACGGTTGAATTGCATGCCTGATACGGCGCCCGGCGCCCCGCCAGACGCCCACGGCGGCGTGCTCGCAGTGGCCGTGGAGACCCCGAGGTACTCCGCCGTCGGCGGCCTGCTCGACTATGCGAGTGAGCAGCCGCTCGCGCCGGGAACGCTGGTGCGCGTGCCGCTGGGCCGCCGCGAGGTGGCGGGTCTGGTCTGGCGGCGCCGCGCCGATAGCGTGCCGTCGCCGGTTGAATTGCGACCCCTGACGGCGGTGCTGGCGTCGCTGCCGCCGCTGGGCGCCGACTGGCGCGCGCTGGTGGACTTCGCGGCGGCGTATTACCAGCGTGGCGTCGGCGAGCTGGCGCTGGCGGTGCTGCCACCCGAATTGCGCAAGATCGACGAGACGCGGCTGGCCCGGCGCCTCTCGAAACTGCAGCGGCTGCAACCCTTGCCGGCCGACCCGCCGCAAGCCCTCCCACAGCGCCCCGAGCTCAGCCCGGAGCAGGCCGAGGCCGTGCGAGCGGTTGCGCAGGCCACCCAGCCCGTGCTTCTGCATGGCGTGACGGGCAGCGGCAAGACCGAGGTCTATCTGCGCGCCGCCCAGGCCGCGCTGGAGCAGGGCCGCCAGGCGCTGGTGCTGGTGCCCGAGATCAACCTCACGCCGCAGCTCGAGGCGCGCTTTGCCGCGCGCTTCCCGGGGCATGTGATGGCCAGCCTGCACAGCGGCCTCACGCCGGCGCAGCGTCTGCGCCACTGGCTGCTGGCGCATCTGGGCCGGGCCGATCTGGTGCTGGGCACGCGGCTGGCGGTATTCGCGTCGATGCCGCGGCTGGGGTTGATCGTCGTCGACGAGGAGCACGACCCTTCGTTCAAGCAACAGGAAGGCGCGCGCTACTCGGCGCGCGACCTGGCCGTCTGGCGCGGCCACCAGCTCGGCGTGCCCGTGGTGCTGGGCTCGGCCACGCCCTCGCTGGAGACCTGGCAGCGCGTGCAGGAGGGGCGCTACCAGCGCGTCGCCATGGCGCAGCGCATCGGTGGCGGCGCGATGCCGCAAGTGCGGCTGGTGGACATGAACGTGTTGCCGCGCGAGGTGCAGGCCGAGCGCGTGCTGGCGCCGCCCGTGCTGGCGGCTATCGAGCAGCGGCTGGCGCGCGGCGAGCAAAGCCTGTTGCTGCTCAACCGCCGCGGCTATGCGCCGGTGTTGCAGTGCGGCGCCTGCGGCTGGAAGAGCGGCTGCCCGCACTGCAGCGCCTGGCGCGTCTTCCACAAGCTCGACCGCACGCTTCGCTGCCACCACTGCGGCTTGTCCGAACGCGTGCCACGGGCCTGCCCGGACTGCGGCAACCTCGACATCTCGCCCGTCGGCCGCGGCACGGAGAAGCTCCAGGAGCAGCTCGCCGCCTTGCTGCCCACGGCGCGCGTGGGCCGCATCGATGCCGACAGCACGCGCGGCGCCGGCATGTTGCAGCAGCATCTGCAGGCCATGCACGCCGGTGAGTTCGATGTGCTGGTGGGCACGCAGATGCTGGCCAAGGGGCACGACTTCCGCCGCGTCACCCTGGTGGTCGCGGTGAACCCCGACGCGGCACTCTTCAGCAGTGACTTCCGCGCGCCCGAGCGCCTGTTTGCGCTTCTGATGCAAGCCGGCGGCCGCGCTGGCCGCGACGCGGCGCAGGCCGCCGGCAGCGAGATGTGGGTCCAGACCTGGAACCCGCAGCACGCGCTGTACGCGGCGCTGCGCGCGCACGACTACGAGGCCTTTGCCGCGGCGCAGCTCGAGGAACGCCGCGCCGCCGGCCTGCCGCCCTTCGCCAGCCTGGCGCTGCTGCGCGCCGACGCCCGCACGGCCGAGGTGGCCGCGGCCTTCCTGCACGAGGCTTCGGCACAGGCCGCCGTGCACGCCGGCGTCACGGTGTACCCGCCGGTGCCGCCGCCGGTGGCCAAGGTGGCCGACGTGCAGCGCATGCAGATGCTCGTGGAGTCGCCCTCGCGCGCGGCGCTGCAGCGCATGCTGGCGGCCTGGCTGCCGGGCCTGCACGAGCTGCGCGCGCGCCACAAGGGCCTGCTGCGCTGGGCCGTGGACATCGACCCGCTGGCGATCTGACAGTCGCTTCAGCCGCCCAGCACGCGCTGCAGTTGCAGCGCCTCGGCCACGTGCGCGGTGGTGATCGTCTCGGACGCGGCCAGGTCCGCGATCGTGCGCGCCACCTTCAGGCAGCGGTGCAGCCGCCGGCCGCTCCAGCCCAGGCGTTCGGCGGCGCTGCGGATGAAGCGCGCGGTGGCTTCGTCCAGGCGGCAGAAGGCGTCGATGCGTCCGGCTTCCAGCAGCGCGTTGGGCTCGCCCTGGCGAGCGATCTGCCGCGCCCTTGCCGCGCCCACGCGCAGGGCGACCACGGCGCTGGGCTCGCCGCCCGGCAGGGCCAGCAGTTCGGCCGCCGGCGCGGCCAGCACTTCCACCTGGAGGTCGATGCGGTCGAGCAGCGGGCCCGAGAGCTTGCCCTGGTAGCGCGCCACCGCCTCGGGCGTGCAGCGGCAGGCACGGCCCAGCGCGGCCGGCGCGCCCAGCCAACCGCAGGGGCAGGGGTTCATCGCTGCGACGAGCTGAAAGCGCGCCGGAAACGAGGCCTGCCGCGCCGCGCGCGAGATCGTGATGCGGCCGGTTTCCAGCGGCTCGCGCAGCGCCTCCAGCGCGGCGCGCGGGAACTCCGGCAGTTCGTCCAGGAAAAGCACGCCGCCGTGGGCCAGCGAGATCTCGCCCGGCCGCGGCGGCGAGCCGCCACCCACCAGCGCCACCGCACTGGCCGTGTGGTGCGGCGCGCGCACCGGCCGGCGGCCCAGGGCGACGGGCTGTGCCGAGGTGCCCGTGAGCCCGAGCAGGGCGGCGCTGGACAGCGCCTCTTCGTCGGACAGCGGCGGCAGCAGCCCGGGCAGGCGCTGCGCGAGCATCGACTTGCCGGTGCCCGGCGGGCCCACCAGCAGCAGGCTGTGCGATCCTGCAGCGGCGATCTCCAGCGCCCGCTTGGCCGCGGCCTGGCCCTTGATGTCCCTGAGATCCGGCCCGGGATCGGCGGCCTCGCGCGGCAAGGGCAGGGCGGCGGGCAAGGGCTCGGCGGCCTCGCCGGAGATCAGCGCGGCAGCCACCTGCGCCAGCGTGCCGGCAGCGCGCACGTCCAGCCCCGGCACCTGCGCCGCCGCACGGGCGCTGGCCGTGGGCAACACCAGGGTGCGCGTGACGGCTTCACGGCGCGCCGCCAGCGCCAGTGCCAGCGCGCCGCGCACGGGGCGCAGCTCGCCGGCCAGCGAGAGCTCGCCGGCGAACTCGCAGGCGGCCAGGCGCGCCGCGTCGAGGAGGCCCGCGGCCGCGAGGATGCCCAGGGCAATCGGCAGGTCGAAGCGGCCGGACTCCTTGGGCAGGTCCGCCGGCGCCAGGTTGACCGTGATGCGCTTGTTGTGCGGGAACGCAAAGCCGCTTTGCTGCAGCGCCGCCCGCACGCGCTCGCGCGACTCCTTCACTTCGGTATCGGCCAGCCCCACGAGGGTGAAGCTCGGCAGCCCGTTGGCGAGCTGCACCTCGACATGCACCTCGGGGGCTTGCAGGCCGTCGAGGGCCCGGCTCATGACGACCGCCAAGGACATGGGGAGTTTCGCTTTCCAGTGCAGAGGCGGCCATTCTGGGCACGCCCGGGCGTCCTGCGCCAGCACCGCCGTGGTGCGCACCCATTCGGGGCCCTCCAAAGGGGGTTGCACGATTTCGGGCCGCTCGATCCCGCGCCACAGCAGGGTGGCAGCACGCGGCCGGACCTTGGCACGGAAGCTGCGAAGGCCTGGCCTAGCTCTTTGCTTGCCACCTCGAACGGAGATTTCATGAACAAACTTGCCCCCGCACTCCTGGCCGTTGCGGCTGGCCTGTGCGCGCTCCCCGGCGTCTCGTTTGCGCAGGCCCCCGCGGCCTCGTCGCTGGCCTTCAACGTCGGCGCGGTCAGCGACTACCGCTACCGCGGCATCTCGCAGACGCGCGGCAAGCCCGCCCTGCAGGGCGGCGTCGACTACAGCCGCGGCGGCTTCTACGCCGGCGCCTGGGCCTCCAATGTCAAGTGGATCAAGGACTTCGGCGGCGACGCCGACATCGAGGTCGACCTCTACGGTGGCTTCAAGGGCGAACTCACCCCGGGCGTGGGCTTCGACGTCGGTGTGCTGACTTACGTGTATCCGGGCAACAAGCTCAAGCCCATCGGCGGCGCCGACGCCGACACCACGGAGATCTATGGCGCCCTGAGCTACGGCCCGGTGACGCTGAAATACTCGCACGCAGTCACCGACACCTTTGGCAACCTGGACAGCGATGGCAGCTCCTACCTCGATCTCAGCGCCACGTTCGACGTGGGCGGCTTGTCGGTGGTGCCTCACGTGGGCCACCAGAGGATCAGCGGCCCGCTCTCGGGCCCCGGCAGCTACACCGACTACTCGCTCACGGTGTCCAAGGACTTCAACGGCGTCGTCGTCAGCGGCGCGGTCATCGGCACCGACGCCGACAAGGCCTTCTACGCCTCGCCGGTGAATGGCAAGGCGCTGGGCAAGTCGACGTTCGTGCTGGGCGTCAAATACAACTTCTGAGCATCCAAGGAGAAATCAACATGAAGATGGTGACTGCCATCGTCAAGCCCTTCAAGCTCGACGAAGTGCGTGAGGCCTTGAGCGCCATTGGCGTGCAGGGCGTCACGGTGACCGAAGTCAAGGGCTTCGGGCGACAGAAGGGCCACACCGAGCTCTACCGCGGCGCGGAGTACGTGGTCGATTTCCTGCCCAAGGTAAAGATCGAAGCGGCGGTGGACGACGCCCTCGTCGAACGCGTCGTCGAAGCCATCGAATCCTCGGCCCGCACCGGCAAGATCGGCGACGGCAAGATCTTCGTCAGCCACCTCGAGCAAGTCGTGCGCATCCGCACCGGCGAGACCGGCAAGGAAGCGCTCTAAGCTCCCGGCAGCCTCACTCCACACAGAGCCCCCCCCATGAAGAAACTCATCACGATCCTGGCCCTGGGCCTCGCCGCCCTGGGTTTTGGCGGCCCGTCGTACGCGCAAGGCGCGGCTGCGGACGCAGCGGCCTCGGCCCCCGCCCCTGCCGCCGAGGTCTCTGCCGCGGCCGCGGCAACGGCACCCACCACCCTGGCTGCATCGGCCGTGGCTTCGGCGCCGGCAGCCGCCGCGCCGGCGCCTGTCCCCAACAAGGGCGACGTGAGCTGGATGCTCTTGTCCACCGTGCTGGTCGTCATGATGGCCATCCCCGGCCTGGCGCTGTTCTACGGTGGCCTGGTGCGCAGCAAGAATATGCTGTCGGTGCTGATGCAGGTATTTGTCACCTTCTCGCTGATCACCGTGCTGTGGGTCGTCTACGGCTACAGCCTGGCCTTCACCGAAGGCAACGCCTTCATCGGGGGCTTCGACCGGTTGTTCCTCAAGGGTGTCTTCACGCCGAATGCGACGGGCGGTGAATTCGCCACCGTGGCCACCTTCAGCAAGGGGGTGGTGCTGCCGGAGATCGTCTTCGTGGTCTTCCAGGCCACCTTCGCGGCCATCACCTGCGCCCTGATCGTCGGCGCCTTTGCCGAGCGCGTGAAGTTCTCGGCCGTGCTGCTATTCGTGACGCTGTGGTTCACCTTCAGCTACACGCCCATCGCCCACATGGTCTGGTTCTGGATGGGCCCGGACGCCTATACCGGGGCGGAGGTGGTCGATGCGATGAACGCCAAGGCCGGCCTGATCTGGCAATGGGGTGCGCTGGATTTCGCCGGTGGCACCGTGGTGCATATCAACGCCGCCGTCGCGGGCATCGTGGGCGCCTACCTGGTGGGCAAGCGCGTGGGCTACGGCCGTGAGTCGATGGCGCCGCACAACCTGCCGCTGACGATGGTCGGCGCCTCGCTGCTGTGGGTGGGCTGGTTCGGCTTCAACGCCGGCTCGGCGCTCGAAGCCGGCAACAGTGCCGCGCTGGCCTTCGTCAATACCTTCGCCGCCACCGCCGCGGCGGTGCTGGCCTGGTGCGCTGCCGAGGCGCTGCACAAGGGCAAGGCCTCGATGCTGGGTGCGGCCTCGGGCGCCGTCGCCGGCCTGGTGGCCATCACGCCGGCGGCCGGCAATGTGGGCATCGCCGGCGCGCTGGTCATCGGCGCCATCGCCGGCGTGGCCTGCCTGTGGGGCGTCTCGGGTCTGAAGAAGATGCTCGGCGCAGACGACACGCTGGACGTATTCGGCGTGCACGGCGTCGGCGGCATCATCGGTGCGCTGCTCACCGGCGTCTTCAACTCGCAGGCCCTGGGCGGCCCCGGCATCGTGACCGACTGGGTCACCGGCGCCACGGGCACCAACCCCGCGGGCACCCTGGCCCAGCTTCTCATCCAGGCCCAGGCCGTGGGCGTGACGGTGCTGTGGTCGGCGGTGGTGGCATTCATCGCCTACAAGGTGGTGGACCTGACCATCGGGCTGCGCGTGCCGGAAGACGAAGAGCGCGAAGGCCTGGACATCACTTCGCACGGCGAGACCGCGTACAACAAGTGATATTTCGCGCAGCCCGGGCCTTGCCCGGGTTGCCGGAAACTCTCGGCGGGTTCGAGCCGGCAGGCGGTGCCTGCGGCTCAACCCGCCGGGCGGGCTCCCCGCCTGCCTAGAATCGCCCTTCGACCTGCCGAAGAGGCGCCGCCATGGTTCCCCACCTCATCACCGCATTGACCGGCCCCATCAACGAGCTGGAGCAGCGCGTGCTGGAATCGATGCCGGCCATCGAGCGCTGGTTCAGGCTCGAGTGGATGGAACACACGCCGCCGTTCTATACCTCGGCCGAGCTGCGCAATGCCGGGTTCAAGCTCGCACCGGTCAATACCCAGCTGTTCCCCGGCACCTTCAACCACCTCACCGACGAGATGCTGCCGCTGGCGGTGCAGGCGGCGATGGCGGCGATCGAGAAGATCTGCCCCGAGGCGAAGAACCTGCTGCTGATCCCGGAGAGCCGCACCGGCAGCGCGTCCTACCTGGAAAACGTCCAGCGGCTGGTGCAGGTGTTCACCCAGGCCGGGTTGAACGTGCGGCTCGGCGCACTCGGCGGCGAGATCAAGGCGCCCACCAAGCTGGCCCTGCCCGATGGCAGCGAACTCGTGCTGGAGCCGCTGCTGCGCACCCGCGGACGCCTCGGGTTGAAGGACTTCGACCCCTGCACCATCCTGCTCAACAACGACCTCGCCGCCGGCGTGCCGCGCGTGCTGGAGCACCTGCACGAGCAGTACCTGTTGCCGCCGCTGCACGCCGGCTGGCCGGTGCGGCGCAAGAGCCGTCACTTCGAGAGTTACGAAGAGGTGGCCAAGAAATTCGCCAAGCTGCTGGGCATGGACCCCTGGCTCATCAACCCCCTGCACGGGCAATGCGGCGAGGTGGATTTCACCAGCGCCGGCGGGCTGGACTGCGTCAAGACCCAGGTCGATGCCCTGCTGACCAAGGTGCGTCGCAAATACAAGGAATACGGCATCAACGAAAGGCCCTTCGTCGTCGTCAAGGCCGACAACGCCACCGGCACCGGCATCCTGAGTGTGCGCGACGTCAAGGAACTCGACGACCCCGCGCACCGCGACTGCTGCCGCAGCGGCCGCGTGCACGAGGGCCAGGAGCCCCGCCAGGTCTTCGTCCAGGAAGGCGTGCCCACCTTCGAGCGCATCAACGACGCCGTGGCCGAGCCGGTGGTGGTGATGATCGACCGCTATGTGGTCGGCGGCTTCTATCGGGTGCACGCCGGGCAGGGGCCGGACGAAAGCGCCAGTGCGCCGGGTTCGAGCTACGTGCCGCTGGCCTTCGCCGAAAGCGTGCAGTTGCCGCGGCCCGGCGCCAGGCCCGGCGCCAGCGCGCCCAACCGCTTCTACATGTACGGCGTGATCGGCCGGCTGGCCATGCTGGCGGCCGCCTATGAGCTCGAGGCCACCGACCCCGAGGCCGAAAACTACGACTAGCGCCGCCGCGCGCGTTCCGCCCGGGGCGGGCCCGGCCGCCCACCGCCCACGCGAGCACAATCGCCCACGATTCCGCCCATGAGATCCGACACCCGTCACCCCACGCCCGGCGCATTGCCCGGGCTGACCCTCGCCGCCCTGGGCGTGGTCTACGGCGATATCGGCACCAGCCCGCTGTACGCGCTGAAGGAAGTCTTCCACGGCGGGCATGTCGCGCCGACACCGGCCAATCTGCTGGGCGTGCTGTCGCTGATCTTCTGGACGATGACGGTCATCGTCTCGCTGAAGTACGTGCTGCTGATCCTGCGCGCCGACAACAACGGCGAAGGCGGCCTGATCGCGATGCTGGCGCTGGCCACCACGGCGGTGAAGGGAAAGCCGGCACTGCGCAGCACGCTGATGGCGGTGGGGCTCTTCGGCACCGCCATCTTCTACGGCGACGCCGTCATCACCCCGGCCATGACGGTGCTGGGCGCGGTCGAGGGCATCGACGTCTATGCGCCGCAGTTCCACGAGTTCATCCTGCCGCTGGCCATGCTCGTGCTGACCGGCCTGTTCGCCGTTCAGCGCCTGGGCACCGGCGGCATCGGCAAGGCCTTCGGGCCGGTGATGCTGGTGTGGTTTGTCTCGCTGGCCGCGCTGGGCATGCCGCACATCCTGCGCAACCCCTCGGTCCTGGTGGCGGTGAACCCGATGTACGCGCTGGAATTCTTCCTGGCGCACAAGCTCGTGGCCTTCATCGCGCTGGGCGCCGTGGTGCTCGTGGTGACCGGCGGCGAGGCGCTGTACGCCGACCTCGGCCACTTCGGCAAGCGCCCCATCCGCTGGGCCTGGTACGGCATCGTGATGCCCTCGCTGGTGATCAACTACTTCGGCCAGGGCGCCATGCTGCTGGATGCGCCCGAGGCGGTGAAGAATCCGTTCTTCAACATGGCGCCGGCCTGGGCGGAGATTCCGCTGTTCCTGCTCGCCACCGGGGCGGCGGTGATCGCCTCGCAGGCGCTCATCACGGCGGCGTTCTCGGTCACCAAGCAGGCCGTGCAGCTGGGCATCCTGCCGCGCATGGCCATCAAGCACACCTCGGTGCGCGACACCGGCCAGATCTACGTGCCCTTCGTCAACTGGGGGCTGTTCGCCTTCATCATCCTGGCCGTGGGGCTGTTCAAGAGCTCTTCGGCCCTGGCCGGTGCATACGGCATCGCCGTCACCATCGACATGACCATCACCACCGTGATGACCTTCTTCGTGCTGCGCTACGGCTGGAACTACCCGCTGCTGGGCACGCTGCTGGCGACCGGTTTCTTCTTCGTCATCGACGTCACCTTCCTGAGCTCCAACCTGCTCAAGCTGCTGGCCGGCGGCTGGTTCCCGCTGGTCATCGGCTTCGGCATGTTCACGCTGATGCTGACCTGGGTCGAAGGCCGCAAGCTGATGCGCGTGCGCATGCGCGACGATGCCATCGACCTCGACCCCTTCCTCGAATCCATCTTCATCAGCCCGCCCTTGCGCGTGCCCGGCACGGCGGTATTCCTGAGCGCCGAATCGGGGGCCACGCCGACCGCACTGCTGCACAACCTCAAGCACAACAAGGTGCTGCACGAGCAGAACCTGTTCGTCACCGTGACGCACCACGAAGTGCCGTGGATCGGCTTCGACCGCCGCTGCGAGATCGAGTCGCTGGGGCACGACTGCTGGCGCGTGGTGCTGCACTTCGGTTTCAAGAACGACCCCGACGTGCCCGAGGCGCTCAAGCTGCTGCAAGGCCGCGGCGTGCAGCTCGAGGTAATGGAAACCAGCTACTTCCTCAGCCGCGATACCGTGATTCCCACCTTCGGCGGCGGCATGCCGATGTGGCGCGAAAAGATCTTCGCCAGCATGCACCGCAATGCCGCCGGAGCCGCCGATTTCCTGAACCTGCCCACCAACCGCATCGTCGAGCTGGGCACCAAGGTGGAAATCTAGCCCCCACGCTCCCTCTGGTCGCTGCCCCCCATGGGGGCGCGTTCTGCGGACCGGCGGAGCCGGATCCGCGAACCAGCTTGATCGGCACTTCCGCTGCGGGCGCCCTCAGCTGCCCAGCAGTGCGCTGAACAGCGGGTCCTGCCGCGTCCGCGGTCGGTACGCACCGACGCGGCGGGCAATTTCGGCAATGTGTTCGGGCGTGGTGCCGCAGCAGCCGCCGGCGATATTGATGAAACCAGCCTGGGCGAACTCGGCGAGCTGCGCGCCGGTGACGGCGGGCGTTTCATCGAAGCCGGTCTCGCTCATCGGGTTGGGCAATCCCGCATTCGGGTAGCAGCTTACGAAGGTATCGCCGGCCACCTTGGCCAGCTCTTCGATGTAGGGCCGCATCACCGCCGCACCCAGGGCGCAGTTCAGGCCCACGGCCAGCGGGCGCGCATGGCGCACCGAGTGCCAGAAGGCCGCCACCGTCTGCCCGGAGAGGATGCGGCCCGAGGCGTCGGTGACGGTGCCGGAGATGATCACCGGCAGCCGCTCGCCGCTGTCTTCCATCAGCTCGTCGAGCGCAAAGATGGCGGCCTTGGCATTCAGCGTGTCGAAAATGGTTTCCACCAGAAAGAGGTCGCAACCCCCTTCGAGCAGACCTTCGGCCTGTTCGCGGTAGGTGTCGCGCAACTGGTCGAAACTGACGTTGCGCGCCCCGGCGTCGTTCACATCCGGGCTGATGCTGGCGGTGCGCGGCGTGGGGCCCAGGGCGCCGGCCACGAAGCGCGGCCGCGTGGGCGTGGCCGCGGCGTCGGCAGCCTGCCGTGCAATGCGCGCCGCGGCGACGTTCATCTCGCGCGCCAGGTGGGCCAGGCCGTAGTCTTCCTGCGCGACGCCCGTCGCGCCGAAGGTATTGGTCTCGATCAGGTCGGCGCCCGCGGCCAGGTACTGGCGGTGGATCTCCAGGACGAGGTCCGGCCGGGTGAGCACCAGCAGGTCGTTGTTGCCCTTCAGGTCCCTGGGGTGGTCTGCGAAGCGGGTGCCACGGAAATCGCTTTCGCCGAGCTTGTGGCGCTGGATCATCGTGCCCATGGCGCCGTCGAGGATGGCGATGCGTTCCTGCAGCAGCGCCACCAGGGCGCCGCCGCGCGTGTAGGCCTGGGGCAGCGGGTTCATGGCGGCATTGTAGGAATGCCACCGGGCCTGCGCAGGGCGGCCGGCGCGCGCCCTTGCACCGGCGCTACTGGCTGTGGTCGTGGTAGTGCCGCCGGTGCTTCTTCCTGCCGGCGAAGGCGGCCTCCGGCCCGCGGTTGGAGCGGTGCTTGCGTGGCTGGCGCGAGTACAGATCGAGTGCCATCACCAGCAGCACCACCGGCACCAGCACGCCGCAGATCAGGGTGAGCGCGGTGCCGGAGACCTCGTCGAGATAGACCGAGCCGACCTGCGTGACCAGTCCGCTGGCCAGCATCAGCACCTGCTGCGCTCCGGTGACGGTCAGGCCGGCCACCGCCGCGGCCGCCGCGCGCCAGATTCGGCGGTGGCCGCTGTCCTGCACGATGGGCGAGAAGCCCAGCCACAGCGCCGAGGGCAACCCGACGACGAGCAGGATCACCCCGGCCACGACGAACTCGGCCTGCCACAGCACCCCGGGCCGAAAGCCCGCCGCGGCCACCCAGCCGGCCTGCACGCCGGCGGCCAGCGCGGCCAGGAGCGCGCCGCTGGCCAGCGGGGCCCACCAGCTCCGGCTGCGTGCCAGGGTCCAGGCCACGGCAAAGCTGCCGGCGATGGCGCCCAGCCACAAGGCGGGCACCCATAGCGCGCGGTAGCCGAGCGGGAAACCCAGCACCTCGGCAGCCTGGGACAGCACCGCCACCGAACACAGGCCCGAGCCCAGCGCGCCGGCCGCCAGGAGCAGGGCGCGCCAGCTCTGGCGCAAGGCCGGCGCGCGCTGCGCCAGGTGGGCCCAGCTCATCGCCACATGCGAGGCCAGCACGGCCACGCCTGCGGTCGACAGCCACAGCAGCAACGAATATTCGAAAGTGGAGGATGCGGCTTCGTTCATTCGGGGGCGCTGGGCATGGCTTTGAGTGGGCGCATCGTAAGCCAGTCCGGGTGACGCTAGGGGCCCAGCGCCAGCGGCGCGGTGGCGTCGAAGAGCGAGGGGCGGAACATCGCATCGCCCTGGCCTTCGCTGTCGCGGTCGGCCCACAGGGCCAGCGCCGTGGCGGTCATCGGTTTGGCGAACAGATAACCCTGGAGCTCGTCGCAGCCCAGGGCCACCAGCGCGTCGCGCTGGGCCTCGGTTTCCACACCCTCGGCCACCACGCGCAGGCCCAGCGAGTGAGCCATCTGCATGATGGCCTGCACGATGGAGCGCGCGCTCGCGTTGTCGGCCAGGTCGGTCACGAAGGCGCGGTCGATCTTGAGCTCGGCGGCGGGCAGCCGTCGCAGGGAGGCCAGGCTGGACTGGCCGGTGCCGAAGTCGTCGATCGAGATGTGCAGCCCGGCCTGCTTGAGTCTGGCGAAGGCGGCCCGCGTGTGGCCGGTATCTTCCATGGCCACCGTCTCGGTGATCTCGCAGGTGAACCGCCCGGGCGGAATGCCATGGTGTTGCAGCGTGGCCAGGATCTGCGACACCAGGTCGTCCTGGCGCAGCTGGTGGCCCGAGATATTGATCGCCATGCGCATGCGCAGGCCGCGGTCGCGCCACTGGGCCGCCTGGCGGCAGGCCTCCTCGATGACCCAGCGGCCGATGGGCACGATCAGGCCGTGGCGCTCGGCCAGCGGCACGAATACCGCCGGGCTGACCATGCCGCGCTGGGGGTGCTGCCAGCGCAGCAGCGCCTCGGCGGCGGTCACCTGCAGGCTGAGGGCGTCGATCTTGGGCTGGTAGTAGAGCTGCAACTCGCCGCGCTCCAGGGCCAGGCGCAGGTCTTGCAGCATTTCGGCCTGCTCGCGCACGTCGACGGCCATGGTCGGGTCATAGTGGGCCAGGGCGCCGCCGCCGCCGAGCTTGACGGCGCGCATGGCCAGCAAGGCGTGGCGCAGCAGGCGCGGGCGCGAGCCATGGTCCGGGTAGACCGCAATGCCCACCGAAGCCGTGAGCTGCAGCTTCAGCCCTTCGATCTCGTAGGGGCGCTGCAGCGCCTGCAGCAAGGCCGCGGCGGCGTCGCTGGCGCGCGCGAGGTCGGCGGCCAGCAGCACCGCGAATTCGTCGCCACCCAGGCGTGACGCTACCGAGCGGCCGCGGGCCGACAGCGCAAGGCGCCTGGCGGCTTCCACCAGCACAGCGTCGCCGACGCGGCGGCCGTAGCCGTCGTTGAGGGTGCGGAAGTCGTCCAGGTCGATGTACAGCAGCGCCACGGGCGCCGTGCCCTGGTCGCAGGCCCGCACGGCATCGTCCAGCGCGGCCTCGAAGTCAGGCCCGGCGAGCAGCCCGGTCAGCGAGTCCCGCCCGCGCAACTCGTCGAGCTGCGAGCGGGCGGCATCGAGCCGCGAATTCAGGCGACGCGAAAGCCGGCGGTACAAGGCCACCGCCGTCAGTGAGGCGAACACGCAGGTCACCAAGAACCAGACCAGGACGTCGGTGGGCGTGAACGCTGTCGCGGCTGTGGCGAGTGGCCCCATGCGAGGGATATCGACAACTGCGCCGCCGCCTTGAGCCGGCGCATGCGGGGCGGTTCAGTGCAGCACGACGGGCTGTTGGGCCAGCGCCGTGAAGCCGGCGATGAATTCGTCGATCTTCTCGGGATTCGGGCCTTCTTCCACCAGCGCCTGCACGCCGCGCTGGAAGCTATCGGCCGCCGCGCCCTGAAGATAGATCTCCTTGCGCGCGAACTTGTCCACGATCTCGTAGCCGCCCCGGTTGGGCGACGCATCTTCGGCCGAGCCGGGCACGTCGAACTGCACGACGACGAAACTGTCGGAGTTGTAGAGCATCTGCATGTGGCGAACCCCCCTTGATGAGCCCAGGTGGGGCGCGGTCGCCCGATTTCAAGCTCAGGGCGGCGCCGTGCGTTCGAGCACGAACTCGGTAGGCTCGCCCGTGGGCCGCACCGTCAGCCGCGCGCGCACCGGCAAGTGATGGCGTGCGGGGTCGAGCCAGACATCCACCTGCGTGTCGTAGGGCCGGCTCGGCTCGCGATGCAGGTGCACGGCGCCGGGCACGGGGCCGGAGGGCAGATCGAGCGTTTCGTGGCCGATGACCTCGAAGAGCCACACCGCCGCGTCGCCGCGCGGGCCGGCCACGAAGAGCTGCACCTGGCGGCCCGCCTCGGCCAGCGAGGGGTCGGCCGCCAGCACGCCGGCGATCTGCAGCATCCAGCTCAGGCGGTCTTGCGCGCCGGGCACCAGGGGGTACTCGAGCGGCGGCCCGCTGAACGTGATGCGTGCGCTGTCGCGCTGGAAGTTCACCGCGCGCAGCTCGCGGCCGCGGCGGCTCTCGCTCTGGCGCTCGGGGGCGATGCCCTGCGCGTCCAGGCGGCCCACGCTGGTGGAGGCCGGCAGCGGCACGCCGCCCAGCCAACCGCGCAGCGTCAGCTCGTAGTGCGCGCCGTCGGTCTGCCAGCGCAGCTCGGCCTGCCCGCTGGTGCGGCCGCGCTGCATCGCGTAGTGCAACGTTATGGCCGGGGGCAAGCGCGTGGCGTAGACCGGCACGCGCACGCCGCCGGGTTCGGCCAGGGGTTCGGCCAGAGGTGCGTTCAAAGGTGGATCCAAGCGCTGGGCCGGCGGAAGTTCCGTTGCGGGCGTGGTCGCGGCCGGCGCCGGCCGTGCCCTGGGGGCCTGCGCGGGCGCGGGCACGGCCAGGACTGGCGCCGCCGCACCGTCGGCCGCTGCGGCGGCTGCCAACGGCAAGGCGATCTGCCGCACCTGCAGCGGCCGGGTCCCCTCGCCTGGCCAGCCCGGCCCGGGCGCGCGCGGCAGCAGGCCGAGCAGCAGGCTGTGCAGGAACAGCACGGCCGCGACCAGGCTCGCCGCAGCACGGCGCCGCCCAGGGCGCGGGCTTGACGTCACGGCGTGGGGCAGGGCTTGCGGCACCCCACAATAGTGCCACTCTGTGTTCAGTGGCCGCACCTGCCGCGGCCCGCCACCGCATGAAACTCGCCACCCTCAAGGACGGCTCGCGCGACGGCCTGCTCGCCGTGGTCTCGCGCGATCTGGCCAGCGCCCACTTCGCCACCGGCATCGCCAGCACGATGCAGCAGGTGCTCGACGACTGGAACTTCATCTCCCCGCAGCTCGAAGACCTCTACGCCGCGCTCAACGACGGCCGCTCGCGCCATGCCTTCGCCTTCGAGCCCAGGCATTGCATGGCGCCACTGCCGCGCGCCTACCAGTGGGCCGACGGTTCGGCCTACCTCAACCATGTGGAGCTGGTGCGCCGCGCGCGCAACGCCGAAGTGCCGGCGAGCTTCTACGAGGACCCGCTGATGTACCAGGGCGGCAGCGACGACTTCCTCGGCCCCTGCGACGACGCCGTTTTCGCCAGCACCGAGTGGGGCATCGATTTCGAGTCCGAAATTGCCGTCGTCACCGGTGACGTCGCCCTGGGCACGGCGCCCGCCAGCGCCATCGAGGCCGTGCGCCTGCTCATGCTGGTCAACGACTGGAGCCTGCGCCACCTGGTGCCGGCCGAGCTGGCCAAGGGTTTCGGGTTCCTGCAGAGCAAGCCCGCCACCGCCTTCGGCCCGGTGGCCGTGACCCCCGACGAGCTGGGTGAGGCCTGGCAGGGCGGGCGGGTGCACCTGGCGCTGGAGAGTCGCTGGAACGGCCAGCGCGTGGGACTCACCGACGCCGGCCCGGAGATGAGTTTCCACTTCGGCCAGCTCATCGCCCACCTCGCCAGGACGCGCCGGGTGCGCGCCGGCAGCCTCGTCGGCAGCGGCACGGTGAGCAACCAGGACTGGAGCCACGGCGTGAGCTGCATCGCCGAGAAGCGCGCCATCGAGACCCTCGAGCACGGCGCGCCGCAGACCGGGTTCATGCAGTTCGGCGACACCATTCGCATCGAGATGTCGGGCCGTGACGGCGCCAGCGTCTTCGGCGCCATCGAGCAGCGCGTGGTCGGGCCGGCGCGAAGCTCGCTCGGGTGAACTTCGCGCGCCGAACCGCCGTGGCCCAGCTTGGGTTGGGCTGGCTACACTCGCCAGTCCGGCCCTCTGGAGAGCCCGCATGGCCCGCTTGCGCTACCTCCTTGCCCTGCTGTCTTTGTTCTCGGCGGCCCTGGTCTGCTCGCCGGCACAGGCCCAGGCCAGCGAGGCGCCCGGGCCGGTGGGCGGTGCCCCGGCGGCGTTCCCGGCGCTGCGCGCGCCCGACCTGCGCGAGCTGGCCCTGCCGGTGCCGCGCCCGGTGCGTGCCGCCACGGCGGCGTTGGGCCTCGATCGCCAGCGCCTGGCGCTGGTGGTGGGCATCGCCACCGTGGGCTCCAGCCGGATGCTGGCCGCGGCCCCGCGCGACATCCAGGCGGTGGCCGCCGCGCTGCGAACCGGTGGCTTCGTCGTGATGCTGCGCGAGGACATCAACGCCGCGGACCTGCGCGCCAGCTTGAAAGAGTTCCGTGAACGGCTGCGTCCGGACGGCCTGGGCTTCATCTACCTGACAGGCCCGGGCGCACAGCTCGACGGCCAGAACCTGCTCCTGCCGCGCGACGCGCGGCTGGCCCCCGAGGCGGCGCCTGCCGCGCTGGCCGCGCAGATCCGCCGCACCAGCGTAGCGATCGCCGAGGCCGTGGACGCGCTGACGGGCCCGCCGGGCAGCCCACGCATGCTGGTGGTCGACGCGTCGTATCGACACCCTGCGCTGGCCCCGCTGGCGGCCCCCGGGCTGGCCGAGCAGAAGCTGCCGCCGGGCGTGATGGCGCTGTTCAGCCACCCCCTGGGCGCGCTGCAGGAATTGCCTGCCGTCGCCGCCCTGCCGAGCCCGGCGCCCACCGACCCGCGCGAGATCGCGGCTTCGCACTTCGCCCGCGCGCTGGTGGGCTCGCTGAGCACGCCGCGCCTCAGCGGCCCGGAGGCGCTGCGCCGCACGCAGCAGGCCCTCGTCGACGCCAGCCGGGGCCAGAGCAAGCCCTGGCTGGGTGGTGACACCGATGCGCGCGAGGAATTCGCCGAGGCCACGCTGCTCGACAGCCTGATTCCCCGCACGCCCGAGGAACTGGCCCGCGAGGGCCTGCGCCAGGCGTCCGACCGGACCCGCCGCCCCGCCGATGCGCGCGCCGGCGAGCAGACGGTCGACGAGGTGCTGCAGCAAGCCGGCAACCCCACCACGACCCCGGCCACCGGAACGCCCCACACCGGCAGCCCGTTGCCCACCGGGACCGCGGGCGCGCCCGCGCTGCCCGCCACCAGCGGACTCGGCAGCACCCTGGGCACGGCGGCCAGCGCCGTGGGCACGGCGGCCGGCGTGGCAGGCACCGTGGCCGCCGTGGCCGCCGTGGCCGCCGTGGGCTCAGGCGTTGCCGCCGCCGAGGTGGCCCTGGTGGTCTCCGCAAGCGCCCCCGCGATGGGCGCCGCGGGCGCCGCCGTGGGCCCGCTGCCGGCACCCGCATCGGTGCCCGTGCCCCGGCTTGGACCCGCGCCGGCCTCGGCCGGGGTGGGCCCCGTGCAGCGGATGGCGCAGGCCGCTGCCTCGGAGGTGGCCCAGAGCGCCGCTTCGGGCGGGCGACGATCGCCCCCCCCCCACCGATGGCCGCACCACGCGCACCGCCGGAGGCGGCGAGCGCCCGGTCTACCTGCCACGCAGCAACCCCTTCGGCTACGCCGAGGGCGACACTTTCCGCTACCAGACCATAGACACCTGGAAGGACGAAGTCACCGGCGAATTCACCACGGCCATCGAGGAGGTGCTGGACGACGGCCAGATGTGGGCCAACGGCCAGCAGATGCAGATGGACCCACAAGGTCGCCTCAAGAAGGTCGCCCGCGCCGATGGCAGCGTCTCGGAGTTCACGCCCTCGCAGGATCTGTGGTGGTCCAGGCCACGCCGCGGCGAGAGCCGCCTGGTGCGCTTCAAGGAGACCTTCCGCCAGGACCACCGCGGCCAGGGAGAAACCGAGTGGAAGGGTTCCGCCAGCGTCGGCCGCCCGCGCAGCATCACGCTGCCGGCCGGCACCTTCGAAGTCCTGCCCATCGAAACCAGCGGCTGGTACTACGAGAAGCTGACCCATGGCGCGCGCACCAGCGGCCAGTTCAGCCGCACGGTCTGGTACTCGCCCCGGCTCGGGCATCCGGTGGCCATCGACCTCGAGGACGCCGATCGCCTGGGCAAGGTGCTCAGGCGCGAGCGCGTGGAACTGCTGCACGCGCAGACGGCGCGTGCCACGCCGCCTTGATGCGGCTGGCACCAAGGCGCGGTGCGGCCAGCCTGGCGGCGCTGCTGGCCTGGCTGGCGGCCCTGGTGCTGGGTGGCTGTGCCAGCCGGCCCACGGCCCCTGCGGGGAGCGACGGCCCGCCGCTGCGCCCGCCCGCCGCGCTGGAACAGGTGCCCGACGCCCAACCCCGCATCGAGCCGCTGCGCACGGGCGGCCCCAACAAGCCTTACGAGGTATTCGGGCAGCGCTACGTGCCGATGACCGCCGACCTGCCCTGGGCCGAGCGCGGCGGCGCCTCCTGGTATGGCCGCAAATTCCACGGCCTGCCCACCTCCAGCGGCGAGCCCTACGACATGTACGCCATGACCGCGGCGCACAAGACCATGCCGATCCCGAGTTATGCCCGCGTGCGCAACCCGGCCAACGGCCGCGAGGTGACGGTGCGCATCAACGACCGCGGCCCCTTCGCCGCCGGCCGCGTGATCGACCTGAGCTATACCGCCGCGCTCAAGCTCGGCCTGCTCAGGGGCGTGGCGCCGGTCGAGGTGCGGCGCCTCACGCACGATGAGATCCGCGCCGGGCTCGCGACCAGACCGGCACCGAGCCCGTTGTCGAGCCCGTTGCCGGGCCAGGGGCCGGGCCCGGCGCTGCCGCCCGACGATCCGGCGCCTGGCGAGAGGCCCCAGGCCGAGGCCGGCTTCTGGCTGCAGCTGGGCGCCTTTCGCCTGCGCGAGGGCGCCTTGCAGATGCAGCAGCGCGTGCTGCGCGAGACCGAAGGGCTGCCCGGCGTGGCGGTATTCGAAGAAGCCGGCCTCTTGCGCGTGCAGGCCGGGCCGTTTGCCACGCGTGAGCAGGCGCTGGCCGCCGCCGAGCTGCTGCAACGCCAGGCAGGCCTGGCGCCGCTGGTGGTGCAGCGCGCGGCACCCCTGAGCCCAGCGCCGGGCCGCCCCAAGCCGGGCGAGAGCCCCTTGGGGGCAGGGGCGCAGCGACTGGGGAGCCCCTAGTTCCATAGGCGCCGCGGCTTGCTGACACGGCGCTTTGCGCCGATGCTCGCGCCTCCATTCAGGAGACGGCATGGCCACACCCGACCACACCCCCATCACCTTCGTCATCCCCGGCCAGCGCCAGGTCTCGCGCGGTACGACCACCGCGCGGCCGCCGGGCGCGGCCGGCCTGCCCGGGCAGGTGAAGGAATCGGTGCGCGTGGCGGCCAGGCGCGGCGGCGGCGACGCGGTGCGCGTGACCGCGGTGCCGGGCGAAGACGTGGTGCTGCTGCACATCGCCGGCGGCCCGGTGCTGATGCTGCACCCGCACAGCGCGCGCGACCTGATGCTCGGCCAGGGCACGGCGCAGCGCAGCGCCGCCGCCAGCGTCGAAGCCGGCGACATCGAGGTGCCCAGCCAGCTGCGCTGGCGCGGCCTGGAGCAGGCCGCGCCCACGCGCAGCGGCGGCTTCCTGGGCGACGTCGTGCTCTCGGCCTTCGAGGTGCTGACCGGTTTTGCCAAGGACAAGGCGGTGAACTTCGCCACCAGCGCGGTGGTGCAGAAGGTCGATGGCCAGGTCGATGCCGGCGTCTATGCGCTCAAGCGCGAGTCCCTCACGGCGTTGAAGGGCAGCGGGCTGAAGATCGCCCAGGTGCCGGCGCCGGCCCACCCGGCCAGCGAGCCGCTGCTCGTGCTGCTGCACGGCACCTTCGTCGACACCTTCAGCACCTTCGGCAAGCTCTGGTCCCTGCACCCGCATCGAGTGAGCGAGCTGTTCACCTTCTACGGCGAGCGCGTCTATGCGCTGGACCACCCCACCATAGGCGCCAGCCCCGTCGCGAATGCGCTGATGCTGGTGCTGGCGCTGCCCGATGGCGCGCGGCTGCACCTGGCCACGCATTCACGCGGTGGCCTGGTGGCCGAGGTGCTGGCCCGCGTGGCCGGCCAGCGCCAGATCGGGCCCGACGACCTGGCCTTTTTTGCCGGCGCCGGCTACGACAAGCAGCGCCGCGAGCTGCAGGACCTGGCCGCCGCGGTGCGCGCCAAGGACATCCGCGTCGAACGCGTGCTGCGCGTGGCCTGCCCGGCGCGGGGCACGCTGCTGGCCAGCAAGCGGCTGGACGCCTACCTCTCGGTGCTGAAGTGGTCGATCGAACTCGCCGGCGTGCCGGTGGTGCCGGCGGTGGTGGACTTCCTGGCCGAGGTGGCGCGCCGCCGCGCCAGCCCCGACGAACTGCCCGGCCTGGCCGCCATGATCCCCGACACGCCGCTGGTGAACTGGCTCAACGCCTCGGAGAACCCCATCCCCGGCGAGCTGCGCGTGGTCGCCGGCGACCTGCAGGGCGACAGCGTCGGCAGCTGGCTCAAGACGCTGCTGGCGGACGCCTACTACTGGACCGACAACGACATCGTCGTGCAGACGCGCAGCATGTACGGCGGCAGCCCGCGCGAGGGCGGCGCGAGCTTCCTGCTCGACCAGGGCGGCAAGGTTACGCACTTCAACTATTTCGCCAACGAGCGCACGGTGCAGGCCGTGGTGGGCGGGCTCACGCAAGCCACGCCGGCGGGGTTTCTCAGCATCGGCCCGCTATCGTGGGCGGGGCAGGACTCGGGCGGGCTGCGCGCCGCGCGGCGCAGTGCCGGGGACGGCCAGCCGGCGAGCGAAAGACCCGCCGTCTTCGTGCTGCCGGGCATCCTGGGCAGCCACCTCAAGGCCGGCGACAAGCGCATCTGGCTCAGCCTGCGTCTGATCGGGGGCCTGGGCAAGCTCAAATACACCGGCGCGCCCGATGGCGTGGCCCCCGACGGCCCCATCGGCCTGGTCTACGACGACCTCATGGACCACCTCGCCAAGACGCACGAGGTGATCCCCTTCGCCTTCGACTGGCGCCGCCCCATCGAGGAAGAAGCCCGCCGCCTGGCCGATGCGGTGGACCAGGCGCTGGACGCGCGCAATGCCAGTGGCCAGCCGGTGCGCCTGCTCGCCCACAGCATGGGCGGCGTGGTGGCGCGCACCATGCAGCTCGAGCGGCCCAAGACCTTCGACCGCCTGATGAAGCGCGACGGCGCGCGCCTGCTCATGCTGGGCACGCCCAACGGCGGCTCGTGGGCCCCGATGCAGGTGCTCTCGGGCGACGACACCTTCGGCAACGCACTGGCCGCCTTCGGCTCGCCCTTGCGCGACAAGCAGGCGCGTCAGCTGATGGCCGAGATGCCGGGCTTCCTGCAACTGCAGGCCAGCCTGCTCGACCCGGCGCTCGCCCTGGACCGCGCCGAAACCTGGGAGAAGCTCGCCGCCGACGACTTGAAGCGCGTGCAGGAGGCCAACTGGTGGCACCGCTCGGCCGGCGAGGGCATGGACGCGGCCTACGAATGGGGCCTGCCGCCGCAAGCCGTGCTCGACCAGGCCCGGGTGCTGCGCCAGCGCCTGGACGCCCAGCGCGACAAGGAGCTGCGGTCTTACGCCGACAAGATGCTGCTGGTGGTGGGCCATGCCCGGTTCACGCCGGATGGCTTCGAGTGGGGCGAAGACGGTTTTGCCTACCTCGACGCCACCGACGGCGGAGACGGCCGCGTGCCGCTGCCCTGCGCGCTGCTGCCCGGCGTGCGCACCTGGAAGCTCGACTGCGAGCACGGTGGCCTGCCCGACGCCAGCCGCGCCTTCGACGCCTTCGTCGAACTGCTGACGCGCGGTGACACCGCCGCGCTGGAGCGCCTGGCCGGCGACGGCACGGCCCGCGGCGCGGCCCGCGGCACGGCCGCACCGGTGGTGCACGTGCGCAGCCGGCCTTCGCGAGCGCGGCCCTCGGCGGTGCCCGCCGACAGCGAACGCTCGGTCTTCACCGCAGGCCGCGGCACCGCAGGCGACGCGCCGAGCAGCCCCGACGGGGCGGCGCTGCGCGTCACCGTGCTCAACGGCAACCTCAGCTTCGTGGGCCAGCACCTCATGGTGGGCCACTCGCGCTCGCTCAGCCTCACCGGCACCGAGGCCGTGGTCAATACGCTCATCGGCGGCGCCATGAAGGCCTCGCTGGACGCCGGCCTGTACCCCGACCAGCCGGGCACCCACCAGATCTTCGTCAACTCCCGGGCCGACCCCGACAACCCCTGGCGCGCGCCGCAGCCCGCCAGCGCGGTGGTGGTGGGCCTGGGCGAGGAAGGCAAGCTCGACGAACAGGGCCTGACACGCAGCGTGCGCCAGGGCGTCATCGCCTGGGCGCAGCGCATGGCCGAAGGCCTCGTCGATGGCATGGCCGGCGCGCCGGTGACCGTCGAGCTGGCCGCCACGCTGATGGGCAGCGGCGGCGTCGGCATGAACTGCAGCAACTCGGCACGCGCCATCGTGGTGGGCGTGCGCGAGGCCAACGACCGCATGCACCGCAGCGGCTGGCCGCTGGTGAGCCAGCTCACGCTGGTGGAGCTGTACCTAGAGCGCGCTTCCGACGCCTGGCACGGCCTGCAGGTGCTGGCCACCGCGGCCCCCGAGCGCTACGAGATCACCTCCAGCATCCGCAGCGGCATCGGCCCCTTGCGCCGCCAGGTCGACAGCGGCTACCGCGGCGCCGACTACGACTTCATCCGCGCCACCTGCCCCGGCGAAGACGACATCGAATTCGCCCTCGACACCAAGCGCGCCCGCACCGAGGTGCGGGCGCAGAGCACGCAGGGCAAGCTGCTGCGCGAGCTGGTGGGGCGCGCCTCCACCGCCAGCAGCCGCGACACGCAGCTCGGCCGCACCCTGTTCCAGCTGCTCGTGCCCACCGAGGTGGAACCCTTCCTCGCCGGCACCGGCCGCGTGCTGCTCGAACTCGACGACCGGACGGCCGTCATCCCCTGGGAACTGCTCGACACGCGCGGCGAGGACGCTTCGCGCAGCGAGGACAGGCCCTGGGCCATCCGCTGCCAGCTGCTGCGCAAGCTGCGCCAGGAGAACTATCGCCAGCAGGTGCAGGACGCCCGCATCGACGACTCGGTGCTGGTGATCGGCGAGCCGAAGGTCGATTCCACGATCTACCCGCCGCTGCCCGGCGCACGCGCCGAGGCCCAGGCCGTGGTCAAGGCGCTGGGCGGCGCCGGCGGCCTGGGGGCGCAGCGCGTCAACGCACTCATCCACGACAACGACGCCACCAGCGTCATCAACGCCCTGTTCGAGCGCCGCTACCGCATCGTGCACGTGGCCGGGCACGGCGAGCCGGTGAGCAAGGATGACCAGGGCCGTCTCATCCGCAAGGGCGGCGTGGTGCTGTCGGACGACACCTTCCTGGGCTCCGACGAGATCAAGAGCATGCGCACGGTGCCCGAGCTGGTCTTCGTCAACTGCTGCCACCTGGCCGCGCGCGACAGCAAGCAGGCGTTGCGCACCATCAACCGCGCCGAGTTCGCCTGGGGCGTGGCCGACTCGCTGATCGAGATCGGCGTGCGCTGCGTGATCGCCGCCGGCTGGGCGGTGGACGACGCGCCGGCCAAGGTGTTTGCCACCGCCTTCTACCGCGAGATCCTCGACCGCAAGCCCTTCATCACCGCGGTGGCCATCGCGCGTGAAGCGGCCTGGCTGGAGGACAAGAGCAGCAACACCTGGGCCGCCTACCAGTGCTACGGCGACCCCAACTGGACCTACCGCCGCAGCGCCGCGGACGCCGCCGCCACGCCGATCGCGCCGCGCGAGGAGTTCGAGGGTGTGGCCTCGTCGCTGGCGCTGGCGCTGGCGCTGGAGGAAGTGGCCGTGAAGTCCAAGTGGATGCGCGCCGACTCCGCCGAACAGCTGGAGAAGGTGCGCCACCTGGAAGCCCGCTTCGCCGCGCTGTGGGGCGGCATGGGCGCGGTGGCCGAGGCCTTCGGCGTGGCCTACGCCGAGGCCGGCGACCGCGACGCCGCCATCGCCTGGTACGAACGCGCGCTGCGCTGCAACGACGCCAGCGCCTCGCTGAAGACGCACGAGCAACTGGGCAACCTGCTGGCCCGCCGCGGCTGGGAGCGCGCCGACAAGGCCAGTGGCAAGGTGGCACTGGCCGCCGCGCGAGACGACATCTCCCGCGCGCTGCGCGACCTGCAGACCCTGACCAACCTGCAGCCCACCATGGAGCGCTATTGCCTGTGCGGCTCGGCCTGGAAACGCCTGGCGCTGCTGGAGCGCAAGACCGGCGACAGTCAGGCCGAGAAGGCGGCGATGGCCATGGCGGGCCAAAGCTACCTCAGTGCCGAGAACCTGGCCGCCACCCACCAGTTGCCCGACCTGTTCTACCCCGCGCTCAACCGCATGGCGCTGGATCTGGTGGTCCACCTGGGCCGCAGCGGCTGGGCCGGCTTCGACCCCGAAGCCTGCGCCGCAGTGCGCCGCAGCCTGCAAGCCAAGGCCCAGGCCACGCCGGACTTCTGGTGCTACGCCGGGGAGGTGGAACTCGAATCCTACGAGTGCATGGCCGCCGGCGCCCTGGCCGGCAAGCTCGGAGCGCTGCAGGAAGCCTACGCCGAGCTGAATGGCCGCGTCCCGGGCCGCCAGCTCTGGGGCACCGTGGCCGACCAGGCCCAGCTGGTGCTGTCGACCTACGCCGCAGTCGCCCAGGGACGCGAGCAAGCCGCGGCGAATACCCTGCTGGCCACCTTGAAGGGCTACGTGAAATGAGCGCCGGGACCCGCCCGGTGGGGCGCCCGCCGGGGCCCTTCAGCGCCCGCCGGTGACGTCGATGACGGTGCCCGTGGTGTAGCTGGCCGCGTCCGACAACAGCCACACGATGGCCTGGGCCACTTCGTCGGCGGTGCCCGCGCGCTGCATCGGTACGGCCGGCGCCATCTGCCGCGCGCGCTCGGGCTGGCCGCCGCTGGCATGGATGTCGGTCTCGATGATGCCCGGCCGCACCGCGTTCACGCGCACGCCCTCGTGGGCCACTTCGCGAGCCAGGCCCAGCGTGAAGCTGTCGATCGCGCCCTTGGCCGCGGCGTAGTCCAGGTACTGCCCGGGCGCGCCCAGCCGGGCCGCCACCGACGAGAGGTTGACGATGACGCCGCCCTGGCCGCCGTGGCGCGTGCTCATGCGCCGCACGGCCTCGCGCGCGCACCACATCGTGCCGAAGACGTTGATGGCAAACATGCGCTGGATGCGCGCGCCGCTCATCTCGTCGAGCCGCGCCGCGACGTCCACCACGCCGGCGTTGTTGACCAGGCCACCGAGCGCTCCCCATTCGCGGTCCAGCGCCTGGAACATCGCCACCACCTGCGCCTCGTCGGCCACATCGGCCTGCAGCACTCGGGCCCGGCGACCCAGCGCGCGCACCTCGGCGGCCACGGTCTCGGCGGCCTCGGCCGCATGGGTGTAATTGACGGCCACGTCCCAGCCGCGCGCCGCGGCCGCACGCGCCGTGGCGGCGCCTATGCCCCGGCTCGCGCCGGTGATGAGCAGGGTTCGATTCATCTGCGGATATTAGGGGGTGCGCGTCTGGGCTAGAGTGCGGGGCAAACCCTGGAGACACCCCATGCAACGACGCCCTCTCTTGCTCGCCGGCAGCGCCGCGCTGCTTGCCGCCCCCGCCTTCGTGCGCGCCCAGGCCCTCGAAAAGCCCAAGACCACCATCGCCGTGGGCGGCAAGAACCTGCTGTACTACCTGCCGTTGACGATTGCCGAGCGGCGCGGCTACTTCACGGCCGAAGGCCTGGAGCTGAGCATCGTCGACTTCGCCGGCGGTGCCCGCGCGCTGCAGGCCGTGGTCGGCGGCAGTGCCGACGTGGTGAGCGGCGCCTTCGAGCACACCGTGAACATGCAGCACAAGGGCCAGCGCATGCGCGCCTTCGTCTTGCAGGGCCGCGCGCCACAGATCGTGCTGGGCATCAACCCCAAGACGATGCCCGGCTACAAGACCGTGGCCGACCTCAAGGGCAAGAAGATCGGCGTCAGCGCGCCGGGTTCGTCGACCAACGTGATGGTCAACTTCATCCTCGCCAAGGCCGGCCTCAAGCCCAGCGACGTGAGCATCATCGGCGTGGGCACCGCGCAGGGCGCCGCCGCCGCCATGCGCTCCGGGCAGATCGACGCCCTGAGCAACCTGGACCCGGTGATCACCCTGCTGCAGCGCAGCGGTGACCTGAAGGTCGTGGCCGACACCCGCGTGGTGGCCGAGGCCGACAAGATCTTCGGCGGCCCCATGCCCGCGGCCTGCATGTACGCCCCGCAGTCCTTCATCGACAAGAACCCGCTCACGGTGCAGGCCATCACCAACGCCATCGTTCGCGCCAACAAGTGGATCCAGGCCGCCGGCCCCGGCGACATCATCAATGCCGTGCCCGAGAGCTTCCTGCTGGGCGACCGCGCCGTCTATATCGACGCCTTCCTGGCCGCCAAGGGCGCGCTCAGCCCCGACGGCATGATCCCCGAGAAGGGCGCCGACACGGCCTGGCGCGCCCTGGCCAGCATCGACCCCGAGATCGCCAAGGCCAAGCTCGACCTGGCCGCCGTGTACACCAACGACTTCGTGAAGAAGGCCAACGCCAAGTACCCGAAGGGTTGAGCCCGATGAGCGCGCCCGCCCTTTCACTGCAGGATGTCGCCTGCACCTTCGTCAGCAAGGGCGACCCGGGCCAGCGCTACACCGCCGTGCGCGATGTGACGCTGAAGGTCGGTGCGGGCGAGTTCGTCTCGGTGGTGGGCCCCACGGGTTGCGGCAAGAGCACGCTCTTGAACGTGGCCGCGGGCCTGCTGGCGCCCAGCGCCGGCACGGTCAGCGTCTTCGGCGAGCCGCTGGCGGGCATCAACACCCGCGCGGGCTATATGTTCCAGGCCGAGAGCCTGATGCCCTGGCGCACCGCGCTGGCCAACGTGATGGCCGGGCTGGAGTTCCGCGGCGCGCCCGACGCGAGGGCTCGCGGCGAAGAATGGCTGCGCCGCGTGGGCCTGGGCGGGTTCGGCGACCGCTACCCGCACCAGCTTTCCGGTGGCATGCGCAAGCGCACTTCACTGGCGCAGACGCTGGCGCTGGACCCCGACATCATCCTCATGGACGAGCCCTTCTCGGCGCTCGACATCCAGACCCGGCAGCTGATGGAAAACGAAGTGCTGGAACTGTGGTCGAGGAAAAAAAAGGCGGTGCTCTTCATCACCCACGACCTCGACGAAGCCATCGCCATGAGCGACCGCGTGGTGGTGCTCTCGGCGGGCCCGGCCAGCCACCCGATCGGCGAATTCACGGTGGACCTGGCGCGGCCGCGTGATGTCGCCGAGATCAAGACCACGGCCCGCTTCATCGAGTTGCACGCCGCCATCTGGGCCGTGCTGCGCGACGAGGTCCTCAAGGGCTATGCGCAGCAACTCCAGGTGAAGGTGGCGTGATGTGGTCATTCATCAAGCCGCGCGCCGGCAACCTGCGCCTGTGGCAGGCTGGCCTGCTGGCGGCCGTATTCGTGTTCTGGTACCTGATGACCACGCCGGGGCTGGTGCCGAACTTCATGTTCGACAACGACCGCCAGGCGGCCTTCTTCTTCGGCGAGCCCGTGAAGGTGCTGGCCCGTGTGTGGGTCTGGTTCGTGACCGAGGCCGACATCTACCGCCACCTGGCCGTCACGCTCGTCGAGACGGTGCTGGCCTTCGTCGCCGGCTCGGTGCTGGGCCTGGCCGGCGGGCTGTGGCTGGCGCTCAGCCCGATGGCCAGCGCCATCCTCGAACCCTACGTGAAGGCGCTCAATTCGATGCCACGCATCATCCTGGCGCCCATCTTCTCGGTCTGGTTCGGGCTGGGCATAGGCAGCAAGGTGGCGCTGGGCGTGACGCTGGTGTTCTTCATCGTCTTCTTCAACGTCTACCAGGGCGTGAAGGAAGTCAGCCCCGTGGTGCTGGCCAACGCGCGCATGCTCGGTGCAAGCAGCAAGCAGCTGCTGCGCCACGTCTACCTGCCCAGCGCCACGAGCTGGGTCTTCAGCAGCCTGCACACCAGCGTCGGCCTGGCCTTCGTCGGCGCGGTGGTCGGTGAATACCTGGGCAGCAGCCAGGGCGTGGGCTACCTCATCCTGCAGGCCGAGGGCACCTTCGACATCAACACCGTGATGGCCGGCATCCTGGTGCTGACGGGCTTCGCCCTGGTGCTCGACGCCGCGGTGAGCCGGGTCGAGAAGCGGCTGATGAAGTGGCAGCCGCGGGCGGGCGAGACGGAGAAACTCTGAAGCGAACGCGATGGCCAAGGACTTTGCCGCCATGGAGGACAGCAACCGCTCCTCCAACCCCAGCATCCACGAGATGTCCGACCCGGCGCGGCGGGTCGTGCTGCGGGGTGGCTTCGGCCTGGCCCTGGGCGCCGCCCTGGCGCCACTCGCCGGCTGCGCCATCGCCCCCGGCGCGCCGGCCGACACCACGCTGGGCTTCAACTCCGTGGCCCCTTCGACGGCCGATGCGGTGGTCGTCCCCGAGGGCTACACCGCCACGCCGCTGGCGCCCTGGGGCGAACCCGTGGGCATCGCCGGCGCCATGCCGGCCTGGCGACCCGATGCCTCCAGTTCGGCCGCCGAGCAGGCGGTGCAGATGGGCATGCACCACGACGGCATGCAGTTCTTCGCCCTCGGCGGTTCATCGCGCCGCGGCCTGCTCGTCACCAACCACGAATACACCGACGACGGGCTGCTCCACCCCGGTGGCTTGTCGTCGTGGAGCGCCGAGAAGGTGGCCAAGTCGCAGGCCTCGCACGGGATCTCGGTCATCGAGGTCGCGCTCGACGAAGCCGGTGGCCGCGGCTGGCAGATGGTGCGGCCCAGCCGCTACGCGCGCCGCATCACGGCGCGCACGCCGTTCGCCCTCGGCGGCCCGGCCGCCGGCCATGCGCTGATGAAGACCGCCGCCGACCCCGCCGGCCGCCGGGTGCTCGGCACCTTCGCCAACTGCGCCGCCGGCATGACGCCCTGGGGCACCTTCCTCTCGGGCGAAGAGAATTTCCAGGACTATTTCGTCACCGCCGACCAAGCCACCGCGCACGAGAAGCGCTGGGGCCTGCGCAAGGCCTCGTGGTATCGGTGGCCCGAGTTCGACGAGCGCTTCGACACCGTGCGCCACCCGAATGAGCCCAACCGCTTCGGCTGGGTGGTGGAGCTCGACCCCATGGACCCCGCCAGTACGCCCATCAAGCGCACGGCGCTGGGCCGCGCCGCCCACGAAGGCGCCTGGGTGGCGGTCACCCGCGACGGCCGGGCGGTGGTCTATTCGGGCGAGGACGCGCGCTTCGAGTACATCTACAAGTTCGTCAGCCGCGACGCCATCCAGGCCGCGGGCCACGGCCTTTCCGCAGCCCAGGCCAACGCCGAGCTGCTGGACCACGGCACGCTGTACGTGGCCCGCTTCGACGCCGACGGCAGCGGCCGCTGGCTGCCGCTGGTGCACGGCCAGGGGTCGCTGACCCCGGCCCGCGGGTTCGCCGACCAGGGCGAGGTGCTGGTCAAGGCGCGGCAGGCCAGCGACGCGCTCGGCGCGACGAAGATGGACCGGCCCGAGTGGCTGGCCATCGACCAGACGAGCCGCTGGGTCTACGCCACGCTGACCAACAACAGTGCGCGCGGCACCGGCACCCACCCCGGCCCGGATGCCGCCAACCCGCGCGCGCGCAACGACATGGGCCAGATCATCCGCTGGCGTGAAGAGGCCGACTTCGACGCCACGCACTTCGAGTGGAACCATTTGCTGCTGGCCGGCGACCCCGCCAACGAACGCCCCGAGGCCCGCGGCAATGTGAAGGGCGACGCCTTCGCCTGCCCCGACACCCTGGCCTTCGACCCGCGCGGCGTGCTCTGGATCGGCACCGATGTCGGCTCCAAGCAGATGAACCGCGGCGAGATGGTGCGCCTGGGCAACAACCAGCTGCTGGCCTGCGACCCAGCCACCGGCGAGGTGCGACGCTTTCTCGTCGGGCCGGTGAACAGCGAGCTCACTGCGGCCACCTGGGCGCCCGACGGCCGCACGCTGTTCGTCAATATCCAGCACCCGGGCGAGACGCCCAGCGCGCGCAGCGACCCGACCCAGCCGCGCCAGTACTCCAACTGGCCCGATTTCGACCCCGCCGGGCGCCCACGCTCGGCCACGCTGGCGATCCGCAAGCGCGACGGTGGCGTGATCGGCACATGAACGCGGTTCCTCAACTGCCGCCCGCATCCCCCGCGATGAATGAAGAGACCGTCGAAACCCTGCTGACCCGCGCCGAGCAGGCCCGGGCCCAAGGTGCCGTGGGCGAAGGCCTTGCCGCCGCGGAACAGGCCTGGGCCGCCACGGGCCCCGAGACCCCCGCGCTGCGCCTGCGCGCGGGCCTGCTGCTGGCGCACTTTCGTTACCGCAGCGGCGCGCTCTCGGCCGTGATGGACGTCGGGCTCGAGGTGGCCCCCCTGCTGCGCGCCAGCGGCCCCCGCACCGAGCTGATCGACCTGCTGCGCATGGTGGCGCTCGGTGGCAGTGAAACCAACCGCTTCGAGGAGGCCCTGAACGCGGCGCAGGAGGCGCATCGGCTGGCGGTGGAGATCCGCGACACGGCGCGCATCTCGCTCTGCACCAACGTGCTGGGCTGCTTCTTCGAACGCACCGGCGACCCCTGGCAAGCCGAGCGCTTGCTGCTCGAGGCGCTGGCCCTGGCAAGGCAGCAGCCCGAGCGCCACCCGGTCTTCGCGGCGCTCAACAACCTCGGCGCCACGCGGATCGGCAAGTTCTACCTGCTGCGCGACGCCTTGACCCTGGACGAAGCCCTGGAGCCGCTGCGCCAGACCTTGCCCTACGCGCGCGAGGCCGTGGCGCTGGCGGCGGCCGTCGGCGACCCCTTCTTCCAGGTCTTCACGCAAGGCAATCTCGGCGAGATCCTGGTCCACCTCGACCAGGCCGAGGACGCCCAACAGACACTGGCTGAAGCGCTGGCGCTGTCTGAACAGCATGGCCTGGCGGAGCAGACCTGGCGCATCGGCTGCTCCCTCGGCGAACTCGAGCTGCTGCTGGGCCGGCCGCAGCTCGCCTGGGACCGACTCAGCGCCGTGCTGCAGGCCGCCACGGCCAGCGACCAGCGCACCACCCACATGCGCCTGCACCACGCCCTGTGGCGCGCGGCGCGCGCACTCGACCAGCCCGATCTGGCGCTGGGGCACCTGGAGAGCTACGTGCACCTGGAGCGCAAGCGCGCCGTCACGCAGCTGCGCGCGCAATCCGACCTTTTCGTCACCCGCGTGGAGGCCGAGCACATGCGCCTGGAGGCCCAACGCCACCACGCCCGCGCCAACGAGCTCGAGGCCGATGTGCGGCGCGATTCGCTCACCGGCCTGGGCAACCGGCGTGAGCTCGAATGGCGCTGGCCCGAGTTGCTGGAGCGGGTGCGCCTGGACGCGGCGCCGCTGTCGGTGGCGATGCTGGATCTGGACGATTTCAAGCTCGTCAACGACCGCTTCGGCCACGCCGTGGGCGACCAGGTGCTGGTGGCCCTGGGCGGCCTGTTCCGCAGCCACACGCGATTGGGGGATCTGGTGGTGCGCCTGGGCGGCGAGGAATTCCTGCTGGCCCTGCCCGACACCCCCGTCACCCGGGCCTTCGAAATCTGCGAGCGGCTGCGTGATTGCGTGGCCACCCACGACTGGGACGCCCTCGCGCCGGGATTGCGGGTGACGCTCAGCGTGGGCCTCTCCAGCGCCCCGCCCTACGACGCCCAGGGGCTGTCGATGCGTGCCGACGCCGCGCTCTACCGCGCCAAGGCCGACGGCCGCAACCGCGTGGTCCAGGGCTGAGTCGGACGCCAGGGCCTGCCTGCGCAGGGCCTGGCGCCTACTGAGCCGTCGGCATCACGAACTCCGCCCCCTTGCCGATGCTGCCCGACCAGCGCTGCATCACGCTCTTTTGCTTGGTGTAGAAGCGCACGCCCTCCTCGCCGTAGGCGTGCGTGTCGCCGAAGAGGCTCTTCTTCCAGCCGCCGAAGCCGTGCCAGGCCATGGGCACGGGAATCGGCACGTTGATGCCCACCATGCCCACCTGCACGCGGCGCGCGAACTCGCGCGCCACGCCGCCGTCGCTGGTGAAGCAGGCCACGCCGTTGCCGAACTCGTGGTCATTGACGAGTTGCAGGGCCTGCGCGAAGTGGGCCACGCGCATGCACACCAGCACGGGGCCGAAGATCTCTTCCTTGTAGATGCGCATGGCCGGCGTGACATGGTCGAAGAGCGTGCCGCCGGTGAAGAAGCCCTGCTCGAAGCCCGCCACCTGGCAGCCGCGGCCGTCGACCACCAGCGTGGCGCCTTCCTGGACACCGATGCCGATGTAGTTTTCGATGCGGTCGCGCGCCTCGCGTGTGACGATGGGGCCCATCTCGGCGTCGAGTTCCATGCCGTTCTTGATCTTCAGCGCGCGGGCGCGCGCGGCGAGCCTGGGGACGACCTTGTCGGCCACGTCGCCCACCAGCACCGCCACGCTGATGGCCATGCAGCGTTCCCCCGCCGAGCCGTAGGCACTGCCGATGAGGGCATCCACGACCTGCTCGATGTCGGCGTCGGGCATCACCACCATGTGGTTCTTGGCGCCGCCCAGGGCCTGCACGCGCTTGCCGTGGCGCGCGCCGGTCTCGTAGATGTACTGCGCGATCGGCGTGGAGCCGACGAAGCTCAGCGCCTTCACGTCGGGGTGCGTGAGCAGCGCATCCACCGCCACCTTGTCGCCCTGGATGACGCTGAATACGCCGTCGGGCAAGCCGGCCTGCTTGAACAATTCGGCCATGAGTAGCGAGGGCGAGGGATCGCGCTCGCTGGGCTTGAGGATGAAGGCGTTGCCACAGGCCAGCGCCACCGGGAACATCCACATCGGCACCATGCAGGGGAAATTGAAGGGCGTGACGCCGGCCACCACGCCCAGGGGCTGGCGCAAGGTCCAGTTGTCGATGCCGGTGCTCACCTGGTCGGTGAAGTCGCCCTTGAGCAACTGTGGGATGCCGCAGGCGAACTCGACGATGTCGATGCCGCGCATGACCTCGCCCTGGGCGTCGGTGAAGACCTTGCCGTGCTCGGCGGTGATCATCGCGGCCAGCCGGTCCTTGTGCTGGTTGAGCAGGCCCAGGAAGGCGTTGAGGATGCGGGCGCGGCGGATGGGGGGCATGTCGCCCCAGGCCGGCTGCGCGGCCTTCGCCGCGGCCACCGCGGCGTGGACATCCTCCACGCTGGCCAGCAGCACCTGGCACGCAGGCTTGCCGGAGGTGGGGTTCCAGACCGTCTGCGAGCGGCTGCCGCTGCCGCGCTGCGGGCCCCCCGCGATCCAGTGGCCGATGTCGCCGCTTTGAATGAAGGTTTCGGGTGCGCCCATGAAGTTTCTCCTGGTGGTCGATCGTGCAGTCTATTTCGAATGCGCTGCGGGACAATCCCCGGCGATCAGACATCTCCATGCAAGGGAACCCTCCCGTGACTCCCCCGATTCCCACCTCCCCCACGCTCACCGACGCCGATCTGCAACGATTGGAGTCCCTACTCGATGCGCTGCCCCCGCCCTGGCAGCCGTTGGACGTGTGCGCGCTCGACGGCTTCCTGTGCGGCGTGCTGCTGCAGCCGCAGCGGCCCTCTCTTACACAGTGGTTGCCGCTGGTCACCGACGTCGAAGCGCGCCCCGCGCCCGCGGGGGCGGCACTCGACGAATTGCACGCGCTGGTGCAGCGCCGGCATGCCGAGCTGGACCACGCCATCGCCCAGCGCCTATGGTTCGACCCCTGGATCTACCCGCTCGACGACGAGGCCACGCCGGCCGATTGCGTGCTGCCCTGGGTGGCCGGGTTTGCCGCCGCGATGGAAGCCTTTCCGGCGCTGATGGCGCTGACCCACCCGGATCTGGTCGAGCCGCTGGCCCTGCTCTTCATGCACTTCGACCCCGAAGACCTGGAGGATGCCGACGCGCTGCTGGCGGTGATCGACACCCTGGAGCCCCCGGCCGACTTGGCCGAGGCCGTGCAGGACACCGTGCGCGCGTTGATGCTGATCGCCGATGTGACGCGGCCGCGGGCCGTCGATTCACGCGGGCCCGTGCGTCGCAGCAACCGGCCTGCGCCGCCCAAGGGCCGGCGCCGCTAGGCGCAACCAGGCGCAACCAGGCGGGCGGCT
The DNA here is from genome assembly GCA_030681795.1 of Rubrivivax sp. Lineage (GTDB taxonomy): Bacteria > Pseudomonadota > Gammaproteobacteria > Burkholderiales > Burkholderiaceae_C > Rubrivivax. The sequence continues at coordinate 46,820 of JAUXRG010000001.1, forward strand.
GGTCTCAGCCGCCGCTGAAGACGGCGCGCGCGTGCAGGCCCAGCCCCTGCGCGACGCTGGCGAAGCGGTCGCCGCGCACGCGCTGGGCGGCCGGAAAGCCGGCGGCGATCCGCTCCACCAGCGGCGCCAGCCCGGTCGAGCCGCCGGTGAAATACAGCACGTCCACGGCCTGCGCCGGCACACCTGCCTGGCGTGCCGTCTCGCGTGCCGCCTGCACGATGCGTTCGAGGTCGCTCTCGATGGCCGCCGCGGCCTGCGCCTCGCTCAGCGATGCCGCCAGGCCGCGCTCGAGCAGGCCCAGGTCGATGACCGCCTGCCCGTGCAGCGCCACGTCGATCTTGGCCTGTTCGGCCGCAGCCGCCAGGGCGTGGCCCAGGCGCTGCTCCACCGTGGCCATCAGCCGCGCGTGCTGAAGCGGGTCGGCGTACCAGGCGCGCATGCGGCGCAGCTCGGCCAGGCGCGCCGGGGCGTAGACCGTATTGATGAGATGCCAGGTGGCGAGGTCGAAATACACCGCGCTGGGCACCTCGCGCGGGCGCTCGCCGGGCCGCGCCGGGCGCAGCGTGCGGTAGCCCAGCAGCGGCAGGATCGCGGCCAGCTCCACGTGGCGGTCGAAATCGGTGCCGGCCAGGTGCACGCCGTGGTTGGCGAGGATGTCGTCGCGCCGCTCGGCGCGGCCGCGCCGGCCCGGGCCCACGCGCACCAGAGAGAAGTCCGAAGTGCCGCCGCCGATATCGGCCACCAGCACGAGTTGCTCGCGGTCGATGTGGCTTTCATGGTCCAGCGCCGCCGCAATGGGCTCGAACTGGAACTGCACCTCGGCGAATCCCACCTGCCGCGCCGCGGCCTCCAGCGCGGCCTGGGCCTGGGCGTCGCGCGCGGGATCGTCGTCGACGAAGAAGACCGGCCGCCCGAGCACCGCGCGCGTTAACGGAGCACCCGCCTCGGCCTCGGCCAGCCCCTTCAGGCGGCGCAGGTAGCCGGTGACGACGTCGCGGTAGCGCACGGCCCGGCCTGCGCCGATGTCGGTGCTCTGGTCGAGCAGCGACGAGCCGAGGAGGCTCTTCATCGAGCGCATCAGCCGGCCGTCGATGCCCTCCACGTAGGCGGCCACCGCGGCGCGGCCGTACAGCCGCTCGGCCTCGAACTGC
>JAUXRG010000002.1 GCA_030681795.1 Rubrivivax sp.
GTGCTGGTGATTCATGTCACGGGCCGAACCGTGACCGTCACCTACACCGATGTCCACCTGCCGCGCCTGCTGTTTTTCCAGAGCCTGTTCGAAGGTTACGAGGTTCAGTGGCAGGACACGCGCTCGCGCAAGGACGCGGGCATGGAAGACGGTGTCTACCACCTCTGCGTCGGCAGCTACACGGCGCGCAGCAATGCCCAGTTGTGCGACTATCTCGGCCACCTTGGCTCGCGGCTGGTGGTTCTCATCGACTGGAACCGCGCGCGCAAGCGCCTGCGGCTGTTTGTTCCGCGCAAGGCCGCCATTGACCTGCTCAAATGGGCGGCAGACGGCAACATCGGCCACATGGCCTGGCTCAAGGCTGGCGGCGAGCAACTGATTTTTGATGCCATGAGTTTTGCCTACGGCGGGCAGCTCAGGCCGGGCGACCGGCTGGATGATCTGCTGAGCGAAAGCCGCGCGGTGCAGTTTCTGCGCTTCAACCTCAAGCAGGCGCTCGAAGGACTGACGCAGGGCCGGCCGGCTTCGCTGGTGGCGGACGAGGTCCGCACCGAACTGGCGTCGCAGGTGCGCTCCACCGAAGACGCCCTGCTGGATACCGCGCTCGAACACGCTGGACTGATTGTCGAGTTGGCGGATACGGTGCGCACCGCGCTGGAAGCGGCGCAGGCGGGACGTCAGAACGAGGTTGCGGCGATGGCGGAGCGGGCCAAGGATTGGGAGACGGCCGCTGACCGCGAATTGAACAGTGCCCGTGGCACCCTGCTGGAGGGCGACAACTTCATGCTGCAGTTGATGAGCAAGGCCGACGACATCGCGGATGATCTGGAAGAGGCGGTGTTCCACATCACGCTTTCGCCCAATGCACACGCCGCCAGCCTTGCCGCGCTCGGCAAGCTGGTCGATCCGGTTGCCAATGCCAGCCGTGAACTGGTCAAGGCCCTGGCCGCATCGCGGCATGCGCGGCGCGGCGTGCCACGCGAGGACATGGACGATTTTCTGCAGGCGGTTCATGCCATTCGCACCATGGAGCATGCGAGCGATTTGGCCGAGCGTGAAGTCAAGCGCACCCTGGCGGGCGACCCGCGTCCTTTCGCTG
>JAUXRG010000089.1 GCA_030681795.1 Rubrivivax sp.
CGCTGCTCGATTTCTGGGGCTATGCGCCAGGCGGCGGCAACCTGATCTCGCTGTCGGCCACCAATGCCCTGCTGCCCATCGTCATGAAACTCGGCGCGCTGGCCTGGTTCTCGCGCGCCCTTCCCACCGCCCGCCCTGGAGTCGTCCCATGCTGAAAAAGTCGCTCGCCGTTTTGTGTACCGTGCTGGGCCTTTCCGGCTGCGCCGGCATTTCGCCCGAGGTCTATCGTGACCAGACACCCACGCTCGACCTCGCCACCTACTTCAACGGCCCGCTCACCGCCTGGGGCTATTTCGCCGACCGCTCGGGCGAGGTGAAGCGCCGCTTTACCGTGCACATGACCGGCGTGTGGACCGGCAACGAAGGCGTGCTAACCGAAAACTTCGTCTGGTCGGATGGCGAAAAATCGCAGCGCATCTGGCGCATCCGCAAGCTCGACGCCCACCGCTACATTGGTCGCGCTGACGACGTCAAGGGCGAAGCTACCGGCACCGCCTACGGCAACGCGCTGCAGTGGAAATACACCCTGCTGCTGCCGGTGGACGGCAAGACCTACGAGGTGCAGTTCGATGACTGGATGTACCAAATGGACGACACGACGATGCTGAACAAATCCGAGATGCGCAAGTTCGGCTTCAAGCTCGGCGAAATCGTCATCAGCTTCCGGAAGGGCTCATGAGCCTGAACCCCAAACTTGCCGACTGGCGCGGCCAGCGCGTGTGGCTGATCGGCGCCAGTTCGGGCATCGGCGAGGCCACCGCACGTTTGCTGATGGCGCGCGGCGCGCGGGTGGCCCTCACCAGCCGCTCGCGCGACACGCTGGAAAAACTGGCCGACAGCAACGCGTTGGTCGTGCCTGCCGACGTCACCGACCGCACCAGCTTGTCGGCCGCATTCGACTCGATCCAGGCTACGTTCGGAGGCATCGACATGGCGATCATCAATGCCGGCACGCATCAGCCGGTGCGAGCGTGGGAACTCGACGCCGAAGCGGCGGAAAAACTGGTACAGGTCAATCTGGTCGGCGCGATGAATGCTGCTGCCCTGCTCGCGCCCTACTTCGCGCAGCGCGGCAGCGGACGCATGGCAATCACTGCCAGCGTCGCCGGCTACGGCGGCCTGCCGAGCGGGCTGGTGTACGGCGCGACCAAGGCGGCGCTGATCAACTTTGCCGAAACGCTGTATCTCGACCTGGCGCCCAAGGGCGTGGCGGTGCATCTGATCAACCCCGGCTTCGTCAAAACCCCGTTGACCGATCTCAACGACTTCAAGATGCCGGCGCTGATCGAAGCCGACGAAGCCGCGCGCGAAATTCTGGCCGGCATCGAGGCCGGTGCGTTCGAGATTCACTTTCCCAAACGCTTCACCCGTATGCTCAAGCTGCTCAACCTGCTGCCATATCGCGCCTACTTCCCCCTCGTCCACCGGATCACCGGCTT
>JAUXRG010000016.1 GCA_030681795.1 Rubrivivax sp.
GGGCACGGTCGGAGCGCAGGCCGTCGCGCAGGCGGTTTTCCACCTCGCGCCGGTTCTTGCTCTCTTCCATGTCGATGAAGTCGACGACGATCAGGCCGCCCAGGTCGCGCAGGCGCATCTGGCGCGCCACTTCGTCGGCGGCTTCCAGGTTGGTGCGGGTGGCGGTTTCCTCGATGTCGCTGCCGCGTGTGGCGCGCGCCGAGTTCACGTCGACGGACACCAGTGCCTCGGTGTGGTCGATGACGATGGCGCCGCCGCTGGGCAGGTTGACGGTGCGCGAGAACGCGGTCTCGATCTGGTGTTCGATCTGGAAGCGGCTGAACAGCGCCGCGTCGTCGCGGTAGCGCTTCACGCGGTTGGCCGTCTCCGGCATCACGTGGTTCATGAACTGCTGCGCCTGATCGAAGATGTCGTCGGTGTCGATCAGGATCTCGCCGATGTCGGCGGTGAAATAGTCGCGGATGGCGCGGATCACCAGGCTCGATTCCTGGTAGATCAGGAAGGCGCCCTTGCCGGCCTTGGAGGCGCCGTCGATGGCGTCCCAGAGCTTGAGCATGTAGTTCAGGTCCCACTGCAGCTCGGCCGCGCTGCGGCCGATGCCGGCGGTGCGCGCGATCAGGCTCATGCCCTTGGGGTAGTCGAGCTGGTCGAGGTTTTCCTTCAGCTCCTCGCGGTCCTCGCCCTCGATGCGCCGGCTCACGCCGCCGCCGCGCGGGTTGTTCGGCATCAGCACCAGGTAGCGGCCGGCCAGGCTCACGAAGGTGGTGAGTGCGGCGCCCTTGTTGCCGCGCTCTTCCTTCTCCACCTGCACGAGCAGGTTGTCGCCTTCCTTGACGGCGTCCTGGATGCGTGCCGTGCGGGCGTCGACGCCCTCGCGGAAGTAGATCTTGGAGATTTCCTTGAACGGCAGGAAGCCGTGGCGTTCTTCGCCGTAGTCGACGAAGCAGGCCTCGAGCGAAGGCTCGACCCGGGTGATGACGGCCTTGTAGATGTTGCCCTTGCGCTGTTCGCGGCCTTCGATTTCGGTCTCGAAGTCGAGCAGCTTCTGGCCATCGACGATCGCCAGGCGCCGCTCTTCGGGCTGCGTGGCGTTGATCAACATGCGTTTCATGTGCACTCCTGTGCCTGCCCCTCTTTGCCTGGGCAGGCCCTGTCCAGCCGCACACTGCCAAAGCAGTGCGTGGCCTTGCATCGATGCACGAAAAGCGCGGTGGAACCGTCGGCGCGAGTGCCCTGGACTGCGTTGCCCCGCCTGAGGCGGTCAGTGGCGCAGCGTTGGCGCGTGCGCTTCGGCGGCTGCGGCAGCGGGGGTCGGCGTCTGCCCTGACCGCCGCGGATCGCGCGGCGATACCCCAGCGCCAGCCTCGCCGGCAACAGGCCGGGGCGAAGCGTGGCGTTCTATGGGTTTGGCGGGAGACGGGGTCGACATGGGCTGCTGGAGCGCGCCTGGCGCGGGTGCAAGACCGCGGTTTGCGCTGTCTTGCACCGATGAATTCACGGTTGCCTTGCGCAAACTGCTTTGCGCGAGGCCGGGTTCCTGTGCGTTTCTCTGCCGCCTGTGGCCCCGCCCTGCCGGGTCACTTGGGGACCCCGGCCCGAACGCGGCTCACCGGCGTTGCATCACCTCTTGTGCCCGCACGACTTCGTGCAGGCGGCCCCACGATAGCGCCGGGAGAGCCCGGGTAAACTCCGATAAATCAAGCACTTACGGCTCAAACGTGGAGCTTCGCATTATAGGGGCCAAAGCAGGGGCCAGAGCAGGGGATGGACCCGCGGCCCAGCCGCCGGCGGTGCGTCACCTCACCGTGGACGCCGAGTCGGCGGGCCAGCGGCTGGACAACTTCCTGATGCGCGTGCTCAAGGGCGTGCCCAAGACGCATGTCTACCGCGTCATCCGCTCGGGCGAAGTGCGTGTCAACAAGGGCCGGGCGGCGGCCGACACCCGGGTCGCCGAGGGCGACGACATCCGCGTGCCACCCGTGCGCCTGCCCGACCGCAGCGCCGTGCCCCTGGCCCCGGCGCGGGAGTTTCCGGTGCTGTTCGAAGACGAGCACCTGCTGGCGATCGACAAGCCCGCCGGCGTGGCGGTGCACGGCGGCAGCGGCGTGAGCTTCGGCGTCATCGAGCAGCTGCGCCGCGCCCGGCCGCAGGCGCGCTTTCTCGAACTCGTGCACCGCCTGGACAAGGAGACCTCGGGCGTGCTGCTGCTGGCCAAGAAGCGCAGCGCGCTCACCGCGTTGCAGGACCAGTTCCGCTCGCGTGACACCGGCAAGATCTACCTGGCGCTGGTCTTCGGCGCCTGGCCCGACAGGCTCAAGGTCATCGACCTGGCGCTGCACAAGAGCACCGACGCCGCCGGCGAGCGCCACGTGCGCGTGGTGGCGCCCGAGCATGCCGACGGCCGGCGCTCGATTACGTTGGTGCGCGTGGCGCAGCGCCTCGAGGATTGCACCTTGCTGGAGGTGACCCTCAAGACCGGCCGCACGCACCAGATCCGCGTCCACCTGGCCAGCAGCGGCCACGCCATCGTGGGCGACCCCAAATACGGCGACTTCGCGCGCAACAAGGCGTTCGCGCGCGGGCACGGGTTCGGCCGCATGTTCCTGCACGCCAGAGAGCTGGCCTTTGACCACCCGGCCAGCGGCGAGCGAATCACCCTCGCCGCACCCCTGCCGGCCGAGTGCGAGACACTTCTCATCCTATGAACCCCCAAGCTCGCTGGCGCTCGCGGCCCCCCGAGGGGGCAGGCACCCTCCTTGAGGCGGCTCGGCGGAGGGTGCAATGAACCCACGCAAATTCGACCTCATCGTCTTCGACTGGGACGGCACGCTGTTCGACAGCACCGCGCTCATCGTGCGCTGCATGCAGGCGGCCAGCCGCGACATCGGCGTGCCCGCGCCCAGCGACGAGGCGGCGGCCTACGTCATCGGCCTGGGCCTGCAGGAGGCGTTGGCGCATGCCGTGCCGGGCCTGGCGCCCGAGCGCTACCCCGAGCTCGGCCGCCGCTACCGCCACCACTACCTCGCGCGCCAGGACGAGCTGGTGCTGTTCCCCGGCACGCTGGAGATGCTGCATGCGCTGAAGTCGCGCCAGCACTGGCTGGCCGTGGCCACGGGCAAGAGCCGCCGCGGCCTGGACGAGGCGCTGGCGCACTCGCAGCTGCAAGGCCTGTTCGACGGCACGCGCACCGCCGACGAGACGGCGAGCAAGCCCAACCCGCTGATGCTGCAGCTGCTGATGCGCGAGTTCGGCGTCGATGCCGAGCGCACGTTGATGATCGGCGACACCACGCACGACCTGCAACTGGCGGCCAATGCCGGCGCATCGCGGGTGGCCGTGAGTTACGGCGCCCACGAACCCGAGGTCTTCGAGGCCCACGCCCCGCTGTTCGTGGCCCACAGCACGCGCGAGTTGCACGACTGGCTGCTGGACCACGCGTGAGCCACCCTGCCGCCGGCGAAGGCGCGCAGCGCCTGTGCGATGCCCGGGCACTGGAAGAACGCGGCCGGGCCTGGGTCTGGGATGTGCTGGAGCTCGGGCGTCCGTTGCGCGCCTTCGCGCTGCGTTTCGACGGCCGGGTGCGTGCCTACCTGAACCGTTGCGGGCATGTGCCCGCCGAGATGGACTGGCAGCCCGGCGAGTTCCTGGATATCGACAAGCGCTGGATCCTGTGTTCCATCCACGGCGCGGCCTACGAGCCGGCCGACGGCCGCTGCGTGGGCGGCCCCTGTGGCACGGGCGACCTGACCGCCGTGCGCGTCGAGGAGCGCGAAGGCCAGGTGTATTGGTATCCTTCCCGCGATATCCAGCCGCTGCGCACTGACGCACCGGTGCCAGAAAGCACCCCATGAATACGCCTGATTCCACTCCGCCTGCCCCGCCGGCGGAACCGACGCCGCCCATGGCGCCGGTCGCACCGGTCGGCTTGGAGACTGCGCTGGAGCGCGTCGCCACCGAACTGCTGCACCAGCGCAAGACGGAGCGCCGCTGGCGTGTCTTCTTCCGCCTGGCCTGGCTCGGCCTGGGGGCGGCGGTGTTGTGGGCGACCCTGGAACAACGGGTCGGGCCCAGCGCCACGAATACGCCGCACACGGCGCTGGTGGAGTTGCGCGGCGAGATCGCGGCCGATTCCGAAGCCAGTGCCGAAGCGCTGGTCTCGGCGCTGAAGAGCGCCTTCGAGGACAAGGCCGCGCGCGCCGTCGTGCTGCGCATCAACTCGCCCGGTGGCAGCCCGGTGCAAAGCGGCATCGTCAACGACGAAATCATGCGCCTGAAGGCCAAGCACAAGAAGAAGATCTACGCCGTGGTCGAGGAGGCCTGCGCCTCGGGGGCCTACTACATCGCCGTGGCCGCCGACGAGATCTACGTCGACAAGGCCAGCGTCGTGGGCAGCATCGGCGTGCTCATGGACGGCTTCGGTTTCATCGGCCTGATGGACAAGCTGGGCGTCGAACGCCGGCTACTGACGGCCGGCGAGAACAAGGCCATGCTCGACCCCTTCAGCCCGGTCAACGACAAGCACCAGCGCATGGCCAAGGCGATGATCGAGCAAGTCCACCGCCAGTTCGTTGCGGCGGTCAAGGCCGGCCGCGGCAGCCGCCTGAAGGAAACGCCGGAGACCTTCTCGGGCCTGTTCTGGAACGGCGAGGAGGCCGTCAGGCTCGGCCTGGCCGACGGCCTGGGCAACCTCGACTACGTGGCGCGCGAGATCGTCAAGGCCGAGGAGATCATCGACTACACGACGCACGAGAATCTGGCCGAACGGCTGGCCAAGCGCCTCGGGGCCGGCATGGGCGCCGGCGCGGTCAAGGCGCTGCGAGAGTTGGCTGCGCTGCGGTGACGGCGCCCATGCCCCTGCCGTTGCCCGTGCCGTTGCGCGAGCGCGTGGCCGTCGCCGCCCAGCACCTGCTGCCCAAGCAGCTGCTTACCGTCGCGGCCGGTGCCCTGGCGCGGTGGCATGGCGGTGCCGTCACCACGGCGGCGATCCGCCGTTTTATCGGCCGCTACGGGGTCGAGATGGCCGAAGCCAACGAGCCCGATCCCGCCGCCTACGCCACCTTCAACGCGTTCTTCACGCGCGCGCTCAAGCCCGGCGTGCGGCCGCTGGCCCGGGCCGACCTCGTCTGCCCGGTGGACGGCGCGATCAGCCAGTTCGGCGCCATCGACGGCCAGCGCATCCTGCAGGCCAAGAGCCACGACTACAGCGTCACTGCGCTGCTCGGTGGCGACACGGCATTGGCCGCGCATTTCCACGGCGGGCACTTCGCCACCCTGTACCTGGCGCCGAAGGACTACCACCGCATCCACATGCCCTGCGCCGGGCGTCTGCTGCGCATGATCCATGTGCCCGGCGAGCTCTTCTCGGTGAACCCGGCCACGGCGCGCGGCGTGCCAGGGCTGTTTGCGCGCAACGAGCGCGTGGTCTGCGTTTTCGACGGCGACGGCGACGGCGAGGGCGCCGCGCCGGGCCCCTGGGTGCTGGTGCTGGTGGGCGCCACCATCGTGGGCAGCATGGCCACCGACTGGCACGGCGTGGTCAACCCGCCGCGGCCCGGCCGCCTGCGCGAGTGGAGTTACCACGATCAGCCCATCGCGCTGCGCCAAGGCGACGAGATGGGCCGCTTCCTGCTCGGCTCCACCGTCGTGCTGCTGTTCCCCAAGGGCCCCTTGCGCTTCGACCCGGCCTGGGCGCCGGGCGGCGTCGTGCGCATGGGGCAGGCGATGGCGAGCCGGCAGTGACCCCGTCGCGCCGCGCGCAGGTGCTGCTGTGGGTGGTGCCGGCGCTGTGGTCTTCGAACTACCTCATCGCGCGGCTGGCCAGCGGTGTCATCGCGCCGCACCAGTTGGCGCTCGGCCGCTGGAGCCTGGCCCTTGCTTTCATGCTGCCCTTCGTCGGCCCCCGGCTGTGGCGCGACCGCGCCCTGTGGCGGCGCGAGTGGAAGCAGCTGCTGGTGCTCGGTGCCCTGGGCATGTGGATCTGCGGTGCCTTCGTCTACCTGGGTGGGCAGACCACGAGTGCCACGAATATCGGGCTGATCTACGCGGCCACGCCGATCGCCATCGTCGCCGCGGGCACGCGGCTGCTGCACGAGCGCATGTCGCGCTGGCAGGTGGCGGGCGTGGTGCTGGCGCTGGCCGGCGTGCTCTACGTCATCGCCCAGGGTCGGCTGGAAAACCTGCTGGCGGTGCAGTTCACGGTGGGCGACGCCTGGATCGTTGCCGCAGCCGCCTCATGGGCGGCGTATTCGGTGCTCCTGAGGGTCTGGCCCAGCGCACTGGGGCCCGCCGAGCGCCTGGCAGCGATCTCCGCCGCCGGCGTGCTCGTGCTGCTGCCCTTCACCGCGCTGGAAGCCTGGGCGCAGCCGCAGCCCGCGCTCTCGCTGCCGGCCCTGGGCCTGGTCCTGGTCGCCGCGCTGGTGCCCGGCGTGCTGTCGTACACCGCGTACTCGTACATGCAGCGCGAGCTCGGTGCGGCGCGCACGGCGCTGGTGATGTACCTCTCGCCGGTCTATGCCGCCTTCAGCGCCTGGGCCGTGCTGGGCGAAGCGCCGGGTTGGCACCACGCGGTGGGTGCGGCGCTGATCCTGCCCAGCATTGCGCTGGCGACGCGGCGGCAGCCGGTGGGTTCAAATCGAGTGACCCTGAGCGAGTAGTCGACATCACGGTCGACGGGTAGGCGTGGCGCTCAAGCCTGGCCCGCCTGTGCGGGCATGTGGTCAGCCCTTTGCAGGTGGCACTGCGCCTTTGCGCTCAACGATCATGCGGTACTGCTCGGGTTCGCGGTGATGAGCGAAGTTGAAGGTGGTGTTCTTGTAAGAGGCGGTGAGGTCGAGGTCGCAACGCGCCACGGCGAGTTCATCGCCGGTCGTGGTGCAGGCGCCGACGATTTCACCCGAGGGCGCCACGATGATCGAGTTGCCGATCTGCTCCACGCCCTCTTCCTTGCCCGCCTTGGCCACGCCCACCACCCAGGTGCCGTTCTGGTAGGCGCCCGACTGCATCACCAGCTGGTTGTGGAAGTGCGAGAGAGCGTCGTGCTCGGGCGCCGGCGGGTTGTGCACGGGCGTGTTGTAGCCGATGAGGATCATCTCCACGCCCTGCAACCCGAGCACGCGGTAGGTTTCGGGCCAGCGCCGGTCGTTGCAGATGGCCATGCCGAAGATGCCGGCCTTGCCTTCGCCGAAGTTGGCGCGGAAGGCCGGGAAGCCGAGGTTGCCGCGCTCGAAGTAGCGCTTCTCCAAGTGCTGGAAACGGCGCCAGGGTTCGTGCTCCGCGTGACCGGGCAGGTGGATCTTGCGGTAGCGGGCGACGATGGCGCCGCTCTTGTCCACCGTGATGGCGCTGTTGAAGTGGCGCGTCTTTCTGCCCTCTTGCCCGTCTTCCTCCACCAGCTCGGCATAGCCGAGGCAGAAGCCCAGGCCGAGCGTGCGTGCGGCATCGAACAGCGGTTGCGTGTCAGGCCCCGGCATGTCGCGCTCGAAGAAGACGTCGATGTCCTGTGGGCGCTCGAAGTACCAGCGCGGGAAAAAGGTCGTCAGCGCCAACTCCGGAAACACCACCAGGTCGCAGCCGTTCGCCTTGGCCTCGTGCATCAGCGCCAGCATGCGACCGACCACCTGAGCGCGGGTGTCGGCGCGGGCAATGGGCCCGAGCTGGGCCGCGCCCACGGTGATGACTCTCGGCATCGAGGCTCCTCAGGCGGCCAGTTCGAGCAGGGTGTGCAGCAGCACGTCGGCGCCGGCGGCCAGGTGCACCGGGGCCGTGTGCTCGGCCGGGTTGTGGCTGATGCCCTTGACCGAAGGCACGAAGATCATGGCCGTGGGACAGATGCGGGCCATCATCTGCGCATCATGCCCGGCGCCCGAGGTCATGGTCCGGTGCGAGTGCCCCAGCCGTTGCGCGTTGCGAGCAATCAAGTCGGCCACGTCGGTGTCGAAGCGCACGGGCTCGAAGCGCGCCAGCGATCTGGCCTCGATGATCACGCCCTCCCGTTCGGCCAGCCCTTGCACGAACTGCGCCAGTCGCCGCTCGGCTTGCTGAAGCCGCGCTTCGTCGGTGTTGCGCAGGTCGACCGTGAGCTTGGCTCGCTCAGCAATCACGTTGATCAGGTTCGGGTGCAGGGACAGCGCGCCCATCGTCGCCACCTGGCCGCCCCCCATCTCGTCGGCGAGCAGGCGCAGGTGAACGCCGATCGCAGCGGCGCAGTAGCCGGCATCGTGACGCAGCCGCATCGGCGTGGTGCCGGCGTGGTTGGCCTGGCCCTTGATCTCGAGTTCCTGCCAGGAGATGCCCTGCAGGTCGCGCACGGCGCCTATGGTCACGCCCTCGGCGTCTAGCACCGGGCCCTGCTCGATGTGCAGTTCCACGAAGGCATGCGGCTTGAACAGCGGCAGCGGTGCATCGCCCAGGTAGCCGATGCGCGCGAGCTCGTCCTTCATCAGCTTGCCGTCGACGCCGCGCGTGGCGTAGGCCTCCTCCAGCGTTAGCCCGCCCACGTAGACCAGCGAGCCGGCCATGTCGGGGTGGAAGCGCGCGCCCTCCTCGTCGGTGAACACGCCGACCACCAGCGGGCGGCGTGTCGTGATGCCAGCGTCGTTGAGTGTCTGGACGACCTCCAGACCGCCCAGCACGCCGAGGTTGCCGTCGTAGCGCCCGCCGGTGCGCACCGTGTCGATGTGCGAGCCGGTCATCACCGGCGCCAGGTCCGCCAGGCCACGGCGCAGGCCGAAGATGTTGCCGATCGGGTCGATGCGCACCTCGAGGCCCAGCTCGCGCATCCAGCCCGCCACCAGGTCGCGCCCGGCGCGATCCTCGTCGGTCAGCGCCAGCCGACAGCAGCTGCCGTCCTCGGTGCGTCCGATGTCGGCCAGCCGATCCAGGCGCGTCATCAGGCGTGGCCCGTTGATCTTCAAAGTCACCGGCTTCATGCCAGCACCTCCTGGGCCGTGCGGCCCACTACTTCGCGGTAGATCACGGGGTCGGTGTCGCCTTCGCTGCCGAGCAGCAATACGCGCGAATTTTCGTCCAGCGCCAGCGCGCGCTTCAGCTCGGGATGCGCTTGCGCGGCCAGCAGCGCAGCGAGGCCGACACCGCCGGTTTCGCCGGCCACCAGCGGCGGGTCGCCACCGGTAGGCGCGGCCAGCACCTGCATGGCCTGCAACGCCCAGGCGTCGTCCACCGCCACCGCCACCTGGGCGCCAGCGCGCAGCACTTCCCATGCCAGATCCGACACTTCACCGCAGGCCAGGCCGGCCATCACGGTGTCCAGCGCGCCGCCCACCACCACCGGGTGGCCGGCCTGCAGGCTGCGGTACACGCAGTCGGCCTGGGTCGGCTCGACCACCACGAAGCGCGGGCGCTGCGCGCCCCAGTGCTGCCAGAAGTTGGCGCACACGGCCGCTGCCAGCGCGCCCACGCCGGCCTGCGCGAACACGTGGGTGGGTGCAGGGCCGGCGGCCATCTGCTGCACGATCTCGGAGGCCATCACGCCGTAGCCGTGCATCACGTCCAGCGGGATCTCGCGGTAGCCGGGGTAGGAGGTGTCGGAGACCACGGTCCAGCCTTCGGCGGCTGCCGTGGCGGCGGTGTGCTTGACGGCGTCGTCGTAGTTGCCCTTGACCTCGCGCACGTCGGCGCCGTACTTGGCGATGGCGTCGCGGCGGCCGGGGCTGACATGCTCATGCACGTAGATCACGCAGCGGCAGCCGAACAGCCGTGCGCCCCAGGCCACCGAGCGGCCGTGGTTGCCGTCGGTGGCGCAGGTGACGGTGGCCGCGCCGATGACGTCGGCGAAGGCGCCCGAGAGCAGCTCGCGCGAGCCCAGCTGCGCCAGGCCGCGAGCGGCCATCACCTTGTGGCGCAGCACGTTGGCCACGGCATAGGCACCGCCCAGGGCCTTGAAGCTACCCAGGCCGAAGCGGCCGCTTTCGTCCTTGCAGAACAACTGGCCCAGGCCGAGCGTGTGCGCCAGGCCGGGCAGCGCCACCAGCGGTGTCGGGGCATAACCGGGCCAGCTCGAAATCTCGGCCAGTGCGGCGGCGAAGCCGGCGGCCGTGAGGCTGGGCGCGGTATAGGGCGCCGCCGCCGCGGCCGCCGCGGGGTTGACGAAGGCGCGCGCTTCGGGGGAAACGGTGAGGTTCATGGCAAGGCCTCTTCAGGCTGCATCAGGGCCGCTGGCTGGCGCAGATGGCAGGCCACCCACTGCCCCGGCAGCACCTGCTGCAGCGCAGGCTCCTCGCGCCGGCAGCGATCTTCGGCAGAGGGGCAACGGGTGTGGAAATGGCAACCCGGCGGCGGACTCATCGGGCTCGGCACTTCGCCGGTCAACACCCGGCGCTGCTTGCGCACGGTGGGGTCTGGCACCGGCACGGCGTCGAGCAGGGCTTCGGTGTAAGGGTGCAGCGGGCGCGAGAAGATCGCCTTGCGTGGCGCGATCTCCACGATCTTGCCCAGGTACATCACCGCCACGCGGTGGCTGATGTGTTCGACGACTGCCAGATCGTGCGCGATGAACAGGTAGGACAGGTGGAACTCACGCTGAAGGTCCATCAACAGGTTGATGACCTGCGCCTGCACCGACACGTCCAGCGCCGACACCGGTTCGTCGCAGACGATGAGCCTGGGTTGCACCGACAGCGCGCGTGCAATGCCCAGGCGCTGGCGCTGTCCGCCCGAAAACTCGAACGGGTACTTGACCATCTGGTCGGGCCGCAATCCCACGCGCTCGAACAAGTGCGCGATGCGGTCGCGCGCCGCGGCGTCGGACAGCGGCTCGTAGTTGCGCAGCGGCTCGGCCACGATGTCGGCGGCGCGGATGCGCGGGTTGAGCGACGAGTACGGGTCCTGGAACACGGCCTGCAACTCACGCCGCACCGGCCGCATCTGGGCTTGCGTGAGCGCCTCGATGGCCTGGCCGCGCCAGAGGATGCGGCCGGCCGTGGGGTCCTGCAGGCGCAGGATGAGCTTGCCGGTGGTGGACTTGCCGCAGCCCGATTCACCCACCAGGCCCAGCGTCTCGCCAGCGGCGATGCTGAAACTGACCCCATCCACCGCCAGCACCTTGCTGCCGCTGCGGCCCAGCCAGCCTGGCTGCGTGGCGTAGTGCTTGCGCAGGCCCTGCACGTCGAGCAGCAGCTCCTTCATGCCACCGGCTCCTGGGCGTACGCCCGCGCGGGCTCGGCGATCGGGTGCCAGCAAGCGGCCTGGTGGCCGGGGCCATGGCTGCGCATGGGCGGCACTTCGCTGTGGCAGCGCTCGCTGGCGTTGGGGCAACGCGGCGCGAACAGGCAACCGGCCATGGCCTCCTTCAGCGAGGGCACCATGCCCGGGATTTCCACCAGGCGCGGCGGCGGCGTGTCGTCGTCGGCGTCCTCGACCTCTGCGCCACGGCTCAGGTGCGGCATGGACCCCAGCAGGCCGCGCGTATAGGGGTGGCGTGGGTGCGCGAACAGCGCTTCCACACCGGCTTCTTCGACCTTGCGCCCCGCATACATCACGATCACGCGCTGCGCCATCTCGGCCACCACGCCCAGGTCGTGCGTGATGAGGATGATCGACGCGCCGGTCTCGGCGCCCAGCTTGCGCATCAACTCGAGGATCTGGGCCTGGATGGTGACGTCGAGCGCGGTGGTTGGCTCGTCGGCGATCAGCAGCCGAGGCCCGCAGGCCAGCGCCATGGCGATCATCACGCGCTGTCGCATGCCACCCGAGAGTTCGTGCGGGTACTGTTTGACGCGCCGCTCGGGCTCGGAGATCTGCACCTTGCGCAAACCTTCCACGGCCTGCGCCAGCGCCTCGCGTCGTGTCAGGCCACGGTGCAGCACCAGCACCTCGGCCACTTGCTGCCCGATGGTGAGCACCGGGTTGAGCGAGGTCATGGGCTCCTGGAAGATCATCGAGATGAGGTTGCCGCGCACCTCGCGCATCTCGGGTTCACTCAGCTCCAGAAGGTTGCGTCCATCGAATTCAATGCGCCCGCCGGCCATGCGCGCCGGTGGCATGGGCAACAAGCGCAGGATGGACATGGCGGTGACGCTCTTGCCGCAACCCGATTCACCCACGATGGCCAGCGTCTCGCCGGGCATCACGTCGAAGCTCACGCCGTCCACCGCACGCACCACGCCGTCGCGGGTGTGGAAGTGCGTCTTCAGGTCGTCGACGCGCAGCAGGGGTCGAGGGCTGCCCATGCTCACATCCGCCGCGCCAGGCGCGGGTCGAGTGCGTCGCGCATGCCGTCGCCCAGCAGGTTGACGGACAGCACGGTGATCGACAGGAACAGCCCCGGGAAGAGCAGGATGGTGCCCGCCACCTGGATCAGGCTGCGCGCCTCGGCCATGATGTTGCCCCAGCTCGGAATGTTGGGCGGCGTGCCGGCGCCGATGAAGGACAGGATGGCCTCGGTGATCATGGCCGAGGCGCAGATGTAGGTGGCCTGCACCAAGAGCGGCGCCACCGTGTTGGGCAGGATGTGGCGCAGCAGGATGGCCGGCAGCCGCGTGCCCGAGGCCACCGCCGCTTCCACGTACGGCTGCTCACGCAGCGTCAGCACCAGCGAGCGCACCAGCCGCACCACGCGCGGGATCTCGGTGATGGCAATGGCGATGATCACGTTCTGCAGGCTGGCCTTGGTCAGCGAGATCAGCGCAATCGCCAGCAGCACCGAAGGGATGGACATCAGCCCGTCCATCACGCGCATCATCACCGCGTCCAGCCAGCGCAGGTAGCCGGTGACCAGGCCGATGGCCAGCCCGATGGTGCTGGCCAGCAGCGCCACGGCCAGCCCCACCGACAGCGACACGCGCGTGCCGTAGACCACGCGGCTGTAGACATCGCGCCCGATCATGTCGGTGCCGAACCAGTACTGCACCGACGGCGGCTTGAGCCGCCGGATCGGCGACAGCGCCAGCGGATCGGTGGTGCCCAGCCAGGGAGCCAACAGCGCCACGCCGATCATCAGCAACAGCACCACGCCGCCGGCAATGGCCGTGGGGTGGCGGCGGAAGGCGTCGTTGAAGCGCAACCAGGTGGGTGACACCGACTTGGGCGCGGGTTGGGTCGCGGGCACGGTGTCAGTACCGGATGCGCGGGTCGAACAGCGAATAGCTGAGATCGACCAGCAGGTTGACCAGCACGTACACCGCCGAGAACAGCAGCGTCACGCCCTGGATGATGGGGTAGTCGCGGCGCAGAATGGCGTCCACCGTGAGCCGGCCCAGGCCGGGAATGGCGAACACCGTTTCCGTGACCACCACGCCGCCGATGAGCAGCGCCACGCCGATGCCGATGACGGTGACGATGGGCACCGCAGCGTTCTTCAGCGCGTGGCGGACGAGCATGGTGTGCGGCGCCAGGCCCTTGGCGGTGGCGGTGCGCACATAGTCCTGCGCCAGCACGTCCAGCATGGTGGCGCGCGTGATGCGCGCGATCAACGCCATGTAAACGATGCCCAGCGCCAGGCTGGGTAGCACCATGTGGCTGATGAAGGGGACCAAGCCTTCGCTGTAGGAGCGGTAGCCCTGCACCGGCAGCCATTCCAGCTGCACCGAAAACAGCAGGATCAGGCCGTAGGCGATGACGAACACCGGCACCGAAAAACCCAGCACCGAAATCGCCATCACGATGCGGTCGAGCCAGCCGCCGGCGCGCGCCGCAGCCAGCACGCCCAGCGGCACGGCCAGGCCCACGGCCACGATCAGCGTGCACAGCGTCAGTGCCACCGTAGGCTCCACGCGCTGGCCGATCAGCGTGGCCACCGGCAGCGAAGTGAAGATGGAGGTGCCCAGGTCGCCGTGCGCCAGCGCCCACAGCCAGCCGCCGAAGCGCACCAGGTAGGGCTGGTCCAGGCCGAGTTGCGCGCGGATGCGCGCGATGTCGGCCTCGGTGGCGATATCGCCCGCGATCACCGCGGCCGGGTCGCCGGGGCTCAGGTAGAGCAGCGAAAAGACGAACAGCGCCACCACACCCATCACCGGTATGGTGGCGAGCAGGCGCTTGAGGATATATCTCAGCATCGGGGGAGAAAACAGGTCGGCGGCGGGGGCGCGATGTCCCCGCCGGGCCCGGCCCCACGCCGAGTGCGGGGCCGGGCGGGATTGGCAAGGCTACTTTTTCTCGACGTTCCAGATGAAGGTCACGGGTGAGTTGATCACGCCCGACAGGTTGCTCCGGTACGCGGTGGGGATGATGAACTGAGCCGTCGGGATGTAGGGCACGGTCTCGAAGGCGCGGCGCTGCATGGCTTCGGCGATCTTCTTCTGCTCGGCCACGGTGGGCGCGTTGAACCAGGCGTCGCGCAGCTCTTCGAGCTTGGAGTCGGTAGGCCAGCCGAACCACGACTTGTCACCCGCGCCGCGCAACGGCGAGTTCAGCGCCGGCGTGGTGATGTCCGGGCCCACGAACCAGGTGTGGAAGATGCTCCAGCCGCCCTTTTCCACCGGTTCCTTCGATGAACGGCGCGTGATCAGCGTGCCCCAGTCGCTGGCGGCGAGTTCGACGTTGAGGCCGATCTTGCGCAGCAACTCCTGCGTCACCAGCGCCTGCGTGTTGACGATGGGCTGGTCGGTGGCGGTCATGAGGACGATCTTCTCGCCCTTGTAGCCGGCCTCCTTGACCAGCGCCTTGGCACGCTCGACATCGCGCTTGCCGGTGAGCGCTTCAGAGCCCGCGGTGCTGGCCATCGGCGTGCCGCAGGTGAAGTACGACGGGCAGGGTTTGCCGTTCTTGGCGTCGCCGGCAATCGCGATGGCGTAGTCGCTCTGGTCCAGCACGGCCAGCACGGCCTGGCGCATCTTGACGTTGTTGAAGGGCGCGTGCAGGTGGTTGAAACGCAGCAGGCCAATGGAGCCCAGCGGGTCCACGCTCTCGACCTTGATGTCCTTGTTGCGCGCGACGATGGGCACCAGGTCCACCGGGACCTGTTGCCACCAGTCGACCTCGCCGGTGTTCAGCGCGGCGGCGGCGGTGGCGGCGTCGGGGATGTAGATCCACTCCACGCGGTCCACCTTCACCACCTTGCCGCCGGCGCCCCACGACGGCGCCTCCTTGCGTGGCACGTAGTCGGTGTTCTTCACGTACACGACCTTGTTGCCGGGCACCCATTGTTCCTTCACGAACTTGAAGGGGCCGGAGCCGGTGGCGTCGGTGATGGCGGTGAAGGCGTCGGTCTTGGCCACGCGCTCGGGCATGATGAAAGGCACGTTCGACGACGGTTTGGCGAGCGCTTCCAGCACGTAGGGGAAGGGCTTCTTCAGCTTCAGGCGGAAGGTCTTGTCGCTGACTGCGGTCCAGCTCTCGGTCATCTCGCCCAGGCGCTGGCCGAATACGTCGCGCTTGGCCCAGCGTTCGACCGACGCAATGCAGTCGGCCGAACGCACGGGCGCACCGTCGTGGAACTTCAGGCCGTCGCGCAACGTGAAGGTATAGGTCAGGTTGTCGGTGCTGACCTCCCACTTGTCCACCATCTGCGGCTGGACCTTGAAGCTCGCGTCGGTGGCGAACAGCACGTCGTAGACCATGTAGCCATGGTTGCGCGTGATGTAGGCGGTGGTCCAGATCGGGTCCAGGCTGCGCAGGTCGGCCTCGGGGACGAATTTCAGCACCTTGCCCTGGGCCAGCACCGGGCTGGCGAAGGCCACGCCGGCGGCGAATGCCAGGCCCAGCGCGAGCCGGTGCATGCGGTCATGGAACTTGCTAAATCCAGCGCTCATGATGTTCATTTCCTCTTCGATGATCTTCGACGTGGGTGACGTTGGTGACGTTGGTGGCGCACCGCCCTGCGATTGCGGCTCAAGGCTCAAGTTAGCAAGACCCGTTCCCGAGCCCGGCCACCCACGCTGCCGCCGGGCCCGTCCCGATTTGGGGCGAAGTGGGTGTCGATGGTGCAAGCGCACCGCTTTGGTGGTTTGTGCGCGCCGGGACAATGGGCCAGACTCGCGGGCGGGTCCATAGGGGGTCTTACCGAGATGGTTGCTTTCGATCTGGTGCTGCGCGGTGCTCTCCTGTTCGACGGCTCCGGTGCGCCGCGAAGGCCTGCCGACGTGGGCGTTCGAGCGGGCGGCATCGTCGCCGTGAGTGCTGCGGGCGGGCTCGACGCCGCGCAGGCCGCCGAGGTGCTGGAATTGAACGGCTTGGCCTTGGCGCCGGGTTTTATCGACGTGCACACCCACGACGACCGCCTGCTCCTGGCCGATCCGTCGATGGCGCCCAAGCTCAGCCAGGGCGTCACCAGCGTGGTCACCGGCAACTGCGGCATCAGCCTGGCGCCGCTGGGCATGCACGAGGCGGTGCCGCCGCTCAACTTGGTGGCCGACGGTCCGGGCCAGCGCTTCGACTCCTTTGCCGCCTATTTCGCGGCCCTGGAAGCCGCGCCGCCCGCCATCAACCTGGCCGCGCTGGTGGGCCACACCACGCTGCGCGCGGTGGCCATGGCGGCGCTGGACCGCGCGGCCGAACCCGACGAGATCGCGCACATGCAGGCCCTGGTGCAAGAGGCCTTGCAGGCCGGAGCCATCGGGCTGTCCACCGGCACCTACTATGCCCCCGCCAGTGCGGCCACCGCCGACGAGATACGCGCCGTCTGCGAGCCGCTGCGCGGCAGCGGTGCCTTGATCGCCTCGCACATCCGCGATGAAGGCGAGTACGTGCTCGAGTCGATGCGCGAGGCCATTGCCATCGCCGGTGCCCTGGGCGTGCGCCAGGTCCTCTCGCACCACAAGGTGGTGGGCCGGGCGAATTTCGGCCGCTCGCGCGAGACGCTGGCGCTGCTGGACGACGCGCGCCAGCGCAGCGATGTCTGCCTGGACTGTTACCCGTACACCGCGTCGTCCACCGTGCTGCGCAAGGACACCGCGCGCCAGGCTTCGCGCACCCTGGTGGCCTGGTCCAAGGCGCAGCCGGCCGCGGCGGGGCGCTACCTCGACGAGCTGGCGCTGGAACAAGGCCTGGAGATCGACGCCATGGCCGACGCACTGCAGCCGGCCGGCGCCATCTACTTTTCGATGGACGAAGCCGACGTCGAGCGCATCCTCGCGCACCCCGAGACCATGGTCGGCTCCGACGGCCTGCCGCACGACACCTTTCCGCACCCACGGCTGTGGGGTGCGTTCCCGCGCGTGCTGGGCCACTACGTGCGCGAACGCGGGCTGTTCTCGCTGGAGACCGCGGTGCACAAGATGACCGGCCTGCCGGCCTCGCGTTTCGGCCTTGCCGGCCGTGGCCTGGTGCAGCCGGGCTGCGCCGCGGACCTGGTGGTGTTCGACCCCGAGCGTGTCATCGACGCCGCCACCTTCGCGCAGCCGCTGCGGCCTGCCGTGGGTATCCACCGCGTCTACGTCAACGGCACGCTGGCCTGGCGCGACGGAGCCGGCACCGGCGCGCGCGCGGGCCAGGTGCTGCGCCGTGCGGGCAACAGGGCGGTGGCATGAGGATCGTCGCCGCACGGCTGAACCACGAGACCAACACCTTCTCGCCGGTGCCCACGCCACTGGCGGCCTTCGGCCCAGACGGCCCCAGCTTCGGCGCGGCGGCCTACGAGCAGAGCCGCGGCTCACGCACCGGCCTGGGCTCTTTCATAGACGCAGCACAGGCCCGCGGTGCGCAGATCAGCGTGGCCGTCAACGCCACCGCCAACCCCAGCGGGCGTGTGCACGACACGGCTTACGAAACCCTGGCCACGGCCATCGTCGATGCCGTGCGCCCGGGCTGCGACCTGATCCTGCTGGACTTGCACGGTGCCATGGCCACGCAGTCCTTCGACGACGGCGAAGGCGAGTTGCTCAAGCGCGTGCGCGCGGTGGCGCCGCACACGCCGCTGGCCGTGGCGCTGGACCTGCATGCCAACATCAGCCCGGCGATGGTGGCGCACGCCGACCTCATCGTCGGCTTCAAGACCTACCCGCACGTGGACATGCACGAGACCGGGGCGCACGCTGCGCGGCTGGCCTTCGCGTGGTTGGACGGCGGCCGCCGCCCCGCGCTGGCCTGGGCGCGGCCGCCGCTGCTGTCGCACACGCTGCGCAGCGCCACGGGTGCCGGCGCCATGCAACGTGCGGTGCAGCGCGCCCGGCAGATGGAGACCGCCGGCCTGCAGGCGGTGAGCGTGTTCGCCGGGTTTTCGCTGGCCGACATCCCCGACGCCGGCATGAGCGTCGTGACGGTCGGTGATACGCCGGCGCAGGCGCAGGCGGCGGCCGATGCACTGGCAGCCCAGCTCTGGCAGGAACGCGACGGCTTCGTCTACCGCAGCGAGCCGCTGGCCGCCAGCGTGGCGCAGGCGCGCGTGCTGCGCCAGGCCGCACCGGCAGGCGCCGGCCCGGTGCTGCTGCTGGACCATGGCGACAACGTGATGTCCGGCGGCAGCTGCGACACGACGACGCTGCTGGAAGAGTGTCTGCACCAGGGCGTGGTGAATATCGGCGTGGGCCCGCTGGCCGACCCGCAGACCGTGGCGCAGTGCGTCGCCGCGGGCGTTGGCGCGACGGTGCAGGTCCGGCTCGGCAACCACACGCCGCTGGGCCTGCCGGGTGTGCAGCGCCCGCCGCTGGCGCTGCAGGCCCGGGTGCAGGCCGTCGGCGACGGGCGTTTTCGCATCACCGGCCCGATCTACACCGGCGAAACCTGGGCCATGGGCCGCAGCGCGGTGCTGGCGCACGCGGCCGGCCTGCTGGTCGTGACCGAAAGGCCGATGGAGCCGCTGGACCTGGGCGTGTTCACGAGTCTGGGCGTGGACCCGCGGGCCTTCGACTACCTGCTGCTCAAGTCGCGCATGTACTGCCGCCCGGCCTTCGGGCCCCTGTCTTGCGGGATGGTGGAATGCGACAGCCGCGGCGTCACCGCCTCCGACTACGGCTTGTTCGAGTTCCGCCGCCTGCGGCGGCCCATCTACCCGCTGGACACGGTGGCCCCCCGGCTGCACTTTCCATGACTGCCATCGACCCCGTTGCCCTGACCCAGGCGCTGGTGCGCGCCAATACCGTGAACCCGCCGGGCCTTGAGGACCTGTGCACCACGCAACTCGCGGACTTGCTCTCGGCGGCCGGCTTCGCCTGCCGCAGCGTCGAGTTCGCGCCGCGGCGCAGCAGCCTGGTGGCGCGCATCGGCGGCCGGCCGGACCGTGCGCCGCTATGTTTTACCGGCCATGTCGATGTGGTGCCGCTGGGCGCCGCACCCTGGCAGCACGACCCCTTCGGCGCCGAGATCGTCGATGGCCGGCTCTACGGACGCGGGTCCAGTGACATGAAGAGCGGTGTCGCCGCCTTCACCGCTGCGGCCATCGCCCAGAGCGACCGCCTGCGTGACAGCGCCGGGCTGAGCCTCATCATCACTGCCGGTGAAGAGACCGGCTGCGAAGGGGCCTTCCACCTCGTCGGCCACGATGAGACTCGCGCCCTGATCGGCAACGCCGGCGCGCTGGTGGTGGGCGAACCCACCGGCAACGCGCCGCTGCTGGGCCACAAGGGCGCGTTCTGGCTTGAGGCCAGCGTCAGCGGCACCACGGCGCACGGGTCGATGCCCGAACATGGCGACAACGCCGTGTACAAGATGGCTCGCGCGGCGCTGGCGCTGGAAGCCTTTCGCTTCGACATCGCCGCGCACCCGCTGATGGGCACGCCCACGCTCAACGTGGGCACCGCGCAGGGCGGCATCAACATCAACTCGGTGCCCGACGCGGCCATGCTGGGAATCGACATCCGCAGCGTGGCCGGGCAGGACCACCGCCACGTGCTGCAGTGCCTGTGCCGCGTGCTCGGCCCGCAAGTCAACTTCCGCACGCTGCTGGACGTGGCCAGTGTTTACACCGAACCCGGTGACCCGTGGATGCAGCGTGTTTTTGCTCGGTGCCAGGCACGCAGCGGGCAGACCCCGCAACCGCGCACCGTGTCCTACTTCACCGACGCCGCCGCGCTGCGTGGCCCGCTGGGCATGCCGCCCACGGTGATCCTGGGCCCGGGTATCGCCGCCATGGCGCACCAGACCGACGAGTACTGTCCGGTCGAGGCCATCACCGAAGCGGTAGCCATCTACGAAGACCTGATCCGCGACTGGTGCGAGGCAGCGCAATGAGCCACGACGATCTGCTGAGCCTGGGCGCCTGGGTGCTGTCACGACGCCTAGCGCGCCGCGAGCTGTCCGCCGAAACCCTGGTCCGAGCCTGCCTGGCGCGCATCGCCGAGCGCGAGCCCGAGCTGCAGGCCTTCGTGGTGGTGGATGCCGAAGGCGCACTGGCGCAGGCCCGGGCGCTCGACGCCGGGGCGCTGCGCGGCCTGCTGCACGGCCTGCCCCTGGGCGTGAAAGACCTCTTCGATACCGCTGAACTGCCCACCGCCTACGGCTCACCCATCTACGCCGGCCACCGGCCGGCGGCCGACGCCGCCGCGGTGGCGTTGTGCCGCGAGGCCGGGGCCGTGGTGTTGGGCAAGACGGTGACCACCGAGTTCGCGACCTTCCACCCCGGGCCCACGCGCAACCCGCACCACCCGGAACACACGCCCGGGGGCTCGTCCAGCGGCTCGGCCGCCGCGGTGGCCGCAGCGATGGTGCCGTTGGCGCTGGGCACGCAGACGGCGGCCTCGGTGATCCGGCCGGCCGCGTTCTGTGGCGTGGTTGGCTACAAGCCCAGCTTCGGCCGCGTGTCGCGGGCGGGCGTGAAGAGCCTGTCGGAGACGCTGGACACGGTGGGCGGCTTTGGCCACGGCGTGCGCGATGCGGCCCTGCTGGGTGCCGTGCTCACCGGTGACCTGCGGTTGCTGCAATGGCAGGACGCCGCAGCGCCGCGCATCGGCCTGTGCCCCACACCCGAGTGGCCGCAGGCCGATGCCGACACGCAGGCCACCTGGGCGCAGGCTGTCGCGGCCCTGGCGCCGCTGGCCGCCGAATGGGTCGACGCCGCCCTGCCGGCCGGCTTTGCCACGCTGGTGCCGCTGCACAAGGCGATCATGGCGCACGAAGCCGCACGGGCCCTGGCTCACGAGCGACTGCGCCACCGCGAGCAACTCAGCCCGGCGCTGCGCAGCCTGCTCGACGATGGACTGGCGGTCAGCGGGCAAGTCCAAGCGGCCAACCAGGCTGCGGCCGCGCCGCTGCGCCAGCAGATGGACGCGCTGTTCGCGCGGCATGACGTGCTGCTCGCTCCCAGCACCCTGGGCACCGCACCCGCCGGCCTCCAGGCCACCGGCGACCCGCTGTTCTGCCGTGCCTGGACGCTGCTCGGCCTGCCCTGCGTGCACCTGCCGTTCTCCAGGGGTGCGAACGGCCTGCCTGTGGGCTTGCAGCTGGTGGGACGCCATGGTGACGACCACCGACTGCTGGCCTGGGCGGAGTGGGCCATGCAGCGCCTGGTGCGCTGAGAGCACAGGCCACCGCGGCCAGCGTTGCCATCTTTGCGCGATAGGCGCCGTCATGTGGGCTCCACGGCAACGACTTGCCCGCGCGTCTTCCACAGCGACACCGCCACACCGCCGGCGATCAGCCCGAAGGTCACGCTCAGCGAGATCACCGGCGGGATCTTGCCGATGATCCCCACCAGGAAGATCTTCGTGCCGATGAAGACCAGCACCAGGGCCAGCGCGTACTTCAGGTACTTGAAGCGGTGGATCATCGCCGCCAGCGCGAAGTACAAGGCGCGCAGCCCCAGGATGGCGAAGATGTTGCTGGTGTAGACGATGAAGGGGTCGGTGGTGATGGCGAAGATCGCCGGCACCGAGTCCACCGCGAACACCAGGTCCACGAACTCGATCAGCACCAGCGCCAGGAACAGCGGCGTGGCCCAGCGCACCGGCTTGCCGCTGGCGGGGTCGGGCTCCTGCACCCAGAAGGCGTTTCCGCGCAGCCCGTCGGTCACTCGCATGTGCCGCTTGAGGAACTTCAGCAGCGGGTTGTTCGCGATGTCGGGCACATGGTCGGCAATGATCCACATCTTGACGCCCGTGAAGATCAGGAAGGCGCCGAAGAGGTACAGGACCCAGCTGAACTGGGTGACCAGCGTGGCACCCAGCCCGATCATCGCGGCGCGCAGCACGATCACGCCCAGGATGCCCCAGAACAGCACCCGGTGCTGGTACTGCCGCGGGATGGCGAAGAAGCCGAAGATCAGCGCGATGACGAAGACGTTGTCCATCGACAGCGACTTCTCGATCATGAAGCCGGTGTAGTAGTCCATGCCGCTGCGCGCGCCCAGATACCACCAGATCCAGGCACCGAAGATCAGCGCCGCGCTGATGTAGCCGGCCGAGAGCAGCAGGCTCTCGCGCACGCCGATCTCCTGGTCGCCCTTGTGCAGGACGCCCAGGTCGAAGGCCAGCAGCGTGACGACGATGCCCATGAAGCCGAGCCAGATCCAGGCCGGCGTGCCCAGGAAGTCAGCGGCAAGGAAGGGGATCAAGGTGTCCATGGTCTTTGTTGTCGAAAAGTAGAGGGCCGATGATCGGTCATCGCCCGTCTCGGAAGAATCAGCACTAGAGTGAGCACGGGTTCGGATTTTCCGAACTGAATCCAGTGAGGCAAGCATGCTGAACTACCGCCATCTGTACTACTTCTGGGTCGTCACCAAAGAGGGCGGCTTCGCCCGCGCCGCCGAGCGGCTGGACATGGCGGTGCAGACCATCAGCGCGCAGGTGCGGGAGCTGGAGCGTTCGCTCGGCCACCAGCTGCTCAAGCCGGCGGGGCGGGGCGTGGCGTTGACCGAGGCGGGCCAGGCCGCCTTCGCCCGCGCCGAGGAGATCTTCCAGCTCGGCCAAGTCATCCAGGATGAGGTGCGAGAGGCGGCCAGCGGCAAGGTCGCCCGCCTGGCCGTGGGCATGTCCGACGGCATCTCCAAGCTCGCGGCGCACGCGTTGCTGGAGCCCGTGCTGGCCACGCCGCAGCTGCGGCTGGTGTGCCACGAGGGCGAATTCGAGCAGTTGCTGGCCGAATTGGCGCTGCACCATTTGGACCTGGTGCTCGCCGGGCAACCGGCACCACGCAACCCGAACCTTCGCTTGACGAGCGAAAGGCTGGTCGAGTCGCCGGTGGAGTGGTACGGGCCGGCTGCGCACGTGCACAAGGCCGACGTGGACCAGTTCCCGCAGTCACTGGACCGGCTGCCCATGCTGCTGCCGACCGGCCACTCGGCACTGCGCCAGACGCTGGATCGCTGGTTCGAGAGCCAGGGCCTGCGGCCAAGAATCGTCGGTGAATTCGAAGACAGCGCACTGCTGGCGGTCTTCGCCGCGCGGGGGATGGGGGTGTTCCCGGTGAGTCGCCTGGGCGCGGGCGACGTGAGGCTGATGCGCGGGCTGCGCCTGCTCGGACGCTGCGAGCAGGTGAAGGAGGAGATCCACGCCATCCGGTCGCGCCGAGGGCAGCACCACCCGCTGGTGCTGCAGATGCTGGCCACGGCGCGGGCCTGAACGACTCAGGTTTATCCGATGTAGAGATTCCTGAAAAGCTGCTTTTTCAGAACTTCCACAGGCCCTATCTTCCAGCCTTGCCACAACCGATGGAGACCTGTGATGCAAGTGCTGTTCAAGTCGCGCGGTCCGCAGACCGCCGAGCTTCACGACCTGACTGAGCGCCGCGTGCGCTTCGTCCTGCGACGCCTGAGCTGGTTGGTGCCACGGGCCGAGGTGCAGTTGTCGGACGTGAACGGGCCCCGAGGCGGCATCGACAAGCGCTGCCAGGTGGAACTCAGGACCGACGGGGCCGGAACCGTGGTGGTCGCCTCCGTGGCGAACAACTGGCGCACCGCGCTGGACAAGGCGCTGGCGCGCGCCGCGCGGTTCCTCATGCGCCTGTGGCGACGCGGCAACGATACGCGGCGCTTTCGCCAGCGCCTCATCGCCCTCGATCGCTGATCCCACCACGAACAAAGGACCACTCACCATGAACCCCATGACTTCAACGCCTCGTGCGAGCGCCGCCGCCACCTACCCGCTGGTGGTTGGCGCTGCCGGCTCGCCGCACACGCTCGGCGCCAGCCGGGTGCTGCGCAACACCTATGCACTGCTCTCGATGACGCTGCTCTTCAGCGCGGCCATCGCGGCCGCCAGCGTGGCGTTGCAATGGCCCGCTCCAGGCCTCGTGCTGACGCTGGGCGGCTACTTCGGCCTGCTCTTCGCCGTCTACAAGTTCAAGAGCAGCGGCTGGGCGCTGCCGGCGGTGTTTGCGCTGACGGGCTTCATGGGCTACACGCTGGGGCCGGTGCTGGCCAGGACCCTGTCGCTGCCCGGCGGCGCGCAGGTCGTGACCCTGGCGCTGGCCGCCACGGGGGCGACTTTCCTGGCCTTGTCGGCCTGGGTTCTGACGACCCGGCGCGACTTCAGCTTCATGGGCGGCTTTCTGTTCGCCGGCATGGTCATCGCGCTGCTCGCGGGCCTGGGCGCGGTATTCCTTCAGTTGCCGGCGCTGGGCCTGGCCGTGGCCGCGATGGTCGCCTTGCTGTCGGCAGGCCTGATCCTGTACGAGACCAGCCGCATCGTGGGCGGCGGCGAAACCAACTACGTGCTGGCCACGGTAGGCCTGTATGTCTCGATCTTCAACCTGTTCACCAGCCTGCTGAGCCTGTTCGGTTTCGGCGGCTCGGATGAATGACCCCCGCCAAGGAGAAAATCATGAAATGCCCGACCTGCCCCGACACCGCGCTGGTCCTGAGCGACCGCCAAGGCATCGAGATCGACTACTGCCCGCAATGCCGCGGTGTGTGGCTCGACCGCGGTGAACTCGACAAGCTGATCGAGCGTTCGGTCGCAGCGGCGCCGGCCGCGCCGGCCGCGGTCGGGAGCCACGCCGCGCGGTCGCCGCGCGACTTCGTGGATTCCGATCACAGCCACGGGCGGGGCCACTACGGCAGCCGCAAGAAGTCCTGGCTGAGCGACATCTTCGACTGACCCTGCCGCGCCGCCCAGCGCCGAGGCGAACCCGCTGCGCGGGCACGCCTGTGGGAGCGTGCCGGCGGTGGCTGGCGCTCTCAGCCGAACAGCCCGGGTGCCCGGACCGGGTCGTCGTCGTCGCTGTAGAAGCATGAGGGGCAGACGGCGCGGTAGCGCTCGTTGCCCCCGATGACCACCTGCTCGCCTTCCTTCACACGCCGGCCTTCGTCGTCGATGCGCATGTTCATCGACGCCTTGCGCGCGCAGGCGCAGATGGTCTTCATTTCTTCCAGGTCGTCGGCCAGCGTCAGCAGCGCGGCGGCGCCCGGGAAGGCCTCGCCACGGAAGTCGCTGCGCAGTCCATAGCAGATGACCGGCAGGCGCTGGCGGTGCGCCAGGCGGTGCAACTGGCGCACCTGGGCCGGTGTCAGGAACTGCGCTTCATCGATCAGCACGCAGGCCACGCCGGGGCCCACGCCAGCGGCGTCGAAGACGGTCTGCGGGCCGAAGGTCTCCACCGGCCGCTGCAGGCCCAGCCGCGAGCCGATGATGCCGCTGCCGGCGCGGTCGTCGTGCGCGGCGGTGAGCAGGCGCACCTTCATGCCGCGCTCTTCGTAGTTGTGCGCCGCCTGCAGCAAGGCGGTGGACTTGCCCGCGTTCATGGCGGCGTAGCGGAAGTAGAGTTTGCTCATGGGCGCCGGTGTGCCGACCGCTGCGGCGTCCTGCTCAGTGGGG
The DNA here is from genome assembly GCA_030681795.1 of Rubrivivax sp. Taxonomy (GTDB): domain Bacteria; phylum Pseudomonadota; class Gammaproteobacteria; order Burkholderiales; family Burkholderiaceae_C; genus Rubrivivax. The sequence goes on from JAUXRG010000016.1 coordinate 25,575, forward strand.
GTCGCTGTGGCTGTGGCTGTGGCCGTGGCCACAGCCCGGGCCGTGCACATGCGGCGCGGGAGCGGCCCTCACGGTGACGGGCAGCGGCTTGCCGCCCCTGGGGTGGGCGCCGCCATCGGGTTCGAACGCGGCCCTTTCCTCGCTGACGACGAGGTGCATGGCGCGCAGCGTCGCCGCCAGCGCGGGGTCGGGTTCGAGCCTCAGGTGGTCGGCCTGGAACTCCAGCGCCACACGACGCCCGCCCAGGTGATAGGCCGCCCGCAGCAGGTCCACGGCGCTGCCGTGCTCGGCGCAAGCGCGCACCTGCAGCACTGGCTGTGGCGCTGCCTTGACGATGACCAGGGAGCCGTCTTCGGCCACCAGCGCATCGCCGTCGCGCAAGACGCTGCCATGGGGCAGGGTCACTTCCAGGGCGCGGCCCGCCGAATCGGTGGCGTCGAAGCGGCTCTTCTGGCGCAGGTCCCAAGCCAGCTCGACGCGGGCGGCGCGTTTGAGCAACGCCGCGGCCAGGCCACGGGCCTGGGGGATGAGTTTGTTCACGGTGACCATCGGTGGCGGCTTTCGTCGGGTCTTGCGGCGCGATGGTATCCGCTGTGCCGTGCGGCCCTGCGCGGTACCCCGGGGCCCACAGCGGCGATAATCCACCCGTGAAGCAGGCCAGACCGCCGCTGGTGCGAGCGTGGAAACACGGCACTGGAGGAAGGTCCGGACTGCATAGAGCGGCGTAGCAGCTAACGGCTGTCCACCGTGAGGTGAGGATCAGAGCAACAGAGACGAGTCAGTGCAGGGCCCCGTGAGGGTGTTCTGTGAGGCGCAGGCGCAAGCCGGCGGTTCGTGCGGCCTGCCGCACGGACTCGGGCGCAAGCCCGAACCGAACAGCCACCCAGTGCGGGGCAAAGCCCCGTACTGGGTGAAACGGGCAATCTCTACGCGCAGCAACACCAAGTAGGCCGGCGTTGACGTGGCTCGCGGAGCCGGCGGGTAGGTGGCACCGAGCCGAGGGGCGACTCTCGGCCCAGAGGAATGGCGGTCACGGCAGGGCTCGCGCAAGCGGCGCTGCCGCACAGAATCCGGCCTATCGGTCTGCTTCACACTTTTTTTGTTTCGGGCGGCATGCCCGGCCTCCATGAACCCCAACGCCCATATCCTGTGGCCCGGCCCGCGCTGGACGCTGGCCCTGCTGCTCGCCTGCCTGGGCATGCTGGGGCCGTTCTCCATCGACACCTATCTGCCGGCCTTCGCCGGCATCGCGCAGTCGGTGGGTGCCACGCCGGTGCAGATGCAACAGACGCTGTCGAGTTACCTGCTCGGCTTCGCGGTGATGAACCTGTTCCACGGCGCGCTCTCGGACAGCCTGGGCCGCCGCCCGGTGGTGCTGGCCGGTGTGGCGCTATTCACCGTGGCTTCGGTGGGCTGCGCGCTCAGCCAGACCATCGGGGAGCTGGTCTTCTTTCGCGCGCTGCAGGGCATGTCGGCGGGTTCGGGCATGGTGGTGTCGCGCGCCATCATCCGCGACATGTTCCCGCCGGCCGATGCGCAGCGGGTGATGTCGCAGGTGACGATCTACTTCGGCATCGCGCCCGCGGTGGCGCCGCTGGTGGGCGGCTTCCTCTTCGTGCATGCCGACTGGCATTCGATCTTCTGGCTGCTCACCGGCCTGGGTGCCGCCTTGTGGCTGGCCAACTGGCGCTGGCTGCCCGAGACGCTGGAGCGCGCCGCACGGCAGCCCTTCGCGCTGGGCCACCTGATGCGCGGCTACGCGGGCCTGTTGCGCAGCCCGCGCTTCGTGGCGCTGGTATTCGCCAGCGGCGTGCCCTTCAACGGCATGTTCCTGTACGTGCTGTCGGCGCCGGTATTCCTCAGCGAGCACCTGCACCTGGAGCCGATGCAGTTCTACTGGTTCTTCCTGTGCACCATCAGCGGCATCATGGGCGGGGCCTGGCTGTCGGGGCGCCTGGCCGGGCGCATCCCTCCGCGGCGCCAGATCCGCCATGGCTTCGTCATCATGGCCGCCACCTCGCTGGTCAACGTCGTGCTCAACCTGCTGTTCACGCCGCATGTGGCCTGGGCACTGCTGCCGCTGGGTCTCTTCGCCTTCGGCTGGGCGTTGATGGTTCCGGTGGTGACCCTGGCGGCCCTGGACCTGGCGCCCGAGCGCCGCGGCATGGCTTCTTCGGTGCAGGCCTGCGTGGGCAGCCTGGCCAACGCGCTGGTGGCCGGCGTGGTGGCGCCGCTGGTCATGCACTCGACCCTGGCGCTGGCCGTCACTTCGCTGGTCATGATGAGCGTCGGCATGGGGGCCTGGCTCTGGGTGAGACCCCGCCTGAGCTGACGCCAGGGCCTGCCTGAGCAGGGCTGGCACCACGAAGGCCCGAACAGTGGTCCGGGCTGACGCCATTCAAGCGCTTGCCCAGGCCGGCCGATAACGGGCGAGGAGCCCGTGCCATGAGTCAACTCAGATTCACCCTTGCCGCGCCACTGTGGGTGGCCGCCATTTTCTTGCCCGCCTTGGCGCCGGCCGCGGAAGCGCCGACCAAGGCCGCGACGGCTGCGCCCGCCGCGCCCGCTGCGCCGGCCGGCCCGATGGAGCTGTTGCGCAGCCGGCTGGCCGACCGGCTGACTGCCGGCAAGGGCGGCGACGCAGGCGGCTCGCGCGAGCTTCGTATCGTGGCCAAGGCGGCGGCCAGCCCGGGGCCTACGGCAGCGCCTGCCGCGGTTTCACATGGAGCCACGCCGAGGAGCGCCTCAGCGGCCCCAAGAAGCGCCGTGGGGGCCCCCAGGGGCGCAGCGGCCGGCCCCAAGGGCGCCGACCCGCACGCCCACTGGGACTACGACGGCCCGGCGGGTCCGCAGGCCTGGGGGGGATCAAGCCGGAGTTCTCGCTGTGCAGCAGCGGCCAGCGGCAGAGCCCCATCGATATCCGCGGCGGCCTGGCGGTCGACCTGGAGCCCGTGAACTTCGACTACCCGCCCAGCCATTTCGCGGTGGTGGACAACGGCCACACCGTGCAGGTCAACGTCGCGCCAGGCAGCCGCATCGAAGTCGGCGGCAAGCGCTTCGAGCTGCAGCAGTTCCACTTCCATCGGCCGAGCGAAGAGCGCATCGATGGGCGTCAGTTCGAGATGTCGGTGCATCTCGTGCACAAGGACGAACAGGGCCGCCTGGCGGTGGTGACGGTGCTGTTCGACAAGGGCTCGCCGCAACCCGTGGTGCAGAAGGTCTGGAACCACCTGCCCCTGGAGCGCCACGAGGCGGCCGCCGCGCGCGTGCCGCTGGAACTGGCGGAGCTGCTGCCCGCCGACAGGCGCTACTACACCTACATGGGCTCGCTGACGACGCCGCCGTGCACCGAGGGCGTGCAGTGGATCGTGATGCGCCAGCCGGTGACGCTGGCTCCCGAGCAGATCGAACTCTTTGCGCGCATCTACCCGATGAACGCGCGGCCGCTGCAGGCGGCCTCGGGGCGGCGCATCATGCAGTCGAACTGATCGCGCTACAGCCGCAGGGCCGAGCGCCACACGGCCCAGGCGCACAACAGCCCGAAGGCGGCGAATCCGCCCATCGAGACGCGGCGCAGCCGCTGCGTGAACCGGGGCCACTGGGCGTGCAAGCTGGCCGGGGGACGCAGGCTCAGCACGCCCGAGGCCAGGCCGCAGGCCGCGCCCATGAATAGCGGCGCGTAGAGCACGAAGCCGAAGTAGCCGTACTCGCTCTTGAGCAGGCAGAACGGGCAGTGGTGGTGCGGATGCTCGTAGACGTAGATCGATACCGCCGAGACCACCGTCACCAGCGCGATGGCGAGAAACGCCGCGCTGAATGCGCCATAGGCCTGGGCCAGGCGCTGCCGGCCATCGGCCAGCCAGCCCAGCGCCAGGCCTGCCGCCAGCGAGCCGAACAGCATCGCCAGCGCCCACTCCGGGTCCATGGCCGCCGCGTCGGCGCCCAGGCTTCCCTTCTCGGGGTTGAAAGCCGTGCCGCAGCACGAGGTCAGCGTGGCGGCCTTCAGGTCGACGAAATACGCCAGGCTCAACCCCGCATCGAGCAGCGCCAGCGGCAGCAGCAGGGCCAGCAGCAGCGCATATTTGCGCCGCGTGAGCGGATAGTCGGGTGCCGCCGCGTCGGCGTGGTGCATCGCCAGCCAGACGATGGCCGCGAAGAACAGCGCCATCTTGGCGTAGAGCGCCGGGAACCCGTAGACGCTGGCGTTGAAGCTGCCGAAGGCGCACATCGCGCCCACCAGCAGCGGCGCGGTGCGGTCGGCGTTGAAGACCATGAGCAGCAGCGCGAAGCCTTGGGTCAGCATCACCAGCATGAGCACGGTGGCCACGAGATAGGTGCGGCGCTCCAGCTCGATCTGCCCGCGCGCGCCGCTGGCCAGGTCCCAGTGGCGCAACAGCTGCACCGAGAACACGCCGGCCCAGGCCAGCGTGGCTGCGCCCAGCAAGGAGGCCAGCAACAGCGCCAGCACGGGCGGGTGCAGGATCACGAGGACGGCTCGCCGGTGCTGCCGACGACGCGCCCGTCGGCCAGGGTCACCACGCGGTCGACCAGCGCGGCGCGGGTGATGCGCGGATCGTGGCTGCTCATCACGATGGTCTTGCCGCGGGCCTTGAGCGTGGCCATGATTTCGAGAAACTGCGTGGCGAGTTGGCTGTCGAGGTTGGCCGTGGGCTCGTCGGCAATGACGATGGCCGGGTCGTTGATGAGCGCACGGGCTATCGCCGTGCGCTGCATCTCGCCGCCCGAAAGCAGCTCCACCCGCGTGGCCTCGCGGTGCGCGATGCCCAGGCGGGCCATCACCTCGCGGGCGCGCGCCACCAGTTGCGCATGCGGCAGGCCCAGCGGGTAGGCCGGCAGCATCACGTTGTGCAGCGCGCTCAGGCCCGTGATGAGGTTGAAGCGCTGGAAGGCGAATCCGAAGGTCTGCCGTCGCACCTGCGCCAGATGCGGTTCGGGCAGGCCCGACAGCGGCCGGCCGTCGAGCACCACGCGCCCGTGGGTGGGGCGGGCCAGGCAGCCGATGAGCGTGAGCAGCGTGGTCTTGCCCGAGCCGCTGGGCCCTTCGAGCACCGTCACCTCGCCGGTCGCGATGGTCAGGCTGACCTCGCGCACGGCGGCCAGCTCGTTGGGCTGGCCTTCGTTGTAGAGCTTGGTGACTTGCGTGAGTTCGAGCATGAAGGGTCCCGTCTTCAGCGCATCGCGGCGTCGGGGTCGGCCGCGGCCGTGCGCCAGATCGGCACCACGATGGCCGCCAGGTAGGGCAGCACGGTGAGCAGCGCCAGCGTGGCGATCTGCAGGCCGTCGATGGCCGGCGTGAGCGCGAAGCGCGGGTACAGCGTGGACCAGCCCTTGAGCACCGCCTCGACGAGCGGCGCGGAGAAGAAGAAGACATGCGCGTAGGCCAGCACGAAGCCGGCCCCGAAAGCGCTGAGGGAGATTAGCGTCGCTTCCCAGAGTTTCATCCGCAGGATGTCGCCGGTGTCCCAGCCGATGGCCTTGAGGATGCCGATCTCGCGCCGCTCCTGCGCCGACAGGCCGCTGGCCTTGTCGAAGGCCAGGATGGCGAAGGCCAGCACCGCCCCGGACAGCAGCGCCAGCAGCAGCCCTTCGCGCCAGCTGAAGACGGCCTCGTAGGTGCGCAGCACGTCTTCGCGGGTGATCACGCGGTGCTGGCGCAGCGCGATGGAGGCCTTCTCGGCGACTTTGGCGATCTCCTTGGGGTTGCGCACGCGCAGCGCGATATCGGTGAATTCGTCGTCGGCGAGCTGGAAGAAACGCCGGTAGTCGGCTTCGGACAGCAGCACCACATCGCTGCTGACCAGTGCCGTGGCGGCGGGCAGCACGGCCTTGACCTTCAGGTTGAGGAAGACGCCGCTGGGCGAGACCAGGAATACGGGCTGCCCGGCGGCCACCCGGCGCAGGCGCGCCACGCCTTCGCCCAGGATCGTCTCGCCGGTGTTGACGGCCATTGCAGTGGCCTGCGGCGGCGGCACCTGCAGCGTGTAGTTGGCGGCGGTGGAGGTGTCGTACAGATAGCCCCACAGCCGGCCCTGCACGCCGTGCGTGCCGCGCAGATGGCGCAGCTTCTCCACATCCGCCGCATGGCTCATCTCGTGGCGACCCATGCGCATGCCTTGGACGATGACATCGGGGGTGTCCTGCAGCATCGCGGCGGCCTCGCGGCGCAACGCACTGCCCAGCAGGATCACCGAGGCGAGCACGAAGATGAGCAGCGTGTAGATCACCACCAGGCCAAGGTTCTTGGCGCGGTGGCGCGCCATGGCGGCCACGGCGTAGTCGAGCAGACCGCGTTGGCGGAGCCACCAGGAACGCATGCGCTCTACCTCGGCGCCGGGGCTTGGGTGAAGCCCGAGGGCGGATAGCGCAGCGCCGGCCTCAGCAGCGAGCCGGCCGGGAAATGCTCCAGCGAGGCCGGCGCGTCCTGGAACGCCGAATGCAGGTCGGCCTGGCTCAGGTGGCGCGTGTAGCGCGCTTCGGTGAACCAGGCCAGGTCGGTGAGATCGAGCGCGCGCACCAGGGCACGGGCCTGCAGCACACGGGCCTCGGCGCCGGCCCGGCCCCAGGCGGCGTGCGCCACCGCGCCCAGCGCGGCCAGCAGCAGCGCACCCAGCCAGCCCAGCGCCAGGCTGGAGCCGCGCCGCGGCGCAGGTGCCGACGCCCCTGCCGGGCCGGGCGTGATCACTGGAACTTCCCCTGGTCCAGTGCCCCGGGCAGGGCCGGCGTCACCTCGGCAAAGCGCAGGATGCGTTTGCCCTTGTGGTCGGCCACGAACTCCCTGGCCTCGGCCTCGGTGTCCAAAGGCACGAGCTCATGGCCCATCGGGCCGAGGACGTCCGAGCCGACCACGTAGAAGGCGCCCAGCGCGTCGATGCGTTCGGTGGTGTAGTAGTCGGTCACGCCCATCGCCTGGATCTCGGCGCGCTGGCGGCCGGGCTCGTATTTCTTCAGGTCGAAGAGGTATTTGAAGAAGTCCTTGGCGCCGTCGAAATGCACCACCTTGCCGTCGCGCCACAGCACGGTGGCCACCCAGTAAGGGTAGGGTGCCACGAACATGCCGCACACCGGGCAGGTGTCGCGTGGCCCGGGGGCGGGCAGCTTCACGGGCTTGGCCAGTGCGGGCAGCGACAGGCCCAGCAGGCTGCCGGCAAGGGCCAGGCCTTGCAGCGCGCTGCGGCGGCTGACCCCTTGAGGCAGGCCGAGTCCGGCGTGCCCATGGCTTGGGCACACCGGTGCGTGGGGAGGGCAGGTCTTGCACATGGCTGTGATGGCGCGCAGCAGGGGTTGGCAAGGGGCCCGTCAGGCACCCAGCTTCAGCTTCTTGCGCATCTCGCCCCGGCGCTTGCGCAGCATCACCGTATCTTCGGCCATGCCCAGGTAGGCGGCGGTCAGCGCGGTGTCGAAGTCGACGATCCGGGCACCGGCCTTCACGGCGGCTTCGGTGCCGGCTGCGGCCTCGGCGGCGGCGCGGCTGGCGTAGGCAAACTTGCTGGACTTGGTCATGGTGCCCGTCTTGCTGGGGTCGAGCACGTAGTGCGCCTTGTCCACGGCCACCAGTGGCTTGATCGCGTCCTGGGCACCGGCATCCCCGGCGTAGAGGGCCTTGGGGCCGCGGTCCATATTCAGCGACAGGCTGATCGCGGCGCAGTGGATGGAGCAGGTGCCTTCCACGCTGTCGTCTTCATACACCAGCAGGTGGCGCGTGTGGCTGAATTTGGCGCGCTCCATGCCGCAGTAGCGGCAGCGCGGGTATTTGGCCAGCTCGTTGGTGAGCGGGTCGGGGTCCTTGGGCAATGCCGCCACCAGGCCATGCTGGTCGGTCCATTGGGTCGGGGGCATGCCGGGGTGGGCGAGGGCTGTGGACTTCGCAGCGCTGCCGGCGCCCAGCGCCACGGTGCCTATGGCCGTGGTGGCCAGCCAGTGGCGGCGGTTGTAAGGGGCGTCTTGCATGGGAGGTTCCTTTGAGTGTGCGATGCGCGGCCACGACCCTGGGGGGTCGTCAGCCGTGGGGCTGTCGATGCGGATCGAGCAAGGGCGGTGGGCGCGCAGGGTCCTGCGCCACCTTTGGGCCGCAGGCGGTGCGGGTGGCCTTGGCCAGACTCATGGGCTGGCTCAGTGGCCCGCCGCCGAGCCCGCGCCCGGGGCAGCAACGCCCTTCAACAGCGCGGCGACATCCTCGGCCACGTCCTTGGCGGTCAGCTCCGGCCGCAAGGCCAGCCGCAGCCGGCCTGCGGGGTCGAACGCGTAGGTCATGGCCGTATGCTCCATGGTGTAGCTGCCGGCGGCGGGCACCTTGCGATAAAAGACCTTGAAATGGTCCGCCGTCTCCTTGGTGCGGGCCGGATCGGCCCGCAGGCCGACGAAGCTGGGGTGAAACGCGGCGGTGTAGGCCTGCACGGTTTCGGGCGTGTCACGCTCCGGATCGATGGTGACGAACAGCATCTGCACTTTCGTGCCGTCGTCGCCCAGCAAGCTCATCGCCTCCGCGGCGCGGGCCAGCGCGGCGGGGCAGACGTCGGGGCACTGCACGAATCCGAAGAAAAGCAGCACCACCTTGCCGCGAAAGTCGGCCAGGCTGCGCTGGTGACCCTGAGGGTCGGTGAGCCGGAAGTCGAGCCCGTACTTCGCGCCGGTGATGTCCAGCCCGTGCGCACGCGGCGCGTCCTTGGGCGAACACCCGAGCAAGGCCACCGCGGCCACCATGGCGACCAGCCCCCCGCGGCGGGTCAACAAGTCCGGCCGAGGGTCGGCCCGGGGGTGGCGATGGAGTCTCACGACGCCCAATGTAACAAACCGGTGGGGAGGCGCCGAACCGGGTGTGAAACCAGGAACCTGCCGCTCAGGGTGCCGTGGTGGGCGATGCGCGCGGGCCGCTCAAAGCACCGGCGTCCACGGTGGGTCAAGGCGGCGACGCAGGCGGCTTGTGCGATCTTGATGTAGCGCAATACCGACCTACGGGTAAATACCCACTATACCCGCAGTGCCCCTCAGGGGGAGTTCCGGTATTCCGCTTCTTTGGAGGTTTGCATGAGATCCGTTTTCCGCCGTTTGGCCCTCCCTGCCGCTTTGGCCGCTGCCTTGTGCGGCGCTGCCTGGGCCGAAAAACCCATGCCCGTGGCCAGCGCGGCCGAGCAGGCCACGCTCGAAAAGTTCGTCAATGCCTACATGAGCGGCCTGCCGGACAACGACTACTACGACGTCACGAGCGAGGATGTGGCCAACCGCATCAAGGGCGGCAAGAAGGACTTCGTGATCGTGGACGTGCGCGTGCCCAAGGACAAGAAGTTCGACAAGGGCCACTTGCCCGGCGCCATGTACGTGGGCGTGATGGATCTGGCCAAGCCCGAATCGCTGGCCAAGCTGCCGCGCGACAAGGACATCATCGTGCACTGCGACACCGGGCAGCAGCAGAACAAGGCCGTCACCGCGCTTCGCCTGCTGGGATACAAGGCGTACGCGATGAAGTGGGGCTACATGGCCTGGTCGCCGGCGCCACCCACGGCGGCGACGCTGGGTGAAATCCAGAAATCCATCACCGCCGGCTTCCCGGTCGAGAAATAAGCCCGGCGGCCAGCAGCGCGGGCCAGAGCCACAGGCTGAGGAACCAGCGCGCGACGCGGGCGGCTGAAAGCGGCCGCGTCTCGTGCTGCGCCACCTTGGCGAACAGCACCACGGCGCCCGCCACCACATAGAGCAGCAGCGTGCCGTAGATGGCCACGCGCGCGCCGTAGCCGCCACTGAAGGCGTCCGCCAGGACGCGGCCCAGCAGCGCGGCCACCGGCACCGACAGCAGCAGGGCCAGAACCACGCCGGCCAGGGCGTGGCGCAGGCGCCAGAGCGGGTCATTCGACCTCACAAAGCACTTTCATTTCGAATCCCAAGTACTTCATTTGGAAAGAGTTTTTCGGTTTAGGGTCGTCCGCAAAATCCGTTTGTAAGTGCTTGATTTGATTGATTTTTTTCCGGCCCGCGGCATTGACCCGGAGATTTCGCTCGGTTAGAGTGGGACTTCGTGTCGATTAGTGGGGTTTTGTGGTGGCAATGGTTTTTCGCGGGGGTCCGGTGCTCACGCTGGACGGGAAGGGGCGCATCACCGTGCCGGCCCGTTGGCGCGAGTTGCTCATGACCCACGTGAACGGCCAAATGGTCGTGGCGAAGAACCCCGACGGCTGCCTGTCGCTGTACCCGCTGCCGGTGTGGGAGCAGTTCGAGAGCAGCGTGCTCTCGCTGACCACGGAAGACGAGGCCTGGCGGCGCTTCTTCATCGGCAGCGCCACCGAGGTCGAGGTCGACAGCGCCTCGCGCGTGCTCATTCCGCCCGAGCTGCGCAGCTGGGCGGGGCTGGAGCGTGAGGTGAAGTTCATGGGCGTGGGCTCACACTTCGAATTGTGGGACATGGCGCGCCATGAAGCCCACGAGGCCGAGGCGCTGGCCAAGGGCCGCCCGGCGGCGTTGCGCAGCCTGGTCATCCGGTGAGCGCCGCGCAGGCATGGTCGCACACCACCGTGTTGCTCACCGAGGCCGTGCAGGCCCTGGTGACGCAGCCGGCGGGCCTCTACGTCGACGGCACTTTCGGCCGCGGCGGGCATGCGCGCTCGGTGCTCGCGCGGCTTGCGCCCACGGGTCGGCTGCTGGCCTTCGACAAGGACCCCGAGGCGGTGGCGGCGGCGGCACAGATCACCGATGCGCGTTTCACCATCTGCCACGCCAGCTTCGCCGACATGCCGGCCGAGCTGGCCGCGCGCGGCATCTCGCAGGTGCAGGGTGTGCTGCTCGATCTGGGCGTGAGCTCACCGCAGATCGACAACCCCGCGCGCGGTTTCAGTTTTCGTTTCGATGCCCGGCTGGACATGCGCATGGACACCACGCGCGGCGAGACGGCGGCCGAATTCCTGGAGCGCGCCCCAGCGCGCCAGATCGAGGAGGTGATTCGTGAATATGGCGAGGAACGGTTTGCTTTTCAGATTGCAAAGGCGCTTGTCGCTCGCCGCGAGAGCGGGGCTCCCGTTCGAACCACAGGGGAGCTTTCCGCGCTCGTGGCTCGTGCGGTCAAAACCCGCGAGCCGGGCCAGGACCCTGCAACGCGCACATTTCAAGCTCTTCGGATTCATGTCAACGCCGAGCTTGAGGCGCTCGAACAAGGCCTAGCCGCCGCGCTTGCCTTGCTGGCCCCGCAGGGACGCCTGGTCGTGATCGCCTTCCACTCGCTCGAAGACCGCATCGTGAAGACCTTCATCGCGCGCGAGAGCCGCGACGTGCCCGACCGCCGCGCCCCCTTCGCGCCGGCCAAGCCGATGCGGCTGAAGGCCATCGCGCGCATCAAGCCCTCGGCCGAGGAAATCGCAGCCAACCCCAGGGCCCGCTCGGCCGTGCTGCGCGTGGCCGAGCGCACCGAGGTGGCGGCGTGACCCGGCTCAATATCGTGCTGCTCGTCGTGCTGCTGGGCAGCTGCCTGGTGCTCGTGAATACGGCCTACGAATCGCGCCGGCTCTTCGCGGCGCTGGACCAGGCGCGCGTGGAGCAGGGCCGTCTCGAGGCCGAATACAAGCGCCTGGATGCCGAACGCCAGGCCCAGGGCACGAACCTGCGGGTGGAGCGCACGGCGCGCGAGCGGCTGCAGATGCGCACCGCCACGCCCGCCGTCACGGCCTATGTCTTCGACCCCGCGGCTTCGGGGGCGCGGCCATGAGCCGGCGCACGGCCGCCCGAAGCCGGCTCGCGCCCCCTCGGGGGGCCGACGCCGCAGGCGTCCTGGGGGCCGCATGAGCCGTGGCAACGGCACCAGCGTGCGCAGCGTGAACTACGCCACCAGCCCGCTGCTGGCGAGCAAGACGCCGCCGTGGCGCTCGCGCTTCGTCGTCGTCCTGGTGGGCCTGGCCTTTGCGGTGCTGCTCGGCCGCGCCGTGCACCTGCAGATCTGGGCCAGCGATTTCTATCGGGCGCAGGGCGAAAAGCGCTTCGTCCACAAACTCAAATTGCCCGCCAGTCGCGGGCGCATCTTCGATCGCAACGGCCTGGTGCTGGCCACCAGCGTCGCGCTGCCCTCGGTGCAGGTCGACGCCAAGACCTTCGCGGCCGACACCGCCCAGCGCCGTGCCATGGCGCGCGCGCTGGGCATGAGCCCGGCCGATCTCGGCCAGCGGCTGGACGGCGCCACGGGCGTCGTCACCCTGCGCCGGCTGGTCGAAGAGCCGGTGTGGCGCGAGATCCAGGCGCTGGGGCTCAAGGGCGTGCAAGAGGTGCGCGAGTACAAGCGCCGCTACCCCGAGGGCGAGTCGGCCGCGCACGTGGTGGGTTTTACGAATATCGACGACCGCGGGCAAGAGGGCATCGAGCTCGCCTTCCAGGGCCAGCTCGAAGGCCGCTCCGGCGCGCGCACCGTGGTGCGCGACCGCCTGGGCCGCGTGATCGAAGACGTCGGCGACCAGGCCGACCCCGTGAACGGCCGCGACATCACGCTTTCGGTGGATTCCAAGGTGCAGTTCTTCGCCTACCAGCGGGTGCGCGACGCCGTGCAGCAGAACCGCGCCAAGGCCGGCAGCGTGGTCGTGCTCGACGTGCAGACCGGCGAGGTGCTGGCTCTGGCCAACTACCCGAGCTACGACCCGGCCGAGCGCAACAACCTCACGGGCGGGCAGATGCGCAACCGCGCGCTGACCGACGTCTTCGAGCCCGGCTCGACGATGAAGCCGCTGGTCGTGGCCTGGGCGCTGGATACCGGCCGCGTCAAGGCCGACACCGTCATCCACACCGCGCCGGGCAGCCTGGTGGTCGGCCCGCTGGTGGTCAAGGACGCCCACCCGTACGCGGCACTGACGGTGCAGGAGGTGATCCAGAAATCCAGCAACGTCGGCGCCGCGCGCATCGCCATGCAGATGCCCGCGCGCGAGCTCTGGGAGCTCTTCAGCAACATCGGTTATGGCCAGAAGCCGCAGATCGCCTTCCCCGGCGCCGTCACCGGGCGGCTCAAGCCCTACAAGAACTGGCGGCCGGTGGAGCAGGCGACCATGGCCTACGGCTACGGCCTGTCGGCCTCGCTGCTGCAGATGGCGCGCGCCTACACCGTGCTGGCGCGTGACGGGGATGTCATCCCGGTGACCCTGCTGCGCCAGGATCAGCCCGCGGTGGGCCTGCGCGTGCTCAAGCCCGAGACCACGCGCGAGATCCGCCGGATGCTGCAGATGGCCGCCGGCCCCGGCGGCACGGGACCGAAGGCGCAGACCATCGGTTACTCGGTGGGCGGCAAGAGCGGCACGGCGCACAAGCAGGAAGGCAAGGGCTACGCCAGCAACAAATACCGCGCCTGGTTCGTGGGCATGGCGCCCATAGGCACGCCGCGCATCATCGTGGCGGTGATGGTGGACGAGCCCAGCGCCGGCCGCCACTTCGGCGGCGACGTCGCCGCCCCGGTATTCAGCGAAGTCGTGCAGCAGACCTTGCGCATGATGAATGTGGCGCCCGACATCGATGTCAAGGCGCAGATCAGCGCCAAGCCCCTGGCCGCCGAGCTGGAGAGCTTCTGAGATGGTCACCGTGCTCGACTCCGCCCCCGCCGCCGCACAGTGGCTGGCCGCGCACGTGCGGGGCACGCTGCGCACCGACAGCCGCGCCGTGCAGCCGGGCGACGGCTTCATCGCCTGGCCCGGCCGCGCCCACGACGGCCGGGCCTTCGTGGGCGCGGCCCTCGCGGCCGGCGCCAGCGCCTGCCTGGTCGAGCACGAGGGCGTGGCGGCCTATGGCTTGACCGATGCACGCGTGGCCGCGTTGCCCGGGCTCAAGGCGGCCACCGGGGCCATCGCCGATATCTGGTTCGGCCAGCCCAGCAGCCAGTTGCAGGTGGTGGCCGCCACCGGCACCAACGGCAAGACCAGCACCACCTGGTGGATGGCGCAGGCGCTCACGGGGCTGGGCCGGCGCTGCGGCGTCGTCGGCACGCTGGGGGTGGGTGAACCCGGCCAGGTGCAGCCCACCGGCCTGACCACGCCCGACCCCGTCGCGCTGCATGGCACGTTGCGCCGCTTCGTCGACCAGGGCTTCGCGGCCTGCGCGCTGGAGGCCTCGTCGATCGGCATCGTCGAACATCGTTTGGCGGCCGTTCGCCTCACGGTGGCGCTTTTCACCAACTTCACGCGCGACCATCTCGACTACCACGGCAGCATGGCCGCGTACTGGGCCGCCAAGCGCGCGCTGTTCGGCTGGCCGGGCCTGCGCGCCGCGGTGCTCAATATCGACGACGAGCAGGGTGCGGCGCTGGCGGCCAGGCTGGCCGTGGGCGCGCTCGATATCTGGAGCGTCTCGCTGCGCCGGGCGGCGCGGCTGCAGGCGCAGGGGCTGCACACCACCGAATACGGCCTGGCCTTCGACGTCGTCGAAGGCGCGCAGCGCGAGCCGGTGTGCTCGACGCTGGTGGGCGAGTTCAACGCCTCCAACCTGATGGTCGTGCTGGGCGGCCTGCGCGCCCTGGGCGTGCCGCTGGCGGATGCCGCCGCGGCGGCCGCGCAGCTCGGCGCCGTGCCCGGGCGGTTGCAGCGCGTGGCCGGGCCCGGTTCCTCCAGCCCGGTGGAAGTGGTGGTGGACTACGCCCACACGCCCGATGCGCTAAGCAAGGTGATCAAGGCGCTGCGGCCCCTGGTGCAGGCGCGCGGCGGCCGGCTGTGGTGCGTATTCGGCTGTGGCGGCAACCGCGACGCCACCAAGCGCCCGCTGATGGGGGCCATCGCCACCTGCGGGGCCGACCGCGTGGTGCTCACCAGCGACAACCCGCGCGACGAAGCGCCCGAGGCCATCCTGGCGCAGATCCTCGCCGGCGTGGTCGGCCACGACGAGGTCGACGTCATCGAAGACCGCCGCCAGGCCATCCACCACGCCGTGCAGCTGGCCGCCCCCGGCGACGTGGTGCTGCTCGCCGGCAAGGGGCACGAGGAGTACCAGGAAGTGGCCGGCGTTCGCCGCCCCTTCTCCGACTTGCTGGAAGCCCGCGCCGCGCTCGCCCTGCGCGAACTGCGCGAAGGGGCGGCGACATGATGACCCTGGCCCAGGCCCACGCGCTGCTGCCCGCGAGCCGGCTCGTCGGTGACGGTGCGGCGCTCATCACCCGCGTGCACAGCGACACGCGCAGCGTGCAGCCGGGTGACCTCTTCGTGGCACTGCGCGGCGAGCGCTTCGACGGCCACGACTACCTGGCCCAGGCCCAGGCCGCAGGCGCCGCGGCAGCCCTGGCCGAGCGGGGCTTGAGCGCGCAGCGGCCCGGGTTGCAGGTCGCCGATTCGCTGCAGGGCCTGCAGCAACTCGCCGCCGCCTGGCGCGCGCGCTTGGCCTTGCCGCTGATCGCGGTCACCGGCAGCAACGGCAAGACCACCGTCACGCAGATGGTCGCGGCCATGCTGCGCGCCTGGCTGGGCGAGGCCGCACTGGCCACGGTGGGCAACCTCAACAACCACATCGGCGTGCCGCTCACGCTGCTGCGGCTGCGCGATTCACACCGCGCAGCGGTGCTCGAGCTCGGCATGAACCACCCCGGCGAGATCGCCCTGCTCGCCGGCTTGGCCGCGCCGACCATTGCGCTCGTCAACAACGCGCAGCGCGAGCACCAGGAATTCATGGCCAGCGTGGAGGCGGTGGCGCGCGAGAACGGCAGCGTCATCGCGGCATTGCCCGCCGACGGCATGGTGGTCATTCCGGCCGACGACGCCTTCACGCCGCTGTGGCGCGAGCTGGCCGGTGCGCGCCGGGTGATGACTTTTGCACCCGAGGGTGCGGCCGACGTCAGCGCGCAGGCCGAGTGGCTGGCCGATCGGCAGGACGAGGCGCAGCGCTGGGCGCTGACCCTGCGCACGCCGGCGGGCACCGTGGACACCACGCTGGCCCAGGCCGGCCGCCACAACCTGCGCAATGCGCTGGCCGCCACGGCCTGCGCGCTGGCCGCGGGCGCGCCGCTGGCCGCGGTGGCGCAGGGCCTGGCCGACTTCCGCCCAGTGGCCGGGCGCTCGCAGACGCGGCATCTGAATTTCGCCGGTCGCAGCCTCACGCTCATCGACGACAGCTACAACGCCAACCCCGATTCGGCGCTCGCCGCCATTGCGGTGCTGGCCGCGCAGCCCGGCCCGCGCTGGCTGGTGCTGGGCGATATGGGCGAGGTGGGCGGCGAGGGTCCGAGCTTGCACGCCGAGGTGGGCGCGCAGGCGCGCCGCAGCGGCATCGAGCATTTCTGGGCTGCCGGCGCGCTGTGCGCGCATGCCGGGGCCGATCGTCATTTCGACACCGTCGAGGCGCTGCTGCAGGCCTTGCCGCAGGCGCCCCGGGCGGCGTCGGCACTCGTCAAGGGATCGCGCTTCATGAAGATGGAACGGGTGGTGCAGGCCCTGGTGCGGGCGGCCGGGCAGGGGGCATCGCATGCTGCTTAGCCTGTCGCAGTGGCTGTTGGCGATGTACCCGGAAGACCTGGGCTTCCTGCGCGTCTTCCAGTACCTCACCTTTCGCGCCGTGATGGCGGCGTTGACCTCGCTGCTCATCGGCCTGGCGTTCGGGCCCTGGGTGATCCGGCGCCTGACCGAAATGAAGGTCGGCCAGCCGATCCGCGAGTACGGCGTGGCCGCGCACCTGGGCAAGCGCGGGACGCCCACCATGGGCGGCGTGCTGGTGCTCATCGGCATCGGCGTGGCCACGCTGCTGTGGTTCGACTGGACCAACCGCTTCGTCTGGGTGGTCATGCTCGTGACCGTCGGCTTCGGCGTCATCGGCTGGGTCGATGACTGGCGCAAGGTCGTCAACAAGGACCCCGAAGGCATGCGCTCGCGCGAGAAGTTTTTCTGGCAGACGCTGATCGGTGTGGTCGCTGCGCTGTACCTGGCCTTCAGTGTGTCGGAGACCAGCAACCTGCGCGTGCTCGAGCTCTTCCTGCGCTGGGTCGGCAGCGGCTTTTCCAACGACCTGCCGCCGCGCGCCGACCTGATGGTGCCGTTCTTCAAGACCGTGAGCTATCCGCTGGGCGTCTTCGGCTTCATCTTCCTGACTTGGTTCGTCATCGTCGGCGCCAGCAATGCGGTCAATTTCACCGACGGGCTGGACGGCCTGGCCATCATGCCGGTGGTGATGGTGGGCGCCACGCTGGGCGTCTTCGCCTACGTGGTCGGCAACTCGGTCTTCTCGCGCTACCTGCTGTTCCCGTACATCCCGGGGGCCGGCGAATTGCTGGTCTTCTGCGCCGCGATGGCCGGTGCCGGCCTGTCCTTTCTCTGGTTCAACGCCAACCCGGCGCAGGTCTTCATGGGCGACGTGGGCGCGCTCTCTCTGGGCGGCGCGCTGGGCACCATCGCCGTGATCACGCGCCAGGAGATCCTGCTCGGCGTGATGGGCGGCGTCTTCGTGGCCGAGGCGCTGTCGGTGATGCTGCAGGTGGGCTGGTTCAAGTTCACGAAGAAGCGCTACGGCGTGGGCCGGCGCATCTTCCTGATGGCGCCGCTGCACCACCACTTCGAGAAGAAGGGCTGGGCCGAGACGCAGGTGGTGGTGCGCTTCTGGATCATCACCATGCTGCTGTGCTTCGTCGGCCTGGCGAGCCTGAAACTGCGATGAGCTGGCTGCAAGATCTCCCCGTCCTCATCCTCGGCCTCGGCGACAGCGGCCTGGCGATGGCGCGCTGGTGCGCGCGCCACGGTGCGCAGGTCACGGTGTGGGACTCGCGCTACCCGGCGCCAGGGGCGCCGGCCTCGGGAGAACTGCCGCCGCAGGCCGCCGCCCTGGCGGCCGAACTGCCGCAGGCCACTCGCCTGGTGGGCGAGCTCACGCCGCAGCGCCTGGGCGGCATGCAACTCGTGCTCAAGAGCCCGGGCCTGGCGCCGGCCGACCCGCGCATCGCGCCGCTGCTGCAGGCGGCCCGCGCCGCAGGCGTCGCCGTGCTGGGCGAGCTCGACCTCTTCGTGCGCGCGCTGGCCGATCTGTTGGCGGCCCAGGGCTACGCGCCGCAGCTGCTGGCCATCACCGGCACCAACGGCAAGACCACCACCACGGCGATGACGGCGCTGCTGGTGGAGCGCGCCGGCAAGCGCGTGGCGGTGGCCGGCAATATCGGGCCGACGCTGCTCGACACGCTGGGCGCGCGCCTGCACGACCTGCCCGAGGTCTGGGTGCTCGAGCTCTCGAGCTTCCAGCTCGAAGGCGGTGGCCAGGGTGTGCGCGGGTTCGAACCCGCGGCCGCCACCGTGCTCAACCTCACGCAGGACCATCTCGACTGGCACGGCAGCCTGTCGGCCTACGCGGCGGCCAAGGCGCGGATCTTTGGCAGCCCCACCGGCAGCCGCGGCGTGATGGTCATCAACCGCGACGACGCGCTCGTGGCGGCCATGGTGCCGGCGCCGCCACTGCCGCCTTCCAAGGGCAAAGTCCGGGTCAAGGACCGCGTGCCCGAGCGCACCGTCATCCGCTTCGGCCTGGGTGCCCCGCAGCGGCCGGGCGATTTCGGCCTGGTGGTCGAGAACGGCATGGCCTGGCTGGTGCGCGCCCTGCCCGCCGACGAGACGATCAGGCGCAGGAAGGACGAAGCGGAGGAAATCCACCTCCAGCGGCTGATGCCCGCCGACGCGCTGCGCGTGCGCGGCCGCCACAACGCCGCCAACGCCCTGGCCGCGCTGGCCCTGGCCACGGCGATCGGCTGCCCGCTGGCGCCCATG
The DNA here is from genome assembly GCA_030681795.1 of Rubrivivax sp. Lineage (GTDB taxonomy): Bacteria > Pseudomonadota > Gammaproteobacteria > Burkholderiales > Burkholderiaceae_C > Rubrivivax. The sequence goes on from JAUXRG010000016.1 coordinate 44,261, forward strand.
CTGCACGGCCTGCGCGACTACGCGGGCGAAGCGCACCGCGTGCAGTTCGTGGCCAGCGTCGACGAGGTCGAGGCCTACGACGACAGCAAGGGCACCAACGTGGGCGCCACGGTGGCGGCGCTGGAGGGCCTGGGGGCCGACAAGTCGCCGGCCAAGCTGGTGGTGATCCTGGGGGGCGACGGCAAGGGCCAGGACTTCTCGCCACTGGCCGCCCCGCTCGCGCGCCACGCCCGCGCGGTGGCCACCCTCGGCCGCGACGCCGCCGCCATCGAGGCGGTGATCGAGGGCCTGCCCTTCCAGCGCCACGCGTCGCTGGCCGCCGCCGTGGCCTGGTGCTTCGCGCAGGCCCGGCCGGGCGATGCGGTGCTGCTCAGCCCGGCCTGCGCCAGCCTGGACATGTTCCGCGACTACGGCCACCGCGCCGAGGTCTTCGTGCAGGCCGTGCAGGGCCTGGCGGCTGAGCGCGGGGCCGTGGCATGAATGCGGCGCGCGCCGCGGTCAGGAACTGGTTCAGCGCGCGGCGCGAGTCCGCCGGCGCGCTGCCGGTGCGCGACCACATCGACGTGGCCGGCGTGCGCCCGGTGCGCCTGCTGGCCTTCGACCAGACGCTGGTGGCGGTGGTGGGCGCGCTCGTCGCCCTGGGCGTGGTGATGGTCTATTCGGCCAGCGTGGCACTGCCCGACAACCCCAAGTTCGCCGCTTACTCGCAGGCCTTCTTCCTGCAGCGCCATGTGCTGTCGCTGGCCATCGCCTTCGTGGTGGCGCTGGTCACCGTGCAGGTGCCGATCTCGTTCTGGGAGAAGCAGGCACCGGTGATCTTCGTCATCGCGCTGCTGCTGCTGGTCGTCGTGCTGGTGCCCTTCATCGGCAAGGTGGTGAACTTCTCGCGCCGCTGGATCCCGCTGGGCATCATGAACTTCCAGCCCAGCGAGCTGGCCAAGCTGGCCATCGCGCTGTACGCCGCCAACTACATGGTGCGGCGCATGGACGCGCGCGAGAATTTCTTCCGCGCCGTCACGCCGATGGTCGTGGCGGTGGCCTTCGTGGGCGCGCTGCTGCTGCGCCAGCCCGACATGGGGGCCTTCATCGTCATCGCCACCATCGCCATGGGCATCCTCTTCCTGGGTGGGGTGAACCTGCGCGGATTCATCCTCATCGCTGCGGTGATCATCGTCACCTTCGCCCTGCTCATCGCCTTCGACGACCTGCGCCGCGAGCGCATCCTGGCCTACCTCGACCCCTGGAACCCGAAGTACGCGCAGGGCAAGGGCTACCAGCTCACGCATTCGCTCATTGCGCTGGGTCGTGGCGAGTTCTTCGGCCAGGGGCTGGGCAGCTCGGTGGAGAAGCTGCACTACCTGCCCGAGGCGCACACCGACTTCCTGCTCGCGGTGATCGGCGAGGAGCTCGGCTTCGTCGGCGTGGCCACCGTCATCGTGCTGTTCTTCTGGCTCACGCGGCGCATCTTCCACATCGGCCGCCAGGCCATCGCGCTGGACCGCGTCTTCGCCGGGCTGATGTGCCAGGGCATAGGCATCTGGGTCGGTTTCCAGGCCTTCATCAATATGGGCGTGAACCTGGGCGTGTTGCCGACCAAGGGGCTGACGCTGCCGCTGATGAGCTATGGCGGCTCGGCGATCCTGATGAACCTGGTGGCGCTGACGATGGTGCTGCGGGTGGACATCGAGAACCGTGCCTTGATGCGCGGAGGGCGAGCCTGATGCCGCACCTCGTGATCATGGCTGCGGGCACCGGCGGGCACATCATCCCGGGCCTGGCCCTGGCCAGGGAGATGCAGGGCCGCGGCTGGAGCGTGAGCTGGCTGGGCACCTCGCACGGCATGGAGAACCAGCTCGTGCCCAAGAGCGGCATCGCGCTGGACACCCTCACCTTCAGCGGCCTGCGCGGCAAGGGCCCCGTGCACACGCTCACCGGTGGCCTGCGCCTGCTCAAGGCCTTCTGGGACTGCCTGGTCATCCTGCGCCGGCGTCGCGCCGACGCCGTGCTGGGCATGGGCGGCTATGTATGCTTTCCCGGCGGGCTGATGGCCTCGCTGCTGAACAAGCCGCTGCTGCTGGTGAACGCCGACGCCGCCCTGCTGCTGAGCAACAAGTCGCTGCTGCCCGTGGCCGACCGCGTGGCCTTCGGCTTTGCCGGCGAGGCCGCGGCGAGGACGAAGCACGCCGTCGTCACCGGCAACCCGGTGCGCGCGGAGATCGAGGCGCTGCCCGAGCCGGCCGCGCGCTGGGCCGCTCGCGAGGGGCCGCTGCGCCTGCTCGTGGTCGGCGGCAGCCTGGGCGCGCAGGTGCTGAACCAGACCGTGCCCGCCGCGCTGGCGCTGCTGCCGGCCGCTGCGCGCCCACAGGTCGTGCACCAGACCGGCACCCTGCAGCAGGACGAGGTGCGTGCCGCCTACGCCGAGGCCGGGTTCGCGGTCGACGGCGCCGGGCCCGCCGCCTGGGCCGGGGCCGCCGAGGTGCTGCCCTTCATCACCGATATGCCGCGCCGCTTGGCCGAATGCGACCTGATGGTCTGCCGCGCCGGCGCCATCACCGTCAGCGAGCTTTGCGCCGCGGGGGTGCCGGCAGTGCTCGTGCCGCTGATCGTCAGCACCACCTCGCACCAGCGCGACAACGCGGCGTGGATGGCGGGGCAGGGCGCGGCGCTGCACATGCCGCAAAGCGAGTTGACTGCCCAAGCCCTTGCCGACTTGCTGCGCAGCCTGTCGCGCGAGGGCCTGCTGGCGATGGCCGAGAAGGCCCGTGGCCTGGCGCGGCCCCGCGCCGCGGCCCGCGTGGCCGACGAGATCGAGCGATTGGTGAAGCGCGCATGAAGCACGCCATCAAGCACATCCACTTCGTCGGCGTGGGCGGCGCCGGCATGAGCGCCATCGCCGAGATCCTGCACCGCCTGGGCTACCGCGTCACCGGCTCCGACGCGCAGGACAGCGCCGTCATGCACCGCCTGGCCGAACTCGGCATGACGGTCTTCATCGGCCATGACGCCGCGCACATTGCCGGCGCGCAGGCCGTGGTCGCCAGCGCCGCCATCCCGGCCGACAACCCCGAGGTCGCCGCCGCCCGCGCACAACGCACGCCGGTGGTGGCGCGCGCGGTGCTGCTGGCCGAGCTGATGCGCCTGAAGACCGGCATCGCCATCGCCGGCACGCACGGCAAGACGACGACCACCGCGCTGGTGGCCAGCGTGCTGGTCGAAGCCGGGCTCGACCCGACTTTCGTCATCGGCGGCCAGCTCGAGAGCGCCGGCGCGGCACAGCCATCCGCCGCCGGCGCAAGCGCCGCGTCGGGGGCCCGCCTGGGCGCCGGCGAGCACATCGTCGTCGAAGCCGACGAAAGCGATGCGTCCTTCCTGCACCTGAGCCCGGTGATCAGCGTGGTGACCAACATCGACGCCGACCACATGGAGACCTACGGTCACGACCTCGCGCGCCTGCGCGGCGCCTTCGTCGAGTTCATCCACCGCCTGCCGTTCTATGGCCGCGCCGTGCTGTGCAGCGACGACGCCGGCGTGCGCGCGGTGCTGCCGCAACTGCAGCGCCCCATCACCACCTATGGCCTGGGTGAGGCCGCGGACCTGCGCGCGGTGGATGTGCAGGCGCTGAGCGGCGGGCAGATGCGCTTCGTGGCGCGGCAGAGCGGCGAGGCGGACCTGCCAGTGACGCTGAACCTGGCGGGCGCGCACAACGTGTGCAATGCCCTGGCCGCCATCGCCGTGGCGCGCGAGCTCGAACTGCCGGCCGCGCCCATCGCCCGCGCGCTGGCCACCTTCGCCGGCGTGGGCCGACGCTTCGAGCGCCACGGCGAGCTGCCCGTGCCCGCGGCGCAAGGGGGCGGCACCTTCACGCTGGTCGACGACTACGGCCACCACCCGGCGGAGCTGGCGGCCGTGCTGGCCGCGGCGCGTGGCGCTTTCCCCGGCCGGCGGCTGGTGCTGGCCTTCCAGCCCCACCGCTATACCCGCACGCGCGACTGCTTCGCTGACTTCGTGGCCGTGCTCGGCCGCTTCGACAAGGTGCTGCTGACCGAGGTCTACGCCGCGGGCGACGCGCCGATCGCGCTGGCCGATGGGCGCACGCTGGCGCAGGCCGTGCCGGGGGCCCGGTTCGTCGACAGCCTGGCGGCGTTGCCCGAGGCGATCGCGGGCATCGCACGCGACGGCGACGTCGTCATCACGATGGGTGCGGGCTCGATCGGTGCCGTGCCCGGGCAACTGCGGCACCGCCTGGAGGGCGCACGATGAACCCCGATATCAAGGCCCTGGGCAAGGTGGCTGTGCTCATGGGCGGCCGCAGTGCCGAGCGCGAGGTGTCCCTGATGTCCGGCACCGGCGTGCTGGCGGCGCTGCAATCGCAGGGCGTCGATGCGCAGGCCTTCGACCCGGCCGAGCGCGAGCTCGCCGAGCTCAAGCACGAGGGCTTCGCGCGCGTCTTCATCGCCCTGCACGGCCGCCACGGTGAAGACGGCACCGTGCAAGGGGCGCTGGAACTGCTGGGCATCCCCTACACCGGCTCGGGCGTGATGGCCTCGGCCATCTGCATGGACAAGGTGATGACCAAGCGCGTGTGGGTGGCCGAAGGCCTGCCCACGCCGCGCTGGCAGTGGCTGGCCCCCGAGCACCAGGCGCGCGACGATCTGAATGCCGTGCCCGACACGCTGGGCCTGCCGCTTATCGTCAAGCCGCCGCGCGAAGGCTCGTCGATCGGCATCACCAAGGTCCACGGCTACTCGCAGATGCAGGGCGCGGTGAAGCTCGCGGCGCGCTACGACGCCGACGTGCTGTGCGAGGAGTTCATCGACGGCATCGAGCTCACCGCCGCGTTGCTGGGCCAGGGCGCGACCGCGCGTGCGCTGCCGGTGATCCGCATCGATGCGCCGGACGGCAACTACGACTTCGAGCACAAATATTTCTCCGACGACACCGGTTACCGCTGCCCCAGCGGCCTGCCGCTGCAGGAAGAGGCCGAAGTGCGGCGCCTGGCCCTGGCCGCCTACCGCGCCCTGGGCTGCCGCGGCTGGGGCCGTGCCGACCTCATGCTGCGCGCCGCCGACCGCAAGATCTTCCTGCTGGAAATGAATACCAGCCCGGGGATGACCAGCCATTCGCTGGTGCCCATGTCGGCGCGCGCCGCGGGCCTGAGCTACGAAGCGTTGTGCCTGCACCTGCTGCAGGACGCGAGCCTGGACTCGCTGGGCAGCTCTGGCCTGGGTGGCGCGGCGGGCTGAAGACATGGTGCGCGCCCCCACTCCCGCCCCACTGGCCCTGCCGCTGCCGGCCGACGTGCGCCTGACCCACGCCGTGGCCAGCGCGGTGTACGCGCTGGCGGCGCTGGGCGCGCTGGCCGCCGGCGTGCTGTGGTTGATGCGCTCGCCGATGTTCCCCATCCGCGCCATCCAGCTCGACGGCGAGCTGGCACGCAACAGCGTGCCCACCATCCGCGCCAATGCCACGCCCAGGCTGGCGGGCAACTTCTTCAGCGCGGACCTGCAGCGCGGCCGCGCCGCATTCGAGAGCGTGCCCTGGGTGCGCCGCGCGGTGGTGCGCCGCGTCTGGCCCGACCGCCTGGTCGTGCGCCTGGAGGAGCATCGCCCGGCGGCGCTGTGGGAGGGCGAAGAAGGGTCGGACCAGCTCGTCAACAGCTTTGGCGAGGTCTTCCAGGCCAACCTGGGCGATGTCGAGGACGACGGCCTGCCGCGCTTTGCCGGGCCCGCCGGCACGGCCGGCCAGATGCTCGCGCTGTACCGCCGCCTGCAGCCGGTATTCGAGCGGCTGGCGCAGGGCGTGGAGCGCATGCAGCTCTCGGGCCGCGGCTCCTGGCGCGTGGAGCTGGACAGCGGCGCCACGGTCGAACTCGGCCGCGGCAGCGAGGACGAGGTCGTGGCCCGCACCGAACGCTTCGCACGCACGCTCACGCAGGTGGCCGGCCGCTGGCGCCAGCCACTGGAATACGCCGACCTGCGCCACACCGACGGCTATGCCGTGCGGCTGCGCGGCGTCAGCACCCATCCACCCGCAAGCACCCCGGCAACGGGCCTGGCGGCAAAGAGAAACTGAGCGCAATCGAGGAGCCAGCGCATGGCCAAGGAAATCAAGGACATGGTGTTCGCCCTGGACATCGGCACCGCCAAGGTGATGGTGGTGGCGGCCGAAGTCATGCCCGATGGCGAGCTGCGCGTGGCCGGCCTGGGCGTGGCGCCCACGCATGGCCTCAAGCGCGGCGTGGTCGTCAATATCGACGCCACGGTGCAGAGCATCCAGCAGGCGCTCAAGGAGGCCGAGATGATGGCCGCCTGCAAGATCGACCGCGTCTATACCGGCATCACCGGCAGCCACATCCGCGGCCAGAACAGCACCGGCATGGTCATCGTGCGCGACAACCGCGAGGTCACGCCGGTGGACGTGGCGCGCGTGGTCGAGACCGCCAAGGCCATCAACATCCCCAACGACCAGCGCCTGCTGCTCGTGGAGCCGCAGGAATTCATCATCGACGGGCACGAGGTGAAGGAGCCCATCGGCATGAGCGGCAGCCGGCTCGAGGTCAAGGTGCACATCGTCACCGGCGCGCAGAGTGCGGCCGAGAATATCCTCAAGTGCGTGCGCCGCTGCGGGCTGGAAGTCGAGCGCCTGGTGCTCAACCCCAGCGCCAGCGCGGCCTCGGTGCTGACCGAAGACGAGAAGATCCTGGGCGTGGTGGTGGTCGACATCGGCGCGGGCACCACCGACGTGCAGATCTACACCGACGGCAGCGTGCGCCACACCGCGGTGATCCCGATCGCCGGCGACCTCATCACCAGCGACATCGCCATGGCGCTGCGCACGCCGACCAAGGACGCCGAGGAGATCAAGGTCGAGCATGGCGTGGCCAAGCAACTGCTGGCCGACGCCAGCGATCAGATCGAGGTGCCGGGCCTGGGCGACCGCGTGCCGCGCATGCTCAGCCGCCAGGCGCTGGCCGGCGTGATCGAGCCGCGAGTCGAGGAAATCTTCTCGCTGGTGCAGCAGGTCATCCGCGAGAGCGGCTATGAAGAGCTGCTCTCCAGCGGCGTGGTCCTCACCGGCGGCAGCGCGGTGATGCCCGGCATGGTGGAGCTGGGCGAAGACATCTTCCTGAAACCGGTTCGCAAGGGGCTGCCGCTGTACCGCGGGGCCTTGAACGACATGGTGGCCAACCCGCGCTCGGCCACCGTGATGGGTTTGCTGGAGGAGGCGCGCATGGCCAGGGCGCGCGGGCACAAGGCGGCGGCGCAGGCGGGCTCGGTGAAAAACCTCGTCGGCCGCGCCAAGGACTGGTTTCTCGGGAATTTCTAATGGTTTCCAGGAGGGGCTCGAACGAGGCCCTGTTTCTCTGTCAACGGCAACTGCAACTCACTCAGTAGGAGACTTATATGCCCATCGAAATGATCGACGAATTCGACGAAGGCACGCAGATCAAGGTGATCGGCGTCGGCGGTGGCGGCGGCAACGCCGTCGAACACATGTTCGCCCAGGGCGTGCAAGGCGTGGAGTTCATCTGCGCCAATACCGACGCGCAGGCCCTGCACCGAAGCAACGCCGGGACGCTGGTGCAACTGGGCAAGACCGGCCTGGGCGCAGGCAGCAAGCCTGAGATGGGGCGTTCGGCCGCCGAGGACGCCGTGGAGAATATCCGCCAGGCCATTGCCGGCGCGCACATGCTGTTCATCACCGCCGGCATGGGCGGCGGCACGGGCACCGGCGCCGCGCCGGTGATCGCGCGCTTGGCCAAGGAAATGGGCATCCTCACCGTGGGCGTGGTCACCAAGCCCTTCGAGTTCGAAGGTCGCAAGCGCGGCAAGCAGGCCGAGGATGGCGTGGCCGAGCTCGAAGCCAACGTCGACAGCCTGATCGTGGTGCTCAACGAAAAGCTGCTCGAAGTCATGGGCGACGACGTGACGCAGGAGCAGGCGTTTGCGCACGCCAACGACGTGCTGAAGAACGCCGTGGGCGGCATCAGCGACATCATCCACATCCCGGGCCTCGTCAACGTCGACTTCGAAGACGTGAAGACCGTGATGAGCGAGCCCGGCAAGGCGATGATGGGCACGGCCGTGGCCGGCGGCCCCGACCGCGCCACCAAGGCGGCCGACATGGCCGTGGCCTGCCCGCTGCTCGAAGGCATCGACCTCAGCGGCGCGCGCGGCGTGCTGGTGCTGATTGCGGCGAGCAAGCAGACCTTCAAGCTGGCCGAGAGCCGCAACGCGATGAATACCATCCGCCGCTACGCCGCCGACGACGCGCATGTGATCTACGGCACCGCCTACGACGAATCCCTGGGCGACCAGCTGCGCGTGACCGTCATCGCCACCGGCCTGAGCTCGTCGCGCAGGGCGGTGATCACGCCGCCGCTCACCGTGGTGCAGCAGCCGGTGCAGCAGCCCGCGCAGCAGCAACTGCGCACCGGCACCGACAACCTGCCCATCCTCAACCAGGTGGCACAGCCCGCCGGCCTGGCGGAGCCGCCCTCGCAGCGCAACTACGACGGCATGAATACGCCCAGCGTCTGGCGCAGCCCACGCAGCCAGGCCGCGGCCAAGGTCGAGGCCTACACCAGCAGCGGCATGGACGAGATCGAGATCCCGGCGTTCCTGCGCAAGCAGGCGGACTGATCCGCCGTATTTATCAGGAAGAACAATGAACGACACATGGTCCGATTTGCTGATGGCCGATCACGAGCAGACAGAAAAGGTGATCGATGCGCTTGAGACGCTGTGGCGCGACAAGGCACCCGAACCTGCCACGGTAAAGAAAGCCGTCCAGTACTTCTCGGAATTTGCCGACGCCTGCCACAACCAGAAAGAGGAGCAGCACCTGTTCCCGCGGCTTTCCGCGGCTGGAATACCCAGCCACGGCGGGCCTCTGGGCATGATGCTGATGGAGCACGAGCGCAGCAAGCAATTGCTCGACGCCTTCAGTTCCCTGGGCCAGCGAGTGGTTGCGGGCGATGCGGCCGCCGCCGGCGAGATGGTGACGGTATTCCTGGAATACGGTGCCCTCCTGAAAAACCATTACTGGAAGGAAAACGACATCCTCTACCCGATGGGCCGGCGGGCCCTGGGCCCCGATGACGACGCCGCCATCGTCAAGGGGATCCTGGAAATCGAAAACGGCCTCGGTGCAGACACGCGGAATAAATACCAGGCGCTGGCCCAGGAGATGACGCGGGGAACGCTGGAGGATCTGTCGGCGCCACTCGACAAGAGCGTCATCGCGGCGATTCTGAATTCGCTGCCCATCGAGCTTTCATTCGTCGACGCCGACGACTGCGTGCGCTATTTCAGCCACGAAAACCACGCCAAGCTATTTCCCCGCACCCGGGGCGTCATCGGGCTGAAGGTCCAGAACTGCCATCCGCCGAAGAGCGTGCACATGGTCGAGCAGATCCTGGCCGACTTCAAGGCGGGCCGCCGTGAAAGCGCCGACTTCTGGATCGACATGGGCAGCAAGAAGATCCACATCCGCTATTTCGCGGTGCGCGCAGCGCAGGGCGAATATCTGGGTTGCCTGGAAACCGTTCAGGACATCACCGCCATTCAACAGCTGACCGGGCAAAAGCGCCTGCTCGACTGAAGCCGGGGCTTTTGGCGGGGCGCGGGGTACGAGCCGCTACCAGCCTCTCAAGGCCGGACGGCGATCTCGTTCCTGACCGACTTCACGCCATTGACCTTTCTTGCGATGCTCTCGGCGGTTGCCCTTTCGGTGGCGCTCTTGGCGAAGCCCGACAGCATCGCGGCGGCAGCGGCGAGGGTGGTGCGCATGATCATGATCAACTTCCGGTAAAAGTTGATGTGTGCTTGGGCTCTTTCGTTTAGGCTGACCCAGCGTCATTCAAACCACGGCAAGTCGGTCGCGACTCGTTGAGCTTGATCACTTCTCTCTTCGGAATCGCCCTCGCCAATCGGCTCGCGAGCCGACTTCGGCGCGCTTGCTCTGCGCGCACCTGGGCGCAGCGAATGCTGGCTGCGGGCCTGCTCTGCTTGGCCGGCTGCAGCAGTTTGCCGACCATCGTGCCCGACCTCGCCCGAAGGCCCCGCGCCGCAGTGCCGCTGCACGGGGCGCAGGGCCCGTTGTCCCCCGGGCAGAGCAAGGCCATCCTGGACCGCCTGAGCAGCCGCGGCGTGGCGACCGGCATCTTCGACCGCCACCTGGCGCGAGAGGAGGCCATCGTCGGCAGCCCGCTGACCTCCGGCAACCGGGTGCGACTGCTCCAGGACGGACCGGCCACCTACCGGGCGATGCTGGCGGCCATCCTGACCGCGCGCGACCACATCAACATGGAGACCTACATCCTGGACGACGACGACGTCGGGCGGCGCTTTTCCCAAGCCTTGATCGACAAGCAGCGTCAGGGTGTCCAGGTGAATCTCATCCGCGACAGCGTGGGCACTCTCGGCACCCCGGCGGCCTTTTTCAAGGAGCTGGCCGCGGCCGGCATCCAGATCCTCGAGTTCAACCCGATGAATCCCTTGCTGTCGCGCAAGGAGTGGGAGCTGAATCAACGCGACCACCGCAAGTTGTTGATCGTGGACGGGCGCATGGCGTTCCTGGGCGGCATCAATATCAGCAGCGTCTACTCAGGCGGTTCGGCCAGCCAGGGGATGCGCGCCCGGCCCGCGGGCAGCCCCGCCTGGCGCGACACCGACCTGGAACTCGAGGGTCCGGTGGTCGCCGAACTGCAGAAGCTTTTTCTCGCCACCTGGGCGGCGCAGAAGGGCGAGCCATTGGCGTCAAAGAATTACTTCCCGCCGACTCGCAGCGCCGGGCGCGAGGTGGTGCGCGCGATCGGCAGTTCACCCGACGACGCATTCAGCCTGATCTATGCCACGCTGCTCTCGGCCATTGGCAGCGCGCAAACCAGCGTGCGCCTGACCAATGCCTATTTCGTGCCTGACCCGCAACTGCTCGCTGCGCTCCAAGCCGCGGCCGCACGCGGGGTCGACGTGACGCTGATCCTGCCCAGCCAGACCGACTCCTGGCTGGTATTCCACGCCGGCCGCGGCTACTACGAGCAGCTGCTGCGAGCGGGAGTGAAGATCCACGAGCGGCGCGGCGTGATCCTGCATTCCAAGACCGCGCTGATCGACGGCGTGTGGGCCACCGTCGGATCGACCAATCTCGACTGGCGAAGCTTTCTGCACAACCACGAGTTGGACGCAGTGGTGCTGGGGCCGGAATTCGGCAAGCAGTTGCAGGCGATGTTCGAGGGCGACCTGGCGGCGTCCGAAGCCATCATGCTCGAGCAGTGGGAGCGCCGCCCGCTCGCGGTTCGCTTCAAGGAGTGGTTGGCCAGGACCTGGGAATACTGGCTATGAGCCAGGCTGCGCCTGCGGCCGCGCCCGGGCCCTCATGGGTTCGCTCACTCGACACTGCTTTGCCAGCCTTGCGTGTCAGTTCAGTGCGGTACCTTGACACATGGTCGCCGACACGCCGTCCCCAGCCGTCGTCGATGCGTTGCCGGCGCCGGGGCCCGCAGAAGCGCCGCCGGGTGACGATGCGGCACTGACGCCTCTGCCCACGCTTCTGCACAGCCCGGTCGACAACCGCAGTGCCTCGCTGGCGGTGCTGGCTTTGCTGGTTTCGGTCTTCATGCTCCACTGGGCCAGCGCGGTATTCATCCCGGTCATGCTGGGGCTGACGCTCAGCTACGCACTCACTCCGGCCGTGGACCGGCTGCGGCGGCTGCGCCTACCCCGCGCCCTGGCCGCGGCGCTGCTGATGGCCGCGCTGGTCGGCGCCACGGGCTGGACCGCTTACACCCTGAGCGATGACGCGACCCTGTTCGTCGAGTCCCTGCCTGCCGCGGCGCAGAAGATCCGTGAAGCGGCGCGCCCCCAACGCAATCAGCCCGCGACGACCATCGAAAAGGTGCAGCAAGCCGCAACCCAACTCGAGCAGGCCGCAAAGGAAAGCGGGTCGATGCCGCCCACCACGGCGCGTGGCGTGACCCGCGTGCAGATCGAGCGCGCGCAGTTCAACCTCAAGGACTACCTCTGGACCAGCGTGCCCGGGATGGCCGCTTCGATCGGACAGGCGGTGGCGGTGCTGTTCATCGCCTTCTTCCTGCTGGCCTCGGGCGACTCGTTTCGCCGCAAGATGGTCAAGCTTGCGGGACCGACCTTTACCCGAAAGAAGATCACGCTGCAGGCCTTGGACGAGATCAGCGGACAGATCCAGCGCTACCTGGTGGTGCAGGTCCTGATCAGCGTCATCGTTGGCCTGGCGACCTGGCTCGCTTTCCTGGCGATCGGTGTCGAGCACGCGGCCGTGTGCGGCCTGCTGCTCGGCGTACCGATCCTGTTGATGCTCAAGGCCGTGTGCGACCGGGTCGATGACCTCAAGCCACTCGGCGAAATGCTCGGAACCTGAGCTTGCCCGGCATTTGCGCAGGCCGTGTGGCCTCGTTCCAGGAGCGGCGGGCTGGCTGAAACCTCAACGGCTGCCCTGCGCGACCTGCACCAGGCTTGCAGGTCGATGTGGCTCGACGTCGTAGGGGGTTGGTGAAGCTGAAGCTCCCATCGGCCAAGTCCAGCGCACCGGCCACGATGAGCGCGCGGCTCTCCGCGGCGGTTGACGGTGACGGTGGGGCTGGGCGCGGTGGTCATATGTATGCGGTGCTCTTCGGTTGACTGCAGCATGCGGCCGGCGTTGCCCACGGCCAAGCGGTCTGGACAGGTAGGCAATGTCCTACAGCAGTCTTGGAGATTCGCCGAATGCCCTGCGGCGAGGGGACGGGCACACTCGGCCGGGCAAACCATTCCCCCGCGCCACCTTTGCGTGGCCCGACTTCCATGCCTAGCCCACCCGCACGCAGGGCCGCAGCCCGGATCTCGAATCCGAACGCCACAGTGCCTTTGATTGCCGTTCATTCACTTGCTCAATACCTACATCGTCGAAGACAGCCCGGTCATCCGCGAGAACCTGGTCGCCACGCTCGAGGAGCTGGTGCCGGTTCGCGTGGTGGGTACCGCCGAGGACGAAGCAACGGCGCTGCGGTGGCTGGGCGATCCCGGCCACCCGGTCGATCTGGTGATCGTGGACATCTTTCTCAAGCAGGGCTCAGGACTGGGCGTGCTGCGGGTGGCGCAAGCGCAGCCGCAGCGCTACCGCCTGGTGGTGCTGAGCAACTACGCCACGCCCGACATGCGCCGCAAATGTCTGGCGCTGGGTGCCGACCGGGTGTTCGACAAGTCCAACGAGATCGACGCGCTGATCCAGTACTGCGGCCGGCTCGCCGCCGGCGACTGCCCCGGCAGCAGACCCGCCGTGCTGGCCTGACGGGTGCCATTCAGGCTATTGAATCAGGCCGTTCTTCAGCGCGTAGTAGGTCAGGTCGCTGTTCGAGGCCAGGCCCATCTTTTCCATCACCCGCGTGCGGTAGGTGCTGACGGTCTTGACGCTGAGCGACATGCTCTCGGCCATGTGGCCTATGGTTTCGCCCCTGGCCAGGCGCAGGAAGACCTGCAGTTCGCGCTCCGACAACTGCTCGTGCGGCGGCAGGTCGCCGCCCCCGCTCAGGCCGTCGGCAAGGCGCTCGGCCACGCCGGCCGTGATGTACTTGCGCCCGCGGGCCACGGTGCGGATCGCCTTGACGATTTCTTCGGGGTCGCAGTCCTTGTTGAGGTAGCCGCTGGCGCCCTGGCGCAGCAGCGTGGTGGCGTAGTGCTCTTCGGCAAAACCGCTCAGGATCAGCACCGCCAGGTCGGGCGCGCGCGCGCGAATGGCCGCCAGCGCATCGACCCCGCTTTGGCCCGGCATCGAGATGTCCAGCACGATCACGTCGACCCCGCCCTTGCGCACGATCTCCAGCGCGTCGCGCCCGTTGGCCGCCTCGGCCACGACGGCGAAGTCGGCCTGGTCGGCGAAGAACTGGCGCAACCCGGCGCGCACCATGGCGTGGTCGTCGACGATGGCTATGCGGATCATGGTTTGTGGCGGCGCTCCTCGGCGCATGATCCCACGTTCAAGGGTGAGGGCTGAAGATGGACGTGGTCACGGTGGTCAATCGCAGTCCCTTCGTCGTTCCGCTGGCCTTTGCAGCGGCGGTGGCGATGGTCGTCATCAGTGAAGGCGCGCATTGGCAGTCGATCCGGGCGCTGGACGATCTGGGCGCGATCAGCGCCGCACGCAGCAGCGTCCAGGGCTTGCAGCAGGGCATCCTGGCCGCCGAGGCCGGGCAGCGCGGCTACCTGCTGACCGGCCGCAAGGAGTACCTGGCGCCGTATGAAGATGCGCTGGTCGAGATCGGCGAGTCGTTCAGGCAGCTCGACCCGTATTACGCTGAAGGCACGGGCTCCGGCGAGGTGCTCGGCAGGCTGCGCGCCTTGACCCGCACCAAGCTCTCGGAGCTTGCAACAGCGATCCGCCTGTACGACGAGGGCAAGAGCGCCGCCAGCACGGACATCGTCCTGAGCGAGCTCAACAAGCGGCAGATGGAAGCCATCCGCGCGCTCGGCACGAAGCTGCTGGAACGGCAGGCAGTGAAGGCCGAGGCCGGCCGCGAAGACCTCTACCGCACCCTGCTGTGGCGGCGCATCGGCATGGCGCTGCTGAGCTTCGTCAGCCTGCTGGCACTGTACTTGTACCTGCGGCAGACCCACGCGCTCAAGAGGCAGGAACAGCACCTGAAGGAGATCGTGCAGGCCGAACGCGACCGGCTGGAGATCGAAGTCGCCCAGCGCACGGCGCAGCTCACCGAATTGACCCACCACCTGCAGACCGCGCGTGAAGACGAACGCAACCGCCTGGCGCGCAACCTGCACGACGAACTCGGCGCGCTGCTGACCTCGGCCAAGCTCGACGCGGCGCGCATCAGGTCACGGCTGGCCGGCACCGCGCCCGAGGCCCTGGAACGGCTCGCGCATCTGGTGGACACGTTGAACCAGAGCATCGCGTTGGGCCGCAGCATCATCGAAGACCTGCGACCCTCGACGCTGAGCAACCTGGGGCTGGTCGCGACGCTGGAGATCCTGGCGCGCGAGTTCTCTGCGCAATCGGGCGTCCCGGTCGAGTGCGCACTCGCCCCCGTCAAGCTCGGCGCCACCACCGAGCTGATGGTCTATCGGCTGGTCCAGGAGGCCATCACCAACCTCAGCAAGTACGCCCGCGCGCGCCACGTCTGGGTCAACCTGGCTGCACGCGGTGGCCAAGTCGAGGTGAGCGTGCGTGACGACGGCCTCGGCTTCGACACCGCCATGCCATCGAAGTCGGCCTACGGCCTGATGGGCATGCGCTTTCGCGTCGAAGCCGAAGGCGGCAAGCTGACCGTGGTGTCCGCACCCGGGCAAGGCACGCTGGTGCGGATGATGCTGCCGGAATCTGGCGCGGACACAGAGCTGGGCAAGGCCTGAGCCGCGGCGTGTGCCGCGTCCTACGCGCAGCCGCCCGCTCGGCTGACAAGGCTGCGGCTGTGTCGCTTATCGCCGCCGCGAGCGCGGCGGGAAAGAGTCTGGCCCTTCGGGTGGGGGGCCCAACCACCCGGCATTCAAGTTCGCCCTTTTCAACCTGAATTGGGATCAACCGCAAGGGCGGTGGACTTCGGCCATGAAGGCCCTGGACGGCCGGTTGCGCGTTGACGGGCCACGGCGGCTCGTCACGCCGGCCGATCCTCTTTACCCGTCTTTGCACGGCCGCGGCGGCGCCGCGGTCAACTCCACCGCCGGCCTGCCGTTGAGTCACCTCCGGCAGCAATGCTCCATTGGGGGAACTCGATGAACTACAGACTGAACTACAGGCGTTTGGCGGTGCGATTGGGCGTGGTGGCCACAGTGGCCGTGATGCTGGGCGGTTGCTGCGTCCTGCCCTTCGGGCCGGGCAGGCATGGCGGGCGTGGCGTGTACGTCGACGGCGGTCTCTCGCAGCAAGACCATCCACGCAACGAGCGGCCCGGCCCTGGCCGGCGCTGAGTTCGACGCTCCCGAAGCGCTCGTCACGCACGGCGGCGTGCGGCTTGCGGGACAATCGCCGCATGATCCAGCAACGCACGATCAAGCAGCTCACGCGGGCCGTCGGCGTGGGTGTGCATAGCGGCGAGAAGGTCGAGCTCACGCTGCGTCCGGCGCCGCCGGATACCGGCATCGTCTTTCGCCGCACCGACCTGCCGGTGCCGGTGGACATCCCGGTCTCTGCGCTGGCGGTCAGCGACACGCGCATGGCCAGCACCATCAGCGCCGGCGGCGACCCCGGCGGCCCCAAGGTGCAGACCATCGAGCACCTGATGTCGGCCTGCGCCGGCCTGGGGTTGGACAACCTGTACGTGGACATCAGCGCCGAAGAGGTGCCCATCCTCGACGGCAGCGCGGCGAGCTTCGTCTTCCTGCTGCAAAGCGCCGGCATCGAGTTGCAGAGGGCACCCAAGCGCTTCCTGCGCGTCTTGAAGACGGTGGAGATCCGCGAAGGCGAGGGCGCGACGCTGAAGTGGGCGCGGCTGGAACCCTTCCACGGCTACAAGCTGAGCTTCGAGATCGAGTTCCACCACCCCGCGGTGGACGCCACCGGTCGGCGCGTCGAGTTCGACTTCTCCACCGGCCAGTACAAGCGCGACATCGCCCGCGCCCGCACCTTCGGCTTCACCAAGGACGTCGAGATGATGCGCGCCCGCGGCCTGGGCCTGGGCGGCAATATGGACAACGTGATCGTCGTTGACGACTACCGCGTGCTCAACGCCGATGGCCTGCGCTACGACGACGAGTTCGTGAAGCACAAGATCCTCGACGCCATCGGCGACCTGCACATCGCGGGGCGTCCGCTGCTGGCCAGCTACGTGGCCTACAAGAGCGGCCACGCGCTGAACAACCAGCTGCTGCGCAAGCTGCTGGCCGACGCGAGCGCCTACGAGGTGGTGACCTTCGAGCGCGAGGCCGACGCCCCGCGCGGGTTCGCCGAGCTCGCGCCGGCCTGGTAGCCAAGGCGTCGCGGCCATGCTCGTCTTTCGCCTGGTTTTCGGCCTGCTGCTGGTGGCGGGCCTGCTCGCCTTCGCTGCCTACATCGCCACCGGGCAGGTGGCCTGGCGCCAGCGTGGCCTGGTCATCGTCAAGTGGACGGTGCTGGCGGCCTTCGGCTTCTTCGCCGTGCTGATCCTGGAACGGCTGGCGCTGATGCTGTAGCCCGCGCGCGGCGGGCCTCAACGCTCACGTCAACGTTCGCCGCCTGCCTTGGGTCGCTCGCCCACCTGCAGTGGCACCTCGATCGCCTGCGGGCCGCGCTGGACGCGCAGCGTGGCCTGACTGTCGGGCGCGA
This sequence comes from Rubrivivax sp., assembly GCA_030681795.1. GTDB lineage: Bacteria > Pseudomonadota > Gammaproteobacteria > Burkholderiales > Burkholderiaceae_C > Rubrivivax. Next base: position 61,529 of record JAUXRG010000016.1, read on the forward strand.
GTGCGGCCACCGCGGCGAACAGCTCGCCGGTGTTGCGCACGGCCTTGTCGCCCACCTTCAGCACCACATCGCCGGGCCTCAGGCCGCCGCGTGCGGCCGGGCCGTCTTGCAGCACGCCGGTGATCAGCACGCCGGTCTTGACCGGCAGGTTCAGGCTTTCGGCGAGCTCGGCACTGAGGTCGCGCGGCTCCACGCCGATCCAGCCGCGGCGCACGCTGCCACCGCCGAGCAGCGCCTGCATCACCGCGCGCGCGGTGTCCACCGGCACCGCAAAGCCGATGCCCAGGCTGCCGCCGCTGCGCGAGAAGATCGCGGTGTTGATGCCCACCAGGTGGCCTTGCGCGTCGACCAGCGCGCCGCCCGAATTGCCGGGGTTGATGGCGGCGTCGGTCTGGATGAAGTTCTGGAACGGCGACGAGCCGGCCTGGTTGCGGTCCAGCGCGCTGACGATGCCGGCGGTGACCGTCTGCCCCACGTTGAAGGGGTTGCCGATGGCCAGCACCGCGTCGCCCACCTGCAGCGCACGCACGTCGCCCAAGGTGACTACGGGCAGGCCGTCGAGCTCGATCTTGAGCACGGCGATGTCGGTCTCGGCGTCGCTGCCGACGACGCGGGCGCGTGCCTGGCGGCCATCGGCAAGCTGCACTTCGATCTCGGTGGCATCTTCCACCACGTGATGGTTGGTGAGCAGGTAACCCTCGGGCGAGACGATGACGCCCGAGCCCAGGCCCACCTGCTGCTGGCTCTGGGGCCCGTCACCGAAGAAGAACTTGAATCGCGGATCCTCGGCGTGCGGGTTGCGCCGCGTCATCTTGGTGGCGGTGACGCTGACCACCGCAGGGGCCGCGCGGCGCGCCGCCAGGGCGTAGCCTGGGCCGGTCGCACCCGAAGAGGCACCCGAGGCAGCGCCCGCAGTCGCCGCGGCCAGCTGCAGCGTGGGCGCCGGCAGCGCAAGGCGGGTGCGGCCCAGGCCAGCCCCCCTGGGCAGCCAATCGGGCTTGAGGGTGAGCACCACGAAGAGCACCGCCACGGCCACCGTGACGGCCTGCGAAAACACGAGCCAGGTGCTACGCCACATGGGTGGGGCGGGCCAGCGATTGGGTCTTGGGCAGAATGCGCTCCATGGCCGAGCGAAAAGATGTCGAAATGTGCCTGCAGGCGTTGCTGCAGCCCGAGGCGTTCAAGGATTATGGGCCGAACGGTCTGCAGGTCGAGGGGGCCCGCGAGGTGCGCCACATCGTCTCGGGCGTGACGGCGAGCCTGGCCTTCATCGACCGGGCCATCGCCGCCGGCGCCGACACGCTGCTCGTGCACCACGGGCTGTTCTGGCGCGGGCAGGACGGCCGGCTCACCGGCTGGCTGGCCGCGCGCGTGCGCCGGCTGATGGCCGCGAACCTGAACCTCTTCGCCTACCACCTGCCGCTGGACGCGCATGCCGAGTTCGGCAACAACGCCCAGCTCGGTCTGCGCCTGGGCCTGGTGGCCGATGCACGCTTCGGCGAGCAGGATCTGGGTTTCATGGCCCCCGCGGCGACTTCCTTGGAGGTCTTGCGAGTCGCGGCGCAGTGCCAGCTCGGCCGTGAGCCGCTGGCGGTGCCGGGCGACGGCCGCACGCTGCGCCGCGTGGCCTGGTGCACAGGCGGGGCGCAGGGCTACTTCGAGGCCGCCATCGAGGCCGGCGCCGACGCCTTTCTCACCGGCGAGATCTCCGAGCCGCAGGCCCACCTGGCGCGCGAGACCGGGGTGGCTTTCATCGCCTGCGGCCACCACGCCACCGAGCGTTTCGGCGCGCCGGCGGTGGCCGCGCATGTGGCCGCGCAGTTCGGGCTGACGCACGAGTTCATCGACGTGGAGAACCCGGCATGAACCCCATCGTGGTGACCATGGGCGACGCCGCGGGCATCGGCCCGGAGATCATCGTGCGGGCCTTTCAGCGCGGCGAGCTGGCCGATGCGGTGGTGATCGGCGATGTGGACGTGCTGCGCCGCGCCGGCCCTGCGATGACGGCGCGGATCGAGCATCCCGCCGATCTGCCCCAGGTGCCACCGGGCTGCCTGCCGGTGATCGCGCCGCCGGGCCTGCCAGCGGGCTTGGCGGCGCTGCCCCTGGGTGTGGTCGACGCGCGCAACGGCGCGGCCGCCGCGCGCTGCATCGAGCACGCCGTGCGCCTGGTCCGGGCCGGCCAGGCCGCGGCCATCGTCACCGCGCCGATCCACAAGGAAGCCTTCGCCGCCGCCGGCGTGCCCTACCCGGGCCACACCGAGATGCTGCAGGCGCTGGCCGCCGAGCCGGGTGCCGCGCCGCCACCGGTGCGCATGATGCTGGCCAATGCGGAGCTGCGCGTGGTGCTGGTGACGATCCATCTGGCTTTGCGCCGGGCCATAGAGGCGGTGACCTTCGACGCCGTGCTGCACACGCTGCGCATCGCCCAGCGCGCGGCCGTGGGCTGGGGGCAGACGCAACCCCGCATCGCCGTGGCGGGGTTGAACCCGCATGCGGGCGAAGGCGGGCTCTTCGGTGACGAGGAACTGCGCATCATCGGCCCGGCGGTGCAGGCTGCCGTCGCTGAGGGCATCCTCGCCAGCGGCCCTTACGCACCGGACACCGTATTCATGCGCGCCCGCCAGGGCGAGTTCGACGTGGTCGTGGCGATGACGCACGACCACGGGCTGATCCCGGTGAAATACCTCGGGGTGGAAGAGGGCGTGAACGTGACGCTGGGCCTGCCCTTCGTGCGCACCAGCCCCGACCACGGCACGGCCTTCGATATCGCTGGCCGCGGGCTGGCCGACCCGGCCAGCCTGATCGCCGCGCTGCGCATGGCGCGGCGCCTGGCTTACCCGCCGGCGGCCTGAGGCGCGCCCAGCGCAGCGAGCTGCCGCCGCGCGCGGGCGGTGGCGCGCTCGATGAGCAGGGCGCTCTCGAAGGCCCGCAGCCGCCCGGTTTCGCACAGCCGCACCAGCATGCGCTGGGTCAGTGAGATCGTCTGCTTGTGGCGCGCGCCATGGGTGAAGATGAAGAAGCTGCGCGCCGCGCTGACATGCGCCAGCCGCACCTTGTGCCAATCGCCTTGCAGGTTCATCCGGTAGGCGAAACCGACCTGCACATGCTCGGCGAGTGCGCGCCCTTCGGTGGGTTCGGGCGCCTCGGGTGCTTCGGTGCTGGCGGGCAGGCCGGGCAGCGAGAGGGCGCTGTCGGCGGCGGACTCGCTCTCGGCGCCGATTTCGACATCAACCTTGCCGGCCCAGTCGACGGCCGACTCCTGCACCAGGCCGACGCGCTGGGCCTCTTCGGCGCTGAACTGCGTCTGGGCCACCTCGTCGGTGAGCACCGGCAAGGCCGACGCCGCCCTGAGGTCGTCACGCGACGGCAGCGGGCGGTGCAGCGCGCCTTCCACCTGGCGCGCCATGAGGTTGATGTCGAGCTGGCGCCCGGCCGGGCTCTTCAGCGCTTCGGCATGCGCCGGCATGAGCTGGCCGAAGAAGATGCGCCGTTGCGACTCGGGCCAGCCGATGAGGTTCATGCCCTCGGTCAGCTCCTGCATCAGCTTGGGCAACTCGGCGAGAAAGGCTTTGCGGTGGGTCGGCGTGGACTTGGGCTGGACGCTGAGAAAGAGCTCGCGGCCGGCATGGCGCAGCCGCTGCGCCAGCGGGCTGTCGACGCCGTCCTTGTCGGCCGCGCGCAGCAGCACCTGGCTCCAGATGCGGCTGACGAATTCGCGCAGGAACGCCGGCGCGTCGATGTCCTTCAGGTCGCCGGCCAGGCGTTGCGCATAGAGCTGGCGCAGCCGCTGCTGGTCTTCCTTCTCGCTGAGCAAGGTGGCGGCGTCGCCGGAGCCCTGCAGATCGTGCGCCGCGAGCTCGGCGTTGAAGGCTTCCAGCGCGGCGAGCTTTTGCTCGTAGATCTCGATGTGCTCGAAGTCGCCCTCGACCACTTCGTGCACCAGGGCACGCACCTTGGCCAGGAAGGCCTGGGCGCGTTCGTCGCCGAAGTCTTCGAAAGCCGCACCCAGCGAGGCGATGCGGTTGACGAAGCGGCGCACCGGGTGGCGGCGCGAAGAGAAGAAGGTGGGGTCGCCGAGCGCGGCGCGCAGCACCGGCAACTGCAGCCGCGCGATCTGGCGCGCCATCTGCGGCGGCACCTTGGGGTCGGCCAGGATCTGGTCGAAGAGGAAGCCGATGACGTCGATCACCATGTGATCGAGCGCGCCGGTGGAGGCCTGCCTGAGTTCTTCGCGGTGCGCGCGGATCAGGTTCGGCGGCAGCGGCCCGCCGGGTTCGCCCATTGCGTAGTCGCCATGGTCGGCGACGCCCACCGCGCCGCCGCCTTCGGTGTAGGCCAGGCGGCGGATGATCGACATCAGCGCCGGGTCCACCTGGCCCAGTGCGGTGCCGCGGGCCCCGTGCAGGCCTGAACGCGCGGAGTGCGCGAAAGCGTTGGGGCCGGGGCGGCGGCTGCCGTAGCGGCTGTCGATGTCACCCGGCGCGCCGTGGCCCGAGCGGCCGACCGAGGCGTGGTCGTGTCCGCTGCCGCGGCCTGCGGCGTCGAAGTGCGAAGGCCCGTGGCCGCTGTCGTCGCTGCCCTGGCCGTGCCAGCCGGTGCCGGGCGAAGGGCGGTGGCGCACCGCCAGGCCCAGCGGCTGCACGCCGGCGCCGCGCAGGTCGGCCACGATCTCGGCATAGGTGCCGGGCAAGAGACCGGCCAGCGAACGGCTGAGCTCGGTGGAGAGCACCTTGCGCGTCTCGGGCCGCTCGGACACGGCCTCGATGCCGCAGATCATGGCGTGGCCCACGAGTTCGGGGCGCAGCGGCTTGCGGTCGCGCTCGCCGCCGGCTTCGCCGAGCAGCGAGCTCACGTAGCCGTCGAGCTCGCGCAACTCCCACTCGCAGGCATGCGCGATTTCCAGGCCGAAGCGCTCGGCCGAGATCTGCGCCTCGACCTCCTTGTCCTCGACCAGGCTCAGATCGTCCCAGTTGGTGGGGGCCGGTTCGGGCGTCAGGCCCATGACACCGGTGGTCGAGCCGGTGGAAGCAGCGGCAGTGGCTGCCCACGAGCCGAGCTCGCGCAGCAGGCGCCGGTCGAATGCGTCGTTGAAAGTCAGGACGAACACGGCCGACTTGCGGTTGAGTTCGAACTGGGCACCCAGCAGGCCGTCGCGGTGGAAGGCGTTGGTGGAGGCCAGGGCCGCCAGCCCGAGGCTCTCGATGGTGCGCTCGGCGGCTTCGCGTGCCGCCAGTTTCAGGCGCTGGACGGCCGCTTCCAGCGGCGCGGGCAGGCGATGAACAGGGTTCGGCTTCATGGGCGAGAAGGGGCCGGTGCGGCGCAGCCGTCTAGTATGCGGCATCGCCCGTGAAGCCGTGTCGCGGCCCGGCAAAGGGCCGGGCCGCGACGAATCGACAAACGCCTACTTCTTCAGTGCATCGCGGATTTCGCGCAGCAGCACCACGTCTTCCGGCGTCGGAGCCGGTGGCGCGGGGGGGGCCGGCGGAGCTTCGCGCTTCATGCGGTTCATCTGCTTGACCATCATGAAGATGATGAAGGCCAGGATGATGAAGTTGATCGCGATGGTGATGAAGCTGCCATAGGCGAACACGGCGCCGGTCTTCTTGGCCTCGACCAGCGTGGTGGCGGCCTGGCCGGCCAGCGGGAGGAAGTAGTTGCTGAAGTCCAGCCCGCCGAAGATCTTGCCGACCACCGGCATGATGAGGTCGCCGACCAGCGAGTCGACGATCTTGCCGAAGGCGCCGCCGATGATCACGCCCACGGCCAGGTCCATCACGTTGCCCTTGAGGGCGAATTCCTTGAATTCGGAACCGAAACTCATCTGATTGACTCCTGTGTGTTGTAAGTCTGGTGGGCCGCGGCGCGCCTCGCCATCCGCAGCCGCAACCACGTTAGAGACATCGTCGCGCAGCGTCAATGGCCGAAGGGATGGGTGTATCGATGGGCTTTGGGCGGCCCAGCCGTCAGGCCTGGAAAGGTGGCTCGGCTAGAATCACCGGTTGACTCGGATCAACTCCAGCCTACAGAGGATTGCCATGAGCGACGCCGCCGCCGTGCCCGTTGTCGATCAAGATCGACGCACCTGGATCGCCATCGCATGCGGCGCTGGTGCCGTGGGCGGTGCGGCGGTGGTCGTGCCCTTTGTCAGCACGCTCGGCCCCTCGGAGCGCGCGCGCGCGGCCGGCGCGCCTGTGCATGTCGATATCGGTGCCATTCAGCCCGGCGAGAAGCTCACCGTGGAGTGGCGCGGCAAGCCGGTGTGGATCGTTCGCCGCACCAAGGCACAGCTCGAGGCCCTGAACAAGCTCGATCCCCAACTGGTGGATCCGAAGTCGCTGCGCAAGCCCGACGAGCTGACGCCGGCCTACGCGCGCAACGAGTGGCGCTCGATCAAGCCGGAGTACTTCGTCGGCGTGGGCATCTGCACGCACCTGGGTTGTTCGCCTTCGGACAAGTTCCAGCCCGGTGCGCAGCCCTCGCTGCCCGATGACTGGGCCGGTGGCTTCTTCTGCCCCTGCCACGGTTCGACCTTCGACATGGCTGGCCGCGTGTACAAGAACGTGCCCGCACCCGACAACCTCGAGGTGCCGCCGTACAGGTACGTGTCAGACACCCTGCTGGTGATCGGCGAAGACAAGCAGGCCTGAACGGCCGACGCACCCGCTGCAACTCTCGAAGACCGAGGTCAAGATGGCTGAATTCAAGGAAGCGCCGGCCGGCTCGTCGGCACTCACGCAAACGACGGTGTGGCTGGAAAACCGGTTCCCCACCGCATTCGCGGCCTACAAGGTCCACCTGTCGGAGTACTACGCGCCGAAGAACTTCAACGCCTGGTACTTCTTCGGCTCGCTGGCGTTGCTGGTGCTGGTGATGCAGATCGTCACCGGCATCTTCCTGGTGATGCACTACAAGCCCGACGCAGCCAAGGCCTTCGAGTCGGTCGAGTACATCATGCGCGACGTGCCCTGGGGCTGGCTGGTGCGCTACATGCACAGCACCGGCGCCAGCGCCTTCTTCGTCGTCGTGTACCTGCACATGTGGCGTGGAATGATCTACGGCAGCTACCGCAAGCCGCGCGAGCTGGTGTGGATCTTCGGCGTGGCCATCTTCCTGTGCCTGATGGCCGAGGGCTTCTTCGGCTACCTGCTGCCCTGGGGCCAGATGAGCTACTGGGGCGCGCAGGTCATCATCAACCTGTTCGCGGCGATCCCGTTCATCGGGCCGGACCTCTCGCTGCTCATCCGCGGCGACTACGTGGTGGGCGACGCCACGCTGAACCGTTTCTTCGCCTTTCACGTCATCGCCGTGCCGCTGGCGCTGATCGGCCTGGTGGTGGCCCACCTGCTGGCCCTGCACGATGTCGGCTCCAACAACCCCGACGGCATCGAGATCAAGGCCAAGACCGACGAGCGTGGCATTCCGCTGGACGGCATTCCCTTCCACCCCTACCTGACCGTGCACGACCTCATCGGCGTGGGTGTGTTCCTGATGGTCTTCGCGGCGATCGTATTCTTCGCCCCCGAGATGGGCGGCTACTTCCTCGAATACAACAACTTCATCCCGGCCGACCCGCTGAAGACGCCGTTGCACATCGCCCCGGTGTGGTACTTCACGCCCTTCTATTCGATGCTGCGCGCCGTCACCGACGACATGGTCAACGTGCTGGTGGGCCTCGTCGGCGTCGCTGGCGTCCTGGCCTTCCTCATGGGCGGCTTCAAGGGCCTCTGGAAATGGGCGCCGCTGGTTGGGGCCGTGGTGCTGGCCCTGCTGCTCAAGACCTTCGATGCCAAGTACTGGGGCGTGGTCGTGATGGGCGTGGCGGTGATGATCCTCTTCGGGTTGCCCTGGTTCGACCGCAGCCCGGTCAAGTCGATCCGCTATCGACCGAGCTGGAACAAGGTGCTGTACGGTCTGTTCGTGATCGTCTTCGTCGTGTTGGGCTACCTGGGCATCAAGCCGCCCTCGACATTGGGCACGCTGATTTCCCAGGCCGGCACGCTGTTCTACTTCGGCTTCTTCCTGTTGATGCCGTGGTGGAGCCGCATCGGCGAGTTCAAGCCCGTGCCCGACCGGGTCACGTTCCATCCTCACTGAGTGCGGGCAGCGGAGTTCAACCTCATGAAGAAACTGATCCTTTCGCTGCTCGCCTGCCTGGCGTTGTTCGGCACCGCCCGCGCCGCGAGCGAGGGCCCCGCATGGGACAAGTTCCCCACGGAACGCGTCACCGACCTGGCGGCCCTGCAGCGCGGCGCCAAGCTGTTCGTCAACTACTGCATGAACTGCCATTCGGCGGCCTACCTGCGCTACAACAGGCTGCGCGACATCGGCCTGACCGAGCAGCAGATCAAGGAGAACCTCGTATTCACCGGCGTGAAGGTCGGCGACACGATGAAGGCGGCCATCGACCCCAAGGAAGCCAAGGAATGGTTTGGCGCCTTGCCGCCCGACCTGACGGTGATCGCGCGTTCGCGCGCCGATGGCGCCAAGGGCAGCGGCGCCGACTACCTCTACACCTACCTGCGCAGCTACTACCGCGACGAAACCAAGGTCACGGGCTGGAACAATCTGGTGTTCCCGAGCGTGGGTATGCCGCATGCGCTGTGGGAACTGCAGGGCCCGCAACGCGCGGTCTTCGTGCAGGAGAAGGACGCGCATAACCCGGCCAAGACCGCGCATGTGTTCAAGGGCTTCGAGCCCATCGGCCCGGGCACCTTGAGCGCGCCCGAGTACAACAATGCGGTGGCCGACCTGGTGGCCTTCCTGCAATGGATGGGCGAGCCCAACCAGGGATCGCGCGTGCGCCTGGGCGTGTGGGTGCTGCTCTTCCTGGCCGTATTCACCGTCATCGCCTGGCGCCTGAATGCGGCGTTCTGGAAGGACATCAAGTAGTCCAGAGCAGGGCCCGGCCAAGCTGTCGGGCCTGCAGCGCAGTGGGGGTGCGATGCACCCACTGCGTCTTGTCTTTTGTGGGGACAATCGTGTCCCCTGCCGACCTGTTGCTGAGCCAATGAAAGGCCCGACGCCATGATGGTGCTTTACTCCGGAACGACCTGCCCCTATTCGCACCGCTGCCGTTTCGTGCTGTTCGAGAAGGGCATGGATTTCGAGATCCGCGACGTCGACATCTTCGCCAAACCCGAAGACATCGCGCTGATGAACCCGTACAACGAGGTGCCCATCCTGGTGGAGCGCGACCTCATCCTGTATGAGAGCCACATCATCAACGAGTACATCGACGAGCGCTTTCCGCACCCGCAGTTGATGCCGGGCGACCCGGTGGCGCGCGCCCGCGTGCGGTTGTTCCTCTTCAACTTCGAGAAGGAACTGTTCAGCAACGTCAACCTGCTGGAAGGCCGAAGCGTGAAGGCCACCGAGCGCCAGCTCGAGAAGGCGCGCGAGCAGATCCGCGACCGGCTCACTCAGCTGGCGCCGATCTTCCTGAAGAACAAGTACATGCTGGGGGATGACTTCTCCATGCTGGACGTGGCCATCGCGCCGCTGCTGTGGCGCCTGGACTACTACGGCATCGACCTGTCGAAGAACGCCGTGCCGCTGCTGAAATACGCCGAGCGTATCTTCTCGCGCCCGGCCTACATCGAGGCACTCACGCCGTCCGAGAAAGTGATGCGCAAGTAAGAGCGCGGCCCGATGTCCGGCACACCTGAAAACCAGGGCACCTCGACCCGCCCGTACCTGCTGCGGGCGCTGCACGACTGGTGCACCGACAACGGCTTCACGCCGTACATCGCGGTGTCCGTGGGCCCGGGTGTGCGGGTGCCGATGGAGTACGTCAAGAACAACGAGATCGTGCTCAACGTCGGCTTCGAGGCCACTTCGAGCCTGCAGCTGGGCAACGAGTTCATCGAGTTCAAGGCCCGCTTCGGTGGCGCCTCGCGCGAGATCGTGGTGCCCGTGGATCATGTGGTCGCCATCTACGCCCGCGAGAACGGCCAGGGCATGGCGTTTCCGATGCCCACCGAGGGCCCACCCGCGGTGGCCCCCGAGGCCACCCCGGTGCGCGGGCTTCGGCTGGCGTCCAGCGAAGTCGAGCCGGTCGGCGAGCCCGAGCCCACCGCACCGCAAGACCCTTCGGACCCCAGCACGCCGGGCGGTGGCCGGCCCGCACTCAAGCGTGTCAAGTAGAGCGCAGGAGTGCCTGACTGCAGCACCCGCGCCCAGCCCCGCCGGGGCCGGCCCGGACACCTACAATTCGCGCTCCCGCCGGCTTAGCTCAGTTGGTAGAGCACCCGCCTTGTAAGCGGAAGGTCGTCCGTTCGATTCGGACAGCCGGCACCAGGCGCCCCGCGCCCGCCGTTCACAATATTTGCGCCCGGGGCAGCACCTTGATCTTGATCGCCGGCCCGGGCCAGCCCCGCGCGAGCAGCGCCTCTTGCAGAGCGGGCAGAATCTGGCGCACCTTGGCTGCGGCGGCGGCATGGGGTACAAGCAGCACCCACGAGGCGTCGTCCAGCGGACCGGGCCGCACGCTCTCCTTCAGCCCGGCGGGCAGGAGGCCGGCGACGGCCTCGAAGCGGGCACGCGATTCGCGCACGCGCTGCAGGAGCCCCGCGAGCGGTTCGCTGCGGTCCAGGGCCGTGCCCAGAGGCACGCTGTTCGAAGCCGATGAAGCCATTCGCCGAGTCTAACCATGCAACTCCTCATCACCCACGGCAGCCTGGCACGAACCCGCGTGCTGCAATTCCAGCGCTGGCAACTGGCTCTGGCGGGGCTGCTGCTCACCGCGGCGCTGATGCTGCTGTCGGGCACGATCTACCACTTCGTCTTCCTGAAAGCCGCGCGCGAGGGCTGGCCCGTGGTCAGCTTGCTGGTGCGCCTGATCGTGCGCGACGAGATCGCCCAGCGCGACCGCTTCATGCGCGAGAACCTCGACGCCATGGCGCAGAAGGTCGGTGAAGTGCAGGCCAAGGTGATCAAGCTCGAGGCCATGGGCGAGCGCGTGTCGGGACTGGCCGGACTCAAGGCCGAGGATCTCGGGCCGCCGGGCACCGCCGCCTCGGCGGCGACAGCGGGCGGCCGCGGTGGGCGCTATTTGCCGGTGGTCAGCCCCAACCTCGAGCAACTGCAAGGCCTGGTCAGTGGCCTGGACGAAGCCACCGATTTCAGCACCGACCTGTTCACATTGGTGGAGTCACGCCTGCTCGAGAGCCGGCTGAAGGCGTTGATGATTCCGAGCGCGCCGCCTGTCGACGGGCCGGTGGGTTCGGGTTTCGGCTTCCGCCGTGATCCGTTCAATGGCCGCCACGCGCTGCACACGGGGCTGGACTTTCCGAACGATACCGGCACAGCGATCCATGCCGCGGCCGGCGGCATGGTGGTCGCCCGCGAGTGGCACGCGGAGTACGGCCAGATGCTCGAGATTGACCACGGCAACGGCCTGGTCACCCGCTACGCGCACTGCTCGGAGTTCGCCGTGCCCCTGGGCGCCCTGGTCAAGCGTGGGCAGCTCGTGGCGCGGGTGGGCAACACCGGCCGTTCCACCGGGGCGCACCTGCACTTCGAAGTGCTGGTGGATGGCGTTCCGCAGGACCCGGCGCGCTTCCTCGCGGGCGCTGCGCCGCCCCCGCTGGAGGCCGCGGGCCGGCGCCTCGTGCGCCGCTGATCGCGGGTCGCCCGCCGAGGGCGGATCGCCGGGCGGATCGCCGGGCGGATCACCTGGGTGGGGGTGATAAACTCGACCGCTTTGCGCGCGGCGCGCCGGCATCGCTGTGATGCGTCCGCCCGCCCGGCAAGTGGCCACGGCTTGCAAGCCGCTGCCGCACCCCCAATTGGCCTTGTCCGTGCGCCCCCAGCCCCGTGCCTGCACCGGGCCGCAGGCGCCGGCATCCGAACCACGAGAGCCCGACGCCGCATGTTTCCCAAGATCCTGACCCAGATTTTCGGCAGCCGCAACGAGCGTCTGCTGAAGACGTACCGGCGCGTGGTGGAGAACATCAATGTTCTGGAGCCGCAGTTCGAGAAGCTCTCCGACGCTGAGTTGCGCGCCAAGACCGATGAATTCCGCCAGCGTCTGGCCGGTGGCACAGGGCTCGATGCGCTGCTGCCCGAGGCCTTTGCCGTCGTGCGCGAAGCCGGCAAGCGCGCGCTGAAGATGCGTCACTTCGACGTCCAGCTCATCGGCGGCCTGGTGCTGCATGAGGGCAAGATCGCCGAGATGCGCACGGGTGAAGGCAAGACGCTGGTGGCCACGCTCCCGGTGTACCTGAACGCGCTGGCTGGCAAGGGCGTGCACGTGGTCACCGTCAACGACTACCTGGCCCGGCGCGACGCCGAGTGGATGGGCAAGCTCTACACCTTCCTGGGCCTGACCGTGGGCGTCAACGTGCCCGGCATGGGCCGCGAGGAAAAGCAGGCCGCGTTTGCCGCCGACGTCACCTACGGCACCAACAACGAGTTCGGCTTCGACTACCTGCGCGACAACATGGTGCTCGAGACGCGCGACCGCGTCGCCCGCGGCCTGTCCTATGCCATCGTCGACGAGGTCGATTCGATCCTCATCGACGAAGCCCGCACGCCGCTCATCATCAGCGGCCAGGCCGAGGACCACACCGAGATGTACGTGCGCATCGACGCCGTGGTGCCCAAGCTGAAGAAGCAGATCGGCGAGGAAGACCTCCGCACCGGCGAAGGCGTCATCGAGGCGGGCGACTTCACCGTGGACGAGAAGACGCACCAGGTCTTCCTCACCGAATCGGGCCACGAAGCTGCCGAGCGCCTGCTCGGCGAGGCCGGGCTGCTGGCCGAAGGCGCGAGTCTCTACGACCCGGCCAATATCACGCTGATGCACCACGTGTACGCGGCACTGCGCGCGCACCAGCTCTACAAACGCGACCAGCACTACGTGGTGCAGAACGGCGAAGTGGTGATCGTCGACGAATTCACTGGCCGCCTGATGACGGGCCGGCGCTGGAGCGACGGCCTGCACCAGGCCGTCGAGGCCAAGGAGCGCGTGCAGATCCAGAGCGAGAACCAGACGCTGGCCTCCGTCACGTTCCAGAACTACTTCCGCATGTACAGCAAGCTCTCGGGCATGACGGGCACGGCCGACACCGAGGCCTACGAGTTCCAGGAGATCTACGGGCTGGAGACGGTGGTCATCCCGCCCAACATGCCCACCATCCGCAAGGACGACAACGACCTCATCTACAAGACCGCCACGGAGAAATACGACGCGGTCACGCGGGACATCCGCGACTGCCACGAGCGCGGCCAACCGGTGCTGGTGGGCACGACCTCGATCGAGAACTCGGAACTGCTTTCGGGGCTGCTGGAAACGGCCAAGCTGCCGCACCAGGTGCTCAACGCCAAGCAGCACGCCAAGGAGGCCGAGATCGTGGCCCAGGCCGGGCGCCCGGGCGTCATCACCATCGCCACCAATATGGCCGGCCGCGGCACCGACATCGTGCTGGGCGGCAATGTCGAAAAGCAGATCCAGTTCCTCGAGGCCGACCCCGAGCTTCCCGAAGAGGAGAAGAAGGCCCGCGCCCAGCAGCTCAAGGACGAATGGCAGGCCCTGCACGAGCAAGTGAAAGCCGCCGGCGGTCTGCGCATCGTGGCCACCGAGCGCCACGAGAGCCGGCGCATCGACAACCAGCTGCGCGGCCGCTCGGGCCGCCAGGGCGACCCCGGCGCCAGCCGCTTCTACCTGAGCCTGGACGATTCGCTGATGCGCATCTTCGCCGGCGACCGCGTGCGCGCGATCATGGACAAGCTGAAGATGCCCGAAGGCGAGGCCATCGAAGCGGGCATCGTCAACCGCAGCATCGAGTCCGCGCAGCGCAAGGTCGAGGCGCGCAACTTCGACATCCGCAAGCAGTTGCTCGAATACGACGACGTCTCCAACGACCAGCGCAAGGTCATCTACCAGCAGCGCAACGAGATCCTCGAGGCCGAGTCGCTCGACGAGCAGATCTCCAACCTGCGCAAGAGCTCGATGACCGAGGTGGTGCGCACCTATGTGCCCCACGGCACGCTCGAAGAGCAGTGGGACCTGGGTGCCCTGGAGCGCGTGCTGCGCGACGAGTGGCATGTCGAGGTGGCGCTCAAGGCGCAGGTCGAGGGCAGCGATTCGATCACCGACGACGACATCGCGGGCAAGGTCGTGGCCGCCGCCGACACGCAGTTCAAGGCCAAGGTCGAAGTCGTGGGCGCCGAGCAGTTCACGCCCTTCATGCGCATGGTGCTGCTGCAGGCCATCGACGGCCATTGGCGCGAGCACCTGGCTGCGCTGGACTACCTGCGCCAGGGCATCCACCTGCGCGGCTACGCGCAGAAAAACCCCAAGCAGGAATACAAGCGCGAGGCTTTCGAGCTCTTCTCGCAACTGCTCGACGTGGTGAAGATGGAAGTCACGCGCACGCTGATGACGGTGCGCATCCAGACCCAGGACCAGGCCGCCGAAGCCGCGCAGGCACTGGAACATCAGGCCTCCCAACTGGCCAATGTGACCTACACGGCGCCCACCGAAGACGGTGGCGTGTCGCAGGTGGCCGATACGGGATTGCTGGGCGAAGCGCCGGTGCCCAAGGTCGGCCGCAACGAGCCTTGCCCTTGCGGCAGCGGCAAGAAGTACAAGGCATGTCACGGTCGGCTGGCCTGAGGGCCTGCGCGTCGGCGGTGATTTTCCTTGCCGCCTCACAGCCGGCGGCGTCGGCTGGCGAGGCCGGGATGCGCGAGTTGCGACGGCTGATCGGCGATGCCGCCTGCGTCAGCGACGGTCAATGCCGCACCATCGCGATGGGTGCCGCAGCGTGTGGCGGGCCGACCGCCTACCTGGCCTGGTCCACTTTGCGCACTGATCCGGCCGCGCTCCAGGAAGCGGCGGCACGCTACACAAGGCAGGCTTCGGTGCCGCCCCACGGCGCGAACCCGTCGACTTGCCGCGTGCTCCCTGACCCCGGTGCCTATTGCCAGCGACCCACTGCGGTGGCGGCATCCTCACCGATCCCGGGCCACTGCCGGCTGCGGGAGAGCCCTGGCAAGAGCGCCGCCCCGATCCAATAGCGGCAGAGCAGAAGAAAGGCCACCGAGCTCGCGCTGCGGTGGCCTTCGGGGGCCCGCGCGGTGAAGCGCGAACCCGGTGCACTTCGCCGTCGTTACGGCGTCACGGTCACGAGATCCGATTCGCGGTTGGTCCTGGCGTTGGTGTGCATCAGCAGGAAGCCGCTCTGCGACGGTGAGGCCGCTGCGCCGCCCGCGACCGAGCTCGCCGTCAGCGCACCACCGCCGTTGATGGGCGTGATGAAGGAGCCGGCATTCAGGCTGTACTTCGGTGTGCCCAGCGTGTGCGTCATCAGGCCGATCGAGTCGGTCAGATCACCGGTGAAGTAGTTGTCGAACGAGTACACCGCGAAGCTGAACTTCTGCGCCGAGCTGGCGATGCCGATGTCCGAACCCAGCACCGTGTAGATCATGTTCGACGAGTTGAGGTCGGCCGCCGCATAGTACCTGCCGACCGATATTCCGGTGCTGAAGTTGTAGACGTACACCACCGTCTGACCCGAGACGCCGAAGCCGCCGCTTTCGGCGTTGTAGATGACATAGTCCCAGTTGCCATCGTTGTTGGAATCGATGTAGATGTCGTACTCGGCCGGGTAAGCCGGATGGGCCCGTTCGCCAAAGGTGGCGACGGCAAACTGCACACCCAAGGTGCCACTGCCTAGGTCGACCTGCCGCACGCCGGCGGCCTTCATGTCGATCAGCACCTGGCCACCGCCATAGGGGGGCAGCACGGTCGCACTTTTCGGGCTTGTACCCGTGAGGGCGAAGACATCGGTCAAGCCGTCCACCGCGCCACCCGTATTCGAGACGTTGAGCTGCCCACCCGCGGTGATCGACACCGATGTGCTGGTGACAACGTTGTGCGCCTTGTGCGGCAGGATGTGCCACGGCACGCTGGCGCCGTCGGTGCCGTCGGCCACCGTGACATAGCCGTCGAATTCCACGCCCTGCAGCCGGGAGCCGGTTCCCTGGGTGGAGGCCGCGCCCAGGTTCCATGCCGGCAGCTTGGCCGCATCGAGCTTCATGGTCAGCACGAAGGCCGAGCTGCCGTTGGCCGGCACCGTGATCGTGGCCGGCGCCGTCAGCTGCACGGCGCCGCTGGCGGCGTCGTTGGCGTAGCGGAACGAAGGCGTGATGGTGTAGGTGCGTGGCGTGGCGCTGTAGTTGCGCACTGCGACCTTCTTGCTCATCGTCGTCAGGCCGATGGCGCGCAGCGTGCCGAACGACAGGCCAACGTTGTACGGGTTGGTCGCGTCCCAGATGCCGGTGGTGACGCTGGCCGCCTTGTCGACGCGGACTTCGCCGCCGCCGATGCGCGAGATGGGTGCCAACTCGCCCGGCAGGGTGGCCGGGTTGGTGTACACGGCCTGGTTGGCCGCATTCATCAGCCGAGACTTGATCTCTGGCGGCGTCGCGTTCGGGAATTTCTGCAGCAGCAGCGCGGCCGAGCCGGCGATCATCGGCGTGGCGCCGGAAGTGCCGCCGAAGCCGCCCGCGCCGGTACCGGTGCCGTTGACCGCAGATACCGAGGCACCTGGCGCACCGATTTCGGGCTTGATCGTGCTGAAGTTGTAGTTCGGGCCGCGCGCCGAGGTCGATGCCATGCTGCCGGCCAGCGAGATGCTGTTGGCCAGACTCACCGTCACCGAGACGTCGCCGCTGGCCAACGCGCCCTTGAGCGTGGTGCCGGTGGCTTGCGTGATCACCAGCGTCTCGACCAGCGGCGCGCCGCCGCCGTAGCTGAAGGTGATGGCGTCACCGGCGGCAACCAGCGAGATGAGCACGCCCATGGCGCCCTTGGCCGCGGCATTGGCGACCTTCACGCTGATGCTGCAGGTGCCGCGGTCGATGAGGGCCACGGTGCCCGTGAAGTCGATCGTGTCCGCGGGCGTGCAGGCCAGGGAGGCCAGCGACCCGGTGGCCCCGGCGCGGCGCACATTGCCGGTGAAACCGCTGACGATGGGCGCCCAGTCCACCGTGGCGGTATTGCTGTAGACGCCGGCGATGCTGGGGGGCGAATTCACCACCAGCGGGATGGCGCCGGCCGTGGGCATCGCGGTCTGCGCCACGCTGATGGCTTCTGCGGCATTCGACGGCGAGCTGACGATATACGGCCGGTCGCCGGCGTTGCCCGCGGCGACGGCAGTGACGATGCCGAAGCGCACGACGTTGGAGACGGCCTCGGTCGACGGGTTCTCGCGCTGGCCGTAGTTGGCGCCGAGCGAGAGGTTCACCACATCAGCGGCGCCGATGAAGCTGAGGTCGCCGCGCGGGTCCATCACCCAGTCCAGGCCCTGCAGGATGGCCACGCCGCTGCAGCTCGTGGACACGCTGCTGCAGACCTTGACGGCATAGAGCTGCGCCCCCGGCGCGACACCCTTGTGGGTGCCGTCCAGGCTGGCGCCGGCGGCGATGTCGGCGACATGCGTGCCGTGGCTCGAAGCGATGCCGGCGTCGATCGGATTGGCGTCGGGTGCAAGCGGCGTATTCGGCCAGTTCTCACCGACGAAGTCATAGCCACCGATGACCTTGGCGGTGGGGAACAGCCCGGCCGGCGGTGCCCCCGCGGCGGCGGCGGCGGCCACAGTGAAGTCGGCCACGAGCCCGGAGCCGCCGAGGTATTTGTGGGTGTAATCGATGCCCGAATCGAGCACGGCGATCTTCACGCCGGCGCCCGTCAGGCCGAGGTCCTGCAGTGCCTTCGCGCCGATATAAGGCACGGTGGTCGTGAGCGAGATCTGGTGGTCGATGACCGGCCGCAGCGCGGTGACGCCGGGCAGCTTGGCGATCTGCGCCAGCTTGGAGGCGTCTGCCGAGATCACCAGCGCGTTGTAGGCCTTGCCCACGCGCGCCAGCTCGGTGCCGCCGAGCGCGCGGATCTGCGCCATCAGCGCATCCTGCTTGCTCTTGATGGAAGCCATATAGGCCTGGCGTTGCGCCAGCGTCATCGTCGAGCCGAGTCGCTTGGCGTTGGCGCCGACGGCGATTGCCAGCGGCGCATCGGCCAAGCGCACCGCCACCTGGACCTGGCCGGTTTGCTGCTGCAGCTTGGACGGCTGAGTGCCCGTGACCGGAGCCGGCAGGGCCAGCGCAGAGGCGCTATAGGAAACGGCGGTCTGCGCGATCGAGGCGCCGTAGGCTGCGAGCAAGGCGCCCAGCAGCAATGCGTTCTTGGCAAGCTTGTGTTGGATCATTGGTTTTCCTCCTGATTCAGGGTGGATCGCATCAAGCCGCGGTGGCGCACAAGGTCTCGACCTTGGGCGACCTGCGGCGCGACAGCCAGGCACCGATGCCGCCGGCCAACACCAACGCGATGCTGGCGGGCTCGGGCACGTTGGTGGCGCCGGTCAGCAGGATGTCATAGGCGAATGACGGTTCGGTGTAAGACGTGAAGCCCGGCGTCCAGCTGTTCAGCGGGCCGAAGCCTGATCCACCCAGCACATCGCTGAAATTGCCGGCCTGGAACAGCGAATTGCTCAAAGCGTCGTTGGCGAGATAGCCGCCTAGCGCGACGGCCAGGTAGTAGATGCCGTTGCTCAAGGGCGAGGCAAGATCACCGGCGGGTAGCGTCGACAGAAAGTCCCCCGCGTTGTCGTCGTTCATGTAGACGCCAAAGCCGGTGTCGTTGAACAGGTACAGCGCGGTGTCGTCTGCCAGCTCCGAGGACACGGTCCTTGCCGAGAAGTTGGCGAAGTCGTAGATGCGGAACTTGTAGAGGTCCACCTGGTAGATGGGCCCGTTCGGCAGCGCCGTCGTCGTCAAACTGCCGCGGATCTCGTCGAGGGTGTTGAACGAGCTGTCGTAGATCGTCTGCGCAGTGGCCAGCAAATCCCCCGCCCCGGTGGGGCCGGTTTCAGTCCAGACGATGCCGGCGGAGGCAGTGGTCGGCAAGGCCGCGGCGGTGACGACGGCGGCGAACAGCGCCGCAAGATTCGTGCGTTTCATTGGTGTGGTTCCTTGTTCGGTTCGCAGTACCCGAGTAGACCGGTTGGCCGTGGGCGGACGATAGGTGAGGGGCGGGCATCGCGCATCGGCCACCCCCGTGGATGAGGGGTCTGCCGCACTGCGCGCTGCCGCTTCCCTCGGCAGCGCGGATCCACCCCCGCCAGCGCAGGCAGAACTGCCATGGCTTGCCGTTGCGCGCGACGGCGACCCCAAGGCTCGACTAGGGAATGTCCTGAGTGGCAGTGCACCGCCTGTGCCGGCGTGCCGCATCCGTCCGCGCCTGTGTCCGCGCCTGTCTTCGCTCCCTACAATTGCGCTCCACCCCTTCGAGAGCGCTGCTGCGATGCCTGTGAACTTGAGTGCCCCGGCACCGACCGAGCTTCATCCCGTGCCTGGCCTGCGCATCGGCAGCACGATGGCCGGCGTGCGCAAGGCCCAGCGGCGCGACCTGGTCGTCTTCGCCCTCGACGAAGGTGCCGCGGTCGCCGGCGTATTCACCCAGAACCGCTTCTGCGCCGCACCGGTGCAGGTTTGCCGCGAGCATCTGGCGGGTGTGGTGCCGGGCGAGGGCATCCGCGCGCTGGTCATCAACACCGGCAACGCCAACGCCGGCACTGGCGCGGATGGATTGATCCGTGCCCGGCGAACCTGTGCCGCGCTGGCGGTGCAATTGGGTATAGCGCCCGGCGTTGCGCCCGCGCAGGTGCTGCCTTTCTCCACCGGCGTGATCATGGAAACGCTGCCCGTGGAGCGTATCGAAGCGGCCCTGCCCGCCGCGCTGGCGGCGTTGCGGCCCGCCGATGGCGCGGCCTGGCTCGAAGCCGCGCAAGGCATCATGACCACCGACACGCTGCCCAAGGCGGCGTCGCGTCAGTTTGAAATCGACGGCCACACGGTCACCGTCACCGGCATCAGCAAGGGCGCGGGCATGATCCGCCCGAATCTGGCCACCATGCTGGGCTTCATGGCCACCGATGCCGTGATCGCGCCGGCGCTGCTGCAGCCGCTGATCGAGGAAGCCGCCGACCTGAGCTTCAACCGCATCACGATCGACGGCGACACCTCGACCAACGACTCCTTCGTGCTGATGGCCACGCAGCGCGCCGGCCACGCGGCTATCACGGCGCTCGACTCGGTGGCCGGCCGCGCCTTGCGCGATGCCGTGGTGGCGGTGGCGGAGCAGCTCGCACAGGCCATCGTGCGCGACGGTGAAGGCGCCACCAAATTCATCACCGTGCAGGTGCAGGGCGGGCGCGATGAGGCCGAGTGCAAGCTCGCGGCCTACGCCATCGCGCACTCGCCGCTGGTGAAGACGGCCTTCTTCGCGAGCGACCCCAACCTCGGGCGCATCCTGGCGGCGGTGGGCTACGCGGGCATCAATGATCTCGACCAGAACCTGATCGATCTCTTCCTCGATGACGTTCACGTGGTGCGCGAAGGCGGCCGCCACCCCGAGTACCGCGAGGAAGACGGCCAGCGGGTGATGAAGCAAAGCGAGATCACCGTGCGTGTGCACCTGCATCGCGTGGCCGGTGTCGGGGCCCAGACCACGGTGTGGACCTGCGACCTCTCGCACGACTACGTCAGCATCAACGCGGACTACCGGTCATGACCCACCCCCGAAGCGCCTTCGGCGCTCCCCCTCAAGGGGGCAACGCCAGCGGCCCGGCGAAGCCGGTTCCGCGGCGTTCGCTTGAGGGGGCGTCTTACCGTTGAGCCTGCCCAAGCTGCCTGCCGGCGACCTGCTGCGCGACCCGGCCTACCTGCGCCTGTGGAGTTCGATCCTCACCAGCTCGTTCGGCAACCAGGTCATGATGCTGGCGCTGCCGCTCACCGCGGCGGTGCTCCTGCAGGCCACGCCCACGCAGATGGGGCTGCTCACCGCCATCGAGCTCTCGCCCTTCCTGCTCTTCTCGCTGCCCTCGGGCGTCTGGCTGGACCGCGTGCGCAAGCTGCCGGTGTACGTGGTGGGCGAGTCGGCCATCGCGCTGGCCGCGGCCAGCGTGCCGCTGGCCTGGTGGCTGGGTTGGCTCTCGATGGGGTGGCTGTACACCATCGGCTTCCTGATGGGCGCGGTGCACACCGTGGCGGGCACCGCGGCGCAGATCGTGCTGACGCAGGTGGTGGCGCGTGAGCGCCTGGTCGAGGCGCACGCGAAGAATGCCCTGGCGACCTCGGGCGCCGAAGTCGCCGGGCCAGGCCTGGCGGGGGCGCTGATCAAGCTCTTTGGCGCGCCGCTGGCCCTGCTGGTCAACGCCGTGCTGCTGCTGGGTTCGGCGCTGATCCTGCGCGGCATCGGCATCCAGGAGCGGCGCGAGAACCGGCCCGACGCCCACTTCTGGCGCGACCTCAGGGCCGGCCTGCGCTTCGTCGCCGGGCAGCGCCTGCTGGTGACGCTGGCGGTGCTGATGGGTGTCTGGCAGATGTGCCACTACGCGGCGATGACGGTGCAGATCCTCTTCGCCACGCGCACCCTGGGCCTGTCGGAGCAGGCGGTGGGCCTGTGCTACATGGGCGTGGGCCTGGGCACCATCACCGGCAGCGTGTTCGGCCGCCGCCTCAGCCACCGCATCGGACCCGGGCCCTGCCTGGTGGTGGGCTACGCCATCTGCGGCGGCGGCTGGCTGTTGCTGGCGGCGGCGCCGGCCAATGCCTGGGGTGTGGCCGCCTTCGCGCTCATGCTGATGACCTTCAGCGCCGGCGCGGTATTCATCTTCATCAATTTCCTGGCGCTGCGCCAGGCCGTCACGCCCGAGCCGCTGCTCGGTCGCATGACGGCCACCATGCGCTGGCTGACGCTGCTGGCCGCCGCCCCCGGGGCGCTGCTGGGCGGTTGGCTGGGCGAGCATGTGGGCTTGCGCGCTTCGCTGGCCTTTGCCGGCGGCGTGTCGGTGCTGTTGGTCATCGTGGCCTGGCGCCTGCCCTTGATCCGCGAGCTCAAATCACTGCCCGAGGCCGAACGCGAGTCGGAGTGGTTGGGCGTGGAGGCCGATGTGCGGCCGGCTGACTGAGTGCCACGGCTCCAGGTCGGCCTGCGCCGAGCTGGACGGCACGAAGGCCGATGCCCTCCGTGGCGTGGGCTGAGCTTCAGTCGAAGACGCCGGTGCGGTCTGGTGAGAAGCGGTCCACGGCGTCGGTGATGAGGCCGTCGATGCCCAGCCCCACGAGCCGCCGCGCTTCGGCGGGGTCGTTCACCGTGTAGCACAGGGCGCGCAGCCCGGCGCCCTGCAGCCGTCCAATGAGCGAGGCGTCCATGAGGCTGTAGTGGGTGACGACGGCCACGCAGCCCAGCGACTGCGCCATCTCGAACCAACCCGGCCACGGCGTATCCACGAGCAGCGCCCGTGGGACGAGCGGCGCGGCCTCACGCGCGCCGGCAAGCGCCTCGGGGCGGAACGAGCTGAATAGCAGCGGCGCCTCGCTGCCTTGCCACAGCTGCGCACAGGCTTGGCCGACCACTGTGCCGGTGTGCTGCTCCTGGCCCGGCGTGGGCTTGATCTCGAGGTTGAGGGCGAAGCCGTTGCGCTGCACGTAGCGCGCTACAGCGTCCAGGCTCGGCAAGGGCTCGCCGGCGAAAGCGCGCGAATGCCAGCCGCCGGCGTCGATGCGCGAGAGTTCGCTCCAGGGTCGCTCGGCTGCCACGCCGCGCTCGGGCGTGGTGCGGTCCAGGGTCGCGTCGTGCAGCAGGAAGGGCACGCCGTCGGCGCTGAGCTTGACGTCGCACTCGAAGGCCCGGTAGCCGTGCGAGGCGCCGACGCGAAATGCCGCCAGCGTGTTCTCGGGGGCCAGCTTGCCCGCGCCACGGTGGGCGATCCACAGGGGCAGCGGCCAGTCGGTCATGGCCAGTCCGGCGCCGGGCCGCCCCAAGCCGGACTGAGCCCCCTCGGGGGGCAGCGCAGGCGCGCAGCGACAAGCGTGGGGGCTGTCAAGTGCTAGACGCGTTGGCCGGTGGTCGCGTCGAACCAGTGCAGATGCTCCGGTGCGATGCTCAGGCCCACGGTGTCACCCGGGCGCGGCGGCTGCAGCGTGGCGTCCAGGCGTAGCGTGAAGGACGATCCGCCCAGGTAGCCGTGGATCAGCCTTTCAGCGCCCAGCATCTCGATCATCTCGACCTTCATGGGCCAGCCGCTGGCCGTCGCCAACTCGACGTGCTCCGGACGCACGCCCAGCTTGAACTTGCCTGCGCGCGGGGCGCCTGCAGGCAAGGCCAGGGTCAAGGGCGCGGACGAACCCGCGCCACCCAGGGTGAATCGCGAGCCGTCGGCCTCGCCCTCCATCAGGTTCATCGGCGGCGAGCCGATGAAGCTGGCGACGAACGTGGTGGCGGGCCTGCCGTACACCTCTTCGGGTGTGCCGATCTGCTCGATGCGGCCGGCATTCATCACGATCATGCGCTGTGCCAGCGTCATGGCCTCGACCTGGTCGTGCGTGACGAACAGCGAGGTCACGCCGAGCTCGCGGTGCAATTTCAGGATTTCCAGCCGGGTGGCCGCGCGCAGCTTGGCGTCCAGGTTGGACAGCGGTTCGTCGAACAGGAACACCTGCGGCTGGCGCACGATGGCGCGCCCCATGGCCACGCGCTGGCGCTGGCCCCCGGAGAGCTGGCGCGGCGTGCGGCTCAGGAATTGCGTGAGCTCGAGGATCTTGGCCGCCTTCTGAACCCGGGTCTCGATCTCGGCCTTGGGCACCCTGGCGATCTTCAGGCCGTAGGCCATGTTGTCGTACACGCTCATGTGCGGGTACAGGGCGTAGTTCTGGAAGACCATGGCGATATCGCGCTCGGCCGGTTCGAGCTTGTTCACGACGCGCCCGCCGATGGCGATTTCACCGACCGTGATCTCTTCCAGCCCGGCCACCATGCGCAGCAGCGTGCTCTTGCCGCAGCCGCTGGGACCCACGATGACGATGAACTCCCCGTCGGCGATTTCGGCACTCACGCCGTGGACGACCTTGTTGGCCTTGGCCCCGCGGCCGTAGACCTTGTCGACGTTGCGAAATGAAATGGCACCCATGTTCTTGTTCGCTCTATTTCTCGGTGTCGACCAGGCCCTTGACGAACCACTTCTGCATCAGCAGCACCACCAGGGCCGGCGGCAGCATGGCCAGGATGGCGGTGGCCATGATCAGGTTCCACTCGTTGGCCGAGTCGCTGCCGACGATCATGCGCTTGATGCCGATGACGGTGGTGTACATGGACTCGTCGGTGGTGATGAGCAGCGGCCAGAGATACTGGTTCCAGCCGTAGATGAACTGGATCACGAACAGCGCGGCGATGGTGGTCTTGGACAGGGGCAGCAGCACGTCCCAGAAAAACCGCATCGGGCCGGCGCCGTCCATGCGCGCAGCCTCCACCAGTTCGCCCGGCACGGTCATGAAGAACTGGCGAAAGAGAAACGTGGCCGTGGCCGAGGCGATCAGCGGAATCGTCAGCCCGGCATAGGTGTTGAGCATGCCCAGGTCGGCGATCACCTGGAAGGTCGGGATGATGCGCACCTCCACGGGCAGCATCAGCGTGACGAAGATCATCCAGAAGAAGAACATGCGCAGCGGAAAGCGGAAATAGACGATGGCGAACGAGGAGAGGATCGAGATCGCGGTCTTGCCCACCGGGATGGCCAGCGCCATGACGAGGCTGTTGACGAGCATCGACGACACCGCCGCTTTCGACCCGGTGTGGCTCCCGCCGCCGAGCACCTGTGCATAGTTCTCTAGGAACTGATCGCCGGGCAGGAGCCGCATCGGCACTTGCATGATCTGCTCTAGCGTCAAGGTCGATGCCACGAAGGTCACGTACAGCGGGAACGCCACCGCGATGACACCCAGGATCAGCACGCCATGCGCGAATGCGGTCAGCCAGGGGCGGTTCTCGACCATCAGTAGTTGACCTTGCGCTCGATGTAGCGGAACTGCACCACGGTCAGGGCGATGACGATGATCATCAGGATCACCGACTGTGCCGAGGAACTGCCCAGGTCGGCGGCCTTCACGCCGTCGTGGTAGACCTTGTAGACAAGGATTTGTGTCGACTGCGCCGGCCCGCCCTGCGTGGTGGCATCGATGACGCCGAAGGTGTCGAAGAAGGCGTAGACCATATTCACCACCAGCAGGAAAAAGGTGGTCGGCGAAAGCAGCGGGAAGACGATGGTCCAGAAGCGGCGAAACGGGCTCGCGCCGTCGATGGAGGCGGCCTCGATCAGCGATTTCGGTATGGATTGCAGCCCGGCGAGGAAGAACAGGAAGTTGTAGGAGATCTGCTTCCACACCGAGGCAATGACCACCAGCAGCATCGCCTGGTCACCCTTGAGGATCCAGTTCCAGTCCACGCCCATGCCCTTGAGCACATACGTGATGATGCCGATCGAGGGCGCGAACAGGAAAGCCCACAGCACGCCGGCCACCGCCGGGGCCACCGCGTAGGGCCAGATGAGCAGGGTCTTGTAGGCCATCGCGCCGCGCACCACGCGGTCGGCCATGGTCGCCAACAGCAATGAGATGGCCAGTCCGAAGAAGGCCACCAAGCCGCTGAATACCGCCGTGGTCTTGAACGAGGCGAGGTAGGTGCTGTCGTTGAACAGGTGGGTGAAATTCTGCAGCCCGACGAACTGCGTCTTCAGGCCGAAGGCGTCCTGCAACTGGAATGAATACCAGACCGCCTGCGCCGCCGGCCAGAAGAAGAAGACGATGGTGATCGCGAGCTGCGGGGCCACCAGCACATACGGCAGCCACGCAGATCGGAAAACGACCCGCCTGTCTTCGGGTACTTGAGCCAAGGTCTTACTTGTTGGCGGCTTCGAACTGGCGAAGGATCTCGTTGCCGCGCCGCACCGCGTCGTCCAGCGCGGTCTTCGCATCCTTCTTGCCGGCGAATACGTTTTCGAGTTCTTCCTCGATCACCGTGCGCCCCTGCACGAAGTTGCCGAAGCGCAGGCCCTTGGAGTTGGCGGTGGGCGGCTTGTTGGTGAGCTGCTTGACGGGCATGTCGGCACCCGGGTTCTTGTCGTAGTAGCCCGAGGCACGTGTCACTTCATACGCTGCCTGCGTGATGGGCACATAGCCGGTGGTGGTATGCCACTGCATCTGGACGGCCGGCTTGGACAGGAAGGCCATGAACTTGGCCACGCCCTTGTATTCGTCGGGCTTCTTGCCGCCCATGACCCACACCGACGCGCCGCCGATGATGGAGTTCTGCGGCGCCCCGGCCACGTCGTCGTGGTAGGGGATGAAGTTGATCGACCACTCGAACTTGGCCGCCTTCTTGATGCCCGCCTGCGCGCCGGCGCTGCCGCTGAACATGGCGCATTCGCCGCTGGAGAACTTGGCGTCGCCCTGGTTGGTGCGCCCGGCGTAGGTGAACAGGCCCTTCTTGGACATGTCGCCCAGCATGGCGATGTGGCGCACGTGCAGCGGCGAGTTGAAGTTGAACACCGTTCCCAGGCCGCCCATGCCGTTTTGCAGCGTGCCCATGGGTACGTTGTGCCAGGCGCTGAAATTCTCGATGTGCATCCACGACGGCCAGCTCGTCGTGTACACGCACTGCTGGCCGGCAGCCTTGAGCTTCTCGGCCGCGGCCATGACTTCCTTCCAGGTCTTGGGCGCCACCGGCGCCAGCCCGGCCTTCTTGAACAGATCCTTGTTGATGTAGAACATCACCGTCGAGCTGTTGAAGGGGAAGGACAGCATGTTGCCCTTCAAGTCGGTGTAGTAGCCGGTCACCGTGGGCAGATAGGCCTTGGCGTCAAAGGGCTCCTTGGCGTTGGCCATCACGGTGGCCACCGGGACGATCGCGCCCTTGGCGGCCATCATCGTGGCGGTGCCGACTTCGAAGACCTGCAGCAGGTGCGGCGCGCTGCCGGCACGGAACGAGGCAATGGCCGCGGTCATCGATTCCGGGTACGAACCCTTGAAGGTGGGGACCACCTTGTAGTCCTTCTGGCTGGCGTTGAAGTCGTTGGCCAGCCCGTTGAGGGCCTCGCCGAGTGCGCCGCCCATCGAGTGCCACCACTGGATCTCGGTCTGGGCGTAGGCGGGCAGGGCGGCCATGGTGGCCAGGGCCAGCATGGTGGGCGCGAAGGACTTGAGCTTCATGTGTTCTCCTGCAACAGGGGTGTTGATGCAACGCCGACGATTATTGCCGTCATTTGTGACATTTGGGCCACCTTGGTGCATGTCCCAGGTGCGTGGGCGCTTGGATGGCCTGCCCGGCATGACAGTCTTTGAGCCGTATCAAGAAAGGCCCCTGGGTTAGCATCCGAACTAACCCTATGAATGCGCCGCATCCCCTCGTCAGAGCTGCTTTGGCCGGCGACATCGACACAGGCGCCGTGCGCCTGCGCGAGATCCCATACAACTACACCTCGTTCTCCGACCGCGAGATCGTATTGCGGCTGCTCGGCGAGCGTGGCTGGGAGATCCTCAGCCTGCTGCGCCAGGAACGGCGAACGGGCCGCTCGGCACGCATGCTCTACGAAGTGCTGGGTGACATCTGGGTCGTCCAGCGCAACCCGTACCTCGAAGACGATCTGCTCGAGAACCCCAAGCGCCGGCAGATGCTGATCGATGCCCTGCACCACCGGCTGGGTGAGGTGAGCAAGCGCCGCAACCCGGCCGACGATGCGCGACGCGACGCGCTGGTGGGTGAGTTGCTGGCCGCCGCGCGCGCTGCCGTGGAGGCTTTTGCCGGGCAGTTCCGCACCGTGTGGGACCTGCGCAAGGTGGCGCGTCGGGTGCTGGGCCGCCACACCGCGGCCGACAACCTCAAGTTCGACGGCCTGTCGCGCGTCTCGCATGTCACCGATGCCACCGACTGGCGCGTGGAGGTCCCCTTCATCGTGCTCACCCCGGACAGCGAGGCCGAAATGGCGGCGCTGGTCAGGGGCTGCATCGAACTCGGGTTGACCATCATCCCGCGCGGGGGCGGCACCGGCTACCACGGGGGCGCGGTGCCGCTCACCTGGAAGAGTGCCGTCGTCAACACCGAGAAGCTCGAAGCCCTGGGCGAGGTGGAACTCATCAGCCTGCCCGGCGTCGCAGAGCCGGTGGCCACCTTGTTCAGCGAAGCCGGCGTGGTGACCCAGCGTGTCACCGACGCGGCCGAGCGCGCCGGGTACGTGTTTGCGGTCGACCCGACCTCGGCCGAGGCCAGCTGCGTGGGCGGCAACGTCGCGATGAACGCGGGCGGCAAGAAGGCCGTGTTGTGGGGTACGGCGCTGGACAACCTCGCGAGCTGGCGCATGGTCACGCCCGAGGCCAAATGGCTGGAGGTGACGCGGCTGAACCACAACCTGGGCAAGATCCACGACGTGGAGGTCGCCAGCTTCGAGCTGAAATACTTCGACGCCAGCGGCCACAAGCTCGAGCGCACCGAACGGCTGGACATCCCCGGCCGCGTCTTCCGCAAGCAAGGCCTGGGCAAGGACGTCACCGACAAGTTCCTCGCCGGCCTGCCCGGCATCCAGAAGGAAGGCTGCGACGGCCTGATCACCAGCGCGCGCTGGGTGTTGCACCGCATGCCCAGGCACACCCGCACGGTGTGCCTGGAGTTCTTCGGCAACGCCAGGGATGCGGTGCCCAGCATCGTGGAGATCAAGGACTACCTCTTCGGGCTGAAGGAGCAGGGCGTTCTGTTGGCCGGCCTGGAGCACCTGGACGACCGCTACCTCAAGGCCGTCGGCTACGCCACCAAGAGCAAGCGCGCGCTGGCCCTGGCCTCGGGCTCGGGCCTGCCCAAGATGCTGCTGCTGGGCGACATCGTCGGTGACGACGAGGCGGCGGTGGCGCGCGCCGCCAGCGAGGTGGTGCGCATCGCCAACTCTCGCGCCGGCGAAGGCTTCGTCGCCGTGAGCGCCGAAGCGCGCAAGAAGTTCTGGGCCGACCGCAAACGCACTGCGGCCATCGCGCGGCACACGAATGCCTTCAAGGTCAACGAAGACGTGGTGATTCCGCTGCCGCGCATGGGCGAGTACACCGAGGGCATTGAGCGCATCAACGTCGAGCTCTCGCTGCGCAACAAGCTCGAGTTGGTCGACGCCCTGCAGGCCTTCTTCAGCCGCGACCCGTTGCCGCTGGGCAAGGGGGAAGACGCCGGCGAGACGCCGAGCGCCGAATGGCTCGAAGACCGCGTTCAGCAGGCCCTGGCCGTGTTGGCCGAGGTGCGGGCCCAGTGGCAGCATTGGCTGGACCAGCTCGACGCGGTGCAGCCGCAAGGTGAGAGTGGCGCCGGCGAGACCTGCTTTGCCCTGCTGCAGGACGGGCGCTGGCGCGCATCGTGGAAGACCCAGATCCGCGGGCCGCTGCAGGCCTTGTTCGCCGCGGGCGTGTGCGCGCCGGTGCTCGACGAGTGCCGCCGCATCCACCAGGAGGTGCTGCGCGGCCGGGTGTGGGTGGCGCTGCACATGCACGCCGGTGACGGCAATGTGCACACCAACATCCCCGTCAACAGCGACAACTACGCGATGCTGCGCACGGCCCACGAGGCCGTGGCGCGCATCATGGCGCTGGCGCGCCAGTTGGGCGGCGTGATCAGCGGCGAGCATGGCATCGGCATCACCAAGCTCGAGTTCATGACCGATGCCGAGCTGCAGCCTTTCGCCGACTACAAGGCCCGCATCGACCCCGAGGGCCGCTTCAATAAAGGCAAGCTGCTGCGCACCGCCACCGCGGGTTCGCGGGCGCCCGACCTGAGCGCCGCCTACACGCCCAGCTTTGGCCTGATGGGGCATGAGTCGCTGATCATGCAGCAGAGCGACATCGGTGCCATCGCCGACAGCATCAAGGACTGCCTGCGCTGCGGCAAGTGCAAGCCGGTATGCAGCACCCACGTGCCGCGCGCCAACTTGCTGTACAGCCCGCGCAACAAAATTCTGGCGACCTCGCTGCTCATCGAGGCCTTCCTCTACGAGGAGCAGACACGCCGCGGCATCAGCGTGCGCCACTGGACCGACTTCGAAGACGTGGCCGAGCACTGCACCGTGTGCCACAAGTGCGAATCGCCCTGCCCGGTGAATATCGACTTCGGCGACGTCACCATGGCCATGCGCAACTTGCTGCGCAAGATGGGGCAGCAGAGCTTCCGTCCGGGCAAGGCCGTGGCGATGTTCTTCCTCAACACGACCCACCCGCAGACCATCAAGTTCATGCGCACGGCGATGGTGGGCCTGGGCTTCAAGGCGCAGCGCTTCATGCATGGGCTGCTCAAGCTCGCCGCCCGAAAGCAGACCGCCGCGCCGCCGGCCACGCTGGGGCCCGCGCCGCTGAAGGAACAGGTCATCCACTTCATCAACAAGAAGATGCCTGGCGGCCTGCCGAAGAAGACGGCGCGCGCGCTCCTGGACATCGAGGACAGGGACTACGTCCCCATCATCCGCGACCCCCGGGCCACCACGTCCGAGTCCGAGGCGGTGTTCTATTTTCCGGGCTGCGGCAGCGAACGCCTGTTCAGCCAGGTCGGCCTGGCCACGCAGGCGATGCTCTGGCACGCGGGCGTGCAGACCGTGCTGCCGCCGGGCTACCTGTGCTGCGGCTACCCGCAGCGCGGCGCCGGGCAGTTCGACCGTGCCGAGAAGATCATCACCGACAACCGCGTGCTCTTCCATCGCGTGGCCAACACGCTGAACTACCTGGACATCAAGACCGTGGTGGTGAGCTGCGGCACCTGCTACGACCAGCTGCTGGACTACAAGTTCGAAGACATCTTCCCGGGCTGCCGCATCGTGGACATCCATGAGTACCTGCTCGACAAGGGCATCACGCTCGAGGCCGCGGGGGGTGATTCGGCCGCCTACCTCTACCACGACCCCTGCCACAGCCCGATGAAGCTGCAGGAGCCCATGAAGACCGTGAAGGCGCTGCTCGGCCCCCATGTGCTCAAGAGCGAGCGCTGCTGCGGCGAGAGCGGCACGTTGGGCGTGACGCGGCCCGACGTCAGCACGCAGGTGCGCTTCCGCAAGGAGCAGGAGCTGCGCCAGGACGAGACCGCCCTGCGCAAGCTGCTCGCCGACTCGGCCGCACCAGGGTCGCGCCCGCAGGCCAACGTCAAGATCCTCACCAGTTGTCCGAGCTGCCTGCAGGGCCTCAAGCGCTACGAGGACGACCTGCAAACCGGGTTGCTCGAAGCCGACTACATCGTCGTCGAGATGGCGCGCAAGCTGCTGGGCGAGGCCTGGCTGCCCGAGTACGTGGCGAGTGCCAACGCCGGGGGCATCGAGAGGGTGCTGGTGTGACCCTGCGGGCCTGCGGTGGCCGACGCGGGGGATACACTGGCCGCCCGCTTCGCCACCCCGTACCGAGACGCAGATGACTGGCCCAACCCCTGATGCCCCCCTGCCCACGGCGCTGACCGTCCACCAGGCCTCGCGCGTGCTGGAGATCGCATTCGACGACGGTGCCAGCTTCCGCATCCCTTTCGAGCTCATGCGCGTGTTTTCGCCGTCGGCCGAAGTCCAGGGCCACGGCCCGGGGCAGGAAACCCTGCAGACGGGCAAGCGCGAGGTGACCATCGTCGATCTCACGGCGGTGGGCCACTACGCCGTCCAGCCGGTGTTTTCCGATGGCCACGAGAGCGGCATCTTCGCCTGGGGCTACCTTTACCACCTGGGTCGCGACCAGGCTGAACTCTGGGCGCATTACGAGAAGCGGCTGGCCGAAGCCGGCATGGACCGTGACGCGCCGATGGCGGGGACCACGGCGGCGGGCGGTTCCTGCAGCACCCACTGAAGGGCAAGGCCATGGCCCAGACGCACTTCGGCTATCAGAACGTCGACGAGACCGACAAGGCCCGCCACGTGCGTGGCGTGTTCGACTCGGTGGCCTCGCGCTACGACGTGATGAACGATGTGCTCTCGATGGGCATGCACCGGGCCTGGAAGGCCTATGCCGTGGCCGTGGCTGCGGTGCGGCCGGGCATGCAGGTGCTGGACATCGCCGGTGGCACCGGCGACCTGGCGCGTGCCTTCGCCCGCCGCGCCGGCCCCACGGGGCGCGTGGTGCTCACCGACATCAACGAAGCCATGCTGCGCGTCGGCCGTGACCGCCTGCTCGACGACGGTCTGGCGCTGCCCACGGCGGCCTGCGACGCCGAACACCTGCCTTTCGCCGACGCGGCTTTCGACTTGGCCAGCGTGGCCTTCGGCCTGCGCAACATGACGCACAAGGAGGCCGCGCTGGCCGAGATGTGCCGCGTGCTCAAGCCCGGCGGGCGGCTGCTGGTGCTGGAGTTCTCTCGCCCGGCGCCGTTGCTGCAAAAGCCTTACGACTGGTACTCCTTCACCCTGATGCCGCTGCTCGGCAAGCTCATCGCCAAGGACGCCGACAGCTACCGCTACCTGGCCGAGAGCATCCGCATGCATCCCGACCAGGCCGCGCTGCGCGCCATGATGAAGAGCGCGGGCTTCGGCCACGTCGATATCCACAACCTCGCCGGTGGCATCGTCGCCCTGCACGTGGGCATCAAGTGCTGAAGCGAGGGCCCCGCTGAGCGCGGCCGGCTTGCCCCAACAAGAACCCACGAGGACTGCCCCATGAACCTGACCTTGCTCGACTCAACGCCCGCCATTCGACGCTGGCTGCCCTTGCTGGCGCTGGCCACCGCGGCGGTGCTCGCGGGAGGCTGCGGCGACAAGAAGGACAAGCCGGCCAACGCGATCGCCGCCAAGGTCAACAAGGACGAGATCACGGTCCCGCAGATCAACTTCGTGCTGCAACAGCAACGCGGCCTGCGCCCCGAGCAAACCGAAGCCGCCAGCCGCCAGATCCTGGAGCGGCTGATCGACCAGCAGCTCGCGCTGCAGAAGGTCGACGAATTGAAGCTCGACTCGCAGCCGGCCGTGGTGCAGCAGCTCGAGGCCGCGCGGCGCGAGGTCCTGGCCCGGGCCTACCTGGAAAGGGTCGGCGAACGTGCGGTCAAACCCACGCCGGAAGAGATCCGCAAGTACTACGACGACAAGCCCGCGCTGTTCCGTGAGCGCCGCGTCTACAGCATCCAGGAAATCGCCGTCGAGGCCAGGCCCGAGCAGGTCGCCGAGCTCAGCGAGAAGCTGGCGGCGAGCAAGAATATCAACGAGTTCATCGAGTACCTCAAGGCCAAGGAATTCCGCTTCGCCGGCAACCAGGCCGTGCGTGCCGCCGAGCAGCTGCCGTTGAACAGCCTGGAAGCGTTCGCCCGCATGAAGGATGGCCAGGCCATGGTGGTGCCGGCACCCAGCGGCGTGCAGGTCGTATTGCTGGCCGGCTCACGCAGCCAGCCCGTCACCGAGGAGCAGGCCCGCCCGGCCATCGAGCAGTACATCCTCAACGAGCGCAAGCGCAAGCTGGTGGAAGAGGACGTCAAGGCCATGCGCGCCGCCGCTAAGCTGGAGTACCTGGGCAAATTTGTCTCGCCGGCGGCCTCGGCGCCGGCCGGCGCGGCAGCCCCCGCAGCCCTGGCGGCCAGCGCTGGGGCAAGTGCGACCGACGCCGACAAAGGCGCGGGCCAGAAGTGACGGTTTTGCCGTTTCCGCGGCAGTCCAATCAAGGGTGGAGTGAATGAAAGTTACTGTTGTCGGCACCGGCTATGTCGGCCTGGTCACCGGTGCCTGCCTGTCCGAAATGGGCAACCACGTCGTGTGCCTGGACGTGGACGAGCGCAAGATCCAGATCCTCAAGGACGGTGGCATTCCGATTCACGAGCCTGGCCTCGAAGAAGTGGTGCGCCGCAACGTGGCCGCAGGAAGGCTGCAATTCACCACCGATGTCGCCGCCGGCGTGGCCCATGGCACGGTGCAGTTCATCGGCGTGGGCACGCCCCCCGACGAGGACGGCTCCGCGGACCTGCAATACGTGCTGGCCGCCGCCACCAGCATCGGCCGCCACATGACCGATTACAAGATCATTGTCGACAAGAGCACCGTGCCCGTGGGCACCGCCGACAAGGTGCGCGCCGCCGTGCGCGCGGCACTGGTCGCGCGCGGCCTGGGCGAGACCGAATTCGCGGTCGTCTCCAACCCCGAGTTCCTCAAGGAGGGCGCGGCGGTCGACGACTGCATGCGGCCGGACCGCATCATCGTGGGGGCCGACGACGAGCGCGCCATCCTGCTGATGCGCTCGCTGTACACGCCCTTCATGCGCAACCACGACCGCCTGCAGGTCATGGACGTGCGCAGTGCCGAGTTCACCAAGTACGCGGCCAACGCCATGCTGGCCACGCGCATCAGCTTCATGAACGAGCTGGCGCTGCTGGCCGAGCGCGTGGGTGCCGACATCGAGATGGTGCGCAAGGGCCTGGGCAGCGACCCGCGCATCGGCACGCATTTTCTCTACCCCGGCACGGGCTACGGGGGCAGTTGCTTCCCCAAGGACGTCAAGGCCCTGATCCGCACCGGCAAGGAAAACGGCATGCAGCTGGGTGTGCTGCAAGCCGTGGAGGATGCCAACGATCGCCAGAAGCATGTGCTGGTGGACAAGATCGTGGCCCGCTTCGGGCAAGACCTCGGTGGGCGGACTTTTGCGCTGTGGGGCCTGGCCTTCAAGCCCAACACCGACGACATGCGTGAAGCACCCAGCCGCGTGATCATCGAAGAGCTGCTGCGCCGCGGCGCCGCGGTGCGCGCCTATGACCCCGTGGCCATGGAAGAGGCTGCGCGCGTGCTCAAGGGCGCACCCAGGCTGCATCTGGCCGCCAGCCAGGCCGATGCGCTGGCGGGCGCCGACGCGCTGGTGGTGGTGACCGAGTGGAAGGAGTTCCGCAACCCCGACTTCGAGGCCATCAAGGCGGCACTCAAGCAGCCACTCATCTTCGACGGCCGCAACATCTACGAACCTGCTTTGATGCGCCAGTACGGCATCGAATACAGTGGCATCGGGCGGCCCGCGGTGCCCCCGGTCTGAAGCCCGCGGCAGGGCTCGCCGGCAGCCTGTCACGAGGCCGCGAGCGCGCTTCACCGTTTGCGGTTACATTACTCTCGTAGATTTGAACAAGATTGTTGTTTGACGGTTTCTGGTGTGCCCTGCTGTGAAGCAGGTTCCAGTGGATTCCTTGATCGGTGATTTTCTTGGCCGCAATCTGCACTGCGTCAGCATGTGCTGCGCAGCAACCGTGAAAGGAATATCAGCATGACCACGCAAACCGGAACCGTGAAATGGTTCGACGATGGCAAGGGCTTCGGCTTCATCACCCCCGACGGTGGTGGCAAGGATCTCTTCGCCCACTTCAGCGAAATCCAGAGCACCGGCGGCTTCCGCAGCCTGGCCGAAAACCAGAAGGTGCAGTTCGAAGTGAAGCAAGGCCAGAAGGGCCCGCAGGCTTCGAACATTCGCGCTGCCGAATAAGCAGCCGACCAGGGCCTCGGGCCCTGAAGCGAAAACCGCAGCCTGGGCTGCGGTTTTTTCGCTTCTGGCCGGCGTGCCTCAGTCTGGCAGGTCGGCCTGGGCGAGCATGGGTGCCGCGGCGTCCTTGGGGGCCACCCGCAATACGGCGCCCGGCACCTGCGGCCAAGCGATGCCGATGCGCGGGTCGTCCCAGCGCAGGCTGCGCTCGTAATCACGGGCCCAGACATCGGTCGTCTTGTAGAGGAAGTGCGTGTCTTCCTGCAGCGCCAGGAAACCGTGCGCGAAGCCTTCGGGAATCCAGAGCTGGCGCTTGTTGGCCGCACTCAGTTCCAAGCCGGTCCACTGCCCGAAGGTGGGTGAAGTGCGGCGGACGTCCACCGCGACATCGAAGGCCGCACCATGCACCACGCGCACGAGCTTGCCTTGCGCGTGAGGCGGCAGCTGGTAATGCATGCCGCGCAGCACGCCGGCCTGGCTGCACGAGTGGTTGTCCTGCACGAAGCGGCGCGGCTCGGGCAAGCCGAGTTCCTTCAGCGCATGAGCAAATCGGGCCTCGTTGAAGCTCTCGAGGAACCAGCCGCGGTCGTCGGAAAAGACCGCCGGCTCGACGATCATCACGCCGGGCAGCGAGGTGGGCAGCAACTTCATCTTCAGAAGCTCCGCTCGCGCAGCAGCCGCATCAGGTACTGCCCGTAGCTGTTCTTCAGCATGGGCGCGGCCAGCGCTTCGAGCTGATCGGCCGTGATCCAGCCCGCGCGGTAGGCGATCTCCTCCGGGCAGGCGACCTTCAGCCCTTGCCGACGCTCGAGCGTGGCGATGAACTGCCCGGCCTCGAGCAGGCTGTCGTGCGTGCCCGTGTCCAGCCAGGCATAGCCGCGGCCCATGATCTCGACATCG
The DNA here is from genome assembly GCA_030681795.1 of Rubrivivax sp. Taxonomy (GTDB): domain Bacteria; phylum Pseudomonadota; class Gammaproteobacteria; order Burkholderiales; family Burkholderiaceae_C; genus Rubrivivax. The sequence goes on from JAUXRG010000016.1 coordinate 97,691, forward strand.
AGCTGGCCCTGGCGCAGGTACTGGGCGTTGACCTCGGTGATCTCGAGTTCGCCGCGCGCACTGGGCTGGATGGCGGCGGCGATGTCGCACACCTGTTCGTCGTAGAAATACAGGCCCGTCACCGCATAGTTGCTCTTCGGCGCCTTGGGCTTTTCCTCGATGCTCAGGGCGCGTTTGGCGGCGTCGAACTCGACCACGCCATAGCGCTCGGGGTCCTGCACGTGGTAGGCGAAGACCGAGGCGCCGCGCTGGCGCGCGTCCGCGCGCGCGAGTTGCTGGCCCAGGTCGTGGCCGTAGAAGATGTTGTCGCCCAGCACCAGGGCGCTGGGGCCGCCGCCGACGAAACTGCGCCCGAGGATGAAGGCCTGCGCCAAGCCATCGGGGCTGGGCTGCACGCAGTAGCTGAGATTCATGCCCCAGCGGCTGCCGTCGCCCAGCAGGGCCGCAAAGCGCGGCGTGTCCTGCGGCGTGCTGATGACCAGCACATCGCGCATGCCGGCGAGCATCAGCGTGGACAGCGGGTAGTAGACCATCGGCTTGTCGAACACCGGCAGCAACTGCTTGCTCATGGCCAGCGTGGCCGGGTGCAGCCGCGTGCCGGAACCGCCAGCGAGGATGAGGCCTTTGCGTTGTGTCATGGGAGCTTTCGGTTCAGGGTGCGAGCACCTCGGTGAGCATGCGTTCGACACCCACCTGCCAGTGCGGCAATGCGAGGTCAAAGGTCGATTGCAGCTTGCGCGTGGACAGCCGCGAATTGAGCGGGCGTTGCGCCGGCGTCGGGTAGGCGCTGGTGGGCACCGGCAGGACGGCATCGGCGGCGACCTGGATGGCCTGCCCGTGCGCGCGGGCCCATTCGATGACGAAGCGGGCATAGCCGTGCCAGCTCGTCTCGCCACCGGCCACGCAGTGGTAGGTGCCCGACAGGCCGGGCTCGCGGCGCAGGCGCAGGGCGGCATGCGCGGTCACGTCGGCCAGCAGCTCGGCGCCGGTGGGCGCACCGATCTGGTCGTCTATCACGTTCAGCTTGTCGCGCTCGGCGGCCAGCCTCAGCATCGTGCGGGCGAAGTTGCCGCCGCGCGCGGCGTAGACCCAGCTCGTGCGCAGGATCAGGTGGGTGCAGCCGCTGGCGCGAATGAGCGCCTCGCCTTCGAGCTTGGTGCGGCCGTACATGCTCAAGGGTGCGGTGGGAGCGGTCTCGTCGCGCGGCGCGCTGCCGCCGCCGTCGAAGACGTAGTCGGTGCTGTACTGCACGAGCAGCGCGCCGCAGTCGGCGGCTTCGCGCGCGATGACGCCCGGCGCCGTGGCGTTGATGGCGCGCGCGAGCTCGGGTTCGCTCTCGGCCTTGTCGACGGCGGTGTGCGCGGCCGCATTCACGATGAGATCGGGCCGCACGCGGCGGATCAGCGGCCGCAGCGATTCGGGCTGCGAAAAGTCGGCCCGCAGCTCACCTGGCGAATCGAGGTCGCAGGCCACCAGCTCGCCCAGCGGCGCCAGCGCTCGTTGCAGTTCCCATCCGACCTGGCCGTTCTTGCCCAACAAGAGGATTTTCATGCGCCGTACTGCTTGCTGACCCACTCGCGGTAGCCGCCGCTTTGCACATTGGCCACCCAGTCGGCGTGTGCCAGGTACCAGACCACCGTCTTGCGGATGCCGGTTTCGAAGGTCTCGGCTGGGCGCCAGCCGAGTTCGCGCTCGATCTTGCGCGCGTCGATGGCGTAGCGGCGGTCGTGGCCGGGGCGGTCCTTGACGTGCGTGATCAGCCTTGCATAGGGCCCGGCGGCACTCGGCCTGAGCTCGTCGAGGAGCGCACACACGGTGTGCACGATCTCCCTGTTCGTCTTCTCGTTCCAGCCGCCGATGTTGTAGGTCTCGCCGACGCGGCCGCGCGCCAGCACTTCGCGGATGGCGCTGCAGTGGTCGGCCACATAGAGCCAGTCGCGCACCTGTTGCCCGTCGCCGTAGATGGGCAGCGGCTTGCCTGCCAGGGCGTTGACGATCATCAGCGGGATGAGCTTCTCGGGGAAGTGGAACGGCCCGTAGTTGTTGCTGCAGTTCGTGGTCACCACCGGCAGCCCGTAGGTGTGGTGCCAGGCGCGCACGAGGTGGTCGCTGGCCGCCTTGCTCGCCGAGTAGGGGCTGTTGGGCGCGTAGGGGTGTGCTTCGGTGAAGGCCGGCGCGCCGGGGGCCAGGCTGCCGTAGACCTCGTCGGTGCTGACATGGTGGAAGCGGAAAGCCGCCTTGGCCACGTCGCCCAACGAACCCCAGTGCGCGCGGGCCGCTTCCAGCAGCGTGAAGCTGCCTTCGACGTTGGTCTTCATGAATTCGCCCGGGCCGTGGATGCTGCGGTCGACATGGCTCTCGGCGGCCAGATGCACGATGGCGCGCGGTTGATGGCGCGCCAGCAGAGCGTCCACCAGCGCACGGTCGCCGATGTCGCCGTGGACGAAGACATGCCGCGCATCGCCTTGCACGGAGGCAAGGTTCTGCAGGTTGCCGGCGTAGGTGAGGGCGTCGAGGTTGACGACGGTCTCGTCGGACTGTTCGAGCCAGTCGAGCACGAAATTGCTGCCGATGAAGCCGGCGCCGCCGGTGACCAGAATCGTCATTTCACTTCCTGCCGTAGGTATCTTCGAAACGGACGATGTCGTCCTCGCCCAGGTAGCTGCCCGATTGCACCTCGATGATCTCCAGCGCCACCTTGCCCGGGTTGGCGAGGCGGTGCGTCTGGCCCAGCGGGATGTAGGTGCTCTGGTTCTCGCTCAACAGGATGACCTTGTCGCCGACCGTCACCTCGGCCGTGCCGCTGACCACGATCCAGTGCTCGGCGCGGTGATGGTGCATCTGCAGGCTCAAGCTTGCACCCGGCTTGACCATGATGCGTTTGACCTGGTGGCGCGGGCCGTTGTCGATGCCGTCGTACCAGCCCCAGGGCCGGTGCACCTTGCGGTGCAGGGCGTGCTCGCCGCGCTGTTCGCGGCCGAGCTGGGCGACGATGTGCTTCACGTCCTGGCTCTTCTCGCGGCTGGCCACCAGCACGGCATCGGCCGTCTCCACCACCACCACGTCCTGCAGGCCGACCACGCTGACCAGGCGGCTGGTGGCGTGCACCAAGGTGTTGCGGCTGTCGCTGATGATGGCGTCGCCGCTGCGGGCGTTGCCCTGTGCATCCTTCTCGGCGACTTGCCAGACGGCTTCCCAGGCACCGAGGTCGTTCCAGCCCGCGGCCAGGGGCTGCATGCGGATGTCGAGCACGCCCGGGCATTTCTCCATCACGGCATAGTCCACCGATTCGCTGGGCACCGCGGCGAACTCCGTCTGGCCGGGGCGCACGAATTTGGCGTCGGTGCTGCGCACCGCCCAGGCCGCACGGCAGGCGGCGGCGATGTCGGGGCGGAAGCGCTCCAGCGCAGCCATCCACACCGAGGCGCGCAGCACGAACATGCCGGCGTTCCAGAAGTAGCCGCCCGTGGAAACGTACTTCTCGGCGGTGGCGAGGTCGGGCTTCTCGACGAACCGGACCACGCGCGACCCCTCGGCGCGGATGTAGCCGTAGCCGGTCTCCGGCCGATCGGGCTGGATGCCCAGGATGGCGATCGCGCCATCGGCGGCCATGCCCACGGCTAGGCGCAGGGCCTGCGCAAAAGCAGCGTCGTCGGTCACGGTCTGGTCGGCAGGGGTCACCACCAGCACGGCATCGCTGCCGCCTTCCAGGGCTTGCAGCGCAGCCAGCGTGACGGCCGGGGCGGTATTGCGCCCCATCGGCTCCAGCAGCACGGCGCCGGGCTCGATCTTCAGCTCGCGCAGCTGGTCCAGCACCAGGAAGCGGTGCTCCTCGTTGCCCACCACCACAGGCGCCGCCACGGCGATGTGCTCGTCGGCCAGCCCGGTGAGGCGGGCGGCGGCCTGCTGGAAGAGGCTGGTATTTCCGGAAAGCACCAGGAACTGCTTGGGAAATCCGGAGCGCGACAGCGGCCACAGGCGCGTGCCTGAGCCGCCGGCCATGATCACAGGCTGCACGGGGGTCTTGTTCATGCGTCGAATCCCTTGGGGTTCATGGATTGCCAGCGCCAGCTGTCTTCGCACATGCGGGCCAGGTCGAGCTTCGAGCTCCAGCCCAGCAGTTCGCGCGCCAGCGTGGGGTCGGCCCAGCAGGCTGCGATGTCGCCGGGGCGGCGGGGCTTGACCTCGTAAGCGATCTCTCGCCCGCTGGCCTTGGCGTAGGCCGCGACCACGTCGAGCACGCTGTAGCTGCGCCCGGTGCCGAGATTGACGGTGACCGAGCCGGCCTGCTCGAAGAGCCGCCGCAGCGCCGCCGCATGGCCTTCGGCCAGATCGACCACGTGGATGTAGTCGCGCACGCCGGTGCCATCCGGCGTGGGGTAGTCGCGGCCGTACACGGACAGGCGCGCCAGCCGGCCCACGGCCACCTGGGCCACGTAGGGCATCAGGTTGTTCGGCACGCCGCGCGGGTCTTCGCCGATGCGCCCGCTGGCGTGTGCGCCCACGGGGTTGAAGTAGCGCAGGCAGGCGGTTTGCCACGCGGCGCCGCGGGCGCCGCCCTCGGTCGCCACTGAGTCAGCGGCGCCGAGGTCGCGCAGGATCTGCTCGCCCATCAGCTTGGTCTGGCCGTAGGGGTTGGTGGCCGACAACGGCGCGTCCTCGCGCAGCGGCAGCCGCTCGGGCTGTCCGTACACCGTGGCGCTGGAGCTGAAGACAAAGCGCTTCACGCCGTGGCGCTGCATCGCGCCGCACACGCCGAGCAGGCCGCCGATGTTGTTGGCGTAGTAAGCCAAGGGCCGGGTGGTGGATTCGCCCACGGCCTTGAAGGCCGCGAAGTGCACTACGGCGGCGATGGGGTGGCGCCGGAAGAGGCCCTCCATCGCCGCCTCGTCGCAGACGTTGGCGCGCTCGAACACGGGTTCGCGGTCCGAGAGCTCGCGCAAACGGTTGAGCACTTCGGGCGAGCTGTTGGAGAAATCGTCGACACCCACCACGTCGAATCCCGCACCCTGCAGCGCCAGCCAGGTGTGCGAAGCGATATAGCCGGTGGCGCCGGTGAGCAGGACGGTGGGTTTCATTGCAGCGTGAGCTCGATCGCCCGGTATGCGAGGCCAAGCCCCAGGACGGGCCGCGCGGCCCGTCATCGGCATGCGACAGGGCGCCCGGCAAGCCGGGGATTCTCGCCCAAGTGGGAGGGGTTGCCGCACCTGCAAGGCGGTGGCCGGCGCCAGGGCGGCTGCCTACAATCGAGCAATGCTCCACAGTCTTCAGAACCTGCTCGCGCCAGCCGTTGCCCAGCGGCTGACCCTCGTCATCAACCACGTGCTCGCCAGCGAAACCGTGGCCACCGATCGCTTGCGCCCGCACGCCGGCCGCAGCCTGGCGCTGGCCCTCGAAGGCTGGCCGCGCCTGCTGCCCGCGCCGCCCGAGCTGCGCTGGCGCATCACGCCCGCCGGTCTGCTGGAGTGGTGTGGCCAGGAGCCACCGGACGGGGCCGACCTCGGCGTGCGCATCGATGCCTCCAACCCGGCGCTGCTGGTGGCGCGCACCCTCGCCGGCGACGCCCCCGCGGTGCAGATCGAAGGGGATGCGCAGCTCGCCGGCGACGTGAACTGGCTGCTGCACAACCTGCGCTGGGATGTGGCGGCCGATCTGGAGCGCTTGTTCGGCCCGGTGGTGGCGCACCAGTTCCACCGGCTGGGGTCGGCGCTGGCCCGAGCCTTGCGCGGCGCGCTGACGCTGGCCAGCCAGGGCGTGGCGGGGCTGGGCGAGCGGTTTCGTTCGCGACGTCCATGACACCCATGGGTCGTGACGGCCGCCGCGCGACGCCACGCGCGGGGTGGTCGGCGACGGAGTCTGCCGCTTGAGGCACTTCGTCCGGCTGGTCTTCATCGTCATCACCGTCCTGCGCTTCGGGCTGGACGAGGTGGCGCTGTCGGCCTTCCCGCAGCGCTGGGTGCGCGGCCTGGTGCGCCTGGTGCGCATCGGCCGGCGGCTCGACGCGCCACGTGGCGTGCGCCTGCGCCAGGGGCTGGAGCGCCTGGGGCCCATCTTCGTCAAGTTCGGCCAGGTCTTGTCGACGCGGCGCGATCTGATGCCGCTGGATGTGGCCGACGAACTGGCGCATCTGCAGGATCGCGTGCCGCCCTTTCCGGCCGCGCAGGCCCGCGCGCTGGTGGAGAAGGCCTTCGGCCGGCGCATCGATGAGATCTTCGCGAGCTTCGACGCCGAGCCCGTGGCCAGCGCCTCGATCGCCCAGGTGCACTTCGCGGTGCTCAAGGACGGACGCGAGGTGGCCGTGAAGGTGCTGCGCCCGGGCATGCTGGGTGCCATCGACCAGGACCTGAACCTGCTGCACACCCTGGCGCGCTGGCTGGAGCGGCTTTCGGCCGACGGCAAACGGCTCAAGCCGCGCGAAGTGGTGGCCGAGTTCGACCACTACCTGCACGATGAACTCGACCTCGTGCGCGAAGCCGCCAACGCCGCGCAGCTGCGCCGCAACATGCAGGGGCTGGGCCTGGTGCTGGTGCCCGAGATGGTGTGGGAGCTGTGCACCGGCAGCGTCATCGTGATGGAGCGCATGCAGGGCGTGCCCATGAGCCAGATCGAGCGCATCCGCGCCGCCGGCGTGGACTTCAAGAAGCTGGCGCGCGACGGCGTGACCATCTTCTTCACCCAGGTCTTCCGCGACGGCTTTTTCCACGCCGACATGCACCCGGGCAACATCCAGGTCTCGATCGCCCCGGCCACGTTCGGGCGCTACATCGCGCTGGATTTCGGCATCGTCGGCACCCTGACCGACAGCGACAAGGCCTACCTCGCGTACAACATGATCGCGTTCTTCCAGCGCGACTACAAACGCGTGGCCGAACTGCACATCGAGAGCGGCTGGGTGCCGCCTGACACGCGGGTCGACGCACTGGAAGCGGCGGTGCGCGCGGTGCTCGAGCCGCATGTGGACCGGCCGCTCAAGGACATCTCGCTGGGCCAGGTCCTGATGCGCCTGTTCCAGGCCTCGCGCCGCTTCAACGTGCAGATCCAGCCGCAACTCGTGCTGCTGCAAAAGACGCTGCTCAATATCGAGGGCCTGGGTCGCCAGCTCGACCCGGAGCTCGATCTGTGGAGCACGGGCAAGCCCTTCCTCGAGCGCTGGATGAACGAGCAGATCGGTTGGCGCGGCCTGCTCGACAGGCTGGGCCACGAGGCGCCGCGCTATGCGCAGCTCTTCCCCGAGTTGCCGCGGCTGCTGCACCAGGCGCTGCAGCGCCAGGGCCAGCCGGGTGACAGCGCGGCGCTGCTCGCGCTGCTGGCGGAGCAGCGGCGCACCAACCGGCTGTTGCAGGCCGGGTTCTGGGCGGCGGCCGGATTTGTCGGCGGCCTTCTGCTCATGACCCTGGCCACACGCTGGCTGCTTTGAGCCCGTGGCGAGGGCGCCGCAGCGGCGTGCCGCGCAGCCTATAATTTCGCCTTTCGAATCAATGGTTTAGCTACGGCCCGCCCGGAGTGCCCGCGGGTCTTCAACAAAACTCGTTTTCACCATGCCCATATACGCCTATCGCTGTGCCGGCTGCGGCCACGCGCAGGACGTGCTGCAGAAGATGTCGGACCCCGTGCTGAGCGTGTGCCCGGCCTGCGGCGCCGCCCGCTTCGAAAAACAACTCACGGCCGCGGGCTTCCAGCTCAAGGGCTCGGGCTGGTACGTCACCGATTTCCGCGGTGGCCCCACCGGCGCCAAAAAGGAAGACGAGTCCAAGACCGCGGCCGATGCAGCGAAGGTCGAGGCCAAGCCGGCGGAAAAGGGCGGCGAAAAGGCCGGTGAAAAAGCCAGCGCGCCCCCCACCGAGAAGGCCGACACGAAACCCGCTGCCGCCCCGGCCCCCGCCCCGACGGCCGCGCCGACGGGCCCCGGCAGCTGACCCCCCCTTCGCCTGACTCTGCCCTTGTGAAGAAATATCTCGTCGCCGGCTTGCTGGTCTGGCTGCCGTTGGCCATCACGATCTGGGTGCTTTCGTGGCTGCTCGGCTCGCTCGACGGTGTCTTCGCCGCCTTGCTCTCGGCCACCCAGGCGGTGCTGCCCGAATCGGCGCGCGCCGGCCTGGAGCAGCTGCGCCACGTGCCCGGCCTGGGCGTGCTGGCGATGCTCGTGATGCTGTTGCTCACCGGCATCTTTGCGGCCAACATTTTCGGCCAGTGGTGGCTGCGCCGGTGGGATGCGGTGCTGGGCAAGATCCCCATCGTCAAGAGCATCTACAACTCGGTCAAGCAGGTCTCGGACACGCTCTTCTCGAGTTCCGGCAATGCCTTCCGCGAGGCGGTGCTGGTGCAGTATCCGCGGCATGGCGCGTGGACCATCGCCTTCGTCACGGGCCGGCCCGGCGGCGAGGTGGCCAAATACCTGAGCGGCGACTATGTGAGCGTCTACGTGCCGACCACGCCCAACCCGACCTCGGGTTTTTTCCTCATGATGCCGCGCGCCGATGTCGTGGCGCTGAAGATGAGTGTCGATGCGGCACTCAAATACGTCATCTCGATGGGCGTGGTGGTACCGGGCAGCCCCGACGAACTCATCGCCACGCCGCCCGAGCGAAATTGAACGGGCTGGCCCGGCCCGCGAGCCGGCCTGCCCGAATCGGCCCGGGGGCCCGCACCGCGGGACCGCCACAGCGCCGTACCCACGCATCCCCCCCGCGCCCCTTTACCGACGCATTCGTTTTGGAGTGAAGCAATGAGAACCACCTACTGTGGCCTGGTCAGCGAGAAGCTGATGGACCAGACCGTCACGCTCATGGGCTGGGCCCACCGCCGCCGCGACCACGGCGGCGTGATCTTCATCGACCTGCGCGACCGCGAGGGCCTGGTGCAGATCGTGTGCGACCCCGACCGCGCCGACATGTTCAAGATCGCCGAAGGCGTGCGCAACGAGTTCTGCCTGCAGGTCGTGGGCCGTGTCCGTGCACGGCCGGCAGGCACCGAGAATGCGGCGCTCACCAGCGGCAAGATCGAGATCCTGTGTCACGAGCTCGTGGTGCTCAACGCCAGCGTCACGCCGCCGTTCCAGCTCGACGATGACAACCTCAGCGAAACGGTGCGCCTGACGCACCGCGTGCTCGACCTGCGCCGGCCGCAGATGCAGAAGAACCTGATCCTGCGCTACCGCGTGGCGATGGAGGTGCGCAAGTTTCTCGACGAGCAGGGCTTCATCGATATCGAGACACCCATGCTCACCAAAAGCACGCCCGAAGGTGCACGCGACTACCTGGTGCCCAGCCGCGTGCATGACGGCCACTTCTTCGCCCTGCCGCAAAGCCCGCAGCTCTTCAAGCAACTGCTCATGGTGGCCGGCTTCGACCGCTACTACCAGATCACCAAGTGCTTCCGCGACGAGGACCTGCGCGCCGACCGCCAGCCCGAGTTCACGCAGATCGATATCGAGACCTCGTTCCTGGCCGAATCCGAGATCCGTGCCATCACCGAGGCCATGGTTCGCAGCGTCTTTCGCAAGACCATGGGCATCGAGCTGCCGGTGTGCGCCGAATTGAGCTACACGGAGGCGATGCACAGGTACGGCTCCGACAAGCCCGACCTGCGCGTCAAGCTGGAGTTCACCGAACTCACCGACGTGATGGGTGACGTGGATTTCAAGGTCTTCTCGGGGCCCGCCACGACCCAGGGCGGCCGTGTGGCGGCGCTGTGCGTGCCCGGCGGCGCCGAGATGAGCCGGGGCGAGATCGACGCCTATGGCGAGTTCGTGAAGATCTACGGCGCCAAGGGCCTGGCCTGGATCAAGGTCAACGACGCCGCCAAGGGTCGCGAAGGCCTGCAAAGCCCGGTCGTGAAGAACTTGCACGACGCCGCCCTGGCCGCGATCCTGGCGCGCACCGGCGCACGCAGCGGCGACGTGATCTTCTTCGGTGCCGACAAGGCCAAGATCGTCAACGACGCGCTCGGGGCCCTGCGCCTGAAGGTGGGCCTGAGCGAGTTCGGCCGCAACCACGGCCTGTTCGAGGACAAGTGGGCGCCGCTGTGGGTGGTGGATTTCCCGATGTTCGAGTACGACGAGGAGGCCAAGCGCTGGGGCGCCGTGCACCACCCCTTCACGGCACCCAAGGATGGCCACGAGGAGCTGATGAAGACCGATCCCGGCGCCTGCGTGGCCAAGGCCTACGACATGGTGATCAACGGCTGGGAAGTCGGCGGCGGCTCGGTGCGTATCCACCGTGCCGAGGTGCAGGCCAAGGTCTTCGAGGCGCTGAACATCACGGCCGAAGACCAGCGCGTGAAGTTCGGCTTCCTGCTCGACGCGCTGCAGTACGGCGCGCCGCCGCACGGCGGACTGGCCTTCGGGCTGGACCGCCTCGCCACGCTGATGGCGGGTGCGGAGAGCATCCGCGACGTCATCGCCTTCCCCAAGACGCAGCGCGCGCAATGCCTGCTCACCGGCGCGCCCAGCCTGGTCGACGAGGCCCAGTTGCGCGAGCTGCACATCCGGCTGCGCAATCCGACACCGGTGGCTTGAGATGCGATTTGGCTAAAATGGCTGGGTTCCTTCCGCGGAGCCCCGCCATGCAAGTCACCGCCACCGACGCCAAGAACCGCCTCGGGCAGATGCTCGAGCATTGCCAGCGCGAGCCGGTGACGATCGCGAAGTCGGGGCGCCGGCACAGCGTGCTGCTGTCGGCGGCGCAGTACGACGCGCTGGTGGCTGCAGGCAAGCCGGCGCTCAGGCGCAGCGACCCGGGGCGCGAGTTCTACGAGAAGTACAAGGCCTGGGTGGACGAACAGAACCGGCTCGTCCAGGAGTTTGGCATTCCCGGCGAAGAGTTCCGTGCCTGGTAGATTGCCGATGGCTCAATACGACGCCTATCCCAATCCCACGCTCGCGCAGCGCGAGGCCTTCCCGTATTTCGTGGTCCTGCAAAGCGACCAGTTGGCGCAGTTCTCCACCCGCCTTGTGATGCCGCTGGCGCGGTCCGCGCTGCCGCCGGACGCATTGCCGCGCCGCCTGTCGCAGTCGGTTCAGGTCAGGGGCGAACGGCTGTTCCTTGCGCCGCAACTTTGCGCCGCCTTGCCCGAGCGCCTGCTGCGCAAGCCCGTGGCGTCGCTGCGCGACTCGGCAATGGCGTTCGTGGATGCCCTCGACGCCGTGGTCAGCGGTGTCTGAAGCCCGCTCCTACAAGATCCCCGAATCGGTGCTCGTGGTGATCCACACGCCGGCACTCGAGGTGCTGCTGATCGAACGCGCCGACCACCCCGGCTACTGGCAAAGCGTCACCGGCTCGCTCGACCGCCACGACGAGCCCCTGGACGAGACGGCGCGGCGCGAGGTGCTCGAAGAGACCGGCATCGACATCGACCGCGTGGGCGGCGAGCTCCGCGACTGGTCGCAGAGCCACCGCTACGAGATCTACCCCGTGTGGCGTCACCGCTACGGGCCGGGCGTGATGCACAACACAGAGCATGTGTTCGGGCTCACCGTGCCTGGGGGCACCGGGGTCTCGCTCGACCCGCGCGAACACCTGGCCTGGCAGTGGCTGCCCTGGCGCGAGGCCGCCGAGCGCTGCTTCTCGCCCAGCAATGCCCAGGCCATCCTGCAACTCCCGCGGCGCTTGCGATGAACCGTCTCAAGCCCCTGCAGTCGACGCTGTTGCCGCCCTACACGGGCGTCGGCGCGTTGCGCGTGGCCACCTACAACATCCACAAGGGCGTGCGCGGCCTGGGTCCGAGCAAGCGGCTGGAGATCCACAACCTGGGCGTGGCGGTGGAGGCCTTCGACGCCGACCTGGTCTTCCTGCAGGAAGTGCGCCTGTTCCACTCGCGCGAGGCGCGGCGTTTCGACCGCACCTCCTTTGGCTGGCCGGCGCAGGGCCAGGCCGATTTCCTCGCCCCCGAAGGCTACGAGGCGGCCTACCGCAGCAATGCCGTCACCCGCTTCGGCGAACACGGCAACGCGCTGCTCTCGCGCTGGCCCATCGGGGACATCGGCCACCACGACGTGAGCGACCACCGTTTCGAACAGCGCGGGCTGCTGCATGTGCCCGTGGTCTGGAACGGCAACACCCTGCACGCCGTGGTGGTGCATTTCGGCCTGGGGCACCGCGGCCGCGTGCGCCAGGTGCAGCGGCTGGCGGATTTCATCCGGGCCGAAGTGCCCGCAGGCGAAATGCTGGTCGTGGCCGGCGACTTCAACGACTGGGGCGAGCGGCTGGACGACCCCATGCGCGAGCTCGGCCTGGCGCGCGCCGTGGCGCCGGAGGCCGGCCGCGCCGGGCGTCTCACTTTCCCGTCGCTGGCGCCGCTGTTTGCGCTGGACCGCTTCTACTTGCGCGGCCTGCGCTGCCGCTCGACGATGGTGCCGCGCGGCCTGGCCTGGGCCCGCATGTCCGACCACCTGCCCCTGGTGGCCGAACTCGAGCCGCAATGACATGGCCCTCGACTTCACCCGGCTGAGCGCCTGGTCGGCGGTGCCGGAGCCGAGCTTCGTGGGCGGCAACCGGGTCGAGCTGCTGCAGGGTGGCGACGACCTCTTCCCGCGCATGGAGCAGGCCATCGATGCGGCCAGCGTGGAGATCTGGCTGGCCACCTACATCTTCCACGACGATCCCGCGGGCACGCGCATCGCCGATTCGCTCAAGCGCGCGGCCGCGCGTGGCGTGGCGGTGCAGGTGGTGGTGGATGGCTTCGGCTCCATCGCCACGATGGGGCGCGTGCGGGCGCTGTTTGCCGGCAGCGAGGTGCGGCTGGAGGTCTTCCGCCCGCTCGACCGCTGGTACTCGTGGCTGCAGCCCGGCCAGTTGCGCCGCCTGCACCACAAGCTGTGCGTCTGCGACGAGCGCGTGGCCTTCGTCGGCGGCATCAACCTCATCGACGACCGCCACGACATCAACCATGGCTGGATGGACGCGCCGCGGCTGGATTTCGCGGTGCAGGTGCAAGGCCCGCTGGCCGCGGCAGTGCACGCCACGGCGCGGGCGATGTGGGTGCGGTCCCACCTCTGGCGCGGCTGGCGCGACGAGGTGCGGGTGCTGGCGCGCAGCGCCGCGCCGGTGGGCGATGCACTGGCGCTGGTGCGCCAGATGCGCGGCGTCAACCCCCTGGTCGACGAAGAGCCGGCCGAGCCCATGCGTGCGGCCTTCCTGGTGCGCGACAACCTGCGCCAGCGCCGCGCCATCGAACGCAGCTACGTCGAGGCGATCCGCCGCGCACGCACGCGGGTCGACCTGGCCGTGCCCTACTTCTACCCCGGCCGGGGTTTCCGTCGCGCGCTGCGCGCGGCCGCGCGTCGCGGGGTGCGGGTGCGGCTGCTGCTGCAGGGCAAATTCGACTACCGCATCGCCGCCATGGCCGCCCATGCGCTGTACGACGAACTGCGCGCCCATGGCGTGCGCATCTACGAGTACACGCCGGCCTTCCTGCACGCCAAGGTGGCCATCGTCGACGACAACTGGGCCACGGTCGGCAGCTCCAATATCGACCCGCTGTCGCTGCTGCTCAACCTCGAGGCCAACGTCGTGGTGCGCGATCCCGACTTCACCGCCGAGCTGGCCGCGCGCTTCGAGCAGGCCTTGGCCGTCTCGGCCGAGGTCACCGGCGCGCGGGGGCAGACGGGCTGGCGGCGCTGGCTGCACCGCGGGTTCGTGGCCTGGCTGGCCCACCTCTACCTGCGCGTGGCCGGCATCACCGGGCGTTACTGATCCTGGGTCGAACGACCGACCCCGGGGCACAGCGGCGCCGGTGCAGGCATGATGCCGGGCGCGACCACTTCGCGAGGAGAGCAGCCATGACCCAGGTCTATGCCGACAACTCCCTGTCCATCGGCCGCACGCCGCTGGTGCGCCTGAACCGCGTCACCGAAGGCGCCAAGGCCACGGTGCTGGCCAAGATCGAGGGCCGCAACCCGGCCTATTCGGTGAAGTGCCGCATCGGTGCAGCGATGATCTGGGACGCCGAGAAGCGCGGCCTGCTCGGCCCGGGCAAGGAGCTCATCGAGCCCACCAGCGGCAACACCGGCATCGCGCTGGCCTTCGTGGCCGCGGCGCGCGGCATCCCCATCACACTGACCATGCCCGAGACCATGAGCGTGGAGCGACGCAAGCTGCTGCTGGCCTACGGCGCAAGGCTGGTGCTCACCGAGGGCCCCAAGGGCATGAACGGGGCCGTGGCCAAGGCCGAGGAGATCGCGGCCTCCGACCCCAAATACGTGCTGCTGCAGCAGTTCAAGAACCCGGCCAACCCGGCCATCCACGAGGCCACCACCGGCCCCGAGATCTGGGACGACACGGACGGTGGCGTCGACATCTTCGTCGCCGGCGTGGGCACCGGCGGCACCCTCACCGGCGTGTCGCGCTACCTCAAGCAGACCCGGGGCAAGGCCATCGTCTCGGTGGCCGTGGAGCCCAGCGCCAGCCCGATCCTGACGCAGACGCGCCGCGGCGAACCCATCAAGCCGGGCGCGCACAAGATCCAGGGCCTGGGGCCCAATTTCGTGCCCGAGGTGCTGGACCTGTCGCTGGTGGACGCCATCGAGCAGGTGAGCAACGAAGAGGCCCTGGAGATGGCCCGGCGCCTGACGCGCGAGGAAGGCATCCTGTCGGGCATATCCTGCGGCGCCGCGGTGGTCGCCGCGCTGCGCTGGGCGCACAAGCCCGAGTGCGCGGGCAAGACCATCGTCGTGGTGCTGCCCGATTCGGGCGAGCGCTACCTCAGCTCGGCGCTCTTCGAGGGCGTGTTCGACGACACCGGACTGCCCTCGGCCGCGGCGTAGCCGCCCCGCTTGCACGACGCCGGGTCAGCGCTGGCGTGCGTCCGCAGGCAGCGCGATGCCGTGGGTGTCGAGCACGCGGGCCACGCTGCCGCGTGTCACCGGCTTGAGGATTGCCTCGGCACAGCCGGCCAGTTCGGCGCGCACGCGGTCCATGGGCGTCAGCTGCGCCGCGACCAGCACCAGCAGGGTCGCCGCGCCCGGGCGGCGCTGGCTCTCCTGGCGGACCTGCCTGCACAGATCGATGCCGACGCCGCCGTCGGCGGCGTCGAGCGCGACATCGACGAAAACCGCGGCAAAGGCCCGCGACGCCACCAGCGTGGCGGCGCGGGCCGCGTCGGGCACCGGGTAGACGTCGAAGCCGAAGCTGCGCAGCAGGCCGCAGAGTTGGGTGCGGGCGCCGCCGTCAGTGTCGAGCACCAGCATCTTGGGCGGAGCCGGCGCGGCGCCGTCGGCGGCCATGGCCCCACGCAGCCGCGCATGGCGCACGGCGGCCCGCCGGGCGGTCTTCCTGGCCGTCTGTGTGGCGGCGTCGCCGAGCGGTGCGTCGTCTGCGCAGCGAACCCAGGCGTCGCGGGCCTGCTCTGGCACTTCGGGGTCGGAGACCACCAGATGTTCGGCCGGTGGCGGTGCCGCGGCCCGGGCGATGGCGGGCAACGGCGGAGGCTGGATGTCGCGCAGGGTGAGCGACAGCGCCGGCGCCCCGGGCTCGTCCTGCGCGTGCGGTGCGGGTGCGGGCGCTGGCGCGACCAGGTCGTCGAGCCACAAGGCACCGGGATGGCGGCGCTCGGTGAACCGGTGCAAGGGCAAGCGCTGCGTGGCGCCTTCGGCCAGGGCCAAGCCGCAGGCCTCGCAGCGCAGCGCATCGGCCGCGTTGACGTGCCGGCAGGCGGGGCACAGGTTGATGATCATTCAACCTGGATTCTCGGTTCGCAGGCCGCTGCGGCGCAATGGCAGGCCGCGACGCCAGGCGCAGGGGCCGGGAATCTGCCCGGCCGCGGCGACGCGCGATGGCGCGCGGCTAGCGAAACAGGCCCAGGCGCTGCGCTTCCAGCGCGGCCTCGGCGCGCGAGCTCACGTTGAGCTTGCGGTAGATCTGCTTGACGTAGTCGGCGATGGTGTGGCGCGACAGGCCCAGTTGCACGCCGATCTCGGGCAGCGTGTAGCCCTTGGCCACGCGCAGCAGGACTTCGCTTTCGCGGTCGGTCAGGCTCACGTTGGGCAGCATGTTGGCCTGCGGCTTGGCCTTGGCGCTGAAGTAGGCCATCACGCGCCGCGCGATGCTCGGCGACAGCGGCGGCTCGCCCTGGCTGATGCGATGCAGCTGCTCGGAGATCAGCTCGCGCGCCTGCTCCTTGAGGATGTAGCCGAAGGCCCCGGCCTGCAGCGCCGGAAACAGGTGCTCGTCGTCGTCGTGGATCGTCACCACCACCGACTGGGCCTCGGGCTGCACATCGCGCAGCTTGGTCACCACGTCCACCCCACTGCCGTCGGGCAGGCCCAGGTCGATCAGCGCGAGATCGAACTTCACGGCGGTGACCAGCGCCATCGCGTCGTGCACGCGTGCGCTTTCGGAGATCGTGGCGCCGGGAAACACCTCCAGCACGAGCTTGCGCAGCCAGGCCCGGATTTCGGGCAGGTCTTCAAGCAGCAGGATGGTTTTCATGGGGGTGGCAGGGTAGACGCTTTCGACGTTATCGGCGCGCTGCAGGCGGCTCATGAGCCCTCGATGGCCCGATCCAGCGGAAGTGTGAGGCGTATCACGGTTCCATACCCGGCGCCGCTTTCCACCAGACACTGCCCCTGCAGCTGCTTGGCGCGGTTCTTCATGCTGGCCAGGCCATGGCCGCGGTCCAGGCGGGCGTCGATTTCGTTGCTGATGCCCTCGCCGTTGTCCTGCACGATGAGCTGGAAATCGCCGTCTGCGATGCTCGCGCTGACCGCGCAATGCGTGGCGCCGCTGTGCTTGATGATGTTGCTGGTGGCTTCGCGCAGGATGCGCGTGGTCTGCACGTAGGCGCGCGCGCTGAGCGTTTGCGGCAGGTCCTCCTGGGCTTTCCATTCGCCTTCGATGCCGGCCTGCGCCAGCCGCGAGACGATCTCCGCGCGCCAGTCCCCCAGGGCGTCGGCCAGGCGCACGGGCCTGCCCGTGAGGCCGCGCACCGACAGCCGCATCTCCTCGAGCGCCTCGCGCGCCAGCGTGGAGATGCGCTCCGATTCGCTGGTGTGCACGATGGTCAACAGCTTGGCGCCGAGGTCGTCGTGCAGGTCGGCGGCGATGCGCTTGCGTTCGCTCTCGGTGACCTGTTCCACGCGCAGTTCGGCCAGCTGGCGGAAGTTGCGCTCGATCTCGGCCGTGGCCTCGCGCACGCGCTGCTCGAGCTCGGCCTTGCCCTGCTCGGCCCGATAGAGCGCCTGGCCGTGCTGCTGCACCAGGCGCAGGCCGACCAACACGAAGATGATGGGCACCATGATCTGCGCCACCTGGGCGGCCAGCGGCCGCGCACCGGTCCACTGCGCACCCAGTTCGATGCCGCCGGACGCCGCCACCGCGGCCAGCAGGACCGCCATCACCCACACCGAACGCGTGTGCCGCTGGTGATGCAGGTGCCAGGCCGCCGCGGCCAGCACTTCCAGCGCCAGCACCAGATACCAGACGTTGGCGACGGCGTTCAGGCGCGTCGGGCCGGCCAGCACCAGGGTGAGCGCGATCGCCGCGCATTGCACCGGCAGGCCGACGTCGGCGGCGCGCAGCCGCACATTCGCATAGCGCAGCAGGAACTGCACGGCCGCCCAGACAATGAAGCCCAGCATTGCGCAAAGCAGGAATTCGGCCTCCGAGTGGCCTACCGGTGCGTGGCGCAGCCACAGGCGCACATCGATCAGCGCCCAGCCCACCGACAGCGCGCCGAAGTAGGCCAGGTGGCTCTCGCGCCGGTGGATGAAGCCCAGCACGAACATGAAGCCGCCCATCAGCGCCAGCGTGGCGCCCAGGGCCTGCGGCGCCCAGACCTGCAGCGCCATGTGACGGGCGTGGCGTGCGGCCAGCTCGGACTGCGGGCCGATGACCAGGGCCGAGAGTGCGCCGGCGCGCTGGCGCGAGCCCACCCGGGCCAGCGCATGGCCGGCGACCTTGATGTCCAGCGTGTTGGCGCCGGCGTGCAGCAGCGCCGACGGCAGGGCCACGAGCTGCGGGTGGTTGCAGTCGTTGGTCAGCGGCTCGGCCAGGCGGCCGCCGCTGTGCACGCGCTGCCCGTTGAGCTGGACCTCCAGCGTGCTGCACACATGCTCGATGTACAGCGCCAGGAGGTCGCTGCCGGACGGCTCACCCAGGGGCGGCAAGCCCACCCGGTACCACACCGAGCCGCCCCAGCCGGGGCGCGTGCGGGCCCACTCGTCGGGCAGCGCCACGCTCAGCGTCGGGGCCTGTTCGGGAAAGCGGGCGGTGTGGCCCGGGGCGCTGAGCGCGGCGCGGATCTCCAGCGCTTGCGCCAGCGCCGGTGGCGCCAAGGCCAGCAGCCACAGCCACAGAAGCAGGATCGAGCGGTGAGCCATCGCGCGGCGCATTGTGCCTGCGCCCTTCGCGGGCAGCGCTGCGACAATCCCCGTCCATGCGCATTTGGACCCGTTCCCCCCGGGCTGCCCCTTGATCCGCCGCCACCACTTCGAGCCCGCCGACAACCGCCGCCTGGCCCACCTGTGCGGGCCGCTGGACGCCCATCTGCGCAGCATCGAGAGCGCCCTGGGCGTGACGCTGTCGCGCCGCGAAGCGAGCTTTCGCATCGAAGGGCCGCGCAGCGCCGTCGAGCGGGCGCTGGCCCTGCTCGACGCCTTGTACGCGAAGGCGCGCGAGCCGATCGGTGAGCGTGCGCTGCAGCTCGCGCTGGTGAACGCCGTCGCCACGCCCACCGATGCGACGGCAGCCGCCGCGCCGCTGGCCGACGACGGGGACGTCGTGCTGCACACGCGCCATGCCGACCTGGGCGGCCGCACGCCCAACCAGATGCAATACCTGCGCCAGATGCTGGCCCACGACATCACCTTCGGCATCGGCCCGGCGGGCACCGGCAAGACTTTTCTGGCCGTGGCCTGCGCCGTCGATGCGCTGGAGCGCCACGGCGTGCAGCGCATCGTGCTCACGCGCCCGGCGGTGGAAGCCGGTGAGCGGCTGGGCTTCCTGCCCGGCGACCTGGCGCAGAAGGTCGACCCCTACCTGCGTCCGCTCTACGACGCGCTCTACGACCTGATGGGTTTCGAGCGCGTCACCAAGGCCTTCGAGAAGGGCCTGATCGAGATCGCGCCGCTGGCCTTCATGCGCGGGCGCACGCTCAACCACGCTTTCGTGATCCTCGACGAAGCGCAGAACACCACGCGCGAGCAGATGAAGATGTTCCTCACGCGCGTCGGCTTCGGCAGCCGCTGCGTGGTCAACGGCGACGTGAGCCAGATCGACCTGCCCGAGGGCATGGCCAGCGGCCTGATCGACGCGCAACAGGTGCTCGCCGGCGTGCCAGGCATCGCCTTCACCCGTTTCACCGCCGCCGATGTCGTGCGCCACCCGCTGGTGGCGCGCATCGTCCAGGCCTACGACCGGGCCCGCGGTGCCATCGACCCCGACCGGGTGCGCGGCCACGGGGGCGCGCGTTGAAGGCCCCGCCGCCTTTGCAGCTTTCGCTGCAGTTTGCCGACGCCACCCACCGCGCGCTGCTGCCGCGCCACCGCGTGCAGCGCTGGGTGCGCGCGGCGCTGGCACGACCCGGGCAGATCACGGTGCGCATCGTCGGCGAGGAAGAAGGCCGCCAGTTGAACCGCGACTACCGAGGCAAGGACGGCGCCACCAACGTGCTCACCTTCGACTACGAACACGCGCCGCAGGTCGTGGCCGACCTCGTGCTGTGTGCGCCGGTGGTCGCGCGCGAGGCGCGCGAGCAGGGCCTGGCCATCGATGCGCACTACGCGCACCTGCTCGTGCACGGCACGCTGCACGCGCAGGGCTTCGATCACCTGGCCGACGCCGATGCGGTGGTGATGCAGGCGCGCGAGAGCGAAATCCTGCTCGCCCTGGGGTGGGCCGACCCCTACGCGCGCTGACACCGCCGGGAGGCCGCCGCCGCCGACGGCGGTCGCCATGTCGCGGCGGGCCACTTCTTCGCTAGGATCGGCCCCTTTTCGCCTTCAGGTCAACGCCATGCCGAGTCCGCTTTCGATCGCTGGGCGCAAGGTCTTTCTTGCGCTGCTGCTTTGCGCCGCCGCGCTGCCGCTGCGGGCCCAGCCCGCACCCGATGCAGGCCCCGAACCCGACCCGGCCAAGGACCCGCGCCTGGCCGAGCAGACGCAGGTCACGCAGGGTGTGGTCACCGCGCGGGGCAAGCGCATCGAGTACCGCGCCGTGGCCGGGTTGCTGCAGGTGGACGACAGCAAGGAGGTCCCCAGCGCCGTGATGTCCTATGTGGCGTATTTCGGCAAGGCCGAACCGGGGGCCAGGCAGCGGCCGGTGCTCTTCCTCTACAACGGCGGCCCGGGCTCGGCCACGGTCTGGCTGCACATGGGTGCCTTCGGCCCCAAGCGCGTGCTCACCGGCAACGGCCAGCGCGGCCCGGCCGCGCCCTACCGCCTGGTCGACAACGAGTCCTCCCTGCTCGACGTCGCCGATCTGGTCTTCATCGATGCGCCGGGCACCGGCTTCGGCCGCATCGTCGCGGTGGACAAGAACAAGGCCAAGGAGCGCGAGGCCCTGAAGGAGAAGGAAAAGGAATTCTGGGGCGTCGACCAGGATGCGAATGCCTTTGCCCGCTTCATCAAGAAGTTCCTCACCGTCAACAAGCTGTGGAATGCGCCCAAATACCTGTTCGGCGAAAGCTACGGCACGACGCGCTCGGCGGCGTTGGTGCACCTGCTGCAGGAGCGCCACGACGTGGACGTCAACGGCGTCATGCTGCTCTCGCAGATCCTCAACTTCGGCTTCAGCCCCGACGACCCGCAGTTCGCGCCCGGCAGCGACCTGCCTTACGCGCTGGTGCTGCCCACCTACGCGGCCACGGCCTGGTACCACGGGCGGCTGCCGGCCTGGGCCGACCGCTCGCCGCAGACGCTGGAGCGGCTGCTCACCGCGGCGCGGCAGTTCGCGCTGACCGAATACCTGCCGGCGCTGACGGCCGGCGCCGGCCTCGACCCGGCGCGCCGCCGCGCCGTGGCCGAGAAGCTCGCCAGCTTCATCGGCATCCCCGTGCCTTACCTCGAGAAGGCGAAGTTGCGCGTCTATGGCGGCATGTTCAGCAACCAGTTGCTCGCCGACCAGGGCATGACCACGGGGCGCTTGGACACGCGCTACAGCGGCCCCTCGCTGGACCCGATGGCCAAGGAGGCCGAGTACGACCCGCAGTCGGCCGCCATCTCCTCGGCCTACATCTCGGTCTACAACGACTACGTGCGCAACACGCTCAAGTTCGGTGCCGACCTCGACTACAAGCCGTCGGCGCCGGTCTGGCGCCACTGGGACTGGAAGCACCAGCCGCCGGGCAGTCGCTGGGCACGCCAGGAAACGGTCAACGTGATGCCCGACCTGGCCGCCGCGATGCGCACCAACCCGCGCCTGAGGGTGGCCAACTACTCCGGCATCTATGACCTGGCCACGCCCTTTGCAGCCGCCGAGTACGAGTTCGCCCACCTGCCGATCCCGGACTCGTTGCGCGCCAACCTCGAGTTCAATTACTACCCGGCCGGGCACATGATGTACGACGACCCGGCCTCGCTGGCCAAGCTGCACGACGATGTGGCGCGCTTCCTGGGCGAGACCGCGACCCCGACGAAATAGCCGTCGGCAAGGCAGGCCCACGGGCGGGCGCTGCGCCCGCGGGACCGACGGCGGCTACTTGGTGCCGAAGAGCCGGTCTCCCGCGTCCCCCAGCCCCGGCACGATGTAGCCGTGCTCGTTGAGCTGGCGGTCGATGGCCGCGGTGTACACCGGCACGTCGGGATGGTGGGCGTGAAAATTCTTCAGTCCTTCAGGGGCGGCCAGCAAGGCCACGAAGCGGATCGAGCGCGGCTGCGTTTCCTTCAGCCGATTCACCGCCGCCACCGCCGAGTTGCCGGTGGCCAGCATGGGGTCGAGCACGATGGCGTCGCGCTCGTTCATCCCTTGCGGCATCTTGAAGTAGTACTCCACGGCGCCCAGCGTCTTGGGGTCGCGGTACAGGCCGACGTGGCCGACGCGTGCGCCGGGCACCACGTCGAGCATGCCGTCGAGAAACCCGCTGCCGGCGCGCATGATGACGACGAAGACGGTCTTCTTGCCGTCGATCACGGGCGAGCGCATCTTCTCCAGCGGGGTCTCGATGTCGATCATCTGCGTGGGCATGTCGCGCGTGACCTCGTAGGCCATGAGCATGCTGATCTCGTGCAGCAAGCGGCGAAAGCTGCTGGTGCTGAGGTCCTTCTGACGCATCAGCGTGAGCTTGTGCTGCACGAGCGGGTGGTCGATCAGATGCACGACAGGGGTGGTCATCGCGGGAGTTTCCTGATTGGGGTTGGCGAGGGCGTGGGGGTGCGCAGGGGAGGGGCGATACGACACCACGCCCCGGCGGGCTTTTCGCGGATCGTGCCGTCGCTTGCGATTTTCAACGCTGGCGAGCCGTCTTCACGAAGTGTCCGAGCAATTTCGCGTCCGGCGGCCCGTTGCCGTGCCTGGACCCGTCGCGGGCCCGACGCAAGCGACAAGTTGTCAGCGCGCCACAGGATAGAACCCACCTGACAGGCCTTACAGCTGGTCAGTGCGGCACGACGGGTGTGAATATCGGCTGCGCCGTCTTGGCGCGATCACTACACCCAGGAGTTTTGATGACAGCAGCGAAGACAACACCGCCCAGCGTGCAAGAAGAGCGCGTGGAGGGCGGGCCGGTTGAACTGACCACCGCCGAGATTCAACAGGTCGCGGGCGGCAAGGCGCCGATGACGAAGCCCAACGGATTCATCCTGTCGGAAGACGGATTCATCCTGAGCGAATAAATCCGCCTTTCGAAGTTGCGGCGCGCGCGGGCGCTAGCCCGCGC
>JAUXRG010000018.1 GCA_030681795.1 Rubrivivax sp.
CCAATGCGAGCGCAGGTGTAGCCAGCCTCAGCCGTGACGGCGTGGGAGTGGCAGTGGCGCCACCAAGAGCTGATTGAACATTTGCTCTCGTTGGCGCGCCAGCGCCGACGCAAGCCGAGTTCAGCGGACATTGGCGTGCCACAGCCGGTGGTTTGATGCGGGCGCCACAGTGACTTGAAGAACCGACGGAAGATCGCATGCGAAAACTCGGAGGCCTAACGTGCTATCGACAGCACGGTAACAGTTCCGTGCTGGACGATTGCGAGCTTGAGGTACATGGCTTGATTTTCACACCCGATTTCTCCTGCCGAAAGTATGGCTTCATTGGGGTTAACGCCTAAGGGAAGTTCTGTGGGGCTACCAAGTTAGGGATTGATGTCCGAAAGTGGCGAGCCGGCGGTTGGAAATGGTGGCCAGCTACGGCTGGTTTTGGTGAGGCCTAACGTTGGAGTTGAGGCGGGACCAACGGCAAGACGCCAGGCCCGGGCCGGTGAAAATGTACGCGTACCACCGGCCCGGGCCTGGTGGCTTGCCGTTGGGCCTCGCCTCGAACGACGGGTTAGGCGGCACTGTTTGCATGCCCCAGACCCTTGCATTTTGCTGGCGCGCTCCGATCGTTTCCCGCTCCGCGCTGCAAGTGGTTGTGCGCCACATGTTCAAGCCGCCGCCAACGACCGGTGGTTTATGCGCTCCGGGCGCCGGCGGCCCAATGAACTGACCGAAACCGGAGGGTTCCTACGCAGTTGGGTCGTTCGAAGTAGCACTTCGGCTCCATGTCTTTGGTTCCCCAACCTCGATTTGGCCCAGTTGCAGCACTTCACCTGTTCTTGCGCCGACTCCGCGCACTCTTCGTGAAGGCAGGCTTGGAACTCGCCTTCGCGCTGGACTACGGCTGGCGGCCTTGGCTCATTGTGGCTGTTCAGCTCACGCCGACAGGCGCTGACTCTGCTGGCGTACTGCATGGTCCCCTTGTGCCGCCTAACGTTTGAGGTGAGGCGGGACCGACGGCGAGACGCCAGGGCCCGGCCGCAGAGAATGTACACCGTACCTGCGGACGGGCCCTGGTGGCTTGCCGTTGGGCCTCGCCTCGACCGAAGGGTTAGGCCCCGCTGGCGCCAAGCGGTGCTGCTGCGCGCGGCCGGAGTTCTCGGCCACAGACCGCCACATTGCGGGCCATTTGGCTGCGGCCGGTGGCGACGAGGAAGTGCAACTTGTCTTGCGTGTGCTGCGAGCCTGGAGCAAGCGCTTGGGAGTTCTTGCAGGCGCTGCAAGAACAGGCTGGCTCTGGCCTAGTGCGGCGTACTCATCAACTTGTCCGTGCGCCACTGATGCGTGCCGACGGCGAAGACCGTTGCGTGTCTTGGCACGGGCGAAGCCGGTGCTTGAATTGGTATTTGCCGTGGCTTCAGGCGCGGCGTGGTCCTTGGCCCTTCGATCACTCATCCGAGCCGCCGCGCTGCCGGATGCCGCGTGTCTTCTCGTGCTGAGGCTGGATGTCGCGTGGATTCTGGCGCGTGGCATTTCTGCGGGGCCTAACGTTGGAGTTAAGCGGGCGACAACGGTATGGCGCCAGGCCCGCGAGCTGGATGATAACCAGCACCGGCTCGCGGGCCTGGTGCCATGCCGTTGGCGCTCCGCTTGAACGACGGGTTAGGCCGCCGTCAAGCACGGTGCATGCCGGCGAAGCCGTGTGATGGGCGAGCGTGTTGCGCCAATGCGAGCGCAGGTGTAGCCAGCCTCAGCCGTGACGGCGTGGGAGTGGCAGTGGCGCCACCAAGAGCTGATTGAACATTTGCTCTCGTTGGCGCGCCAGCGCCGACGCAAGCCGAGTTCAGCGGACATTGGCGTGCCA
>JAUXRG010000022.1 GCA_030681795.1 Rubrivivax sp.
GTGGTCGAGAACATCACCGGCGCGGCCGGCGTCATCGGCGCCGACCGGCTGGCCAAGTCGCCACCCGACGGCTACACCATCGGCGGCTTCAACGACAGCGTCATCACGATGGTGCCGAACCTGAACCCGAACACGCCGTTCAACCCGCTGACCGACTTCGCCTACATCTCGCGCGCGGCCATCATCGAGTTCAGCGCCGCGGTGCCCATCGACTCGCCCTACAAGACCATCGCCGACCTGGTGAAGGCCGCGAAGGCCGCGCCCGGCACCATCACCTACGCCTCGGGCGGGAACGGCAGCCCGCAGCACATGGGCGGCGCAATGTTCGCGGCCCACACCGGCATCGAGCTGCGCCACGTGCCCTACCGCGGCGCCAGCCAGGCGGCACTGGACGTGGCCGGCGGCCAGGTCAACGTCACCTTCCAGGGCATCGCGACGGTGGCCTCGCTGGTGAAGGCCGGCAAGCTGCGCCTGATCGGCGTGACGGCCAGCAAGCGCCACCCCGAGTACCCCACCGTGCCGACCTTCGAGGAAGTGGGCATCGCGCCGGGATTCAACTACAGCACCTGGTTTGCGCTGACGGCGCCCAAGGGCACGCCCAAGGACATCGTCGACCGCCTGAACCGTGAAGTGGTCAAGGCCCTGGCCGACCCGGAGATCAAGGACCGCTTCAACGCCATCGGCCTGGTGCCCGACGGCAACACGCCCGAGCAGTTGCTGGCGCTGACGCGGAACCAGCTGACGAGCTACGGCAAGGTCATTCGCGACAACAACATCAAGGCCGAGTGATGCCCAGGCCGGCCGGGCGCGCCAGCCCGCCCGGCCGCGCCGACGGCAGCTGCCCCTGAGCCGCCCATGGGATAATCCACTCCCGCGCACGGCCCGAGGTTGACACTTCGGGCCGATTTGTTTTCCCCACAGCCCCTGGATCCACACCATGCTCCGCTGTGCCATCGCCGCGACCTTGCTGGTCGCCACCGCCCTGCCCGCCAGCGCGCAGATACTGCGGCCCTTCACAGCCCAGACCCTGCGCGGCGAGCTCGTCGTCACGCAGCCGCCCGAGGTGCTGCTGAACCGCCAGCCGGCGCGGCTGGCGCCCGGCGCCCGCATCCGCGGTGCCGACAACCTGCTGCTGATGTCGGGCGCCGTGGCCGGCCAGCGGCTGCTCGTGCACTACACGCTCGACCTCAGCGGCCACCTGCTCAATGTCTGGGTCCTGACGCCGGACGAACTGGCGCGCCAGCCCTGGCCGACGACGCCGCAGCAGGCCGCTGCGTGGGCCTTCGACCCGTCGTCGCAGACCTGGAGCAAGCCATGAAGAAGGTTTTCATCCGCACCTTCGGCTGCCAGATGAACGAGTACGACTCGGACAAGATGGCCGATGTGCTGGGCGCCGCGCAAGGCTACGAAAAGACCGACGACGTCGAGCAGGCCGACCTCATCCTCTTCAACACCTGCAGCGTGCGCGAGAAGGCGCAGGAGAAGGTGTTCAGCGACCTCGGCCGCGTCAAGCACCTGAAGAAGAAGGGCGTGCTGATCGGCGTCGGCGGCTGCGTGGCCAGCCAGGAAGGCGCGGCCATCATCGAACGTGCGCCCTACGTCGACCTCGTCTTCGGCCCGCAGACCCTGCACCGTCTGCCGCAGATGATCGCCGCGCGCAGCGCCGAGCAGCGGCCGCAGGTCGACATCAGCTTCCCCGAGATCGAGAAGTTCGACCACCTGCCGCCGGCGCGTGTCGACGGCGCCAGCGCCTTCGTCTCGATCATGGAAGGCTGCAGCAAGTACTGCAGCTACTGCGTCGTGCCCTACACGCGCGGCGAGGAAGTTCACCGGCCGCTGGACGACGTGCTGGCCGAGGTGTCCGGCCTGGCGGCGCAGGGCGTGAAGGAGGTGACGCTGCTGGGCCAGAACGTCAACGCCTACCGCGGCCGCATGCCGGGCACCGACGACGACGAGGAAGGCAGCGACGAAATCGCCGACTTCGCGCTGCTCATCGAACTGGTGGCACAGATCCCCGGCATCGAACGCATCCGCTACACCACCAGCCACCCGAACGAATTCACGCAGCGGCTGATCGACGTCTACGCCCGCGTGCCCAAGCTCGTGAGCCACCTGCACCTGCCGGTGCAGCACGGCAGCGACCGCATCCTGTCGGCGATGAAACGCGGCTACACGGCGATGGAATACAAGAGCACGATCCGCAAGCTGCGCGCGGTGCGGCCCGACATCAGCCTGTCCAGCGACTTCATCGTCGGCTTCCCCGGCGAGACCGAAGAAGACTTCGACAAGATGATGAAGCTCATCGAGGACATCGGCTACGACAGCAGCTTCAGCTTCGTCTTCAGCAAGCGCCCGGGCACCCCCGCGGCCTGGTTGGCCGACGACACGCCGCAGGACCTGAAGCTGCAGCGCCTGCGCCACCTGCAGGCCACGATCGAAGCCAACGTGCGCCGCATCAGCGCCAGCCGCGTCGGCACGGTGCAGCGCATCCTGGTCGAAGGCCCGTCGCGCAACAGCGGCAAGGCCGACAAGGCCGGCAACGGCGCCAGCGAACTGATGGGCCGCACCGAGTGCAACCGCATCGTCAACTTCGACGGCGGGCCGAACGCGGCGCGGCTGGTGGGGCAGATGATCGACGTCAGCATCACCGAAGCGCTGCCGCACTCGCTGCGCGGCGTGCCCGTGGTGCACGGCGACGACGCGCCCGGCCTCAGCGCCGGCCCGGCCCGAAGCCCCGCCACCACAGCGTGAAGGCGCATGCACACACCATGCCGGCGTACGTGGCCATGCGGCCGTCGCGGCCGAAGGCCACCAGCCCGACCAGCACCACCGCCGCGCTGGCCAGCGCGGCGGGCCCGGCCAGGCGCTGCCAGGCCACGGCAGCCAGCTCGCGCCGCCACAGCAGCTTGGCCATTGCAGCAGCCAGCGCCCCCAGGGCCAGCGGGGGCAGCAGCAGGTTACCCAGGTGCCAGACAGCGTCCAGTGGTCCCATCGTCGGTCCGGTTGGCCGGGTCGGGGCCCGGCTTGATATTGGTCAAGGTCCCTCGGGCCTTCCCGCCCTTAGGGTCGCAGGCCCGAAAACTACAATTCTGACGTGAGCGTCTTCGCACTCGGCCTGAACCACACCACAGCACCGCTCGATTTGCGCGGCAGGTTGGCGTTTTCGCCCGAGCAGATGGGCCCGGCGCTGCACGGCCTGCGTGAACGCCTGCAGCGCAGCGTGCCCGAAGCGGCACTGGTCTCCACCTGCAACCGCACCGAGCTCTACGTCGCCGCACCGGCCGACAAGGCCAGCGAACTGGTGCGCCCGGCCATCGACTGGCTGGCCGAGCAGGGCGGCATCAGTGGCGGGCAGCTGCTGACGCACAGCTACGTGATGGAAGACAAGCTGGCCGCGCGCCACGCCTTCCGCGTCGCTGCCGGCCTGGACAGCATGGTGCTGGGTGAGCCACAGATCCTGGGCCAGATGAAGCAGGCCGTGCGCCTGGCCGACGAAGCCGGCACGCTGGGCACCACGCTGCACCAGCTGTTCCAGCGCTCTTTCGCGGTGGCCAAGGAAGTGCGCAGCTCCACCGAGATCGGCGCCCACAGCATCAGCATGGCGGCCGCTGCGGTGCGCCTGGCCGCCCAGCTCTTCGAAGACCTGCAGCAGATCAAGGTGCTGTTCGTCGGCGCCGGCGAGATGATCGAACTGGTGGCCCCCCACGTCGAGGCCAGGAACCCGAAGTCCATCGCGCTGGCCAACCGCACGCTGGAACGTGGCGAACGCCTGGCCTCGCGTTTCGGCGGCGAAGCGCTGCGCCTGTCGGACATTCCGGTGCGGCTGCACGAGTTCGACGCCGTCATTTCCTGCACCGCCAGCACACTGCCCATCATCGGCCTGGGCGCGGTGGAACGGGCGCTGAAAGCCCGCCGCCACCGCCCGATGTTCATGGTCGACCTGGCCGTGCCGCGCGACATCGAGCCCGAGGTCGCCGAACTCGACGACGTCTACCTCTACACCGTCGACGACCTCTCGACCCTGGTGCAGACCGCCGGCGAAAAGCGCCAGGCCGCGGTGCAGCAGGCCGAAGCCATCATCGACGCCGGCGTGCAGAGCTTTGCGCACTGGCTCGACCAACGCGCCGCGGTGCCGCTGATCCAGGCGCTGAACCGCCAGGCCGACGATTGGGGCGCCATCGAGCTGGCGCGCGCCCGCAAGGCGCTGGGCCGCGGCGAATCGCCCGAGCAGGTGCTGGAAGCACTGGCCCGCGGCCTGACGCACAAGATGCTGCACGGCACACTGGCCGAGCTGCACGCGGCCGAAGGCGAAGAGCGTTCGAGGCTGGCCGACACCGTGTCGCGCCTGTTCCTGCGCCAGAGCTCGCGCGGCGGCGCTGCCGGCGAATCGGGGCGTTAGCGCCCTGCACCGGTTTTCGCCGCGCGCCCTGCGCGGTGCCGCTTTCGCCCTGCACCGCCCTGCCCTGCACCGCCCTTCATGAATCCCACCCTGCGCGAACAATTCGACCGCCTGGCGCTGCGCCTGGCCGAGCTCGACGCCACGCTGGCCGACCCCGCCGCGTCGGCCGACATCAAGCGCTGGCGCGCCTTGTCGCGCGAGCAGGCCGAGGTGGACGGCATCGTCAACCGCTACCGGCGTTACCTGCAGCGCGAGGCCGACCTGGCCAGCGCGCGTGAGCTGCAGGCCGACCCCGAGATGGCCGGGATGGCGCAGGAGGAAATTGCCGCCGCCAGCGCCGACATGGAACGCCTGCACGCCGAACTGCAGGCCGCGCTGATCCCGAAGGACCCCGACGACGAGCGACCAGCCTTCCTGGAGATCCGCGCCGGTGCTGGTGGCGATGAATCGGCACTGTTCGCGGGCGACCTGGCGCGCATGTACCTGCGCTTCTGCGAACGCCAGGGCTGGCGCACCGAGATCATGAGCCAGAGCGACGCCGAACTCGGCGGCTACAAGGAACTGGTGCTGCGCATCGAGGGCAACAACGCCTACGGCCAGATGCGCTTCGAAAGCGGCGGCCACCGCGTGCAGCGCGTGCCGGCCACCGAGAGCCAGGGCCGCATCCACACCAGCGCCTGCACGGTGGCCGTGATGCCCGAGCCCGACGAGGCCGAGGAGGTGCAGCTCAACCCGGCCGAGCTGCGCATCGACACCTTCCGCGCCAGCGGCGCCGGCGGCCAGCACGTCAACAAGACCGACAGCGCCATCCGCATCACCCACCTGCCAACCGGGCTGGTAGCAGAATGCCAGGACGACCGCAGCCAGCACCGCAACAAGGCCAAGGCGATGGCCGTGCTGGTGGCGCGGTTGCGCGAGAAGGAACGCAGCGAACGCGCGGCCAAGGAAGCGGCCACGCGCAAGGGCCTGATCGGCAGCGGCGACCGCAGCGACCGCATCCGCACCTACAACTTTCCGCAGGGCCGGCTGACCGACCACCGCATCAACCTGACGCTGTACAAGCTGGGGCAGATCATGGAAGGCGACCTCGGCGACGTGATCTCGGCGCTGCAGGCCGCGCGCGCCGCCGAACAGCTGGCCCAACTGGAAGCCGGACCGCGCTGAAGAGCGAGCTGACGCCGACGCCCGGGCCCGCATGCGCATCACAGACGCCCTGAGCACCGCCCGCGCCCTGGGCGTGGCGCGGCTGGACACGCAATGGCTGCTGGAACACCTGCTCGGCCGGCCGCGCAGCTGGCTGCTGGCCCACGACGACACCGTGCTGACGCCCGCCCAGGCCGCGCAGATGCAAGCGCTGTTGGCGCGCCGCGCGGCCGGTGAGCCGCTGGCCTACCTGGTGGGCGAACGCGAGTTCCGCGGCCTGACGCTGCAGGTCAGCCCCGCCGTGCTGGTGCCCCGGCCCGAAACCGAACTGCTCGTCGAGTGGGCGCTGGAATGCCTGCCGGCCGACGCCGGGGTCGACGTCATCGACCTCGGCACCGGCAGCGGCGCCATCGCGCTGGCCTTGCAGCGTGAACGGCCGCTGGCGCGGCTGCACGCCAGCGACGCCAGCGCCGAGGCGCTGGCCGTGGCGCGCGCCAACGCGCAGCGCCTGGGCCTGGCGGTGCAGTTCGTGCACGGCGACTGGTGGGCGCCGCTGCAGGGGCGACGCTTTGCGCTGGCGGTGTCGAACCCGCCCTACATCGCCGGCGACGACCCCCACCTGCCGGCGCTGGTGCACGAACCGCGCGCCGCGCTGACGCCGGAAGGTGACGGGCTGGCGGCGCTGCGCCGCGTCGTCCAGGACGCCCCTGCCCATTTGCTGCCGGGCGCCTGGCTGCTGCTGGAGCATGGCCATGACCAGGCTGCTGCGGTGCAGGCCCTGCTGCGCGCTGCCGGTTTCGAGACCCCCCAGACGCGCGCCGATCTGGCCGGCCTGCCCCGATGCACCGGGGCGCGTCGGCCGGCCGCGAAATAGTGCCGCGGTGGGCCGCACCTGACCAACGGTTACCGGGTCCCGCCACAGCGCGGGCGAGGCACGACGCCGCCTCCCGGCGCATGATGAGTTTCAGCTTTTCGACGGGAGTCTGCGATGAACGTCCGCAAGATGGGCTTGAGTCTGAATCTGCTGGGCGCCCTGTCGGTGGCCAGCGCCGCGCAGGGCCTGGCACCGCCCGCCGCCGAAACCTTGTGGCCCCACTGGCAGGCCCGCATCACCCTGGTCACCGCCAACAGCAACCCGCTGGCGCTGGCCCCACTTTCGAGCAGCGGCCAGGCGCCGAGGGGCCTGCGTGGCGCGGCGCTGCTCGGTGACTACATCTTCGCGACGCCGGCCTACGGCCAGTTCCGCGCCAGCGGCGGCGTCGTCAGCGGGCCGCTGGTCGGCTTGCCGCTGGCCACCGCGACCGCCGGTACGCGGCTGGGCGTGTCGGTGCTGGGCAGTGCAGGCATGGCCTGGGCACCCGGAGCCGAAACGCCAACGACGCTGCCCTACCTGGGCCTGGGTTTCAGCGGCGCGACCGGGCTCGGCGGCCTGGCGCTCACCGCCGACCTGGGCGTCGTGGCCGAACGGCCCGAAGCCGCGGCCGGCGTCGGGCGGGCCCTCTTCGGCAACCAGGGCGTGGAACGTGCGCTGCGCGAAATGCGCCTGTCGCCGGTGCTGCAGCTGGGCATGCGCTACACCTTCTAGCCCTGCCGTCAGGTAGCCCTGGGCGGGCATCGCCACGCTGCCATGCCGCATACTCCCGGCTGCCCAAATTTCCTGAGGACATGTCACATGAGCGACGTGCAGCAACGCATCGATGAGCTGGTCAAGAGCAACCGCGTGGTGCTCTTCATGAAAGGCACTTCGCAGTTCCCGATGTGCGGCTTTTCGGGCCGCGCCATCCAGGTGCTGAAGGCCGCCGGCGCCGACGACCTGAAAACCTTCAACGTGCTCGAAGATGAAGAAGTGCGCCAGGGCATCAAGGACTACGCGCAGTGGCCCACCATCCCGCAGCTCTACGTCAAGGGCGAGTTCGTCGGCGGCTCGGACATCATGATGGAGATGTACCAGTCGGGCGAGTTGCAGCAACTGCTCGCGAAATAGGGCCCCCAGGCTCGCTGCGTTCGCTACCCCCCGGGGGGGCTCTTGCAGCGGACCGGCGAAGCCGGTTCCGCGCAAGGCCTCGGTCGGCTGAGGCTCAAGTGCCCGGGGTAACCTGCCATTGACGGCGCGCGCCGAACACCAGGTTCGGGTACTCGGCGCGGCCACGGCTGCCGTTGTAGCGGCCCAGCGCCAGGAACATGTCGCCACGCTCGCGTTGCAGGTAGTGGCGCAGGATGGTGCAGCCGAAGCGCAGATTGGTCTGCAGGTGGAAAAGGCGGCGCGGGTCGCCGTCACCGATGACGCGCGCCCAGAAGGGCATCACCTGCATGTAGCCGCGTGCCCCGGCGCTGCTGATGGCGTACTTGCGGAAGCCGCTCTCCACCTGCACCAGGCCCAGGACCAGCGAGGTCTCGAGGCCGGCGCGGCGGCTTTCGTACCAGAGCGCCTCGAGGAACTCGACCCGCGTGTGGTGCTCGGCCTTGCGCCGCTTGAGCTTCTCGCTCGCCGCGCCCAGCCAGCGCAGGTAAGCCAGGCGCGTCTCCACCGTGTCGAAACGCGGCTTGGGTGGCGCGGCATCGGCCACCGACGCCGCCAGTGCGGTGCGCACCGCGTCGGCCAGCGGTTCCTCCACCTGCGCACCGGCCAGCGCGCGCGACGGCAACCACAGCGCGGGAGCGCCCAGCAGCAGCGCGCGGCGCGCCAGCGTCATGCGGCCAGACGCTCCTTGACGCGCCCGGCCACCTCGGACACCGGCACGGCGCTCGCCTCGGTCTCGCGCCGGCCCTGCATCTCCACCGTACCGGCCTTCAGGCCGCGGTCGGACAGCACCACGCGCCACGGCACGCCGATCAGTTCCCAGTCGGCGAACATCGCCCCCGGGCGCTCACCGCGGTCGTCGAGCAGCACATCGATGCCCGCGGCCGCCAGTTCGTCGTGCAACGCATCGGCTGCGGCCTTGACCTCGGCACTGCGGTCATAGCCGATGGGGCAGAGCACCACCGAAAACGGCGCAATGGCCGCCGGCCACACCATGCCGCGCTCGTCGTGGTTCTGCTCGACCGCCGCGCCCAGAATGCGCGTGACGCCGATGCCGTAGCAGCCCATCTCGAAGGGCTGAGGCTTGCCGTTTTCGTCGAGGAAGTTCGCCTTCATCGGTTCGCTGTACTTTTTCGTGCCGAGATAGAAGACGTGGCCGACCTCGATGCCACGCTGGATGGCCAGCACGCCCTTTCCGTCAGGCGATGGGTCGCCGGCGACAACATTGCGGATGTCGGCGACGAGCGTCGGTTCGGGCAGGTCGCGGCCCCAGTTCACGCCGGCGAGGTGGAAGTCGGCCTCGTTGGCGCCGCAGACGAAGTCGGCCATGTGGGCCACGGTGCGGTCGGCGATCACCTGTACCGGCTTCAACGCAGCCACCGGGCCCAGGTAGCCAGGCTTGCAGCCGAAATGGTCCTCGATCTCGGCCACGGTCGCAAAGCGGAAGCCGGCCTTCAGGCCCGGCAGCTTGCCGGCCTTGATCTCGTTGAGGCTGTGGTCGCCGCGCAGCAGCAGCAGCCACACGGTGGCCTTGGTGATGTCGCCGGCTTCGTTCTTCACGTCAGTGGCCAGCACGATCGACTTCACGGTGCTCGCCAGCGGCAGGCCCAGCAGGTCGGCGACGTCTTCGCAGGTCGCCTTGCCGGGTGTGGCCGTCTTCGCCATCGCCTGCGCCGGCGCGGCGCGTGCGGCCAGCAGCGGCAGCGCTTCGGCGAGTTCGATGTTGGCGGCGTAGTCGCTGGTGGGGCAGTAGACGATGGCGTCTTCACCGGTGTCGGCGATGACCTGGAACTCGTGCGAGGCGTCGCCGCCGATGGCGCCGGTGTCGGCCGCGACGGCGCGGTACTGCAGGCCGAAGCGGTCGAAGATGCGCTTGTAGGCCTCGAACATGCCCTGGTAGCTCTTCAGCGCCGAGGCCTTGTCGCGGTCGAAGGAATAGGCGTCCTTCATCGTGAACTCGCGCCCGCGCATGACGCCGAAGCGCGGCCGGCGTTCGTCGCGGAACTTGGTCTGGATGTGGAAGAAATTCTTCGGCAGTTGCTTGTAGCTGCGCAGTTCCTGGCGCGCGATGTCGGTGATGACTTCCTCGCTCGTCGGCTGGATGACGAAGTCGCGGTCGTGGCGGTCCTTCACGCGCATCAGCTCGGGGCCGTAGGCCTGGAAGCGACCGGTCTCCTGCCAAAGCTCGGCGGGCTGCACGACGGGCATCAGCAGTTCCACCGCGCCGGCGCGTTCCATCTCTTCGCGGATGATGGCTTCGACCTTGCGGATGACCCGCAGGCCCAGCGGCATGTAGTTGTAAATGCCGGCGCCCAGCCGCTTGATGAAGCCCGCGCGCATCATCAGCCGGTGGCTGACGATCTCGGCGTCGGCGGGCGCTTCCTTGAGCGTGGAGATGAAGGTGGCTGTGGCTTTCATGGGGCGCGTGGGTACCAGTTTCAGGCACCGTCGCCGCCCTGCACGAGCCCCTGTATGGCCCCACGTGACGCATGCGGGTTAGCGAGGGTTCGCGTGCTGCACAGCGCCGGTGCAATAATGAAATCAATCACTAGATCGGGGTTTGATTATGCTCGACCGGGAAGGCTTCAGGCCCAACGTCGGCATCATCCTGCTCAACCCGCGCAACCAGGTGTTCTGGGGTAAACGGCTGCGCACACACTCGTGGCAGTTCCCGCAGGGCGGCATCAAGCACGGCGAATCGCCTGAGCAGGCGATGTTCCGCGAACTGCACGAAGAAGTCGGGCTGCATCCCGAGCATGTGCAGATCGTTGCGCGCACGCGCGACTGGCTGCGTTACGAGGTGCCCGATCACTTCATCCGCAAGGATGCGCGGGGGCACTACCGCGGACAGAAGCAGATCTGGTTCCTGCTGCGCCTCTTGGGTCACGACAGCGACCTCAATCTGCGTGCCACCGACCACCCCGAGTTCGACGCCTGGCGCTGGAACGACTACTGGGTGCCGCTGGAACTGGTGATCGAGTTCAAGCGCAACGTCTACGAAATGGCGCTGACCGAACTCGCGCGCTACCTGCCGCGCATGAACCATCACAACCGCTACCTGCGCTCGGGCCTGCGTGCACACCGGCACGACCACGATATGCAGCAGGTCGAGACGATGGGCGAGCACGCCCACGCCGCGATCGACATGCAGGCCCGCGCCGCGCCGCCCGACGCCGAGCCCAGCGTGACCAAGTAGCGCGGCCGAGCCGCCTACATCAGCACGAGGTTCGTGCGGTGGATGAGTTCGGGTTCGTTGGCGTAACCCAGCAGGCTCTCGATGTGGTTCGAGGCCCTGCGTGCGATCAGGCGGGCTTCGGTCGACGAGTAGTTGGCCAGCCCGCGCGCCAGTTCGGCACCGCCCTGCGAACGCACGGCGATGACGTCGCCGCGCACAAATTCGCCGTGCACTTCGAGCACACCGATCGGCAGCAGGCTCTTGCCTTCATCGCGCAGCTTGGCCACGGCGCCGGCGTCGACGACGACCGCACCGCGCAGTTGCAGGTGGTCGACCATCCATTGCTTGCGTGCCGCCAGCTTGGGTGTGCCGGCCACCAGCGCCGTGCCGATGCATTCACCGGCGGCCAGGCGCAGCAGCACGTCGGGTTCGCGCCCCCATGCGATCACCGTGCTGGTGCCACTGCCGGCGGCGCGTTTGGCGGCCAGCACCTTGGTCAGCATGCCGCCACGGCCGATGCTGGAGCCGGCACCACCGGCCATGGCCTCGAGCGCAGCGTCGCCCGCCACGGCCTCGTCGATGAAACGTGCGGCCGGGTCCTTGCGCGGGTCGGCCGAGTACAGGCCACGCTGGTCGGTGAGGATGACGTAGGCGTCGGCGTCCACCCGGTTGGCCACCAGCGCACCCAAGGTGGCGTTGTCGCCGAAACGGATCTCGTCGTTGACGACGGTGTCGTTTTCGTTGTTGACCGGGATGACCTTCAGCGCCAGCAGCGTCAGCAGCGTCGAACGCGCGTTGAGGTAACGCTCGCGGTCGGCGAGATCGGCATGGGTCAGCAGCACCTGGGCGCTGGCCATGCCGTGCTCGGACAGCCGGCTCTCGTACATCTGCACCAGGCCCATCTGGCCCACCGCCGCCGCGGCCTGCAGTTCGTGCAGTTCCTTGGGCCGCTGGGTCCAGCCCAGTCGCTTCATGCCTTCGGCGATGGCGCCGCTGGAGACCATCACCAGTTCGCGTCCGGTTGCGGCCAGCGCGGCCAGCTGCCGCGACCAGTTGCCGATGGCGGCTGCGTCTACGCCTCGCCCTTCGTTGGTGACGAGGCTGGAGCCGACCTTGACGACGATGCGGCGCGCCCCGAGGAGCACGCTGCTAGTCATCGGCGGGGGGCGGTGCGGAGTGGGACGCAGGAGTTGCGGCGGTTTCGTCGAAGCGCGCGTCCGGCGGGGGCGCCTCGCGCTGGTGTTCGGCCACCGCCGCGTGCACGGCCTCGAGCAGCGGCTGCAGGCCTTCGCGCGCCAGGGCGGAGATCGAGAACACCGGGCCCTTCCAGCGCAGGCGCCGCACGTAGTCATTCACGCGCGACTCGCGTTCGGCCACCGGCACCATGTCGAGCTTGTTGAAGACCAGCCAGCGCGGCTTGGCATGCAGCTTGGGGTCGTATTTCTTCAGCTCAGCGACGATGGCCCTGGCCTGCACCACTGGGTCGACCCCTTCGTCGAAAGGCGCCGCGTCGACGATGTGCAGCAGCAGCCGCGTTCGCTGCAGGTGGCGCAGGAACTGGTGGCCGAGGCCAGCGCCTTCGGACGCGCCCTCGATCAGCCCAGGGATGTCGGCAACGACGAAGCTGCGCTCGGGTCCGACACGCACGACACCGAGGTTCGGGTGCAGCGTGGTGAAGGGGTAGTCGGCAATCTTCGGCCGCGCGTTCGAGATGGCGGCGATCAGCGTGCTCTTGCCGGCGTTGGGCATGCCCAGCAGGCCGACATCGGCCAGCACGCGCAACTCCAGCTTCAGCTTCTTCGCTTCACCCGGCCAGCCCGGCGTTTTCTGCCGCGGTGCGCGGTTGGTGCTGGTCTTGAAGTGCAGGTTGCCAAAACCGCCATCACCGCCCTTGACGAGCAGCGCACGCTGGCCATGTTCGAGCAGTTCGACCAGCAGTTCGCCGGTCTCGGCGTCGGAGATCATCGTGCCCACCGGCATGCGCAGTTCGATGTCGGGCGATGCGGCGCCGTATTGGTCGCTGCCGCGGCCCGGCTCGCCGTTCTTGGCCTCGTGGCGGCGCGCGTAGCGGTAGTCGATCAGCGTGTTGATGTTCCGGTCGGCAATCGCCCACACGCTGCCACCGCGGCCGCCGTCGCCGCCGTTGGGGCCGCCGAAGGGAATGAATTTCTCGCGCCGGAAACTCACGCTGCCCGCGCCGCCGTTGCCGGCGGACACGTCGATCATTGCTTCGTCGACGAATTTCATGGTGCGGCTATGGTAACGAGGGCGGAAAACGAAGAAGCCCCGGCATGCCGGGGCTTCGCTGCGTGCGCGAAGACTGCGATCAGGCCGGCGTGACGAACACCGTCTGGCGGTTCAGCGCGCCCTTGACTTCAAACGAGACCGCGCCGTCGACCAACGCAAACAGCGTGTGGTCCTTGCCGATGCCGACGCCGACGCCCGGGTGGAACTTGGTCCCACGCTGGCGAACGATGATCGAGCCGGCCGAAACCACCTGACCACCGAAGCGCTTCACGCCCAGCATCTTCGGCTTCGAGTCGCGCCCGTTGCGGGTTGAGCCGCCGCCTTTTTTCTGTGCCATGCTTGCTGCTCCTTACCCGTTGATCGAGCCGATTTGCAGCTCGGTGTAAGTCTGGCGGTGACCGCCATGCTTCTGGTAATGCTTGCGCCGGCGCATCTTGAAGATGCGCACCTTGTCGTGCTTGCCTTGCGACAACACCGTTGCCGTGACGCTCGCACCCGCGACCCAGGGAGCACCGACCTTCAGATCCGCACCGCTTCCGACGGCGAGCACCTGATCGATCACAACTTCCTGGCCCACGTCCGCAGCTATCTGTTCTACCTTGATCTTTTCGCCGGCTGCAACCTTGTATTGCTTGCCACCGGTTTTTATGACCGCGTACATGTGAGACCTTTCGAAGAACCCTGCGCCCGCCGTGTTCGGCACCTGCCGAGGGCGTGCAACCGGCAGGGCGGGCCGGAAAGCCCAGGCACCACCAGATCGCGCAGAGCCTTTGAGTATAGCATGTGCACCCAGAAGGAACAGGCGTGACCGGCATCCCTCGGCCCGCTTCCTATAATCACGATTCCGTGCTCGAAACTACTGCCCTCCATCCCGCAACCGACCCTGCAGAGGCCGGCCTGCGGCGCGTGGATGCGGTGATCCGCGAGCGACTGAGTTCTCGCGTGTCGCTCATCGACCAGATCTCCGGCTACATCGTCGGGGCCGGCGGCAAGCGCATCCGCCCCCGGCTGGTGCTGCTGTTCGCCGAGGCGCTGGGTTTCGACGGACCCGAACGCTTCGAACTGGCCGCCACGGTCGAACTGATCCATACCTCGACGCTGCTGCACGATGACGTGGTCGACGAGTCCGACCTGCGGCGCGGCCGGGCCACGGCCAACGCGATGTTCGGCAATGCCGCCAGCGTGCTGGTCGGCGACTTCCTCTATTCCCGCGCCTTCCAGATGATGGTGTCGGTGAAGAACATGCGCGTGCTCGAGGTGCTGGCCGACGCCACCAACGTGATCGCCGAGGGCGAGGTCCTGCAGCTGATGAACATGCACGACCCCGATCTGGCCGTGCACGACTACCTGCAGGTCATACGCTACAAGACGGCCAAGCTGTTCGAGGCCAGTGCACGCCTGGGCGCCGTGCTCGCGAATGCCGACCCTGCGCTCGAAGAAAGCTGCGCCGATTTCGGGCGTTCTCTGGGTACCGCCTTCCAGCTTGTCGACGACCTGCTCGACTACGAGGGCAACAGCGACGAACTGGGCAAGAACGTCGGCGACGACCTGCGCGAAGGCAAGCCCACCCTGCCGCTGCTGCTGGCCATGGAGCGGGCTACCGAGCACGAGCGCACCTTGATCCGGCACGCCATCGAGCATGGCGAACTGGAGAAGCTGCCCGAGATCCTGGCCATCGTGCGTCGCACAGGGGCGCTTGACGCCACGCGCGAGGCCGCCCGCACCGAGGCCGAGAAGGCACAGGCTGCACTTCGGCAGCTGCCCACGTCGCCGGCCCGCGAGGCTCTGCTAGAATTGTGCATTCGATCGGTACATCGATCTTCCTGACGGAAGTCCGATGCCTGAGAGGGCCTGCGGAATCAATGCTGCAACCGCCTCTCATCCGAATCGGGGTGTAGCTTAGCCTGGTAGAGCGCTACGTTCGGGACGTAGAGGCCGGAGGTTCGAATCCTCTCACCCCGACCAGCCTTACCGGCGGTCTCCCGAATCCTCCTG
Source organism: Rubrivivax sp. (assembly GCA_030681795.1). Classification (GTDB taxonomy): domain Bacteria; phylum Pseudomonadota; class Gammaproteobacteria; order Burkholderiales; family Burkholderiaceae_C; genus Rubrivivax. Next base: position 14,980 of record JAUXRG010000022.1, read on the forward strand.
TTACGGCTTGTGCACCTCGAGGGGTGCGCAAGGGGTCCATAGGTCGCGCCGCGTTTACACCTGAGGGTGATTCGGCGATGATCTGCTCGATATGCAGTCCTTGAGCCGATTCCCAGATGGCCGCTGAGACCCTGGTTGAACCTCCACCGTCCGCCCTCTCCGGCGTGGCCCGGGTGCTGGTCAATGCCGGCAAGCTGACGGCCAAGAGTGCCGAGGAACTCACGAAGAGCGCACGCGAGCGCAAGTCGAGTTTCGTGGCCGCACTGATTGGCGCGGGCGCCGTCAAGCCGGATGAGCTCGCGCACACCTTGTCGATCTCGCTCGCGCTGCCCGTCATCGACCTTAACGCGGTCGACCTGCAGAAGCTGCCGCGCAACATCGTCGACCAGAAGATCGCCAGCCAGTACCAGTTGCTGGTGCTGGGCAAGCGCGGCAACCGCCTCTTCATCGGCGCCGCCGACCCGACAGACCAGGAAGCCGCCGAGCGCATCAAGTTCGCGACCCAGCTGACGCCCGAGTGGGTCATCGTTGAATACGACAAGCTGGTCAAGCAGCTCGACGCGCAGGGTGCCAGCGCCAACGAGCAACTCGAATCGATGGCCGGCGGCGACTTCGACTTCGATGTCACCGACGAGGAGACCGCCGCTCCCGAGAGCGCCGACGTCACGACCGAAGTCGAAGACGCTCCGGTGGTGCGTTTCCTGCAGAAGATGCTGATCGACGCCATCAACATGCGCGCGTCCGACCTGCACTTCGAGCCCTACGAGTACACCTACCGCGTGCGCTTCCGCATCGACGGCGAACTGCGCGAGATCACCCAGCCGCCAGTGGCCATCAAGGACAAGCTGGCCTCGCGGATCAAGGTCATCTCGCGCATGGACATCGCCGAGAAGCGTGTGCCGCAGGACGGCCGAATGAAGCTGAAGTTCGGCAGCAAGGCGATCGACTTCCGCGTCAGCACGCTGCCCACGCTGTTCGGCGAAAAGGTCGTGATCCGTATCCTCGACTCGGCCAGCGCAAAGCTCGGCATCGAGGCGCTGGGTTACGAGAAGATCGAAAAGGACCGTCTGATGCACGCCATCCAGCGGCCTTACGGCATGGTGCTCGTCACGGGGCCCACCGGCAGCGGCAAGACGGTGTCGCTTTACACCTGCCTGAACATCCTGAACCAGCCGGGGGTGAACATCGCCACCGTCGAGGACCCGGCCGAAATCAACCTGCCCGGCATCAACCAGGTCAACGTCAATGACCGCGCCGGGCTGACTTTCGCGGCGGCGCTGAAGTCTTTCCTGCGCCAGGACCCGGACATCATCATGGTCGGCGAAATCCGCGACCTGGAAACCGCCGACATCGCCATCAAGGCCGCGCAGACCGGCCACATGGTGATGAGCACGCTGCACACCAACGACGCGCCCACCACGCTCACGCGCTTGCTGAACATGGGCGTGCAGCCCTTCAACATCGCGTCCAGCGTTCTGCTCATCACGGCCCAGCGCCTGGCACGCAAGCTCTGCGAGAACTGCAAGAAGCCGGCGGACTATCCGCGGGAATCCATGCTCAAGGCCGGCTTCAAGCCGGAGGACCTGGACGGCAACTGGAAGCCCTACCGGGCCGTCGGATGCGCCATGTGCAACAACGGTTACAAAGGACGGGTCGGTATCTACCAGGTGATGCCGATAACCGAGGCTATCCAGCGCATCATCCTGTCCGAGGGCACGGCACTCGACATCGCCAAGCAGGCGCAGGCCGAAGGTGTGCGTGACCTGCGCCAGTCTGGCCTCATCAAGGTCCGCGTCGGCGTCACCACACTCGAGGAAGTGATCACCGTCACGAACGAGTGAAGCACACCGCCCCATCCGTCAGTCCAGCCCGACCTGAGAACCCATGGCCACAGCAGCACTCGCAAAAGCGCCCAAGGAAGTCATCTTCGAGTGGGAGGGCAAGGACCGCAACGGCAAGATCGTGCGCGGCGAGATGCGCGCCGGCGGCGAGTCCGTCGTCAACGCCAGCCTGCGCCGCCAGGGCATCCTGGTCAGCAAGGTCAAGAAGCGCCGTGTCAGCGGTGGCAAGGCCATCAAGCAGAAGGACATCGCGATCTTCACGCGCCAACTGGCGACGATGATGAAGGCCGGCGTGCCGCTGCTGCAGTCCTTCGACATCGTGGCCCGTGGCAGCACGAACCCACGCATGACCAAGCTGCTGAACGACATCCGCGGTGATGTCGAGACCGGCACCAGCCTGTCGTCGGCCTTCCGCAAGCACCCACTGCACTTCGACGCCCTGTACTGCAACCTCGTCGAGGCCGGTGAGGCCGGCGGCATCCTGGAAGCCCTGCTCGACCGGCTGGCCATCTACCAGGAAAAGACAATGGCCATCAAGAGCAAGATCAAGTCGGCACTGATGTATCCGATCGCCGTCGTGGTGGTCGCCTTCGTCGTGCTGACGGTGATCATGATCTTCGTCATTCCGGCGTTCAAGGACGTCTTCAAGTCCTTCGGTGGCGAGCTGCCGGCGCCCACGCTGGTGGTCATCGCGATGTCGGAGTTCTTCGTCCAGTGGTGGTGGGCGATCTTCAGCCTGTTCGGCGGCGGCCTGTACTTTTTCTTCGAGAGCTGGAAGCGCTCGGAAAAGATGCAGATGACGATGGACCGCATCCTGCTGAAGGTGCCGATCTTCGGTGACCTCATCCACAAATCCGTCATCGCGCGCTGGACCCGCACGCTGTCGACCATGTTCGCTGCCGGCGTGCCGCTGGTCGAGGCGCTCGATTCGGTGGGCGGGGCCTCGGGCAATGCCGTCTACCGGATTGCCACGGAACAGATCCAGAAGGACGTCTCCACCGGCTCGGCCCTCACCACGTCGATGACGTCGACCGGCGTCTTCCCGACCATGGTGCTGCAGATGGCGTCCATCGGCGAGGAATCCGGCTCGCTCGACCACATGCTGGGCAAGGCGGCCGAGTTCTACGAGGACGAGGTCGACGAAATGGTCAAGGGCCTGTCCAGCCTGATGGAGCCCTTCATCATCGTCATCCTGGGTGTGCTCATCGGCGGCATCGTGGTCTCGATGTACCTGCCGATCTTCAAGCTGGGCTCGGTTGTCTAGCGTGGCGGGCACGATCGCGGGGCTGCCACTCGAACTGTGGCTTTCGCCCTGGGCCCTGGGCCTGCTGGGGCTGGCCGTGGGCAGCTTCCTCAACGTGGTGGTGCACCGCCTGCCGCTGATGCTCGAGCGCCAGTGGTGGGGCGACGTCGCGGCGCAGCTCGGTGACGACGAGTCTTTTCGCCGCACTTTTTCCGCGGCAGCCCCCGAGCGCCTGAGCCTGGCCTCCAGTGGCCTGGAGAAGTTGCTGGCCGAGCTGAAGCCGCTGGGCCTGGCCAGACCGGCTTCGCGCTGCCCGAGCTGCGGTCATGCGATCCGCTGGTACGAGAACATCCCCGTGCTCAGCTGGCTGGCGTTGAAGGGCCGCTGCTCGGCCTGTGCAGCGCGCATTCCAGCCCGTTACCCGCTGGTCGAACTCGGCACCGCGGGGCTGTTCGCGACCTTCGCCTGGCAACTCGGGCCACAGCCGCTCACGCTGCTGTGGTGCGCCGTGGGTGCCACTTTGCTTGCGCTGGCGCTGATCGACTGGGACACGACCGTGCTGCCCGACGCCCTCACGCTGCCCCTGCTTTGGGCTGGCCTCGCCGCCGCGGCGCTGGGCTGGCTGCCGGGCGTAACCTTGGAGCAGTCGATGTGGGGAGTGGTTGCCGGCTACCTCTCCTTGTGGTCCGTGTACTGGCTGTTCAAGCTCGCCACCGGCAAGGACGGCATGGGCTTCGGCGACTTCAAGCTGCTGGCGGCGCTCGGCGCGTGGTTGGGTTGGCAGGCGATTCTTCCCGTGGTGCTGATGGCTTCGATCATCGGAGCCCTGGTCGGCCTGGGCATGAAGGCCAGCGGCTCGCTTCGCGAGGGCCGATTCGTGCCCTTCGGCCCCTTTCTGGCCGGCGGAGGCCTGGTCGTGACCTGGGCCGGTCTGCCTCGGGTGCTCGATTGGATCGGTTGGACCTGAATCCGCCGCTGCGGGCCATCGGCCTGACCGGCGGCATCGGCAGCGGCAAGAGCACCGTGGCGCGAAGCCTCGTGGCTTGTGGCGCCCACCTCGTGGACACCGACGCCATCGCGCGCGAGCTCACCGCGCCCGGCGGCGCCGCGATGCCGGCCCTGGCAGCGGCCTTCGGGGCCGGCGTCGTCGCGAGCGACGGGGCGCTGGACCGCAATTGCATGCGCCAACTTGCCTTCGCCGACGCCGGCACCAAGGCGCGGCTGGAGGCCATCCTGCATCCCCTTATCGGCCAGGAGGCCCATCGCCAGGCCGCGGCAGCCGCCGCGCGGCCGGTGGTGTTCGACGTGCCCCTGCTCGTCGAATCCAGCCCCTGGCGTACCCGCGTGCAGCGCGTGCTGGTGGTCGATTGCAGCGAAGCCACGCAAATTGCCCGCGTGGCGCTGCGCCCTGGCTGGACCGAAGACCTGGCACGCCGCGTCGTGGCCCAGCAGGCCACCCGCGCGGCCCGCCGCGCCGTCGCCGATGCAGTGATCTTCAACGAGGGCCTGAGCCTGCAAGCACTGGACGCTGAAGTACGCGCACTCTGGTCGGCCTGGGTGGGCACGACAGTGGCGCCGGTCTGATCGGGCGTTTGTCGAGCCCGGGCTCGCGGGTGCTGTGGAACAATCGACCCCGGCATCGATCCCACCTGCCCTGCCGCACGCCACCCGAGCCCGCCTTGGTTCTTTACGAGTACCCCTTCAACGAAGGCATCCGCACCATGCTGCGGCTCGAGCACCTGTTCGACCGACTGGGCCAACTGGTGGTGCGCGACGCGGCCGTGGACCACCACTTCGCGCTGGCCACGATCTTCGAGGTCATGGACGTGGCTTCGCGGGCGGATCTCAAGAGCGACCTGCTCAAGGAGCTCGAAAGGCATCGCTCGCAGCTGCAGGGCTTTCGTGGCCACCCCGGCGTCGCCGAGGCCGCCCTGGAGTCGGTGGTCGCCCGCATCGACCATGCCTTCGACCAGCTCAACCAGTTGCAGGGCAAGGCTGGGCAGGTGCTGGCCAGCAACGACTGGCTGATGAGCATTCGCAGCCGCATCAACATCCCCGGTGGCACCTGCGAATTCGACCTGCCGGCCTATTACGCCTGGCAGCAGCACGCCCCGGAGCGGCGCCGAGCCGACCTGCAGGGCTGGATGGCCAGCCTCACGCCGCTGGCCGAGGCCTTGCAGGTGTTGCTGGGCCTGTTGCGCGACAGTGGCTCGGCGCAGCGCATGGTCGCGGTTTCCGGGCACTACCAGCAAAGCCTGCCGCAGGGCCGCACGTACCAGCTCCTGCGGGTGCGCCTGGACTCCGGGCTCGACGTCGTGCCCGAGATCACCGGCCACCGGCTGATGGTGTCGATCCGCTTCATGCGGCCCGACCCCGAGGGTCGGCTGCGCAATGCAGGCGGCGACACCACGTTCGAACTGGCGCTGTGCTCCTGATCGGCGGCGGCAAGCCTGGTTCTCTGCAATGAGCAGCGATACGCCGGCACGCAGCGTGCCCTGCCCCACCTGCCGCAGGCCGGCGCTGTTTGCGCCGAGCAACCCCTGGCGGCCCTTTTGCAGCGAGCGATGCCGCAGCGCCGACCTCGGCGCCTGGGCCAGCGAGCGCTTTTCCTTGCCTGAGCACACCCCCACCGACGACGACCCGGCCCCGCCCACGCACTGAGCTTCTTGGCTCGGCCAGGCCTTGAAGAGTTCGTAGTCGCCCCTATAATTCGTCTGCTAGCACTCGCATGTGGTGAGTGCTAACGATCGTCGAAGCAGGTTTATGCTTGTCGATCCATGCATGTGAGCGAGGGCTGACTTCTACAGTTCCCCGCAGTGTGCCCACCCCCGACTCCCAAGGAGATGATATGAAGCTGCGCCCTTTGCACGATCGTGTGATCGTCAAACGCCTGGAACAAGAGACCAAGACTGCCTCCGGCATCGTGATCCCCGACAACGCCGCCGAAAAGCCCGATCAGGGTGAAGTGCTGGCCGTGGGCCCGGGCAAGCGCAACGACAAGGGCGAGTTCATCGTCCTGAACACCAAGGTAGGCGACCGAGTGCTGTTCGGCAAGTACAGCGGCCAGACCGTCAAGGTCGATGGCGAAGAACTGCTGGTGATGAAGGAAGACGACCTGTTCGCGGTCGTTGAGAAGTAATCCCACCCCCAATCACTGAATCCGGAGAAATACACATGGCAGCAAAAGACGTCATCTTTGGCTCTGACGCGCGGCACCGCATGGTCGAGGGTGTGAACATCCTGGCCAACGCCGTCAAGGTCACCCTGGGCCCCAAGGGCCGCAACGTCGTTCTCGAGCGCAGCTTCGGCGCCCCCACCGTGACCAAGGACGGTGTCTCGGTGGCCAAGGAGATCGAGCTCAAGGACAAGCTCCAGAACATTGGCGCGCAGATGGTCAAGGAAGTCGCTTCCAAGACCAGCGACGCCGCCGGTGACGGCACCACCACGGCCACCGTGCTGGCGCAGTCGATCATCCGCGAAGGCATGAAATACGTGGCCGCGGGCATGAACCCGATGGATCTGAAGCGCGGCATCGACAAGGCCGTCACGGCCCTCATCGCCGAGCTGAAGAAGGCCAGCAAGGCCACCACCACGAGCAAGGAAATCAGCCAGGTCGGCTCGATCTCCGCCAACTCCGACGAGTCCATCGGCGAGATCATCGCCAAGGCGATGGACAAGGTCGGCAAGGAAGGCGTCATCACCGTCGAAGACGGCAAGAGCCTGGACAACGAGCTCGACATCGTCGAAGGCATGCAGTTCGACCGCGGCTACCTGTCGCCCTACTTCATCAACAACCCCGAGAAGCAGAGCGCGATCCTCGAAGGCGCGTACGTGCTGCTCTACGACAAGAAGATCAGCAATATCCGCGACCTCCTGCCCACGCTGGAGCAAGTCGCCAAGAGCGGCAAGCCGCTGCTGATCATTGCCGAAGACGTCGAAGGCGAGGCGCTGGCCACCCTGGTGGTCAACACCATCCGCGGCATCCTGAAGGTCGTGGCCGTCAAGGCGCCGGGCTTCGGTGACCGCCGCAAAGCCATGCTCGAAGATATCGCCATCCTCACCGGCGGCAAGGTCATCGCCGAAGAGGTGGGCCTCACGCTGGAGAAGGTGCAACTGTCCGACCTGGGCCAGGCCAAGCGCATCGAAGTGGGCAAGGAAAACACCACCCTCATCGACGGCGCCGGCGCCGGAGCCGACATCGAAGCGCGCGTCAAACAGATTCGCGTGCAGATCGAAGAAGCCTCCAGCGACTACGACCGCGAGAAGCTGCAAGAGCGCGTGGCCAAGCTGGCTGGCGGCGTGGCGGTGATCAAGGTCGGTGCCGCCACCGAAGTCGAGATGAAGGAAAAGAAGGCGCGTGTCGAAGACGCCCTGCACGCCACGCGTGCCGCGGTGGAAGAAGGCATCGTCGCCGGTGGCGGCGTGGCTCTGCTGCGCGCCCGCCAGGCGGCAGGCACCATCAAGGGCGACAACCACGACCAGGAAGCCGGCATCAAGATCGTGCTGCGTGCGGTCGAGGAGCCGATGCGCATCATCGTGGCCAACGCCGGCGACGAGCCCAGCGTGGTGGTCAATGCGGTGCTCGCCGGCAAGGGCAACTACGGCTACAACGCCGCCAACGGCAGCTACGGCGACCTGATCGAGATGGGCATCCTGGACCCGACCAAGGTCACGCGCACGGCACTGCAAAACGCGGCTTCGGTGGCCGGCCTGATGCTCACCACCGAGTGCATGGTGGCCGAATCGCCGAAGGAAGATTCCGCCGGCGGCGGCATGCCTGGTGGCATGGGTGGCATGGGCGGCATGGGCGGCATGGACATGTAATCGCCCAGCGCACTCGGCCGGATCGATGGCCGAGCTGCCCTGAAGGGGCCCGATCGTCTTGCGACGGTCGGGCCCCGATGCTTTTTGCGGGCCGCAGCGCGTCGCGGGCACGCCGGCCGCACGCGCCTGCGGTCGAAAAGCCTCGCTTTTCAGGGAGCCGCCGCGCCAGCCACAACGGATAATCGCGGCCGTATGGCTGCCCAGCCCGCGCCTCGCGCGCTGCTGCAGTTCGTCGACGACGAGATGCTGCGCGCCCCATTGCTCTTCGACCAGCTCGTCGAAGGCACGCTCGACCACGGCCGCAAGAGCCTCCCGGAACTCATGCCCTTGCAGCGCTCGGTGCTGGCCGATCTGCTGCACGCGCTGCTGGCTCATCGGTCGCGGCTCGCCGACTACTTCAGCCGCTCGCTGCGTGAACAGGTCGATGTCGTGCTCAACAGCCGATCGCCCAGGGCGCCAGGAAGGGCCGCAGCCAAGGCCGACAAGCCGCTGACGCTGGCCTTGGTGGACGACGATGTGGTGGCGCTGGACGTGGAACTCTCGCACACCATCGAGGCCATCAAGAGCGTGGCCGAGTACGAGTTGCGCGAGCTGCAGACCTTCATTGCCGCCATGGTCGGGGACATGGACGTCGCGGCCGATCACAACCCGTTTCGCCCCGAGGTCTACGCCCGCGCACTCTGGGCCGCGGCGCAGGCCCTGCCGCTGTCGCGTGGGCATCAGGTGGCCTTCATGCGCCAGGCAGGTGCGCCGCTGGCGCAGTTGCTGCGCAAGACCTACGCCGCCTCGACATCGCGGCTGGAGGCCCTGGGCGTCGAGCCCGCGGCCTACCGCACGCTGATCCTGCCGGCGGGTTCGCGCCGGGGCTCGCGGGAACCCGAAAGCAATTTCGTGCCTGATCTGCACCGCATGGTCGAGACCATGCCCGCGCCGCTGGACGGACCGCAGCGCCCGGGGGACAGAGCGCCTGCCGGAGAGCCGCGCGAACGCTGGATCGAAGTGGCGCGCCACACCGACAACCGTGCCGACAGGCAAGTCATCGAGTTGGTGAGCCGCCTCTTCGAGGCCATGCTCGCCGACGCACGCCTGCCGGCCGATGTGAGCCTGCTCATCTCCCGCCTGCAGGGCCCGGCCATGCGGCTGACGCTGCGCGACGACAGCATGCTCGACCAGGAGAAGCACCCGCTGTGGCGCTTCATCAATCGCTTGGCTTATGAAGCCGAGATGGCACCCGACCCTCTGGACCCCGAACGTGTTCAGCTGCTCAAGGTCGCGCAGGCCGCGGTCGACCAGCTGGCCAGCGAGCCCGAGCAGAACACGGGCCTGTACCGCTGGGCGTTCGAGCGGCTGGAGAGTTTTCTGCTCAAGCGGTTCACGCGCCGAGTGGCTGCCGCGGCCAGCCAGATCGGCGCGCTGCAGAAGTTGGAGGACACGCTGATGGCCGGCCGCACCGAGCCCAGCTCGCTGCACGGCATGCTCGACGTGCAGGGGCTGGACACCGTGCCGGCTTCGTTGCTGGACGAGGCTTCCCTGGCCGCAACCGCGCCGACCGCGGCACAGGCCTGGCTGGACAGTTTGCGTCCGGGCCTATGGGTGCGCATGTTCCTGCAGGGCCGATGGGTCCAGGCGCGGTTGCTCTGGCCCGGTGAGCGACGCGAAATCTGGCTCTTCGGCGACGGCGGCTCCGACGCCACCTGGGCCGTGCGCCGCAGCGCGCTGCTCATGATGCACAGCGAGCGGCTGGCCAAGACCCTGGTCCAGCGCTCGGTCGTGGGCACCGCGGCCTCGCGCGTGCAGCAGCAGGTGGGCGCGGCCGCGGCGGGCTGAGCCGGGGCCCGCGCCCGCCAGACGCCTCATCGGGTCCGCGTGACCTTGCTGAGATGGCGCGGCCGGTCGGGGTCCAGGCCACGCGCCACGGCCAGCTGCGCGGCCATCACATAGAACGCCTGGATGGCCACGATCGGGTCCAGGTCGGGCGTGGGCGCGGTGGGCAGGGTCAGGTCGCGCTGAACCACGTCGGCCGGGGCCGCGAGCAGCACCCGTGCGCCGCGATCACGCATCTCCCGGGCCAACTCCAGCAAGCCGGCCTGCGCCGGGCCGCGGGTGGCGAACACCAGCAGCGGGTAGCCTTCGTCGACCAGCGCCATCGGGCCGTGCATGATCTCCGCGCCGCTGAAGGCCTCGGCCTGCAGTGCCGAGGTTTCCTTGAGCTTGAGCGCCGCCTCCAGCGCGATCGGGAATCCGATGCCGCGCCCCACCACCATGAGGCTGCGTGCCGGGGCCAGCACATCGAGCGCGGCGGACCAGTCGGCGCGGGCCGCCTCGGCCAGGGCCTCGGGCAAGGCCTGCAGGGCGGCCTGCAAGCGGTCGTCGGGCTGCCAGTTCGCCACCAGGCGCGCGGCGCCCACGAGGCTGGCAATGAAGCTCTTGGTGGCCGCCACGCTGCGCTCGGCGCCGGCGTGCAGCGGCAGGGTCCACTGCGCCTCGCGCGCCAGCGGCGAAGTCTCGTCGTTGACCAGGGCCACCGTCAGCGCACCGCCCTGGCGGAAGTAGCGCATCGGCTCGACGACATCCGGGCTCTGGCCCGACTGCGAGATGGCCATGGCCACCGTGCGACGCGCATTCAGCGGTGCCTTGTACAGCGTGAGCAGCGACATCGGCAGCGAGGCCACCAGGCAGCCCAGGCGCGCCATGATCAGATAGGCGCCGTAGCCTGCGGCGTGATCCGAGCTGCCGCGCGCAATCGTCAGCGCGGTGGAAGGATCCGCCTCGCGCAACTTGCGCCCGAGTTCGGCGTAGCGGTCGGCGTCGCGTGCCAGTTGCAGCGCCACGCACGAAGCCGCGGACAAGGCCTCCTCGAGCATGAGTGAGCTCAATCTAGGCCTGGCTGTCTGGCGCAGACGGTTTGAGCCCTGGTTCACCCGCCGGGTGAACCCAGCCGTGCAGCGCCTCGGCCACGTCGCCCACCCCTTCGCGCTTGAGCGCCGAGAACAGGGTGACGCCCAGGTCGGCCTCGTCGCTGGCCATCTCGGCGAGCACGGCCTGCGCCTGCTGCAGCGCGCGCTGGCCCTCGCTGCGGTTGAGCTTGTCGGACTTGGTGAGCACCGCCAGCAGCCGCACCTCGCCGTTGACCAGCCGGGGCGCCAGCAGCGCGAGCAGGCGGCGGTCGAGGTCGGTGAAGCCCAGGCGCGAATCGACCATCAACACCACGCCGTGCAGGTTGCGCCGCCACTGCAGGTACTCGGCCATCACTTCCTGCCAGCGCAGCTTGGCGGCACGCTCCACCGCCGCATAGCCGTAGCCCGGCAGGTCGGCAAAGACGGCGTCGGGCGCGTCCTTGGGGCCGACATCGAAGAGGTTGATGTGCTGGGTGCGCCCCGGTGTGCGCGAGGCGAAGGCGAGTCGCCCCTGCTGGGCCAGGGTGTTGATCGCCGTGGACTTGCCGGCATTGCTGCGGCCCACGAAGGCGATCTCGGGCAGCTCGCTCGCCGGCAGCTGCGACATCTGGGCTGCCGTGGTGGCAAAACGCGCGCTGTGGGCCCACGCCAGGGCCGTTTTGGCGGCATTGCTGAGGGCGGCTGGGCCGGCTTTGTGGGGGGGCCGAAAGGCGGGTGTCATCACCCATTGTAAAATTCGCCGGTTTGCGCACCCGTGGCGCTCTCGCTGAAGGCCCTCCGCATGAAGTCGCCCCTCGCCTCGACCCTTCTGACGCTGACCCTGTCGGCCCTGCTCGCCGTTGCCGGTGGAGCCGCGCTCGCCAAGGAGCCCGCACCCGCCTTCAAGCCCGACCCGGCCAAGGGCCAGCAGCTCGCCACCGCGTGCGCTGCCTGCCACATGCAGGACGGCACACGCGGGCTGGTCGCCAACCCCATCCTGCAGGCGCAGCACCCCGAGTACATGGTCAGGCAGCTCGTCGATTTCAAATCCGGCAAGCGCAAGAACGCCATCATGACCGGCATGGCCGCGGCCGTGGCGACCGAAGAGGACATGAAGCACATCGCGGCCTTCTATGCCTCCAAGAAGGCCTTGCCCGGCTTCGCACGAGCCAAGGAATCGCTTGCCCTGGGTGAACAGATCTACCGCGGCGGCATCGCTGCGCGCCAGGTGCCGGCCTGCGCCGGTTGCCACAGCCCCAACGGCGCCGGCATGCCGTCGCAGTACCCGCGCATCGGCGGCCAGCACGCCGAATACGCCGAGGCCCAGCTCATCGCCTTCCGCGCCGGGGAACGCACCAACAGCGCCCAGATGACGGCCATCGCCGCCAAGCTGAATGACCGCGAGATCAAGGCCTTGGCCGACTACGTGGCCGGCCTGCACTGAGCCGGCAAGCGCCCCATTGCACTTCCCACGGGCCGGTCTTGACCGGCCTGTTTGCTTCTCGGCGGCACACGCGGCCCACAATTTGCCGCGCGCGGCCCGTAAGAACCGGCGCCGGTCGGCGACAGATACGGCACTGACGATGGAGCTGAGATGCACTTCCTGAAAGACCGCGGTTTCTCCCACGCCCATGCCTCGGAGATCACGCCCCAGGGCATCTATGCGGCACGCCGGCGCTGGATGCAGGGGCTGGCCGCCGGGGCCGCGCTGCAGGCCCTGCCGGCGCTGGCGCAGTCGGCCCGCCCGGGCAAGCTGGCGCCGCTGCCCGGTGGCCGCAGCAGCGTGGCCGGGGCCATGGTCATGGACAAGCCCACGTCCTACGCAGACGCCAGCTCGTACAACAACTACTACGAATTCGGCACCGACAAGTCCGACCCCGAGCGCGCGGCCCATACGCTCAAGCCGCGCCCGTGGACGGTGGCCGTGGAAGGCGAGGTGAAGAAACCCGGCACCTTCGATCTCGACACGCTGCTCAAGCTCGCACCGCTGGAAGAGCGCATCTACCGCCTGCGCTGCGTCGAAGGCTGGGCCATGGTGATCCCCTGGGTGGGCTACTCGCTGGCCGAACTGATCAAGCGTGTGGAGCCCACCGGCAACGCCAAATATGTGCAGTTCGTGACCCTGGCCGACAAGGCGCAGATGCCCGGCCTGTCCTCGGGCGTGCTCGACTGGCCCTATGTCGAAGGCCTGCGCCTGGACGAGGCCATGCACCCGCTCACGCTGCTGGCGTTCGGCATGTACGGCGAAGTGTTGCCCCACCAGAACGGCGCGCCGCTGCGCCTGGTGGTGCCGTGGAAATACGGCTTCAAGAGCGGCAAGTCCATCGTCAAGATCCGCTTCGTCGAATCCCAACCCAAGACCAGCTGGCAAAGCGCCGCAGCCCGCGAGTACGGCTTCTTTTCCAACGTCAACCCGACGGTCGACCACCCGCGCTGGAGCCAGGCCACCGAGCGCCGCATCGGCGAGGACGGCCTCTTCGCCAAGAAGCGGCCGACGCTGATGTTCAACGGCTACGAGACCCAAGTGGGGCAGCTGTACGCCGGCATGGACCTGAAGAAGTTCTACTGAAGGCGTGAACGGGCTGCTGCTGCACAAGGCCGCCAAGCCGCTGCTCTTCACGCTGGCCCTGCTGCCTTTCTCCTGGCTGTTCTATGGCGCTGTCGCGAATGCCCTGGGTGCCAACCCGGCCGAGGCGCTGATCCGCAGCACCGGCGACTGGACGCTGCGCTTCCTGTGCCTGACGCTGGCCGTCACGCCGCTGCGCCAGGCCACGGGATGGCATGCACTGGCGCGCCTGCGCCGCATGCTGGGACTCTTCACCTTCTTCTACGGCATGCTGCATTTCCTGGGCTTCGCCGGGCTGGACATGGGTTTCGACCCCACTGCCATCGCCCAGGACATCGCCAAGCGGCCTTTCATCCTGGTCGGTTTCAGCGCGCTGGTGCTGATGGCGCCGCTGGCCGCCACCTCGTTCAACCGCGCCATCAAGGCGCTGGGCGCGCGGCGCTGGCAGGCGCTGCACCGCGCCGTCTATGGGACGGCGCTGCTGGCGTTGCTGCACTTCTTCTGGATGCGCGCCGGCAAGAACGACTTCGCCGAGGTCGCGGTGTACGCCGCCGTCATCGGCGCGCTGCTCGGCTGGCGGCTTTGGCACCGCGGGCGCAGGCTGCAGCGCGCCGGGTCCGCGGCCTGAGAGCCGCGCCCGGGCGGCGGGTCAGTCCGACTTGCGCAACAGCGCGTGCAGCAGGATCGCGCCGAAGGTGGCGGTACCGATGCCGCCGAGCGCGAAGCCGCCGAACTTCAGCGTGTAGTCGCCCGTGCCCAGCACCAGCGTCACCGCTGCGACGATGAGGTTGGTGTTCTTGGAGAAATCGACCCGGTTGTCGACCCAGATCTTGGCGCCGGCCACGGCGATCAGCCCGAATACGACGATGGACACGCCGCCCATCACCGCCAGTGGGATGGCCTGGATGAGCGCGCCGAACTTCGGCGAGAAACCCAGCAGCACGGCGACCAGCGCGGCCACCACGAACATCGCGGTCGAGTAGATCTTGGTCGCGGCCATCACGCCGATATTTTCGGCATAGGTCGTCACGCCGGTGCCGCCGGCCGCGCCCGACACCATGGTCGCCAGGCCGTCGCCGATGAAGGCGCGCCCCAGGCTGCCGTCGAGGTTGCGCCCGGTCATCGCGGCCACCGCCTTGATGTGGCCCAGGTTCTCGGCCACCAGGATGACGGCCACCGGGGCGATCAACAGCATCGCATTGGCATCGAACACCGGCGCCACGAACGCCGGCATGCCGAACCAGGGCGCCGCGGCCATGCCCGCCAGGCTGATGGGCGTGCCCAGCCCCAGGCCGTTGGTGAGCAGCGCATAGATCAGGCTGGCCACGATGAGCCCGACCAGGATCAGCAGGCGCTGCACCATGCCGCTGGTGCGCACCGCCACCAGGCCGACGCTGACGAAGGTGACGGCCTGCATCCACTTGTCGAAGTCGGTCGGCGCCATATTCTTGATCGGGATGCCGGCGAGGTTCAACCCGATGACTGCCACGACCGCGCCGGTGACCACCGGCGGCATCAGCGACTCGATCCACTTCGTGCCCATGGCCTGCACCGCCAGGCCGATGAGCACGATCAGCGCGCCGCAGGCGATGATGCCGCCCAGCGCCACGCCGATATTGGGGTTGGCCCCCTGGCCGGAATAGCCGCTCGCCGCGATGACCACGCCGATGAAGGCAAAGCTCGAGCCCAGGTAGCTGGGCACCTTGCCGCCGACGACGAAGAAGAAGATCAGGGTGCCCACGCCCGACATCAGGATCGCCAGGTTGGGGTTGAAGCCCATCAGCAGCGGCGCCAGCACGGTGGCGCCGAACATCGCGATCACATGCTGCACGCCCAGCGCCACCGTCTGCGGCCAGGGCAGGCGTTCGTCCGGTGCGACCACGGCGCCGGGCAGTGCCGGCACCACGCGCCAAGTGGGTATCAAGCTCATGGAGACTCCTCGTGGGGGTGTGGGGTAGCGCCATCTGCGGTGCGCCTGGCGCTAGTGTAGGTACTTGCCGCGGGCACTCGGCCGCCCGAGGGCACCGGCGGCAGCTTGCTTCGCGCTGCCGCAGCGCTGTAGTCTCTTGCCATGGGCCCTGAGCACCGCATCAGTGACGAGTGGCGCCAGATTCTGGCCGGCCGGGATTGAGCCCGGCTGACGATCTACAACGAGAGACTCCCCCATGCCGACGCACACACCCGACAGCCCCGTGCTCGACCAGGGCCGCGTCATCCTGTTCCAGGAACAGGCGATACGCCGCAGTTGGCACCAGAACGAATGGTGCTTCTCTGTCGTTGATGTGTGCGCCGTGCTCACCGGCAGCGTGGACGCAGGCGCCTACTGGCGCAAGCTCAAACAGCGACTGGTGGCAGAGAGCGGCCAACCCGTGACGTTCTGTCACGGGTTGAAGCTCACGGCCACGGACGGCAGGCAACGCGTGACCGACTGCGCCAACACCGAGGGGCTGTTCCGAATCATCCAGTCCATCCCATCGCCGAAGGCCGAGCCCTTCAAGCGCTGGCTGGCCCAGGTGGGCTACGAGCGGGTGAAAGAGATCGAGAACCCCGAGCTGGCCAGTGCGCGCGCCCGCGAGCTGTACCAAGCCAAGGGTTACCCGAAGGAGTGGATCGAAAAGCGCCTGCGTTCGATGGCGGTGCGCGGCGAACTCACCGACGAGTGGAAGGCGCGCGGTGTGCAGGAAGGCAAGGGGTACGCCATCCTCACCGCCGAGATCGCCCGCGCCACGTTTGGCGTCACGCCGGGCGCGCACAAACAACTCAAGGGCCTGGGCGCGGTGAAGACCGGCAACAACCTGCGCGACCACATGACCGATCTGGAGCTGATCTTCACCATGCTCGGCGAAGCCGGCACCACCGAGATCGCGCGCAAGCTCGACGCACAAGGTTTCGACCCGAATCGCCGCGCTGCGCGGCAGGGCGGCACCGTGGCCGGCAATGCGCGGCGCGAGCTGGAAGCCAAGACCGGGACACCGGTGCTGAGCAAGAAAAACCACCTGAGCTTGCGCGGCACGGCCCCTGCGGTCGAAGCGCCGGTACAAGCGATCAAGGGCAAGATGCCCCGCAAAGGCAAGAAGGCATGACCACAGAGCCGCGGCGTGCATGCGACACCTGGCGGTCCACCCTCACGCGATGCTGGCACCCCTCGCCAGCACCCCCGCCAGCGCCACCCCCGTATGCGAGCCCGCCGCCACCACCGCCTCGGGCGGCCCGGCCACCACCACGCGGCCGCCTTCGCCACCGCCTTCGGGCCCGAGGTCGATGACCCAGTCGGCTTCGGCGATGACGTCGAGGTCGTGTTCAATCACCACCACGCTGTGGCCGCCGTCGACCAGGCGGTGCAACACGCGGATGAGTTTGGCCACATCGGCCATGTGCAGGCCCACCGTCGGCTCGTCCAGCACGTACAAAGTGTGCGGTGCCTTGTTGCCGCGGCGCGTGAGGTCGTCGCGCACCTTGCTCAGTTCGGTGACGAGCTTGATGCGTTGCGCCTCGCCGCCGCTGAGCGTGGGCGAGGGCTGGCCCAGCGTGAGATAGCCCAGGCCGACATCAGCGAGCAGGCGCAGCGGGTGGCCGATGGCGGGCATGCTGGCGAAGAATTCCAGCGCTTCGTCGACCTCCATGCGCAGCACGTCGCCGATATTCTTGCCGCGCCAGGTCACGGCCTGGGTCTCGGGGTTGAAGCGCGCGCCGTGGCAGATGTCGCAAGGCACCTTCACGTCGGGCAGGAAACTCATGGCGATGGTCTTCATGCCCTGGCCTTCGCAGCCCGGGCACCTTCCGTCGCCGGTATTGAAGGAGAAGCGCGCCGCGCCGTAGCCGCGCGCCCGCGCTTCCAATGTCTCGGTGAAGAGCTTGCGGATGGCGTTCCAGAAACCGATGTAGGTGGCCGGGCAGCTGCGCGGCGTCTTGCCTATGGGCGTCTGGTCCACCTCGAGCACGCGGGCAACGGCTTCGAAGCCCGCCAGTCCCTTGCAGCCCGCCAGCGCCAGCGGCCGGCCCGCAGCCAGCGCATCGCGGCCGGCCTTGCTGGCGCGCAGTGCCACACCGGCCGCCACGTTCGCCAGCAGCACGTCGCGCGCCAGCGTGCTCTTGCCCGAGCCCGAGACCCCCGTCACCGCCACCAGGCGGCCCAGGGGCAGCCACACGTCGATGTCCTGCAGGTTGTGCAGCGAGGCCCCGCGCAGCCACAGTGCGGGCAGCGTGGCGTCCACCGCACGCCGTGGCTGCAGCGGGTGATGCAAGGGGTGGGCGAGGAGCCGGCCGGTGACGGAATCGGCGTGGCGCGAGAGCTCGGCCACCGTGCCCTGCGCCACCAGCCGCCCGCCGCGCTTGCCCGCGCCGGGGCCGATATCGATGAGGTGGTCGGCACGGCGGATGGTGTCTTCGTCGTGTTCCACCACCACCAGCGTATTGCCCTTGTCGCCGAGCTTGGCCAGCGCCGCCAGCAGCACGCCGTTATCGCGCGGGTGCAGCCCGATGGTGGGCTCGTCGAGCACATAGCACACGCCCTGCAGGTTGCTGCCGAGTTGCGCGGCCAGGCGGATGCGCTGCGCCTCGCCCCCTGACAGCGTGGGTGCGGCGCGGTCCAGCGTCAGGTAGCCCAGGCCCACGTCTTCCAGGAATTCGAGCCGGCTGGCGATCTCGCTGACCACGTCGCGGGCGATGTCGGCGTCCCTTCCCGTGAGCTGAAGCGCAGCGACCCACTGCCGCGTTTCGCGCACCGAGAGCCCCGCGATGCGACTGATCGCCTGCCCATCGAAGGTCACGCCGCGCGAGGCCGCATTCAGCCGCGCGCCGCCGCAATCGCTGCAGGGCTCGTCGACCAGGCCTTCGGCCTCGGCCTCCTCGGCCGGGAAGCTTTGCTCGCGGCCCTTGTGGTCGTCGTTGCGCACCGAGTCGTCGTAGGCCTTGCGCTGCTCTCGCGTGAGCTTCAGGCCCGTGCCGACGCAGCCCGTGCACCAGCCGTGCTTGCTGTTGTAGCTGAACATGCGCGGGTCCAGCTCGGGGTAGCTGGTGCCGCACACCGGGCAGGCACGCTTGGTCGAGAAGACCTTCACCGCGCCTATGCCCAGGCCCTGGCCGGCGCCGGGCAGCATGGCCTCGCCCAGCCCGTCCAGCGGGTGCAGCAGGTGCAGCACGCCCTTGCCGAGCTCCAGCGTGCGCGAGAGCAGCGCGCGCAGCTCGGCCTCGTTGGCGGGCGTGATCACGATGTCGCCCACCGGCAGCTCCAGCGTGTGCTCCTTGAAGCGGTCGATGCGCGGGAAGGGGGCCAGCGACAGGAACTCGCCGTCCACGCGCAGGTGCGTGTGGCCGCGCGCCTTGGCCCATTTGGCGAGGTCGGTGTAGACGCCCTTGCGGTTCACGACGAGTGGCGCGAGCAGGCCGACATGCTGGCCGCGATGACCTCCATCCTGCGGAGCGCGCAGCAATTGCGCGGCGATGCTCTCGGCGCTCTGCGCCTTCACCGGCGCGCCGTCCTTGGGGCAATGCTGCAGCCCGAGCTTGACCCACAGCAGGCGCAGGAAGTGCCAGACCTCGGTGGTCGTGGCCACCGTGCTCTTGCGCCCGCCGCGGCTCAGGCGCTGTTCGATGGCCACCGTGGGCGGGATGCCGTACACCGCGTCGACCTCGGGCCTTCCGGCCGGCTGCACGATGCTGCGCGCGTAGGCGTTCAGGCTCTCCAGGTAGCGGCGCTGGCCCTCGTTGAAGAGGATGTCGAAGGCCAGCGTGCTCTTGCCCGAGCCGCTGACGCCGGTGACGACGTTGAACTTGCCACGCGGGATGTCCACCGTCAGCGACTGCAGGTTGTGCTCGCGGGCATTGACGATGCGGATCGACTGGTCCGTCGCCTGGCGCGCCTGGCGCGCAGCGCGCAGCACGCTCTGCAGGGCCCGCCCTTCCTCGGCGCGCGGCGTGCCAAAGCCCAGCGACTGTTCGTAATCGCGCAGCGCCGCGCCGGTGTGCGACCCGGGGTGCGCCTTGATGTCGTCGGGGGTGCCGGTGCAGACGACTTCACCGCCGGCCTCGCCGCCTTCGGGGCCGAGGTCGATGACCCAGTCGGCGGCCCGCACGACATCGAGGTTGTGCTCGATGACGAGCAGCGAATGCCCGGCATCCTGCAGCTTGCGCAGCGCGCGCATGAGCTTGGCGATATCGTCGAAATGCAGCCCCGTGGTCGGCTCGTCGAAGAGGAAGAGCGTGCCGCGCCGCGCCAGCCGCGACGCCGCGTAGGAGGACGCCGAGCTGGCCGCCTCGGCCAAAAAGCCGGCGAGCTTGAGGCGCTGCGCCTCGCCGCCCGAAAGCGTGGGCACGGGTTGGCCCAGGCGCACGTAGTCCAGCCCCACGTCGGCCAGCGGCTGCAAGCGGCCCACCACCTCGCGGTCGTTCTGGAACCAGTGCGCGGCCTCGGCCACGGTGAGGTCGAGCACGTCGGCAATCGAGTACTGCATGGGCCCGCGAACGATCTTCACGTCGAGGATCTCGGCGCGGTAGCGGCGGCCGTCGCAGTCCGGGCAGCGCAGGTAGACGTCGCTGAGGAACTGCATCTCCACATGCTCGAAGCCCGAACCGCCGCAGGTCGGGCAGCGGCCGTCGCCGGCGTTGAAGCTGAAGGTGCCGGCGGTGTAGCTGCGCTCACGCGCCAGCGGCAGCTCGGCGAAGAGCTTGCGCATCTCGTCGAAGGCGCCGACATAGCTGGCCGGGTTGCTGCGCGCGGTCTTGCCGATGGGGCTCTGGTCGACGAACACCGCGTCGCTGAGGAAATCGGCGCCGAGCAGCCGCTCGAACGCGCCGGGCGTCTCGGTGGCCTTGCCGAAGTGGCGCGCCAGTGCCGGGTAGAGCACATCCTGGATCAGCGTGCTCTTGCCCGAACCGCTGACGCCGGTGACACACACCAGGCGCTGCAGCGGCAGGCTGACCGTGATTGCGCGCAGGTTGTGCTCGCGCGCGCCTTCGAGCACCAGCTTGGGCGTGGCGTCGTTGACCAAGCGCCGGAAACCCGAACTCACCTGCTTGCGCCCGCCGAGGTAGGCGCCGGTGAGCGTGTCGGCGCCGCGCGCCTGCTCGGGCGTGCCGTCGAAGACGATGCGCCCGCCGCGCTCGCCGGGGCCGGGGCCCATGTCGATGAGTCGATCCGCCGCCAGCATCACCGCCGGGTCGTGCTCCACCACCACCAGCGTGTTGCCGGCGTCGCGCAGGCGCTGCATGGCCTGCACGATGCGGCCCATGTCGCGCGGGTGCAGGCCGATGCTGGGCTCGTCGAGCACGAACAGCGTATTCACGAGGCTGGTGCCCAGCGCCGTGGTGAGGTTGATGCGCTGCACCTCGCCGCCGCTCAGCGTGCGGCTCTGGCGGTCCAGCGTGAGGTATTGCAGGCCGACCTCGCACAGGTATTTCAACCGCGTGCGCACTTCATCGAGCAGCAGCTTGAGCGCGTCGTCGAGCATCGTGCTGGGCAGCGTCAGGCCGTCGAAAAAGCGGCGCAGGCGCTCGATGGAGAGCTGCATCAGGTCGTGCAGGCACAGGCCGGGCAGGGCTTCGAGCGCCTCGCGGCCGAAGCCCACGCCCCGCGGCAACAGGCGCTGCCCCGGCGGCAGCACCGCGTCGGCCCCGGCCTTGTCCCCGATGCGCCAGAGCAGCGCTTCGAGCTTGAGCCGCGCGCCGCCGCACACGGTGCAGGGCGTGTAGCTGCGGTATTTCGACAAGAGCACGCGGATGTGCATCTTGTAGGCCTTGCTCTCCAGGTAGCCGAAGAAGCGGCGCACGCCGTACCACTGCTTGTTCCAGTGGCCCGTCCATTGCGGCGAGCCCTCGATGACCCAGCCGCGCTGCGCCTCGGTGAGCTGGCTCCAGGCGGTGTCGCGCGGGATGCCGGCCTCGCCGGCGTACTTCAGCAGGTCGTCCTGGCAGTCCTTCCAGGCCGGCGTCTGCAGGGGCTTGATCGCGCCATTGCGCAGCGTCTTGCGCGCGTCGGGGATGACCAGCCCGAAATCGACGCCGATGACGCGCCCGAAGCCGCGGCAGGTCTCGCAGGCACCGTAGGCGCTGTTGAAGCTGAACATCGCCGGCTGCGGGTCGGCATAGCGCAGCTCGCTTTCCGGGCAGTGCAGGCCGGTGCTGTAGCGCCACCGCGTGTCTTCGTCGCCCACGTGCACCGTGAGGCGGCCACCACCGCGCTTGAGCGCCAGCTCGATGGCCTCGAGCACGCGCACCTTCTCGGCGCTGGCCAGCCTGAGCCGGTCGGCCACCACCTCCAGGACTTTGACGGCCCCCAGGCTCGCCGGTTTCGCGGCAGCGCCACCCCCCGAGGGGGCTTTCGCGGCTTGGGACGGCCCGGCGCCGCTCAGTGCGCGCTGTTCGATGCGCTCGGCCTGCACGCGCGTGAAGCCGCTCGCCGACAGCCACTTCGCCTGCTGCTCGGCCGTGGTGTCGGCGGGCAGTTGCACGGGAAAGGTGAAGACGAGCCGCGGGTCTCCGGCGGCCTTTGCCCGCTCCAGAAGATCGGCGTGGATCGTCTGCGGCGTGTCGTGGCGCACCGGCAGCGCGGTCTGGCGGTCGAAGAGCTGCCCGGCGCGCGCGAAGAGCAGCTTCAGGTGGTCGTTCAGCTCGGTCATCGTGCCCACCGTGCTGCGGCTGGTACGCACCGGGTTGGTCTGGTCGATGGCGATGGCCGGCGGCACGCCGTCGACACGGTCCACCGCCGGGCGGTCCATGCGGTCGAGGAACTGGCGCGCGTAGGCCGAGAAGGTCTCGACATAACGGCGCTGGCCCTCGGCGTACAGGGTGTCGAAAACCAGGCTGCTCTTGCCCGAACCGCTGGGCCCGGTGACCACCGTCAGCTCGCCGGTGTGGAGGTCGAGATCGAGGTTCTTCAGGTTGTGCTGACGCGCACCACGGATTCGGATGACACCGGACGACATGCGGGCCTTGTGAGGTGAGGGCGGGGCATTCTAGGGACTGCGCAGGGCCATCGTTGAGCGCATCCTCCCAGCATCGGGAATGGTTATCCCGCTCAGGGGAATGGCGTGGCTCTGGAGCAGAAGGCACTCGGCGCGGCAACGGCAACCATCCGCTTCGGCAACGGCACCACGCTGCAGGGCCTGGGCGGCGAAGGCGTGGTGCGACAGCGCCTGACCGAGCCCGGGCGGCTGCGCTCGGCGGCCCTGCCCTCGGGGCTGGATACCGGGGCCGACTTCAACCGCGCACTGGCGGCCCTGGGCATCCGCGAGCAGGAAACCATAGACCTCGAAGCCACCGCCTTGCGCGCGGCCGCGGGCGACGAACTCACGCTGGCCCCGGCCGTGCCGCGCGGCGACACCGCGCCGCGCGTGGTGCTGTATCAGGACGAATCGGGCGGCATCAGCTGGCATTTCGCCGAACCGGCCGCGGCCCAGCCGCAGAGGTGGCTGCGCGGGCCCGCCAACGGGCCGCGCTTTGTCATCCCGATGCGCAATGCCGCCAGCCGCCGCACGCTCAGCGTAGGCATGCCGCGGCGCCAGCTGCGCGGCGTATTCACCAAGGTCGGCCGCAAGATCTTCAAGGTGCTGGTGCTGCCGGTGCTCTCGGCGCTGCTCGAAGACCCGGTGCGCTGGCTGGGCGAGCAGGTGGAGCGCCGCTGGCGCGACTACCGGCTGTGGCAGCCCACACCCGACAACTACCGCCACCCTCCCCCCGAAGCGGCGTTCGACGACCTCAAAGCGCTGCGCGGCGGCCCGGTGTTGCTGCTCGTGCACGGCATCTTCAGCTCGGTGCAGGGCATGCTGGCCGGCCTGCCGCGCAGCGCGATGGAGCGCTGGTGCGAGCGCTATGAAGGCCGCGTCCTGGCCTTCGACCACCCCACGGTGAGCGCGTCGCCCGAGGACAACGCCCGCGAGCTGCTGCAACGGCTCGCGCAGGCCCTGCCGGGCGAGCCGCTCACGGTGGATATCCTGTGCCACAGCCGCGGCGGCATCGTCTCGCGCACCCTGGCCGAGCGCGCCGACGCGCTGTTGCCCGGCCACACGCTGCACGTGCGCAGCGTGTATTTCGCCGCCACGCCGAACGCCGGCTCGCCGCTGGGCGACGCCGACCACATGGTGGACATGATCGACCTCTTCACCAACTGCCTGACGAGCTTTCCCGACGGGCCGGTGGCCTACTCGATGGAAGTCATCCTGGGCCTGGTCACGCTGGTGGCCCACGCCGGCGTGACGGCGCTGCCCGGCATTGCCGCGCTGGGCATGAAAGGCAGCTACATCACCGACACGCTGAACCGCGCCACGGCGCCCAGCCGGGCGTTGTACGGTGCCGCAGCCGCTAACTTCGAACCCCAACCCGGGCGCGAAAACGGCTGGCTCATCGACAAACTGGCCGACCCGGTGATGGACCGCGTCTTCGTCGTCGACGGGCGGCACCTGGCCAACGACCTGGTGGTGCCGCAGCAAGGCGTTTTCGCCGCCAACGGCCACCCGTCTTTCCCGATCGCCGACCCGCTGGTCTTCGGCGCCGAAGACGGCGTGTGGCACACCGCGTTTTTCGCCCAGCCGCGCGCCATCGCGCACATCGAGGCGCATTTCGAGCGCGCCGTGCCCCGTGCCGCAGCCGCCCCGCCCCGGGCCCGCATGGCCCCGCCACCACCCGCGTCGGCGCCGGAGCCGAAACTGCTCGACGCCCTGCGCGGCGGAAGCCTGCGCAGCGGCACGCTGCGCGGTGGGTCGCTGCGCCGGGGCGCACCTTCAGCGGCGCAGCCCATGCCGGCGAGCGTGCCGCAGGTGCCCACCAACGGCCCAGAGGCACGCCGCGCAGCGCCGGTTCCAGCTGCAGCGCGCCGCCCGGCCACCAAGGCCGCACCGGCCAAGCACGCCGCTGCGCCCGGCCGCGCCGCCGAAGCGGTGCAGCGCGACCCGGCCTTGCAGTTCCATGAGCGCATGGAAACCGGCCAGAGCGACGACCTGCTGGTGCTGCTCAACCCACCCGCCGCCGGGGCGGCGCCTGCCGGGCGCATGACGCTGGTCTTCGAATTCGGCGCCGACGAGATCGAACTGGTGGCCGAAGTGAGTGCACCGGGCTTCACTGTGGCCGGCGCGCGCCATGCCACGCTGCGCATCCTGCGCGAACGCGACCCGCAAGCTGAGCAGGCGCGCTTCCACCTCACTGCGCTGGACCCCGGCGCGCAGCCGGTGGAACGCGCCATCGTGGTCTCTTTCTTCCGCGGCAACGAATGCGTGGGCAGCGCCACGCACCACACCGTGGTGGTGCCGCGCGGCTGGCAGGGCGCCACCCAGAACCAACCCGATCAGCGCAGCCCCGTGCGCCTGGCCGCGCAGCGCCGCGACGCCGCCGACCTGGTGGTCTACGTGCGCCGGCCGCAGGCCGATGTCGACGTCTTCACCCTGAGCCTGCGCTCGCAGCTGCCCGGCCAGGAGTACGAATCGCGCGACTTCGGCAGCTTCGACCTCGGCGGCAAGGAGATCTCGACCTACCTCGCCGAGACGCTGGACCCGAGCTTCCAGCAGTTCCCCGCGGGCCAGGCTTCCAGGCGTTTCGATGCCCTGCTCGCCACCTGGAATGCGCGTTTCCTGGACGAGCTGGCCGATCTCGGCCGCCAACTCTGGATGCACCTGCCGCAGGCCTTCCGCGACGAATACCTGCGGCTGGCCGGGCTGGCCGAGCCGCCGCGCTCGATCTGCATCTACTCGGACGAACTCGAGTTCCCCTGGGAGATCGTGCGCCCCAGCGGCAGCGTGAACGGCCACTACGCACAGCTGCCGCCGCTGGGCGTGTCGCACGTGCTCGGGCGCTGGCGCCCCAGCGTCGACGCGCGGCCGCAGCCGCAGGCGATGCGTGTCACCGGCATGGCCGTGGTCATCCCCGATGCGCAAGCCGCGGGCCTGCCCTGGGCGGCGCAGGAATCGCGCGAGTTGCAGGCCTTGATCCCCTGTGCCCAAGCGGTCACGCCGGCCGACCGGGCGCAGCTCAAGCGCCTGCTCGCCCGCACCGACGTGCAGCTGGTGCACTTCTCGGGCCATGGCGTGCTCGGGCCCAACGCCGACCTCGCCGCACTCGAACTCGAAGGCACCGACCAGATCAAGGCGATGGCCTTCGCCTCCAGCATGCTGGGCAGCGTGGCGCAGCCGGTGCTCTACCTCAACGCCTGCTCGGTGGGCCGGGGCAGCCGCGTGATGGGCCGCTCCGGCGGCTTCGCCGGCAACTGCATCGCCTCGGGCTGGAGCGGCGTGGTGGCGCCCTACTGGCCGGTCTACGACCCCAGCGCAGCCCACTTCGGCGTGGCCTTCTACCGCAAGCTCAAGGCCGGCCTGGCCATCGGCGAGGCGCTGTGCGAATTGCGCGACGAGATGCGCGACGACCCCACCGCGCAGTCCTATGCCTACTACGGAGACCCGTTTGCCCGTGTCCTCTTCGCCTGACTCATCCTCTTCGCCTGACTCGTCCGGCTTGTCCAGCGACGCTCGCGAGAGCCGCCGCCAGCGCATCAACGAGGGCGTGCGCGTCTATCGGGCCGGCCGGGCGGCCGATGCGGCGCGGCTGCTCGAGCCGCTGCTGGGCGAGTTCAGTGCCTCGGAGCGCGACACCCCGGCCTACGCCGGCCTGTGCTTCAACCTGGCCGCGGCCCTGGCCGAAAGCGGCCGGCTGAAAGCGGCGCAAGGCCTGTTCGCCACTGCCGCCGGCATCTACCAGCAGCTGGGCGACGCCTTCAGCGCCGCCGAGGTGGAGTTCAACCTGGGCAATATCGCCAGCTATGCGAACCACCGCCAGGCCACGCACGACCACTTTCAGGCCGCGCTGAAGCTGGCGCGCGGCCTGGGCACGCCGCAGGGCGACGAACTCGCCGCCGGATGCATGCTGTCGATGGCCAACCACCTGCTGGGCATGGGCGTGGTGGAAGAGGCCCGGCCCTGGCTGCAGGACTTCGAGGCGCTGCCGGCGAGCGTGCGTGACAAGCCCGAGCTGCGCTGGTCCTACCTCTTCCAGCAAGCCAAGCTGCACGAGCATGGCGGCGACAGCGCCGCGGCTCGCCGCTGCCTGAGCGAGGCGCTGGCCTTGGCCGAAGGCATGGGCGATGCGGCCTACGTCGCCCAGGCGCGCGGCGCACTGGCCACGCTGACGGCGTCCGGCGGCGCGCCGCGCGAGCCGCCGGACGATCTGCGCGCGGCGCATGCCCACGCCCGTGCGCAGGACAGCCCGGTGCGGCTGGCGGCCACCTTCGACCTGGCCAAGGCCCTGGCCGACGCCGGACAGGAAGAGGAGGCCGAGACACTCTTCGACGAATGCCTGGCGGTGGCCGCGCAGCGCCGCAGCCGGCTCGACCTCGCCGAGCGCTACCACGTGATGGAGCAGACCGTGCCCATCGCGCAGCACGTCGTGGCCCGGCTGCTGGCCCAGGGGCGCAGCGAGCGCGCCTTCGAAGTCAGCGAGCAGGCCCAGGGCCGGGCCATCCTCGACCTGATGTTCCGCCACCAGACGCGGCGCCAGGGCGGGCGCGACATCCGCTGCGACGGCGCCGGCCGCCTGATGCTGGCTTCGCCCACGCTGGCCGAGGTGGTGGAGGGCCTGGCCGCGGCGCAGGCGCATCTGATCAAGCTCTTCCGCCTCGGCAACGATGCGGTGCAGGGTTGGTTCGTCGGCCCGCAAGGCCTCATCGCCAGCTGGGACGCCAGCGCTGCGCAGCCGGTGCTCGGGCGCGTGCTCGAGACGTTGATGCAGATGATGGGTGGCGAGCCCGACGCGCCGGCCGATGCCGAGGCCCCCACGGGCGCACGCTCGGGCGCATCCGGGCGGCCCCTGCGCCAGGTGGTGCGCGGCGACACCCAGCCGCCCCTGGCCGGCTGGCCCGAGCTGCAGCACCGGCTGGCCGAACTGGCCACTGCGCTGCTGCCCGCGGCCGTGCGCCGGCATCTCGCGCGCGGCCGCGGGCGGCTGGTCATCGTGCCGCACAGCGCGCTCTTCCATGTGCCGTTCGGCGCCCTGCCGCTGGGCCGCAGCGTGCTCGGGCAACGCTGGGAGCTGACGCTGGCGCCCTCGGCCGGCTGCTGGCTGCAGCTCGACCCGCGGCGCGATGCCGAGGCCGAATGCCTGCCCCACCTCGCCGAAGGCATGCCGCCCCTCCCGGCGCTGGTGGTGGCCGTGCAGGCCCCGCAGCAGGTCGACTTCCAGATGCTGCCCGGCGTGGCCGACAGCCTGGCGACCGTCGAATTCGGCCCTCTGGACGGCACGCTGCCCGAAGCGCAGGCCGTGCTCGCCGCCACCTGCGGCACCGGCCTGCTGGGTGCGCAGGCGCGCAAAGCCAGCCTGCTGCCCTGGCTGCGCCACACTCGCATCCTGCACCTGGCCACGCACGGCTACTGGCATGTGCTGGGCGAGAACTCGTTCGTCGTGCTGGCCGGCAGCCCCGAGCCACCCGGCGCCAACGCGCTGTTCGCACGCGATGTGATGGAGCAGCCCCTGCAGGCCGAACTGGTGGTGCTCTCGGCCTGCCAGACCGGGCTGGGCGCGCCGCACCCGGATTCCTACATCGGTCTGCCGCAGGCCTTCACCATCGCCGGGGCGCGCGCCGTGCTGGCCAGCCTGTGGCCGGTGGACGACCTGGCCACGCTGCGCCTGATGAAGGCTTTCTACGCAGCGCTGGGACGAGGGGTGCCACCGGCTGCGGCCTTGCAAGCCGCGCAGCGGGCGATGCGCGCCCGGCCCGACACCCGCAGCGGCGTGGTCTGGGCGGCATTCCAGTTCCTGGGCTGGCCTTTTGGCGCGCCGGCCGCCGCCGTGCAACAAGGCGCGCCCGCCTCGGCCTCGACGGCACGCCCCTGGCCCGGCCCGGTCCTGTGCGGCGGCGACTTCATGTGGACCGACGGCCAACCCGGCCAACCCTTCCCGATGGAGCCCTTGGAGTCGCTGCGCCTGAAGTGGAACGAGGCCGCCTTCCTCACCGGCAAGTCACTCCGCCTGATGCGCAAGTCCTGACCCGCGGGTGGCCTGGGGTGGGCCACCTGCGGCACCGACAATCGGGCTCTCGATGACGCATGCGTCCGCGCCGATCTGACGGGGACTGACGGGGATTCCGACTTGAGCACCGATTTCATCGTCGTCGGCGGCGGCATTGCCGCGGCCTCCGTGGGCTACTGGCTCGCCGGGCACGGCCGCGTCACCCTGCTCGAGCGCGAGGACCAGCCCGGCTACCACGCCACCGGGCGCTCGGCGGCGCAGTTCATGGAGAGCTACGGCACGCCGCAGGTGCGTGCGTTGACGAGGGCCAGCCGCGCCTTCTTCGAACACCCGCCCGAGGGTTTCGCCGAGCACCCCCTCCTCACGCCGCGTGGCGCCCTGCTGGTGGCCGCGCCGGGGCAGGAAGCCCTGCTCGATGCCCAGTGGCAGGTCATGCGATCAGTCACCGAGCGCGCGCAGCGCCTGGACGCCGCGCAGACGCTGGCCAGGGTGCCGGTGCTGCGGCCTGAGCAGGTGCTGGGCGCGATCTACGACCCCGACGCCGCGGACATGGACGTGCATGCGCTGCACCAGGGCTTCCTCAAGGGCATCCGGCGCCGCGGCGGGCAGCTGCTGTGCCACGCCGAAGTCAGCTCGGCGCGGCATGTGCGGGGCCGCTGGCAGGTCCAGGCCGGCGGGCTGACGCGTGAGGCACCGCTGCTCGTCAACGCCGCGGGGGCCTGGTGCGACGAGGTGGCGCGGCGCTGTGGTGCCAAGCCGATCGGCCTGGTCCCCAAACGGCGTTCGGCCTTCACCTTCGCGCCCCCTGCCGGGGTGGACAGCGCGGCCTGGCCCCTGTTCATCGGCGCCGACGAGAGCTGGTACGTCAAGCCCGATGCCGGGATGCTGCTCGGCTCACCGGCCAATGCCGACCCGGTGCCGCCGCAGGACGTGCAGCCCGAGGAGCTGGACATCGCCCTGGCCATAAACCGCATCGAGCAGATGACAACCCTGCAGATCCGCCGCCCCGCGCGCACCTGGGCCGGCCTGCGCTCGTTCGTCGCCGACGGCGACCTGGTCGGCGGCTTCGATGCCGAGCAGCCGGGCTTCTTCTGGGTCGCCGCGCAGGGCGGCTACGGCATCCAGACCTCCGCGGCCATGGGGCAGGCCTGCGCCGCGCTCGCCTTGGGTCAACCCTTGCCCGATTGCATTGCGGCCTTCGGCCTGACCGAGGCCATGCTCTCGCCGGCGAGATTGCAGCGCACCCTCAGCGCCGCCCTCTGACCGGGGAGCCTGCCCTGGCCTGGAGGTTCAGCGCACCCATTCTTCGCTGCGCTGCCACAACTCGGCGGCCAGCGCCGGGTCCTGCGCCACGCGGCTGGGTGGCTTGACGCGGCAGCGGTCGTAGTAGAGGCCGGACTCGCCGGCCACATCCGGCGAGGTGGCGCAATGCAGCGTCGTGGCCGCGCCTTCTTCGGTGCCGATCATGGTCAGCTTGATCAGCGAGCTCAGCGGCCAGGGCACCGAGCGCCAGATGTCCGAAGCCACCACGCCGGGGTGCAGCGCATAGGTCGCCACGCCACTGCCGGCGAGCCGGCGGCCGAGCTCGGCGCTGAAGAGCACGTTGGCGAGCTTGGACACGCTGTACTCGGGCAAGGCGGTCACTGCCTGGGTTCGCGCACGCAGGGCCTGCCAGGCGATGCCCGGGGCGCGGTAATGCGCGCGGCTGGCCAGCGTGACGATGCGCGCCGGCGCTGAAGCGCGCAGGCGCGCTAGCAGGAGCTGGGTGAGCAGAAAGTGCCCCATGTGGTTGATGCCGAAAGCGAGCTCGAAGCCCGATGCGGTCAAGCCCTTGGCGCCGGCCACGCCGGCGTTGTTGATGAGCAGATGCAGCGGCAGCTCACGTGCCAGGAAGGCCTGGGCGCAGCGGCGCACGGAGTCGAAGTCGCCGAGGTCCAGCGCCAGCGCTTCGACCTTCGCGTCCCCGCGGCTCGCGCGGATCTCGTCGAGCACGGGCTGCGCCCGCTCGGTGGACCGGCAGGCGATGAACACCTGCGCGCCCCGCAAGGCAAGTTCGCGCGCCGTGACCCGCCCGATGCCGGTATTCGCGCCGGTGACCAGCGCCACGCGACCGTCCAGAGATCCTTGCTGAGCTTGTGTCATGGCGGCCAGGATAGCGCGCCGCGGGCCAAGGTTGCGCAGGGAGAGGGGTTCGCGTCTCCTATCCGCGGCGGGCCAGCGCCAGCCCAAGGAATCCGAGTCCAACCAGCGCCAGTGTGGTGGGCTCAGGAATCGTTCCACCCCCAATGCCGTTGGCGCCGCCAGCGTAGCCTTGGCTGCCGCCATCGGAGCGCCCCTCGCTCACAAGGGCCCCGCCCAGGCAGTCGTTGGAGATGGTATTGGTGTCGAAGGTCACCGCGCCAATCAGCGCGATGGCGCGGCCGCACAGGATCTTGGACGTGGTATTCATCGTGATGCTCTGATCGGCCAGGATGTTGCCGGCGAACAGCGTGCTCGTGCCCAGCGTCGCCGAGCTGCCGACTTGCCAGAAGATGGCGGTGTCGGAAAGCGGATTGAGCACGTCGACATCTGCATCGCTTGCCGTGGTGAGGGTGGTGCCGATCTGGAAGACGAAAAGTGCGTCCGGCTGGTTGAGGGTGTCCAGCGTGAGCGTTCCCGTCAGCTGCGCCGAGGTCGAAAAGAAATAGACACCCGGATTGAGCGTGAGCCCGCCGAGATCCAGCCCCGTCAGGTCGGTTGTGACCGCCTGACCCGCAAGGATGTTGTACGCCGTGCGTGCATCGACCTGGGCTTGCGCCGCAACGGCATCGGTTTGGTGCACGGCGCCGGTGATGGAGATGCTCCCCAGGCCGGTGATCGACGGGCCCGGTGACAGCCCCAGGTCCCCCCAGAGCGTGGTCGAACCCGTGTTGGTGACTGTCGAAGCGCCCAGCGCCGCGAAGCTCTGCGCGGTTCCGAGTATCGGCGCTGCCAAGGCCGATGAGGCGCCCCACAAAACCGCAATTGCGGCAATCGCCACGGTCCGAAACTGATGTCGCGCATGCATCGCTTGCTCCCATTGATTGAAGCCACACTTCAACGCAAACCTTGCCAATGAAGCAGCCTGTGAGCGAGTATCGAGCCGCGTTGTTCGCTGCGCCAGCCCTCCCCCCGCGCCTCGGGGCACGGCCCATCTCTGTGTGGTCCAGCGCACAGACAGCAAGCCTCAGCGTGCGGCGACCCTCAGCCTCCGGTCAGAAAGCGTTCCACCAAGGCGCACTGCTCGGGCGTATTCAGCGCCGGCGCATGCCCGCAGCCGGCGATGGTCACGACCACGGCACGCGGGCCGCGCGCCCGCATGGCCTCGGCGGTCTCGGGGCTCAGCAGGTCGGAGTGCTCGCCGCGCAGGCACAGCACGGGCAGCGCCAGCGAGTCCCAGGCCTCCCATTGCAGGTAGTCGTCGGGGTGGTGGATGAACTGCTGCACCATCGCCGGGTCATAGTGCGGCGTGACGCGACCATCGGGCAGGCGGCGCATCGAGGTCTCGGTCAACGCGCGCCATTGCGCGTCGCTCAGCCAGCCGTAGGGCTGGTAGATGGT
This sequence comes from Rubrivivax sp., assembly GCA_030681795.1. Lineage (GTDB taxonomy): Bacteria > Pseudomonadota > Gammaproteobacteria > Burkholderiales > Burkholderiaceae_C > Rubrivivax. The sequence continues at coordinate 46,849 of JAUXRG010000022.1, forward strand.
GCGGAAATACTGCTCCAGCTCGCCCATCGTGGCGAAGGCCGGCGGGCTGCCGGCGTAGGCGCGGATGCGCGCCAGCGCGGCGTCGGCGATCTGCGGGCCGATATCGTTGAGCACGAGTCGGCAGATGCGCCCGCGCAAGGTGTGCGCCGCGGCGCGCAAGCCGATCGCGCCGCCCATCGAGGTGCCCAGCCAACGCACCTGAGCGATGCCCAGCCGGTCCAGCAGCGACACCGCCAGCCGCTCGTAGAAGGCCAGGCAGTATTCCTGCGCCGGCTGCGGGCTCCACTGGCTCATGCCGCGGCCCGGGGTGTCAGGGCAGATCACGCGGTAGCGCGCGGCCAGGTGCGAGGCCACGGCATCCATGTCGCGGCCGGTGCGCGCCAGGCCATGCCAGGCGACGACGACTTCGGCATGCTCCGCGCCCCACTCGGTGTAGTGCAGCTCGCGGCCTTCGCAGACGAGGTAGTTCGACGTCGACGCCGTCATTTCAATACGCTCACGCCGAGCGCGCGCAGCCGCCCGACCACGCCGCTGGGAAAGTGATAGACCGAGAGCACGAAGAGTATGCCCAGCCAGAGCAGCCAGCGGTCGGGCGAGACCACGGCGCCGAGCACGGGCAGGCCTTCGAACGCGCCGGCGCCGAGCTTGAGCAGGTCTTGCAGGTAGTTCTGCGCGAGCATGAAGAGCACCGAGCCGATGACCGCGCCGTACATCGTGCCCATGCCGCCGATCACGACGATGAGCAGGATGTCGAGCATGATCTCGAAGCTCAGCGTGGTGTCCGGCCCGGTGTAGCGCAGCCACAGCGCCAGCAGCACGCCGGCCAGCGTGGCAAAGAGCGCCGAGAGCACGTTGCTCAGCGTGCGGTAGACCACCGTGCGGTAGCCCAGGGCCTCGGCGCGGAAGTCGTTCTCGCGGATCGCCTGCAGCACGCGGCCGAAGGGCGAGTTGACGATGCGCAGCAGGGTCAGGAAGAGCACCAGCACGACGGCGAAGAGCAGGTAGTAGGTGAGGACCTTGCCGTCAATCGTCAAGCCCAGCAGCGGGCTCTCGAAGAGCTCGAACGAGGGGCTGAGCCACTCCGGCGTCTTGAAGCTCAGCCCGTCCTCGCCGCCGGTGAAGTCGCTCAGCTGCGAGGCCAGGGTCTGGAAGGCGGTGGCCACGGCCAGCGTGATCATGGCGAAGAAGATCGCCTTCACGCGCAGGCTGAACAGGCCGATGACGAGCGACAAGAGAACCGACACCAGCACCGCCGCAGCCAGCCCCACGCCCACCGCCACCCAGCCGGTCCCGAGGCGCTCGCTGGCGATGGCCATGCCGTAGGCGCCGATGCCGAAGAACATGGTGTGCGCGAAGCTGACGATGCCGGTGTAGCCCAGCAGCAGGTCGTAGCTGGCCACGAGCAGGATGAAGACCAGCATCTTGGCCACCACCGACATCGACTTGGCGCCCGGGAAGAGGAAGGGTGCCAGCGCCAGCGCGACGAGGATGACGAGCAGCGCCGCGGCGAGCCAGCGGCTGCGCGGCAAGTCATGTGAAAGGAGACGCTTCAGCATGACCAAGAGCTTGCGCGGAACCGGCTCTGCCGGGCCGCAGCAAGAGCCCCCTCGGGGGGGTGAGCCCGCACCGAGCGAGCGCCTGCGCGCTCGCGAGTGGCCGGCGAACGACATCCGGCATGCAGGCCGGATGGCAGCGAACGCAGTGAGCTTGGGGGCTTCATGACTATCGGTTGGTGACGGGGTACAGCCCCTGCGGGCGCCACAACAGGATCGCCACCATCAGCGCGATATTCGAGAACAAGGCCACCTTGGGCGCCAGGAAACCGGTGTAGTTGGCCATCAGGCCGACCAGCAGCGCGCCGACGAAGCAGCCCAGAGTGCTGCCCAGGCCGCCGATGATGATGACGATGAAGATCAGCACCGTCACCTGGGTGCCGATCTGCGGCGTGACGCTCTGCTGGTACAAGCCCCAGAGCACGCCGCCCAGCCCGGCCAGCGCCGAGCCGGCGACGAAGACGCCGACGAACAGGCGCCGGATGCGGTAGCCCAGGCTCTCGACCATCTCGCGGTCCTGCACGCCGGCGCGGATGAGCAGGCCGATCTTGGTGCGGTTGAGCGTGAATACCAGCGCCGCGAAAACCACCAGCCCGATGGCCGCGGCGAGCACACGGTATTTCTCGACCGCGGCGTCGCCGAACAGCCACGCTCCGCGCAACTCGTCGGGCAGCGGCAGCGCGATCTGCAGCGGGCCCCAGATGACCTTGATGATCTCCTCACCGACGATCATGCCGCCCATGGTGATGAGGATCTGCTTCAGGTGCAGGCCATACACCGGCCGCACGATGACGCGCTCGAAGGCCCAGCCCACCGCGCCGGCCACCACCATGGCGGCGAGCATGGCGGCGAACATGCCCGCCACAGCGCCCAGGCCGATGCCGGCCGACCAGCCCATCACGCTGGTGGCGACGAAGGCACCCAGCGCGATGAAAACCCCGTGGCCGAAGTTGAGCACGTCCATGAGTCCGAAGATCAGCGTCAACCCGGAGGCGATGACGAAGACGATGAGCCCCATCGCCAGGCCGGCCACGGTGAGCGTGAGCCAGGTGCTGGTGCTGCCGATGGCCGGCACGGCCAGAAGCACCAGCGCCGCCAGCAGCGCCAGCGGGCGCGCGTCGAAGCTGGTTTTCGGCAGCGCGCTGCGCGGCGCGCCCGCGGCGTTCATTGGTGCGCCCCCAGCGACAGTCCGAGCAGGCGCTGCTGCAACGCAGGGTCGGCGGCCAGCTCGGCCATCGCGCCGTGGTGCACGATGCGGCCGTCGTCCATCACGGCGACGCTGTCGCCCAGCGCCAGCGCGACCTGGAAGTTCTGCTCAACCAGCAGGATGGTCGTGCGCTGGGCCTTCAGCTCGCGCAGCGCGCCGATCAGGTTGTTCACGATGGACGGCGCCAGCCCCTTGCTCGGCTCGTCGATGAGCAGCAGCGCACGCGGCTCGACGATGGCGCGCGCCACCGCCAGCATCTGCTTTTGACCGCCGCTGAGCTTGCCCGCCGGGTAGAGCCAGAACTTCTGCAGCGCCGGGAACAAGCCGAAGATCCAGTCCAGGCGCTGCGTGTCCAGCTCGCTGGCGCGGCGTGCGCCGCGCGCGGCCAGCAGCATGTTCTCCTGCACCGTGAGGTCGGTGAACAGGCCCATGCTCTCGGGCACGTAGGCGATGCCCAGCTGGGCGATGTCCGGCGTCTCGCGGCCCTGGATGGGCTGACCCCGGAAACGGATCTCGCCCCGGCTGGCGGCCCACAGGCCCATCACGGTGCGCAGCGTGGTCGTCTTGCCCGCGCCGTTGCGCCCCAGCAGCATGGTCACCTGGCCCTCGGGCACCTGGAGGTCCACGCCATGCAGGAGGTGGTACGCACCGATGTGCGTGTGCACGCCGCGCAGCTGAAGGATCGCGTCAGACATGCTGGGAGCTCCCCCACTCGGAGGGGGAGGGGGAGCCACCCTGTTCCGCCTCTTGGCGTACCTCGGCGTCGTAGACGCCGAGGTACGCCTGCTGCACGATCGGCGAAGCGATCACCGCCGCGGGCTCGCCGTCGGCCACGAGCCGGCCGTTGTGCAGCACGACGATGCGGTCGGAGAGCTCGCGCACCACGTCCATCTTGTGCTCCACGAGCAGGATGGTGCGGTCCTTGCGGGCCTTGAGTGCACGGATCAGGTCCAGCACCACGGGCACGTCGTCCAGGCTCATGCCGGCGGTGGGTTCGTCGAACATGTAGACCTTGGGGTCCAGCGCCATGAGCAGGGCCACTTCGAGCTTGCGCTGGTCACCGTGGGGCAGCGCGGCGGCGCTGTGCTGCAGCTTGTCACCGAGCTGCACCTGGCCCAGCAGCGCGGCGGCCTCGTCGATCCAGGCCTGGTGGTCCAGCCACACGCTGAGCAACTGCCGCGCGCCGCCGAGCAGCCCCGCAGGGGCCCGGCCCTGCTCGCGCGCCTGCACCGCCAGGCGCACGTTCTCCTGCACCGTGAGGTTGGGGAAGAGCTGCGTGAGCTGGAAGGCCCGGCCCAGGCCGCGGCGCGTGCGCGTGGGCGCCGGCAGCTCGGTGAGGTCCTCGCCATCGAGCAGCACGCGGCCCTCGCTGGCGGGCAACTGGCCGCTGATGAGGTTGAAGTAGGTCGTCTTGCCCGCGCCGTTGGGCCCGACGATGGAGGTCAGCGTGCCCGGCTCGAAACGGCACGAGACGTGATCCACCGCCACGTGTCCGCCGAAGCGGATCGTGAGATCGCGCGTTTCGAGCACGGGCGCCGCCGCGTCAGCGTTTGTTTCGGATCGGGATGGCCATGTCAGCGGCCTTGATCACGCCCACCAGCTCGGGCACGCCCCAGGCGAAGGCCGGGTCGTTCTTGATGCGGAAGTGGAACATGTCCTGCATCGCCTGGTGGTCCTCCTTGCGGAAGGTCATGCTGCCCTTGGGCGTCTGGAAGCTCATGCCTTCCATGGTGGCGATGAGCTTGTCGGTGCCGGTGTCGCCCTTGGTCTTCTTCAGCGCCTCGACCACCGCGATGGCCGCGCTCATGCCGCCGGCGGTGAAGAAGTCGGGCGGGCTCTTGAACTGCTTGTAGTGGTTGGCCACCAGCCACTCGTTGACCGGGTTCTTCGGAATGCCGAAGTAGTAGTACAGCGCGCCCTCCATGCCCGGGAATTGCTTGTAGGCCACCATCGCCGGCAGGATGTTGCCGCCGGTGGCCATCTCGATGCCATAGCGCTTTTGCAGCTCGAGCTCGGCGAATTTGCTGAAGGGCGACGGCGCGCCGGCCCACACCACCCAGACGTACTTCTTGCCCGGCTGGTCCTTCATCTTGTCGACCAGGCGCTGCAGGCCGGCGGTGAAATCGGTCGTGCCCGCCGGCAGGAATTCCTCGTGCACGAACTTGGCCTTCTTGAGGTACTCCTTGAAGGCCTTCACGCCGTCACGTCCGAAGGCGTTGTCCTGCGCCAGCGTGGCGACGACGTTGCCGGGCTTGTCCAGCGCCGCCGCGTTGGCCGCAGCATCCTGGCTGGAGTTGCGGCCGGTGCGGAAGATGTACTTGTTCCACTTGTCGCCGGTGATGCTGTCGGCCACCGCCGGCTCGACGAGCAGGATCTTCTTGTACTCCTCGGCCACCGGCAGCATGGCCAGCGCCACCGGGCTGGCGGTCGGGCCGACAGCGATATCGACCTTGTCATCGGCATAGGCCGCGGCGAGCTGGGCCTTGCCCACGTCGGGCTTGCCCTGGTCGTCCTTCTCGATCACCACCAGCTTCCTGCCGGCCACCGTCATGGTGCCGCCGGTGGCGTATTCCAGACCCATCTGGAAGCCGACGATGGTCTGCTTGGC
>JAUXRG010000029.1 GCA_030681795.1 Rubrivivax sp.
CACATGTCTACAGATCTTGTCGGTGTCCGTTTTCGAGAAAACCCAGCTTTCATGCGCCTTTCCAGGCGATGAGTCCACAACCAATCTAAGTGACGACGCCAAGCAGTTGATTTTGTTCAACTTTTAACCGGACAGTAGTGGAATTCTTTGAGCCTTCATGGCAGGACCTTCAGCTACGAAAAACATCTTCAGCCATCCCATCTAACTTGGATTTGACTGCCCGCCAGATCGGCATGTGCCGGTCGAGGACTCGGTAAAACTTCGGGCTGTGGTTGTGATGCAGCAAGTGACTGAGCTCATGCAGCAGCACGTAGTCGATGCATTCACGAGGCGCCTTCACCAGCCACGGATTCAGCGTGATCCGGCCAGCCGGAGAGCAACTGCCCCACTGAACGGTCATGAACTGAAGGCGCGTCGTCGGCAGATGGCGAACCCAGCGCAGCGGCTCCGCCACTGCCGCAAGCCGCTGTGCGAAAACTTCGCGCGCACGCAGCCGATACCAGGCCTCCAGCGCCTTGCGAACGCTATCGACAGAGCGATCAGGAACGATGACAACGACGAAGCCCCCGCGCATGCTTGCGCCTTCCTGCGCATCCCGCTGGACGACAACCTTCAGCCGGTATCGCCGTCCGAGATACAAGAGCGACTCACCGCTCACGTACTGCCGGGGCGAGAGGTTGGTTCGCCGCCCGAGCGCAGCCTCTACGTGATGACTGATCCAGCGTGATCGCTTGCGCACTGCCGAGAGCACGGCCGCATGAGTCACCCCGGGCGGCGCATCCACCAGCACTCGACCATCTGGTTCAACATGGATCGACAGGCGCTGCACTTCGCGATCAGCTTGAACGCGCAGGTCGAACCGGATGATCTGGTCACCGTAGCGGATGCGGTGTTCGCTGCACATCTGAACTGCGGACACGCTCATGACCGGCTCAACCCCACCCGCGTGATCTGAATCACCTGCTCAACGACCTGCTTGGCGTTGTCCAGGCCCAAGGCGTTGAACAGCAGCGGCAGCAGTCCCTTTCGAATCGCCGCCTCGATGTTCTGAGGGTTCAAAGAATTCTCGGCAACGGCATTGCGCACTACCGCATCCATTGCCATGGATTGGCTCACCAGATCGCCCCGGCTGGCGTCATCGAACTTGGCAAAGGCGTCGTCGCCCAAGACCAGTCGGATGGCCCCGAAATAGGCCTTCGCGTGCGGGTTGCTCGCTAGCTCATCGGGAACGCCGGGTGTCTCGCGCGCCGCCAGTTGCTGCTCGAACTCCTTGAACAGGGCGTACTGCTTCAGGGGATGGTCGAACATCGCCTCAGCCTCGGCGATGGCCTGCTTCAACAACTCGCCGAATACCTTCTGCGCATACGGGTCCTCTGCCAGGTCCTGTTCAATGGTCTTGCGCAGGCGGGTGCGAATCATGTCCGTCTCGTTGCGGGTCTTGTCCTCCGACCACTGCGCCGGATCTTCGGCCCGGCCCAGCTGGTGCACCAGGTAGACGCCTTCGGGTTCGCGCACTTCCTTGCCGATGACCTGCTTGTCGACGAGGCGCCGGATTTGCTCCTCGTAGGCGCTGTAGTCCACGGTCTCCATGGCGTCGCGGCGCGCCGTCTGTCGCAGCTCGGTGAAGAAGCGAAGGTCGGCTTTGTAGCGCGAAATCAAGCTCTCGGAGAAGCTCTTGTCCTCGAAGAAGCTGCGCGATGAAAGTGCGGTCTGCAGGCACAGGCCAAACTCGGTCACGGCGGCATAGAAGTCGTCGCGCAACTTCTGCCGCTCGTCGTATTCCTCGCCGTCAGCGCCGGTCAGAGACTTCGGCGCCAGAACCTTCCGGTACTGTTCACGGTCGAGCTTGTTGATTACGCCCTTGAAGAACGACAACAGCTTGTCGTGCAGCGACGGCAGCCGCTTGTACTCGGTGCTGAACTGTTGATACAGGCCCTCGATGTCGGCCACGTCGAAGCCGCCCTGGGTCCGCGTCTCCAGGTCCTGGTAGGCGCGGATGGCTGTATCGAGTTCCTTGAGGATGCCGCGATAGTCCACCAGCACGCCATATCGCTTCTCGTCGTGCAGGCGGTTGACGCGGGCCACGGCCTGGATGAGGTTGTGTCCCTTTAGAGGCTTGTCGATGTAGAGCACCGTGTTGCGCGGCTCGTCGAAGCCGGTAAGGAGCTTGTCCACCACGATCAGCAGATCGGGCCCGTCATCGGTGCCGAACTCGGCAATGACTTGCTTCTCGTAGGTTTCCGCGTCCAAGCCCTGGCCCACCACAGCTTGCTTCCACCACTTCTGCACATCAGGCAACGTCTCTTCGTCCACTTCAGAGTTGCCTTCGCGCGTGTCGGGCGCCGAGATAACGACCGCACTCGTCACCAGGCCGGTGTCGTCCAACGCCTTCTTGTATCGAATGGCATCGAGCTTGCTGTCGGTCGCCACCTGCCCCTTGAGCCCGGCGCCCAGCTGCTTGATGTTCGCGCTGAAGTGCGTGGCGATGTCCCAGGCGATCAGTTCGATGCGGTTGGCGGCGCCGTAGATGGCACCCTTCTTGGCGAACTTCTTTTTCAGGTCGGTGCGTTGCGCGTCACTCAGGCCCGCAGTGATCTTGTCGAACCAGCGGCTGACGGCTTCCTCGTTGATGGTCAGCTCGGGCACACGCTCTTCGTACAGCAGCGGCGCCACGGTTTCATCTTCCACCGCGCGCTGCATGGTGTAGGCATGGACGATGGGGCCGAACTTACTGGCGGTCTTTTCCTGCTTGAGCAGCGGCGTGCCCGTGAACGCGATGTAGGCGGCCTTCGGCAGCGCACGCTTCATGCGCTCGTGGGTCTCACCGCCGTGGCTGCGATGGCCTTCGTCCACCAGCACGATCAAGTTGGCCGAATCGTTGCGACACTCCGGCAGCTTGGACGCGGTGTTGAACTTGTGCACCAGTGTGAAGGTGATGCGCTCCGTGCCGCTGCCGATGCGTTTGGCGAGGTCGCGGCCGGTCAGTGCGCGACTCTTCTCGCCGTCCTTCAGCGACGCGATGGCTGAACCGAACGCGCCGCCCGAGATGAAGTTGCGGGACAACTGCCCCTCCAGGTCCACGCGATCGGTCACCACGACGACCCGGCACTCTGCGAGGGCATCCACCAGCAACAGGGCCTTGGTCAGGAACACCATCGTGAAGCTCTTGCCCGAGCCGGTGGTGTGCCAGACGACACCACCCTCGCGGCCACCATCGGGCCGCAACTGACGGATGCGCTGCAGCAGCGCCCGGATGCCGAAGAACTGCTGGTAGCGCGCCACGATCTTGCCGACCTTGCGATCGAACAGCACGTAGCCACGCAAGAACTCCAGCAAGCGGGCGGGGGTGAGCAGGCTGACCAGCAGCCGATCCTGGTCGGTGGGCTGCATGGGCTGCGCCCACAGCGCGTCGAAGTAGGCCGCCAAGCCAGCCGGCTTGGCTTCGAACAGACGGCTGCGCAATGCCGCGGGCAAGGCGGCGTTCTTGAGTTCGGAGACCTTCGCGTCGTCGAACTCCTCTTCGCGCCATCGCGCCCAGAACTTCGACGCCGTGCCGGTGGTGCCGTAGCGCCCCTCGGTCTGGCTCACGGCCATCAGCACCTGGGCATAGGCAAACAACTGTGGCACCTCGTCGGGCCGCTGGTTGCGCAGGTGCTGGCTGATGCCCTCGGCCACCATGGCCTTGTGGACCTGCGCGCCTTCAGGTCGCTTGGCTTCGATGACCACCAGCGGCAAGCCGTTGACGTAGCACACCACGTCTGGCGTGCGGTGATGGGTGCCCTGCGCCGACAGCACCTCCAGCTCTTCGGTCACGTCCCACCGGTTGGCCGACGGATCGGCCCAGTCCACCACTGCAATCGTCGGCTGATGCTTCTTGCCATCGGGCATGAACTCGGTGACCGTGATGCCCAGCGCAAGCTTGCCGTACAGCCGCTCGTTGGCCGGCAGCAAGCCCTCTGCCAAGCTGAGCGCAGAAAGCTCTCGCACGATCTGCTCGACGCCGCTCGACGACAGCGGGTACGACTGGCCCTTGTACTCATAGCGCCGGGACTGCAGGACCTCCACCAGCCGAGGCTTTAGGATGACCTCACGCGTGCTGCCGCGCAGGACCAGCGCCTGCGCCGTAGTCAGGAAGTTCCACCCTAGATTGCACAGCAGGTGCAGTGCCGGCAAGTGGGCGGCGTATTGCTCGCGGGAATCTGGTGATTGGTTCATGCCAGCAGTCTTCGACTAGGTGAAGTCCGATGAGCAAACAGCATCAGTGACAGCGCGTGATGCTCTCGCTGCAATGCAGCGACGTAGGCGCCCAGTCGTTTGATGTAGTCATCGATGGGACTCAGACGACGAGAGATCGTGCTTTGTTCGTCGAGTGGCGGGATCTCCACCTGCGTGCCAGAGACGTAATCCCACTCCGCACGAGGCATCTTCGACCCTGCTGAAGCTGCAGCGGCTCGCATGAACCTCTCGGATTGCAGCAAACAAGCCAGGAAGGTTGGTGTGCACGCCTGGGCCGCCGATCTAAGAACCCAGAATTCCGACGAGCACACACCATCTCTATCGGCCACCCAGTACTTGCGAAGATACGGACGAAGCTTTCCAAATAGGACATCCCCTGCCTCGAAGTGCAACTTAGTGCTGGCGGCCGGTGTCGTTACTGTCGAGCCGATCAGTTGCCCAAGACCGGGTTCGATATGTTCAAGTTCGACGCACCATGCCTGGTTTGGAGAACGCAACGGGTCGAATGTCGAACGAACTCGATTGGCAATCTCGCCGAACTCGTACTCCTTCCACTTAGATCGTCTGCCCCTTCCGACTGGCTTGAGCAATCGATCCAACAACGCACTCCTAACGCGCTTGGAGTTCTCCAGCAGTGCACGTTGCAAGGCGATTCGGTCATGACTAGCCGCCAGCACCGCCGCAATTTCGGGCTGCCGAGCCCGCGCATGCACCCAGACCGGGATCTTGGCAAAGTCCTGGTAGTAGAGGCGAAGTCGATCATCGGTGAGTCCGTACGAGTAAGCCCACAGCAGATACTGCATCCGAGGAATGCGGAAGAGGAAGCTCGCGTAACCAGGATCGATACCCGCTCTTGGCTTGAGGACGACGTACGCTGGACTCACGATACCTGTTCGATCAGCGAGCCCGAACGCGCCCTGCCACATTCGCATCATGTTGTAGGCAATATCACCTGGCCTCACCAGCAGGTGGTCTGAAGGCTCCAATGATGTTTCCTGCTTTCGGTCGAGGTCCGCGCGATCAACTAGCCCCTGATCCATGGTGACCGACAGAACTGGCAGTTCAGCCCGCCCCTTTTCACGTCGGTTTTCGAATAGATCGCCCAAACGGCAATTTCCTTCGTAAGTCATCGAAACCCTCGCTTCTTTCGAGATGCCGACAGCGTCTTCACTTGGCTCACCGCCTCGGCGAAATGCCGCTCCACAGGGCTGGGTTCGTCGGGCAGGCTCTGCTGGTACTTGCCGTATTCGTCGCGCGCCTTCTGCACCGCCGCATCGTTGCTGACCTTGCCGGCGTGCTGCAGCACGTCGTACTCAGACGTGGTCAGAAACTCATCGAGCTTGCGAATCCAATCCACCATGCTCATCGGGCGGCGCCGCCGGGCCTGCAGTTCGGCAAAGTCCAGGTACATCGATGTCAGCCGGTTCAAGACATCCAGTTCGTCGGCCGACAGGTAGTTCTTGGCCACCTCCACGTCGCGCAGTCGGGGCCGCGTGCCCTTCCAGGTGGTCAGGCCCATGTGCGGCTGGCCGGCGTCAGCCCGCCGCGCAATGACTTCCGCCGCGGTGTGGCCGTGGGCCGCCCAGTGCATCTTGTTCTGCACCGTGGCGAAGAAGCGCTGCGATTCGTCGGCTCGCGGGCTGTAGTCGATGCTGGTGGAATAGATCTCCAGCACCTGCTGCCAGAACACCTTCTCGGAGCTGCGGATGTCGCGGATGCGCGCCAGCAGTTCCTTGAAGTAGAGGCTGTTGCCGCCCTCCTTCAGCCGCTCGTCGTCCATCGCGAAGCCCTTGACCAAGTACTCGCGCAGGCGTTGGGTGGCCCAGATACGGAACTGCGTGCCGCGCAGCGACTTGACGCGGTAGCCGACCGAGATGATGACGTCCAGGTTGTAGTGAGTGACCTGATAGGTCTTGCCGTCGGCGGCAGTTGTTGCAAGATCTGCAACAACTGATTCCGGCACCAGCTCACCCTCGTCGAAGAGGTTCTTCAGGTGACGCGAGATCACCGACTTGTCGCGCCCGAACAGCTCTGTGATCTGCTTCAGACTGAGCCACACGGTTTCTCCAACCATGCGCACGTCGATACGGGTGTGGCCGTCTTCGGTCTCGTACAGCAGGAACTCGGTGGCGACCATTTTGTTGACGCCACCGAAATGTTCGGGCGCCTGGGGCGGCCGCTGTGCGCCGCCCCTACTCATAGCCCAGCTCCTTCAGGTAGGCGTCCATCTGCAACTCCAGCTGGGCCAGCTCGGCCTTCAATTGCTGGCGCTCGCGCCGCACCGCCATCAGGTCGATCTCGGCCTCCGCCTCGAAAGTGTCGACGTAACGCGGGATGTTGAGGTTGAAGTCGTTCTCGACGATCTCGGCCGGGGTGGCCAGGTGGGCGTACTTGGCCACCGGCTGTCGCGCCGCCGCCGTGTTCAGAACGCGCTGCAGGTCAACCTCGCGCAGCAGGTTCTGGTTCTTGCCGGCATCGAAGTCGCGGCTGGCATCAATGAACAGCACCTTGTCGTCGGCCTTGTGCTTGCGAAACACCAGCACCGCCGCCGGGATGCCGGTGCCGTAGAACAGCTTCTCTGGCAGACCGATCACCACGTCGAGCAGGTTCTCCTCGATCAGCTTCTGGCGGATGCGCCCCTCGGCCGCGCCGCGGAACAGCACGCCGTGCGGCACCACCACGGCCATGCGCCCGCTGCCAGGCTTCATGGTCTCGACCATGTGCAAGATGAAGGCGTAGTCGCCCTTGGTGCGCGGCGGCACGCCACGGCGGAAGCGGCTGAACTTGTCCGCGTCGGCGCCTTCGAAGCCCCACTTTTCCAGGCTGAAGGGCGGGTTCGCCACCACGATGTCGAAGTGCTTCAGGCTGGCCGCGCCGTCAAGCAGCTTGGGGTTGCGGATGGTGTCGCCCCACTCGATGCGGTGGTTGTCCTCCCCGTGCAGGAACATGTTCATCTTGGCCAGCGCCCAGGTGCTGCCAATGGCCTCTTGCCCATACAGCGCGTACTTGCGCGAGCCGGTGCGGCCACGGATCAGGCGGCCGCACTTCATCAACAGCGAGCCTGAGCCACAGGTGGGGTCGCAGATTTCATCGCCCTCTTGCGGGTTCATCAGCCGGGCCATCAACGACGAGACTTCAGGCGGTGTGTAGAACTCGCCGGCCTTCTTGCCGCTGGTGGAAGCGAAGTTCTTGATCAGGAACTCATAGGCATTGCCGATGACGTCGAGTTCGCCGACGCGGCTTTCGCGCAGGTTGAGTTCTGGCTTCGCAAAGTCTTCCAGCAGGTGGCGCAGGATGTCGTTCTTCTGCTGCTCATCGCCGAGCTTGTTGGAGTTGAAGCTGATGTCCTGGAACACGTCGCGCAGCTTCGAGAGGTTGGCCTCTTCGATGGCGTGCAGGGCCTTGTCGATGCGCTCGCCGTTGCCTGGGCTGTGCCGCAGGGTGTGCAGTGCGTAGAAGCTGGCCGAGGCCGGCAGCACGAAGCGCTCGTTCTTGAGCATCTCTTCGATGAGTTCGGGGTGGTCACCGTACTGCTTCTTGTAGTTGTCGTAGTGGTCTTGCCAGACATCGGAGACGTATTTCAGGAACAGCATCGTCAGGACATAGTCCTTGTAGATGCTGGGGTCCACCGTGCCGCGGAAGGTGTCGCAGGCGGCCCAGACGGCGCCGTTGATGTCGTCCTGGCTGACGGGCGTGTACTTGACGGAAAGATCGTTCATGGGGAGTCCTGTTGGATGTCTTGGTGAGTGGCTTGGCCGAGGCCGTCGGCGAGTGCATGGAGCTGCAGCTCGCGGTTGCGAATGAGTCGGTGAAGTGCTTGGCGCTCGGCGCGCGCTAGATCGGCCAGAGCGGCGATGCCGCGTTGCTGCTGCATCGCGGGGATGTGGAGGGACAAGGCCTCGAGCACGGGGCGGCGGATGCTCAGTTGGCCGCTGCCCTCTGCGGCCTGCTGAAGTTGCCGCTGGAAAGGCGGTTGATTGATCTGCCAGGCCAGGAAGGCCGGGTCTACGGAAGCTGGTGCCTTCACGCGCAAGTGGAAAAAGGCAGGGGCACAAACGGCCGGGGCCGGCGGCTCGTCGACGCAGACTGCGTAGAACCGGGCGCCCTTGGCAACAAACAGCACGTCGCCGGCACGCAACCAATCTGGGTGCTTGCGCCCGCCGAGCGACGTGCGAATGGCGCCGCGCCAATCCACCCCGGCTTCTGGGTCCACGTCCTTCATCTGCACGACCAACACGTCGCCGTCGTGCGCTTCCCCAATCGCGCCACGGAACGGGTAACCCGCTTGCAGCGATGCAATCTCGGCAACGGAAACTATTGATGCATCAAACGTCATGATGCAATGATACAACCAGATGCAATCGGAGATAAAGTATTTTTGCATCCTTTCGATTGATGCGACTTCTGTCGAAGATCGGACAGAAGACGCCAGGCTGGCGGCCCACGCATCCCCGTAGGCAACGGCGTGCAATCCGGGGCGGGCTGGTGCGCGGGCTTTGATCCACCTCCACGGACATCATGTCCATGTCTATACTGTACAAAACATCAGTACATCGCAAGGACGACATGGAAACCGACGAACGCGAGTGGGTCACGCGTTGCTCGGCGCGGCTGCACGCGCAGTGGCCACGCATCGGGCGCGAGCAGCGGGACGAATTGGCCACCGAACTTTGGGCCGACGCGCACTGGCGCAGCATCGAGCCTGAACAGGCCGCCGTCGAGTGGCTGCGCCAGGGCATGCCGAACGCGGCGTGACGCGGCACTGGCCGGTACGCACGAGTCCGGTCGCCCCCCCTCAGCGACGCAGGTCGACGTCCACCGACTTCTGCCTCGGCGCGATCTCCGCCGCTCGGGCCGGCGCCGCGACGGACCGGCACGCTGGCATCTCCTTGATGAATACCGCGATCGAGCGCGCCAGGTCGCGGTCCGCCGGATCGCCTGTAGTCGCCAATGCCCGCCCGATCTGCATCCATGCTTCGACCGCGTCGGTGCGCGTTGCGCGCGCCTGAGGTCCCGACTTGGTGCCTGAACGGCTGGTGCGCAGCCGCCCGTCCTCGCGCGCCTTGATGCGCCACAGCGGATCGTAGTTGCGGCTGCGCCCTCGCGTCGCTTGCCGCGTCGCTTCGGCCTCAACACCGCGGTCTCGCAACTTTTCGGCGAAGGTCTCGCGCCAGCGGTGCAAATCGGCCTTGCGAGGATTCAGCCGCTTGCCGTGCTTGGACTCGGCCCGCACGCTGATGTGCACGTGCGGGTTGGCCTGGTGGTCGTGCAGCACCATCACGTATTTGTGATCCGCCAGCTCGATCTTCGCAAACTCGCGGGCGGCGTGCTGCACAGTCAGAGGGTCGGTGCCACGCGGCATCGACAGCATGATGTTGAAGGCCTCGCGCCGCTGACCGGGTTCAGCGATGTCGTCGATCAACGTGCCGCCGAGACGCCAGTCGTCGGCGAGTTCGTGCAGCGCGTCCTTGCCACGCATGGTCTCGCCGCGCTCGTCCTCGATGTCGAGCCGGCCGTTCTTGCTGATGTAGCGGAAGTGGGCGGCGATGGCCTTCATGCCACGCCCACCGCCTGTGACTTTGACCATGACCTGCGGCGCACGGCGAACGACAGTGGCTGCTATGCGTTCGCGGATGGCGGCGGCACGTTGACGCGCCGAGCCGCCGTTCAGCTTCGGTTGCGGTTTCACCTTGACGACGCGGTTGCCAGGGTAGAAAAGCCGGTCGCCCCACGTGATCAGGACGCCGTCAATGTTCGGTGCTTGAGACATGGGGATCTCCTGTGGGTCATGAAGTGGGATGGTTCGACGGCGCGCCACTTCGGCTTCGCGGTCGCAGGTCGGCCAGGACGCTGGAGGCCAGCGTCAGGTGGCCGCGCACGTCGCCGGCCAGCGTGTCCAGCATCTCGCGGTACTCCAGCGCCGGCCGCACCTTGCCTTCGCGCAGCAGAGAGGTCAGGTGGTGGATGTTGCGGCTGAGGGTCGAGAGTTCGGCGCTAGAAGCGATGAGCGTTGCGAGGTGGTCGGTGCGGCTGGCACCTGCTGACAGCACGGGCACGTCGGCAATGAGACCGGCCAGGTAGGCACCCCGCGACAGGCCCGCTGCGCGCGCGCCGGCAGCCAGCCGCTCGGCCTCTTCGGGTGTCATGCGGATCGACAGCTTGACGCTGGCGGCGCTCGAAGCGGTGCCGGTCAGGGCCGCCGCCTGCTGGTCCGCAGTTGCCCTGGCCAGCCCGAGCTCTCGCGCCACGGCATCGCGAACCAGCACCGAAACGCTCACTCGTTGCGCTTGCGCACGCGCAACCAGCGCGGCCTTCAAGCCGCGCATATCGACCGTGACGAAGTCATGGAAGTGGGTGTTCATGAGCCGACCGATGGGAACAAGCGGGAGGCAAGCGAAGAGCTTGTGAAACTGGCGGCAGGCCGCCTATCTCTGCACTCACCTACGCATTGATATTCGTCGAGGATCGATGCATCCGAGGCGCGGCATTTGGGTCGATTTCTCGCAATCAATCGAACGGTCCTCGATCGAATGGATGGTGAATCTCAGGCCGACTGCGGGCTCCAGCAGGAGCCGACACGGTCACCGGCACCGCGCCCGTCCGGGACTCGTGGCACGCGCGGAAAAGCCCCTGCCGCTACGCGCAAGCGGCACTTAATCGGATTAACGCTCGCTGTCGGACTGGAAGCCGACCAGGACCAAGTCTCCCGCGGCGACCTCGGTCAATGCGGTCGCGCCAGGCAGGCGCACGAACACGTGCCGCGGTGCAGGTGGCACGGCATCCAGAACGATCTCGACGACCTGGCCGCCCCACTCACCGAAGAGAGGTTTAACCTCTCGCCGGTGATCGGTCGATGCGCCGGAAGTCGCCTTGCGAGTCGCCGCGGGAGGCGCAGCCCGTTCCGACAGGTTGAGGTCGGCCGTCTTCCGCAACGGCATCTCGCGACCCGACAACGCGATGGGCGTGGCTGTGGTCATCGAGCCCGCGTCGGCCGACTCGACGACCTCCGGTGCGTCTGCATCACCGTCAAGCTTGGTTCGCAGTCGCTGGATGTCCGAGCGCGAGATGATCGACTGCTGCTCAACCCAGGCCCGTACATGCTGCGCAGCTTGGGCATGCAGCCGACGCAGGTGGTACAGCTCGGCCATTCCCCGACACTTCCGTTGGCGATAGGCCTCCATGAGCCAATCCGGCGCATCGATCAGTGCAGTCGCGTAGGTGATG
Source organism: Rubrivivax sp. (assembly GCA_030681795.1). Taxonomy (GTDB): domain Bacteria; phylum Pseudomonadota; class Gammaproteobacteria; order Burkholderiales; family Burkholderiaceae_C; genus Rubrivivax. Next base: position 11,461 of record JAUXRG010000029.1, read on the forward strand.
TAGGGCTGACTCTTGCCCAGCTGGCGGGCGATGTCGGCCTGGCTCTCACCCAACGCGATACGACTCTGGACGAACAGCGCCAGCTCCAGCGGCTTCAGCCCCTCTCGCTGTTCGTTCTCGATGACTTGGTCGTAGGACGTGGCGGTCTCGTTCACATACGCCGGAATCTGCGTCTGCCCGGCCAGCTTCGACGCCCGCAGCCGGCGCGCCCCGAAGTTCAGCATCCAGCAGTCGGGCTTGTCGGGATGTCGCCGCACCGAGATGGCCTGCAGCACCCCTCGCTGCGCAATCGACGCGGCGAGTTGCCGCAGTGGCTCAGGGTCGAACTCGCTGCGCGGCTGCAGTGGATCTTCGTCGATCGCCTCCAGCGGCAGCAGCAACGGCGTCCCGTTCGCCGTCGTGTCCTGGCCGATCTGCGGCAGGGCCTCGAGCTCAAAGCGCATGGCTCGCCTCCGAGGCAGTGACGGTCTTGGGCGCGACGATCTCGGTGATGTGTCGCAACGAAGGTTCGATCTCCGCCCAGGCGTCGCGCGCGGCGGTCTTCTTCATCTCCCACAGCAGCAGCCCGTCAGCCTGCGCCTCGGCAATGGCCGATCGCTTGGGGATGCGCGCGAAGTCACCTGCCGCGTCGCTGATCTTGATCATCATGGGCGCGTACTTCTGCACCAGGGCCAGGAAGTTCGCCTTCTGGAACGGTGTGGGCTCGACCATCGTCGGCAGCAGGCCGATCATGGTCAGCTTCGGATTGAGCACGGCCTTGATCTTGTGGAAGCCCACCCGTGGGTGATGCAGCAACGCGCGCACGCCGTCGATCGCTTCCTGGTTGAGCTGAATCGGGCTGAGCACAAAGTCGCCGGTGGCCAGTGCCGCGATCAGGCGGATGTCCGGGTTCGGGTGGGTGTCGATGACGCACACGTCGAACTGGCCATCGACGGACTTGAGGAAGTCGCGCAGGTTGCGCGCAAACGGCGTGTGTTGCGCCGGCTGACGCTCCAGGCCCAGCAGCGGATCGGCTGAAGGCACGAGGACGAATCGGTCCGCCGGCAGATTCACTTTGGGGTTGCTCAGCAGTTGGTCCGAAGTAGCCGACGCCACGCGAGCCCGCTTGGACAGGGTGACGGTGCTGGTGAAGTTGCCCTGGTGGTCCAGGTCGATCGCCAGGACCCGGTGCCCTTGGCGGTGACAGTAGTGCGCGAGCAGCGTCGCGACGGCCGACTTGCCGACGCCGCCTTTGTGGTTGGCGAGGATGAGCGTTTTCATCGAGAGTCCTTCCGCGCGATCGACAGGGGATGGGTCGCGGCGGAGGACTGTTCCCGGGGGCCGTGCCTCGAAGGCCGGCGGCCGGGATCGCGCGAGCCGGCGCCAGCCGGCGAGCGCGCGCTTTGGGTTTCAGGCGCACGCACGCACCGTCCCGATGATCGGGGCGGTGCGGCGCGGCGAGCGTGCGGCATTTGGGCTGATTTCTCGCAACGCAAACGCCCGTAACTCCGTCATGCAGGCGGCGCGGCGGCGCTGCCTGCGGCGACTCGTCGAAGGCGCGCCACCGTGCGTAGGCACGATGGCGCGTCCGGATCAGGCCTTCAGCTTGCGCATCTCCTCGGCCAGCACCCACAGCGCGCGGTTCAAGCTCACGCTACGGTCGATACTGCCGACGGCGCGGGTGTGCAGGCGCCGGCCTTGCACCGTGCGGCCGGGCTGGCCACCGCGCAGGGTGTTTTCCTGCACGCGCTGGAACGTGGTCCACAGGCTGTGCCCCAGGTCCTCGGGTCGGCGCGCTTCGATCAGCTGCTCGGCGGTCACGGGTGCCGGCGGTTGACCTTCGGTGCGCTCGCCATAACGAAGCGCCAGCGCGGCGGTCGCCATGGCTCGCTCTTCGTCGGGCATGAGCTCCAGCGCCTTCATGCGGTCGATCGACTCATCCACCGCCTGGAAGTCTTCGAGCACGCGGAACGCGCCTTCGATCACTTCGCCCTGGATGTTGCCCTTGTGCGGAATGCGGATGTCGTTCGCCACGGTGCCGACGACAAGGCCGTTGCAGCAGACGAAGCGGAAGGCTCCGGCCAGCATCTGGTACGAGCTGGCGCCGTCGTGGCCGTTGATCAGGATGATCTCGTTCGCCTCGGGCCGGGCCGTCACTTGTCCGGCGTGGCGCATGCGGATCATGTGTTTGGTGAACTCGGTCTTGCCCTCGATGCGGCTCTTGCTCTGCGCGACCATGAAGGGCTCGAAACCCTCCTTGCGCAGGCCGCGCAGGACGTCGATGGTCGGGATGTAGGTGTAGCGCTCGGAACGGCTGCCGTGCTTGCCCTCCGCGAAGATGGAAGGCGCCGCGCGACGCATCTGGTCATCGGCGAGGGGCGTTTCGCTGCGGGCGACAAAGGTGTTGCGCGCAAAGCGCGTCGCGAGGGTCGGGGTTGAGTACATGACGAATTCCTTCAATTGTTGAATGGTGTCGATGGGGGCGGAGCGCGAAGGCGTCCCGCCCTCGGTGGCTGTCACGCCGGCATGGCCTCGCCCTGCGGTTCGGTGCGCGCACGGCGCGCCCGGCCGTTGGCCTTGGGTGCGGCGGTCGCGGGCTGGGCCTGCGGTGCCGGCGCGCCATCCATCCGCGCGCGGCGGGCTTCGCGAGCCTCGGTACTGGCCTTGCTGTCGAGGTAGTCGATGTCCTCGGCCGTGAACGCCAGCGCGTACACGTCGGCGCCCTCGTTGTCCTGGTAGTTGTTGTTGCGCAGGCGCCCGACGATGTTCACGTGCGAGCCCTTGCCCAGGTACTCGGCGGCGTTCTCGGCCTGCTTGCCCCACAGCGTCCACTGGATCGCGGTGGATTCCTCTTCGCGGGCCTCGCCCGAACCGCGCCGCGTGTTGCTGATCGCGGTCAGTACGGCTTTGGCAATCTTGCCTTCGCGCCCGTTGACGAATTCGAGCTTGACGGCGCCCGCCAGGTGCGCATGACGTTGGATGACTTGAACATTGGCCATGATTCGGCTCCTTGCATGAGAGACCAGCCGGGGCACCGGCCTGGTGCTCCTGAAAACTGATCCTCTCGCTCGGACTTCCTCGCTCCCGCCCACGGGCGGGCGGGGGGTGGGCACGGCCCCTTCCCTCACGGGAAGGGGTGGGGGATGGGTGGTGTTCTCAGCAGCCGAAGCAGTGAGCCAGTTTCCCGGCCCACCGCTTGAAGATCCCCCCACAAGTCCCCCTCGTGATTCGACGGGGGCGCAGCTGGGGGGAGCGCGGTGGGACGACTGGCGCACGCGCTGCCCCGTGTTCGGGCGGCGCAGCGTCGCGACCGATGTGCCAGCTTGCCTGGCGCGGCGGTTGCAGCGAAGGCGCCCACCCAGCCTCTGAGGTCCGGCGGCTCTGCGGCCGACGTGACACCAAGCGCAGCGACTGGCGCGGCGGTCGAGCCGGGCCGATCACTTCAGGGCATTCAGCGGCCCGGCATCTGGCCTGGCGGGTGACCGGGGTGACGATCTGGCCGGCGTGAAGCGAACGAAGCGCAGCGCAGCGCAGTGATCGGAACGCCGGTCTGTTCGTCAAGCGGGCGCCGTTCACGCGCAGCGTGAAGGAAACAACGCACGCGATCCCCGGGCACGGGAACGGGCCGCTGTCGTGTGACCGCCGGCCCCGCCGGCCTGACCTGGCTGTTCTGCATCGCGATGAAGGCGCAGCCTTGATCGCCGCATTGGCGAGCGCACCGGCCAGACGCCTCGCGCCGCAGTCCGGCGACACCCTGCGCGCCAGCGAGCGCGGAGGGTGGCGGCGAGCCCGCGTGAGGGATGGCCGCCCGCAGGGGTGAGACGCTGGGCCTTTGACAGCGGCTCGACGCGCAGCGCAACAGCCCGGTCTCGCGCAGCGGGGACACGCCCGAGTTCATTGGGGCTCAACCGGATTCTTGAAACCGTCAACCTTCATTGCTCGCGCTGCCCTGCATCTTGAATCTGACCACCGGCAGCAATGTCAGAAACAGTGCTACGATTCTCACACGTTAAGGCGTCCCATGGCCACCCTCCCTGAATCCATCCTGCTGCATGCCCAGTCCCTGCCCGAGGGAGGCGTGCTGTCGCCCAAGGAGTTCCTGCACCTGGGCACCCGGGCGGCCGTGGATCAGGCACTTTCCCGCCTGACCAAGGAAGGCCAGTTGCTGCGTGTGGCAAGGGGGACCTACGTCATGCCCGTGTCGAGCCGATTCGGGACGCGGGCGCCGGCACCAGAGAAGGTGGTCGAGTCGCTGGCGGCGCGAAGCGGCGAGACCGTGGCGCCGCATGGCGCCGCGGCGGCCAACGCCCTGGGACTGACCCAGCAGGTTCCGATTCGGGAGGTCTATGTCACGTCCGGCCGAACCCAGAAGCTGAAGCTCGGTCGATCAGAGGTCCTGGTCAGGCATGCGCCGCGTTGGATGCTCGCCTTGGGCAGTGGACCGGCAGGCGCGGCGGTCCGCGCCTTGGCCTGGATGGGCCCGACACACGTCCAGGAGTCACTGGCAGCCCTGCATCGGACGCTTCCAGCGGCGGAGTGGCGCGCCCTGACATCCACACGGGCAGCGTTGCCGTCGTGGATGGCGCGGGCGATCGGTGAAGAGGCTGTTCGTGGCTGAACGCTTTTTTGCCCTGAGCACAGCGGACCAGCGCGAGGTCCTGGAACAGGCCCGCGCCCGAACCGACAGACCGACCCACTTGCTCGAAAAGGACGTGTGGGTGGTCTGGGCGCTCGGAGCCCTGTTCGACTCGCCGCTGGCCGCGGACCTGACGTTCAAGGGTGGCACGTCGCTGTCCAAGGCCTACAAGATCATCGATCGTTTCTCCGAGGACATCGATCTCACCTGCGACATTCGCAAGCTGATCGCCGACCTGGTCGGCGACGACGATCCCTTGCCGGCCAACCGCAGCCAGGCCAGCAAGTGGACCAAGGCTGTTCGCGAGCGCCTGCCGGGCTGGATCGCCGATCAGGTGCGGCCCGTCCTCGAAGCAGCGCTGTCTCGCGACGGCTTGCAAGCGACGCTGGAGATCGGCGGGGCGGAGCGCGAGAAGCTGATGCTGCACTACCCTGCGCTCAAGCGCGGGACCGGCTACGTGCCGCCGGTCGTCACACTGGAGTTTGGCGGTCGCGCCACCGGCGAACCGCACCAGGTGCTACCGGTCACGTGCGATATGGATGGACACGTCGAAGGTGTCTTGTTCCCCATTGCATCCCCGGTGGTTATGAGCGTGGCACGAACCTTCTGGGAGAAGGCCACAGCGGCGCATGTTTACTGTGCCCAGGGCCGCATCCGCAGCGAGCGCTATGCGCGGCACTGGCACGATCTCGCGGCGATAGGCCGCAGCGCGTACTTCGCCAGTGCCGCCGGCGACCGCGAGGTCGCGAAGGCCGTGGCCGAGCACAAGTCGTACTTCTTCGCAGAGAAGGACGCTGCAGGTGTCGTCATCGACTACTTCCCGGCAGCGGCCGGCGGGCTTCAGATCGTGCCCGAGGGAGTGGCGCGCGAAGCGCTCGCGGCTGACTACGCGAGCATGCTGGCGGACCAAGTCATGGTTGGAAGTGCTCTCCCTTTCGATGAACTGATGCACGCTTGCGCCGAGGTCGCGGCCCGTGCCAACGCGACTGCCGAACGACAGTAGAACGTCGGCGCGACACGTGCGGGCCAACTCCTGAAGTCCGCTGCGCACGATTGGCCAGTTGCCGCTCGACTGCTGCAAACTGGAAGTGCGAAGGTGGCATCGCTGCCGCAGGCGTGGTGACTGGCGCACGCGCTGCCACCACAGCGGGCGGCGCAGCACCGCGAAGCCGACCGCAAGGTCACGAGCAGCGGCGGCCCTGCGACCGCCGTGATACCAAGCGGAGCGACTGGTGCGGCGGTCGAGCCGGTGCGAACACACCAAGGGGTGTCAGCGGCCCGGCATCGGGCATGGCGGGTGACCGAGGTGACGATCTGGCCGGCGTGCAGCGAACGAAGCGTAGCGGCGTGAACGGAACGCAGGTCAGTTCGTCAAGCGGGCGTCGTTCACGCGCAGCGTGAAGGAATCAGGGCCCGCGATCCCCGGGCACGGGAACGGGCCGCTGTCGTCATCACCGCCGGCACCGCCGGCCTGGCCGTGTTGCGTGAGGGATGGCCGCCCGTCAGGGGCGAGACGCCGGACGCGGTCCGGTGGCTCGACGCGAAGCGCAACAGCCCGGCCCCGCGCAGCGGGGACACGCCATGGGAATTTGATTCCGGCCCTCGATGAAGCTCAGCCGACCCAACATCGCATACCAGCCTTGATCGACATCCGACACCGCTGAACCCGAACCGACTCGGGCACGTCGACGGATCGTGGGCGAGTGCTGAGGCCGCTGGCAGCTCAACGATCCGGCAGGTCCCGAACGAAGTTTCGCTTGGCCTTGTACTCTGTGCGTAGCTGCGCCAGCCACGCGGCGCGTCGAGCGGAATCCATGCGCTGGCCGACTTCCTCGACCAGTGCCAGCTCGTCCCGATACGGACTGCTGGACCTTCGCATCGCACTGCTGAACACGCGCAGCAACAGCGCCAGCGCCGGGTCCTTGTGATCGGCAGGCAGGTGCCGGGCAATCTGACTCAGCACGCCATCGCGGCACGTCGACGGCGGCTGGACCAGCGCGCACGCTTCGACCCAACGGCCCTCGGAACAAAGCACCTCGGCGCGCAGCGAAACGTCGCGCTCGCCGGGCGGCACGGCAATCCGTGGCGAACCGTAGCGCGCCGAATACGGTGGTCGGTTCATGGCCTCCGCCTCCAGCGCCACCAGGAAGTCGATCAGCGACTGCCTCAACGCCACCACGTCCTGGCCGGCCGCCAGGCCCGCCTTCAGCACGAGGTGGAAGCGCTCCACACCGGGGCCGCGTTCGAACTGCTGACGCCGCAGCGCCAGCGCCTCTGCGGTCCAGCCGTCTCGCTCATAGCACCGCAAGAGATCGTCCTGCAGGCGCCAGTCGTCGGGGAATGCCTTGCAGCCTTGCTCGGCCTGGGCAAAGGCCTCGCGGAAACGGCCGTTCTTCTCCAGGAAGCTGATGACGTGGCTGTGCGCGGGCCCTTCGGACAAGTCCTCGCGCAGCACTGCGAGGGCCTCGTCCACTTGGCCTGTCCTTTCCAACTGGGCCAGATGAAGGCGCTCGAGGGTCCACAGGTTCAGTTCGCGCTCGGACGTTTTCTCATAGACCGGTGCGCGTCCCTTGCGGCCGGCTACCTTCGCTGCGTGCTCTGCCTTCAGGGCCAGGACGGCATCCTTGGCCTGCCGCCAGCGCTCGGCGACCGCGCGCCGGTAGCGCGCCATCGCAGACTCGCCGATGGCGGCTTCCGCGGCCGCAGCGTCGAAACAACCGAACGGGTCGTCGAGCTGGACTTGCAGGTACGTGTCGCCGAAGCTGGCCGGCTGCGGCCCCGCCGCCTCCAGCGACAACACCCACTCGGCGCCGAGCGACTGGCACAGGCCGCCTATTTCGCCGTTGGAGTCGTCCGCCTGCTGAAGAACGCCCCAGGCGCGACGCAGCGCGTGCAGGCACAGCGCCGCCGCCGCACCGGCGTCGCGTGCCCTGGCCTGTTGCAGCAGGGGCAGCACGGCTTCGGCCCGCCGGACGTAGCTGGTGCTCTCGTCCCACGCGATGAAGCCCCGCCCGGGCGCCAGCATCTCGCTGATCAAGGGCTTGAGGTCGGCCGGCTCAAAACTCACCTCGCTGGCCTTGCGCCATTGCTGGAGCTCGCGCGAGATGTCGTGATCGCGGTCGGCAAACTCCAGCAGTTTGTCGGCCAGGGTGGATGCCTCCTGGCCGTGCAGGAAGTCGTGCAAGGCCTGGCGTTTGTCTTCCACGGTGCGGGCGCGTTTGGCGCCGCTCTGCACCGACTTGCGAGCCGACGCGTCGACGGGCGTCGCATGGCCGGCAAGGCGGTCGCGCCAGACCAGGGCGACGGCGACCTGGTGTTTGCAGAACCAGCCGTCCTCGGCGTTCGGGCAGTCGCAGGCGCCCGCGACGGCGTCGTCCTCGATCCAGACCTCGGTGGTGTAGATGTCGGTCCCCGAGACCTGCGCGTGCAAGGCCGGTTCTGGCAGCGGGTCCTCGCCAACCACCTCCACCGCGCCGGAAGAGGCGTAGGTCTTGCCGCGCTGGAAGATGGCCGCGCTACTGGCCTGTCGGAGCGACGCATCGCTGAGCGCGCGGACCCATTCATCGGGCCACGCTTCTGGCTGCCCCGCAAGCCCTCCAAGCTCATCCGGTTCTTTCGCGGGTAGCTTGCTCACAGCCCGGCTGCCGGCGGCAAGCGCCAGCGATCCATGGCTGCGTTCGAGGACTCTGGCGGAGCGCAGCGCCGCAGGATGCGCTTCCAGCCGTTGCGCGCCTGGGCCGCTTCATCGAGGATGTCGAAATACTCGTCCACGTCAACAGACGGGTCTCCGGGCAGCGGGCCATCGGCATGCCGAGCGAGTGATTCACGGCGCCCTTTCGCCGTGGTGGCCAGCGCCGCAATGCGGCTATACGCTTCGCAGGCGTAGGCGAAAGTCTCGCGGTGGCCGAAGTCGACGTCCAGCAGCCACTCCCGCCGGCGGGTCTGCGGCAAGCCGATCGTGCCGCGCTTGCAGTTGTGGAAGACGTGGGCCGCCTCGTGAACCACGAAGTCGGCAAAAGGATCCTGTTCATCGAAGTACGACGGGCTGACATAGCAGGTGGTTTCCTGGCTCAGGCCAACGATCTCCGGGGCTTCGTCGGACAACCTTTCGGCGCCGACACTCACCAGATAGAGGTTGGCCAGTGACCAGGCCGTGCGCAGCCAGCGTGTGGTGCGCAGGATCTCCTCGATGTTGGCCGGCGTCAAGAACACCACCGAACGCTCCAGCATGCCCAGCACGGCCGGTGCCTCTGCTTGCGGGAACAGGCCTGCCACCATCGGGCTCACCTTCGTCAGGGTCAGGCCATCGACCGGCCGCGAGGCGGCAGCCGGCGAGAACTTCCTGGATGCGGTGCGTGACCGGACCTGCGCGTTCAACGCCTCTCGCAGTGTGGCCGAACCTTTCCGGGCTGAATCGATGAAGTTGTCACCTGGCCAGCCCGCGAAGGCGGAATCGTGGTCGCCGGTGTCGAGGTACCTCTGTACCTCGGCATCGCGGGATGCGGCAGACATGGTCATGCCGGATTGTCACCAATACAGCCGGGCTACCGTGACGGCTCGCTGGCACTGAGTACACATGGAAGGCCCGACTCGATGAAGGCGGTATCGACGCATTGCGCTTGATGGCCACGGGCCGTCCGGAGTGAGACTGCCGGCTCCGTCGGCCTGACTCGGCTGTTCAGCATTGCGATGAAGGCGCAGCCTTGATCGCTGCATTGGCGAGCGCACCGGCCAGGCGCCCCGCGCCGGAGTCCGGCGACACCCTGCGCGCCAGCGAGCGCGGAGGGTGGCGGCGAGCCCGCGTGGGGGATGACCGCCCGAAGCGGCGAGACGACGGACGCGGGCCGGTGGCTCGACACGCAACCCGGCAGCCTGGCCCTGCGCGGCGGGGTCGCGCCCTGCACTTGCGACAAACTTGAAGCAGGCTCGGCAGCCAAGACGCCACGAACCAGGGCAATCCCACGTCGATTTCTGTTTCGCGTATTTCGAGTATTTCGCGTACACCTGATACACTCCAACCCATGAAGCCCGCCAGCAAACCACTCGGCCAAGCCAAGGCCTCGGCCCGCATGGCAACCGCATCGCTTGCCATGTCAGCGAGGCCAACGACCGGCAGACCAGCCACCTCGAAGACCGCCGCCTTCGCCGCGAAGAGCGTCGCCGGCCACGCGCAGACGGGTCGCGCCGACAGGACAACGAAGATGGCGGCCATGCCCGCGCTGACGGTCAGCATCGAGGTCGACCCGCTGGTGGACGTGGTGCGCCGCCATGTGCACCTTTCCCCGAGCCTCGCCAAGGTCATCAAGGGCGACTTCATTCGCCTGTTCCAGAACCCGACCTTCGCAACCTCGCGCACGCCCATCCCGGCCAAACCGGCTGCGCAAATCGATCCGGTGCTCAGCACCCAGGAAGCGGCCGATCTGGTCGGCGTGTCACGCCCATACATCGTGGCGCGCATCGAAGCGGGAGACATTCCCCTGCACCAGCAAGTGGGCAATCAACGGCGCGTTCTGAAGTCAGCCGTGCTCGCCTGGCACCGGCGTGAGCAGACGCGCCGCCGCCGCGCCCTCGGGCAACTCGGCGCCGACCTCGACAACGAAGTCTTCGCGGGCTGAGTCAGAGTGGCGGTCCCCGTCGTCGCGGATGCCGACACCCTGTTCGGCGGCACCACCCGCGGCTTGCTGATCCACCTCGACTACCAGGGGCTGATCCGGCTGCACTGGAGCCCGCTCATCCTGGATGAGATGAGCCGGGCCCTGGTGGAAACGGGACGCAAGGCAGACCGAGCCGCAGCCACCCGGCACGAAGCACTCATGCGCGCAGCACTGCCGCAGGCCGAGGTGCCGACCGCGGACGTTCAATCGCAGTTTGAGGCCGTGGCCTGGGCGATGCGATCGGCCAAGGACACACACGTCGCTGCGTGTGCCCACGTCCTGCACGCCCAGCACTACTACCGGGACACACCGGTCGTGAGCCTGGTCACGAAGAACATCAGGGACTTCGGCGTCAGAAAGCTGGCGACGCTCGGCATCGAAGTGCAACGCCCTGACGCCTTCCTGCTCGACCTGTTCGGGCTGGACGAAAGCCGCTTTGCCGCAGCATTCGCCGCGCTGCGCGGCACACTGCGCTCGAACCCGACACCCGAGCAATTTCTCGAAAGACTGGCCGCGGACGGCCAGGCTGAAACAGCAGCCGCGATGCTCGCGTCGTGGCAGGCGGGTACCGCAGCCCTCTAGCCACGCGAAGCACGACGTAAGCTGGGGCGAGGAAATCGTGGCGCCGCGCCGCATCCGTCGCGACAGCACGCGCCGTTCCTGACTTGAATGACGCGGGCTTGACGGCGTCCTGCTCAAACGGCTGTGCCAAGTCAATGCGGTGACCGCACCGTTCACCCGCTGCGGCGGCTCTGCGGCCGGCGTGCCACCAAGCTGGCCCACGGGCAGCGATTGGCGCGGCGGTCGAGCCGCAGCGGGCACACCTGGTGTCGCGGCTGTTTGGGCTTCAGGCGGCCCGGCTCCGGGTCTGGCGGGTGGCCGGGGTGACGATCTGGCACGGGCGCAGCAAACGAAGCGCAGCGGTGTGCGCGAGCAGCGGGTCAGTTCGTCAAGCGGGGCCGTCGTTCGCGTACCCGCGAAGGACACCAGGGCCCGCGGTCACCGGCCACGGGAAGGGCCGCCCCCGTGATCCTCGCCGGCATCGCCGGCCCGGCCGTGTTGCGCGAAGGATGGAAGCCCGCAGGGGCGAGACCACGGCCACAGTCCGGCGGCTCGACGCGCAGCGCGACAGCCTGGCCCCGCGCCGGCGGGGACGCGCCCTGCCGCCTCGTCAATGCCGATCTCTGCACCCGATGCCGAACCGGAGACCGGCGACCTTGGCTTTCAAGCCATCGGAAGCGCGTGCACGTCGGTCTTGCCTTGGGGGTCAGCCAGGTGGTCTGCACCGGCCGCTCATTCCCTCGAAACGTAGACCCGCCTTCGACCCCTTGCTGCCATTCGAGTCGACGCCACCGCAGCCGAGGCCATCCAACGTCGAAGCCTCGTCCAATGTCCACTGCTCAAGGCACCGAAATGGCGATACCGACCCCGGGCAGAAATGAAGGTCACGCAATTCGATCCCGGAAAGCGGTCCTTCACCGGCGCGCGCGCACGGCGAGAGGGCAAGGGATGGCACGCACCTCCTTCGGGACTCGCGCCGCGCAGTGCGGAGGTTCAATCGCCGCTGCGCGGGGCCTGCAACCCCTTGGTCTAGGCGCCGACAAAGCGCCACGGATGCGAGCGCTCCGCCGCATCGCGCTGGCGGAACGCTTTCGGTGACACGCCCACAGTGCGCTTGAACACCTTCGAGAAGCTGAACGCATCCTGGTAGCCGACCTCAGTGGCCACGGCTTCGAGGTTGCGCTCGCTCTCGGCCAGCAGCTTCATCGCGCGCTGCATGCGCAGCGTGCGCAGATGGTTTAGCGGCGTGTCGCCCATGGCGTCGCGGAATCGCTCGGCCAGAGCGGTGCGCGACAGGCCCGCGCGCTGCGCCAGTTCCTCCAACGTCCAGGGGTGGGCGCAGTCCTCGTGCATCAGCGTCACGGCGCGGCGCACCCGCGCGTCGCGCACGGCATGGCTCCAGCCGGCCTGCGATTCGCCGCGCTGCGCGGCGACCTCGCGCAGCGCGTAGGTGAACACCACGTCGAGCAGGGCGTGCACGATGGTGTCGACACCGGGCTCGTCGCGGCGGAACTCCTCCTCGATGAGACCCGTGGTCAGCGCCAGCGCGCCGAGCCGCGGCCGCTCGGCCGCGCGCAGCACGAACCAGGGCGGCAGTTCGGCGAAGAAGGGGTGCAGCGGGGCGTTCCACAGTTGGTAGGCGCCGCTGATGACGGCACTGCCGCCGACGGCCGGCGCGGTGCTTTCGCCGATGGTCTGCGGGCGCAGGCCGGCCAGGCTGGCCGGCACGCTGAGCGCGTGGTCGCAGCCGCGCGCCATCAAGGCGATGTCGCCGCTGGCCAGCGCGAGTGGGGCGTCGAGCGTGGGCGCATGCACGTGCACGGGGCCCTGCACGACAACATGCAACCCGATGCTCTTGTCGCAGGGAAAGCGCAGCGCCACGTCGTCGGGCAGCTCGTGCAGGGCGAGCACGCGGCGGTGCAGGCCGGCGTCCTGAAGGATGTCTGTAAGCAAGTCCATGGCGGACGATTGGACATGAAAGAAGAACGCGTGTCCATTCCGAGTGCTCAACTCTGTCGGCATCATGGACGCATCTTCAATCCCACCTGGAGCACTCCATGTCCCGCATCCTCGTCGTCGGCGCCAGCGGCACCGTCGGTTCAGAACTCGCCCGCCTGCTTACCGCCCAGGGCGAAGGCGTCGTCAAAGTCACCAGCCGCGTGCCCACTGCGGCGGACCAGGTGCAGGTCGACATCGTCAGCCGCACCGGCCTGCACGACGCCTTCGAGGGCGTGGAACGCGCCTTCCTGCTCTCACCGCCCGGCCACGCGAACCAGGACGAACTGCTGGTGCCGCTGATCGACGAAGCCCGTGCGCGTGGCCTGAAGAAGGTGGTGCTGATGTCGGCGATGGGTGCCAATGCCGACGACAACGCGCCGCTGCGCAAGGCCGAGAAGCAACTGGAGGCCTCGGGCCTGCCCTACAACATCATCCGGCCGAACTGGTTCATGCAGAACTTCAACACGTTCTGGATCCAGGGCATCCTGCAGCAGGGCAAGATCTTCCTGCCGGTGGGCACGGCCAAGGGCAGCTTCATCGACGCGCGCGACATCGCCGCCGTGGCCGCGAAACTGCTGACGAGCGACAGCTTCGCGAACCGCGACTTCGACCTCACCGGCCCGGCCGCGCTGGACCACGACGCCGTGGCCGCGATCCTGTCGCGCGAGACCGGCCGCGCCATCACGTTCCAGGATATCCCGCCCGCGGCCATGCTCGATGGTCTGCTCACCGCTGGCATGCCGCGGGCCTACGCCGAGTTCCTGGTCCTGATCCTCGGCTTCTTCAAGGCCGGGTATTCGGAGCGCACGACCGACGCCGTGGCACGGATTCTGGGTCGCGCGCCGGGCAGCTTCGAGCAGTACGCCAAGGACTACCGCGCGGCCTGGGTGGGCTGAGCGAGCGACACGGGGTCGAAGTAGACGTCGGCGGCCTGCACCGGCGTCGGGCCGAGGCCGGCGTCGAACTGCTTGCGTGCGACCAGGTGGGTTTTCGGTTCGTCGACGGTGGCCGGCATCGTCAAGCAGCAGAACGGTGCTCATGATCGCCGGTTTGGCCATTCCTGCTTGTCGGATTGTGGCCAACCAACTTCGGCCCGCGATTGTGGACAACTCCAAGGGGCAGCGACTGTTAGCGACTGCTCTTCGCATCCGCGACCAGCGGTTCTCTTCTGCTCAACGGTTTCACCCATCGGGAGACTCTGCCAAATGCCGTCAAACCCGCACCAGTGCTGACTTTCCCGGGGTTTGCGTGGGATCGACTGCGGTTCCCAGGTTCACGCCGACGCGGCACAAGTACGCACGTTGACTTGCGCGACTCGATCTTGCGAGCCGCATGGAGGCGCTGTCAGCCGTTCGCTTGGCTTCAGGCGCCAGCCATGACCGTGCTCAAGGCCGACCCGCGCTGGCGAAGGAACGCCAGCAAGCGTTCACCGAATTCCGGCGCAACAGCGCCGAGCACCGAAGGCCGTTGCGCGAGCCGGGCGCGCCAGGCCTGCAGCTTCGGCGTGGTCTTGAAGTCGCAGAAGTCGCCGAAGGTCTCGAAGACGTCGAAGTAGCGAAACACCGGCGCGAACGCCGCGTCGACCAGGCTGAAGTGCGGCCCCGCGAAGTACGGGCCGTGCGCCAGCGCGGCTTCCAAGGGCACCCAGCGCGCCGCCAGTTCCTCCTGCCGGGCGTGCAGCGACGCCGCGTCAGGGGCGTTGTAGAAGGCCGCGATGCCGTCGAGAACGGCCGAGCCGAACTCCATCCACGAGCGGTGCCGCGCCCGCTCCAGCGCGTGTGCCGGATGCAGCCGCGGCGCCAGCGTCTCGTCGAGGTACTCGCAGATCACGGCCGACTCAAACACCGGCGTGTCGCCCACCAGCAGCACGGGCGTTTTGCCCAGCGGCGAGATCGCCCGAAACCAGTCGGGTTTTTGGGCCAGGTCCACCTCGCGGCGCTCGAAGGCGACGCCCTTCTCGGCCAACACGATGGCCGCGCGCTGGACGTAGGGGCACAGCGGGTGCGAGACGAGGACCAGGCGCGCTGTCACTGGACCAAGCCTTCGGCACGCAGTGCCGCCTGAACCTGAGGGCGTGCGGCGACGCGCGCCAGGTAGGCCTGCAGGTTCGGGTACGAAGTCAGGGGAATGGCCAGGAAGTTGGCCCAGTTGACGATCGTGAAAGCGTAGGCATCGGCAACGCTGAAGTCTCCACTGAGGTGAGCGTGGCTCGCGAGATGCCGGTCGAGTTCAGCGAAGCGCAGAGCCAGTTTGTCCTTCACCGCGGTGCGTGTGGAGTCCGCCGTCTCCTTGTGCCAGAGCCAGGGGCTGAAGACCTTGTGCAGTTCGGTGCTGACGAAGGTGAGCCATTCGACCACCTCCAGGCGCCTGCGCGACCCCGGCTCACCGACGAGCGAGCGCGAGGTCTGCAGATCGGCAACGTACTGCAACAGCGATGCCGCCTCGGTGTGTCGCGAGCCGTCGTCCAGCGCCAGCAGCGGCACGTAGCCGCGCGGTGCGACATCGAAGTAGCTGCTGCCGTCGGCCAGCGTGTGGGTGGTGAGGTCGACCTTGGCGAGGTCGAACGGCGTGCCGGTCTCGCGCAGCGCAATGTGCACGGCCAGCGAGCAGGCGCCAGGGGAGAAGTAGAGTTTCATGGAACGAGGTCCTTTCAGTCGAGGTGGATGAAAGCGGGTGGCCGGCAATCAGGCAGCGGCACGGTCGAGGGTGAACCGGTGGCTGCGCCGCAGGCTCCAGGCGCCATCGCCGAGCAGCCACAGCACCACCGATGCGGCAGCGAGAAACACCGGGTACTCCCAACCGCCGCCCGGGTTTGAGAACGGCCAGCCGTTGGGGATGTGGACCGATGCCGCAGTCAGCATCACGGGCAGCAGGGCCAGAGAAACCTGGCGCGCACAGATGCCCAGGATGAGCGCCAGCCCGCCGATCAGTTCGGCGGCAATGACCGGGTAAGCCAGAACACCGGGCAGACCCACCGACTCGAAAAACTTCACCGTGCCCGGCAGCGTGAAGACGAACAGCTTGAGCAGCGCGTGCGCGACCCACATCACGCCCAGGGACACGCGCAGCAGCAAGACACCGTAGGCAGTGGAGGCGCTCATGAATCGAATCCCGGAAGTTGCGATGGCCTGAATCTATGATTGCAGCCACACATTTGAAATAGGCGAGGCGGCAAGCGATGAATGCACTGGTGCAACACAGTCTCGGCGCCGCGGAACTCGGCGTGCTGTTGGCATTGGTGCGCGCCGGCACGCTGGCCGGCGCGGGCCAGTTGCTCGGCGTTGACGGGTCGACCGTCTTTCGTGGCGTGCAGCGGACCGAGAAGGCGCTCGGCCAAAGGCTGTTCGAGCGCTCGCGCGCCGGCTACCGGGCCACCGAGATCGGCCTGCTGCTGGCCCAGCACGCCGAGCGCGTCGAAAGCGAACTTGAAGCGGCGCGCGCCGCCGCGTTGGGCGACGCCGGCGCGGTGGTCGGCACGGTACGCATCAGCACCACCGACTCGATCCTCAACAGTCTGTTGCTGCCCGTCCTGCCGGCGTTGATGGCACAGCACCCGCAGCTGCAGATCGAAGTCAGCGCGAGCAACGAGTTCGCCAACCTGACCCAGCGCGAGGCCGACATCGCGATTCGCGCCACCGGGCGGCCACCGCCACACTTGGTGGGCCGCCAGCTCGGCCCGAGCAAGGTTGCGGTGTTCGCTGCAAGCCGCGGCGCCGGCAACAAGAATCGCAAGATCGATCTGTCGACCGCGCCGTGGATCGCCATGGACGATGCGCTGCCCGCGCATCCGTGGGTGCGCTGGCGGCGCAAGCACTACCCGAAAGCGGTACCGCGAGTCTTGGTCAACAGCGTGCAGTCGGTGTTCGAGGGCATCGTCGCCGGCGTCGGCGTCGGCATCCTGCCCTTGTTCCTCGCACGGCGCTGCCCGGATCTCGTCGCGGTGAGCGACGCGCTCGACGAATGCGAAGCGCAGCTGTGGCTGCTGACGCACCCCGAGTCACGACACTTGCGGCGCATCTCGACGGTTGCCGCGCATCTGGCAAATACCATTGCGCCGCGCTGAGGCGGCCGCGCTTCGTTGTTGGGGCCACGCTTCGCTGATGCGCTCGGCCGCCGCCGCGCAGATCGGTCCTGTCGAGCCGAATGGACTTGATCGATGAACCCGCCCCGGCTACCCCGGGCCAACACGAAGGAACCGCCAAAGCAAGGCTGGCGCACGGATGCAAGACACCTCGACGGGCGGGCCTCAGAGTCCAGCGATTGTTCTTGTGTCTACGGAGCCCGCTCATGCGCAACCCTTGCCCAAAGTCGCTGTCAGCCTGCGCCGCAGCCACCCTGGCCCTGCCTTGCTCCTGTCGCCGCGCGCCGTGTGGGACACGCTCGGCATCGTCGGCTACCCAACTGGCCACAGAAGCCGCGCAAGCCGTTGGATGAAGTGATCGCGTTTGCTTGACCGGTCCTGCATGAGCAGGATCGAGATCGAATCACCGCGCTTCGGTCGACGCCGGCATCCTGGATCAGTCGATGTTCGATGCCTGGGTGGCCATGGCCAAGGCGTCGCACCCCGGCAACCCGCAGTTGCAGCGCGACGAGGCCTTTCGTTCCGCCTCCCTGGCCGCCATGACATTGATGTTCGCCGCCCAGGGCATGGGCTTATCCACGGGGTCGGTGAGCGGCTTCGATCCGCTCGGCGTGGCGCGCGAGTTCGGGCTCAGCGCCGCCGAGGTGCCGGTGATCCTGGTGACGGCCGGCTACCCAGCCGCCGGGCAACTGGCCACAGAAGCCGCGCAAGCCCTTGCATGAGGTGATCGCGTTTGCTTGACCGGTCCTGCATCAGCAGCATCGGGGAAGGGACTCACAACGATCGAGTTCAGCCGCTGGCGAAGGCAGTCCGCTGGAACGAAGGGTCGGGGTTGCTCGAATGAGACGTCCGGAAACGGCGAGACAGTTGGGTGGTGTGGGAACACAGTCGCGCTTCCTCAACCGACAGAGAGAAAACATGACCGCACTGGCCAACAAAGTCGCCATCGTTACTGGGGCAAGTTCTGGAATCGGGTACGCGACCGCGAAGATGTTCGCACGAGAAGGCGCGAAAGTAGTCGTGACTGCGCGACGTCAAGCAGAGCTCGACAGACTGGTGTCGCAGATCGTCGAAGACGGTGGACAAGCAGTCGCCGTGGCGGGTGACGTGAGAGACGAGGCCTTGGCGAAACTCGTTGTAGAGACGGCGATCCAACGCTTTGGAGGACTCGACATCGCTTTCAACAATGCTGGGATCATCGGTGAGATGGGGCCGGTCCATGACGTGTCGCTGGCCGGATGGCGCGACACGTTGGATACGAATCTGACGAGTGCCTTCCTTGGCGCGAAGTATCAAGTTCCTGCAATGATCGCGCGAGGGGGAGGCTCGTTGATTTTCACGGGGACGTTCGTAGGCTACAGCGTCGGTATGCCAGGCATGGCCGCCTATGCCGCCAGCAAGGCAGGTCTGATCGGATTGACTCAAGTCATCGCCGCCGAGTTCGGCGCGAAGGGCATTCGCGCGAATGCCATCCTGCCTGGGGGTACCGATACGCCGATGAGCATCACGAATGCTCCGGGCGCCACTTCCGAAGTACTGGCCTTTGTCGAAGGGCTTCATGCGCTGAAGCGAATGGCCAAGCCTGACGAAATCGCGCGCTCAGTGCTTCACCTTGCGTCGGACGCGTCAAGTTTCATCACGGGCGCCGTGCTCCTTGTTGACGGGGGCGTGTCGATCACCAGAACCTGAACGAGTTTCAGTGATGAGGTCGGGTGCAAGGTCGCGGAGGGTGTGTCGAAGGAAACGCTACAAGAGAGACTGCGCGTTTGCCCAACGCCGATGGCGTTTCCGTGGACTCACGGAAACGCCACGGGTTGCACTGGCTTTGGTGACGCCCGACCCGGGGTTCATGGCGATCGTTCGCATCGGCGGCGTCATTGCCCACTCGTTGGGAGCAGCAGTTGGCCAACCGGTGGCACCCTTGCGTCTTCCAGGATCCCATGAAGCGCCGCGACCCCGAATCACCGCACCCTCGGCCGGGACGACACGACGGGCGCCTCGCCGGCCCGCTGCCAGGCGAGCGCCGGCCACCACCTGACGACGGCCGCCGACGCACCGGGTTCGCCTGCCCGGCCTGCGACGGCGATGCACGCACCAGCTTCGAGCGCGGCGGGCTGCGCTGCAAAGCGAATCGCGCGAACGCCGCAGCGTGTTCGGCCTCGGTGCTGTCGACTCTTCATGTCAGCGATGAGGAAACGCCACTTCACTTAGGCACCGATCCATATGACCATTGCGTGGCACCACTGTGTTGGAACCGAAAAATGCAAGTTCAATCAGACGCCATCGTGTCCGAATACACCCTCTCGTCGGCTTCGGTCTCCGAACTGCAGATGCTGGCTTGCGAGATCATCGCGACACTCGACGACGGCGAGAGGCTTGATGGAAAACCTCTCCCCCAGGGCATCGACTGCGCGACTGCGCTCCGCAAAGACGCCGAAGCAGTTCGAGACCTCATCGACAACGAGGCTCACTGTGCACTCGTCAGCGGGCATGGTGCCAAGACAGTGCAACGCTTTATGGCCGAAACATGGATATTCGGCAACCTACTCGGTACGCCCATGGTTCAAAACAGCCTCAATCACAAGGTGATTGAAGTCTATGACCGTGGCGGCAAAACGATTGAAGAGGGGGGGGCTCGATATCACCAGACGAAGCAAGGTGCGTATGTACACAACGATGGTGTTAGCGACCCGACTCCCATTGACTACCTTGTGCTTGCGTGCGGCCAAAAGGCCAAGTTCGGCGGCGAGAGCATCCTCATCGATGCGAGCGCAGTTCATTCTGCACTCGAGTCGTATCAAGGCATCCTCGAATGCTTGATGTCGGACTTCTGGTTCGAGAACCGGTGTGGGCGCCGGCTTGAATTTGTCTTCTTTCAGCCGGTCTGAACGTGCGTGTTCTTCCTGATCCGTCTTCTTCGGATCACCGTCTCTGACGGTCTTCTTCAGCACCGCTTTCCGTCTTCTTCAGACTCTGCGCCGACGAGTGTTCGGTCGAGGTGGTCGTCGCGCTCGACGGGTTCGTTCGGGAGCGACGATGGCCAAGGCGGGACAGCGCAAGTGCATGTCGTGCGGGGATTTCTTCATCTCCGACGCCCGCAACGGTGATCGCCAGCGGTACTGCTGCGCTGCCGATTGCCGGCGTGCGAGCAAGGCCGCCAGTCAGGCTGCTTGGCTGGCCCGGCCGCCCAACCGCGACTACTTCCGCGGCCCCGTGCACGTGGCCCGGGTGCAGGCCTGGCGTGCCGCGCATCCGGGGTACGCCCGTGGCAGGGCGCGGCCGTCGCGGGCGTTACAAGATCTCTTGACGCCGCAAGTGCCTGATTCGATTGAGGAATGTGTCGATCGTGCCCGGCCTCCCAAGGCGCCCGCTGCCGTGGCGTTACAAGATCTCTTGAACACCGAATCGCCTTTGCTGGCGGGGCTTGTGGCCCATCTGTTCCAGCCGGCGTTACAAGATGACATGGCCAGCACCACCCGGCGCC
>JAUXRG010000030.1 GCA_030681795.1 Rubrivivax sp.
CACATGTCTACAGATCTTGTCGGTGTCCGTTTTCGAGAAAACCCAGCTTTCATGCGCCTTTCCAGGCGATGAGTCCACAACCAATCTAAGTGACGACGCCAAGCAGTTGATTTTGTTCAACTTTTAACCGGACAGTAGTGACCCCCAGCAGACAATCGCGCCGCTGAAGAGCGGTCGCTGAAGGAGCGATCGCGCGATCGCTGTTGGTCTCAACTACGGCGGTGCCAACCAGGCGTGCCTTCCACAGCGCCACTGAACAGGCAGGTCAAGACGATGCGCCTGCGAAATCGTTGGGGAAGGGCTGCAAGAGTCCGTCGCCGATGTGCATGGTGGCGACGGCGGAGTAGGTCTGTGCCGACGCGGCCGAAGGCGAGAAGGCCCGCCCGCCGTCTGCCTTGAAGACGAGTGCCGGCGCCGCAGATCCTGGCGGTGGTCAAGGATCTGCAGCGCGTCAGGGGCCCGCTGCTGCGCGCGGGCTCCGTGCCGGATCACACCGGCTCCGGGTTCGATCAGGACCCTTGGAGTGTGGGCGTGCGTCGGCGGCGATGAGGCTTGCTTCGGACTGGCGCTCCTCTGGTGCGCCCAAGGAGCCGCAGCAGGGTCTTAGCAGCCGCCTTTCTTTTCCTTCTTCGCCGTTGCTGTTGCTTCCTTGGCGGCGCCGACAGCGGCACCCACCGCCGCCGATGCGGCATTGCCGGCGGCATTCGCGGCAACCGACGCCGCAGTGCCGATCGCCTTGGCGGCTTCGACTGACTCGGTGACCGCTGCGGAGGCGGCATCAGCCACCGGCGTCGGCGCGGGGACCGGCGTAGACATCGGAGCGGGGGCGGGCATGTCTTCCTTCTTGCCGCACGCCGCCAGGGCCGCAGCAGCAACCACGGCTGTCACCAAGAGCAATCTAGTCATTCTGAATCCTCGAAAGGGAGAAGTTCACCGGACGGGCACGCGTTGGGCGTCATGCGCCATCAAGCCAGGCTGTTCGAACGCTGGACCCTGCTGCCCCGAAAGACTTGAATGCCTCTCGGCAACCCAAGCGGAGATTGTAGTAGCGCGCCGGGAAGCCCAAGGATCGAATCTCGCCGTCCCGACCATGTGAACCCACTACTGTCCGGTTAAACGAGCCTCGCCGCGGCGAATCGCAAGCATTGGCGCGGCCTAGCGGCCGATTTTGTTTGGTGCCGATTTGAACTTCGATCTCTCAAAACCGCGTACTTTCCCGGGCTTGACAGCCTCTGGGGA
>JAUXRG010000033.1 GCA_030681795.1 Rubrivivax sp.
CTGGTACAACCGAACCCGACTGCACTCGACGCTGGCGTATGTCAGCCCGATGCGGTTTGAAGAAAACTGGCTGGCCGATCAACCCCGGCAAGCCAGTGCATGAGATCGGCTATGGGATACGGATTCCAGGGGCAAGGTCACATTTGAGGTTTCGCTTATACTCACAGGCTCGCTTGAACAGCGTTGGTTTGAATCAGAACCACGGGGGTATAGCTCAGCTGGGAGAGCGCTTGCATGGCATGCAAGAGGTCAGCGGTTCGATCCCGCTTACCTCCACCAAACAAGCGTTGTTCAAGGGAAGAAGGATCAAGTCCCCTTCGTCTAGAGGCCTAGGACACCACCCTTTCACGGTGATTACAGGGGTTCGAATCCCCTAGGGGACGCCAACCATGGTTGGCGAGAGGATCGACAAGTCGGGTGGCACTTGCGGCGCAAGCCGAAACGCCACTACCGCTGCGGAGTGGTAGTTCAGTTGGTTAGAATACCGGCCTGTCACGCCGGGGGTCGCGGGTTCGAGTCCCGTCCACTCCGCCAATATGCAAGCAAACACGGGCCTGAGCTTGAAGTTCAGGCCCGTGTTTCGCTTCGGCCCCTGCAGTCGGTCTCACCGCCGCCACACCGTCACGGCCCAGTTGTCGATCCCGTGGCCGACGGGATCGCCCGGCAGGCCCAAGGCGATGCGGCGGAAGCCGAAGCGCAAGGGCGCTGCACCCGCCGTGAAGTCGGGGCAGGCTTCGGCTGTGCCGCAGGCCGGGCCCGCGACGAGGTTGAAGTCGCGCGCGGCATAGCTGGCGCGGGTGGCCCCCGGGGCCCAGGCTGTCGACGCGCAGCTCGTGCCTTCGAAGGCGGCATACAGGCGCCCGGCCTGTTCGAGCAGCAGGGCGGAGTCGACGGACATCGTGTCGCTCGCCTGCAAGGCCCTGCAATCCTCGGCGTAGTCGATGACATACACGGCACCCTGGCTGGCCGGGTCGTAGGTCGCATCGGTCCGCAGGTAGCTCACCGACGCCCAGCCGGCGCCCTGCGGGATCTCGAAGACCAGCTTCCACCAGGCCGCAGGGTTGCCGCCGCTGGTCTCGCGCGACTCGGTGTGCACGGGCAGCACGCCACTGGGGTTGGCGCGCGCCGTGGCCTGCCAGGGGCCGGGCTGGAAGTCGTCGTCCTGGATCACCACGCCTGGCGACGAGGCGACCGCCAGGTGCGCCCAGGCGTAGCGCGCACTGGCGTCGGAGCCGCGCGCGAGCACGCGGTAGACAGCCCCGTCGTCGGCTAGGTTGACGGCGGGCACCGAGTGGCTGATCGCCGTGGCACCGGGGATGTCCGCGTAGGTCGTGCCACCGTCGGACGAGCGGCTCCATTGGTAGGAGACCGTGCCGCTGAAGTGGGAGGTCTGTGCCGTGAAGAGGACGGCCGTGCCGACCAGCGCGGTCAAGTAGCGCGGCTGCACGGCCGCTGTCGGCTGGGGTGGCAAGGGCGTGGCGTCGCACCAGTCGGCGTCGCAGGGCGGAAAGCCCAGGCCGCCGCCGCTGCCGACGAGGCTGACCAGGCCGGCGATCACGATGCCGGCGGTCCACAGTGCGCGCGCCGCGCGCCACAAGCTGGCCTGTTCAAGCTTTATGGCGAACTCCCCGACGTCGATCCAGGTATGCGAGCAGGGCCGCCGCGACCAGCGCGCCGCCGAGGGTGGCCGCGATGTCGCGGGTATCGAAGCGGCCCTGACGGAAGTAGGCAGCCAGTGCCTGCGTCACGGGCCCCTCGCCGGCCCTCGCCAGCAGCGCATCGGCCAGCGGCGCACTGAGCGCCGGGTGCTGGCCGATCTCGAAGCCGATATTGACGACGCACCAAGCCGCGCAGGCGCCCAGGCGCCAGGCTGAACGTCGCGGCAGGGCCGCGGCCGTCAACAGGCCGAAGCCCATTGTGTGCAGCAGGCTCGGCAGCCAGCCGGCCATGGCCCCCGGGCGGCCCGGCATGTGCAAGGCATCGAAGCGCGGGATCAGCAGGGCACGCGACACATCGCGTTCGATCCAGTAGAGCAGCAGACCCGCGGCCAGCACCAGCAAGCCGGTCAGCGAGAGCGTGGCAAAGGCCTGCCATCCGGCGGGCCATGTTGCCGTATCGCTGAGTCGGGTCGGGATGCCCATGGGGAACCTGCGAGGCCCACCATAGACACCCGACACCCACGCGTCGATGGCCTGGTGCGGCTCAAGTGTCGCGGCGGCGCGGCCGATAGACCAGGTTCCGGTATGCCATGGCGCACGCCGCCGCGAACACCCATGTCGAAGAAGATCTCCATCAGCCAGGTCCGCCTGGGCATGCACTTGCTCAAGCTGGAGGGGGCCTGGATCCACCATCCGTTCTGGAAGACCCGGTTCGTCATCGACAGCCCCGACGATCTGCGACGCTTGCAGGGCAGCGGCGTGGCCGAATGCTGGATCGACCCCGCGCTGGGCCTGGACGTGGCCCCGCGGCCGGATGCAACCCCAACCGCCAGCCTCGCCATGGCTGAAGCAGGGCCGACCGGCCCGGTGGCGCCCGCGCCGCCCGCCGCGTGCAGCCTGTCTGCAGAGCTCAAGGAGGCCGCAGCCATCTGCCGGCGCGGCCGTGAGGCCGTGGAAGCGATGTTCGGCGAGGCCCGCCTGGGCCGCGCGGTGGACGCCGAGAGCTTTCTGCCGCTGGTGCAGGAGATCTCCGATTCGGTGGCGCGCCACGGCGGCGCGCTGATCAGCCTGGCACGCCTGAAGACCAAGGATGCCTACACCTACATGCACTCGGTGGCGGTGTGCGCGCTGATGGTGTCTCTGGCACGCCAGTTGGGCATGGACGAAGCCGAGTGTCGACTGGCCGGCGCCGCCGGGCTGATGCACGACGTCGGCAAGGCCTTGATGCCGTTGGAGGTGCTCAACAAGCCGGGGCGCCTCACCGAAGCCGAATTCGCCATCATCCGCAGCCACCCCGTGCGCGGCCATGCGCTGCTGGTGCAAGGCAAGGGCGCCACGGCCGAGACTCTGGATGTCGTGCTGCACCACCACGAGCGCTTCGACGGCAAGGGCTACCCGTTCGGGTTGTCTGAGGACAGGCTGTCGCGCTTCGCCCGCATGGGGGCGGTGTGCGATGTCTACGACGCCATCACCTCCAACCGCCCCTACAAGGCAGGCTGGGACCCGGCCGAGTCCATGACCCAGATGGCGTCATGGAAGGGCCACTTCGATCCAGGCATTCTTGCGGCCTTCGTGCAAAGCCTGGGCATCTATCCCGTGGGCTCGCTGGTACGACTGCAATCGGGCCGAATGGCGGTGGTGGTGGAGCAGAACCCGGGCCAGCTCACCGCGCCGCAGGTGAAGGTCTTCTTCTCGACCCAGTCGCAGCTGCACATCGCGCCGGAACTGCTGGATCTCTCGCACAGCAGTTGCACCGATCGCATCGTCGCCCGCGGAGGGGCCGACCGGGACAAGTACAAGCACATCGACGAGCTCTGGGTCGACCCCGAGACCTTGCGGCGCTCGCGAAGCTGAGGCCACCCGACGGTGGATGCGGCTGCCTACACTCGGGTTCATTGTCCGGGGTAGGAATATCGATGAAACCACTTCTCACCGCAGCCGTGCTGGCGCTCTTGCTGACCGCTGGCAGCGCCGTGCCGGCCCAGACCCTGCGCTGGGCCAGCCAGGGCGACGCCCTGACCCTGGACCCGCACTCGCAGAACGAGGGCCTGACCAATTCGATGAACGGGCAGGTCTATGAAAAGCTCGTCAAGCGCGATCGCCAACTCGGCATCGGCCCCGGCCTGGCCAGCAGTTGGGAGCAGACCGGCCCACTGAGCTGGCACTTCAGGCTGCGCCCCGGTGTGAGGTTCCACGACGGCACGCCGCTGAGCGCCGACGACGTGGTCTTCTCGGTGCTGCGCGCGCAGCAGCCCACCTCCAACATCAACGTCTATGCCAATGCGCTGGGCGCGCCGGTGGCCCTCGACCCGCTGACAGTGGAGTTCCGCCTGCCGCGCGTCAACCCGGTATTCCTGCAGCACATGGACCTGGTCTTCATCATGAGCCGGGCCTGGTGCGAGAAGCACAAGGTGACGCGGCCGCTGGACTTCAAGAACAGGGAAGAGAGCTATGCGGCGTTCAACGCCAACGGCACCGGCCCCTACATGCTCGCCAACCGCCAGCCCGGCATCAAGACCACCTACAAGCGCAATCCGGGCTGGTGGGGGCGGTTCGAGGGCAATGTGCAGGAGATCGCCTACACGCCGATCGCCAACGACGCCACCCGGCTGGCGGCGCTGGTGTCCGGCGAGATCGACGTCGTGCTCGACCCCGCGCCGCGTGACGTGGCGCGCTTGCGCCACACCGCCGGCGTGAAGGTCATCGAAGGCCCCGAGAACCGCATCCTCTTCATCGGCATGGACCAGTTCCGCGACGAACTGCTCTACGGCAGCGTGAAGGGCAGGAACCCGTTCAAGGACCTGCGCGTGCGCAAGGCGCTGTACCAGGCCATCGATATCGAGACGATGAAGACCAAGCTGATGAACGGCATGAGCGTGCCCACCGGCAGCCTGGTGCCCAGCGCGCTGGCCAGCTACAACGACCCCCAGCTCGAAGCGCGGCTGCCCTTCGACCTCGCCCGCTCGCGCGCGCTGATGGCCGAGGCCGGCTATGCCGAGGGCTTCGAGGTGACGCTGGATTGCCCCAACAACCGCTACGTCAACGACGAGGAGATCTGCATCGCGCTGGCCACCATGTGGGCACAGATCAAGGTCAGGATCAAGGTCAATGCGCAGCCGCGCGCGACCTGGTTCCCGAAGATGGAGAAGTTCGATACCAGCCTGTACCTGCTGGGCTGGGGCGGCGCGGTGACGGATGCGGAAACCACGCTCACGCCGGTGATGCGCGCCGTGGCCGACAAGGGCGTGGGCACCTACAACTGGGGCCGCGTGAGGAACGACAAGTTCGAGCAGCTGGCCCTGGCCTCGGGCACCGAGCCCGATCCGAAGAAGCGCGAAGTGCTGGTCAAGGCGGCGCTGCGCGAATACGCCGATCAGGTGCACCTGATCCCGCTGCACCGCCAGATGATCCCCTGGGCCACGCGCAGCGGCGTCGTGGTCGTGCACCGCGCCGACAACTGGCTCGAGGTGCCCTGGGTCACGCTGCCCTGAGCCCCGGGCGGCAGCATTCCCCGCCGCTTCAGGGTTGGCGCGTGGCGCGCCGGCGCACCGCCTCGATGTAGGCCATGCCGTCGGGCGGCAGACCGCTGCGCTGCGAGGCCCAGATCATCTCGCCCAGGCACTCCATCACTTCGTGGTGGGATTCGTGCAGGGAGCCGCGCCGCGCCGCCAGCAGGCCCACGGCCTGGCGGATGCCCGTGGGCTGGTCGATGGCGCACTGCTCCTCGATCGACAGGTGCATGGACAGATGCAGGAAGGGGTTGCTGCGCCCTTGCTCCACCGTGTAGACCGCCGCCAGAGCGGCGGCCTCGTCGGCGAGCTCCGCGTGGTACTCGGCGTGCTCGGCGATCCAGCGCGCGGCGATGAGCTCCATCGCGTCGAGCAGCAAGCCCTGGCGCTGCTTGCCATAGGCGGCGCAGAAGAATCGCCGCACGTCGTTTTGCGAGGGCTGGAACATCGGAGAATTGTCGCTTCTGCGCGCCTTCGGCGCCCGACCCCATGCCCCGCAACGCAAAGGCGCGCCGCGTGCTCGAGACCCTGCCGGTGATCACCGACCCCTGGTTCTACGCCGTCGCCGTGCCGGCGGTGTTGCTGGTGGGCCTGGCCAAGAGCGGCTTCGCGATGGGCTTCGGCGCGCTGGCGACACCCATGCTGGCCTTGACGGTGCCGGTGCCGCAGGCCGTCGCCGTCATGCTGCCGCTGCTCATGGTGATGGACGCCACCGGGCTGCAGCAGCTTTGGCGCTCGCGAGACCCGGCCCTGGTGCGTCGGCTGGTGCCCTTCGGCCTGCTCGGCACGCTGCTGGGCGCGCTGCTGTTCGGCGTGTTGCCGGCGCGCGCCGTGTCCGCCCTGCTCGGGGTGCTGACGCTGGGCTTCCTGACGCAGCGGCTGTTGTTCGCCCCGCGTGCCACGGGCGCACGGCCGCCGCGCTGGGTCGGCTCGGCATGCGCCACGGCCTCGGGATTCACCAGCTTCATTGCCCACGCCGGGGGTCCGCCCCTAGGCGCCTACATGCTGTCGCTGCGCCTGCCGCCCCCGGTGCTCAGCGGCACGATGGCGGTGTTCTTCGCGACCATCAACGCGTCGAAGTGGCTGCCCTACTCGGTGCTCGGCCTGATCGACCTGCGCAACCTCCTCACCGCGGCGCTGCTCGTGCCGCTGGCGCCTCTGGGTGTGTGGGCTGGCGTCTGGCTGACCGCGCGCGTGCGGTCGGACTGGTTTTACCGACTGGCTTACGCCGGGATGCTGCTCACCGGGCTGAAGCTGCTGTGGGATGGCGTGCGCTGAGCCCGCGCCGCTACCATAGCCGGCAAACGCGCGCCGAGTCGCCAGCAGGAGGCCTAGGATGAAACATTCCCCAGCTCACTTCGTTCGCAGCCCCCGAGGGGCGCGTCAGTACCTTCGGGCGGCCGGGCGGTACTGACATGCCCGTCATCGTCGTTGCCAACCCCAAGGGTGGCGCAGGCAAGAGCACCTTGGCCACCAACGTGGCCGGTTGCCTGGCCGCGGCAGGCCACGCGGTGATGCTGGGCGATGTGGACCGCCAGCAGTCCTCGGGCCAATGGCTGGCCGAGCGCGCCAAACTCGGGCCGTCGCTGCCGGCCATTCGCGGCTGGGATGTCGCGCATGACGACATCGTGCGCCCGCCCAAGGGCACCACGCACGTGGTGCTGGACACGCCGGCGGGCATGCGCGGCAAGCGGCTCGACGCCGTGATGCGCATCGCCGACCGCATGCTCATTCCGCTGCAGCCCAGCCTGTTCGACATCCAGGCCACGCACGCCTTCGTGCGGGCGCTGCGCGAGCACCGCCGCGGCGCCGTGGTCGAGCTCGGCCTGGTGGGCATGCGGGTGCGCGAGCACACGCGGGCCAACGAGCAACTCCACCAGTACCTGGGCACGCTGCCCGTGCCGGTGGTGGGCTGGTTGCGCGACACGCAGAACTACGTGCAGCTCGCCGCCCGCGGCTTGACGCTGTGGGACGTGGCCCCCAGCCGGGTGGAGCGCGACCTCGAGCAGTGGGAGCCGCTGGTGGCGTGGATCAACGCATGACGGCCTCGGGCATGAAGCGCTACGGGCACTTGGCCGATCTGCAGGGCCGGGTGGGACAGGAACTCGGCACCAGCGACTGGCTGACCATCGCCCAGGACCGCATCGACCTCTTCGCCCGGGCCACCGGCGACCACCAGTGGATCCACACCGACCCGGCGCGCGCCGCGGCCGGCCCCTTCGGCGGCACCGTGGCGCACGGCTTCCTCACCCTGAGCCTGCTGCCGGCAATGTTTGAAGCCGGCTTCGCCATCGACGACGTGCGCATGGGCGTCAACTACGGCCTGAACCGGGTGCGCTTCATGGCCCCGGTGCGCGTGGGCAGCCGCATTCGCGGGCACTTCAAGCTGCTGGGCTACGAGGCGCTGGAGGGCGGCGCCCAGCTCACGGTGCAGACCACGATCGAGCTCGAAGGCTCGGCCAAGCCAGCCTGCGTGGCCGAGTCGGTCTCGAGGCGATTCGTCTGATGCCCTGCACCCCCGAAAGGGGGGCACGCCGGCCTCGGCCCGGTGCCACACAATGCCTGGCCACACGAGGCACGGAGGCGATATGAAGGTGCTGCTGGTCGACGACCACCCGCTGGTGCTCGCGGCGCTCGAAGCGGTGATCCAGAACATCGGCAGCGACACCACGGTGGTGGGCGTGGCCAGTGCCGCGGCCGCACGCGCCACGCTGCGCTCGGACGCCGATTTCGATCTCGTGCTGCTCGACCTGGCGCTGGGCGACGCCGACGGGTTCGAAGTGCTGGTGGAGTTCCGCGCCGCCTACCCGGCTGTGCCGGTGGTGGTGGTGTCGGCGTCCGACCGCGCCAGCGACGTCATCCGTGCCATCGACAGCGGTGCCATGGGTTTCGTGCCCAAGAAATCTTCGCACGGCGAGCTGCACGAGGCCTTGCGCATGGTGATGACGGGCTCGATGTACGTGCCGCCCTCGATGCTGGGCCTGGAATTCGGCCGCAGCGCCGGCGCCGGTGGCCTCGCTGGCGACACCGTGCCCGGCGTGATGCGGCCCATGGGGGAGCCCCTGCTGGGTGCCGCGGCGCGGCCCGAGCCGCACCAGAAGCTGCCCTCGATCGACGACGTGGGCCTCACACCGCGCCAGGCCGAGGTCCTGGGGCTGCTTCTGCAGGGGCTGCCCAACAAGCTCATCGCGCGCCAGCTCAACCTCTCGGTGGAGACCGTGAAGGACCATGTGGCCGCGGTGCTGCGCGCCCTGGGCGTGAGTTCGCGCACGCAGGCCGTGCTCGCCGTCAGCCAGATGACGCAGGGCCAGGGCGGTTTCTTCGCGCGGCGGCCGCCGCAGCGCTGAATTCGCCAGCCATCGCATGACGCCCGAACCCGCAGCGGCTGCAAGCGCGCCGGCCGGCTCCGCGTTGGCCGCGCAGGGGCCCGGCCGCAGCCCCCACGGCGTCGACCACCTGCTGGCCCTGTACATCCAGACGCCGGCCACGCTCACCGGCAACCTCTTCGGCATCGTGCTGATCGCGGTGCTTTTCTGGCCGCTGGCCGAACCCGGGCGGCTGCTGGGCTGGCTGGGCGTGGTCTCGGTGCTGTGGCTGGTGCGGCTGGCGCACTACCTGCGCTTTCGCCGCCAGGGAGACGCCGGCGCCGCGGGCTTGCGCGTGTGGCGCCGCAGCTGGATCGTGCTGGTGCTGTGCCAGGGCGCCATGTGGGGCCTGGCGGTGTGGCTGTTCTGGGGCCTGGGCACCCCGTACCACCTGCTGGCCTTGCTGCTCATCGTCTACACCTACTGCCTGGCTTCGGTGCAGCTCCTGGCCACGCAGGTGGCGGTGTTCATCGGCTTCCTCAGCGTGGTGCTCGCGCCCACCATCGTGCGCGTGGCCAGTGACACCGGCCAGCCTTTCCACATCGAGCTGGCGGTCATCCTGACGCTGATGTTCTGCATTGCCGTGCTCATGGCGCGGACCTACAGCAGCGCGCTGGGCCAGGCCATCGCGCTGAAGAGCCGCACCGACGAGATGGCCGCCAGGCTGCGCATGGAAAAAGTGGTGGCCGAGGAGGCCAGGCGCGCCGCCGAGGCCGCCAACCGCGCCAAGACGCAGTTCTTCGCCGCCGCCAGCCACGACCTGCGCCAGCCGCTGCACGCCATGGGCTTGTTCGCCGAGGCCCTGCGCCAGCGCAGCCACGACCCCGAGGTGGCCTCGCTGGTGAACAGCATCAACGAATCGGTGGATGCGCTCGAAGGCCTGTTCGGCGAGCTGCTCGACATCACCCGCATCGATACCGGCGGCGTGGATGTCAACCCCGCGCCGGTGCCCATGCGCGAGCTCTTCAGCCGCCTGCGCCTGCACTTCGAGCCCACGGCCTTCGAGAAGGGGCTGATGCTGAGCTTCCGTGGCGAGCCGCATGTGGCGCACGCCGACCCGGTGCTGCTCGAGCGCGTGCTGCGCAACCTGGTGAGCAACGCCATCCGCTACACCGACGACGGCGGCGTGCTCGTGAGCTGCCGCCCCCGCGGCGCCAAGCTGCTGCTGCAGGTATGGGACAGCGGCATCGGCATTGCCGAGGCCAGCCTGCCACGCATCTGGGACGAGTTCTACCAGGTGCAAGGCAACCGCCCTTTGGAGGCCCACCACCGCAAGGGCCTGGGTCTGGGCCTGGCCATCGTCAAGCGCCTGTCCGTGCTGATGGATGCGCCCTTGTCGGTGCGCTCGCGGCTGGGCCATGGCACGGTGTTCAGCCTCGAGGTGCCCGTGGGCAGGGCGCAGCGCACGATCGCGGGGGTG
This sequence comes from Rubrivivax sp., assembly GCA_030681795.1. Taxonomy (GTDB): domain Bacteria; phylum Pseudomonadota; class Gammaproteobacteria; order Burkholderiales; family Burkholderiaceae_C; genus Rubrivivax. The sequence goes on from JAUXRG010000033.1 coordinate 9,953, forward strand.
CCGGGAGGCGCGGCCAAGCTGCCCATCGGCCTGACGCTGGAAGGCCGCCTGATCGCCGTGGTGGAAGACGAGGCCACCGTGCGCGAGGGGCTGGTGGTGGTGCTGCAGGCCTGGGGCGCGCGGGTCGTCGCCTTCGATACGGTGCAGGCCGTGGAGGCCTGGGTGGCCAGCGCCGCCGCCGAGCCGCCCGACCTGCTGCTGGTGGACTACCGGCTGCCCCAGGGCCGCACCGGCATCGAGGCACTCAGCGCCTTGCGCGCGCGCTGGCCCGGGCGGCGCCTGCCGGCCATCGTCATCACCGGCAGCAGCCTGGGCGGCCACGAGGACGAGGCCGTCAAACACGACTACCACCTGCTCATCAAGCCGGTGCTGCCAAACAAGCTGCGCGCGATGATCGCTTTCAAGCTCGGCATGCGCTGAGCGACGCGGCGCGCTTCGCGCCGCCAACGCGTCAGGCCAGCCCGAAGCGCGAGCGCAGCCTCGGATGGCGGAAGACCAGCGCCGAGGCGGCGGTCAACAGGGCCACCGCGCCCAGGATCAACGCCAGGCGCAGCCAGGGCTGGCCCAGGGCCAAGCGCTGCTGGACGAAGCCGAAGGCGGTCCACAGCCACTCGATGGCACCAGCGACCAGGCCCGCCTGCACCAGACGCGCCACCCAGGCGCGCGGCCAGGCCAGCAGGGCCAGCAGCACCAGGCAGGCGAACACCAGCGGCCATGAGCCCGCGCGGTAGAAATGGGCGCCCAGGAGAGCCAGGGCCAGTCCAGGGGCGAGCAGCAGCATGAGGGGCATGGTCTTCGTGGGGAGCAAGGCATCATTGCACCATGGATCCATCGTCACCTCGTTCCCCGTCGGCCGGTGCCGCCCAGCGCGCGGCACGCTTGGCCACATCGCGGCTGAAGCGCGAATTGCGGACCATCAGCGCCATGCTGCGCATCTACTGTGCCCACCACCATGGTGTGGCCGAGAGCGGCGAGGCGGGCCTGTGCCAGGAATGCACCGGCCTGCAGGACTACGCGCGCAAGCGCCTGGCCGGCTGTCCCTACGGCGCCGAGAAGCCGACCTGCGTGAACTGCCCGATCCATTGCTATGGCCAACGCCAGCGCGAAGCCATGCGCGTGGTGATGCGCTACGCGGGCCCGCGCATGCTGTGGCGGCACCCCGTGCTGGCCATCGCGCACCTCATCGACGGCCGCCGCCCGGCGCCGCCCAGGCCGAGCGCCCCGCCCGGGTGAGCTGGCGCCAGCCCGCCGCACGATACGATGCCCCGATGACGACTGCCGCAGATCTCCGCGCCCGAGCGCACTGGCAGCGCGTGCTCTGGGGGGCGGGTGGGGCCGCAGCGCTCCTGGCCGGCATCGTCGGCATCTTCGTGCCGCTGCTGCCGACCGCGCCGTTCGTGCTCCTCGCCGCGTGGTGCTTCTCGCGCAGCAGTCAACGCTGCGAGCGCTGGTTGCTGGCGCACCGGCGATTCGGGCCGCTGGTCCGGGACTGGCGGCAGGCGCGGTTCGTGCCGCTGCGCGCCAAGCAGTGGGCCTGGGGGATGATGGCGGCGGGCGCGTTGTGGGCGGGGTGGCTGCTGCCAGTGCCATGGGCTTGGCTGCCCGCGCTGTGCTGCCTGGCCGTGGGCGCGTGGCTGTATCGACTGCCCACGCGGCCAAGCCCTCCCATGTAGCTCAAGAGCGGGGCCGGCCCCTACAGCTTCACCAGCGACGCGGCGCGCACGCCCAGCAGGCGCAAGCGCCGGCTCAGGTCCACGCGTTTCAGGCACAGGCCTGCGGCATGTCGAATCGCCTGGGCGTCGGCCACCGCAGCCGGCAGTGTCAGGTCGCGGGTGACTGTCGTGAAATCCTCGAAGCGCAGCTTGATGCCGATGGTGCGGCCGGCATAGCCCTTGCGCTGCAGGTCGGTGGCCACCTGCGTGGCCAGTTCGGTGAAGACGCGCGAGAGCTCGCTGCGGTCGCGTACGGCGTGCAGGTCGCGCTCGAAGGTGGTTTCGCGGCTCATCGATACCGGTTCGCTGTGAGTCACCAGCGGGCGGTCGTCGATGCCGCGTGCGGCATCGAACAGCCAGCGCCCGTAGCTGCGGCCGAAATGCTCCACCAGCCAGGCGCGTTCGCGGGCGGCGACTTCGCCCACGGTGCGCAGGCCCAGGGCGTGCAGTTTGGCAGCGGCCTTGGGGCCGATGCCGTTGATGCGCCGCACCGGCAGCGGCCAGACGCGCGCGGGCACGTCGGCGGCGGTGAGCACGGTCAGGCCGTCGGGCTTGACGAGCTCGCTGGCGATCTTGGCCAGGAATTTGTTGGGCGTCACGCCGATCGAGCAGCTCAGCCCGGTGTTGCGCCGCACCGTATTGCGGATCTCCTGCGCCACGGCGCGCACGCCGCCGGTCGCGTCGTGGCCGACGCTGTCCTGCGCGCCGGGCACGTCGCTGAGGTCGATGTAGATCTCGTCGATGCCGCGGTCCTCGATCACCGGCGCCACCTCGGCCACGGCGGCCTTGAACAGCCGCGAGTAGTGGCGGTATTGCTCGAAATCGACAGGCAGCAGCACGGCGCCCGGCGCCAGCACGGCGGCCTTCATCAGACCCATGCCGGAGTGCACGCCGAGATCTCGCGCCGGGTAGGTGGCCGTGGTGATGACGCCGCGCCCGGTGTAGCCGGCCAGGGTGGCGAAGCGCCGCGTGCCGTCGGCCTGCCGCGCCGGCTGGTGGCGGCGGCCGCCGCCGATGACCACCGCCTGCCCGGCGAGTTCGGGGTAACGCAGCAGCTCCACCGACGCATAAAAGGCGTCCATGTCGAGGTGGGC
>JAUXRG010000034.1 GCA_030681795.1 Rubrivivax sp.
GTCTTCCGGGATCTCCATCTTCTCGGCCAGCGTCGGGGCATCCGGCTCGTAGCCAAACTCCTGAAGATGTTGTCTCGAGATGCGGTTCATCTTGTTGATCGTCTCGATCATGTGCACCGGGATGCGGATGGTGCGCGCCTGGTCGGCGATCGAACGCGTGATGGCCTGGCGGATCCACCAGGTGGCGTAGGTCGAGAACTTGTAGCCGCGGCGGTATTCGAACTTGTCCACCGCCTTCATCAGCCCGATGTTGCCTTCCTGGATGAGGTCGAGGAACTGCAGGCCGCGGTTGGTGTACTTCTTGGCGATGGAGATGACCAGGCGCAGGTTGGCCTCGATCATTTCCTTCTTGGCGTCGCGCGAGGACTTCTCGCCCTCGTTCATCTTCTTGTTGATCTGCTTGAGGTCTTCCAGCGGCACCACGGCGCGGCTTTGCAGGTCGGAAAGCTTCTGCTGAAGCTCCTGCACGGCAGGCAGATTGCGGGTGAGGATGCTGGCGTAGGGCTTGCCGGTGGCGATCTCTTTTTCGGCCCACTTCAGGTTCATGACGTTGGGCGGGAAGGTCTTGATGAAATGGTCCTGCGGCATGCCGCACTTGTCGACCACGATCTTGCGGATTTCGCGCTCGTAGCGGCGCACATCGTCGACCTGCGAACGCAGGATGTGGCACAGCTTCTCGATGGTCTTGACGGTAAAGCGGATCGTCATCAGGTCTTCGCTGATGGCGTGCTGGGCCTTGTTGTACGAGGGCGACTTGTAGCCTTCCTTCTCGTAGGCCTTGCGCATCTTGTCGAAGTGCGTGCGCAGGTTGGTAAATTTCTCCAGCGCCTGTTTCTTCAACTCCTCGAGCTTCTTGGTCAGTGCCTTGCTGCCGCCCTGGCCATCGTCGTCGTCTTCCTCGTCGAATTCGTCGAAGTCTTCTTCGGCCACGTAGTCGTCGGCCTCGTCCGCGGCGATGAAGCCGTCGACGGCTTCCGAGATCTGCATCTCGCCGGCCCCGATGCGGTCGGACATCGAAAGGATCTCGGCGATCGTCGTCGGGCTGGCGCTGATGGCCAGCATCATGGCCTGCAGGCCGCCTTCGATGCGCTTGGCGATCTCGATCTCGCCTTCGCGCGTGAGCAGCTCCACCGTGCCCATCTCGCGCATGTACATGCGCACCGGGTCGGTGGTGCGGCCGAACTCGCTGTCCACGGTGGACAGCGCGGCTTCGGCCGCTTCTTCGGCTTCCTCTTCGGTCGCGGTGGTGGCGCCGCCGCCGGCCACCAGCCGCGTGGCGGCGTCGGGCGCCTGCGCGTACACCGCGCTGCCCATATCGTTGAGCATCGAGATGATGGCTTCGAGGATCTCCTCGTTGATCAGCTTCTCGGGCAGGTGGTCGTTGATTTCCTGGTGCGTCAGGAAGCCGCGCGTCTTGCCCATCTTGATGAGCGTCTTGAGCTCCTGGCGGCGCTTGGCGGCTTCTTCTTCGGTCAGGGTCGTTTCTTCGAGACCGAACTCGCGCATCAGCGCGCGCTCCTTGGCGCGGCTGACCTTCATGCGCAGCGGCTTGGGCTTCTCGACCTTCTCGCCCTCGGCGACGACCTCGACTTCGGCCTCCACCTCGCCCCCGAATTCGGCCTCGATGTCGGCCAGGTCCACTTCGTCCGCAGCCGGCGGGGCCCCCTTGACTTCGGCCCCCTTCTTGGCGCCCTTGCCCGCCTTGGGCTCAGGTTTGGGCTCAGGCTTGCGTGCCGCGGCCTTGCCTGCCGGTTTGGCCGCTGTGGCCTTGGGGGCGGTCTTCAGCTCGGGCTTGGCGTGCTTGGTCTCGGTCTTGGCGGCCACGAGAAGCGCTGACTTGGCCGCCGGTTTGACCGCCGGTTTGACCACGGCGGGTGCCGCCTGCGCCGCCTTGCTGGGCTTGTGGGTTGGCGCGGCGGCGGGCTGGGCGGCAGGCTTTTTGGCGGTCATGCGATTCCTTGGGGCTTAAGCGGGCGTCGGGCGACATGCGTAGAGGAGATGGGAGATGGGAGATGGGAGATGGGCTCTCGACATTCATTCCCGGCGGCACCGGGCGCAAAGCGGGGCTCGCGCATGTCGTGCAGGCAAGTTCGCGTGAACCCATCTGGCGTGCAGCCCCTGCGGATGGGGTTGACCTTGGGCGGCCCCTGCCAGGGGGCGGTCGGGGTCCTGGTATCCACAAGCCCTTGCTTGCAGTCACTCTTGCCGCTGCGACAAACCGTGGATTATACCGGCAGGCCCTGGATCTGCCCGGCTACTCGGCCTGCGTGAGCTCGCGCTCGGCGCTGCGGTGAGACTCGATGCGCCGGTTCAGCACGCCGATGCGGGTCAGCTGCTCGCGGTCGGTGCGGCCCTCGGCGATCAGCGCCTCGACTTGCTCGCGCAAGTGCGCGCACCACAAGCGGTGCACCACTCGGCGCAGGTCGTCGAAGCCTTGCTCTTCGTCCGGGTCGGCGGCATCGACCCAGGCACGCGCGGGCTCATGCCAGGGCTCGTTGCCCAGGGCCTGCTCGAGCGCCGCCCAGGTGAGCGGGCCATGCTCGGTGAGTTGCCGCTCCAGCCAGGCGACGACCTCGCCGTGCGTGCCCGCCAGGCCGTGCAGGAGCTCATGATCGTCGGCACCCAGGCGCTCCCACCAATCGCTGTGGCGCAGCAGCAGCCGCAGGGCCAGATCGGCCGGTGCGGCGGGCGCCCGTCGGCCCGGGCGGCGCAAAGGCGTTTGCAGCGCCGGCATCGGGTGGGCCGGCCGGGGCCGCTGTGCCGGCGCGACGGCGCCGCTGCCCCACAGCCCGGCCAGATCGGCCGGCTCGAGCTGCCCCTGGCGTGCCAGTTCGGGCAGCAACTGGCGCTTGAGTGCGCCATCGGGCAGCGCGTGCCACAGCGGCTTGGCTTGCGCCAGCATGCGCGAACGGCCTTCGGCCGTGGCCAGGTCGGCGCCTTCGCCGGACTGCGCCACGAGTTGACGCGACAAGGGCACGGCCTGCGCCACCTGCTGCTCGAAGGCTTCGGGGCCGAGCTCTCGCACAAAGCTGTCGGGGTCGTGCTCGGGCGGCAGGAACAAGAAGCGCACGCTGCGCAGGTCGCTGGCGTGCGGCAGCGCGGCCTCCAGCGCACGGCCCGCGGCGCGTCGCCCGGCGGCGTCGCCGTCGAAGCTGAAGACCACGGAGTCCGTGAAACGGAAAAGCTTCTGCACATGCTCGGCGGTGCAAGCCGTGCCCAGCGTGGCCACGGCGTTGGCGAAGCCCGACTGCGCCAGGGCGACGACGTCCATGTAGCCTTCGACGACCAGCGCATAGCCCTTGTCGCGCAGCGCCTGCCGCGCCTCGAACAGGCCGTACAGCTCGCGGCCCTTGCTGAACAGCGGTGTCTCGGGCGAGTTGATGTACTTGGGCTTGCTGTCGTCGAGCACGCGGCCGCCGAAGCCGATGACCTTGCCGTCCACCGAGCGGATCGGGAATATCACGCGGTCGCGGAACCAGTCGTAGCGAGCGCGGTCGGCCTCGGCGGGCGCGGTCGCTTCTTCGCCATCGCTTTCGTTCTGGCGCGGGCGCCCCGCGGCGGCGTCCTCGCCCCCGCGTTGTCTGACCAGGCCGGCCTCCTCCAGCAAGGGGTCGTCGTAGCGTGGAAATACGCCGGCCAAGGTGCGCCAGCCCGGCGGGGCGAAGCCCAGCCCGAAGCGCGCCGCCACCGCACCGGTGAGGCCACGCTGCTTGAGGTAGTCGATCGCCCGCGGGTGGGCGCGAAGTTGGGCGCGGTAGAACTCGGCGGCCCGGCTGAGGACCTCGCCCAGCGACTGGCGCCGCTCGCGCAGCGTGTCGCGGCGTTCGCGCTCCTCGGGGCTGACCTGCTCCTCCGGCACGGCCAGGCCGACCCCTTGCGCGAGCTCGCGCACGGCCTCGATGAAGCTCAGGCCCAGGTGTTCGGTGAGGAAGCGGATGGCGTCGCCACTGGCGCCACAGCCGAAGCAGTAATAGAACTGCTTGCTCGGGCTGACCGAGAAGCTGGGCGACTTCTCGGTGTGAAAGGGGCACAGACCCATGAAATTGGCCCCGCCACGCCGCAATTCGACATGGCGGCCGACGACATCGACGATGTCGACGCGGGAGAGCAGGTCTTGCAGAAAGCCAGCGGGTATCACCCGCCGAGTCTAGCCACCCCGGGCTCATGGGGGGCAGCCGGGGCCAGCGCGAAGACGCCGCGGTATTCGCGCACCCACTGCGCCACCTGGCCGGCCGGCATGGGCGCGGCGATGCCCGTGCCCTGGCCGATGTCGCAGCCCATGTCGAGCAGGGCGCGGGCCTGCGCGGGCGACTCCACGCCTTCGGCCACCACGGTGCAGCCGAAGGTGCGGGCCAGGCCGATCACGCCTTCGACGATGGCGCGATCCTGCGCGTCGTCGAGCATCTGGTGGACGAAGCTGCGGTCGATCTTCAGCACGTCCACGGGCAGCCGCTTCAGGTAGGTGAGGGTGGAGTAGCCGGTGCCGAAATCGTCGAGCGCAAAACGCACGCCGATGCCACGGCAGCGCACCAGCAACGCCGAGGTGGCGTCGATGTCGGCGTGGGCGGCCGTTTCGAGCATCTCGATCTCCAGCTGCGAGGCCAGCGCTTCGCTGTGGCGGGCCAGCAGTTCGGCCAGCCGCTGGGCGAAATCGGGCTCCTGCAGGTGGCGCGCCGAGACGTTGACGCTGACGGCCAGATCCAGCCCGTCGCGCCGCCATTGCGAGAGGTGCTCGAGGGCGCGCGAGATGACCCAGTCGCCGATGCGCGAGGACAGGCCGGTGTGCTCGATCAGCGGCAGGAATTGCAGCGGCGCCACCAGGCCCTGCTGCGGGTGTTCCCAGCGCAGCAAGGCCTCGAAGCCGAGCACGCGGCCGGTGCGCATGTCGACCTTGGGCTGGTAGTAGAGGACGAACTCCTGCTGGTCCAGCGCTTCCTGGATGCGGCCGATGGCCATCACGCGCTGCTCGGTGCGGCGGCGTTGCTCGGGGTCGAAGAACAGGTAGCCGTTGCGGCCGGCCTGCTTGGCGCTGTACATCGCGTGGTCGGCGTGGCGCAGCAGCGTGTCGGCATCGCTGTGATCCACCGGGTAGACCGTGGCGCCCATGCTGGCGGTGACCTGCACGGGTTCCTGCGCGGGGTCGATCAGATAGGGCTGCGAGACCACGCGCAGCACGCGCTCGACGGCCAGCCGGCCTTCCTCGATCGTGCCGGCGCGCAGCAGCAGCACGAATTCGTCTCCGCCCAGGCGGGCCACCGAATCGGTCCAGTGCTCGCGGCTGCGCAGCGCACTGCGCAGGCGGCCGGCCAGCTCGGCGAGCAGGCGGTCGCCGGCGGCGTGGCCGAAACGGTCGTTGACGGGCTTGAAGCGGTCCAGATCCAGGTAGCACACGACCAGCAGGTAGCCGTCGCGGTCGGCCGCGCGCATGGCCTCGTCGAGCAACTGCGACAGACGCGCCCGGTTGGGCAGCCGTGTGAGCTCGTCGAAATGCGCCTGGCGCTCGAGCTGCTCGCGCTGCGCCTGCTGCTGGGTGATGTCGGAGATCACGAGCACGTGATAGCGCAGGTCCTGCGCCGGCCCGCGCACCGTGGAGATGGTGGCGGCCAGCGTGCAGAGTTCGCCACTGCGGCGCCGCTCGAGCAACTCACCACGCCAGCTGCCGCTGTCGCGCAGGCTCGCCCACATGGCCGCGCGCTGCTGGCGCGCCACGGGGTCGGCGGGCGTGGGCCGCAGCAGCGAGGGCACGCTGCCGAGGAGTTCGTCGCGCGGCACGCCCAGGATCTGCGTGTAGGCCGGGTTGACGTCCAGTGCGCGCAGGTCGGCGTCGGTGATGAGCAGGCCCTCGTGCAGGTGCTGGAACAAGCTCACCGACATGCGCTGGCGCTCCAGCGCGTCGCGCCGCTCCTGCACGTCAGCCAAGGTGGCCAACAGCCGCACGGGGTGCCCCGCAGCGTCGCGTTCGATGACCATCAGCGTGGCTTCCGTCCAGCGCCAACCGCCGCCTTGAGGCACGCGCAGCTCGATCTGGCGGCGCCCCGTCTCGCCGGAGCTCAGCGAGGCGATGGCCTCGGCCAGGCCGGGCTGGTCGTCTCCATGGACGCGGGCCTGCCAGGCCGCAGGGCTCCAGGATTTGTCTTCATGCCCGGTGAGGCTGCGCCAGGCCGTCGAGGCGAAGTTTTCGTGCGACTGCAGATGCCAGTCCGCCACGCCCAGGCGCGAGCCGTCGAGGGCCCACTCCCAGCGGTGGGCGCGGCCCGCCCACTCGGCGGTGGCTGCATGGGCCATGAGCATGAGCAGCACGGCCGAGCCGAGCCAGGCGGCCACGGCATTCTGGCCGCCGCCGGCACCGGCCCAGAGCCCCGCCCCGGCGGCACTGGCCGCGAGGAGCCCGGCGGCCAGCAAACCACCGGCCGCCAGGGCCAATTGCCCGCGCAGCGCCAGCGCCACGACCACCACGGGCGGCAAGAACAGGGCCAGGGAGGCCGCAGGGGTGCGCGCGCTGGAGCCGAACCACAGCAGCCCGAGCATCAATGCGATCCCCGCGGCTCCCATCAGGGTCTCGCGGCTGGCCATCTTGGATTGCATGGCCTGCGGCATGCTGCGGTTCAACGCCAGCACGGCCACGGCGGTGATCACCATGCCCTGGCCCATGACGCTCCAGCCCGTGACGAACAACAACAGGAGGTCGGCGCCGGTGCTGCCTTGAACCCACAGCGAGAGGGCCAGCGCCGAGGGCAATGCGGCGGCCAGGAGCACCGCACCGAGCAGCCAGGCCAGATCGATCGCGCGTTCCAGCCGCGCGTCGAAGCCCAGCCGTCGCAGGGCACTGCGGGCCAGCAGCGCGCCGGCGCCCAGGGCCAGCGTGGCCAGCAACGACGGCGTCCACGCCAGCCCCATGCCCACCAGGGCCAGCAAGAGACCTGCCGCGGCGCCCAGGATGGCCAGCGGGCCCCAGATCCAGGCCGCGGCGAGGGCCAGCCCGCAGGGCAGGGCAATGGCGGCCCAGGGGGCCAGGGGCAGGCTCAGCCCGCCGGCCAAGGCGAGTGAAAACGATGCCAGGCCGATGGCACCGTGGCGCAGCGCGCCACGCGCCATGCCGTTCGAACCCGCCAGCCGCTGGCGCAAGGTGCGCGGGGCTGGCGCGGCGTTCATCTGGCCAGCCCGCCCGACGAGCAAGCCGAACGCGCCAGGCCGCGCATCAGAGTGCGAAGTCCGAGATCTGGCGTCCCGCGGCCAGCGCCGCGCTCAGCCACTTGGGCTTGAGGCCGCGGCCAGACCAGGTGTCGCCGGTGGCTGGGTTGCGGTATTTGGCGGCCACCTTGCCCTTGGTCTGTCCGGGGGCCGCCGCCGGCTTGCTGCCGATATCGGCCAGCGTGAGGCCGTATTCAGCCATCAGCGCCTTGACCCTGCCGATGGCTTCGGAACGTTGCGAGCGTTGAACTTCCGCGATCTGCTTTTCGAGTGCCGCCTTCTGGGCGAGCAGGTCACCAAGTGCGTCTATGGACATTGAGATTCCCCCTGAAAGTAACGACCTGCGAAATATACCCGCCGCCGCTGAGAATTCACCCTGCGGAAATACCCGCGCCGGCCGTCGCCAGACTCACTCCGCGGGGGGTACATACCCCGCGAGCTTGTCGCCACCGTCGCCAAAGAAGAATTGCTCCATTTGCCGCGCCAGATACTGGCGTGCGCTGGCATCGGCGAGGTTGAGGCGGTTTTCGTTGACCAACATGGTCTGGCGCTTTTTCCAGGCTTCGAAAGCCTCCTTGCTGACGCTTTGGTATATGCGCTTGCCGAGTTCGCCCGGGTAGGGCGCAAAACCCAGACCCTCGGCTTCCTTCTTGAGATAAGTGCACTGAACCATGCGAGTCATCGTATTTCTCCTTCAATCAAGACAGTTTCTTGACCAGCACCTGCGAGCGCCGGTCCCAGTTGTATTTGCGCTTGCGCGCTTCGGGCAACCATTCGGGGTCGACTTGTATGAAGCCCCGCTTGACAAACCAGTGCATCGTGCGCGTGGTGAGCACGAAGATGCTGTCCAGCCCTTCGTTGCGGGCGCGCTGCTCGACATGCTTGAGCAGCCGCTCGCCGTCGCCCTGGCCCTGCGACAGGGGTGACACCGTCAGCGCCGCCATCTCGGCCGTACGGGCTTCCGGGTAGGGGTACAGGGCGGCGCAGCCAAAGATGATGCCGTCGTGCTCGACGACGCTGTAGCGGGCGATGTCGCGCTCGATCTCCGTGCGCTCGCGACGCACCAGCGTGCCGTCGCGCTCGAAGGGCTCGATCAACTGCAGGATGCCACCCACGTCGTCGGAGCCGGCCTCGCGCAGGCTCTCGAGCTTTTCGTCGACCACCATGGTGCCCACGCCATCGTGCGTGAAGACCTCCAGCAGCAGCGCGCCGTCGGTGGCGAAGGGCAGGATGTGCGAGCGCTCGACGCCGCCCTCGCAGGCCTTGACGCAATGCTGCAGGTAAAACGCCGTGTCCGTGGGCTCCGCGGGCCGGGGCAGCGCGGCCAGCAGCCTTCTCGCGTCGGCCAATGCGAGCTCGGTATCGATGGCGCTTTCGGGGTCGTTCTGGTCCTCGCGGATGCCGGCGATTTCGGTGATGAAGACCAGCTTGTCGGCCTGCAGCGCCACGGCCGCGGCCGTGGCCACGTCTTCCATCGTCAGGTTGAAGGCTTCACCCGTGGGCGAGAAGCCGAATGGGCTGAGCAGCACCAGTGCGCCCGATTCGATGGCGCGGCGTATCGCGGCCTGGTCCACCCGGCGCACCAGCCCGCTGTTCATGAAGTCGATGCCGTCCACGATGCCCACGGGCCGCGCGGTGAGGAAGTTGCCCGAGACCACGCGCACCGTGGCGTTGGCCATCGGCGTATTCGGCAGGCCTTGCGAGAACGCGGCTTCGATCTCGAAGCGCAGCTGGCCGGCGGCCTCCTGGGCGGCGTCCAGCGCCACCGGGTCGGTGATGCGGATGCCTCGTGCGAATCGCGACACATGGCCCTTGGCCGCAAGCTGCTCGGTCACCTGCGGCCGAAAACCGTGCACCAGCACCAGCTTGATGCCCATGGCGTGCAGGATGGACAGGTCCTGCACGAAGGTGTTGAGCTTGCCCGCGGCAATCGCCTCGCCGGCCAACGCCACCACGAAGGTCTTGCCACGGTAGGCGTGGATATAGGGCGCGACGGCGCGAAACCAGGGGACGAAGGTATGCGGGAAGACATGGCTCATGGTCGCCGGCGATTGTGCCGCAGCGCTGTCATCGCCCCGAGGTGTCATCCCCCTGTCGCGTCATCTCCCTGCCATTGACGCTGAACGGGCACCCACGCAATATCGCCAGCCCTTCTTCGAGGAGAACCCGATGGACGTGTTCAAGACCCCTGGTGCATTCAGCTGGAGCGAACTGGTCACCACCGACCCCGCCAGCGCGGCCGAGTTCTACGCCAAGCTCTTCGGCTGGAACGTGAAAGCACCTGACGAAGCCATGGGCGGCTACCGCGTGGTGAATGTCGCGGACACCGCCGTGGCGGGCATCATGGCGATACCCAAGGACGCCCCGCCCATGCCCCCGCATTGGGGTTGCTATGTCACGGTGGGCAACGTGGACGAGACCGTCGGGCGCAGCACCTCGCTGGGGGGCAAGGTGCTGATGCCGCCGATGGATATTCCGGGCGTCGGCCGCATGGCCGTCTTGCAGGACCCACAGGGCGCGGTGCTCAGCGTCATCGCCTACGCCGCGATGTGATCGAGCGGGGCGCCCGCCGCGGCCCTCGGCGGAGATAATCCGCCGCCCGTGCAGCCCCCTCGCAGCGCCATCCTGGCGCACCCCATCCCGCCGATCACCTACCCCGAGTCACTGCCGGTCTCCGCGCGGCGTGAGGAGATCGCGCGCGCCATCGCGGCGCACCCCGTCGTCATCGTTTGCGGCGAGACAGGCTCGGGCAAGACCACGCAGCTGCCCAAGATCCTGCTCGAACTCGGGCGCGGCCTGGGGAACTGGGGCAGGGGCGGCCGCGGACTCATCGGCCACACGCAGCCGCGGCGCATCGCCGCCAGCAGCGTGGCCAAGCGCATCGCGCAGGAGTTGAACTCACCGCTGGGCGAGGTGGTCGGCTACAAGGTGCGCTTCCAGGACCGGCTGCAGCCCGGTGCCAGCGTCAAGCTCATGACTGACGGCATCCTGCTGGCCGAGACCGAGCGCGACCCGCTGCTCAGCGCCTACGACACCTTGATCATCGACGAGGCGCACGAGCGCAGCCTGAATATCGACTTCCTGCTCGGCTACCTGCGGCAGTTGCTGCCGCGGCGGCCGGACCTGAAGGTCATCGTCACTTCGGCGACCATCGATGCCGAGCGCTTTGCGCAGCATTTCGCTTCCAGCGCCGGGCCGGCGCCGGTGATCACGGTCTCCGGCCGGCTGTTCCCCGTGGAGCAACGCTGGCGGCCGTTCGAGGAAAAGCGCGATTTCGATCTCGACGACGCGATTGCCGACGCCGTGGACGAGTTGTGGCGGGAAGGCGCGGGCGACATCCTGGTCTTCCTGCCCGGCGAGCGCGAGATCCGCGAGACCGCCGACCACCTGCGCCGCCACCTGCTTGCGCATGCGAATTCGACTCGGGTGGGTGGCCCGCCGCCCGAGATCCTGCCCTTGTTCGCGCGCCTGAGCCAGCCCGAGCAGGACCGCGTCTTCGAAGTGGGCAACGGGCGGCGCATCGTGCTGGCCACCAACGTGGCCGAGACCTCGCTCACGGTGCCGGGCATCCGCTACGTCATCGACACCGGGCTGGCTCGCGTCAAGCGCTACAGCTGGCGCAGCAAGGTCGAGCAGTTACAGATCGAGCCCGTGAGTCAGGCCGCGGCGCAGCAGCGCGCCGGGCGTTGCGGGCGCGTGGCCGACGGCATCTGCATTCGCCTGTACAGCGAGGTGGAGTTCGCCGGCCGCGCCCGCTTCACCGACCCCGAGATCCTGCGCAGCTCGCTGGCCGGGGTGATCCTGCGCATGAAGGCGCTGCACCTGGGCCACGTCGTCGACTTTCCCTTCATCGAGCCGCCGCCGAGCAAGGCCATCGCCGACGGCTACGCGCTGCTCGCCGAACTGGGTGCGGTGGACGACGACAACGAGCTCACGCCCATCGGCCGCGAGCTCTCGCGCCTGCCGCTGGACCCGCGCGTGGGCCGGATGATCCTGGAGGCGCGCCACCGCGAGGCGCTGAGCGAGGTGCTGATCATCGCCGCCGCGCTCAGCGGGCAGGACGTGCGCGACCGCCCGCAGGACAAGGCGCAGGCGGCCGACGAAAAACAAAAGGCCTTCGACGACGAGAAGTCGGAATTCACGGGCACGCTGAAACTGTGGAAGTGGATCGAGGATGGGCGCGGTCACTCCCCCTCACCCGCTCGGCGGGGGAGGATTGGGGAGGGGGTGTCCCATGACGCACACGTGAGTGGGGCCGCAGGCCCGACTCACAAGCTCACCCACCGGCAGCAGGAGCAGCGCCTGCGCGAGCACTTCATCAGCCCGCGCCGGGTGCGCGAGTGGCGCGACATCCACACCCAGCTGCACACGGTGGTGGCCGAGCATGGTTGGCGATTGAACACGCTGCCGGCCACCTACGAACAAGTGCATCTGTCGCTGCTCGCCGGGCTGCTCGGCAATATCGGCTGCAAGAGCGATGAAGACGAGTGGTACCTGGGCGCGCGCGGCATCAAGTTCTGGCGCCACCCCGGCACCCACCTGAGCAAGAAGCCGGGGCGCTGGATCGTCGCAGCCGAGCTGGTCGAGACGACACGCCTGTTCGGTCGCGGCCTGGCCGCCATCGAGCCGCAATGGATCCCGCCGCTGGCCGGCCATCTGCTCAAGACGCAGCTGCTCGAGCCTCACTGGGAGAAGAAGGCCGCCGAAGTGGTGGCGCTGGAGCGCGCCACGCTGTACGGCCTGGTCGTCTACAACAACCGGCGCGTGAATTTCGGCCGCGTCGACCCGGCCGCGGCGCGCGAGATCTTCATCCGCGAGGCCCTGGTGGGCGACGAGTGGGAGACCCCGCTGCCCTTCCTGGCCCACAACCGCAAGCTCGTCAAGCAGGTGCAGGAGCTCGAGCACAAGGCCAGGCGCCAGGACGTGCTGGTCGACGACGAGCTGATCCACGCCTTCTACGAGCAGCAACTGCCCAAGGACGTGTGCAGCGGCGCCACGCTGGAGCGCTGGTTTCGCGACGAGGTCCGCAAGGAAAAGGCGCGCCAGCCGCCGCTGCTCCAGCTCACGCGCGAGGAGCTGATGCGCCACGAGGCCGCGGGCATCACCACCGAGGCCTTCCCGCGCCAGGTGCGGCTGGGCGGCATCGACTGTGCCGCCGCCTACCTGCACGAACCCGGCGACGCCAAGGACGGCGTCACCGTGCAGGTGCCGCTGTATGCGCTCAACCAGGTGAACGAAGAACGCTGCGACTGGCTCGTGCCCGGCATGCTGCAGGCCAAGGTGCTGGCGCTGGTGAAGACGCTGCACCAGCGCCCGCGATCGCGCCTGGTGCCCTTGCCCGATTTCGCGGCCGGGTTCTGCGCGCTAGCGCCCTTCGCGCAGGGCAGCCTGCTCGAGGCATTGCTCAAGGCGGTGCGCGAACGCGCCCAGCTCGCGGTGCAGCGCAACGACTTCAAGCTGGAGCAGCTCAGCCCGCATCTGTTCATGAACTTCCGCGTGGTCGACGAGCACGGCCGCCAGCTCGGCATGGGGCGCGACCTGGCGGGCCTGAAGGCCGAATTCGGCGGCCAGGCGCGCACCGCCTTCCAGGCGCTGGCGGTGCTCAAGGGCGCAGCCGCGCCTGGCCCCGCCGGCGCTGCCGCAGCCCAGGCGGCCGCGGCCCAGCCCGGCAAGCCTGGGGCACCCGTGCCGGAAGTGGCCGCGGCGCAGCCACCGGCGGCCTACACCAGCTGGGCTTTCGGCGAACTGCCCGAGTTGATGGAAGTGCGCCGCGGCGCGCAGGTGCTGATCGGCTTCCCGGCCCTCATCGACCGCGGCACGCATGTGGAGATCGAGGTATTCGACGAGCCCGATCTCGCCGCCGCCCGCCACCGCGCCGGGCTGCGCCGGCTCGTCGCCTTGCAGCTGCGCGAGCCCTTGCGGTACCTGGAAAGGCACACCCCCGAAGTGCAGGCGATGGCCGGGGCGTATCTGGCGCTGGGCACGCTGGAGGAACTGCGCGGCCAGATCATCGACCTGGCGCTGGATCGCGCCTTCCTGGCCGATCCCCTGCCGAACGACGAAGCCCGCTTCAAGGCCCGCATCGACGAGGGGCGCGCGCGCCTGAACCTCATCGCCCAGGAAGTGGCGCGCCAGGCCGCGCTGGTGCTGGCCGAGTTTGCCGCCGCGCAGCGCAAGCTCAAGGACAGCAAGCCGCCGCGCGAGGTGGCCGACGACGTGCAGGCCCAGCTCCAGCGCCTGGTGGCCAAGCGTTTCCTGCTGCAAACCCCCTGGCCCGTGCTGCAGCATCTGCCGCGCTACTTGCGCGCGGTGGTGCTGCGGCTGGACAAGCTGCGTGCCGACCCGGCGCGCGACGCCAGCCGGCTGGCCGAGTTGCGGCCGCTGGAGCAACGCTGGGTGCGCCGCGTGGCGGAGCTCAAGGGGGCACCGCATGCCCGGCTCGACGAATACCGCTGGCTGCTCGAGGAATTGCGAGTGAGCCTCTTCGCACAGGAGTTGCGCACGCCGCAGCCGGTGAGCCCCAAGCGCCTGGACAAGGCCTGGGCGCAACTGGAAGGTTGAAAGGCCGCCGGGTCAGGGTGTTCACCCGTCGATGAGGTGACCACAGCAGCCTGGGCATCCCTAGAATCGCGGCTCCCGAGCCGGGCCGCCAGTCCGGATGGACCGGGTCGCCAGCGGGTCGGCTGGCCGCCGCGACGTGTCATGGAGATGTCCTCGTGCGCATGTGCCGTTGTCTGACTGCGTCGCTGGCTGTGCTGCTCGCCGGCTCGGCCTGGGCGCAGGCAGCCCCGCCAGGCGCGGCGGCCTCGGCCGCCATGGATCGTGCCCGTCGCATTGCCGACAACCCGATGCGCGTCATTCTCGAGGCGGGAAAAGCGCCCCGCAAGGCCATCGAAGCAGAGCCGGCGGCGGGTGCGGACGCCGCTGGCGTGCGGCGCGCTCCCGCGAAGACCGAGGCCACCCTCAGCGCAGGCCGCCTGGGCGCTGCACCTGCCATTGCGATGGTGCCGGCCTTGGAGGCCGACACCGCTGCCGCGCCTGCCATCCCCCTGCCCCAAACGACCGCCCTGCGGGTCGAGCCCGCCGCCGAGCCGGTGCGCCCGAAGCTCGTCACCATGGTCGAGCCGCAGGTCCCGCAGCGCGTGCTCCAGGAGATCCGCGGCACGGTCGAGGTCCTGGCCGACCTGACGATCCGACCCGACGGCACGGTCTCGCAAGTGGTGCTGGTCCCACCCGCGCACCGCCTGCTGCAGCGCTACGTGGAGGCGGCGCTGGAGCAGTGGCGTTTCGAGCCGCTGGCCGCGCAACGCGTGCACCGCGTGCAACTCGTCTTCAGCGATCGCTGAAGCGGCCACGGCGCCGGGCGCCGAGCGGGTGCTCAGGCCTGCAGCACGCGCAGCGCGCGGTCCATCCCGCCACGGGTGATGGACACCATGGCCTGCTCGCGCACGGCAGGCTTGGGATGGAAGGCGATCGACAGGCCGGCCACCGACATCATCGGCAGGTCATTCGCGCCGTCGCCCACGGCGATGGTCTGCGCCGGCTTGATGCCCATGAGCTCGGCCACTTCGAGCAGCACGCGCTTCTTCTCGGCCCCGTCGACGATCTCGCCCCAG
The DNA here is from genome assembly GCA_030681795.1 of Rubrivivax sp. Taxonomy (GTDB): domain Bacteria; phylum Pseudomonadota; class Gammaproteobacteria; order Burkholderiales; family Burkholderiaceae_C; genus Rubrivivax. The sequence continues at coordinate 14,808 of JAUXRG010000034.1, forward strand.
GGCCGCGGCACGAGTTGCCCGGTAAGGCGCCCGCCCACCAGTTCGAGCATGTTGGCGCGCGCGAAATCGAGCTGCAGGCGCTGGCGGATGCGCTCGCTGAAGAAAGTGAAGCCGCCGGAGACCAGCAAGGTCTTCAGCCCTGCGGCGCGGCACGCGGCGACGAAGACCTCGACACCGGGATTCAGATGCAGGTGCTGCGAATACACCGTCTCCAGCGCCGACACCGGCACGCCGCGCAACAGCGCCAGGCGCAGCCGCAGGCTTTTCTGGTAGTCGGCAATCTCGCCGCGCATGGCAGCTTCGGTGATCGCCGCCACTTCGGCCTTGCGGCCGGCGGCCTGGGCGATCTCGTCGATGCACTCGATGCTGATCAGCGTGGAGTCCATGTCGAAGGCCACGAGCTTGAAATCCGCCAGGCGCAGCGGCGGCGTGAAGCCGCGCACGTAGAGGCCGGGTTCGATTTCGCGGGCGGTCATGGCGGGTTCAGCCGACGCTCACCGGCACCAGCGTCATGGTGTCGTTGCCGAAGATGTCGATCACCTTCACCGCCACCGTGTAGCGGCCCGGCCGCGCATAAGTGTGCGGCGCGCTCGTCAGCTCCAGCGCGCGGTCTTGCCGGGTGCGGAAGCTCTGCCACTCGTTTTCGAAGATATAGCCGCCGGTCCACCAGTCTTCCCATTCCACAAGTTCGCCTTGCGACGGCTCGACCAGGTTGGCTTGCAGGCCCAAGCTCCGCGGGCGTTTGACGATCTCCTTGCGCGAGCCGTAGTCGAAATCCACCGCCCAATAGTCCACCCAGTCGGTCCAGGCTTTGGTGAGCTTGTCGCGGCTGACCACGCCGGCCTTGCTCTTGCTCAACCGGTAGAGCTGGCCGCCGTCGCACACCACCTGGCTCTTGCCTTCGCGCAGCGCGGCGATCACGGCGTCCATCGCGCCCTGGGTGTAGTAGACCGAGAAGTCGATCAGCGCCATGGCCACCGAGTGCTTGTCCTTCTTGTCGTAGCGCGGCGTGGCTTCGATGAAGGCCATGTCGTGAAACACCACCTGGCCGCGCTCGACGGCGCGCTTGTCGAAGACCTCGGGCGGGATCTGCTTCGGTGTGAGTTCGATACCCTTGGCGCGCGCTTCTTCGAGCACCGCGGGGAAGAGTCCCATCTCGAATTCGAAGGCCAGAAGATCGACACGAGAGGCGCCGCGCTTGCGGCATTCGGTGATGGTTTCTTCGACGAACAACCGGCCCACCGGCAGGTTGATCGGGCCGATGACGACGAGGCGGCCGTTGAATGCGCCGTGGAAGAAGCTGGCGGCGGCCTCGGGCAAGGGCTGCGCCTTGTAGGCGCGCAGGATGAGTTCACGGAACTCGCGCTCCTTCTGCGCCAGCGCGGCTTCCTTCTGCGCCGCCGTGAGCCGGCCGCCGATGTGCAGGTAGGCCTGGCGCTCGTAGCGGCCGAGGTTGAGCACCTCGAAGGCGCGGAAGGTCTTGCCCTCTTTCTGCTGCTGGCGCTGCACGCCGATGAGCCGCTTGCGCGTGGTGTGGATGCCGAATTTGCCCAGGTCGGTGGCGATCCACTTGCGGCCCAGCTTCTCGGCCACCGCGGCGGTGGTGCCGCTGCCTACGAAGAAGTCGGCGACCAAGTCGCCTTCGTTGCTGCTGGCTTTGATGATGCGTTCGAGGAGGGCTTCGGGCTTCTGGGTGGCATAACCGGTCAGTTCCTGCGACTGGTTGTGAATCTTGCTGATGTCGGTCCAAAGGTCTTGCGGCGGGACGCCTTCATATTCGCTCTCGTATCTCTTGAGGCGTGGAACACCGCCAACCTTCTTCGGCCAATGCAAGCGGCCCTCGGCATCGTGGCGCATCAGGGTCTCAAGCGGGCAGCGCCAGAGTGTGTTTGCCCCCTTGTACTCGTACTTGTAGCCGCCGCCAGATAGACCGCCAGCTGACAAGCTAAGCCGTTGGTAACGCTCACCGCGCACGGGATCGAACTGATCGAAGAATGTCTCAACATAGTCGCGATCCGGCGGCTGCAGAACTTGATTCCAGAGCCGACGCTCGGACTTGCCGTAGAACAGTACGACGTCGTGAATGATTCCGAAACGGTTGGAGTCGCTATGTCCGAATGATCTTCGCCAGACGATCTCGTTCGCAAAGTTCGAGCCGCCGAATACCTCGTCAGCAACACCTCGAACGAGATGGCTTACGCCCGGTCCCATGTGCACATAAATCGACCCATCCTCCGCCAGCAAATCCCGCATCAGGATCAGCCGCTCGTAGATCATCGCGATGAACGAATCGGCCCCGCGCCCCCAGGTGTCGCGGTAGGCGATCTGCTCCAGGATATTGGGTTCCTTGTGAAAGGTCTCGCCGCCGATCTCGATATCCATCGAGAAATCGGCGCCCACGTCGAACGGCGGGTCGATGTAGATCAGCTTCAGGCCGCCGGCTTGCTCGATCTGCTCGCGCAGCGGGCCGCTCTTCAGCGAACTCAGGATCAGCTTGTTGTCGCCCCAGATCAGCTTGTTGGTCCAGCCCTTGGTCTGCCGGCCGCGCGCGTCGAACAGGTCGCGCTGCGGTGAAGCCGGCGCCTCGGGCCGCGGCTCGTCCACATGCTCCAGCGTCTGGAACGGCAACACCGTGGTGCAGACATCGCGCGTCTTGCCGTTCCACACCAGCTCGACCTCGCGCTTGTCCTCGAAGAGGAGGAAGCGGTATTTCTCGGGCAGCGGCTTGCCGGCCTGGATGAGCGCAATCAGGTCGCGCTTTTCGGCGTCGGTGAGCTCGTAGCCCTTGCTCTGCGGGCCGCTCATTCGGCCACTGCTTCCGTGGCCAGGTTCGTGCGCTCGAGGATGGAAACAGCCAGCGCCTTGAAGTCGCTCCATGCGTCTTTCACGGCCGCCGCGTGGCTGCCGATGGCGCCGTCGGCCGACGCCAGTTGAAAGATCGGCTTGCGCGCCTCCTGCGCCATGGGCATGAGGCTGCGGTAGTGCTTCAGGCGCGCCAGGCAGTGTGCGTCGGTGGGTGCCAGCAACGCCGAAGGCGCTTCGCCGAGGATGCTCTCGCGGTAGGTGGCAGGGATGCGGTCCACCCACTTCTTGTAGGCGCGCACCGGCCGCGAGAGGCGGTCGGCGTGCTGCATGACGATGTAGCCCTCGGGCTGCATGGCACCCCTGGGCAAGTCGAATTCGGGCGTCGGCCAGTTGTCCAGGCGCTTGGCCCAGTCGGCACGCCAGGCACGCAAGGTAGGCCCCAGGTTGCGTAGCCCCTGCAACGAGAACAGGTCGGCGGCCAGCGGGATGATGACGTGGTCAGATGCGATGAGCGCCGAGCGGTTGATGGCGCCCAGGTTGGGGCCCACGTCGGCCAGGATGACATCGGCGTCGTGTTGCGCAGCCGCCTTTTGCGCCAGCAGCCAAAAGGCCGAGAGCACGCGGAAGGGCTTGTACAGATCGCTGGAGCCCATGGCCGCATGCCACTGGTACGAGAGCTGGTCTTCGAAGCCTGCCAGGCCCAGGTCGCCCGGCACCAAGTGCAGGCGCGGGTTGATGCGCTGCGTTTGCGGATCGAGGATGTCGCCCACGCGCGTGAGCGGGCGCAGGCATTGATACACCGTGCCCCGGCGCTCGCCAGTGGCATCCACATCCCACAGCACTTCCAGGTCATCCTCGGACAGGAAGGCTGAAGTGAGGTTGGCCTGCGGGTCGAGGTCGATGGCCACCACGCGCTTGCCCAACTCGGAAAACATCCATGCCAGGTGATAGACGAGCGAGGTCTTGCCGACGCCACCTTTGTTGTTGAAGAACGTGATGACCGGGACGCTCATTCAGCCCCCTTGGCGCTGCGCGCCGTCCCCCCAAGGGGGCTGAGTGCCGCGGCTCCAAGTCCGCCTGCGCGGACTTGGACGGCACGAAGGCCAGCCGCGTCTCGCGGCTGGCGCGAGCGCCTTCGGAGCGGCCGTGCGGCCCTCATGGCGCGCGCCTGACCGTGGCCAGCACCGTGTTGGGCTCCACCTGGAACTCCAGCGGTGGGTTGCCGTTTTCGAGCAGGGCCTTGCGCGCGTCGGCGATACCGAAGCCGAAGCGCTGCGCGAAGCCCAGGGTCTTGAGCACGCCGGCGATGCTGGGGTTGCGGTAATCGGCAACGCCAGCCTGGCCGAAGTTCGCCTGGGTCACGGCGCCGTACGGGCCGCCGGGGTTCATGATTTCGATGCGGTCGTCGAACCAGTAGAAGCGCACCGGCGCATTGGTGTGCTCATAGGTCCGGTGCATGACGGCGTTGCGCGACAGTTGCTGAAGCGCCGCCAGCGGGTAGGCCATGCGGCGCTCTTCCACCGTATTGCCCGAAGTGAAGTCCACCGCGGTGGCCAAGGTGGCGCGCAGCTTGTCGTCCAGGCGCCGCAGCATCTGTTCCAGCGTGCCGTCGATTTCTTGTGCATCGACCACCGGGTCACCCCACTCGGTGCCACGCACGCGCAGGTACTGGATGTAGGCGCAAGGCACCCAGGTTCGCGGGCTCTTGCCCAGCGTGAGCAGGCCCACGACGGTGGGTGTGGGGTCGTCCACCGAGGCAATCATTCCGGTGGAGGCCAGTCGCTGTTCGTAGCTGCGTTCGTTGGCTTCCAGCACGTCACGCGCCACCGCCTGCGGCAGGTACTCGTCCTCGAAGACCTTGCGCTGCAATTCGGCGAGCGCGCAGCCGGCAATCGGGTGCGTATCGAATGGCCGGTCGCGGAAGCGCCGGCGCTCGTTGAGGATGCGCTCGTCCTGCGCCGTGGCCGTGCCGCGCCGTGGGCCGATGCGCACCCAGATGCGGCCCTCAAAGCGCACGGGGGGCGCATCGGAGGGCAATACCGTGACCACCGCCATGGGAACGCCGCGCAGCACGCGCCGCTCGACGAACAACGACGGCGGCGGGACGGTCTTGCCGTCGGTGCGAATATCCGAAAGCGTCTGCAGCAAGCGGTCGGTCACGTCGATGCCGGCGGGGCTGCCGTCGTCGCTGGCGCCCACGAAAAGGATGCCGGGCTTGCCGTGACCCGGCAGGTCGTTGGCGAAGGCGCATACGGCCTGGCGGGCCTTGTCGGGTGCGTCGCCAGCCCAGGCCGCCTTGCGTTCCGCGCGGTCGGATTCCAGCTCGGCCAGGAGCGCTTCGAGTTCGGCATCGGTGAGCTGCGTAGGCATGGCTGGATTTTGCGGTACGACGTCAGGCGGCTGGCTGGTATTCGCGAAAGATCGTCACCAACTCGGCCAGGCTGGCCGGGGGGTGGCGGTCGAAGCGATCCTGATCGACATAGGCAAAGCGGTAGGCCGGGCCGCCTTGCGCCGCGCTGGCGGCGGTGGCGTCATCGCACCACTGCGACAGGCGCGCCATCTTGCGCGGCAGGTCGAGTTCTTCGCGGCCCTTGGTCTCGATGATCCACACCGTGCCATCGGCGCCCTTGACGATGAAATCGGGCGTGTAGGTGGACAGGTCGCCGTCGCCTTTGACGTAGTCGAGCTTGAAGCCGACCGCCAGGTAGTTCTTGGCGAAGGAAGCCACGCCGTCGGCCTGGTCCAGAAAGCGCGCGAAGCGCAGCTCGAGTCCGCCCGCGCCGGGTTCGCCGACGATGCGGTTGAAGACCGAGCGCTGCACCGGCAGCCAGTCGCGGTGCTGGGTGCGGAAGGGGCGCACGTCGCGCAGGCGGATGAAATCTTCGATGCGCGAGCTGCCGGTATCCAGCACGGTGAGCGCGTTGATGGCGGCCTTGAAGGTGCTGAAGACGCGTTCGGCGGCGGCGCTTTCGCTCAGGTTGCGCAGCACCACCGGGTCGTCGATATCCACCGGCCCATCATCGAACAGGCGCTCGCGCACATACGCCTTCACTTGCCCGTAGAGCAGTTCGTAGCCGCCGACCAGGCGCAGGTCCTTGAGCAACTGGCGCGCAAAGAAGGCGATGACGCTGCGGCCGTCGCCCACGCCGGCACCGTCGAGTGCGATGGTGTGGTGCGCTTCACCGTCGAGCATGGTCTTGAAGACGATTTCTCGTGTCTCTTCCGGCGTGAAGGGCTTCAGCGGCAGGTGCGCTGCGGTCAGCGCCAGCGCGTCGAGCGCTTCGAGGTTCTTGTACTCGCGCTGCCAGCGGCGCGCCAGGCGGGGCAGCGCGATATCCAGGGCGTCGAGATCCTTGGCCGGGTTGTCGGTCTCGACTTCCACCACGAGCGAGTCTTCGCGCGTGGCCCCGCCACCCATGGGCACGCGCTCGAGCTCGACGCCTTCACTCTGGATGCCCTCGACAAATTCCATGAAGGCCGGGGTGCCCATCACCGACACGGTTTCCGCCGTGTCGGACCCGAAGTACATGCGGCGCAGGCCGCGCCCCAGCGTCTGCTCGGGCAGGATGTTGCTCGGGGCGGCGTAGGCGCGCAGGCCGACGATGGTGGTGACGTTGCGCACGTCCCAGCCTTCCTTGAGCATCAGCACCGAGACGATGGCCTTGTACTTGCTGTCCCAGCCGTCGATGCGGTTGGCTTCGCGGCGCAGGGCTTCGAGCTCTTCCTTGTCCTTGCCGCTGGCGGCTTCGGCGATCTCGCCGTTCTTCTTGGTGTGGATGACGAGCACGGCACCTTGCAGTTCGGGGCAGGTGCGCTCCAGGTGCGCACCCACGTCGTCGCAGTTGCGGGTGTCATCGACCATCACGAAGAGCACGGCCTTCTTGCCGGTGCGCTGGTGCTCCTCGTAGCTCTTCTTCCATTCCTCCACGCCCAGCGCCAGATAGTCGGCGAACTTCTCGTGAAAGAGGGCGCTCGGTTGCTCCTTCAAACGTTCTCGGCTGGCGGCGTCGGGCAACACCGGGTGCTTGACCACGCCCTGGTGGATGGCTTCGACCAGCGGGTAGTCGCTCACCGTTTGCACAAAGATGGCGCCGTTGTCATGGCGTGGCGTGGCGGTGACGTCGATCTGCAGCGCCAGGCGTCGGTCCTTCTGCAGCATGCGGTGGTGGATGTCGCGGATGCTGCCGAACCAGGCCATGCGCTCGTCGTGGATGTGGTGCGCTTCGTCGTTGAAGACCGCCAGTTCGTCGATCTCGCGGATGAGTTCACCGAGGTCGGTCTTGCTGTCGGTGGTCTTGCCGCTGGGCTTGGCGCCGAAGGGCTGGAGGAAATAGTCGGTGAGGTCGTCGTCGTCCAGCGATGGCTCGCGCACTTCACCCAGATAGACGCGGTGGATGTTGGTGAGGAAAAGATTCCCCACCTCGCGGACCACGCGCACGTCATCCTGCAGGTGAACCGTGAGCTGGAAGTCGTCGCGCCAGTTCTGGCCGGCCCAGCCGTTGTCGGGCAGAACGGGGTCGGTGAAGAAGATGCGCAGGCCGTCGAAGTCAGCGCGCAGGCGGTCGAGCACGATGATGTTGGGTGCCACCAGCAGGAAGTTGCGCGCCAGGCTTGATCCGGACTCGTACGACTTGTGGAAATAGCACCATGCGAGCAGCAGCGAGAGCACCTTGGTCTTGCCGGCACCGGTGGCCATCTTGACGACATAGCGCGTCCAGTCTTCGGCAAACATGCCGGCGGAGACCGCACCAGAAGCATCGAATCGCAACAAGTCGAACTTGTCGTGCGCGCGCTTCACGTCGTGCAGCCAGATGACCGACTCCACCGCCTCCTGCTGTGCGAAGTACCAGCGAAAGCGCTCGCTGCTGCCGTCGGCGCGCGCTTGCACATGGTCTGTATCGAACCACCAGCGCAGCAGCGCGCGAGAGGTTTCCGAGGCGCCCGCGTATCCGCTGGCGCGCCAGGCATGGACTGCCTCGCGAATGCGTGCCACCAACGGCGGCAGCAACTTCTCGTAGCTCGAGGCCCGCAGGGCTTCGTCGGCCGGGAACCAGCGGCACGCCGGGTCCATGGTTTCGTACGGTGACTTCGGCAGATTCGGGTGCAGGGCCATGGGGCCTCAGTGTGCCGCAGGAAGCGGTTGCCCCAGCGTGCGCAGCAAGTCGCGCAGATAGTGTGCCCGGTCGGCGGGCAGCGAGATCTCGCGCTCGATGCGCAGCTTGTCGTTGCCGGCAAGCTTGATGGCGCGGTTCTTCTGCACCAGCTCGACGATGCGCCGCGCGTCGATCGGCGCCTTGGCGCTGAAGGTGATGCTCATCAGCCTGGGCCCGGCGTCGATCTTGAGCACGCCGTAGGGCCGGGCCAGCACGCGCAGGCGGTGCGTGTCGAAAAGCGTCTGGCCCTGCGTGGGCAGCTTGCCGAAGCGGTCGGTGACTTCTTCCAGCAGCAGGTCGATCTGCTCGGGCTTGTCGGCGGTGGCCAGCCTCTTGTAGAGGTTCAGGCGCACCTGCACGTCGCCGCAGTAGGCGTCGGGCAGCAGGGCGGGGGCGTGCAGGTTGATCTCGGTGGTGGCCGACAGGGGCGACAACAGATCGGGTTCGCGCCCGGCCTTGAGCGCGCGCACCGCCTCGCCCAGCATCTCGTTGTAGAGCTGGAAGCCGATCTCCATCATGTTGCCGCTCTGGTTCTCGCCCAGCACCTCGCCGGCGCCGCGAATCTCCAGGTCGTGCATCGCAAGATAGAACCCCGACCCCAGCTCTTCCATGGCCTGGATGGCGTCCAGCCGCTGCGCCGCCTGCTTGGTCAGGCCTTCGACGTCGGGCACCATCAGGTAGGCGTAGGCCTGGTGGTGGCTGCGCCCGACGCGCCCGCGCAACTGGTGCAGCTGCGCCAGGCCGAACTTGTCGGCGCGGCTGATGACGATGGTGTTGGCGCTGGGCACATCGATGCCGGTCTCGATGATCGTCGAGCACAGCAGCAGGTTGTGGCGCTGGGCCACGAAGTCACGCATCACATGCTCGAGCTCGCGCTCGGGCAACTGGCCGTGGGCCACGGCGATGCGGGCCTCGGGCAGCAACGCCACCAGCTTCTGGCGCCGGTTCTCTATGGTCTCGACCTCGTTGTGCAGGAAATAGACCTGCCCGCCGCGCTTGAGCTCGCGCAGCACCGCCTCGCGGATGACGCTCGTGCCTTCGTTGCGCACGAAGGTCTTGATGGCCAGCCGGCGCTGCGGCGCGGTGGCGATCACACTCAAGTCACGCAGGCCTTCGAGCGCCATGCCCAGCGTGCGCGGGATCGGCGTGGCGGTGAGCGTGAGCACGTCGACTTCGGCGCGCAGCGCCTTCATGGCTTCCTTGTGGCGCACGCCGAAACGGTGTTCCTCGTCGATGACGAGCAGCCCCAGCCGCGCGAATTTCACGTCCGACGACAGCAGCTTGTGCGTGCCCACCACGATGTCCACCGTGCCCGCGGCGATGCCTTCGAGCGCGATCTTGACTTCCTTGGCGCTGCGAAAGCGCGAGAGCTCGGCGACCTTCACCGGCCACTTGCCGAAGCGGTCCACCAGGGTCTGGAAATGCTGCTCGGCGAGCAGCGTGGTGGGCGCCAGGATGGCCACCTGCTTGCCGCCGTGCACGGCCACGAAGGCCGCGCGCAAGGCGACCTCGGTCTTGCCGAAGCCCACGTCACCGCAGATCAGGCGATCCATCGGCCGCGGGCTGACCATGTCCTGGATGACGGCGTGGATGGCGGCGCGCTGGTCGGCCGTTTCCTCGAAGCCGAAGCTGGCGGCGAAGGCCTCGTAGTCCTGGGCGCTGAAGCGGTGCGCGAAACCCTCGCGGGCGGCGCGGCGGGCGTAGAGGTTGAGCAGTTCTGCCGCCGTGTCGCGCACCTGCTCGGCGGCCTTGCGGCGCGCCTTCTCCCACTGCGGCGAGCCCAGCTTGTGCAGCGGCGCCTCTTCGGCGCTGACGCCGGTGTAGCGGCCGATCAGGTGCAGCTGCGCCACCGGCACGTACAGCGTGGCCTTGTCGGCATATTCGAGGTGCAGGAACTCGCTGGCGCCCCCATCCTCGCCATTCGCGATGTCGATATTGACCAGCCCACGGTAGCGCCCGATGCCGTGGTTCAGGTGCACGACAGGGTCGCCGATCTTGAGTTCGGAGAGGTCCTTGATCAGCGCTTCGACGCTGCTGACCTGCTCCTGCTTGCGCCGCCGCCGTGCCTGCGGCGTGGTGGCAAAGAGCTCGGTCTCGGTGACGAACTGCAGCGAGATCTTCTCTGCCGGCTCCAGCCAGTGGAAGCCTTCGGCCAGCGGTGCGGCGGTGATCGCCACCTTCTCGTCGCCGCCGAGGAATTCCGCCAGCGTGGCCACGCTGGGCACGCTGATGTGGTGGTCGCGCAGCAGCTCGAGCAGGCTCTCGCGGCGGCCTTCGCTCTCGGCCACCAGCAGCACGCGGTGGGGCGTCGCGAGCAGGTGGCGCTCCAGCAGCCCCAGCGGGTCGGTGCCGCCGCGCTCCACGCTCAAGTCGGGCAGCGGGCGCGCCCATTCCACGGCCTCGCTGCCGCGCAGTGCCAGCGTGGCGTGCGGCTGCGTGCGTCCGAAGAATTCCTCGGCCGGCATGAAGATCGCGTGCGGCGGCAGGATCGGCCGTTCCGGGTCGTGCTGCAGGAAGCGGTGGCGCTCGCGCGTGTCAGTCCAGAAATGCGCCAGCGCCTCGTCGACCTTGCCGTGCAGCACCAGCGCCGCAGGGTGGTCGCTGCCGGCGCCCAGGTAGTCGAAGATCGTCCCGGGCTCGTCGAAGAACAGCGGCAGGTAGTACTCGATGCCGCCGCTGGCGATGCCTTGCGCGATGTCCTTGTAGACACGGCAGCGCGTGGGGTCGCCCTCGATCTTCTCGCGCCAGCGCGAGCGAAAGGCGGTGCGCGCGGCCTCGTCCATGGGGAACTCGCGGCCCGGCAGCAGGCGCACCTCGGGCACCGGGTACAGGCTGCGTTGGCTGTCCGGGTCGAAGGTGCGTATGGAATCGACCTCGTCGCCGAAGAGGTCCACGCGGTAGGGCACCAGCGAGCCCATGGGGAAGAGGTCGATCAGCCCGCCGCGCACGGCGTATTCACCCGGCGAGACCACCTGGCTGACATGCTGGTAGCCGGCCAGCGTGAGCTGGGCCTTCAGCCTCGCCTCGTCGAGCCGGGCCTTCTGCTTGAAGTGGAAGGTGGTGCCGGCCATGAACGAAGGCGGCGCCAGGCGCGTCAGCGCCGTGGTGGCGGGCAGCAGCAGCACGTCCACGTCCCCGCTCTTCACGCGCCACAGCGTGGCCAGGCGTTCGGAGATCAGGTCCTGGTGCGGGCTGAAGGTGTCGTAGGGCAGGGTCTCCCAGTCCGGGAATACGGCCACGCGCAGGCCGGGGTCGAAGAAGGCCAGTTCATCGGCCAGGCGCTGGGTGTCCGAAGGCTCGGCGGTGAAGATCGCCAGCACGCGGGCGGCTCGGGCGTGGCTGCGGCCCAGCCGCGCGAGCAGCACGGCATCGGCCGAGCCCGTGGGGCGGGGCAGCGTGAAGCGTTTGCCGGGCGCGATGGAAGGCAGTTGCATCGAAGGGAGGAGCGGGTGTCGTGCCCCGTGGCGCGAGGCCGGCGCCGCCGGGCCGGCGCCAGAGCCGTCCGCCCGCAGCGCCTGCACGACGGGGCGTGAAGGGGTGGATTCTAGAATCCGCCAATGAACGACGCGCCGCGCTGCTTTGCCCTTGTGCCCTGCGCAGGCGTGGGCGCGCGTGCCGGCACCACCGGACCCAAGCAATACGAGCGGCTCGGCGGGCAGTCGGTGGTGGCGCACACGCTGCGGGCCCTGGCCGCGGTGCCGGAGCTCGCCGCCACGCTGGTGGTGCTGGCGGCGCAGGACCGAGAGTTCGAAACCCAGGTGCCGGACTTCGCCGGCCCGCGCGCCTGGGTGGCCCGCTGCGGTGGCGCCACGCGCGCCCAGACCGTGACCCATGGCCTGGCCGAGTTGCGCGAGCGCGGGGCCGCCGAGCAGGATTGGGTGCTGGTGCATGACGCCGCGCGCTGCCTGCTGCGGCCGGCCTGGGTGCAGCGGCTCATCGGGGCCTGCCGGGAGGACGCGGTCGGCGGCCTGCTGGCGCTGCCCCTGGCCGACACGCTGAAGGCGGCGAATGGCGCCGACGGCGGGCGGGTGCAAGCCACCTTGCCGCGCGCCGGCAAGTGGCTGGCGCAAACGCCGCAGATGTTCCGCCTGGGTCTCTTGCAGCGCGCCCTGGCCCAGGCCGGGCCGGCGGTCACCGACGAGTCGAGTGCCGTCGAGGCGCTGGGCCTGGCCCCGCGGCTCGTGCCCGGCGAGATCGAGAACCTCAAACTCACCTGGCCGGCCGACTTTGCCCTGGCGGCCCGCTTGCTGGAGACACGATGAATGTGATGGACATGAGGGTCGGCGAGGGCTGGGACACGCATGCGCTCGTGGCCGGCCGGCCGCTGGTGCTGGGGGGCGTGTCCATCCCGCACACGCACGGCCTGCTCGGGCACTCGGACGCCGATGCCCTGCTGCACGCCATCACCGACGCGCTGCTCGGTGCGGCGGGGCTGGGTGACATCGGCCGGCACTTCCCCGACACCGACCCGGCGTTTGCGGGCGCCGATTCGGTGCACCTGCTGCAGGCCGCGGCGCAGCGCGTGCGGGATGCGGGCTTCGCCATCGTCAATATCGACAGCACCATCGTCGCGCAGGCACCGAAGATGGCGCCGCATATCCCGGCCATGCGCGAGCGCATCGCGCTGGCGCTGGGTCTGGCCGCACCCGACGTCAACGTCAAGGCCAAGACGGCCGAGAAGATGGGCCCGGTGGGCGAGGGCAGGGCGATCGAGGCGCGCGCGATTTGCCTGCTCGTGCGGGCCGCGGGCTGAAGCGGCCTCAGACCGCCGCGCGCTGCAGCCGCAAGTGGGCGATGAGCCCGCCGTCGGGCGCATTCGCCAGCTCCAGGCTGCCGCCCATGCGCGCCATGGCCTTTTCGACGATGGCCAGGCCCAGACCGGCACCGGTGGCGGCGGTGCGTGCGGCGTCGCCGCGAAAGAACGGGGTCGTCAATTGGGTCAGCTTCTCGGGCGCCACGCCGGGCCCATGGTCGCGCACGCTGACGATCACCCAGCGCCCGGTCTTGACGCTGCTCACCGAGACCTCGGCCACGCCGGTATCGGTGCCGCGGCCATAGCGTCGCGCGTTCTCGAACAGGTTGAGGAAGACCCGGCCGAGTTCCGTATGGTCGGCCATCACCGTCAGGTTGATGGCCACGCGCGAGGTGATGCGGATCTGCGCGGGGTCGCGGAATAGGGCGGCTTCGCGATCGATGAGATTGGCCACATGCACCGGCATGAGCTGGGTTTCGCCGGGGCGGGCGTAATCCATGAATTTGCCAATGATGGCGTCGAGCTGGTCGATGTCCATCGCCATGTTGCGCCTGGCTTCTTCGTCTTCCACGCTCATCTCGGCTTCCAGCCGCAGCCGCGCCAGCGGGGTGCGCAGGTCGTGGCTGATACCGGCGAGCATCACGGCGCGGTCCTCCTCCACCCGGGCGAGTTCGCGCGCCATGCGGTTGAAACCCCGGTTGACCTCGCGGATCTCGCTGGTGAGCGTGTTCTCGTCCAGGCGCGAATCGAGGTCGCCCTCGCGGATGCGGCTGGCGGCGAAGGAGAGCTGCTTGAGCGGGCGGTTGATCAGGCTGGCGATGCCCACCGAGCCGAGCAGCGTGGCGAGCAGCGCAATGCCCGTCCAGGTGAGCCAGGTGCTGCGGTTGATCTCACTGGCGTCCGCCGCTTCCACCATCAGCCAGTAGCGATCGCGGTCGATCGAGAAGCCCACCCACATGCCCGCCACGCCGTTGACGCTCAGGGCCACCAGCGAGTCGTCACCCAGGGCGCCGCGAAGCTCCTGGCTGACGCGCCGCGAGAAGCGGTCGGTCTCGAAGGGCTGCCATTGGTCGGCAGGTTCGCGCGGCACGACGCGCGTGGTGTGCTGCGCGGTGAGGCTCTTGAGCAGCGCCACGCGGTTGATGCCGTCGGCCTGCTTGAGTGCGGCCCTCGCCAGGTTCACCAGCCCCGCGGTGCGCTGCGCGGCCTGCACGGCGCGCGGTTCGAGCTCCAGTGCGCGCAGCGTCTGCATCCACGCGAACACCCCACCGGCCAGGAGGAGGGCCAGGAGGAAGAAGGTCCGCCAGAACAGGCTCAGGCCGACCGCGTTCGTACGTGCCACTCTCAGTGCTCAGTGCTCAGTGCTCAGTGGGCTGGGCCAGGCCGGCCATCAGCTGGCGCCATCGGGCACGAAGACGTAGCCCACGCCCCATACCGTCTGGATATAGCGCGGCTGGGCCGGGTCGGGCTCGAGCATCTTGCGCAGCCGCGAAATCTGCACGTCCAGGCTGCGGTCGAAGGGTTCGAACTCGCGCCCCCGGGCCAGTTGCGCCAGCTTGTCGCGCGACAGCGGCTGGCGCGGGTGGCGCACCAGGGCCTTGAGCATCGAGAACTCGCCCGTGGTCAGCGCGATCTGCTCGCCGCTTTTCGTGAGACGGCGCAGCGAGAGGTCGAATTCGAAGGGGCCGAAGGTGACGATCTGAGCTTCCTTGGACGGCGCACCCGGGGCTTCGGGCGAGGGGCGGCGGCGCAGCACGGCGTGGATGCGCGCGAGCAGCTCGCGTGGGTTGAAGGGTTTGGGCAGGTAGTCGTCGGCACCGACTTCCAGGCCGACGATGCGGTCCACGTCTTCGACCTTGGCGGTGAGCATGATGATCGGCGTCAGGTCGTTGGCCGCGCGCAGCCGACGGCAGATCGACAGGCCGTCTTCGCCGGGCAGCATGAGGTCCAGCACGATGAGGTCGACGGTCTCGCGCGTGAGCACGCGGTTCAACGCTTTGGCATCTTCGGCCAGGAGCACATCGAAGCCCTCCTGGGCGAGGTAGCGCCGCAACAGGTCGCGGATGCGGGCGTCGTCGTCGACCACCACGATGCGGTCCGGGCGGGCGGTGGCGGCTGAGCTCATGGGCGACTCCGAATTTGTAACGGGCGCATTGTGGGGTGCCGCATCGGGCGATTTCCAACGGTGCTGACCACCCGTTACAAATCTTTCGGCGCATGATCGGTGCGTGCCCGGCCCGCGCCAAAGAGGCGCCCAAATCGCCGCGGCGGCCGGGTGGAACGAAGAAAGGAATCCCGTGCCCATCCATCGCGTCGCCCTCGTCCGCCGGATCCGCATCGTCGCTGCGTGGGTGGCATGCAGTGCCCCGGCTTGCGCTTTCGCGCAGGCGCTGCCGCCGCCGCAGAACGTGGTGGTGCTGGCCGCCAGCGCGTCGGTCGAGGTCCAGAAGGATTGGCTCACGGTGGTCTTCTCCACCACGCGAGAAGCGGCCGATGCGGCCACCGTGCAGAGCCAGCTCAAGCTGGCGCTGGATGCGGCACTCAACGAAGCGCGCAAGGCGGCGCGGCCCGGCCAGGTGGAGGTGCAGACGGGAGGATTTTCCTTGTCGCCGAAATACGGCCCGATGTCCCCGGCCAAGGGCTCGCCGGTGGGCATCACGGGGTGGCAGGGCAGCACCGAGCTCATCGTCGAGGGCCGCGATGCGCAGACCATCGCCCAACTCACGGCGCGCATCCAGACGCTGGCGATCGCCCGCGTGGGCTTCTCGCTTTCGCGCGAGGCGCGGCACAAGGTCGAAGGCGAGGTCACGGCCCAGGCCATCGAGCGCTTCCGTGGCCGCGCCAGCGAGGTCGCGCGCTTGTTCGGCTTCAGCGGCTATCAGGTGCGTGAGGTCAGCGTTTCGTCAGACTCGCCCATGGCCGGCGCCGTGCCGATGATGCGCATCCAGTCCTCGCGGGCCGTCGCCGAAGAGGCCTTGCCGGTGGAGGCCGGCAAGGCCACGGTCACGGCCACGGTGAGCGGCAGCGTGCAGATGCAAAGGCCGTGAGCGCTTGAGCGGCTTTGCCGCACGGCGTGCCTGCGGTGCCCCTACTGCGCTGCCCAGCCGCCGTCGATATTCCAGGCCACGCCGCGCACGTTCTGCGCCGCCGGTGAACACAGGAAGACCACCAGCTCGCCGAGCGCTTCGGGGGTCGTGAACTGCAGCGAAGGCTGTTTCTCCGCCAGCAGGCGGCGCGTGGCCTCCTCGTTGTTCACCTGGTCGGCGGCGGCGCGATCGTCCAGTTGTTTTTGCACCAGCGGCGTCAGCACCCAGCCCGGGCAGATGGCGTTGATGGTGACGCCGGTGGTGGCGTTCTCCAGCGCCGCAGCCTTCGTCAAGCCGATCATGCCGTGCTTGGCCGTCACATAGGCGCTCTTGCCCCCCGACGCCACCAGGCCGTGCACCGAGGACACATTCACCACGCGGCCCCAGTTGCGCTTCTTCATGCCGGGCAGTGCGGCGCGCATGGCATGGAAGGCCGAACTGAGATTGATGGCGATGATGGCGTCCCAGCGCTCGACGGGAAAGTCCTCCACCAGTGCCACATGCTGGATCCCGGCGTTGTTGACCAGGATGTCACAGCGGCCGAGCAGGCTTTCGCAGGTGCGCACCATGTCGGTGATCTCGTCGGGCCGGGTCATGTCGGCACCGTGGTAGATCGCGCCCGGGTCGTGCTGGCGCACCTGGGCCAGCGCACCTTCGGCGTCGCCGAAGCCGTTGAGCATCACGCGTGCGCCCTTCATGGCCAGCGTGGTGGCAATGGCCAGGCCGATGCCGCTGGTCGAGCCGGTGACGATGGCGGTTTTTCCGGTGAGCATGCGGGCGACTCCTGGAGGGCATTGATACGATGCCCCGATTATCGGCGTCCGCCTGGATCGAACATGACCGAACCCCGTCTTTGCCGCGTCCAGTGCCTGGGCACGCGCGGCCTTCACCGTATGGCCTATTGGGAATGGGGCGACGCGGCCAACCCGCGCGTGCTGGTCTGCGTGCATGGCCTGTCGCGCCAGGGCCGCGACTTCGACACCCTGGCCCGCGACCTGAGCGCCGAGTACCGCGTGGTCTGCCCCGACGTGGTCGGCCGCGGCCGCTCGGACTGGCTCGCCGACCCCGCCGGCTATGCGGTGCCCGAGTACGTGGCCGACATGGTCACGCTGGTCGCGCGCTTGGGGGTGGGGCAGGTGGATTGGTTGGGCACGTCGATGGGGGGCCTCATCGGCCTGGCCCTGGCCAGCCTGCCGGCCTCGCCCGTGCGCCGCCTGGTGCTCAACGACGTGGGCCCGGCGATCGAGCCCGCGGCCCTGGAGCGCATCGCCGCCTACCTGGGGCAGCCCGCGCATTGGCGCACGCTGGAAGAAGCGGCCGATGCGCTGTGGGCCGTCTCCGAGAGTTTCGGGCCGCACACGCGCGAGCAATGGCTGGCGCTGACGGCGCCGCAGCTCGAACCCGATGGCGATGGCTTCAAGCAGCGCTACGACCCGGGCATTGCCGTGCCGCTGCGCGCCTGGACGCCCGAGATCGCCGCGGCGGGTGAAGCTGCGCTCTGGCAGGCCTACGACCGCCTGATAACGCCGACGCTGCTGCTGCGCGGCGCCGACAGCGACCTGCTCTCGCGCGACACGGCACACGCCATGACGCAGCGCGGCCCGCGGGCGCAGCTGCACGAGTTCGCGGGCGTGGGCCACGCGCCCACGCTGGTACCCGCCGAGCAGCGCGCCGTGGTGCGTGGTTTTCTGCTCACCCCATGAAGACGGCTGCGGACGCCGCGCCGGAAGGCACGGCTGCCATCGTCCACCTAGCCAGCGCGGCCAGTGGCGCTGAAGCCGACCCGGTGCAGCGCGCCCGCGCCTTTGCCGAGCCCTTGCTGGCCGGCCAGGTGTTCGACACCGGCGAAGAGGCACAGTCCCATGCCGACGGCGCCGCGGCCGTGCTGCGCGCCATCGGCGCCAGCCCCTCGCTGTGTGCGGCGTCGTACCTCGTCTACGCGGGCGACTACCTGCAGCGCCCCGAGGAGGTGGTGAAGAAGGCGTTCGGCGAGTCGTATGCCAGCCTGGTGACGCTGACGCGCAAGCTGGTGCAGATCCAGCGCGCGGCGCGCACTGCGCAAGTGGTGCACGGCCGGGACGAGGGCCAGCGCGCGCTGCAGACCGAGCGCGTGCGCAAGATGCTGCTGGCCTTTTCGCGCGACCTGCGCGTGGTGCTGCTGCGCCTGGCCTCGAGGCTGCAGACGCTGCGCTGGTACGCCGCGAGCAAGCAGCCCTGCCCGGCGGACTTGGCGACGGAATCGCAGCAGGTCTTCGCCCCGTTGGCCAACCGGCTGGGCATCTGGCAGATCAAGTGGGAGATCGAGGATCTCTCGTTCCGCTTCCTGCAGCCGCAGGAGTACCAGGCCATGGCGCGCCTGGTGGACCAGACGCGCGCCGAGCGCGAACTGGGCGTGCAGGCCGCGCGCGAGGAGCTGCGGGTCCTGCTGGCACAGGCCGGCATCCACGCCGACGTGCAAGGCCGGCCCAAGCATCTGTACAGCATCTGGAAAAAGATGCAGGGCAAGGGGCTGTCTTTCGCCCGCGTACTCGACACCCGCGCGTTGCGCGTCGTGGTCGACGACGTGGCCGCCTGCTACGCCGCGCTGGCCCAGGTGCACGAGGCCTGGGCGCCCATGGAAGGCGAGTTCGACGACTACATCGCACGGCCCAAGGTCAACGGCTATCAGAGCCTGCACACCGTGGTGCTGGGCAGCGATGGCCGGCCGCTGGAAGTGCAGATCCGCACGCGGGCCATGCACGAACATTCCGAGCACGGCGTGGCCGCGCACTGGATGTACAAGGAGGCGGGCGCGCGGGGCTACGCCGGCGTGAGCGCCAGCGGCGAATTCGAGGAACGCATCAACGAGGCGCGCAAAGCCGTGCTGCGCGAGCTGCTGGCCTGGGAGCGCGAGTTCACCACCCAGGGTGGCAGCGACAAGGCGGCCCCCGCGGCCGGCGCCGGCGATCGCATCTATGTCTTCACGCCGCAGGCCACCATCATCGAGCTGCCTGCCGGGGGCACGCCGGTGGACTTTGCCTACGCCCTGCACACCGATCTGGGCCACCGCTGCCGGGGCGCGCGGGTGGACGGGGCGATGGTGCCCCTGGGCACGCCGCTCAAGTCGGGGCAGACGGTCGACATCGTCGCGGCCAAGGAGGGCGGGCCTTCGCTGGACTGGCTCAACACCGAGCTGCATTACCTGGCCAGCCCGCGCTCCCGGGCCAAGGTGCGCGCCTGGTTCAACGCCGAGCAGCAGGGGCAGACCATCGCCCGCGGGCGCGAGCTGGTGGAAAAGCTGCTGCAGCGCGAAGGCCGCACGGCGCTGGAGCGCGACGCGCTGGCCGAGCGGCTCGGCTTCAAGAATGCCGATGCGCTGTTCGAGGTGGTGGGCAAGGACGAATATTCGCTGCGCCACATCGAGAACCTGCTGCGTCCTGCCGAACCCGCCCCGTCCGACGACCGCATCGCGTTGCACCGGCCCCGCAGCGAAGCCGGCGGCGGCCGCGGCGGCGTGCTGGTGGTCGGTATCGACTCGCTGATGACCACGCTGGCGCGCTGCTGCCGGCCGGCGCCGCCCGACGCCATCAACGGTTTCGTCACACGCGGCCGCGGCGTGGCCGTGCACCGGCGCGACTGCAGCAACCTGCGCCACATGGCCGAGGTCTCGCCCGGGCGCGTCATCGAGGTGGCCTGGGGCTCGCCGGCCAGCGACAGGCCGGCGGTATACCCGCTGGATGTGCTCGTCGAAGCCGACGACCGTCCGGGGCTGCTGCGCGACATCTCGGAGATCTTCTCCAAGGAGAAGATGAACGTCACCGGCGTGCACACCCAAAGCGCGAAGGACCGCAGCACGGCCTGGATGAGCTTCACCGTGGAAGTGCAGGACGCGGCGCGCCTGGCGCCCGTGCTGGCACAAGTCTCGCGCGTGGCGGGCGTTCGTCATGCCCGGCGCAAGTAGCTGGGTCAGACCGGGGCATGCCGTCCTATATACTTCGCCGCTGCACCAGGCGCGTAGCTCAGCTGGTTAGAGCACCACCTTGACATGGTGGGGGTCGTTGGTTCGAGTCCAATCGCGCCTACCAAATTCGGTAGAGAAATCAAGCACTTGGCGGAAACGCTGGGTGCTTTTTTCTTGGTGGTACGGAAAAAGTACGGAAATCCCGCGCAAGTCTCTGCTTGTTCCGGGGCGCTTCAGCTGCGGTCAGCGGCCGGCGGGCGGCGATCAGGTCTGCTGATCTACTCGTGGACCCGACTGCTGGCTTCAGCCCGAGGACACCGCAACACCAGGATCGGCGATGGGAAACTGGACACATCGCCATCGACAACCCCTTCCATGATCACACGCCACACCTGGGCCTTCCGCACCAGTCTGCGAAGTCGAGCCTTTGGTTGGAGCGGCACCCGCAAGGCCATCGACCGGCTTGATGCGGCCGTCGGCGAGGTCGTGGCGATGACACGCACCGACGCAGCTCTGGCCGGGGAAGGCGCCGTGCTGCTCTCGAGAAAGTCTCCCCGGCAGTTTGCGAGATCGACAGCTCCAGCGGCGCGCTGGGCAACGCCACGCACTCGTTGGTCGAGACCCTGGTGCCGATCATCGCCACAGCGCCCGTCACGGCACCGACGCGACAGAAGTGGCTCGAACGCCTGTTCAACGCCTACCAGGAGGACGACCCGCCGACCATCGAATCCTTGGGCCACCATTGGGGAACGCTGTGTGCCAGCCCGATGATCGCCTCACGCTGGGCCGACGACCTGCTGCCCTCGGTGCGCGGTGCGATGGCGGATCGGCGACGCGGCGTCCATGCGTTCACCAAGTCCGGCACTCCCTGCCTGAGCGCACTGTTCAGCGCCGGCCGCTTCGATGAGCTGACGCAGGTGCTGGCTCTGGACCCCAAACCGTTCTGGCACGACCAGCAGTGGAAGGCCAAGGTGCTGGCCGTGCGCGGCGACGTGGAAGGCGCGATCCGCGCGATCGAAGCCATGCGCGGGCCCTACGCACCCGACGCGGCCTTGTCGGCCCTCGCAGAGCAGATGCTGCACGACGCCGGCCGCAGCGACGAGGCCTACGCGCGCTACGCCGTCGTCGCAAACAGTGCCCACACGCATATCGCCACCTTCCGCGCCATCGCGCCAAGCGCTACCCGATGATCGCGCCGGAGCGCATCCTGGGCGATCTGATTGCCTCCACACCGGGCCAGGAAGGCAAGTGGTTCGCCGCCGCCAAGACCTTGAAGCAGTACGACCTGGCGCTGGCGTTGGCGCAGCGCTCGGCGGTCGATCCGAAGACGCTGGTGCGAGCTGCGCGCGACCACCACAAGACACAGCCCGCTTTCGCACTGGGGGTGGCGCTGGCGGCGCTGCAATGGATGGCCCGAGGCGCAGGCTACGAGATCACCAGCGCCGAAGTCAGCGCCGCGCGCGACCACGCGCTGGCTGCGGGCCAGAACATGGGGCAGGGTGAGCAGTGGATCGGGGAGAGCGTTACTGAGCGCATCGCCCAATGTGTTGCCGGGCCGGCGCCTGCTGCACGCTGGGTGCGGCAGTGTCTGGGGCTGCCGTTGACCGACTGAGCTCTATTGCACGAGCCCTGTTGCGGCTGTAGCCCGGATGCGCGGCGCGCCAGGCCTGTACCCGAGCGACGTGTACGAGGCCGCTGAAGTAGTCGTTGTTGGGCGGCCGGGCCAGCCAGGCGGCCTGGCTGGCGGCCTTGCTCGCGCGCCGGCAATCGGCAGCGCAGCAGTACCGCTGACGCTCACCCTTGCGATGGTCGGGGATGAAAAACAACCCGCACGACACGCACTTGCGCTGTCCCGCCTTGGCCATCGCCGCTCCCCAACGAACCCGTCGAGCGCGACGATCACCTCGACCGAACACTCGTCGGCACAGAGTCTGAAGAAGACGGAAGGCGAAACTGAAGAAGACCGTCAGAGACCGTGATCCGAAGAAGAAGGATCAGCAAGAACACGCACGTTCAGACCGGCTGAAAGAAGACAAATTCAAGCCGGCGCCCACAGCTGGCGCCCGGCATGCGTGTGTTCATCGCACAACCCTAAACAGAAGCCAGAAGCGGGCACCCCGAACGGCCGGTTCAGATCAAGCTGTATCGACACCAATCCCCGACCAGATCGACGGGATTCGGCTCGGTAGCGGTACCAATGTCCTGCCGTCCTGCTTGCAATCAATCTGGTCCGACACCCAGTCTAGACATCGAGGTCGACCCAAACAGCGGCATGGTCCGACGCGGCTTCGACGGGCTGCGTGAGGGAGTCCAGCACCGGCCACTTCTTCGGCCTCACGCCGGGCCAGACGCCCTGGCGGATCACTCCACCCGACTTCGCTCGGGCGAACAGTCCGGGCGAGAGCCGGATGTAGTCGATCTTGTTCTTCGCTGCGCGCAGCCACCGAAAGTGCCCGGAAAACCGCCGTTATCGAAGGCTGAGTGTTCGAAGCCATTCTGGAGCGTGGGCTGTTCGATCAGCGGCGCCAGCGATTTACCAAGCGTCCTTCGCCCTGATCACGAGGGCTGGCTCAGCAAACATGGGCAGCCCGGTGGAGGTGGGCTCTTCGCCGAACCGCCTTGTCATTCGGGTGGTGCGGTTCGACGATCTGCACCAGCACACCTCACGTCATGGGGGTGGCCGACGGTGCTTCAGCGCATGCTCCGCCTCCATCAGGTAGCGATTCGCGGCCTCGGCATCCGCTGGCATGCCGAGGCCGCCATGCTGGTATGCCATCGCGAGCTCGAAGTTGGCTTCGGCGATTTCATGCTCGGCGGCGCGCTCGAACCAACGTCGCGCCTGTTCGGGCGCGAGCGGCCCGCCCTCGCCGGCGACCAGCATCTGGCCGAGCATGAACTGCGCCTCCGGCAGTTCAGCCGCGGCGGCCACTCCGAGCCAGCGCCGGGCCGCGACGAGGTCGATCGGGACACCCGCAGCGCCGCGCCGATAGAGTAGGCCCAAGTGATAGGCCGCCGCCGGCAGATGGCGATCCGCCGCTGCCCGAAGGTGCACGACCGCCCCGCGGGCATCCAGCGGTGCGCCCGCGACGGAGCTCAGCAGCGCCTTGCCGCGGGCCAGCTCGCTCGCGGCATCGGGCGCGCAGCCGGCGACGGCGAAGAGCGCCGTCGCCAAGACGCCGACGCGCAACGCTCTCATCGGCTCAGATCGATCGCGTAGTCGGCCAGCAGCTTGCCGCTGCCGTCGTCCGCGTTCACCACCGACACATTGGTCAGTCCCACACTCTGCGCCAGCGCGAGCTGGCCGGGAGCGGACTTGAACGTCACCCGCCCGGCAGTCGCGACCTTGGTGAAGTGCCAGCTCCGGGCCGAGCCGTCCGCCACCCGCGTAAGGTTCTTTGCGGCCTTGATGTAGGCGATCAGCACGTCGCGGTTCGCGTCGGGCGAGGCGTAGATCGTCTTGCTCCCGTCCAGACCCGGAAAGCCGCCACCGCCACTGGCGCGGTAATTGTTCGTCGCGACGATGAACTCCGCGTTTATTTCGATCGGCGCGCCCTTGTAGCTCAGGCTTCGGATGCGGCTCCCGACCGGCTGCGTCACATCGATCTCGTAGCTCAGGTCGGTGGACGTGAAGATGTCGAAGTTGTAGCCAGGGAAGCTGCCGACCAGCGCCTGGTCCGTCGGTTTGGTCGGGTCAATTTGGTTGAAGCGCTTCGCCGCAGTCTCGAGCCAGGCCTGGATGTCACTGCCCTTGACCTTCACCGCATAGATGGTGTTCGGGTACAGGTAGAGATCGGCCGCGTTGTTGATCGCGACGTTGCCCTGCGCGACATCGGTGAAGTCATTGCCGCCACCGAACCCGCTCTTGAATGGAGCGCTCACCGAGAGCACCGGCAGCGACTTGTACTGCGGCAGGTTTGCTGCGACGTAGTTCGCGACGTACTGTGCCTGCGCCTCGTTGACGATCTGGATCGCGGAAACGTCACCGACGTCCGCAAAGTAGCTGCTCATTCGGAAGTCGGTGCTGCCAATTGGCGTCTTCACGTACGCAATGGTCGCGGCGTGCTCGGCGGTGATCGCGGTCGCCACGCTCGGATCGGGGTCGACGTAGCTCTTGTCCATGTTCTGCGTCGAGCGCGCCTCGACGACGGTCTTGCTGGTGTCGACGCTCCACTTGCCGCCGGCGTAGGCGAGCTCGAGCTTGATCACGCCGAGGTGCTTGCCCCAGAAGTTGGCCATCACGGTCGGCACGCCGTTGACCGTGCCCTTGGCCTTGTCGACGCCGGGCAGGTTGAACTGCGGCACGGTGCTGTTGGCGTTCGGAAATATCTGATGCGAGTGGCCGATCAGCATCGCATCGATGCCGGCGACCTTGGAGAGGTGCCAGTTGCCGTTCTCCATGTCGGGCATGTAGGGCGAATTGTCCAGGCCGCCGTGCGAAATGGCGACGACCAAGTCTGCGCCCTTTGCCCGCATCTCCGGCACATACTTCTGCGCCGTCTCGACGAGACCCTGTGTGGAGACCTTGCCGTCCAGCCAGCGCTTGTCCCAGGCCATGATGGTGGGCGGCGTGAAGCCGATGATGCCGATCCGCACCGGCACCTGCACCACCGTGCCGTCGGCCTTCTTGGCCGATAGGGTTCTCGTGAGAATCTGGTAGGGGCTGAACAGCGTGTTGCCGCTCTTCAGGCTCGTGAGGTTCGCCAGCACCTGCGGGAACGTCGGTCCCGCGCAGCGCGTAGCCGACGTCACGCCGTCGACGACGAATTGACTGCCGGTCACCTGGTTCAGGTAGGGCAGGCCGTAGTTGAACTCGTGGTTGCCGATGCCACCACCGTCGTAGCCGATTGCGCTCATCACCTTGTACATCGCCAGCGTCTGGTCGCAGGCGATCGGGTTGACGAGGGCCTGGTAGTCCGCGAGCGCGGTACCCTGGATCGTGTCGCCGTTGTCGAGCAGCACGCTGTTCGGAAACTCGGTGCGGGCCGCCTTGATCAGCGCGGCAATGCGTTCGAACCCGAGCGACTTGTCCTCGGCGAGCTTGAAATAGTCGTAGCTCTGCACGTTGCTGTGCAGGTCGGTCGTCTCGAGAAGCGCGACCGTAGTCCGCGTGCCCTCCGCCACCGCGGGCGCACTCGCGTCGTCGGTGCCGCCACAGGCCTGCAGAGCCAGAAGAGAAGCCAGAACGACGGGCGACAGAATGGGATGAACGGCGAAACGTTGCGGCACGGCGGCTCCAGAATGACTGCGACGTAGCAGTATTCGGAGAACGCATGAAAGCTTGGTGACACCCCGTGGAGGTCGTACTGGTGCATGACCTTCGATGCCCGGCCCCGACCGCGCTGAAGCTCTCGACCCAGCGCCACATCAGCCGCATCGTCACGCAGGCGAGCGACGACGACGCGCGCCCCATGCAGCAGACGACATTTCGAATGACGGCTTTCAGCCATCCAATTCGTGACGCTGTACTTCTGGAGTGGGGTCGATGGCGTCGGCCACGGCAGTCGCAATTCGGCTCTCGAAGCGAGTACACGCCAGTGCTGTGGATCGATCAAGCTGCGTCGTGCAGTTGAGACGGGTCGAGCAGAAGATAGCTGGCAAAGCGTCCGGCATCCCTGTTCCCGTCGTCGATGACGATGACGATTCGCTCCATGCCGCCGACGACGGCCGGGCTCACCCCTTCAGCCTTCTCAAAGGTGCGCAAGCCGGGAACCGTCACACGGCGCGCTGGCGCACCTTGCTCGCCGCTCCAGCGCCAGAGGTCAGAGTTGGCCGGTTCGCGTGAAGCCGGGCCTCCAATCACCAGATACGCGCCCATGGCGGGAACGTAAGACAAACCACGGATGCCGTGGCCGCCAAGATCCAGTTCGTCAAGCAATGCAGCAATCCGCGGGGCTTCATCCGATTCGAAGATTGCAGCGGAGTTTTCGACACTGGCGATGAGCGCTCGACCGTCGCGCAACGGGCTACGGAAACCAATCAACAGTCGCTTCTGGTCGGGGCTGATTTCCAGGGCTTCAATATTGAGTCCACCGCTGGCTTTGACGTTCCGTACCTGGGCTGCTGCCGCCAGCACGGCATGTCGCGTCGTCAGGGTGAAACAGTCCGGCAGTGAGCGCCGTGCTGTCGACGCCGCCATCGGCGCCGATGGTGACCAGACTCAACGGGTGGTTCTTCTCGTCCTCCACCACGAGAAGACGCCCGCCCGGCAGTTGTTGTATAGCCGACGGCTCGTAGATGCCGGTCAAGGGCTGGAAGGCCGGAACTTCTTCGCTGATCACCCGGGCATTGTGAACCCGAGCCGTTCAGAAGTGCACCACGCTCTCGATCGGACTGTGCCGGTACGCCCCGATGCCTCTGCTCGGCACGACCAGGTAGCTTCCGCGGCGACCGCGGCAAAGCACAAGGCCAAGCTTTCCAGCATCGCTTTGGCCATCGAGCGGGGCTGATGCAAAGCTGACGGAACGGTCAGGCAAACCACTTCTTGACGTCCACGGTAGATTGGTGCCCAACACCATCGAAGTGTTCGGCAAGCCAGGCCGTGGCTCGGGCGTGACCCTGCTCGCGAAGCCGTTCGAGGAACGGGGGGTGCGCCAGCAGCTTGGTGTCGGTGCGCTGTAGGCTGGCCAGTTGGCTGGAATCGATCATGTGGAACCGCATCTTCTGCAGGCGTCGCTCCAGCCGGCCCATCGTGAGGAAGCCTGGACTCGCGTAGTCGACAGCCTGAGAGAACATCCGCATCTCCCGCATGAAATGCGCGCTGAACGCGAGTTCCACGATGCGGGCCTCGATCTCCTCGACCGTGCGGGGCGTGACTTCACGCTGCAGGGGGCTCAACAGCACGAGCAGCACGTCGCTCGAGTCGCAGTCGTAGAAAAGCGGGAAGACCGCAGGATTCGCGGAATAGCCGCCATCCCAGTAGGGCTCGCCGTTGATTTCCACCGCGTGATGGATCTTGGGCAGGCAGGCGGAGGCGAGCAACATGTCCAGCGTGAGTTCGCTCTCACGAAACACGCGCAGCTTCCCGGTGTTGGCCTGCGTGGCGCCGACAAAGAGCTTGAACGGACATGCTGCGCGCAGCCGTTTGAAGTCGATCTGGCCTGCGATCAGATCGCGCAGGGGATTGAGGTCAAATGGGTTGAGCTGCGACGGCGAAAAGTATCCGGCCCAGTTCGCCAGCAGCTTGCTGGCCGGTGACAGGCTGATCGCATCGCCCTCTCCCTGGGTCACCATGCCGATCGGCATCTGCCTGCCAACGGCTGTCCAGAAATCGTGCAATGCTTGGCGAGCACCGTCGCGCCCACCGTTCATCCAACCGTTCGCGAGGACCACAGCGTTCATGGCGCCGGCACTGCTGCCGCTGAGTCCTTCGAACTGAACCCGCGGATCCTCCAGCAATGCGTCCAGGACGCCCCAGGTGAAAGCGCCGTGCGCGCCGCCGCCTTGCAGCGCAAGGCTGATCCGGCGAGACGGTTTGCGCAGGCCTCGCCACCAGACGGCGATCGTGCCGGCTGAAGGATCGGATCGCACTGCGCTGGCTTCGCGCGCCGTGGTCGTCAGCAACGACGGTCCCTGCCGTGCGCGGTCACGTGGCCACGGGACGCTGGAAGGCGATCGAACAAGTGAACTCCTTCGAAGCGGACGAAGGTCCACGATGGTTCCATCAGTATAGGGTTTACCCGCGCGATGGCATCATGACATGCTCACCTCAATTGGCGGGCGCAGCCCGTGCGGCACCGTTCGATCAGACATCAGCCCCGGCGGGCCATGTCCGCGGGGGATGCATCGATCAGCATCAGCTCGATTGCGGGAGGCCGCGGCCTCCCAGAGTCAGTTCTGCGGATCGTAGGTTCGGACCACGCTGAAGTCAGGATGGTGGTCCAGCGTCAGTAGGACCCGCTGACCCGTCCGAAGGGTGTTCAGGCCGCAATACTGTTCTGTTAGACAAGAAAGCCACCTGCAGGGCACTCCGTTGACCACAGCTTCTTGCGCGGGGTTCGCGGTGCGGGTCGGATGGGTGGGCCGGTGGCCGGAAGCGGCGTGCAGTCCATGGGGACTCGGG
>JAUXRG010000043.1 GCA_030681795.1 Rubrivivax sp.
GACATCACCCGCACCTTCCCGGTGAATGGCCGCTTTTCGGCGGCGCAGAAGGAGGCCTACGAACTGGTGCTGGCGGCGCAGGCGGCGGCGATCGGCGAGGTGCGTCCGGGCAGTCACTGGAACGCGCCGCACGAGGCGGCAGTGCGCGTGCTGACGCAGGGTATGGTCGACCTCGGCCTGCTTCGCGGCGAGGTCGACGGCCTGATCGAGTCGAATGCCTACAGCCGCTTCTACATGCACCGCACCGGCCACTGGCTGGGCATGGACGTGCACGACGCCGGCGAATACAAGCTGCACGGCGAATGGCGGGCGCTGGTGCCGGGCATGACGCTGACGGTTGAACCCGGCCTGTACATCCGTCCGGCGGACGACGTGCCCGAAGCCTTCTGGAACATCGGCATCCGCATCGAGGACGATGTAGCAGTGACAGAAACCGGTTGCGAGGTGTTGACCACGCCGCCGAAAACCGTGGCGGAGATCGAGGACTGGATGCGTGGTGAGTAGCGCCACGCCCAATGAAAACAGCGCAATGCCTGATGCGCTCATCGTCGGCGCGGGGCCGGTCGGCGCGGTGTGTGCGCTGGCGCTGCAGCAGCAGGGCATCGCGCCCCGTGTGCTCGAGGCGCAGTTCGAAGATGCGCGCGCCGACAGCCGCACCCTGGCGTTGTCGCATGGTTCGCAGCTTATTCTTGAGCGGCTCGGCGTGTGGAGCCGGCTGCAAGGCGTGACGCCGATCACCCGCATCCATATCTCGCAGCGCGGTGCGCTCGGGGTGGCGCGGCTGTCGGCAGAGGACGTCAACGTGCCGGCGCTGGGTTACGTGCTGCCTTACGCCACGCTGACCGCCGCATTGAAGCAGGTGCTGGCCGATGCCCGCATTGCGGTCGAATACGGCGTGGCCGTAACCCGCATTGAATCGGATGCCGCCGCGGCCACGTTGCATACCGACGATGGCCGCTGCTTTGCGGCACCGCTGGTGGTGGTGGCAGACGGCGGGCGCGGCCTATCAGCCAGTGCGGCACCCGAGCCCAAACTGCAACGCGACTACGAACAGATGGCGGTGGTGTGCGAAGTGCAAACCGAACTGCCGAACGCGAATCAGGCTTATGAACGGTTTACTCCGGAAGGCCCGGCGGCACTGCTGCCGAAAGGCGACCGCTACGCGCTGGTATGGACTGCGAGCCATGCCGACGCTGAACGCATTGCCACGATGGGTGACGCTGAATTTCTGGCTGCGCTGTACCGCCATTTTGGCGGACGCCAGGGACAGTTTGTTTCCGCCACCCCGCGCAAAACATTCCCGCTGAAACTGGCCTATGTCGGCAGCACAGCCGCCGACCGCGTGGTGCGCATCGGCAAAGCCGCGCAGACCCTGCATCCGGTGTCGGGGCAAGGGTTCAACATCGGGTTGCGCGATGCCTGCGAACTGGCGAGTTTGTGTGGTGACACTGCGCCCGCTGCGTTGGGCAACGCAGCCATGCTGCGTACCTATGCGCGTGGCCGCCGCGTCGATGTACTGGGCGGCGTCGGCTTCACCGATTTTCTTGAGCGGGTGTTTTCCAACGACATCGCGCCGGTTCGCCACGCGCGCGGACTCGGCTTGCTGGCGCTGGAACTGTGCCCGCCGCTGAAAAACTTTGTCGCGCGGCGGATGATCTTC
>JAUXRG010000053.1 GCA_030681795.1 Rubrivivax sp.
TGTCCACAACCAAGCCCCGTGGACAACCCTGCACCGCGGCAACTCGATGCCCTTCCAATACGGGGAGATTGCCTGATGAGCCGCCGGGCCGTTCCCAAGGCGAATACCGCAGTGCGAAGCACGGAGGTTGCCTGATGAGCCGCCGGGCCGTTCCCAAGGCGAATACCGCAGTGCAAAGCACGGAGGTTGACTGATGACCCACATCCTGCACCGCCAGATCCACCACACGCTGCCCGTCGCCACCAGCGGCCGCGGCATGGTCATCACCGACAGCGCCGGGCGCGAGTACATCGACGCCTGCGGCGGCGCCGCCGTTTCCTGCCTCGGCCACGGCCACCCGGACGTGCTCGCCGCGATGCACGCCCAGATCGACCGCCTGGCCTACGCGCACACCAGCTTCTTCACCACCGAAGCGGCCGAGCAGCTGGCCGACACGCTGGTGCGTTCGGCGCCGGCGGGCACCAGCCATGCGTACTTCGTTTCCGGCGGCTCCGAAGCGGTGGAGGCGGCGCTGAAGATGGCGCGCCAGTATTTCGTCGAGATCGGCCAGCCGCAACGCCAACACTTCATCGCCCGGCGCCAGAGCTACCACGGCAACACCCTGGGCGCGCTGGCGGTCGGCGGCAACGAATGGCGGCGGCGCCAGTTCGCGCCGCTGCTGATCCCGGTGACGCATGTCTCGGCCTGCTATGAATACCGCGGCCGCGCCGAGGGCGAAACCGCCGAGCAGTACGGCCAGCGGCTGGTCGCCGAGCTCGCGGCAGCCATCGACACGCTGGGCGGCGAGAACGTCATCGCCTTCGTCGCCGAGACGGTGGGCGGTGCGACGGCCGGCGCGCTGACCCCGGTGCCGGGCTACCTGCAGGGCGTGCGCGAGCTCTGCACGCGCCACGGCATCCTGCTCATCCTCGACGAAGTGATGTGCGGCATGGGCCGCTGCGGCACGCTGCACGCCTGCGAAGCCGAGGGCGTGGTACCCGACCTGCTGGTCATCGCCAAGGGCCTGGGCGGGGGCTACCAGCCCATCGGCGCCGTGCTCGCGCAGGGCCGCATCGTCGACGCCTTCGCGCGGGGCAGCGGCCTGTTCCAGCATGGCCACACCTACCTCGGCCACCCGGTGGCCTGCGCGGCGGCGCTGGCAGTGCAGCAGGTGATCGCCCGCGACGGCCTGCTGGAGCAGGTGCAGCGCCTGGGCCACGGCCTGCGCGAGCGGCTGGTGGCCACCTTCGGCGAGCACCCGCAGGTCGGCGACATTCGCGGCCGCGGCCTGTTCCAGGCGATCGAGCTGGTGCGCGACCGCGCCACCAAGGAGCCCTTGGCCCCCGCGCTCAAGCTGCACGCGAAGATCAAGGCCGCGGCGATGGCGCAGGGCCTGATGGTCTACCCGATGGGCGGCACGATCGACGGCGTGCGCGGCGACCATATATTGCTGGCCCCGCCTTTCATCGCCACCGAGAGCGACCTGGACTGCATCGTCGAGCGCCTCGCGCGGGCCGTGCGGGCGGCGCTTTGAATGCGGGAAACCCACATCGCCTAGTCCCTGCACACGACGTATCGTTCGCGTTTACCCCAACCGGAGCCACACCGTCATGACCCTCAAGACCAACTTCCGCCTGTCGTTGGCCGCCGCCGCCCTGGCGCTGGCCCTGCCCTCCACCCCGGCCCTGGCACAGCAGAAATTCATGACCATAGGCACCGGGGGCGTGACCGGCGTCTACTACGCCGCCGGCGGCGCGATCTGCCGCCTGGTCAACAAGGACCGCGCCAAACACGGCATCCGCTGCTCGGTGGAATCGACCGGCGGCTCGGTCTTCAATATCAACACCATCAAGGCCGGCGAGCTCGACCTGGGCTTCGCGCAGAGCGACGTGCAGTTCAACGCCGCCAAGGGCGTGGCCCAGTACAAGGACGGCGCCTTCGCTGACCTGCGCGCGGTGTTCTCGGTGCACCCCGAGCCCTTCACCGTGCTGGCGCGCAAGGAAGCCGGCGTGAAGAGCTTCACCGAATTCAAGGGCAAGCGCTTCAACGTCGGCAACCCGGGTTCGGGCACGCGCTCGTCGATGGAAGAGCTGCTCGCGGCGATGGGCTGGACGATGAAGGACTTCTCCCTGGCCTCCGAGCTGAAGGCCGACGAGCATGGCCCCGCGCTGTGCGACGGCAAGATCGACGGCTTCTTCTATGCCGTCGGCCACCCCAGCGCCAATATCCAGGACCCCACCACCACCTGCGGCGCGCAGCTCGTCGGGCTCAGCGGCCCGGCGGTGGACAAGCTGGTGGCCGACAAGCCTTACTACGCCAAGGCCACGATCCCCGGCGGTCTGTACCCGAACAACCCGAACCCCACCCAGACCTACGGCGTGCTGGCCACGGTGGTGGCCTCCAGCAAGGTGCCGGCCGAGACGGTCTACCAGACGGTGAAGGCGGTCTTCGACAACTTCGAGGAGTTCAAGAAGCTGCACCCGGCGCTGTCCCATCTGAAGCCGGAGAACATGGTCAAGGACGGCCTGTCGGCGCCGCTGCACGAAGGCGCGCTGAAGTACTACAAGGAAAAGGGCTGGGTCAAGTAAGCCCGCCCGGTTCCCGCAATGACAGGGGCGAAGCGGGTCTTCGCCCCTTTTTTTGATTCCATCGCCCAAGGACGCCGCGCATGGCCACCGATATCGAAAAAGCCCCCGAAGCCCTGCAAAGACTGGTCGCCGATGTCGATACCGGCGGGCGCAAGCCCACCGGCGTGACGGCCGGCATCATCTTCACGGTCTCGCTGGCCTGGGCGCTGTTCCAGCTCTGGTATGCCTCGCCGCTGCCCTTCACCTTCGGCATCGGCATCCTCAACGACACCGAGGCGCGTGCGCTGCACCTGGGTTTCGCGCTCTTTCTCGCGTTCACGGCCTGGCCAGCGTTCAAGAAGCGTTCGCCGCGCGCCTACGTCCCGGCGCTCGACTGGGTGATGGCCGCGGCGGGCGCCTTCGCCGGCGCCTACCTGCTGCTCTTCTACGCCCAGCTCGCCGAGCGCCCGGGCCAGCCCACGACCATGGACATCGCGGTGTCCACGGTCGGCCTGGTGCTGTTGCTCGAGGCCACGCGGCGTGCGGTGGGCTGGCCGATGGCCGCGCTGGCCTGCATCTTCATCGGCTACGCCATGCTCGGCCCCTACATGCCCGAGGTGCTTTCGCACCGGGGTGCCTCGCTGAACCGGCTGCTCTCGCACCTGTGGCTCACCACCGAAGGCGTCTACGGCATCGCCCTGGGCGTGTCCACCGGCACGATCTTCGTCTACGTCCTGTTCGGCACCTTGCTCGACCGCGCCGGCGGCGGCAACTACATGATGCAGGTCAGCTTTGCGGCGCTGGGCCACCTGCGCGGCGGCCCGGCCAAGGTGGCCGTGGTGTCCTCGGCGCTCAACGGCATGATTTCCGGCTCGTCGGTGAGCAACGTGGTTTCGGGCGGGATCTTCACCATCCCGCTGATGAAGAAGGCCGGCTACGGCGGCGTGAAGGCCGGCGCCATCGAAACCATGAGCTCGGTCAACGGCCAGATCATGCCGCCGGTGATGGGTGCGGCGGCCTTCCTGATGGTCGAGTACGTGGGCATCCCCTACGCCGAGATCGTGAAGAACGCGATCCTGCCGGCCTCGCTGAGCTATATCGGCCTGCTCTATATCGTGCACCTGGAAGCGCTGAAACTCGGCATGCAGCCGATCATCCAGCGCACCGCGCGCAGCTGGGGCGAAGTGGCCCAGCGCTTCGCCTTGGGCCTGTCGGGCAGCGCGGTGGTGGTGTGCGCGCTGTACTACCTGCTGGCGGCCATCAAGGCCTCGCTAGGCGAGGCCGCCCCCTGGGCCATCGCCGCCGTGGTGCTGGCGCTGTACGGCATCAGCATCCACCAGGCCGCACGCAGCCCGGACCTGCCCGACGACATCGACATCCAAAACCCGCGCGCACTGGACACCTGGCCCACGGTGCGCGCCGGGCTGCACTTCCTGCTGCCCGTCGGCATGCTCATCTGGTGTTTGATGGTCGAGGAGATGTCGCCGTCGTTGTCGGCCTTCTGGGCCATCGCGTTGCTGATCTTCCTGATGCTCACGCAACGCCCGTTGATCGCGCTGCTGCGTGGCACCCGCGGCGCCGGCGCCTGGCTGCAGGGCGCCCGCGAGGTCATCCATGGCCTGACCGACGGCTCGCGCAACATGATCGGCATCGGCGTGGCCACGGCCACCGCCGGCATCATCGTCGGCGGCATCACGCTCACCGGCCTGGGCCTGCGCATGACCGAGTTCGTCGAGTTCGTCTCCGGCGGCAACGTCATGGCGATGCTGCTCTTCATCGCCTTCGTCTGCCTGATCCTGGGCATGGGCGTGCCGACCACCGCCAACTATGTGCTGGTGGCCACGCTGATGGCGCCGGTGGTGGTGGAGCTCGGTGCGCAGAGCGGGATGATCATCCCCTTGATCGGGGTGCATCTGTTCGTCTTCTATTACGGGATCATGGGCGACATCACACCACCGGTGGGGCTGGCTACCTTCGCCGCCGCGGCGATCTCGGGGGAGGACCCGATCCAGACCGGCATCCAGGGCAGCGTCTATGCGCTGCGTACGGTGATCCTGCCCTTCATCTGGATCTTCAACCCGCAGTTGCTGCTGCTGGAGATCGACACCACGTTCGAGCTCCTGACGGTGATCGTGGGCTGCACGGTGGCGATGCTGCTCTTCGCGGCCGTGACGATGAACTGGTTCCGGGTCCAGACACGCTGGTGGGAGACCCTGGTGCTGTGCGTGGCGGTGGCCCTGCTGTTCCGCCCCGACTACCTGATGGACTTCATCGCGCCCGAGTACCGTGACGTGCCGGCCAGCCAGGCGGTGGATATCGCGCGCGACGCGCCCGACGGCGGCCGCCTGGTGATGGTCATCGCCGGCAGCACCATCGAGGGCAAGGAGATCGGCAAGACCGTGGCCGTGCGTCTGGCCGACCGGCCGGCGCAGGGCGCGGTGGACGGCCGCAAGCGCCTGGCCGAGGCCGGGCTCACGCTGGTCACGCTGGGCGGCCAGACGCAGATCGCTCAGGTCAAGTTCGGCAGCCGGGCGCAGAAGAGCGGCTTCGAACAGGGCTGGAACGTGCAGACCCTGAAGGTGCGCACCGACCGCCCCAACCCGCACTGGTTCTACCTGCCCGCCTTGTTGCTGGCCGCCCTGGTGTGGTGGAACCAGGGCAAGCGGCTGGCCCGATCGGGGCGGGCCTGACACCCCCAAGATCGCTTCGCTCGCTGCCCCCCGGAGGGGGCGTCGCCCTCCTCGGGCGGCCCTGCGGCCGCTTCAGTGCAGGAGGGCCGGGCGGGTCTCCGGCGCCACCAGCGGGGCAATGCCGGGCATCCGCTCGCGTGGGCCACGCCACAGTGAAGGCACATCCTGCGGCGCCAGCGGGCGCGCCAGCAGGAAACCTTGCCCGAAGCGGCAGCCCATTTCGCGCAGCTGTTCGAGCTGGGCGAGGGTTTCTATGCCTTCGGCC
This sequence comes from Rubrivivax sp., assembly GCA_030681795.1. GTDB lineage: Bacteria > Pseudomonadota > Gammaproteobacteria > Burkholderiales > Burkholderiaceae_C > Rubrivivax. The sequence continues at coordinate 5,502 of JAUXRG010000053.1, forward strand.
ACCACCGCCTTGCCCAGCGAGCTGCCCAGCAGCACGATGGCGCGCACCACGGCGGCTTCCTTGGAGCCGTTCTCCAGCCGGGCGACGAACGAGCGGTCGATCTTCAGGCAGTCCAGCGGCAAGGTGGAGAGGTGGCTGAGCGACGAATAGCCGGTGCCGAAGTCGTCGATGGCCAGCGTCACGCCCAGGCGGCGCAGCTCGCCCAGCACCGGCAGCGCGCCCTCCAGCCGCGACATCAGGATGTTCTCGGTGAGCTCGATGCACAGGTGATGCGGCTGCAAGCCCGACTCGACGATGGCGCGTGTGACGCGGGCCACGAAGGCCGGGTGCGCGATGTCGAAGCCGGAGACATTGACATTCATCGTCAGCCCGGCATGCGCCGGGTCCAGCCGCTGCCACTCGCGCAGCTGGTGGCAGGCGCAGTGCATCACGAAGTCGGTCAGGCGCTGCATCAGCCCGGCTTCCTCGGCGATGGGCAGGAAGGCCGTCGGGCTGATGGCGCCGTCGCTCGCGTGCTGCCAGCGCACCAGCGCTTCGAAGCCGCTGAGCCGCGAGCCGGCGAGCTCGAATACCGGCTGGTACATGACGGAGAGCCGGCCCTCGTCGATGGCGCGGCGCAGGTCGCCTTCCAGGCGCAGGCGGTTGGCCACCTCGGTGTGCAGGCTGGCGTCGAACAGGGCGTAGCGCGCCTTGCCCGCGCCCTTGGCCTTGTACATCGCGATATCGGCATCGCGCAGCACATCGTCGCAGCAGGTGTAGCCCAGCGCGCTGAAGGTGATGCCAATGCTGGCGCTGGTCATCAGCTCGGTACCGCTGACCACGAAAGGCCGGCGCAGCGCCTCCATCAGCCGCTCGGCCAGGGAGACCGCGGCGCGCTCGTGTTCCAGATGCCCCACGAGCACGGCGAACTCGTCGCCGCCCAGCCGGGCCACGACATCGTGCGGGCGCAGGCAGTCGCGGATGCGGCGCGAGACCTGCACCAGGAACTCGTCACCGGCGCTGTGGCCCAGGCTGTCGTTGATGAGCTTGAAGCGGTCGAAGTCCAGGAACATCACCGCGAAGGCGTCCTGCGGGTCGTCCACCGCGCGCCGCATGGTCTCGCTGAGCAGGTCGTGGAAGCGGCGCCGGTTGGGCAGCCCGGTGAGGCTGTCGTGGAAGGCGATATGGTGCAAGCCGGCCTCGGCCCTGCGCCGCGCGGTGATGTCCTGAACCTGCAGGATCAGGCACGGCGCGCTGGCACCGGGCTCGCTGAAAAAACTGCAATGCGTGTCCACCCAGACCGACTCGCCGTGGGCATCGCGGCAGCGCATCTCGAGCGCGAAACCCTCGAACTCGTTGCCGTTCACCAGCCCGAGCTTTTCCTTGAGCAGGTCCCGATCTTCCTCATGCACCATCTCGTGGAAGCGGTGCGCGACGAGCTCTTCGCCGCTGCGCCCCAGCAGCGCGCGCAACGCCGGGTTGGCCTGCAGGATGTGGCCCTCGAAGGACAGCAGCGCCATGCCGATGGAGGCATGGGTGAAGGCGCTGTGGAAGCGCCGCTCGCTGGCCTCGAGCTCGCGCACATGGCGTGCGGCGAGTTCGGCCTCGCGGCCGAGCGCCTCGGCGCCCGCCTGGCGCACGGCCTCGGCGGCCTCCTGCTGGCGGAAGAAATAGTGCAGCGTGGCCAGCATCATGGCCAGCAAAGGCACCATCGCGGCCAGCACACCGACACCCGACTGGCGGTAGGTGAGGTACAGCAGCGCCGATACGGCGGCACTGCCGGCATAGGTGATGCCGACCCAGCCGAAGATGCCGAACAGGTCCGACCACTGCAGCGGCTCGTTGCGCTTGAGGCGCGGCACGGCCGAAACGAGCAGCGTATTGAAGAGGAAGTAGACCAGCGCGAAGGCGATCGTGGCCAGGAGCAGCACGCCGGCGTTGGCCGACGCGCGCGGCAGCACCCACGTGAGCAATGAGGCGGCCGGGAACATCGCCAGCGCGGCCATCGCCGGGCTGACGATGCGGCTGCTCCAGCGCTTGGAGGTGCGCCAGGAGCCCACCGCGGCCTCGCCCGCCGCCGCCAGCGTCGCGGCCGCCGGGCCGTGGATCAGCAAGAGCAGGAAGATGAAGATTTCGCCCGCGGCGAATGAATTCTTCGAGCGCCGCACGCGCACCGGGAAGAAGCCCGCGATCATGGCCACGGCCGTGCCCACCGCGGTCTGCCACCAGGCCTGCGGCGACAACCCCGCCAGCAGCACGCACGAGACCAGGGCGCAGGCCAGACCCAACAGCACCACCGTCCACCAGTAGACCGAGGCCTTGCGGTTGTAGTCGGGCAGCAGCGCATGCTGCACCGAGCTCCAGCGAGACAGCGTCGCCGGGGTGGCGATATCGAGGGCGATGCCGTCGACGCCGGTCTTGCGGCTGTGGTCGTGCAGGGTGTTCATAGCCGGGTCCAGTCCGTGGCGAGCGACGCTCTGGACCGCTCGCCAAGCTTCTTTGGCGGGCGGGAAGGCAGGCTCACCGCCAGCGGCGGGCGGGCGCTGTCAGGGCGCACGGGGACAGGGACCGGCACTTTCTGGACGACTTCCTGTGGCGGGGACTCGCCGGCGCGCTCGGCGGCTTCGGCCTCTAACAGCGCCGGCACCTGGTCGGCGCGCAGCGGGCGCGACAGCAGATAGCCCTGGCCGAACTGCACGCCGATCTCCTTGAGCATGGCGAGCTCCTCGACGGTCTCTATGCCCTCGGCGATGATGGCCTTGCCCAGGGAGCCGCCCAGCGTGTGCACCGCGCGCACGATCTCGACGTTCTGCGGCTGTTCGTCCAGGCGGCGCACGAAGGAGCGATCGATCTTCAGGCTGTCGATGGGCAGCCGGCTCAGGTAGGCCAGCGACGAATAGCCGGTGCCGAAGTCGTCGATGCTGAATTTCACGCCCAGCATCCTCAGCGCCTGCAGCGTATCCAGCACCCGTTCCAGCTTGCCCATCAGCGTGGTCTCGGTGATCTCCAGCGTGAGCCGTTGTGGCGCCAGCCCATGCTTGCGCAACGCCGCGCGCACCTGCGGCACGAGCTCGCTGCTCGTCAGGTCGCGGCCCGAGATATTGATATGCATGCACAGGTGGGCCATCTCGGGGTGGCTGGCATGCCACTGCACGAGCTGGCCGGCCCCCTGGTCGACGACCCAGGCGGTGAGCGCCTCGATGTGCCCGCTCTCTTCGGCCAGAGTGATGAAGACCTCCGGGCTGACCGGCCCTCGCTCCGGATGCATCCAGCGCGCCAGGGCCTCGAAGCCGACCAGCCGGCGCGGCTCCAGGGCGAACAGCGGCTGGTACACCAAGGACAGCTGGCCCTCGCCGATGGCGCGGCGCAGGTCGCCCTCGAGCTTGAGTTTCTCGGCGATGCGCTCGTGCATGCTGGCGTCGAACAGCGCCACGCGCTGGCGGCCGCCGGCCTTGGCGGCATACATCGCCAGGTCGGCATCGCGCAGCACCTCGTCGACCGTGCGCTCGCCGATGTCGCTCAGGGTGATGCCGATGCTGGCCCCGGGCAGGACCTCGGTGCCGTTGATCGTCATCGGCGCCGACAGCGCGACGAGCAGCCGCTGCGCCAGGGCCAGGGCACCATCGCCCTCCTGCACCTGCTCCAGCAGCACGGCGAATTCGTCACCCCCCAGGCGGGCCACCAGGTCGCCCGGGCGCACGCCGTCGCTGAGCCGGCGTGCCACCTGGCGCAGCAGCATGTTGCCCGCGGCGTGGCCCAGGCTGTCGTTGACCACCTTGAAGCGGTCGAGGTCCAGGAACAGCACCGCAAAGCGCCGTGCCGGATCGCCGCGGGCGTCGGCCACGGCCAGGCCGAGGCGCTCGTGGAAATAGTTGCGGTTGGCCAGGTCGGTGAGATCGTCGTGGTACGCGATGTGGTGCAGCTCGTCCTCGGCCAACCGGCGCGAGGTGATGTCGTGCAACTGGTAGATCAGGCCGCCGCGCTCGTCGGCCGGGTCGATGAACCGACCGCAGTGCAGCGAGACCCAGATCCCCTGGCCGGTCGCATCGCAGCAGCGCAGCTCGGTCGAGAAGGCCTCGCCCGCGCCGCCGGCCACGGCCTCGGCACGGCGACTGAACAGCGCGGCGTCCCCGGGGTGCAGCAGATCGGCGAAGGGCCGGCCCAGGAGCTCGGGGTCGGCACGCCCCAGCAACGCGCACAGCGCCTGGTTGACCTGGTGGATGCTGCCGTCGTGGCGAACGATGGCCATGCCGATGGCGGCGTGCGTGAACGCGGCAGTGAAGCGCTTCTGGTTCAACGCCGCCTCGTTCTCGGCCTCGGCCACGCGCGCCTCCTGCGCCTGCAGGTCGGCCTCGTGGCGGCGCAGCGAGACTCGCACCAGGGCCACGCCCGCGGCCGCCACCGTGCCCGCCACCACGATCATGGCCGGGCCGAAGTGGCGGGCATTGATCACCAGCAGGCCGGCGACCGCGGCCGAGAGCAAGTAGATGGTGCCCACCCAGCCGTAGCCCTGGATCCAGTCGCGCAAGGACAGACGCTGGCCACTCTTGGCCGCCACCAGGGCCAGCAGCGGCAGCGTGCTGGCGGCGAAGTAGGCCAGCGCCAGCGCGCACAAGGCCGCCATCGTGGCGACGCCGGCCGGCACACCGGCGGTCTCGAGCGCACGCGAGGCGGCTTCGAAGCCCAGCCCGGACAGTGCCATCGCCAGGGTCGCCGTCGCCGGCGTACCCAGACGGCTGGTCAGCCGCTTGGAGGTGCTCAACACGCCCACCAGCCCTTCGGCCCCGGCGGCCAGCGCCGCCGCGCTCGCGCCATGCAGACCCAACATGGCAAATACGAAAATGTCGGCCACACCGATCGAATATTTGGTGCGCGGGATCTGCACCGGAAAGAGCGCTGCGAGCACGACGAAGGCGATGCCGGCAGCCACCTGCAGCTGCGCCGCCGCGGGCAGCGCCGCGAGCTGCGCGAGTGCCCAGGCTGCCGCCAGCGACCCGGAAGCCACCAAGCCCAACCAGATGCGGGTGGCCGCCGCGTTGTAGTCGAAGAGGTGCCGCCGCGCGAAACGCGCCCACAGTCCTGCGGGCAGCGTCGGGGCCATGGGCATCTCAGCGTCGGGTGGGGCGCTCATGGCCCTGTTATCGGCAGGCCTGTGCTGGACTCAAGCCCCGGACGCCAGCCCGGGGCCTGGGCTCACTTGTCGCCGAGCAGGCTGGCGTCGACCCCGCCCAGCGGGTCGGCCAGCGATTCGTTGAGGATGAAGCCTTCACTCAGGATGAAACCCTCGCTGAGAATGAAGCCCTCGCTGAGGATGAACCCGCTGCCCAGGGTGAGGCCCTCGCTGAGGATGAAGCCTTCACTCAGGATGAAACCCTCGCTGAGGATGAAGCCGCTGCCCACCAGGCGCTGCTGCCCCAGCGTCAGGCCTTCGGCCAGGATGAAGCCCTCGCTGAGGATGAAGCCGCCGCCCATCACCCGGCCACCACCGGCCGCCGCGCGGCCGGCCAAGGTGGCCGTGGGCGTGAATACGCCGCTGGCCAGCGGCGCGGAGTTGGCGCCGGCCAGGGCGTCGAGCAATACCACCTGCGGGGTGAGCAGGGCCTGCGCCGCGGCGTTGGTCTCGATGATCGCGGTGGGCACCGTGTTCGCAGCCACGAAGGTGCTGGCCGGCGCGTACTGCACCGTGTTGCGCAGCGCCACTTGGCGCACCCAGGTCAGCCCCGGGTCGTAGATCGGCTGGAAGCTGGTGAACAGCGCGTCGCCGCCGACCAGGTGGCCGCCGCCGGCAAAGGCGATGCGGCCCCAGTGGAGCGTCTGCCCGTCGAGCGTCGAGATCGGCAGCGGCAGCGCCTTGCCCGCGGCGAGCAGGCTGCCGCCCGCTTTCAGCGTGCCGGAAGCCAGCGCGCTGGCCACGTCCGTGCGCAGTGCCTGCGCCAGGCGCAGCGCGCCTTCCACGTTGAGCTGGCCGGCCCCTTGTTGCAGCAGGTTGGCTCCCGCCAGCGGTACGGCGCTGTACTGCAAGATGGCCTTGACCAGCGGCGGCGTGAGGCCCGGGTTGACCTGCAGCAGCAGCGCGGCGGCGCCGGCGACCGCCGGCGCGGCCATCGAGGTGCCGCTGAGCTGCATGAGTTCCTGGTCCAGCAGCTGCATCGCACCCAGCGCCCGCGCATCCTGCATCAGCGCCGGGTACAGCGTGGCGAGCAGGTTGCCCGCAGGCGCGGCGAGCTTTTGCTGGTTGCCGGCGGCCCCCAGGATGCGGTTGCCCGGGGCCACGAGGTCGGGCTTGATCACGTTGTCGGTCCAGCGGCTGCCGCTGGGCAGCAGCATGCTGCCGCGCGTCGGCCCGCGCGAGCTGAAAGTGGTCATCACGTCGTCGCTGCGCCACGCCGTGCCCTTGCCGTTGGCCGCGCCGACGGTGATCACCGAAGGCTCGATGCCGGGCGAGCCGACCGCGCCGTAGACCTCGGCCCCGGTGGCGCTCTTGCCGGCGTTGCCGGCCGCCGCCACCACCACCACGCCGGCGGCCACGGCGCTGCGCGCGGCACGCGCCAGCGGGTCGACGAGGAACGAGTCGGTCGAGTTCGCCGCCAGGCTCAGGTTCATCACGCGGATATTGTTGGTGCGCGTGCGCTGGATCACCCAGTCGATGCCGGCCAGCACGTCGGCCATATTGCCCACGCCCTTTTCATTCAGCACGCGCACGTCGAAGAGCGTGGCGCCCGGGGCCACACCGCTGGCGTTGGGGCTCTGGTAGGCGCCGGCGCCGGCGGCGATGGAAGCCACATGCGTGCCGTGCCCATAGGGGTCGGGCAAGGTCGAGTGCGGCGCGAGCAGCGTGCTGGTCTGGGCCGTGCCCGAGCTCAGCGAAGCCAGCACCGAAGACAGCGCGCCGAGGGTGCTGCTCATGTCCACGCCGACCTTCCAGCCGCCCTCGGCGAAGCTGGCACTCATCTTCACGAAGTCGACGGCACGAACGACGCGGGACTTGCCCGCCTCGTCCTTCATGTGGCGGTGATCCCAGTCGATGCCGGAATCGAGGACCGCGATGCCCACGCCGGCGCCGGTGGCCGTGACGGCCGGGGCCAGCGTGGGCATGGCCGCGGTGCTCATGGTCGTGACCGTGTCGCTCGATTTCGTGACCTTGGTGCGCGCCGCCACCCGGTTGGGGGCGATGGCCAGCACGTCGCTGCGCGCGGCCAGGGTGTTGAGGCTGGCGGCGGGCACCATCGCCGAGAGCGCCCGCACCGACACGTAGTTGTAGAAGACCGAGCCCCCCTGGGCCAGGATGGCCTGGCGCAGCGAGGTGAGGGTGGGGTCGCTGCTCGACGCCACGACCAGCACCTTGACGTAGAGCTGGCCACTCAGGCTCTTGGCCCAGGTGACGGTGGGCGCCGTGTTGGTGCCTAGGGTCTTGGCCAGGTCGGCGGCAATCTTGGGGTTGGTGGCTTGGGCCAGGGCGGGCACGGCGGCCGTCAGCGTGGCCACGCAGGCGGCCACGGTGAGGAGTTGCTTGAAAATCGAACGACGCTGGGTCATGTCGGTTTCTCTGGGTGAGATGGCGTACGGGCCGGAGGGGCCCGCACGGAGCAGGATCGAAGGGGGGGTCGGCTCTCGCGCCGGCGCATCGGGCGCCGGCGAATCACCGGATCAAGGCTCGCCGAAAACGAGACCTTCGCTGAGCACCAGACCTTCGCTCAATACCAGGCCTTCACTCAGCACCAAACCCTCGCTGAGCACCAGGCCTTCGCTCAACACCAGGCCCTCGCTGAGCACCAGGCCTTCACTCAGCACCAAACCTTCGCTGAGCACCAGGCCTTCACTCAGGACAAGGCCACTGCCGCTGAGCAGCCAGCCCGAGAGCGTGGCCGTGGGCGTGAAGACGCCCGTCTTGCCGACCAGCGAGCTCGCGCCGGCCAATGCGGTGGCGTCCACCACGCCGCTGGTCAGCAGGGTCTGGTTGACCAGCGGGTACTCCCAGAACCAGTACACGTAGATCTTCTTGCTGTCCCAGTAGTCCGGGTAGCGCTCGAGCACGGTCTTGCGCGCCCAGGTGACTCGCGGGTTGTAGATCGGCTGGAATTTGGTGAACAGCGCGTCGCCGGTGACCACCCGGTTGCCCCCGGCAAATACGATGCGAGACCAGTTGAAGGTCGTGCCGCCCACGGTCGAGCTGCGGCTGGCGGGCATCGTCTTGCCCGACGCGAGCAAGGAGGCGCCCGCGCTGATCGTGCCGGCGGCGATGGCGCTGCTCACGTCGGTGCGCAGCACCTTGGCCAGGGTCACGGCGCCGTGGATATTGAGCAGGCCCGCGCCTTGCTGCAGCAGGTTGGCGCCGGCTATGGGCTGGGCGGTGTACTGCAGCAGGGCCTTGACCATCGCCGGGGTCAGGCCGGGGTTGGCCTGCAGCAGCAGCGCGGCCGTGCCCGCGACGGCCGGGGCGGCCACCGAAGTGCCCGACAGGTACATCTGCGTTTCGCGGTAGGTCTGTTGGATGCCCGTGGCGCTGACCAGCGGGACGTAGAACAGGGTCGCCAGGTTGTTCCAGGTCAGTTTTGCGGGGTCCACGCGCGTGGCCGCCGCGCCGATGATCAGGTTGCCGGGGGCGACCAAGTCGGGCTTGAGCAGGTTGTCGGGCGTGCGCAGGCCGGTCGAATCGATGCGGCCGCCGCGGGTCGGGCCGCGCGAGCTGAAGGTGTTGACGATGTCGTCGGAGCGCACCGTCGCGGTCTTGAAATTGGCCGAGCCCACGGTGATGACGCTGGGGTCGTTGCCCGGCGAGGAGACCGCGCCGTAGACCTCCTGGCCGAAGAGGTTCTTGCCGAAATTGCCCGCGGCGGCGACCACCGTGATGCCCACAGCCACCGCGCTGCGCGCGGCCGTGCACAGGGGGTCGTCCTGCCAGCTGTCGGTGGAATCCATCGCCAGGCTCAGGTTCATCACGCGGATGTTGTATTCCTTGGCGTGGTAGATCACCCACTGGATGCCCTCGAGCGTGTCGCTGAGGGTGCCGAAGCCCAGGTCGCTGAGAACCTTGACGTCGTAGATATTGGCGTTGGGTGCGATGCCCGTGAGGTCCGGCGCGACGTTGTAGGTCACCGGGCGGCCTGCGGCGACGGACGCCACATGCGTGCCGTGGCCGAAGCCGTCCGGCGCCAGGCTGGCGCTGTTGTCGATCGCGGCCTCGTAGCTCGCCAGCGCGGCGCTGCCGGGCTGCAGCGAGGTGGTCGCGTCGTAGCCATTGGTCCAGTCGGCCAGCGTGGTGGTCAGGGTCTGCACGCTCTTGACCACGCGCGTGACGCCCGCGGCGTTATTGAAGGCCTCGTGGTTCTTCATCACGCCTGAGTCGACCACGGCGATGCCGATGCCCGTGCCGTCCAGCCCGGTGTAGGTGGTCTTGGTCGAGTCCGTGCGCACGCCGACGGTGGTCGCCCCGGTGATGGCTTCCAGCGTGCTGGCGGTGCGGTGGGTCTGGCGGTTGGGTGCGACGAATTTGACGTCGCTGCGCTCGGCGACCTTGGTCACCTTGTTGGCCGGCAACGTGGCCGTCAGCATGCGCAGTGCGGGCATGGCGGCGCTGATGGTTCCACCGGCCTGCGCGATGCTCAGGCGCAGGCCCGACATGTTGGGGTCGTTCTCGCCACTGACGAATACCACCTGCACCATGCGCCGGCCGTTGATGTCGCGCGCCCAACGCGCCTTCGGCGTCTGGCTGGCGTCGATCGCGGATTGCAGATCGCGGGAGAGCTTATGCGCCTGGCCGTTGCTCGCGGCCGCATGGGCCCCGGCCAGACCAAAGCCCGAGAGCAGCAACGAGATCGCGGTGAACGTCGCCACGATCGCCCTGGGCAGGCGGCGGCGCTCGATCAGGACGATGAATTCGGAAAACAGTTTCATGTCATTCCCCTGGGTGGCGAGGGGCGCGGCCCATTCGGGTCCACGCGGATCGGTTCGTACTGCCGGTCGCCGCGGTTGGCTGAGAAGCCACCCCCGCTAGCTCATCGATCCGCAGCTGACTGACGCCACCCCTGCGAATCGGAATGGCTGCATTCTGCAACGCCGTTTCCGTTCGTAACCGTTGGTCACCACCCAAGGTGTGCAGTACTTCCGCGAAATTCCTCGCGTTCGGCGGGCTCCGTGACGGAGTCCCCGGTGGCGTCAACCGCGCCGGCCGAAGACCGCCGTGCCCACGCGCACGAGGGTGGCGCCTTCGGCCACCGCCGCCTCGAGGTCGTCGCTCATACCCATGGACAAGGTATCCAGCGCCAGACCCTGGGCGTTCAACGCGGCGAGCATTTCGCGCAGGGCACGGTGAGGCGCACGCTGCGCCTGCAAGTCGGCCATGGGCTCGGGGATGGACATCAGGCCGCGCAAGCGCAGCCGGGGCAGCTCGACGACGGCCTGCGCCACGCTGGCGACTTCGGCCAGCAGCAGGCCGCTCTTGCTGGCCTCGCCGCTGACATTGACTTGCAAGCAGATGTTCAGCGCCGGCAGATCGGCCGGGCGCTGCTCGGACAGGCGCTGCGCGATCTTCAGCCGGTCGACCGAGTGCACCCAGTCGAAGGCCTGGGCCACGGCGCGCGTCTTGTTGCCCTGCAGCGGGCCGATGAGGTGCCACTCAAGACCGGGCCGCAGGTCGGCCAGGGTTTCGATCTTGGCCAGCGCCTCCTGCACATAGTTCTCGCCGAAGGCGCGCTGGCCGGCGGCAAAGGCCTCGCGCACGCGTTGCGCCGGCTGGGTCTTGCTCACGGCCAGCAGCGTGACACAGCCCGGCGCACGGCCCGCGTCGGCAATTGCACGGTCTATGCGTCGCTTCACTTGTTGCAGCGCCTGGGCGATGGTCTCCATAATGGCCGCGAGCTTAGCGCCCCCCGGCGCAAGTGAAGGGCACTCTCAACCATGGCGATGGACATCACCCAGCTCTTGGCGTTTTCGGTCAAGAACAAGGCCTCCGACCTGCACCTTTCGGCGGGGCTGCCGCCGATGATCCGGGTGCACGGCGACGTGCGGCGAATCAACGTCGAGGCACTGGACCACCGGGCGGTCCACGACATGGTGTACGACATCATGAACGACGCCCAGCGCAAGCACTACGAGGACACGCTGGAGTGCGACTTCTCGTTCGAGATCCAGGGCCTGGCGCGATTCCGCGTGAATGCGTTCAACCAGAACCGGGGCGCCGGCGCGGTATTCCGCACCATCCCGAGCAAGATCCTCACGCTCGAACAACTCGGCGCGCCCAAGGTCTTTGCCGAACTCTCGCTCAAGCCGCGCGGCCTGGTGCTCGTCACCGGCCCCACGGGCTCGGGCAAGAGCACCACGTTGGCGGCGATGGTCAACCACCTCAACGAAAACGAGTACGGCCACGTGCTGACGGTGGAAGACCCGATCGAATTCGTGCACGAAAGCAAGAAGTGCCTGATCAACCAGCGCGAGGTCGGCCCACACACGCTGAGCTTCGCCAACGCGCTGCGCTCGGCGCTGCGCGAAGACCCGGACGCCATCCTGGTGGGTGAAATGCGCGACCTGGAGACCATCCGCCTGGCACTCACCGCGGCCGAGACGGGCCACCTCGTCTTCGGCACACTGCACACCAGCAGTGCGGCCAAGACCATAGACCGCGTGGTCGATGTGTTCCCCGCGGCCGAGAAGGAAATGGTGCGCTCGATGTTGTCGGAGTCGCTGGTGGCCGTCATCTCGCAGACGCTGTGCAAGCTCAAGGACGGCTCGGGACGCGTGGCCAGCCACGAGATCATGATCGCCACCTCGGCGATCAAGAACCTGATCCGCGAAAACAAGATCGCGCAGATGTACTCCAGCATCCAGACCGGCCAGAGCCTGGGCATGGTGACGCTGGACCAGAACCTCGCCGACCTCGTGCGCCGCAACCTGGTCTCGCCGGCCGAAGCACGCGCCAAGGCCAAGATCCCCGAGAATTTCCCCGGATGATTCGACCACCCCGGAGCGGCCTTCGGCCGCATCCCCTCAAGGGGCAACGCCAGCGGCCCGGCAAAGCCGGTTCCGCGGCGTTCGCTTGATGCGTCAACGCCCACGAGGCGCGATGGAGTACTGATGGACCGTGACCAGGCATCCAAGTTCGTCAGCGATCTGCTGCGGTTGATGGTCAGCCGCAACGGCTCCGACCTCTTCCTCACGGCCGACTTCCCGCCCGCCATCAAGATCGACGGCAAGATCACCAAGGTCAGCCCGCAGCCGCTCACCGGCCAGCACACGCTTTCCCTGGCGCGCGCCGTGATGAACGACCGGCAGGGTGCCGATTTCGAGCGCACCAAGGAGTGCAACTTCGCCATCAGCCCACAGGGCGTGGGGCGTTTTCGCGTCAACGCCTTCATGCAGCAGGGGCAGATCGGGTTGGTGTTCCGCACCATCCCGGCCACGCTGCCCACCATCGACGGCCTGGCCCTGCCGGTGGTGCTGAAGGACATCGCGCTGTCCAAGCGCGGGCTGGTGATCTTCGTGGGCGCCACGGGCTCGGGCAAGAGCACCTCGCTGGCGGCGATGGTCGACTACCGCAACGAGAACTCCTTCGGCCACATCATCACGGTGGAAGATCCGGTGGAGTTCGTGCACCCGCACAAGAACTGCATCGTCACGCAACGCGAGATCGGCATCGACACCGACAGCTGGGAAGCCGCGCTGAAGAATACGCTGCGCCAGGCGCCCGACGTCATCCTGATGGGCGAGTTGCGCGACCGCGAGACGATGGAGCATGCCGTGGCCTTCGCCGAGACCGGCCACCTGTGCATGGCCACGCTGCACGCCAACAGCTCCAACCAGGCGCTGGACCGCATCATCAACTTCTTCCCCGACGAGCGGCGCCAGCAACTGCTGATGGATCTCTCGCTGAACCTCAAGGCGCTGGTCAGCCAGCGCCTGATGCCGCGCGAACAGGGGCGCGGGCGCATCGCCGCGGTGGAGATCCTGCTCAATACGCCGCTGGTGGCCGACATGATCTTCAAGGGCGAGGTCGGCGACATCAAGGAGCTGATGAAGCGCTCGCGCGAGCTCGGCATGCAGACCTGCGACCAGAGCCTGTTCGACCTCTACGAAGGCCACCAGATCACCTATGAAGATGCGTTGCGCAACGCCGATTCGGTGAACGACCTGCGGCTGCAGATCAAGCTGCAGAGCCAGCGCGCGCGCAGCAGCGACCTGGCCGCGGGCACGGAGCACATGCGCGTGGTGTAGAGGCCCCCAGGCTTGTCGCTGCGCGCCTTCGCCACCCCCCGCGGGGGCTCTTGCTGCGGCCCGGCGAAGCCGGCTCCGCGCAAGGGCTTGATGGCCGGCCCCGCCTTCGGCCTCGCGGGTTCATGGCAGCATTCGGGTCATGAATGCACGCACCTACGAAGCAACACCCCCGTGCCGCGTGGCCTTCCTGGGCCTGGGCGTGATGGGCCACCCCATGGCAGGGCACCTGGCGCGCGCCGGGCACCGGGTCACCGTCTTCAACCGCACGGCCGCCAAGGCCCAGGCCTGGGCCAGTGAATACGCCGGGGCCAGCGCCCCCACACCGCGCCAGGCCGCGGCGGGTGCCGACTTCGTCTTCTCGTGCGTGGGCAACGACGACGACCTGCGCGCGGTCACCCTGGGCGCCGAGGGCGCCTTCGCCGGCATGAAGCCCGGCGCGGTATTCGCGGACCACACCACCGCATCGGCGGCCGTCGCGCGCGAACTGCACGCCGCGGCCCGGGCCCTGGGCCTGCACTTCATCGATGCGCCCGTTTCGGGCGGCGAGGCCGGCGCGGTCCACGGCACGCTGACCATCATGTGCGGCGGCGAGGCCGCGCCCTTCGAGGCGATGCGGCCGGTGGCGCTGAATTTTGCCAAGGCCGTCACCCGCGTGGGCGACAGCGGCGCCGGCCAGCTCGCCAAGATGGTCAACCAGGTGGCCATTGCGGGCCTGGTGCAGGGCCTGGCCGAGGCCATCGCCTTCGGCCAGCGCGCGGGCCTGGACATGCCGCTGGTGCTGGACGTCATCGGCAAGGGCGCGGCGCAGAGCTGGCAGATGGACCACCGCGGCAAGACCATGGTGGACGACCGGTTCGACTTCGGCTTCGCCGTCGACTGGATGCGCAAGGACCTGGGCCTGGTGCTGGCCGAAGCCCGGCGCAACGGCGCGCCACTGCCGGTGACGGCGCTGGTGGACCAGTTCTACGCCGAGGTGCAAGCGATGGGCGGCCGGCGCTGGGACACCTCGAGCCTGATCCGCCGCCTCAAGCGCTGAAGCGCTGAAGCGGTGAGGCGCCGGCGCCTACTTGGGTGCCGACGCCGCAGCAGCCGCCGCGGCCGGCGCCTGGGGCCCGCTCAGCCCGGCGAGTTGTTCCTCGGTCAGGATCTCGAACACGCGCACGACCTTCTGCACGCCGGAGACCGAACGCGCCAGGTCGGCGCCGCGCGCCGCCTCGCGCTCGGTGACGCGCCCCATCAGGTAGACGATGCCGCGCTCGACCACCACCTTGAAGGCGTGGGCCTGCACGTCCTTCGCGTCGATCATCGTGGCCTTGACCCGGGCGCCCAGCAGGGTGTCGCTGGAGCGCGTGCCCATCGTCGTGCCGGGCATCACCGCCAGCTCGTTGACCACGAGGCGCACGTTCTCCACGCCCGTCACGGCTCTCTCGACGGCGGCCTTCTCGGGCTCGCCCGGCACCTCGCCGGCGATGAGCACGGTGCGGTTGTAGCTGACGATATTGATGCGGCCCAGCGTGGCCAGGTCGCGCGCGCGTGACGCGGCCTTGAGCTCGATGCTCTCGTCCTCGATCTGCGTGCCGGTGGTGCGACGGTCGGTGGCGACCAGGCCGCTGCCGATCACGGCGCCCCCCATGAACAACGCCGCGCAGCCGGGCAAGGCGAGGCCCAGGGCCGCGACGGCAGTGGCCAGGCGGGTGAAACGGATCCATCGGGCGTGAGTCACGGGGCGTTCTCTCCCATCAGTTGAAAGTCGACTGCATCGCACAGGCAATGCAGCACCAGAAGTTGGATCTCGGCACAACGCGCCGTGCGCTCGTGCGGCACGGCCACCAGCACATCGGTTTCGGCCAGCAGCTCACCGAAGGCCTGCGCACCACGGCCGGCGAGCACGACGATCGTCATGTCCTTGCCCTGCGCCGCGGTGATCACTGCGGTGCTGTGGCCTTCGCCATCGTCGAGGTACAGCAGCACATCGCCCGGCAAACCCAGCGCACGCACCTGTTGCGCAGGCTCCGCGCCCAGGGCCAATGCGGCCAGGGGGGGGCGTTCACGCTCGAAGCGGCCGGTGAGCAAACGGGCCATGTACGGCGCCAGCGCGGCGCCCGCCCCGGCGCCCCCCACGATGACCTTGCCGCCGCCCGTGAGCGCCGCCAGCAGGGCCGACACGGCGTCGGCGATGGGGCGAGCGAGCAGCTCCGCAGCCTGGTACTTGAGGTCAGCGCTGTCGAAGAATTGTTGCTGTATGCGCTGTTCGAGCATGGCCATGGATCATATGACAGGGCCTGGTCACGACGGTTCCATGCCTGCGTATCGAAACGTCAGGCCTGGAGCCGCGGCCTCAGGCTTGCAGCCCGCGCGCTGCGAGACGCAGCGCCCCCTCGGCCGTCCAGGCCCGAACTCTCGGGCCTGGAGCCGCGGCCTCAGGCCCCGAACGCGCCGGGCAACCACTCGATGCGCTCGCCGTCGATCGCCACCACATCGAAGCGACAGGGCGGCGGCGAATCGAAACGCAGCAGGTAATGCTGCGCGGCACGCAGCAGCCGCTGCTGCTTGCTGCGGGTGACGCTGGCCGCGGCGCCCCCATGGCCGGCATCGGCGCGGGCTCGCACTTCCACGAAGACCAGCGTGCCGTCGCGCTCACGCATCACGAGGTCGATCTCGCCCCCGCGCGCCGAGGGGCCCCGCGCGACCCGATAATTGCGCTGCACCAGCACCAGACCGCGCGAGACCAGCCAAGCCAGCGCGCGGACTTCGCCGGCGTCGCCGCGGGCCTGGGTGCTGCCCACGCCCGGTCCACCCCGATCGCCGGACCCGCCGCCCCAGCCCCAACGCCTCGTGACCATCGACCCCTCCCTGTTGCACCGCGCCGCCGCCGCGGCCGCCGGCCACCAGCAGCACCGCCCTGGCACACTCTACGTGGTGGCCACGCCCATCGGCAACCTCGCCGACCTGACGCTGCGCGCCATCCACGTGCTCACCCTGGTGGACGCGGTGGCCTGCGAGGACACGCGCGTGGCGGCGCACCTGCTCAACCACCTGGGGCTGCACAAGCCGCTGCTGGCGCTGCACGCGCACAACGAGCACGCCGCCGCGCAGGCCGTGCTGGTGCGGCTTGCCCGTGGCGAATCGGTGGCCTACGTCAGCGACGCCGGCACGCCGGCAGTCAGCGACCCCGGCGCGGTGCTGGTGGCCGCCGCGGCCGCCGCCGGCCACCTCATCGTGCCGCTGCCCGGGCCGAGCAGCGCGCTGGCGGCGCTCAGTGCGGCGGGTGACCCGCTGGGTGCCGGCTTTTCCTTCATCGGTTTCCTGCCCACCAAGGGCGGCGAGCGCCGTGACGCCGTCGCGGCCGCCGCCGCCGACCGGCGCACACAAGTCCTCTTCGAGGCCCCGCACCGCATCGAGGAGCTGCTGGAGGTGCTGGCTGGCGCCGCGCCGCAGCGCCGCACCACGCTGTGCCGCGAACTGACCAAGCAGTTCGAGACCATCGTCACCCGGCCCGCGGCCGAACTGCCGGCCTGGCTGGCCGAAGATCCGAACCGTGCGCGCGGGGAGTTCGTGCTCGTGCTGCATGCCCAGCCGGCACCGGTGGTGGACGACGCGGCGCTCCCCGAGGCGACGTTGCGCACGCTGCGCGTGCTCCTGCGTGAGCTGCCGCTCAAGCAAGCCGTGGCGCTGGCCGCCGAGCTCAGCGGCGCGCCGCGCAATGCGCTGTACCAGCGCGCCCTGGACGAACGCGGGGCCTGATCGCACGGGGTCGGCGCAGGCGGGAGCCGACTCCTACAATCCGCGCCTTGATTCGCTTGCACCGAGGCCTCCAGGATGATCACCCGCGAACCGACCCTAGAGCGCCTGGCCATCGCGCATTCGTTGATGCTGGAGCCCTTCGGGCTTTCCGAGTCCACGCTGCAGCGCGCGCTGGCCACCATCGGCGAACACCGTGTCGATGACGCCGACCTGTACTTCCAGACCACGCGCCACGAGGGCTGGAGCCTGGAGGAAGGCATCGTCAAGAGTGGCAGCTTCAGCATCGACCAGGGCGTGGGCGTGCGCGCCGTGGCCGGCGAGAAGACCGCCTTTGCCTACTCGGACGACCTCAGCGAGGAGGCGCTGCTGGACGCGGCGCGCACCGTGCGCACCATCGCCGCGGCTGGCCAGCACAAGCGCGTGAAGCTCTCGCGGGCCCCCAAGGTGGCCGCCAGCCGCGTGCTCTACGCCCCCACCGACCCCATCGCCACGCTGGACAGCGCGCAAAAGGTGGCGTTGCTGGAACGGGTGGAGAAACTCGCCCGCGCCAAGGATCCGCGGGTGATGCAGGTGATGGCCAGCCTGGGCGCCGAGTACGACGTGGTGCTGGTGGCCCGCGCCGACGGCACGCGTGCGGCCGACGTGCGGCCGCTGGTGCGCCTGAACGTGACCGTGATCGCCGAACAGGACGGCCGCCGTGAAATGGGCAGCGGTGGCGGAGGCGGGCGCTTCGGCCTGGGCTACTTCCAGGACGCGGTGATCGAGAGCTACGTCAACCACGCGGTGAATGCGGCGCTGACCAACCTCGAGAGCCGCCCGGTGCCCGCCGGCGAGATGACCGTGGTGCTCGGCCCGGGCTGGCCCGGTGTGCTGCTGCACGAAGCCGTGGGCCATGGCCTGGAGGGCGACTTCAACCGCAAGGGCTCGTCGACCTTCGCCGGGCGCATCGGCCAGCGCGTGGCGGCCAAGGGCGTGACGGTGCTCGACGACGGCACCCTGGCCGACCGCCGCGGCTCGCTCAACATCGACGACGAGGGGCGCGCCACCCAACGCAACGTGCTCATCGAGGACGGCATCCTGCGCGCGTTCATGCAGGACAGCCTGAACGCCCGGCTGATGGGCGTGAAGCCCACCGGCAATGGGCGCCGCGAGAGCTACGCCCACCTGCCGATGCCGCGCATGACCAACACCTACATGCTGGCCGGCACGCGCACCAAGGAAGAGATCATTGGCAGCATCAAGCGCGGCCTGTATGCCACCAACTTCGGTGGCGGCCAGGTCGACATCACCAGCGGCAAGTTCGTGTTCTCGGCCAGCGAGGCCTTCTGGGTCGAGAACGGGAAGATCCTGTATCCGGTGAAGGGCGCCACGCTGGTGGGCAACGGCCCCGAGGCGATGACGCGCGTGAGCATGATCGGCAACGACCTCGAACTCGACACCGGCGTGGGCGTGTGCGGCAAGGAGGGGCAGAGCGTGCCCGTGGGCGTGGGCCAGCCCACGCTGCGCATCGAGCGGCTCACGGTCGGCGGCACGGCGTGAATAGGGCCCCCCCCCGTAGCGCCTGCGGCGCTCCCCCCCAGGGGGGCCGAGCCCGGACGAGGCACAGTCCCTGCGGACTGTGCCTCGCCTGCGAGGGCCAGCCGGCATGCAGGCCGGCTGGCGCCGCCAGCGGCCCGGCAGAGCCGGTTCCGCGGCGGCCGCTTGGGGGAGCCGCGAAGGTGGTCACGTACACGGACATTGAAGCCGCCGCGGCCCGCCTGGCCGGGCAGGTGCTGGACACGCCCTGCGTGGAGAGCCGCACGCTGGGCGAGATCGTCGGCGCGCAGGTCTTCCTGAAGTTCGAGAACCTGCAGTTCACGGCTTCGTTCAAGGAGCGCGGCGCGCTCAACAAGCTGGCCGCCCTGGTGGCGTCGGGCCAGCCCCTCAAGGGCGTGATCGCGGCCTCGGCCGGCAACCACGCCCAGGGCGTGGCCCACCATGCCCAGCGCCTGGGGCTGCGCGCGGTGATCGTCATGCCGCAGCACACCCCCACGGTGAAGGTGGAGCGCACGCGCGGCTTCGGCGCCGAAGTCGTGCTGTACGGCGAGACCTTCGACGAAGCCAGTGAGCACGCATTGGCGCTGGCGGCCGCGCAGGGGCTGGCCTTTGTGCACCCCTTCGACGACCCGCTGGTCATCGCCGGTCAGGGCACCATCGGCGTGGAGATGCTGCGCACGCAGCCCACGCTGGACACCCTGGTCATCGCGGTGGGCGGCGGCGGGCTGATCTCGGGCATCGCCACCGCGGTGCGGCATCTCAAGCCGGGCGTGGAGATCGTCGGCGTGCAGACCAGCCGATTCCCGGCCATGGTCAACGCCATCAAGGGCACGGCGCACGCGCAGGGCCACAACACCATCGCCGAGGGCATCGCCGTGGGGCAGCCCGGGCAGATCACTCGCGAGATCATCCGCGCCCTGGTCGACGACCTCGTGCTCGTCGACGAAGGCGACATCGAGCAGGCCGTGCTGATGCTGCTGGAGATCGAAAAGACCGTGGTCGAGGGGGCCGGCGCGGCCGGGCTGGCGGCCTTGCTCAAGTACCCGCAGCGCTTCAAAGGGCGCAAGGTGGGCCTGGTGCTGTCCGGCGGCAATATCGACCCGCTGCTGCTGGCCGCGATCATCGAGCGCGGCATGGTGCGCGCCGGGCGGCTGGCGCGCATACGCGTCGGCGCGCGCGACACCCCCGGCGTGCTGGCGCGCATCACCGCCATCGTGGCCGAAGCCGGCGCCAATATCGACGAGGTCCATCACCAGCGGGCGTTCTCGACGCTGTCGGCACAAAGCGTGGAGGTCGAACTCGTCCTGCAGACGCGCAACCCGGCGCATGTCAGCGAGGTCATCGCGAGGCTCGCTGCCGCCGGTTTCGACGCCCGCGTGTACTGATCCAGGCCAACCCAAGCCTGTCCGGGGCCTGCGCCGGCCGTGCTACATTGCCCCCATGCGTCTGGCCTCGTCCTACTTTGCGATCTTCTGGTTCTCACACCGCTCGGCGGCTGGAGAGGCAAGCGCGTAAGTCAGACAAACGCACCGCACCCCCTACAGAACCGCCGGCAGCCCCGGCGGTTTTTTGTTGCCCTCGATGATCACAAAGGAGCCGCCCATGAGTCCCAAGCCCGCCCACACCGACGGCTGGTATGCGCTCAGCGAAAAGACCAGCCAGACCGACGACCAGCGCATCCGCGATGTCACGCCGCTGCCGCCGCCCGAGCACCTGATCCGCTTCTTTCCGATTGCCGGCACCCCGGCGGAGACGCTGATCGCCGGCACCCGCAACGCCATCCGCCGCATCATGGCCGGCGACGACGACCGCCTGCTCGTCATCATCGGCCCGTGCTCCATCCACGATCCGGTCGCGGCGCTGGAGTACGCGCGCCGGCTCAAGCCCATGCGCGACAAGCTCGCCGGCGAGCTGGAGATCGTCATGCGCGTGTATTTCGAGAAACCGCGCACCACCGTGGGCTGGAAGGGGCTCATCAACGACCCCTATCTCGACGAGACCTACCGCATCCACGAAGGCCTGCGCATCGCGCGCCAGCTGCTGGTGGACATCAACCGCGCGGGCGTGCCCGCGGGCAGCGAGTTCCTCGACGTGATCTCGCCGCAATATATCGGCGACATGATTGCCTGGGGCGCCATCGGCGCGCGCACCACCGAAAGCCAGGTGCACCGCGAGCTGGCCTCGGGCCTGAGCGCGCCGGTGGGTTTCAAGAACGGCACCGACGGCAATATCAGGATCGCCACCGATGCGATCCAGGCCGCGGCGCGCCCCCACCACTTCCTGTCAGTACACAAGAACGGCCAGGTGGCCATCGTCGAGACCAAGGGCAACAAGGACTGCCATGTCATCCTGCGCGGCGGCAAGGAGCCGAACTACGACGCCGCCAGCGTGGCCGCGGCCTGCCAGGAGATCGAGGCCACCAAGCTGCCCTGCCGGCTGATGATCGACGCCAGCCATGCCAACAGCAGCAAGCAGCACCAGCGCCAGATCGACGTCATGCGCGACGTGGCGGCCCAGCTCGACGCCGGCACCCGCTGCATCTTTGGCGTGATGGTCGAAAGCCACCTGCACGGCGGCGCGCAGAAGTTCACCCCGGGCAAGGACGACCCGGCCAAGCTGGAATACGGCAAGAGCATCACCGACGCCTGCATCAACTGGGACGACACGGTGAACGTGCTCGACATCCTGGCCGCCGCCGTGAAGGCGCGGCGCCGGCACGCGGGGCTGCCCCACTGATCGCCGCCCAGCTGCTCAAGCGTGACTACCCCTTGCCCGCACAACTGCTTAGACTGCACGCTATACAGGAGAAGACCTCATGCGACGACAAGTGACGGTGAATTTCGGGCCCACGGACAGCCTGGTTTTCGCGCCCCCCCTGGATGAACCCGACTGGCCCGCCGACCAGGCCCGCCGCTGGCTGGAAGACCAGTTCATCGCACTCGAGTGCGAGCCGCTCCGTGCCAGCGGCAAGGTGCTCACGGTCGACAAGGTGCTGGCCGTGGCCACGGCCTTCGGCCCCCGGGCCTTGGCGGGCGACGAAGCCCTGGGCACCGACTTTGCCCGCGCCGTGGTGGGCGCCCTCGGCCGCCCGCTGGTGCAGGTGGATGTGACCACCAATACCGTGACCTTCTGACGAGACCCCGGCCTCCCCGCGCAAGGCCTGGGGGTCGTCAGTCTTGTGAGCGGGCCAGCCGCTCGCGTATCACTCGGCCGAGCGGGCCAGCCGCTCGGAGTGCCAGTACACGTCGTCGCCGCCCAGGCCGTCGAGGTTGGCCCGGTTGAGCACCCGCGCCAGCACGAACATCAGGTCCGAGAGGCGGTTGAGGTATTGGCGCGGGGCCTCCTTCACCGGGCTGGTGGCGGCCAGCGCCACCAGCGCACGCTCGGCGCGCCGCGCCACCGTGCGGCTCACGTGCGCCAGCGCCGCGCTGCGCGTGCCGGCGGGCAGGATAAATTCCTTGAGCCGCGGCAGCTGCCCGTTGTAGTGCGCCAGCGCCTGGTCCAGGCGCAGCACCGCGTCGGCCTTGAGCAGTTCGAAGCCGGGGATCGACAGCTCGCCGCCCAGGTTGAACAGCTCGTGCTGGATCACCACCAGCAGCTCGCGCACATCGCCCGGCAAAGGCTCCGCCAGCAGCACGCCCAGGCCCGAGTTGAGCTCGTCGACATCGCCCATGGCCGCCACGCGCAGGTGGTCCTTGGGCACGCGCGTGCCGTCGCCCAGGCCGGTGCTGCCGTCGTCTCCGGTGCGGGTGGCAATCTGGGTCAGGCGGTTACTCATGGTGGCTGGGGTGCAGGGGGTGGCGGACGCAGGGCTCTCATTTGACCACCGCCGCGACCCGCCCGCCGCGGCCAGGGCAGGCGACTGGCGACCGGTGCAAGTGGCCTACGATGCGGCCTCGCACCCGCCACACCCGCCCGGAACTCCGCCATGAACGCCCCCACGCCCGACCTCCTGACGCCTCGCTCCGTTCAACGCCCGGTGCCGCCGGCCATGCTCGCCGCACTGCGCGAGCGCTTCGGCGCGCGCTGCAGCACCGCCGCGGCCGTGCTGGAGCAGCATGGCCGCGACGAGTCCACCTACCCGGTGACGCCGCCCGAGGTGGTGGTCTTCTGCGAGAGCACCGAGGACGTGGCTGCGGCCGTGGCACTGGCCGCCGAGCACGCCGTGCCGGTGATCCCCTTCGGCGTCGGCTCGTCGCTCGAAGGCCACCTGCTGGCCGTGCAGGGCGGCGTCAGCCTGGATCTCGGGCGCATGAACCGGATCCTGCGCGTCCATGCCGAGGACCTGACGGTGACGGTGCAGGCCGGCGCCACGCGCGAACAACTCAACAGCGAGATCCGCGACACGGGCCTGTTCTTTCCCATCGACCCCGGCGCCAACGCCACGATAGGCGGCATGGCGGCCACGCGCGCCAGTGGCACCAATGCCGTGCGCTACGGCACGATGCGCGAGAACGTGATCGGCTTGACCGTCGTCACCGCCCGCGGTGAAGTCATCCGCACCGGCACGCGGGCGAAGAAATCCGCCGCCGGCTACGACCTCACGCGGCTGTTCGTGGGCAGCGAAGGCACCCTGGGCGTGATCACCGAAGTCACCCTCAGGCTCTACCCGCTGCCCGAGGCGGTGAGCGCGGCGATCTGCCACTTTCCGAGCGTCGACGCGGCGGTGCGCACCGCCATCCAGGTCATCCAGATGGGCGTGCCGATCGCGCGCTGCGAACTGCTGGACGTCCACGCGATCCGGGGCGTGAACAAGCACTCCAAGCTGGGGCTGCGCGAGGCCCCCATGCTGCTCATGGAATTCCACGGCAGCGAGGCCGGCGTCAAGGAACAGGCCGAGACGGTGCAGGGCCTGGCCCGCGAGCAGGGCGGCGAAGATTTTCAGTGGGCGCGCACGCCCGAAGAGCGCACCCGGCTGTGGACGGCGCGCCACCAGGCCTTCTTCGCCGCGTTGCAGACGCGTCCGGGCTGCCGCTGCCAGAGCAGCGACACCTGCGTGCCGATCTCGCGCCTGGCCGAGACCATCAACGAATCCGTCGCCGAAGCCGAAGCCTCGGGCATCCCTTACTGGATCGTCGGCCACGTGGGCGACGGCAACTTCCACTTGAGCTACCTGCTCGACCCCAACGACCCGGCCGAGATCGAGGCCGTGGAGCGGCTCAACGTGCAGATGGTGCGCCGGGCAATCCGCCTTGAAGGCACCTGCACCGGCGAGCACGGCATCGGCCTGCACAAGATGGGCTACCTGGCTGAAGAAGCTGGCGCCGGGGCGGTGGAGATGATGCGCAGCATCAAGCGCGCGCTCGATCCCAAGAACATCATGAATCCGGGCAAAGTGTTCACCCTCTAGCCCCGCGGGCACCGGCGCCCCCCGCGCGCCGCCTCAAGCAGGCCCCTTTGATGCCGATGTTCCAAAGGACGCAGGCAAGCCTTGCCTGCAGGCTGCGCCTACCTGTCTCGCGGAGATGAAGATGACTTTTTCCAGGAAATTGCTGCTGCTGTCGATCGCACCAGCGGGCGTGCTGGCCGTGGCTGCGCTGGTCGGTGTGTCGGCCCTGCGTGGCGCGGAGCAGCGCTTCGCCGACGTCTTCGAGACCGAGCAGCCGTTGGCACAGGCTGTCACCGAGCTCTACGGCCATGGTGTGCAAGGCGGCCAGGCCCTGCGCAACATCATCCTGGACCCCAGCAATCCCACGGCCTACAAGAATCTGGAAACGTCCACCAGGGCCTACGACGAGGCCGCCGCCGTGGCGGCCAGGTTGGCCGTGGGCTCGCCTGCCGCGGCGATGCTGGAGAAGGTGGCCCAGGCACGCGTGCGCCAGCAGGCCGCGCGCGACCGTGTGCTGGCGCTGGTGAAGACCGACGTGACCGGGGCTGTTTCGGCGCTCAACAAGGACGAAACCCCGGCCTGGCGCGAGGCGCGCACCGGGCTGCTCGACGCCGGCAAGGTGGTGCAGACCCGGCTGCACGCCACGCGCGACCGCGCCCTGGCCGACACGAGCCGCGCAGTGGTCACCGCCCTGCTGGCCACCCTGGTGGGAATCGCGATGGCGGCGATCTTCCCGATGATGATGCGGCGCACGCTCGCCGCCACCCTGGGTGGCGAGCCCGAGGCGGCGCGTGACCTGGTGAAAGCCGTGGCCCAGGGCGACCTGACGCGCGAAGTGCCGGTGCGCCGTGGCGATACCGAGAGCCTGCTGGCCCACCTCGCGGCGATGCGCAACTCCTTGGCCGCCACGATCCGGGAGCTGGGTTCGGCCGCCGTGCAGGTCAGCCAGGCCAGCCGCGAGATCGCCAGCGGCAGCGCCGACCTCTCCAACCGCACCGAGCAACAAGCCAGCAGCCTGCAGGAAACGGCGGCCAGCATGGAGCAAATGAATGCTGCGCTGCGGCACAGCGTCGATTCGGCCCGCCAGGCCAGCCAGTTGGCCGCCGGCGCCAGCGCGGTGGCCGAAAAGGGCGGCAAGGTGGTGGGCGAAGTCGTCAGCACCATGGAAAACATCAGCACCAGCAGCCACAAGATTGCCGAAATCATCGGCGTGATCGACGGCATCGCCTTCCAGACCAACATCCTGGCCCTGAATGCCGCCGTCGAGGCCGCCCGCGCCGGCGAGCAAGGGCGAGGATTCGCCGTGGTGGCCAGCGAGGTGCGCTCCCTGGCCCAGCGCAGCGCCCAGGCCGCGCGCGAGATCAAGGGCCTGATCGGCGAGAGCGTGGAGAAGGTCGAGGCCGGCAACCGACTGGTCAACGACGCCGGCCGCACGATGCAGGAGATCCTGACCCAGGTGACGCGGGTGGCCACCTTGATCGGAGAAATCACCTCGAGCACGCTGGAGGAAAGCAGCGGCGTCGGCCAGGTCAACCAGGCCGTGGCGCACCTGGACCAGATGACGCAACAGAACGCCGCCCTCGTGGAGCAGAGCGCGGCAGCAGCCGAAAGCCTGAGTGAACAGGCCAGCCGGCTGCAGCAGGCGCTGGGCGCGTTCAAGCTCGGCGAAGTTCACGCGCTGGGCGGCGCGGCGGTCTAGCCCGAACCTGCGCGGCGGGCCCCTGGCCCGCTCAGCCGGCCTCGGGCGCCGACACGCTCCAGCGCCGGGTCACCTCGCCCTTGGCGTTGGTGCTCTCGAGCTGCACCCCGAAGCCCCACAGCCGCGCCACGTGCCTGAGCACTTCCTGTGCGCCCTCGTGCAGCGGGCGGTCGTCGTGCTGGAAGTGGCGCAAGGTGAGGCTGCGGTCGCCTCGGAGGTTGACGTTCCAGACCTGGATGTTGGGCTCTCGCGAGCCCAGGTCGTACTGGCGTGACAGCGCCTCGCGCACGCGGCGGTAGCCGGCGGCGTCGTGGATGGCGCTGACTTCGAGTTCACCCTGCTTCTCGTCGTCGGTGATCGCAAACAGGCGCAGCTCGCGCATCAGCCTGGGGCTGAGGAACTGGCCGATGAAGCTCTCGTCCTTGAAATTGCGCATGGCATGGTCGAGCACCGGCAACCAGGGCTTGCCGGCGATGCCGGGAAACCAGGCACGGTCTTCATCGTCGGGCGACTCGCAGATGCGCTTGATGTCGGTGTACATCGCAAAGCCCAGCGCATACGGGTTGAGGCCGCTGTAGGCACGGTGGCCCACGGGCGGCTGGTAGATCACATTGGTGTGCGAGGTGAGCCACTCGATCATCACGCCGTCGGTGAGATAGCCGTCGTCGTACATGGTGTTGAGCAGCTTGTGGTGCCAGAAGCAGTTGTGGTTGACGAAGCAGGAGGCCTTGTAGGCGTGCGAGGTCTCGACGCTGAAGTCGACCACCGGGCCTTCGTCATGCTCGATGTGTTCGATCACCGTCAGGTCTTCTTTCTTCAGGAACCGATGCGTGTCGTCGAGCACCGTCTGCAGCGCCTGGCGTTTGCGACCGAGCCGAAAACCGATGTGCTGGGCGTACAAGGGCAAGTCCGAGCCGGTGACCACCAGGCGGTGCGTGCCGTCGCGCTGCGGGCGCACCGAGCACACGATGCCCATATTCAGCAGCAGCTGCTGCTCGGTGCGCAACAGCTCCAGGCTCTTGCTGACCAGGATCACCTGGCGGTCGGGCACGGAAACGCAGCCGTCGGTGTCGAAGTGCCCGCGCAGGAAGGCCGCCACCACCTCTTGCGGCGACTGCAGGATGATGGGCAGCACGGTCTTGCGCCCGGCTGCGCCCGGGCCTTGGGCAAAACCCAGGTTGTCGACCAGCACACGGGCCAGGGCGGCGCTGTGGACGGTGGCGTTGAAGTGGTTGCGGTCCGGGCGGCGCCGCGCCGTCAAGCCGAAACACTGCAGCATCGTCTGCTCAAAGAAGTCCAGCAACTCCCCGTCTTGCGACGTGAGGTTGATGCGCCCCGAATGGGTGGTCTCGACAAAGCCGTCACCGGTCAACTGCCCCAGCACCTCGGCCAGATCGGGGCCCAGCGTCTCGGGCTTGCGCGGCAGGTCGTCGGCGTCTTGCAGCGTCAGCGCGAGGGTTGGATCGTTCTTCAACGCCAGCCACTCGCGCTGGCAGGCCTGCATGCGCAGCCGGGTGGCGGCACTGATGCGCAGGTGCTCGGCGCCGCGCTGCCATTTGTAGAAGGTGCCGAGCGTCACGCCGTGCCGCGCGCACACCTCGGCCAGGCGCGGGCGCGAGGCCGTGTCGTAGTCGATGGCGGCTTGCTGCTGGGCAAACACACCGCGCCCGCGGCGGATCTCGACTTTATCGCCCACCTTCAGGGCCTGCAGCTCAACCCAGTCGCCGCCGACCAGCACCTTGTGGTCGGCGCCGCCGTGCAGTGCATAGCCATGTCGGGTGCGCAGCCGCACGCGCCTGCGGCACGGGTGCTTGAACCAGTTGACCACGCGGTTGCCGTCTTCCACCGCGCCTGAAAACTCGGCGTCCACCAACTCGCCGGCCGGCATCAAGCCGCTGTCGGTGACGACCAGGGTGTCGGCGGTCACGCAGGCCCAACCTTCATTCATGACCGCCGTCTGCCGCTGCGGATAGAAATACTGCGCCACCTTGCGCACGATGCGCACGATCTCGCGCTGCCAGGGCTCGAGCAGCGGCGCGTTCTTCTCGATGAAATACAGCAGGTTTTCCTGCGGCTCGTCCGGGAATCGCTTGGCCTCGGGCATGTCACCCGCCTTCTCGGCGCGGCGCGGCAGCGTGCGCCAGAGCTCGTTGACCTGGCGCTGCGCATGGGCCTCGCGGTCGGTGCGCTCGGCCAGTTCCTGCGCCAGGCTCTTGCGGCTGGGGCGGCGGTAGCGGTCCACGCCGTGGTTGGCCAGGGCGTGACAGCTGTCGAGGAAGGTCTCGACGGCGTCCAGGCCATGCCTCTCTTCGCAGGCCGCGACGAAGTTCCTCGCGTAGACCAGGTAGTCGATGATCGACGCCGCGTCGGTCCACATGCGGAACAGGTAGTTGCCCTTGAAGAAGCTGTTGTGGCCGTAGGCCGCGTGGGCGATCACGAGGGCCTGCATCGCCAGCGTGTTCTCCTCCATCAGGTAGCTGATGCAGGGGTTGGCGTTGATGACGATCTCGTAGGCCAGGCCCATGTGGCCGCGCTTGTAGTTCTTCTCGGTGGCGATGAACTCCTTGCCGTAGCTCCAGTGGCGGTAGTTCACCGGCATGCCCACGCTGGCGTAGGCATCCATCATCTGCTCGGCGGTGATGATCTCGAGCTGGTTCGGGTAGGTGTCCAGGCCGAAGCGAGCGGCCGTGGCCTTGATGACGCGGTGGTAGCGGTCGATGAGCTCGAAGGACCAGTCGCTCGGGCCCGGCAGGGGCTCGCCGGCCCGTTCGGCCAGGGGCAGCGGCTGGTCCAGCGCGAGCGGCTTGGGCTTCATGCGGCTTTCGCCCCTTCCTTCTTGAAGAGGTCGCGGAATACCGGGTAGATCTGCGAGGCCTCGGTCGCCTTGCGCATGGCGAAGTGGCGGTTTGCGTCGACCAGTCGGGTGTATTCCTCCCACAGGTTCTGCTCTTCCTCGGCCACCTGCACATAGGCGAAGTAGCGCACCAGCGGCAGCAGCTTGTCGTTCAGCAACTCACGGCAGCGGCCGCTGTCGTGGTGCCAGTTGTCGCCGTCGCTGGCCTGCGCGGCGTAGATATTCCACTCCGCCGGCGAGTAGCGCGCCTTGACGATCTCTTCCATCAGCACCAGTGCGCTGCTCACCACCGTGCCGCCGGTTTCGCGGGCGTGGAAGAAGCTCTCCTCGTCGACCTCCTGCGCCTGCGTGTGGTGGCGGATGAAAACCAGATCGATCTTCGCGTAGTGCCGCGTGAGGAACAGGTACAGCAGGATGAAGAAGCGCTTGCTGAGTTCCTTGCGGCCCTCGTCCATCGAGCCCGAGACGTCCATCAGGCAGAACATCACGGCCTTGCTGGTGGGCACGGGCACGCGGATGCGGCTGCGGTAGCGCAGATCGATGGGGTCGAGGTAGGGAATGCGTTCGACGCGTGCGCGCAGCGCGGTGATCTGCTCGGCCAGGGCCTTGATTTCGGCTTGCACCGCCGCGTCACCCGGCAGCGCGGCGCGCTGGCGCTCGGCCAGGCGGTCCTCGAGCGCGTGCAGCTCGCGCCGCGCCGCGGCGCCCAGCGCAATGCGGCGGCTCAGGGCGCCTCGCATGCTGCGCACCACGTGCAGGTTGTTGGGCGTGCCGTCGCTGGAAAAGCCCGCGCGCTGGCTCTTCCACTCGGGCATGTCGGCGAGTTGCGTGCGCACCAGGTTGGGCAGCGCCAGGTCGTCGAAGAAGACCTGCATGAACTCTTCCTTGCTCAGCGCGAAGACGAATTCGTCCTCGCCTTCGCCCTGGTCGCTGGCCTGGCCCTTGCCGCCGCCTGGACCGCCCGATCCGCCTTTCGGTCGCTCGATGCGGTCGCCCTGCACGTATTCCTGGTTGCCCGGGTGCACGATCTCGCGCACGCCGCCGGGGCCGTGGCCAAAGACGGGCTCGGAGAGATCCTTCCTGGGGATGGGGATGTCCTCGCCGCGCTCGACGTCGCGGATGCCGCGGCCGTCGATGGCGCGCTTGACCGCCTCGCGGATCTGCTCCTTGTGGCGGCGCAGGAAGCGCTCGCGGTTGCCGATCGACTTGTTCTTGCCCGCGAGTCGCCTGTCGATGATCTGCTGCACGGCGGCCTTTCAGGACTCAGCTCGACTTACGTACCCGCAGATACCACTCGCACAACAGCCGCACCTGCTTCGTCGTGTAGCCCTTGGCGACCATGCGGGTCACGAAGTCCTCGTGCTTCTTGGCTTCGTCGGCGCTGGCCTTGGCGTTGAAACTGATCACCGGCAACAGCTCTTCGGTGTTGCTGAACATCTTCTTCTCGATCACCGTGCGCAGCTTCTCGTAGCTCGTCCACACCGGGTTGTTGCCGGCGTTGTTGGCGCGCGCGCGCAGCACGAAGTTGACGATCTCGTTGCGGAAGTCCTTCGGGTTGGCAATGCCGGCAGGCTTCTCGATCTTCTCCAGCTCGGCGTTCAGGCTGCCGCGGTCGAAGACCTCGCCGGTGTCGGTGTCGCGGTACTCGTGGTCCTGGATCCAGTAGTCGGCGTAGGTGACGTAGCGGTCGAAGATATTCTGGCCGTACTCGCTGTAGCTTTCGAGATACGCGGTCTGGATCTCCTTGCCGATGAATTCGGCATAGCGCGGCGCCAGCAGCTCCTTGATGAAACCGATGTACTTGTCCTCCAGTTCCTTGGCGAACTGCTCGCGCTCGATCTGCTGCTCCAGCACGTACATCAGGTGCACCGGGTTGGCTGCCACCTCGGTGCTGTCGAAGTTGAAGACCTTGCTGATGATCTTGTAGGCGAAGCGCGTGCTCACGCCGTTCATGCCTTCGTCGACGCCGGCGTAGTCGCGGTATTCCTGGTAGCTCTTGGCGCGCGGGTCGGTGTCCTTCAGGTTCTCGCCGTCGTAGACCAGCATCTTGGAGTACAGCGAAGAGTTCTCGGGTTCCTTCAAGCGCGTCAGGATGGCGAACTGGCTCATCATCTTGAGCGTGCCCGGCGCGCAGGTGGCCTTGGCGAGCGAGGAGTTGCGCAGCAGTTTTTCGTAGATCTTGATCTCTTCGCTCACCCGCAGGCAGTACGGCACCTTGACGATGTAGATGCGGTCGAGGAAGGCCTCGTTGTTCTTGTTGTTGCGGAAAGCTTTCCACTCACTTTCGTTGCTATGTGCCAGCACGATGCCGTCGAAGGGGATGGCGCCGAAGCCTTCGGTGCCCTTGAAGTTGCCTTCCTGCGTGGCCGTGAGCAGCGGGTGCAGCACCTTGATCGGCGCCTTGAACATTTCCACGAATTCGAGCAAGCCCTGGTTGGCCAGGCACAGGCCGCCGGAGTAGCTGTAGGCGTCGGGGTCGTCCTGCGAATAGGTTTCGAGCTGGCGGATGTCGACCTTGCCGACCAGGCTGGAGATGTCCTGGTTGTTCTCGTCGCCCGGCTCGGTCTTGCTGATGCCCACCTGCTTGAGGATGCTGGGGTGGCGCTTGACGACCTTGAACTTGCGGATGTCGCCGCCGTATTCGTCCAGCCGCTTCACCGCCCAGGGGCTCAGGATGCGGTTGAGATAGCGGCGCGGGATGCCATATTCGCTTTCCAGGATGGCACCGTCCTCGACGGCATCGAACAGGCCCAGCGGGCTCTCGTTCACCGGCGAGCCCTTGATGGCGTAGAAGGGCACGTCCTGCATGAGCTGCTTCAGCCGCTCGGCGATGCTGCTCTTGCCGCCGCCCACCGGGCCGAGCAGGTAGAGGATCTGCTTCTTCTCTTCCAGGCCTTGCGCCGCGTGCCTGAAGTAGGACACGACCTGCTCGATCGAGTCCTCCATGCCGTAGAACTCGGCGAACGCCGGGTAGACCTTGATGACCTTGTTGGCGAACAGGCGCGACAGCCGCGGGTCGTTGCGCGTGTCCACCGTGGCCGGCTCTCCGATCGCCCTGAGCATGCGCTCGGCCGCGGTGGCGTAGGCCAGCGGGTTGCGTTTGCACTCGGCGAGGTAGTCCTCGATCGGGAGTTCTTCTTCACGCGTGCGCTCGTAGCGCGCGGCAAAGTGGCTGATCACGTCCATGCGGGCCTCCGGAGCCCACGCACGGTGCAGCGCACGCCTGCGCCGGCTACCGCACCTGGGAAGTTCTGATGAAGTCCCGGCCCACAGACCCAGGCTTCATCAGAGCTTTCCGGTCAACCGCGCTGCATTGCCGGTGGTGACCGTGCGAAGTCGGGATGAATCATTCTGCGCCCTCTGTGCACGATCAACGCACCCGCACTACCCGCCGCTGACAGGCCCCGCGCAATGTGGTGGAGCGCAGCCTCGCGGCAAAGGTTCCGCGCGGTGCGATGATGGGGCCGATGAACGTCAATCTGCTGCTGTTGTCCCTGTGCCAGGGACTGTTTCTGACCAACAACGTGACCTTCATCGCGATCAATGGTCTGGTGGGGCTGTCGCTGGCGCCCCTGGGCTGGATGGCCACCTTGCCGGTCACCGGCTATGTGGTGGGCGCCGCGCTGTCGGCCCTGCCGGTGGCGCGGCTGCAGGCGCGCCTGGGCCGCCACCGCTGCTTTCAGATCGGGCTGCTCGTGGCCGCCGGTTCGGCCGCGCTGTGCGCAGTGGCGGTCACCGTGCACAGCTTCTGGCTGCTGGTGGGCGCCACCCTGGTGGCCGGCTTCTACAGCGCGAATGCGTCGCTGTACCGGTTTGCCGGGCCCGAGCTCGTGGCTCCGGCATTCAAGGAGCGCGCCATCTCGCTGGTGCTGGCCGGTGGCATCGCCGGCGCCTTCCTCGGCCCCAACCTGGCCAGCGCGGCGCGCGGCTGGCTCGCCGTGCCGTTTGCGGGCGCCTACCTGGCGCTGGTGGGCGTGGCCCTGCTGTCGCTGCTGGCGATGTCCTTCATCCGCTTCCCCGAGCACAGGCCCCCCGCGCCGGGCGTCGCGGCCGGCCGACCGCTGGCCGAGCTGGCGCGGCAACCGGTATTCATCGTGGCCGTGGTGGCCGCCGCACTCGGCTACGGGGTGATGAACCTGCTGATGGCGGCCACGCCGCTGGCCATGCAGCTGTGCCAGCACCCGTTCGAGAGCGCGGCCCTGGTGCTGGAGTGGCATGTGCTGGGCATGTTCGTGCCAAGTTTCTTCACCGGCCACCTGATCAGGCGCTTCGGTGCGCTGCCCGTCATGGGCGTGGGCGCCTTGCTCAACCTGGTCTGCGTGGTCGTGGCGCTCTCGGGCGTGGAGTTGATGCAGTTCCTGATCGCGCTCTTCGCGCTGGGCGTGGGCTGGAATTTCCTCTACACCGGGGGCACGACGCTGTTCACGCTGGCCTACCGGCCCGAGGAAAGGAACCGCGCCCAGGGCACGATGGACCTCTGCATCTTTTCTACGATGGCCGTGAGCTCTTTCTCGTCGGGCGCGCTGATCACCACGCAGGGCTGGACCTGGTTGAACGTCGGCTCGCTGCTGCCGCTGGGCGTGCTGTCGCTGTCGCTGCTGTGGCTGGCGCGCAGGCAGCGCGCGGTGGTCGCCACGGCTTGAACGGGGTGGCGCCCCGGCGCAGGGGCCCGCTCAGAGTGTGAGAGTTTTTCGGGCGTGCCCGAGCAGCGCGCCAGAAGACGTCTGATCTAGGCGCAAAGCGCAGCCATAGTCCGGGCTATGGCGAGCATTTGCAACGACGAGCAGGCGGCTTGTGGCGTGATGAGCGGGCATGTTCGAAAGACTCTCACACTCTCAGTGGCGCCCGGCCGCCCGAAGCCACTGAACGCCCCCTCGGGGGGCAGCGAGCGATGGCGAGCGTGGGGGCTTCACTCTCAGGTCTCGGTGAGGCCCAGGCGCTCGAGCAGGCCGTTGAGTTCATCCAGCGAGCCAAACGCGATCGCGATCTCGCCCTGCTCACCGCGCTTGGTGCGCTTCTTGATGCGGATTTCCACCGCAGCCGCGAGCGCATCGGCGAGCTGCTCTTCCAGCCGCACGAGATCACCTGGTCGCTGCGCGGGCTTCTTCGGCGCAGGTCCATCGCGTTCGCCCGCCACCGCACGTGCGACCAGCCTTTCGGCTTCGCGCACGCTGAGCTTGCGCGCCACGATCTCGTGCGCGCTGGTGATCTGCTGTACGCGCTCCAGGGCCAGCAGGGCGCGCGCGTGCCCCATGTCCAGGTCGCCGGCGTGCAGCATCTGTTGCACCGGCTCGGCCAGCTGAAGCAGGCGCAGCAGGTTGCTTGCCGCGCTGCGTGAGCGGCCCACGGCCTGCGCCGCCTGTTCGTGCGTGAGCTTGAACTCGGTGACCAGGCGCAGCAGTCCCTGCGCCTCTTCGATCGGGTTGAGGTCTTCGCGCTGGATGTTTTCGATGAGCGCCATCACCGCCGCGGCCTCGTCGGACACGGCCTTCACCAGCACCGGCACGGCCTCCAGCCCCGCCAGGCGGGCCGCGCGGTGGCGGCGCTCGCCGGCGATGATCTCGTAGAAGCCGCCCTCCACGGGCCGCACCAGGATGGGCTGCATCACGCCCTGGCTGCGGATGCTCTCGGCCAGTTCGTACAGCGAGCCTTCGTCCATGCGCGTGCGCGGCTGGTACTTGCCGGTGCGCAGCCGCTCCAGCGGCAGGCTGGTGGGCAAGGTGTCGGCGGCGGGGCCGCCCTCGCTGACCTTGGGGCCGAGCAGCGCCTCCAGCCCCATGCCCAGACCCTTGAGTTTCTTGGTGACCATGGTGGATTGTCTCCGAGCGGGCGTCAGCGGCCGTGCGCCGGCCGCCGCTTGCGGCATTTCAGGCCGCCAGGTTGCGCAGCCATGCCAAGCCCTGCGGCCAGTCACCCAGGCCACTCTCGGCGTTGATGTGCCCGGCGGCGCCCAGGCTCAGTGCCCGGGCCCCCCAGCCCTCGGCCATGCCGCGCGCCTGTTCGGCCGAGCAGAAGGGATCGTCCTCGCTGTAGACCACGCAGGCGGCAAAGGGCAGGCGGCCGCGCGCGATCGGGGTCCAGGTCGAGAGCTGAGGGGGCGTATCGGCACGCTCGGTATCGGGTGGCGCCACGAGCAGGGCGCCAGCCACGAGCGCGGTGTGGCGCGAATGCGCGGCCCATGCCGCCACGAGCTGGCAACCCAGGCTGTGGGCTGCGAGCAGGGTCGGCTTCGCCTCGGCCAGCAGCACCTCTTCGAGCCGCGCCATCCAGTCGCCACGACGGGGCCAGTCCCAGTCGGACTGCTGCACACGCTCGAAGCCATGCCGGGCTTCCCATCGGCTCTGCCAGTGCGCGGCGCCGGAGTTCAACCAGCCCGGCAGCACGAGCACACGCGGTTTGAGGGGCATTCCCTTATCCTCGGACTTTTCCACCGGCATTGTGTGCGAGGCACCGCATGGCATTCACTGTCTTTGTCGACGGCCAGGAGGGCACCACCGGCCTGCGCATCCACGAATACCTCGGCAAGAGGCCAGACATCGAGGTGCTGCGCATCGCCCCCGAGCGCCGCAAGGACGCGGCCGAGCGCGCACGGCTGCTGAATGCCGCCGATGTGGCCTTTCTCTGCCTGCCCGACGCCGCGGCGCGCGAGGCGGCCGCGTGGGTGACCAACCCGAACACCTGCCTGATCGACGCCAGCACCGCGCACCGCACGCAAGCCAGCTGGGCCTATGGTCTGCCCGAGCTCGCGCCAGGGCAGCGCGAGGCCCTGCACGCCAGCAAGCGCATCGCCAACCCGGGCTGCCATGCCACGGCCTTCGTCCTCTTGATGCGGCCGCTGGTGGATGCCGGTTTGGTACCCACGGGTTTGCAGGTGTCGGCCATGTCGATCACCGGTTACTCGGGTGGTGGCAAGAAGATGATCGAGCAGTATCAAACCGCACCGGAGCCTGCGCTCACTTCTCCGAGACCTTATGCGTTGAGCCTGGCTCACAAGCACCTGCCTGAGATGGCTGCGCACACCGGGCTGCGCGCGCCACCGATCTTCATGCCAGTGGTGGGAAATTTCTACAAGGGGCTGGTGGTGTCCGTCCCCCTGCCGTTGGCCGAGCTGGGCACCACGGCCGAGGCGGTGCAGCGCGTATTCGAGGCGAGGTACGGCGGTGAGAGGTTCATCCGCGTGATGCCGCTGCGCGACCCCGCCACCCTGGACGAGGGCGCTTTCGATGTGCAGGCTTGCAACGACACGAACCGGGTGGACCTCTTCGTCTTCGCCAATGAGACGCAGGCCCTGCTGATGGCCCGCCTGGACAACCTGGGCAAGGGCGCCAGCGGTGCCGCCGTGCAGGCGATGAACCTGCACCTCGGTGTGGACGAGGGGCTGGGCCTTTAGAGCGGCGCCCAGCGCAGGCAAGCCCTGGTGTGAATTTCAGCCCAGGCGCTTGACCACTTCGCGGGCAAATTCGACGAAGGCCTGCGCGCCTTTGGAGGACGGATCGAAGGTCACGCCGGGCTGGCCGTAGCTGGGCGCCTCGGCCAGGCGCACGTTGCGCGGGATGACGGTGTCGAACACCTTCTCGCCGAAATGCGCCTTGAGCTGCTCGCTGACCTGCTGTTGCAGCGTGATGCGCGCATCGAACATCACCCTCAGCAGGCCGATGATCTGGAGTTCGGGGTTGAGGTTGCCATGCACCTGCTTGATGGTATTGACCAGGTCCGACAGCCCCTCGAGCGCGAAGTACTCGCACTGCATGGGCACGATCACGCCATGTGCCGCGCACAGGCCGTTGAGGGTGAGCAGGCTCAGCGCGGGCGGGCAGTCGATGAGCACGAAGTCGTATTCGTCCGCCACCCCTGCCAAAGCCGCCTTGAGGCGCTTTTCGCGACGCTCCAGCTCCACCAGTTCCACCTCGGCGCCGGCCAGCTCGCGGTTGGCGCCCAGCACGTCGTAGCCGCCCTTGGGGCTGCGCTGACGGGCCTCGGCGACGGTCGCCTCTTCCAGCAGCACGTCGTAGATGCTGAGCGCCAGCGCACGCTTGTCGATGCCGGACCCCATGGTGGCGTTGCCCTGGGGGTCCAGGTCCACCACCAGCACGCGTCGGCCCAGCTGTGCCAGCCCCGCCGCGAGGTTGACCGTGGTGGTGGTCTTGCCGACGCCGCCCTTCTGATTGGCGACGCAGAAGATCCGCAACAGACTCATTGCGTGCCCAGCCGCAAACCGAACCCCACCAGGAACAGGCCCGCCAGGCGCTGTAGCCCGCGCGCCAACCGCTGGTTCTCCTTCACGCGCGCGCTCACCACCCCGGCAAAGGCGCAGAGCAGCAGGCAGTAGGCCGCCGTGATCAGGGCAATGGTGACGGCCATGGTGGCGAAGGTGACCATGCCGCGGTGGGCCGCCGGGTCGATGAAGAGCGGAAAAAAGGCCATGTAGAAGACGATGGCCTTGGGATTCAGCAAGGTGATGAGGAAGGCCTGGCGCGCATAGCGCTGCGGCTCGATGCGGATCGGCAAGGCGCCGCCCGGCTTGGCGAAGACCAGCTTGAGTCCAACCCAGGCCAGATACGCCGCGCCCAGGTACTGCACCCCCGCAAACAGCAAGGGGTTCGCCGCCAGCAGCGCCGCGACGCCGGCGACCGCCAGCCACAGCAGCACCTGATCGCCCACGATCACACCGAGCGTGGCCGCCGCGCCGGCCCGAAAGCCCCCTTTGCTGGTGGACGTGAGCAAGGTGAACGTGCCGGGACCGGGCAGCGCCAGAAAGAGCACGATGGCGGCGCAGAAGGCGCCGTAGTCGGCGATACCGAGCATGATGGCTTTCTCTGGCCTGGCCCGCTTGGAGCCGCCGCCAGGTTCAGGTCGTTGCGGGAGGGGTTTGCCGTGCAGGATCCCGTGCGCGGCGATCAGCCGGGAGCGTAGCGCAGTTTGGGCGACGCGCCGCCACACAGGAGCTCAGGGCGGCACCTTGTCGCGCATCCACACCAGGCAACGCTGCGCGTCCAGGCCCGGGACGGCGAGTTGTTCCACGTGGAACACCTCCACCCACTCTGGCAGGGCGTCGATTTCCTCGTCCGGCACCCTGCCCTTCATGGCAATCCACACGCCCGACGGCGCCAGGTGGCTGCGAGTCAAGCCCGCGAAGTCGGCCAAGGAGGCGAAAGCGCGTGAGGTGATCACGTCGAAGGGCGGTGCCCGCAGGTCTTCGATGCGTGAGTGCACGGCGTGCAGGTTGGGCAGCGGCAGGGCCCCGGCCACCTGGCGCACAAAGGCCATCTTCTTGCCGACCGCGTCGGCACAGGTGACGTCCATGGCGGGCAGCAGCGCGGCGATCACCACCCCCGGCAGGCCGCCGCCGCTGCCGACATCGAGCAGCCGCCCTCCCGCCACCTGCCGCCGCAGCGGCGGCACGACGGCCAGGCAGTCCGCCAGATGTTGCGTCAGCATGCCGGCGCGGTCGCGGACCGCCGTGAGGTTGTAGGTCGCGTTCCACTGTTGGAGCAAATCCAGGTAGCGCCGCAGCGCCGCGCGCTGGTCGGCACCGAGCGCCAGGCCCAGGCCCGCGGCGATGGTGTCCAGCTCTGAGGACGCGCCCTCTGGCGCCTCGGGGCGCGCTGTCACGGCGCCTCGTCGCGGACCAGGCCCTTGAAGCGGCCTCGCTTCAGGTGCACGAGCAGCAGCGAGATGGCCGCGGGCGTCACCCCCGAGATGCGCGAAGCCTGGCCCAGCGTCACTGGTCTCTGGCGGGAAAGCGTCTGCCGTACCTCGAAGGACAGGGCAGCGACCTGGCTGTAGTCCAGTTCCGGCGGCAGCTGCAGATCCTCCAGCGCCGAAGCGCGCGCAACCTCGTCGTTTTGCTTGCCGATATAGCCCGCGTACCTGATGCCGATCTCGGCTTGTTCGATCACGGCGTCGGCTTCGCGGGCGCCCATTTCGGCGCGCAGTGTTTCACGTGAAACACCCCGCCCGCTCAGACTCGCCAACTCGCTGACCGCATCGAAGCCTATGCCGGGCCTGCGCAGCAGTTCGGCCAGGCTGTACTCGCGCTCGAGGGCCTTGCCCAACAAACGCTCGGCATCGGCCACCGGCACCGTGGCCGGGCGCACCCAGGTCGAGCGCAGGCGCTGCAACTCGCGCTCCAGCCGCTCGCGCTTGATCTGGAAGGCGACCCACCGGGTGTCGCCCACCAGGCCGAGTTCGCGGCCGCTCTCGGTGAGCCGAAGATCGGCGTTGTCTTCGCGCAGCTGCAGCCGGTACTCGGCGCGGCTGGTGAACATGCGGTAAGGCTCGGTCACGCCCTTGGTGACCAGGTCATCCACCAGCACACCCAGGTAGGCCTGGTCGCGCCTGGGCAACCAGGGGTCGCGCCCCAGCACTTGCAGGGCCGCATTCGCGCCGGCATACAAACCCTGGGCCGCCGCCTCTTCGTAGCCGGTGGTGCCGTTGATCTGCCCGGCAAAGAACAGCCCGCCGATGGCCCGCGTCTCGAAACTCGGCCGCAGCTCGCGCGGGTCGAAGAAGTCGTACTCGATCGCATAGCCGGGGCGCAGGATGTGCGCTCGCTCCAGGCCCTGCATCGATTGCACCAGCGCCAGCTGGATATCGAAGGGCAACGAGGTGGAGATGCCATTCGGGTAGAACTCGTTCGTGGTCAGCCCCTCGGGCTCCAGAAAAATCTGGTGCGAGGTCTTGTCGGCGAAACGGTTGACCTTGTCCTCGATGCTCGGGCAGTAGCGCGGCCCCACGCCGTCGATCACCCCCGTGAACATCGGGCTGCGGTCGAAGCCGCTCCTGATGATCTCGTGCGTGCGGGCATTGGTGTGGGCGATCCAGCAAGGCAGCTGCCGCGGATGCTGCTCAGGCGTACCCAGGAAGCTGAACACCGGCACCGGGTCCAGGTCGCCGGCCTGTTCTTCGAGCCGGGCAAAGTCGATCGAGCGCCCATCGATGCGCGGCGGCGTGCCGGTCTTCAGCCTCCCCTGCGCCAGCTTCAGCTCCTTCAGCCGCGCCGACAGGCTCGCCGCCGGCGGGTCGCCCGCGCGGCCGGCGGCGTAGTTCTGCAGGCCGACATGCACGCGGCCGTCGAGGAAAGTGCCCGCGGTCAGCACCACCGCGCGGGCGCGGAACCTCACGCCGATCTGCGTGACGGCGCCGACCACGCGGCCACCTTGGAGCAGAAGGTCGTCCACCGCCTGCTGGAACAGCCAGAGGTTGGGCTGGTTCTCCACCCGGCGCCGGATGGCGGCACGGTAGAGCACGCGGTCGGCCTGGGCGCGCGTGGCGCGCACCGCCGGCCCCTTGCTGCTGTTGAGCGTGCGGAACTGGATGCCCGCCTCGTCGGTGGCCTCGGCCATGGCGCCGCCCAGCGCATCGACTTCCCTGACCAGGTGGCCCTTGCCGATGCCACCGATCGACGGGTTGCAGCTCATCTGCCCCAGCGTTTCGATGTTATGCGTGAGCAGCAGCGTGGTGCAGCCCATGCGCGCCGCGGCCAGCGCAGCCTCGGTGCCGGCATGGCCACCACCGACCACGATCACATCGAACTCTTTGGGGTGCAACATCACCCCGCAATTTTACGGGGCCACCCCGACCGCACGGGGCGCGGGTCGCGAATCCCACCAGCGGTCGAAGAAATAGTGAGCCACGGTGTTGACCACCGGCTCAACCACCGTGATGGCGCCCGCGATGGCGACGCTGCCGGTGAGCGCGTAACTCACGCCGAAGGCAATGCCCAGGTGCATGAGGCCAAAAACAGCGGACTTGGCCATACGATCTCCGTTGCGAATGATTCTTGTTTGGCATTGTCCACCCTCCTGCCCCGCGTCGCCATGGCTAGTCCCGATGGCAGCGATAGCATCGACGCCCATGGAATGCCGCCCCGCCTGCGGCGCGTGCTGCACGGCACCGTCGATCACCTCGGTCATCCCCGGCATGCCGCAGGGCAAGCGCGCCGGCGAACGCTGCGTGCAGCTCGATGACACCCAGCGCTGTCGCCTCTTCGGGCGGCCCGAGCGCCCAGCGGTCTGTGCGTCGCTGCAACCGCAGCCAGAGATGTGCGGCACCACGCGCCAGCAGGCCATGGCCTGGCTGGGTCGGCTGGAGACGCATACGGCGCCCGCACGGGACCGGCGCTCTGACCGGATACTGGCGCCATGGACGAGACCCCTCATCGACGATTGATCGCCCTGTACCCCGCCCTGGCCAGCCTGGGTGCGGAAGAACTCAGCACCACGCTGGGCGCGACCACGCAGACGATCACCGCCCCGGCCGGCACGATGCTGTTCGACGAGGGCGCCCCCTGCCGCGGATTCCCCATGGTGCTCAGCGGCAGCATCCGGGTGGCGCGCGGCTCACCGGGCGGGCGTACGCTGGAGCTGTACCGGGTGACGCCCGGCGAGCTGTGCGTGGTGTCCACCTCGTGCCTGCTCGGCAAGGCCACCCTGGCCGCCCATGGCCAGGCGCTGGAAGCCACCGAGCTCGTGCTCATCGCCCCGACCGACTTCGACCGCTGGTGCCGGGCCGAGCCGTTTCGCCGCTATGTCTTCGGCCTCTTCGCCGACCGCCTGGCCGACCTCATGGCGCTGGCCGAAGCGGTGGCGTTCCAGCGCCTGGACCAGCGCCTGGCGCACCTGCTTCTGGGCCACGGCGACACCGTGCTTGCCACGCACCAGTCGCTGGCCGACGCGCTGGGCACCGTGCGCGAGATCGTCTCCCGGCTGCTCAGCCGGTTCGAGCGCGCCGGCTGGGTGCGCCTCTCGCGCGAGCGCATCGAGGTGCTGGACGCCCCCGCCCTTCGCGCGCTGTCTGCCGGCCCGGGGCCGCGCAGCGCCTCTTGATCGGCCCGCCCGCGACCGCCCGGCGTCATGTGACCCAGGTCACCGACACCGCTTCCCGCACCGCCGACACTGCGCGCCATCGGCATTCCTGCCGTGTCAAAAGGACAGGTGAAACGCATGAAGACGAACGTTGGCAGCATCGACCGCATCCTTCGCATCCTGGTGGGCCTGGTGCTCATCGCCCTCGCGTACACCGGCACCATCGGCGTGTGGGGCTGGATCGGTGTGGTCCCGCTGGCCACGGCGGCCATGGGCTTCTGCCCGCTGTACACCATGCTGGGCTTTTCCAGCTGCCCGACCAAGCGCAACTGACCGAGCACGGGGTCCGCAGGGCCCCTCACTGCATCGGTGCGCTGCCCTGCACGCTGCGCAGGTCCTGCGCCACACGCCCCTCGCTCAATGCGATCACGCGCCCGGCCGAGGCAATGGTCTCGGGCCGGTGCGCCACGATCACCCGCGTCAGCGCCAGTTGCCGCACGGCGTGGTTGACGGTGCGCTCGCGGTCCACGTCGAGCGAGCTGGTCGCCTCGTCCAGCAACAGGATCTTCGGGCGCTTGTAGAGCGCCCGCGCCAGCAGGATGCGCTGCTTTTGCCCGCCCGAGAGCGCCGCGCCCATGTCGCCGATCAGCGTCTGGTAGCCCATGGGCATGGCCATGATTTCATCGTGCACCGAGGCCACGCGTGCGCATTGCTCCACCCATTCGGGATCCGGCTGCGCGCTGAAGAAGCTGACGTTGTCGGCGATGGAACCCGAGAACAGCGGCTCGTCCTGCATCACCACCCCCACGTGGTCGCGCCAGGCACGCAGGCCGATGCGCGGCAGCGGCACGCCGCCGGCGAGCACCTCACCCGCGGTGGGCGCATGGATGCCCAGCATCAGCTTGAGCAGGGTCGTCTTGCCGCAGCCCGAGGGCCCGACGATGGCCACCGACTCACCGGGCTCGATCTTCAGGCTCACGCGCTGCAGCACGTCGGGCTCACCGTCGGCGTAGCTGAAGCTCACGTCGCGCAACTCGATGCCCGCATGGACCTCGCGCACCGCGGCGCGCGAGGCCTCGGCCTCCGGCGCGGTCAGCACGATATCGGCCAGCCGCTCGCCCTGCAGGCGCAGCATCTTCAGCTCCACGGCCTTGTCGATGAGGGCACTCACACGCGCGGCGAAAGTCTCCTTGTAGGCGAAGAACGCGAACAGCATGCCCACCGAAAGCTTGCCGTCGATGACCAGCAGCGTCCCGATCCAGATGACGGCCACGCGCTCGAGACCGAACAACAGGCGGTTGGCGATGCCGAATACCAATTCCAGCTTGCGCACGCCGATCTGCGCGTTCATCGTGTCCACGACCAGGCTCGAAAAACGAGACTGGCGATCGGCCTGGGCGTTGAACAGCTTGATGGCCTGGATGCCGCGCAAGGACTCCAGGAAATGGCTGGCCTGCCGCGCCTCGAACACCAGCGCCTCTTCGGTGCACGCCGACAGCGGCCGGTACAGCGCCCAGCGCAGCAACGCGTAAACCACCACCGCCGCCAAGGCCACGGCGCTGAGCGTCACGCTATACAGCGCCATCATCGCCAGCGTGAGCAGCACCAGGGTGCCGTCGAGCACGGCTTCGATGAAGCTCGTGGTCAGCGTCTTCTGGATCTGCTGCACCGAACCGAAGCGCGACCAGATGTCGCCTGCGTGGCGCTTCTCGAACCAGTCCACCGGCAAGCGCAACAAGTGAGCGAACACATTCACCAACCACTGCAAGTTCAGCGTCGCTGACAGCACCAGCACCGCCCACGAGCGTGCCGCCGCCGTGGCGGCCTGGATGAGCACCAGCAGCCCGAACCCGACCCCCAGCGTGAGAAGCAGGTCGCGGTCGGCACTCACCAGCGCACCGTCCACGG
Source organism: Rubrivivax sp. (assembly GCA_030681795.1). Lineage (GTDB taxonomy): Bacteria > Pseudomonadota > Gammaproteobacteria > Burkholderiales > Burkholderiaceae_C > Rubrivivax. The sequence goes on from JAUXRG010000053.1 coordinate 48,563, forward strand.
CCCATTGCATGAAGAAGGGGCTGAGCAGAACGAAAGCCTCGAGCGCCAGCGCCAGCGCGAAGATCTGCGCCAGCGAGCGCTTGAGGCCGCTCACCGGCCCGAGCAGCTGGCGCAGCGTCACATGGCGGCGTTCGTGCGCCGGCATGAAGCCCGGCGCGGGTTGCACCTCCAGCGCCACCCCGGTGAAGTGGCGTGACAGCTCTTCGGCCGATACCTGCCGCGCGCCGCGGGCGGGGTCATGGATGAGCGCCTGGCCGCCGCGCATGGACACCAGCACCACGAAGTGGTTCAAGTCCCAGTGCAGGATGCAGGGCATCTGCAGCTGAGGCAGCTCTTCGAGCTCGGCGCGCAAGGCACGCGAATTCAGCGCCAGCGCGTCGGCCATGCGCACCACATCGGCCAGCGTCACCCCTTTGAGAGAGAGCGAGAAGCGCTGGCGCAACGTGGGCAGGTCGGTGTCCAGGCCATGCGCTCCGGCGACCATGGCCAGGCAGGCCAGACCGCACTCGGCCGCCTCGGTCTGAAGGATGACGGGGACGCGCTGGCGGGCCAGCCCCAGGCGCAGGTCCTTCCAGGCCGACATCAGAGTCTCCCCTGCAGGCCCAGCAGCGGTTCGAACAGCCACTCGACCAAGCGCCGCCTCTCGAGCAGCACATCGGCCTGCATGCGCATGCCTGCGGCCAGCGGCAGAGCCGCCGTCGGCGTATCCAGTGCCACCGTGATGCGGAACATCGGCTCGGCCCCGGCGCCCGCGGCGGGCAAGGCCAGCGCTGCCAGCTCGCTGGCCGCCAGCGGTGTGCGCGAAACCTGGGTCACGTGGCCCGGCTGCGGGCCGTACTTCTGGTAGGGGAAGGCCTCGAAGCGCAGCCGCACCGCCTGGCCCGGCTGGACGAAGCCCACCGCGCTGGAAGGCGCATACAGCTGCGCCTGCAGCGTGGCGCCTTCGGGCACCAGGGTGGCCAGCGCGGACGACGGCGATACGCTCTGCCCCGGCTCGGCCAGCACGGTGCTCACGGTCCCCGCCTGCGGTGCGCGCACCACGAGGCGCTGCTCGGCATCCTGCTCGACGGCGTCCCGGTTGGCCTGCGCCAGGTCGCGCTCCAGGCCGCCGACGGCGCTGCTCGAAAGCAGGGGCAGCGCCTTGCGCTCGCCTTCCAGTTCGGCGCGGTCTCGCGCCAGCGCCGCCTTCTGGCGTGCCAGCCCTTGCACGGCGGCACGCAGGCCCAGCACTTCTTCGGCCTTGCTCTGCGTCTGGGCCGCCGAGATGAACTGGTCGGCCTGCAGCGCCTGCAGCCGCGCGAGCGCCTGCTGGGCCAGGGCCAGCCGCTGGCCTTGCAGCACGGCTTCGGCATCGATTTGCACCAGCTCGCTCTCCAGCGCCTGCAGACGCCGGTCCAGCGCCGCCATGCGCGTGCCAGCCAGCGCCTGCTGCGCCAGGGCGGCTTCACTGAGGCTGCGCCGACGGTCGTCCAGGCTGCGCCGCACCTGAGCCTGGGCTTCACCCGCCAGCAGGAGGCGGTCGACCGCGAGCACGAAGAGCACGTCGCCCGCATGCACGGCCTGGCCTTCGGCCACCCGCCGCTCGACCACCGTGCCCGCCGCCAAGGGCACCAGGCGGATCAGCCCGCGGTCGGGCGCGAGCACGCCGCTCACCGTGGCCTTGCGCGTGTATTGCGCCCAGCCGAGGAATACGGCCACGGCCACGGCCGTGCACAACACGCCCGCAGTCACCCAGCTCAGCGCCAACGGCCGCACGAGCCGCACCCCGCCCAGCCATTGCTGGCGCTGGGCGTCTAGGGCTTCCGACCTGAACAGGGTGCGGGCTTCAGCCATGCGCGAATGCTTGGGGCCGGCGCGGGCCGACCCTCATATGCCCCCCGCCATGGAGGGGCGGGAGCGCTGGCAACGAACCAGCAGCTCCTTGCAGGTCAACTCACGCGCGGCAGCTGAACCGAAGAGGCTTCCACTGGCGAGCTCACGCGCGGCAGGCCACCGCTCACTTGCTTGAGGCTGGCGGCGTCGAGCTGTTGGGGCAGCGAAGCCGGGGCGCGGCCGGATTGCGTGGTCTTGCGGGCAAAAACGGATTGCAGGAGCTTCATGGCGTGATTCCATCCAGAAAATCGTGCGAATTTGCACGGTTCGCCATGATTGGAGCAGCTGCCCGCCCCAGAAGTAACTGTCAGGTCTTACAGGGTGCACAAAGTGTTGTGTGCAAGGCGCAGCGCCGCACATCCCGATCATTCGATCAGTCGATCAGGCCGAGCCTCAGGGCCTTGAGCACCGCCTGGTGCTTGCTGACACAGTCCAGCTTGCGCATCGCGTTGGTCACATGCAGCACCGCCGTGCGTTCGCTGATGCCGAGCACCGCGCCGACTTCCCAGGCGGTCTTGCCGTCCATCGTCCAGCGCAACACCTCCATCTCGCGCGGGGTGAGCGAGGGCCGCTCGAGCTGTTGCGCCGGAGGCAGGAGCAAGCGCATCGCGCTGTCCTGGGCGTGCACGGCAAACAGCTGCAGATCGGCCACGATGCGCTGCAACTCGTCCGGGTCCGTGGGCAGCGGCTGGTCGCGGTCCACGCCGAACCAGAAATGCTTGCCTTCGGGAAGATGTAAGGCCATGGCGATGCCCGTGCGGTAGCCGTAGCGGGCCTGCTGTTCCCAGAGGTCGCCCGCGCCATGTTCGACATAGGTGCCCTGGTCCCAGATGATGGGCATCGTCTGGCGCTTGCAATGCTGCAACACCGGGTCACGCCGGCCACTCAGGGCGTCGCTGTAGGGCTGGACATAGTCCGAGGGCGTGTTGTCGACAGTGATCAACTCGCTTCGCCCGAGGCCGTGCTCGATCATCGTGACCGCCGATACCGTCGCGAAGCCGAGCCTCTGCGTGAAGCGCACGACCTCATCGCGAAATTCTTCGCGGCTTTGCGCCTGAAGCACCGACGTATATCCAACCGGGAGCATCGCTCTCCTCGCCAAACCCCTAGAACGTGGACCGGGCCCTGACAGGGTTTACAGCTTTCCTATGTCGCCCGCATGCCGAAAGATACAACCATGCGCAACACAATCCCCTTGGCCCCGGAAATTCTCGTGCACCCAACCACTGCGTGGTCGCTTCGTGCCTGGCCGCCCTTATTGTGGCAGGCCGCCGAGCCGGCCAGCGTTCGCTTTTATCACTTGGGCACGCGGATCATGATGACAGGCGACGCCCCCGGGCCGGCTGCCGGGCAGACGGTGTGGGCCGCCAGCGCGGCCGATGGCGAGGCCGGGATGGCCTGGGACTGGGTGCTGATCGCCCAGGGCGTGGTCGCCATTGCCGACCCGATGTCCCTGGTGACCAACGTGCGGCTGATCGGCAGCCAGGGCGAGGTGCTGACCGCGCAGGAATCGGCGCGCTTTCTCAATGAACTCGTGCACGCCCTGCCCTGGCAACGCGAAGTGCAGCGCGCGCTGAGCGCACAGGTCAACTGAGGGCGGCGCTCACTTCAGCGCCGCGCTGCGCAGCGTGCGCGCCACAAAGGCCCCGGCCGCCGCCGCCAGGAGCACGCACACCGCGAGCGAAGGCAGGATATCGCTCGCGGCCAGCACTTCGCCCCTGAGCACGCGGCCCATCAGCGTGGTCTGCGCCAGCGCAGGCACCCACAGATGCCAGGGCGCGGTGCCTTCCTGGTTGAAGATCGTGATCATCGGCAGCAGCGAGAACGCCAGCACCACGACAGTGGCGTTGGCCTGCGCTTCCTTGAACGATTTGCAGCGGATGGCGATGGCCATCAGCAAGGCCGCCAGGGCGCCGGCCAGCGGCAGCAGCAGCGCGATGAAGGCCAGCGCCTCATCGATGCCGAAGCGGAACATCGCCGCCAGCGCCTCGCTGCGCAGCAACCATTGCCCGGGCAGGAAGCTCAGGCAGGACAGCACCGCAATGAGCATGCTGACGCTGGCCACCGCGCCCCACTTGCCCAGCACGAGTGCCGCGCGCGGCGCCGGGCTCATCAGCAGAGGCTCCAGCGAACCCCGTTCGCGCTCGCCTGCCGTGGTGTCCAGGGCCGCATTCAGCGCGCCGTAGAGCACGGCCATCAGTACGAAGAACGGCACCATGGTGCCCAGCTGCGCGGCGCGCGTGGCCGGGTCGGCGAGATCGCGCTCTTCGACGCGCAGGGCCTCCAGCGCCGAAGGCGCGACGCCACGCGCGGCGAGCCGCAGCATGGCCTGCTCCTGGTTGAAGCCGCGCAGCAGGCGCTGCACGCCGCCCAGGCCGGTCTGCGCGCGCTGGTTGGCGGCACTGGACACCAGCTCCACGGTGGGCGCCTCGCCGCGCGCCAGCAGGGTTTCGAAGTCGGCCGGCACCACCAACACCGGGTCGCCCAGCTTGCTGTCCTTGAGCCGCTGCTCGTAGTCGGGTGGAGCGGCCTGCACGGTGTAGGTCTGGCGTTCGAGGAAATTGCGCAAGCTCGGCGCATGTGCCATGCCCTGCATGACGATGACCCGCGCTTCGGCCCGCTTTTCGATGCCGCCCACCAGCTGCGACACCAGCACCAGCACCAGCGGCCCCATGGCCACCGAGCTCAGCACCACCATCAGCAGCGTGCGCCGGTCGCGCAGCGCATCCACCAGCTCCTTCAGGTACACCGTCCAGGCGGCGGCCATCATGGGGCGGCGCCCTCGTGGCGTTCGGTGGGACTGAAAGCCAGTTTCACGAAGGTCTCCTCGAAATCACTCTGGCCGGTCGCGGCGTTGAGCTCGGCCACCGTGCCGGCGGCCACCGTGCGGCCGTGCGAGACCACCACCACGTGGTCGCACAGCCGCTCCACCTCTTGCATGATGTGGGTCGAAAACACGATGCATTTGCCCTGCTCGTCGCGCAGCCGGCGCAGGGCCTCGCGCAAGGAGCGCGTGGCCAGCACGTCCAGGCCGTTGGTGGGTTCGTCGAGCACGATATTCGGCGGGTCGTGCACCAGCGCGCGGGCCAGCGCCGTCTTCATGCGCTCGCCCTGGCTGAAACCTTCGGTGCGGCGGTCCAGCAGCGCCCGCATGTCCAGCGTCTGCGCCAGGACCTCGGCGCGCCGACTGGCGTCGGCCGCGCTCAGCCCGTGCAGGCGGCCGTAGTAGACGATGTTCTCGCGCGCCGTCAGCCGCGGATACAGGCCCCGGGCGTCGCTGAGCACGCCCATGCGCGCCAGTGCCCGCGTGGGCTGCCGTGCGACCTCGATGCCATCGACCCGCACCTGGCCGGCGTCGGGGTCGAGCAGCCCCGAGGCGATGCGCAGCGAGGTCGTCTTGCCGGCGCCGTTGGGGCCCAGCAGGCCGGTGATGCAAGCGTCGGCGGCCGTGAAATCCACGCCCTGCAGCGCCTGCACCGTGCGCGCCTTGCGCCCGCGCCCCTGGGTGAAGCGCTTGGAGAGTTGCCTGAACTCGATCATGGCCGGCCCGGCGCCGCCACCGGCACGAAGGCCGGCGGCCGCGGGATGGCGCTGGCGCAGCCGGCGTCGACCTTCAGCGCTTCGTCGTCGCTGGCCGCGTCTATGAAACGGAACAGCACGTCGCGCATGCAGCCCATGGCCATCACGCCGTGCCCCGCCTGCGCCACCAGGACGTGCCGCGCCTTGGCTCCCAGGGCCTTGGCCACGCGCTCACCGTGGCGCGGCGGGGTCACCGGGTCGGCACCGCCCGAGAGCACCAGCGTGGCCGCGGGCGCCGCAGGCAGCGTGTAGAAAGCCGCCGGCACCGTGCCGCGCGGCCAGCCGGCGCAGATCTGCGCATATTGCGTGGCGAAACTGGCACCGAAGTCGGCGCCCGGCCGGTCGGCGGCCTGGGCCAGCCTCGGCCCGTCCTCGGCGCAGACCACCGAGAAATGCATGCCCTCGAAGATCTTGCCCAGGCTGCCGCTGCCGAGGGCTGCGGCCAGGCCCACCATCGGCTCGAAACGCCCCCGCGCGGCCTCGCTCAGCGCCAGCGGCAGCGCCGAAGCCAGCGCCGGCACGTACAGCGGCGCGCGCGCCAGGCCCAGGGCCATCTCGCGCGTGAGCTTGAACCTTTCCGCCTGGCCGGTGACCGGGTGCGCAACGCTCACTTCGCGCGGCAGGCTGGCGAGCAGCGCGTGCCAGTCGGCGCGCAGCGTGGGGTAGCGCGATTGGCAGCGCCCTTCTGCCTCGCAGGCCGCCAGCACGGCGTCCAGCGCCGCCTGGTTGTCGGTGGAAAAGGCTGCCGGCATCGCCATATCCGGCGGGGCCACGCCGTCGATGACGGCCCGGCGCACCGCCTGGGGAAACTGGCGCAGATATTCCAGCGCCGCCCGCGTGCCGTACGAGCCGCCCACGAGGTTGACCTGTTCGGCCCCCAGGGCGCGGCGCACGGCTTCGGCATCCTGCATCGCCACCCAGGTGGTGTAGTGGCGCAGGTCACCGTGCGGCAACTTCTCGAGCCGGCCCCGGCATTCGGCCAGGCGGGCGATCGCCCGCGCAGGATCGGCCGATTCGGCCAGCGGCCGGGTCGCTCGCTCATCCTCGCAGGCCAGCGGCGCGCTGCGGCCGGTGCCGCGCTGGTCGATGAGCACGATGTCGCGCCGGTGGCCCAGCCGCGCCAGCATGCGGCTCACCGGCCCGGCCATTTCGATGGCGCTCTGCCCCGGCCCACCGGCGAAAAACAGCACCGGGTCGGGCTTGCGGTGGCGCGCCAGGGCCGGCAGCAGCGCGAAGTGCACGTCGATCTGCGTGCCCCGGGGCTGGTCGGGGGCCAGCGGGCGGCGCACGCTGCCGCACCAGGCCTCGTGCTCCAGGCCCTTCAGGCGGCAGGGCGCCAGGCCCGGCCGCGGCTCGGCCGCAAGCACAGTGGTCGGCGCCGCCACCAGGGCCAGCGCAGCAAGGAGTCCGAGGGTCTTCAGTCGCATGCCGCTGATTCTCGTGTGCCTGGCCGGCCGCGCCGCAGCGTCGGCCGGCGAACGGCGGAACCGGCCGCGCGATGTGCCGCAGTGCGCGCTTCAGTCGAGCAGCCGGCGCAGCTCGCCGCTCTCGATCAGGCGCGCCAGATCGTTCGCCCCGCCCACCAGCGAGCCCTTGACGAACACCATCGGCAGGGTCGGCCAGCCGGTCCACATCTTCAGCGCATTGCGGCGCCGCCATTGGCTGAGGTAGTTGCCGTACTCGAGGTACTTGAACTCCACTCCCGCCGCGGCAAGCGCCTTGCGCGCCCTGCGCACGAAGGGGTTTTGCGCCATGCCCACGACCACCACGGCGTGCTGCGCCACGGCCTCCTGCACCTGCGTCAGCGTGTCCTGGTGGAGGCGGGTCACACGGTCGCGGATGGCGGGGTGGATGCGGGATTCGTCGAGTGTCGGGCGTGGCATGGGGGAACCTCCAGACGCCGAATCTAGCCCAGAGCCAAGCTCAGGCTTCCAGGAACGCGGCCTTGAGCAGCTCCTGCGTATAGGCGTGGCGCGGCGCCTCGAATAGCGCCAGCGCCTCGCCTTCCTCGACCACGTCGCCCCCCTGCATCACCATCACACGGTGCGACATCGCCCGCACCAGCGCCAGGTCGTGGCTGATGAAGATGTAGCTCATGGCATAGCGCCGCTGCAGGTCGGCCAGCAGCGCCAGCACCTGCTGCTGCACCGAGACATCCAGCGCCGAGGTCGGCTCGTCGAGCACCAGCACCTCGGGGCGCAGCACCACGGCCCGCGCGATGGCGATGCGCTGGCGCTGGCCGCCGGAAAATTCGTGCGGATAGCGTTGCAGCACACCCGCCACGCCGTGCCGCTCGGCCAGGCCGACTTCGTCGAGCATGGCCAGCACCAGCCGCTCGCGTTCGGCCGGGCCGAGATCGGGGCGGTGCAGGGCCAGCCCTTCGCCGACGATCTGGCCGATCGTCATGCGCGGCGAGAGCGAGGCAAACGGGTCCTGGAAGACCACCTGCATGCGCCGGCGCATGCCGCGCAGGTGGGCGCGGTCGGCGTTGTCGATGCGCTCGCCGTCCAGGCTCACGCGGCCGGCACTGATGGGCTGCAAGGCCAGCAGCGCCATGCCCAGCGTCGTCTTGCCCGAGCCCGACTCGCCGACGATGCCCAGCGTCTCGCCGCGCTTGAGCTGCAGCGTGGCCCCTTTGACGGCCTGGAACTGGCGCTTGCCGAACCAGCCCTCGCTGAAGGCGAAGCTCACCCCCACGCCTTCGGCCTGCACCAGCACCGGCGCGTCGGCGGCCACGGCCTGCACCACGCGCTGCGGCCGGCTGGCCAGCAGCCTGCGGGTGTAGGCGTGCTGCGGCCGCGCGAAGACCTCGGCGGTGTCGCCCACCTCCACCAGGCGGCCGCGCTCCATCACGCCCACGCGGTGCGTGAAGCGGCGCACCAGGTTCAGGTCGTGGGTGATGAAGAGCAGCGCCATGCCCAGCTCGGCCTGCAGTTCGTCGAGCAGGGCCAGGATCTGCGCCTGGATGGTGACGTCCAGCGCCGTGGTCGGTTCGTCGCAGATCAGCAGGCGCGGCTTGCAGGCCAGCGCCATGGCGATCATCGCGCGCTGGCGCTGGCCGCCGCTGAGCTGGTGCGGCAGGACGTCGACGCGCTTGTCGGGCTCGGGGATGCCGGTGCGCGCCAGCAGCTCGATAGCGCGCGCGCGCGCTGCGTTGGGGCGCAGGCCTTCGTGCAGCTCCAGCACCTCGCCGATCTGGTTGCCCACGCTGAAGAGCGGGTTGAGCGCCGTCATCGGCTCCTGGAAGATCATGCCGATGCGCGCGCCGCGCAGGCCACGCATTTCGCGCTCGGTCTTGCGCATGAGGTCTTCGCCTTCGAAGCGGATCGCCCCCGTGGTGACCGCGGCATCGACCAGGCGCAGCACCGACAGCGCGGTGATCGACTTGCCCGAGCCCGATTCACCGACCAGCGCGAACTTCTCGCCCGTGGCGATCGCGAACGACACGTCATCGACCACCGTGCTGGCGCCGAAGCGCACGCTCAAACGATCCACTTCGAGCAGAGCAGCCGCACCCGGCGGCCGCCGCGGAACCGGCTCTGCCGGGCCGCTGGCGGCGCCCCCTTGAGGGGGAGGCGACCGCAGGTCGCTACGGGGGTGGGTCATGATTTCCGGGTGTCGAAGGCATCGCGCAGCGCGTCGCCGATGAAGGTCAGCAGCAGCATCGTCAGCACGAGCAGCATGAACGCCGAGACGATGATCCACCAGGCGTCGAGGTTCTCCTTGCCGAGCTTGAGCAGTTCACCCAGGCTGGGCACGCTGGCGGGCACGCCCAGGCCGAGGAAGTCCAGTGAGGTCAGCGCCAGGATTGCCGCCCCCATGCGGAAAGGCAGGAAGGTGATCACCGGCGTGAGCGAATTGGGCAGCACGTGGCGCCAGATGATCTGGCGGTTGCTCAGGCCCAGCGCGCGCGCCGCCTTCACATATTCGAGCCCGCGGTTGCGCAGGAATTCGGCGCGCACATAGTCCGACAGGCCGATCCAGCCGAAGAGCGAGAGCAGGATCAGCAGCAGCAGCAGCGAAGGCTCGAAGATCGAGGCGAAGATGATCAGCAGGTAGAGCTCGGGCAGCGCGCCCCAGATCTCGATCGCGCGCTGCAGCAGCAGGTCCACCTTGCCGCCGAAGTAGCCCTGCAGCGCGCCGGCGGCCACGCCGATGGCCGTGCCCACCACCGTGAGCGCGAGCGCAAACCAGACGCTGACGCGAAATCCGTAGACCAGCCGCGCCACCAGGTCGCGGCCCTTCGAGTCGGTGCCCAGCCAGTTGCGCGCGCTCGGCGCCGCGGGCGGCATCTGCGGGTCGAAATAGTCGATCGAGTCGGCCGAGTGCGGGTTCAGCGTGAACAGCGCCCAGTGGCCGGGCTGGGCCAGCAGTTCGGTGATGAAGGGGTCCTTCCAGTCGGTGCCGGTGGCGAAGTCGCCGCCCAGCGCCTTCTCGCTCGGGTTGCTGAACATCGGCGCCACCCACTGGCCGTGGATGCGCGCGACGATGGGGCGGTCGTTGCTGACCAGCTCGGCGGCGGTCGTCAGCAGCAGCAGCACGCCGAAGAGCCAGAGCGAGACATAGCCCAGCCGGTTGCGCCTGAAACGCGCCCAGGCGCGCTGGTTGGGTGAGGCCGCGGGCACCGGCGCGGAGCGCACGGCGGGGGTGGCGGGGGCGGCGGGCTCGAGGACGGCACTCATGGCGGCAGGGCCCTCACTTGGCCACGCTGGTGAACTGCACGCGCGGGTCGACCACGGTGTAGAGCATGTCGGAAACCAGCTTGACCACCAGGCCCAGCAGGGTGAAGAGGTAGAGCGAGCCCAGCACCACCGGGTAGTCGCGCCGCACCACGCTCTCGTAGCTGAGCAGGCCCAGGCCGTCGAGAGAGAAGAGCGTCTCGATGAGCACCGAGCCGGTGAAGAACGCGCCGATGAAGGCCGCCGGGAAGCCCGTGACCAGCGGGATCAGCGCATTGCGGAAGATGTGCTTGTAGAGCACGCGCTCCTGGCTCAGGCCCTTGGCGCGCGCCACCAGCACGTACTGCTTGCGGATCTCTTCGACGAAGGTGTTTTTGGTCAGCAGCGTGACCACCGCGAAGCTGTGGATCACCAGGCAGGTGAGCGGCAGCGTCAGGTGCCAGAGGTAGTCCTTGAGCTTGCCGAATGCCGTGAGCTCGTCCCAGTTGTCCGACGTGAGCCCACGCAGCGGAAACCAGTCGTAGAAGGTGCCCCCGGCAAAGAGCACGATGAGCAGCACGCCGAGCACGAAGCCGGGAATGGCGTAGCCCAGAAGGACGCCGAAGCTGGTGATGACGTCGAAGCGCGAGCCCTCGCGCACCGCCTTGGCCACGCCCAGCGGGATGCTGATGGCGTAGCTGATGAAGAAGGTCCACAGCCCCAGCGACACCGAGACCGGCAGCTTCTCCTTGATCAGCTGCCACACGCCCTTGTTCTGCAGGAAGCTCTTGCCCAGGTCGAAGCGCGCGTAGTCGCCCAGCATCTTGAAGTAGCGCTCGTGCGCCGGCTTGTCGAAGCCGTACTGCTTCATCAGCTCTTCGCGCTGTTTCTTGTCGATATCGCGCCCGGCCTTGTAGGCGTTGCCTTCGCCGCCGCCGCCGGCGCGTGCCTCGGCCATGATCTGCTCCACCGGGCCGCCGGGCACGAACTGCATCACGATGAAGGTGACGGTCAGCGCGCCCAGCAGCGTGGGGAGCATCAGGGCGATGCGCTTGAGGATGTAAGGAAGCATCGCGTTCAGCCCTTCTTCTGCGCGCTCTTGCCGCTCTTGCCGGCGAGCGACTTGTCCCACCAGGTCCACAGCGGCCAGGGGCCATGTTCGATGAAGCCGCTGATCAGCGTATCGGCGCGGAAATACTTGGCCATCACCTTGGGCTTGCCGAAGCGGCTCCAGTGCGACACGTTCTCGACGCCCAGATAAAGGTCGGGGATCTGCCAGAAGCTCCAGGTCACCACGCGGTCGAAGGCGCGCGCGGCGTCGCGCAGCTCCTGCATCGTGCCGGCGCGGTTCATCGCCTCGATCAGCGCATCGGCGGCGCGGCTGTTGACGCCGCGGTAGTTGCTGTTGCCGGGGTCGGCAAACGACTTGCTGCCATACAGGGCCGCCATCTCCGCGCCCTGCGGCAGCGTAAAGGCGCCCTCGGCGATGGTGATCATGTCGTAGTCGTACTCCTGCAGCCGGCGACGGTACAGGGCAAAGTCCACCACCCGGTCGGTGAGCTTGATGCCCAGCTTTTCCAGGTTGCGCTGCCAGTCGTTGATGGCGCTGGCCAGGGGCTGCATGTACTCGAATTCGAAGGCCTCGCCCTTGGCGTTGCGCAGCACGCCGCTCGCGTCGAGCTTCCAGCCCGCCTGCTCGAGCAGCTCGCGCGCCTTGAGCAGGTTGCGGCGCAGGCCGTTGGGGTCGGCGTCGGTGCGCGGTGCCACGAAAGCCGGGCCGAAGACGCGCGGCGGCAGCTCGGCGCGGAAAGGCTCCAGCAGCGCCAGTTCGCCCGGGCCGGGTGTCCCCTGGGCGGCGAATTCGGAATTATTGAAGGCGCTGTTGACGCGCTTGAAGACCCGGGTCTTGTTCAACGTCTCGAAGTCGTAGGTGTAGCCCAGGGCCTCGCGCACGCGGATATCCTGGAACAGCGGCCGGCGCAGGTTGATGTTGTAGGCCTGCATGTAGTAGCCGAAGCCCGTGGGCATGTCGGCCTTGACGATGCGGCCGTCGTCCCACTTCGGGCCCTTGTGCTGGCGCACCCAGGTCCGTGAGCGGTATTCCTTGATGAAGTCGAACTCGCCCGCCTTGAAGGCCTCCAGCGCGATCAGGTTGTCGCTGTACATGCGATAGACCACGCGATCGAAATTGAAGTGCCCGCGCCGCACCGGCAAATCCTTGGCCCAGTAGCCGGGGTCGAGCTTGAACTCGACGCGCCGCGGCATCTCGACCTTGTCGATGACATACGGACCGCTGGTGATCGGATACTCGGTGACGATGGCGTCCAGCGTCTTGCCGGCGCCCCAGCGGCGCGAGAACACCGGCATGGTGGCGGCCACGAAGACCTGCTCGCGCGTCTTGTCCTTGAACTCGAAGCGCACGGTGCGTGTGTCTTCCACCACCACGCGCGCGATGCCCGCCAGCTGCGTCTGGACCGAGGGCACCGCCCCCTTGCCCGAGAGCATGGCAAAGCTGTGCACCACATCCTCGGCCGTCACCGGCTCGCCGTTGTTGAAGCGCGCCTGCGGCCGCAAGCGAAAGCTCGCGCTGCCGAAATCCGGCGCCACCTTCATGGCCTCGGCGAGCAGGCCGTACACCGTCATCGGCTCGTCCTGCACCAGGTGGCCCAAGCCCTCCACCATCCAGATCAACACCCCCGCCGGCGCGTTGCCGCGTGTCGTCCAGGGGTTGAACTTGTCGAAGCTGCTGCGGCGGTCGGGGTTCTTCAGGCGCAGCGTGCCGCCCTTGGGGGAATCGGGGTCGACGTACTCGAAATGCGTGAAATCGGGGCCGTACTTGGGTGCGCCGTAGGCCGCGAAGGCGTGCACCCAGCGGCCGGTGTAGTCGCCGCCGCCGCCGCCGTCTGCGGGTGGGGGTGCGGGCGCGGGTGTCGAACCAGAAGGTGCCGCGTGCAGGGCCCCGGCCAGCGGCGTGCCCAGCAGCAAGGCGGCGAGGCGGCGGCGCGCCCGGTCCACGGTATCGCGCGCGGTCATCGGGGCCCCCTTGACGCTGCGCGTCGTCGCGCCAGGCGGGAATTCGCCCTCGGGAGGACCCTCGGCGCTCATCAGGCAACCTCCGTGCTTCGCACTGCGGTATTCGCCTTGGCGAACTGAGGCCGGCTCATGCCTTCGGCGCTGCGGGCTTGAGCAAGGCCTGGCAGGCCGTGCGCTGGCCGTCGGCCGCGGCCACCTTGGGGCACAGCGCGTCGAGCTGGCCTTGCAGGCGCTTGAGCGCCGGGCCCTGCTTGCCCTCGCCGTTCCAGGCCCGGAGCTTGGCACTGGCGCGCTGCAACGTGCGTGCGCTGCGGCCTTCGAAGGCGCCACCGTCCTTGGCGGCTTCGGCGATCAGCTGCGCGGCGGTCTTCTCGATGCGCGCGGCGTCCTGCGGCGCCAGGTCGACCAGCGCCGCCAGGTAGCTCGCGCCCCATTGCAGCCGCGTGGCCGGGCCCTCGCTCTTGTCGAAGGCCTCGCCGTACCAGCGCAGGGCTTCGTCGTTGCGGCCCAGCTTGCGCGCGTTGCTGCCGAGCTGGCTCATCAGGTAGTAGGGCGAATGGCTGCGCGCCAGGTTGCTCTTGAGCAGGGCCTCGCTCTCGGCCCACAGCCCCGCGCGCGCCAGCAGCGCGCCGCCGTAGGTGATGACGGCCATGCGCTCGTAGCCGTCGGTGATCTCGCGGTCTGCGCGCGCGACATGCCCGCGCACGTCCTGCAGCAGGGGCTCGGGCAGCTTGACCTGCACCGCCTCCTTCGCGCCGTCCAGCCGCGCCAGCACCACGCGGGCATGCAGCGCCCCCATGCGGTCGTTGCGCGACAGCGTGGCATCGCCTTCCAGGCGTTTGAGCGCAGCGTCGAAGGCCCCCAGCAAGCGCGGGCGGCCCGCGCTGCCCGCCGGCTCCAGGGTGCGCACGATGTCATCGGCGCCATTCGTCAGCACGTCCATGTGCGTGCGTGCCTGCACCGGGTCGGCCAGCACCTTGAGCACGCGGGCGCGCAGGCTGTCGTCGGCCTTGACCCCTTGGCCGTCGTCGCTGGCGGCCAGCGCCTTGAGCCACAGCCGCGTCGTGGTCTCGGTGTCCGCCGCCGGGCTGGCCACCGCCAGCCGCACCAGCGTGCCGGGCACCTCGTCCTTGGGCACCAGCTGCTGCTCGTCGGTGTCCCAGGAATAGAAGGCCAGCATGCGCCAATCGTTGGCCGCCAGGGCCTTGCCGCCCAGCGCATCGGCCAGCACGGCCTTCACCGGTCGGCCCCCCGAGAGGGCGCTTTGCAGCACGGCCAGGACCTGGGGCGCATCGGCCTCGCCAGGCAGGCGGGTGATTTCCTGGCCCTGCGGCGTGAACAGCACCATCGTGGGGTAGCCGCTGACCTTGAAGCGGCTGCCCAGCTTCTGCGCGCCCGGGCGGTCGCCGTCGACGTGCACCGATACGAAGGTCTGCGCCAGCGTGGCGAAATCCTGGCGGTTGAACAGCGTCGCCTTGAGCTGGTTGCACGGCGGGCACCAGGTGGCGCCCCAGTACAGCAACACCGGCTTGCTTTCGGTGCGGGCCTGGGCAAAGGCGCGGTCGACATCGGCGTCGCTGGCGGCGGCTTGCCAGGCGACGTTGGTGGAGGGCAGGCCGGGGGCGGCGGCGGCCGGCGCGGCCACCGCGAGTTGCAGCGCCACAGCGACGGCGAGCGGGAAGAAAGCGAGCTTCATCGGCGGGGCCCCTGGTCGACTAGGCGCGCATTGTGCCCTCGCCGGCAGGTGCCAGGGCGGGGGCTTTCCGCCGGGAAGACGAAGCCGCCCGCGGCCGGCCCTACTCGACCACCTGCACGCCCTTCCAGAAGGCGAACCGGCCCTTGATCTGGGCGGCGGCCGGCCGGGGTTCGGGGTAGGTCCACGCGGCGTCGGGGTTGGCGTCGCCGGCGACGAACAGCGTGTAGTAGCTGGCCTGGCCCTTGTCCGAAGACATCGTCTTGGTATTGCTGCCGAGCAGGAACTCGCGCTTGACGGATTCGGCGGGGAAATAGTGGTTGCCATCGACGACCACGGTGTCGTCGCTCTCGGCCACGACAGTGCCATTCCAGACGGCCTTCATCGCTGCGCGCTCCTGCTTCGGGGGTGGGGCGTGGCAGGTTACCACTGCCTGCCCTGCGCGGACCCCAGCGCGGGCACCGCGCCGCGCCAGCCCGCCAGGTGCAGCTCCAGCCAGTTCGCCAGCGGCAGCTCGCCAGCCAGCGTGTCCGCCGTGGCGTACTCGCGCACGACCAGGCCGCGCTGCAGTTCGTGGCTGGAATCGAACCAGCCGCAGCCCAGCGGACGGTCGGGCTGCGCAGCACCGTCGGGGCCGAGTTCGGTGTCGGGCGCGGGCAGCGCGGGCAAGGGCGCGGCCGGCGCCCTCCGCAGTCGGGTCAGAAGGGACTGGATGTTCATGCGGCGCACCTCCGTCGTTGGCGAGATGCCATCGTCGGCCTGCCGCCGCCGCCGGACCATCGCCACGAGGGCGGAGCGCAGCGGGCCCCCGTTCGGGCCCCCCGCTCGGGGGGTCAGAACGGCCGCACGCCGATCAGCGGGGCATGCGCCCAGAAGGCGAACGCCGCCCAGGCCACCGTCCCCACCACCACCGTCACCACGGTGGGGCCGACGTGGCCGGGCGGATAGAGGACGTTCAAGCGGCGGTCGCGCTGGCGCGCGGCGCGAAAGTCCAGCAGCCCCCAGACCAGGAAAGCGCCGAAGAGCAGCAAGTCGGCCAGCGTGTGGTTGGCGATGAGATGCGCCAGCGCCCAGGTCTTCACGCCCAGCACCATGGGGTGCCTGAGCCTGGCCTTGAGCGAGTTGCCCGGCACATAGGCCGCCACCAGCAGCACGAAGGCGGGCAGCGTGAGCAGCGCGGCCAGGTGGCGCGTCCACAGCGGCGGGGCCCACAGCACCACCGGCTGCATGCGCGCCGCGCCGTAGCCCCAAACGATGAGCGCGAAGCCGGCCAGCGAGAGCAGCGAGTACAGGCCTTTCCACGGCCCCTCGCCCAGGCGCTGGATCGTGTGGCCGCGCCAGCCCTCGGCCACGATGCGCACCGAGTGCACACCCAGGAATAGCACCAGGCCGATGAGGAGCAGCGTCATGGTCAAGTCACCTCGTGCAGGGAAACGCCGGCATTGTGGCCTCGCCGGGCCGGCCTCGCCCCCTTGCCGAAGACCTGGCTCGCCGGGCCCCCCGCGCCCACCGTCGGCCACAATCTTGGCCGGTCCGTTATCCGCTGGTTCGTCTCCGCACCAAGGAAGCCCGCCCCATGTCCAAGCCCACCCCTCTGGCCCGCGCGCTGCTCGCGCTGGGCCTGGCCGCCACCGCGGCCGCGGCCGCGGCCCCTGCTCAGGCCCAGCCCGCCGAGCCGCGCGTGCTGAATATCTACAACTGGTCGGACTACATCGCCGAGGACACGCTCCGCAATTTCGAGAAAGAGACCGGCATCAAGGTCCGCTACGACAACTACGACAACAACGAAATCCTCCACGCCAAGCTGATGGCCGGCAAGACGGGCTACGACATCGTGGTGCCCAGCGCGCACTTCGCCAAGATGCAGATCCAGGGCGGCCTGTATCAGAAGCTCGACCGCGCGCAGCTCACGAACTGGGGGAACCTCGACCCCGCATTGCTGGAAAGACTCGCCCCCATCGACCCGGGCAACGAACACCTCGTGACCTGGCTATGGGGCTACGTCACCGTGGGCATCAACACCGGCAAGGTCAAGGCCGCCCTGGGCGCCACGCCGTTGCCGGCCAACCCCTGGGACCTGATCTTCAAGCCCGAACTCGCCAGCAAGCTCAAGGGCTGCGGCATCAACGTCCTGGATTCGGCCTCCGAAGTCCTGCCGGTGGCGATGGTCTACGCCGGCAAGCCCCCCTACAGCAAGGAGGCCAAGGACTACGACGCGGCCCGGGAAGTGCTGTCCCGGGCGCGGCCCTTCGTGACGCGCTTTTCCTCGTCGGGCTACATCAACGACCTGGCCGCCGGCCAGCTCTGCGTGGTGATGGGCTATTCGGGCGATATCAATATCGCCCGCCAGCGCGCCCTCGAAAGCAAGAGCGGCCAGGATGTCCAGGCGCTGGTCCCGGCCACCGGCGCCACGCTGTTCTTCGACACCATGGCCATTCCGAAGGACGCCAGGAATGTCAGGAACGCGCACCTGTTCATCAATTACATCCTGCGCCCCGAGGTGCACGCCAGCCTGAGCAACAAGGTCTTCTACGCCAACCCGAACGCGGCGTCGAAGAAGTTCGTGAACAAGGCGGTGGCCGACAACCCGACCATCTTCCTCGGCGCCGCCGAGCTCAAGAAGCTCATCACGCCCGATACGGTGCCGCAGGATATCCGCCGCGTGCAGACGCGCGTCTTCACCAGCTTCAAGGCCGGCACGAAGTAGGCCGTGCTGCACCTGACCGCCGCCGACCTGCGCGCACGCCTGCCCATGGCGGCGCTGGTGCAGGCGCTGCGCGAGGCCTTCATCAGCGGCTGCGAGGTGCCGCTGCGGCACAGCCACGCGCTGGGCGGCGCGGGCACCTTGCTGCTGATGCCGGCGTGGCCCAGGGCGGGCAGTTCGGGGCGGCACTTCGGCGTCAAGGCCGTGACCATCTTCCCGGGCAACGGCGCGCTCGGCCTGCCTGGGGTGCACGCGGTCTACGCGCTCTTCGACGCCCGCACCGGCGTGCCGGTGGCGCTGCTCGACGGCAGCGAGCTCACCGCGCGGCGCACCGCCGCGGCCTCGGCGCTGGCCGCCAGCCACCTGGCGCGCGAAGACGCCACGCGCTTGCTGCTGGTGGGCGCCGGCCGCGTGGCCTCGCAGATGGCCGAGGCGATGCGCTGCGTGCGCCCGGGCCTGCGCCAGGTGCAGGTGTGGAACCGCCACCCCGCCAGCGCCGCGGCGCTGGCCGCCACTTTGGGCCGCCAGGGCCTGGACGCCACGGCCACCCCCGACCTGCAGGCCGCCGTGCGGCAGGCCCACATCGTGAGCTGCGCCACCCTGTCCAGCGCGGCCCTGGTGCAGGGCGAATGGCTGGCACCGGGCGCGCACCTGGACCTCGTCGGCAGCTTCACGCCGGCCATGCGCGAGGCCGACGGGCACTGCTTCGCCCGCGGCCGCGTCTTCGTCGACACCGAGGAAGCGCTGGCCAAATCGGGCGACATCCTGCAGGCGGTGGGCGAGGGGCACTTCGACGCGTCGCGGCTGCAGGGCACATTGGCCGAGCTGTGCCGCGGCGAACGGCCGGGCCGTGGCAGCGCCGATGAGATCACGCTGTTCAAGTCGGTGGGCAGCGCGCTGGAGGACCTGGCGGCCGCCGAGCTGGCCTGCGCCGCGCCCGATAATGCGGCGGTCCCGGCCTGATCTCCTCACACCATGTTCAAACGCGTCGTCCTGCCTGTCGTGGTGCTGCTGGCACTGCTTGCCGCGTATTTCTGGGCCGCGCTGAGCTGGAACTATTCCAGCGGCGAACGCGCCGGCTGGGTGCAGAAGCTGTCCAAGAAGGGCTGGGTCTGCAAGACCTGGGAGGGTGAGCTGTCCCTGGTCTCGATGCCCGGCGCGGCGCCCGAGAAGTTCCTCTTCACGATCTTCGACGACGCGGTGGCCCAGCGCGTGACCCAGGCCATGGGCAAGCGCGTGGCGCTGCACTACGAAGAGAAGGTCGGACTGCCCGGCAGCTGCTTCGGCGAGACGCGCCACTACGTGACGGGCGTGGTCGTCAGCGACGAGATCCCGCTGGCGCCCGGCGTCATGGTGCCCAATCCGCAACCGCCCGCCGCCTCCGCGGTGCCGCGCTGAACTAGCCCGCGCCGGGCCGTCCCAAGTGGGCGGCGCCCCCTCGGGGGGACGACGCCGAAGGCGTCTGGGGGGTGCGGCTAGCGACCGTTGGCGGCCGCGCTGTCGAGCTGATCCTGGATCTGCCGGGCGGCCCGCAGCACCAGGATCGCATCCAGATCGGCCTGCGGCGCGATGGCCGCGACGACTTCGTCCAGGGTCTGCGGCGCCGCGCCCATGACCTGGGCCAACACCGACAAGGCGCAGATCGAACGGCGCGATACGTCCTCGGGCAGCACCTGCGTGGCCTGCGCCGTGACATGGTGGCGCACGCTGCTGACCGCCGCCGCACCCAGGCCCCAGCTCTCGCACAAGGCCGCGCCCAGTGCATCGTGGCTGACGCCGAAGCCGGCGTGCTCCAGCAGCACCAGTTCGGTATCGTTGCCGGCGGCGCGCAGCATGGCCCCGTAGTGGTCCGGCGCGTGCCGGAACAGCACCGCCTTGCCGCATTCCTCGAACAGCCCAGCGGAATGCGCGGCCCAGGCGTCCAGCGACAGGCGGGACCCCAGGCGCCCCATCAGCAGACCGCGGTAGCCGGCGCGTTGCCAGATCGGTTCAAGCTCGGCTGCGGGCGGGAAAGCCGCGCGCAGGCCCATCTCGAAGGTGATGGCCGCGACTTCGCGCATGCCGAGGTAGGTGATGGCCTGGTGCACGCTTTGCACGCGGCCCTTCAACCCATAGAGCGAGGAGTTCACGGCCTTCATCACCGCCGCGGCCAGCGCCATGTCGGTCTCGATCAGGCTGGAGGCCGCCTGCAGGTTGATATTTTCCTCGGCCAGCAACAGCGAAAGCTGCACCAGGGCGTGCGGCTGGGACGGGATGTCGATGTCCAGCCGGCGCAGTTCAGGGTTGACAGACATGGCGGTGGTCGGCAGGGCAGCAGGGAAGGCCCAGCTTAGCGCCACCGCCGCGCGCCTGCTTCGAAAAATGACCCCGTTTTGCCCGCCAAAGAGCGCGGCCGCGCGCCGTCGTCGGGATCAACCCGCCGCCGCGGCCTCGGCGATGATCCACTCGGCAGCCCGCTCGGCGATCATCAGCACCGGCGAGTTGGTATTGCCGCTGGTGATGGTGGGCATCACGCTGGCGTCGGCGATCCGCAGCCCGGCCAACCCCTGCACGCGCAGCCGCGAGTCCACTACCGTGGTGGCGTCGCCACGGACGCCCATGCGGCAGGTGCCCACGGGGTGGAAGATGGTGGTTCCGATATCGCCCGCCAGGCGCGCGAGCTCGTCGTCGGTCTGGAACTGCACGCCCGGCTTGACTTCCTGCGGTCGATATCTGGCCAGCGCCGGCATCGCGGCGATGCGCCGCGTCAGGCGCAGCGAGTCGGCCGCCACCTGGCGGTCCTGCGGCGTCGACAGGTAGTTGGCCTGGATCCGCGGCGCGTCCTCCGGCCTTGGTGAACGGATACGCACGAAGCCGCGCGACGTGGGGTTGAGGTTGCACACGCTGGCGGTGAAGGCGTTGTAGCGGTGCAGCGGCTGGCCGAAGGCGTCCAGCGACAGCGGCTGCACGTGGTATTCGACGTTGGGCCACTCGAAGCCCGGCGCCGAGCGCGTGAAGGCGCCGAGCTGCGAGGGCGCCATGCTCATCGGCCCGCTGCGCCGCAGCAGGTATTCGAGGCCGATCAGGGCCTTGCCCCAGGCCGAGTGGGCCATGGTGTTGAGCGTCTTCACGCCCTGCACGGAAAAGACGGCGCGGATCTGCAGGTGGTCCTGCAGGTTCTCGCCCACCCCGGGCAGTTCGTGGCGCACGGCGATGCCCTGCTCGTGAAGCAGGGCGCCGGGCCCGATGCCCGAGAGCTGCAGGATCTGCGGCGTGCCCACGGCGCCGGCGCACAGGATCACCTCGCGCGAGGCGCGCGCCCGCCGCGGCGCACCCCCGCCCACCGGCTGCACCTCGATGCCCACGGCCCGCGCCCCTTCGAGCTGCACGCCCGAGGTCTGGGCGCCGGTCCAGACCTGCAGGTTGGGCCGCGCCACCACGGGGCGCAGGAAGGCCTTGCTGGTGCTCCAGCGCACACCGCGTTTCTGGTTGACCTCGAAGTAGCCCACGCCTTCGTTGTCGCCGCGGTTGAAGTCGTCGGTGGCCGGGATGCCCGCCTCGCGCGCGGCCGCGGCAAAGGCCTCGAGGATCTCCCAGGACAAGCGCTGCCGCTCCACGCGCCACTCGTTGCCGCTGCCATGCGCGCCGTCCGCACCGCGCCAATGGTCTTCGTGGCGCTTGAAGGCGCCCAGGCACTCGTCCCAGCGCCAGGCCGGGTCGCCGGTGAGCGCCGCCCACTGCTCGTAGTCGCGCGACTGGCCGCGCATGTAGATCATGCCGTTGATGCTGGAGCAGCCGCCCAGCACCTTGCCACGCGGGTAGCGCAGCTGACGGCCGTTGAGGCCCGGGTCGGCCTCGGTGAAATACAACCAGTCGGTGCGCGGGTTGCCGATGCAGTACAGGTAACCCACGGGGACGTGGATCCAGTGGTAGTTGTCCAGGCCGCCCGCTTCCACCAGCAGCACGCGATGGCGCGGGTTGGCGGACAGTCGATTGGCCAGCAGGCAGCCCGCCGTGCCGGCACCCACGACGATGTAGTCGTAGTTCGGGATTTCAGTGTCCATCGCTTCGGTGTCCCTATCGGATCGCGTGGCTGGCCAGCACCGGGAAGAGTTTCACCAACCCATCGGCCAGAAGCTCAACGGCCATGGCGGCCAGGATCAGACCCATCAGCCGCGTCATGACATTGATCCCCGTGCGGCCGAGCACCTTGGCGATGCTGCCGGCGGCAGAAAACACGAAGAAGGTGACCACGCCTATCACCGCGCCGTAGCCGACCAGCACGCCCAGCTCCCAGACGTGGCGCGTCTTCTCGGCGTAGATGACCATGGTTGAAATCGTCGCCGGCCCGGTGAGCAGCGGGATCGTCAG
This sequence comes from Rubrivivax sp., assembly GCA_030681795.1. Taxonomy (GTDB): domain Bacteria; phylum Pseudomonadota; class Gammaproteobacteria; order Burkholderiales; family Burkholderiaceae_C; genus Rubrivivax. Next base: position 70,452 of record JAUXRG010000053.1, read on the forward strand.
CGGCACCACCGCGATGCTGGCCCCGGCGTCGATTTTCTCGTCGCCTTCGCTGACATCGCTGGGTTTGCTCTCCGCCGGCTGCGCGTTGAGCATGGCCAGCGAACTGATCAGCAGCAGCGTGCCGCCCCCCACCTGGAACGACGCCAGCGAGATGCCGAAGAATTCGATGATCTTCAGCCCCGCCAGGGCGCTCACGGCGATCACCACGAAGGCCGTGAAGGCGCTGATGCGGATGGTGCGCTGGCGCTGCTCGCGGCTGAAGGACGCCGTGAAATGGATGAAGAAAGGCACCACGCCGATCGGGTTGACGATGGCCAGCAACGCGATCAGCGGCTTGAGCAGATCCATCCCACGATGGTAGGCGCTGGCGCGGGGCGGCCCGCGTGCGATGGGCGCTTGCGGACTCCGGCCCGCCTCCCCGCGATTTCACCAGCAAGGGTATTTACCTGAGCATCAAAACAACACTTGACGCAGGGCACCTTTACAGGCACGCGGGCACGGTGCCCTAATAACGAGTCTGTGTCTGGCAGCCGCACCTCTCGCTTGATTGGTTCACGCAGGGTTGAGCTCCACATGGTTCTAGTAGGTTCTTTTGAGGGCTCCCCGTGGGAAACAAACTGTACGTAGGTAATCTGGCCTATTCGGTGCGCGATGACTCGCTGCTCCAGGCTTTTTCGCAATTCGGCAACGTGACGTCGGCCAAGGTCATGATGGACCGCGAGACCGGCCGCTCCAAGGGCTTCGGCTTCGTGGAGATGAGCTCGGACGCCGAGGCCCTGGCCGCCATCAACGGCATGAACGGCCAGCCCGTCGATGGCCGGGCGATCGTCGTCAACGAGGCCCGTCCGCGCGAAGAGCGCCCGGGTGGCTTTGGTGGCGGCGGTAGCGGCGGCGGTGGCGGCAGCCGTGGCGGCTATGGCGGCGGCGGTAGTGGCGGCTACGGCGGCGGTGGCGCCGGCGGTGGTGGTGGCGCGGGTGGCGGCGGTGGCCGCAGCCCCTACGGCGGTGGTGGCGGTGGCGGTGGTGGCCGCAGCCCCTACGGCGGTGGCGGTGGCGGTGGCAGCCGGGGCGGCTATGGCGGTGGTGGCAGCAGCGGCGGTGGTGGCAGCAGCCGCGGCGGTTACTGAGTCACTGGCCTTGGCGGTTGCGCTGAGGCAGCAGGCAAGAAGGGCACCCGAGGGTGCCCTTTGTCATTGGTGCCCGCGCGCTGCCTCCCACGAGTTCTTCAGTGGCGGCGCGGCTTTCTTCCGCGGCGCGCGAACAGGCGGTCGAAAACTGCGTTGGGCAGCAAGCGCATCAGCTTGGCCACCACCCCCATCTGCCAGGGGATGACCCGATAGCTGGTGCCTGCGGCGATGGCCCGCCGCGCCCGTTCGGCGAAGTCTTGCGGCGGCATCAGGAACGGCATCCGGTAGGGGTTGCGGGCGGTCAGCGGTGTGGCGATGTAGCCGGGCACCAGCGTCACCACGCGCACGCCCTGGTCCCGGCATTCGCCGCGCAGGCTTTCGCAGTAGGCCACGACGGCGGCCTTGCTGGCGCAGTAAGCGCCGTGACCGGGCAGCCCGCGGATGGCCGCCACGCTGGCCACGCCCACCAGGGTGCCGGACCCGCGCTGGCGCATGCCACGCAGGAACGGGTGAAAGGTGGCCGCCAGGCCCAGGTTGTTGGTGGCGAAGACCTCCCGCATCACCTCGAGATCCCGGCGCTCGGCCGAATCCATGCCCACGCTGATGCCGGCGCCGGCAATCACCACGTCGGGCAGGCCCTGGCGGGCGAGGCAGGCCTGGCCGGCCGCGATGATGCTGTCGGGCACCGATACATCGGCGCTGTAGACGACCGCCCGGTCGGCGGGCAGATCTTGCGTGCGCAGCCAGGCTTCGACCTCGCCCGTGCGGCGCGCCACCAGCGCCAGCCGCCAGCCGGCGCGGGCATAGGCGGCCGCCAGGGCCTGACCGATGCCGCTGGACGCCCCGGTGATGAACACCAGCCCCGCGCCGCCGTTCATCGGCCCCCTTTCGTGCGCGGCGCCAGCTCGGCACGGGCCGGGCCCTGCAGCTCCAGCCGCCCCGCCGCGTGGTCGTAGTCCAGCCCGGCGGCACGCAACCGGGTGGCGCCCACCTGCACCATCACGGGCAGGTGTGACTTCACGCGTTCGGCCACCAGGAAGGCATGCAGGAACTCGCCGCGCATGAGCAGCGGCGCGCCGGCGGCGTCGGCACTTTGCACCTCGGCGCCACCGATCAACTGCAACTCGCTGCCGTCGCCGTTGCCCACCGCCCGCCTCGCATGGGCCAGCGTGACCCGCCCGTCCTGCGCGATGGCGCGGATCTGCGCACCCTCGATCTCGATGCGGTCGGTGGCCGGGAAGTGGCGCATCAGCGAACCCTCGATGCGCAGCTTGAGCCGCCCCTGCGCATCGAAGCGCTCGACGGCGAACTGCGTCATCGTGTAGTCGGGTTCGTCAGACACCGGCCGCGCAGCGACCGGCGCGGCCGCTCGCGGCGAATTTTTCACCAGCCACCAGCTGGCCAACGCCAGCAGCGCCATCACCAGCAGGGGCAGGTAGGCCCAGAGCATGTCGCGCAATCGCAGGTGCCAGGGCATGCCCAGCCTGGCATCCGCCTTGCCGGCCGGGCCGAGCGAGATCGGCACCTGCGGCAAATCGGGCAGATGGAGCTCGACACTCACGCACGCGCCCCCGGGACGGGCCTTCGCGCTCGGGGGCCCACCGGCCTCACGCCCCGTCCAGCGTGTGGAGCTGGCCTTGCAGCAGGCCGGCGTAGCGGCCCGCGGCCACCAGCAGCAGGTCGCAGAATTCGCGCGCCGCGCCGTGCCCGCCGCCGGCGGCGGTGACGTGGTGCGCCACCGCCTTGACTTCGGCATGCGCGTTGGCCGGCGCGCAGGCGAAACCGGCGCGCGTGAGCAGCGGCAGGTCGGGCCAGTCGTCGCCCATGGCCGCCACCTCGGGCCAGGCCAGGCCCAGCGCAGCCAGCAGGCCTTGCGCGGCGGCGAGCTTGTCCTGCGCACCATAGATGGCGTGCTCGAGCCCCAGGTCGGCGACGCGGCGGCGCACCGCCGGCGAATCGCGCCCCGTGATCACCAGGGGTGCGATGCCCCCCTGGCGCAGCAGTTTCAGTCCGTGGCCGTCGAGCGTGGAGAAGGCCTTCACGGTCTCGCCGTGCTCGCCGATGTACAGCCGCCCGTCGGTGAGCACGCCGTCGACATCGAAGATCGCCGCCTTCATGCCCAGCCCGGGGCCTTGCGCCAGCAGCAGCAGGCCGGGGGCGAAATTCAGCGCCGGGTTCATACGCTCAGATCACCTTGGCGCGCATCAGGTCGTTGGAGTTCAAGGCCCCGACGAGCCGGCCTTCGCCATCGACCACCAGCACGCTGGTGATGCGGTGCTGCTCCATGACGCCGGCGGCTTCCACGGCCAGCGCATCGGCGCGCACCAGGCGGGGCGCTTGGTGCATGACCTCGGCCGCGGTCAGCGCACGCAGGTCGGCCCCGCGTTCGATGAGGCGGCGCAAGTCACCGTCGGTGAAGATGCCCAGCGGCCGGCTTTGCTCGTCGGCGACAGCGGCAAAACCCAGGCCCTTGCCCGTCATCTCGCGCAGCAACTCGTTGAAGGTGGCCGCGGGCGGCACGCAAGGCAGCGCCGGCCCGCTGCGCATGAGGTCGCCCACGTGCATCAGCAGCTTGCGCCCCAGGGTGCCGCCGGGGTGCGAGCGCGCAAAGTCTTCTTCCTTGAAGCCGCGCGCGTCCAGCAGCGCCACGGCCAGCGCATCGCCCAGCGCCATCTGCGCCGTGGTGCTGGCGGTGGGCGCCAGGTTGAGCGGGCAGGCTTCCTCTTCGACGGCGCTTGAGAGCACCACATCGGCATGTCGCGCCAGCGTGGAGTCCGCGCCGCCCGTCATGGCCACGAAGGTCACGCCGATGCGCCGAATCGCCGGCAGGATGGCGGCCAGCTCCTCGCTTTCACCGCTGTTGCTGATGGCCAGCACGACGTCGCCTTTGATCACCATGCCCAGGTCGCCGTGGCTGGCTTCGGCGGGGTGAACGAACATCGCCGGCGTGCCGGTGGAGGCCAGCGTTGCCGCGACCTTGCGGCCCACGTGGCCGCTCTTGCCCATGCCCATCACCACGACGCGGCCGCGGCAGCCGAGCATCGCCTGCACGGCTTGCGCGAAGGCCGGTCCCTGCTTCGCGGCCAGGCCCAGGAGCGCCCGGGCTTCGATCTCCAGCGTGCGCGCGGCCAGCGCCAGCGCGCGCTCGGCATCGAACGGGCGGATCGTGTTCATGGCCGGGGCTGTCGCATACGATGGGTTCATTCTAGGCACCCATGGCGACCACGCTCGAGCTCATCTTGCTGTACCTCTTCGCCGCGGTGCTCGGCGTGGTGGCCTGCCGCGCGCTGAAGCTGCCGCCGATGCTGGGCTACCTGGTGGTGGGCATATTGATCGGGCCCAACGCGCTGGCGCTGGCCAGGGACACGGCGGGCGTGAAATACCTCGCCGAGTTCGGCGTGGTATTCCTGATGTTCGTCATCGGCCTGGAATTCAACCTGCCCAAGCTGCGCAGCATGCGCACGCTGGTCTTCGGCCTGGGCCTGTCGCAGGTCGTCCTGACCATGATCGGCACACTCATCGGGCACTTCGTTCTGGTCACCGGCTACGCCTGGTTGTTCGGGGGCGCATGGCAGATGTCCTGGCAAGGCGCCGTGGTGCTGGGCGGCGCCCTGGCGATGAGTTCGACGGCCATCGTCGTCAAGCTCATGGCCGAGCGGCTGGAGCTCGAAAGCGAGCATGGCAAGCGCGTCATCGGCGTGCTGCTGTTCCAGGACCTGGCCGTGGTGCCGCTGCTGGTGCTGATCCCGGCGCTGGGTTCCAGCGGCGAAGAGATGCTGGTGGCGATGTCGCTGGCCCTGCTCAAGGCAGCGGCAGTGCTCACCGTGCTGCTCGTGGGCGGCCAGCATGTGATGCGCTGGTGGCTCACGCTGGTGGCGCGGCGCAAGAGCGAAGAGCTGTTCGTGCTGAACCTGCTGCTCATGACACTGGGCCTGGCCTGGCTCACCGAGCACGCCGGCCTGTCGCTGGCCCTGGGCGCTTTCGTCGCCGGCATGCTGGTGGCCGAGACCGAATACAAGCACCAGGTGGAAACCGAGATCCGACCCTTCCACGACGTGCTGCTGGGGCTGTTCTTCATCACCATCGGCATGAAGCTCGACTGGCGCCCGGTGCTCGACCAATGGCTGCTTGTCCTGCTGCTGACCCTCGCCCCGCTGTTCGCCAAGTTCGTGCTCGTCGCGGCGCTGGCCTGGGCCTTCCGTGCGACGCCGGGCACGGCCCTGCGCACTGGCCTGTACCTGGCGCAGGCCGGCGAATTCGGTTTCGTGCTGCTGACCCTGGGCGCCGACCGCGGGCTGGTGGCCCCCGAATGGCTGAGCCCGGTGCTGGCCTGCATGGTGCTCTCGATGCTCGCCACGCCCTTCCTCATCCTCTACAGCAACCGAATCGTCAACCGGCTGAGCGCCACGGACTGGATGATGCAGTCGGTGGCGCTGACCACGATCGCCAAACGGGCCATGGCCGCCGAGCGGCACGTCATCATCTGCGGCTACGGCCGCAGCGGCCAGAACCTGGCGCGGCTGCTGGTGCCCGAGAAGATCCCCTATATCGCGCTGGACCTCGACCCCGACCGCGTGCGCCAGGCCACCGCCGCCGGGCAAAGCGTGGTCTTCGGCGATGCCGCCCGCCTGCCCAGCCTGATGGCTGCCGGGCTGGCGCGCGCCGCCGCGGTGGTGGTGAGCTACCACGACACCCCTTCGGCACTGAAGATCCTGAGCCTGGTGCAGGCCCACGCACCCAAGGTGCCGGTGATCGTGCGCACGGTGGACGAGACCGACATCGACAAACTCAAGGCCGCCGGCGCCACCGAAGTCGTGCCCGAGGCGGTGGAGGGCTCGCTGATGTTGGCCGGCCACGCCCTGGCCCTGGTGGGTGTGCCGATGAAGCGCGTGATCCGCATCACCCGCGACGCGCGTGACGCGCGGTACAGCCTGCTGCGCGGCTACTTCCACGGCGCCGACGACGACACCGTGGAAGAGCTCGCGCAGGCGCGGCTGCAGAGCGTGACCCTGCCAGACGCTTCGCGTTGCGTGGGCCACACGCTGGATACCCAGGCCCTGCACGCCGTCGGCGTGAGCGTGCTTTCGGTGCGGCGCGCCGGCGCAGGCGTCAGTGCCCCCCAGCCCGACCATGTGCTGGCGGCAGGCGACACGCTGGTGCTGTCGGGCCTGCCCGAGGCGCTGGCCCTGGCCGAGGACAAGCTGCTGCGCAACTGAGCGCGCCCTAGTGGCCGCACCTTGTGGCCTAATCGGGGGTTTCGCCCAACCTTTGCCGGAGCCTACAAATGGCCAACAAGATCAGAACCGAAGCCGACCGCCGCGCCACGCCCCGTGCGCCCGTGCTCCAGGGGACCAACGCCACCCTGGGGGGTGGCCAGAAGATCAGCAAGGAACGCGGTTCGCATACGGCCAGCAAAAAGAACCCGGGCAAGCGGCCGCACAAGGGCGGTTGAGTTTCCGGGTGCGGGGCGCGCCGGCGGCGCGCCCCGTGCTGTGACCGCTCCACAGGGCCGCCCCGATGCTGCGCATCACCGAACTGCGGCTGCCGCTGGACCACGCCGAGGGCGCGCTGCGCGCCGCCGTGCTGACGCGGCTGGGTCTGACCGACGCCGAGCTGACGGGTTTTACGGTCTTCAAGCGCAGCCACGACGCGCGCAAGAGGGCGGCGGTGGTGCTGATCTATACCCTCGATTGCGAGGTGCAGGATGAAGCCGCCGTGTGGCTGCGGCACGCGGCCGACCCGCACATTCGTCCGGCGCCTGACACGCGCTATCGCTTCCTCGGCCACGCCCCGGCCGACTTCCGTGCCAGCGGGCGTTTGCGGCCGCTGGTCGTCGGCTTCGGCCCTTGCGGGCTCTTTGCGGCATTGATCCTGGCGCAGATGGGCCTGGCACCCCTGGTGCTGGAGCGCGGCCGCCGCGTGCGCGAGCGCACCAAGGACACCTGGGGCCTGTGGCGCCAGGGTGTGCTCGACCCCGAGTCGAATGTCCAGTTCGGCGAAGGCGGCGCGGGTACCTTCAGCGACGGCAAGCTCTGGAGCCAGATCAGCGACCCGCGCCACCTCACGCGCAAGGTGCTCACCGAGTTCGTCAAGGCCGGCGCGCCGGAAGAAATCCTCTTCGTGGCCAAACCGCACATCGGCACCTTTCGGCTGGTCGGCATGGTCGAGAAGATGCGCACCGAGATCGAGGCTCTAGGCGGCGAGATCCGCTTTCGCCAGCAGGTGGTGGACCTGCTCATCGAAGACGACCCTGTGCGCGGCGAAGCTCCGCGGGCACGCCACATTCGTGGCGTGGTGCTGGCCAGCGGCGAACAGATCGCCGCCGACCAGGTCGTGCTGGCCGTCGGCCACAGTGCCCGCGACACCTTCGAGATGCTGCACCGGCGCGGCGTCTTCATGGAGCCCAAGCCGTTCTCGGTGGGTTTTCGCATCGAGCACCCGCAAAGCGTGATCGACCGCGCTCGCTTTGGGCCGAACGCCGGCAACCCCCTCCTCGGCGCGGCCGACTACAAGCTGGTGCACCACGCCGGCAACGGGCGTGCGGTGTACAGCTTTTGCATGTGTCCCGGCGGCACGGTGGTGGCCGCCACCTCCGAGGTCGGGCGCGTGGTCACCAACGGCATGAGCCAGTACTCGCGCAACGAGCGCAACGCCAACGCCGGGCTGGTGGTGGGCATCTCGCCTCAAGACTATCGGCAAGACCCGTCCGGCACCGGCCCCGTGCCCCCACTCGACGGCATCGCCTTCCAGCGCCTGTGGGAGACGCGCGCCTTCGAGCTCGGAGGCGGCGGCTACCGTGCGCCCGCGCAGCTCGTCGGCGACTTCATCAAGGGCCAGCGCAGCCGCGCCTTCGGATCGGTGGCGCCTTCCTACAAGCCGGGCGTGACGCCCACGGACCTGGCCGAGCCGGGCCATGGCAGCCTGCCCGACTACGCCCTGGCGGCATTGCGCGAGGCCTTGCCGGCCTTCGAGCGTCAGCTCCGCGGCTTTGCCATGCCCGACGCCGTGCTCACCGGCGTGGAAACGCGCACTTCTTCCCCCTTGCGCCTCACGCGCGGCCCCCGGCGGCAGAGCCTGAACGTCGCCGGCCTGTACCCGGCGGGCGAAGGCGCGGGCTACGCCGGCGGCATCATGTCCGCGGGGGTGGATGGCATCGAAGTGGCCGAAGCCGTGGCGGCCGACCTATTGGGCCTCGCTCGCCACTGACGCCTTGCGCCGTCGCGCGCGGCGCGCCAGCCCCGGCGGCGCTGACTATGATCCCGTCCCATGGCCGCCGACCCCAGCACGCCTCCCGCGCAATACATCCGCAACCACATCCGCACCGTGCCCGACTGGCCGGCGCCGGGGGTGATGTTCCGCGACATCACGCCGCTGCTCTCCAACCCGCGCGTCTTTCGCGTGTTGATCGACCAGTTCGTGCACCGCTACTTCGATGCCCGGCCCGACGCCATCGCCGGGCTCGATGCGCGCGGCTTCATCATCGGCTCGGTGCTGGCCTACGAACTCGGCGTCGGCTTCGTGCCCATCCGCAAGAAGGGCAAGCTGCCCTTCACCACGGTCGAGGAGACCTACGAGCTCGAATACGGCTCGGCCACGGTGGAGATGCACACCGATGCCGTGCGCCCCGGCGAGCGCGTGGTGTTGATCGACGACCTCATCGCCACCGGCGGGACCATGATGGCCGGCAAGAACCTGCTCGAGCGCCTGGGCGCGCAAGTGATCGAAGGTGCGGCGATCGTCGATTTGCCCGAGCTGCAGGGCTCGCGCAAGCTGCGCGATGCGGGATTGCCGCTATTCACTTTGGTGGATTTCGCGGGGCACTGACGGCGCCACGCGGTGGCGCGCAGAGCCGCCGGCCCAGCCCCGGCACGCTCGCCGGACCCCCCTCATTTCGGGGTCCGAATGAGGCCATCAGGGCTTTTGTGCCCGCCCTAGACTGCGCCGGCAAATTGCGGTTGGGCTTCTGTTTTGATGCCTCCGCCCGCCATTGCTAAGGCGATGTTTGCCGGTGGTTGAACACCGGAATCAATTTGGAGAGCGCAGCATGCTGGAATCAATCAGGTCGGCCCCCGAGGTTTTTTCGGGACGCGCCGTGTATCGGTTGGGCCTGCTCGCGCTGGCTCTCAGCCTGTCGCAGGCCGCGCAAGCCGCCGTGGTTTTCAACAATGGCGCGCCGGATCAGGTCTGGGGCGTCAACATGAGTGGCAACGTGGTGGCCGAGGACTTCACGCTGGGCGGCATCACCGATATCACCCACCTTCGTTTCTGGAGCATCCAGGGCATCGCGGCCGACTACCTTGGCGGCCTGTCCTGGGCGATCCACGGCGGCGGCGCCACGCCGGGTGCGGTGCTGCACAGCGGGCTCGCCACGCCGCTCGCAGTGGCCACAGGCCTGACCGCTCTCGGCGGGACTTACCTCGAATTTGCGTTCGACATCTCGACCACGTTCCAACTGAGCGCCGGCAGCTACTGGCTCGCTCTGGACAATAACCCAATCGATCCGGTCAATCCCAGCGAGATGCTGTGGGAGACCACCGGCAGCGGACTCGGTGTCACCGGGCAATACCTTGATTCGGCCCTCGGCTGGACCGATACCGGCAGCGACCTCGCTTTCAGCATCGACGGCACCCTTGTGACCGCCCCGCCTCCGCCGGGCAATGTTCCCGAACCCGGCACTTTGGCCTTGCTCGCCGTCAGCCTCGCCGCCGCCGGCTTCGCGCGGCGCAAGGCCTGAGAAGCCTCGACAAACAAGTTCAGGAGCTTCACATGCGCAGATTCTTGTTGATTTCACTGTTGGGTTCGACCGCGGCGATGGCCCAGGTTTCGGCCCCGCTGGTCGCGCAACCGTCGTTTACCGGTGTGTCCGAACCGCTGCATACCATTGCGCGCCGGGCGCAAACCAGCGCGTTTGCGGTGCGGGACTTCCGCCCCGACCGCAACCACATGCGCGACAAATCGCTGGTGGCCAAGTCACCCCCCTCGGCCCAAGCCACCCTCGCCCTCGCGCTCGCGCCGACCTTGGCCGCACCGTTGCCCTACAACCAGACCGCGACCTTCTTGCCGCTGGGCGCGCCGGTGGGTACCAACTTCGAGGCCCTGGGGCTGGGCACGCCCGGCTTCGCCATCAGTGGCGCGCCGCCCGACACCACGCTGGCCGTCAGCCCGACGCAGATCGTCCAGTGGGTCAATTCCCAGTTCGCCGTCTACAACAAGGCCGGGGTTCCGCAACTGCCCGCACCGGGCTTCCTGCAGGGCAACTTCATCTGGCAGGGCCTGTCGCCTGGCAGCGTTTGCAGGGACTTCAACCGCGGCGACCCCATCGTCCAGTACGACCGCATCAACCAGCGCTGGATCCTCTCGCAGTTCGCATTCGACGGCCTGTTTACCTCGAACTCGCAGTGCATCGCCGTGTCGCAGACGAGCAATGCGATCGGGGCCTACAACCTGTACGAGTACAGCTTCGGCAACGTCCTGCCCGACTACGGCAAGATGGGCCTGTGGCCCGACGCGCTGTACATCACCTACAACATGTTCACGCTGGGCCAGAACTTCTCTGGCGGGCGCGCTTGCGCCTACGACAAGGCGGCCATGTATGGCGGCGCCGCCGCGACGCAGATCTGCTTCCAGAGCCCCAACTTCTTCAGCTACCTGCCCTCCGACTTGGATGGCGCGACCCTGCCGCCGCCCGGCACGCCTAACATCCATGTGTCGTGGAATTTCTACAACGTGGCGTCGGCGCCCTACACGATGCAGCTGACGAAGTTCGTGCCCAACTTCGCCTCGCCGGCCTTGTCCACCTTCGACGACGGCTTCAGCGGCGCCGCGTTCTCGTTCGTCGGCATCACGATGGACGCGAACACGTTCGGCGCCTGCAACGACACGGGCGGCACCTGCGTGGCGCAACTCGGCACCGGGCAGACACTGGACACGCTGGGCGACCGGCATATGTACCGGCTGGTCTATCGCAACTTCGGCAGCTACGCTTCGCTGCTGGTCACCCAGGCGATCGACCCGGACCGCGTGGGCGCCGCCAAGGCGCAACTGCGCTGGTGGGAAATCCGCAACCCGAATGCCAACCCGCCGGTGGTCTACCAGAACAGCACCTTCAACCCGAGCGCGGATTCGCGCTGGATGGGCTCGGCGGCATTCGACAAACTCGGCAATATCGGCATCGGCTATTCGGTCTCGTCGTCGGCCATGAATCCAGCCATACGGGTGAGCGGGCGCCTGAAGAACGACCCGAAGAACCTGCTGCGCACCGAAGTGCTGGTACAGGCCGGCGGCGGCAGCCAGACGACAGGCTTGTCGCGCTGGGGGGATTACTCGACGATGCAGATCGACCCCATCGACGATTGCACCTTCTGGTACACGACCCAGTACATCGGCACGAACGGCACGTTCAACTGGCGCACGCGGATCGCTTCGTTCAAGTTCCCGAGTTGCCGGTAAGCGTTCCGCGCCTTCTGTATTCCCCGGCGCGCGTCGCCCGTCGCCCGTCGGGTTTCGTTCAGGTCATGGAGTGTTCATGTTTCGTCGAATCGCGATCTCGCTGGCCTTGCTGGGCCCTCTTGCAACCCAGGCCCAGGTGAGTGACCACACGCCGGTCATCGAGGCCAGCGGGCTGTCGATCACCAAGGCCGACTTCGAACAGATGTTGTCCGGCGACCCGCGTTTTGCTCGCGCGATGGCGCAACCGGAAGCCAAGCTGGCCTTGGGCACGGATTTCGGCAAGGCCTTCGCGCTCGAGGCGGAAGCGCGCAAACGCAAACTCGAGCAATCGCCCTCGGTGCAGTTGAAGATTCGCAACTACACGACGCAGCTGCTCGCCAACGAGCTGCTGGTGAGCCTGCGCAAGGGCTACCTCAAGGACGATGCGGCGCTCGCCGCCCTGTACGAGAAGAACAAGGAGGCCTATGCCGAGCCCCGCGTGCGGCAGATCCTGGTTCGCATGCAGGGTTCGGCGGTCGCGTTGCGCAAGGGCAAGCCTGATCTTTCGCTCGCGCAGGCGCGAACCAAGGCCGAAGTCCTGCGGGCCAAGCTCGCCAGCGGCGCCGACTTTGCCGCGCTGGCCAGGGCCGAGTCGGATGACCTCGGTTCAATCAAGACCGGAGGCGACATCGGCTTCGTTCCCAAGGGCACAGCGGATGCCGAATTTGAGGCGGTGGCCTTTTCGTTGCCGGTGGGCACGACCAGCGGCGTCATAAAGACCGGCTACGGTTTCCACCTCATTCGTGTCGAAGAGCGCAGGCCGATGGCGCTCGAGGCGGTCAAGGAGATCCTGGCCAACGAGCTGGCTCACAGGGACCTGGACGGCATCATCCTCAACGGCTACAAGCTCAACCTGGCCTATTTCGGCAAGTAGGCGCCAAAGCCCGCCTGTTCGCGCGGGCGGTTGGAGCCGGGGTCACTTGCCTATGCAGAACCGGCTGAAGATTTCGCCGAGCAAGTCCTCGCTGCTGAACGCCCCGGTGATCTCGCCCAGCGCGAGGTGCGCCAGTCGCAGCTCCTCGGCCAGCAGGTCCAGCGCCGCGTCGCGCGCGGCCGCATGGGCCTGCGCCAGGGCCATGTGCTCGCGGGTTCGCTGCAGCGCCTGCACGTGGCGCGTGCGGGCGATGAACAGGCCTTCGGGCGCGGCCTGCCAGCCCGCCTGCTGCAGCAAGGCGTGGCGCAGCGCGTCGATTCCCTGACCGGTCAGCGCCGAGATCGCCACCCCTTCTTGTTCCGGTGCCTGTGCCCCGGCAAGGTCGACCTTGTTGAAGGCGTGCAGCACCGGCACGCCGGCGGGCAGCCGCGCGGCGATGGCGGCTTCGCCGGCCTCGTAGGTGGCCTGGCCACGGCGCGCCAGGTCGTGCAGGAAGAGCACGGCGTCGGCCTCGGCGATGGCCTGCCAGCTGCGGCCCATGCCGATGCGCTCGACCTCGTCGGCAGCATCGTCGTCGTGGCGCAGGCCGGCGGTGTCGACCACGTGCAGCGGCACGCCCTCGATCTGGATCGTCTCGCTGATCTTGTCTCGCGTGGTACCGGGGAGGGGCGTGACGATGGCCAGCTCGGCGCCAGCCAGGGCGTTGAGCAGCGAGCTCTTGCCCACGTTGGGTTGGCCGGCGATGACCACGCGCAGGCCCTCGCGCAGCAGCGCGCCCTGCCGCGCGCGGGCCAGCGTCGCGGCGATCGCGGCTTCGATGGCATCGAGCTGCGCGCGGGCGCCGGCCTTTTCGAGGAAATCGATCTCCTCTTCGGGGAAGTCCAGCGTGGCCTCGACGAGCATGCGCAGGCGCACCAGGCGTTCGGCCAGCGTGTCGATCTCGGCCGAGAAGGCGCCTGAGAGCGAGCGCGCCGCCGAGCGCGCCGCCGCTTCGGTGCTGGCGTCGATGAGGTCGGCCACGGCCTCGGCCTGGGCGAGATCGATCTTGTCGTTGAGAAAAGCGCGCTCGGTGAATTCGCCCGGCGCGGCCAGCCGCAGGCCCGGCTGGGCTTGCAGGCAGCGCGCCAGCAGCAGCTGCAAGAGCACCGGGCCGCCGTGCGCTTGCAGCTCCAGCACGTCTTCGCCGGTGTACGAATGCGGCGCCGGGAAGTGGATGGCCAAGCCGCGGTCCAGCGGCTGGCCGTCGCTGCCCAGGAAGGGCAAGAGCGTGGCCTGGCGCGGCGCCAGCGTCCGGCCGCAAACGGCACGGATCAAGGCCGTGAGGTCGCGCCCGGAGGCACGCACGATACCCACGGCGCCACGGCCGGGCGCGGTGGCGATGGCGACGATGGGGTCCAGCGGGCGGCCGAGCACTGAGCCCGGCGCGGTGGGGGCGGCGCGCATGGGGGATTGATTCTGGCGCACCGGCCTCACCGGGCCTTCTGGTGAATACGAGGTATGGCGAGGTATGGCGCGGGTGGAGGGGGCCCGGGCCTTGGATGGCGTCGCGCCCGGTCCTCCTGAGCCGGCTCTTTCAAGCCGGGTCGCCCGCATAAGAGGCATCCTCGGCACAAGTGCCCGCCGACTCAAGCCCTGTTCAGGGCAAGCCCCCGGGCCCGGCGTGAGCTATTTCCCGTTTACGCCCAGCTGCCGGTTGATGAACCACTGCTGCGCGATCGAGAGGATGTTGTTCGTCAACCAGTACAGCACCAGACCGGCCGGGAAGAAGAAGAACATGAAGCCGAAGGCCAGCGGCATGATCCACATCATCTTGGCTTGCACCGGGTCCGGTGGCGCCGGGTTGAGCCAGACCTGGAACAGCGATGAGACGGTCATCAACACCGGCAGGATGTAGAAGGGGTCCTTGGCCGCGAGGTCGGCGATCCAGCCGATCCAGGGCGCGCCGCGCATCTCCACGCTGGACAACAGCACCCAGTACAGCGCGATGAAGAATGGCATCTGCACGAAGATCGGCAGGCAGCCGCCCAGCGGATTGACTTTTTCCTCGCGGTAGATGCGCATCATCTGCTGCTGCATCTCCTGCGGCTTGTCCTTGTAGCGCTCGCGCAGCTCAGCCACCTTGGGCGCCACGGCCTTCATCTTGCCCATGCTGCGGTAGGCGCTGGCATTGAGCCAGTAGAAGGCGATCTTCAGCAGCACCACCAGGGCCACGATCGCCCAGCCCCAGTTGCCCAGCACGGCATGCAGCTTGGTCAGCAGCCAGAAAAGCGGCTTGGACAGCACGGTGAGCCAGCCGTAGTCCTTCACCAGTTCAAGCCCCGGCGCGAGTTCGGCGAGCTTGTTCTCTTCCTGCGGGCCGGCAAACAGCGTGGCTTCGAAGGACTTCGTCGCCCCCGGGGCCACTTCGCCCAGCGGCAGCACCATGGCGATGGTGTAGTGGTTTTCGGCGACCTTGGCGGTGCGGAATTCGCGCGGGCCGGCCGCGCCCACTAGCCAGGCCGAGGCGAAATAGTGCTGCACCATCGCCACCCAGCCGTTCTCGCCGGCCTTGTCGTGGATGTCGCCGCCCTTGGCGATGTCCTTGAAGTCGATCTTCTTGAACTTGCTCGCCTCCGTATACATGGCCGGGCCGGTGAAGGTGAAGTAAAAGCTCGATTCACCTTCGGGCGGGTTGCCGTCGCGCGCCAGCTGCAGGTAGAGCTGCGGCGACAGGGGTGCGGTGCCCTGGTTGATAAATTCGTGCTTCACGGCCACGGTGTACTCGCCGCGCCTGAAGGTGTAGGTCTTGGCCAACTTGCGGCCGTCGACGGCCGGCGACTCGAAACGCAGTTGCAGCTCGTTGACCCCGGCCGTCAGGTTGCGCTCGCCGGGCACCACGGTCATCTGCGTGAGGTGGTTGGGCAGCGCGATACCGGGCTGGTTCGTGATCAGCCCCGTCTGCGCCACGTAAAGCCGCTTGGCGCTCTGGTCGAACAGCACCGTGTTCTGCCTGGGGTCCACGGCGTCGCGGTAGCCCAGCAGTTCGAGCCGCACCAGCGAGCCGCCCTGGCTGTCGAAGGTGGCCTTGACCACGTCGGTGGTCAGCGTCACCCGTTCACCCGCGGGCTGAATCACCGGTGCCGCGGGCAATGCCGCTGCGGTGGGCGCGGCGCCTACGGGGGCCGGCACAGCCGCAGCGGCGGGTACCCCTGCTGAGGCCGGTGTGGGCGGCGCCGAGCTGGCGCTGGCGGCGGGCTTGGCCTGGCCGCCGAACATCGACGCCTGGCCGTTGTGCTTCTGCCAGGCATCCCAGAGCAGGACGAGCGACATCGTGAAGACGACCCACATCAGGGTGCGGCGTATATCGGTCATGGGTGTTTCCGGGTCGGGGGGCGAGGGTCGGCCGCTTTGCCACCCAGGCCGAGCCGGGTGAACAGACCGGCGGCCGGGTTCGGAAAGTCTTGCGGGACGGGATCCAGGCCGCCGTCGCACCAGGGATGGCAGCGAAGGATGCGCCCGGCCACCAGCGCGCTGCCGCGCATGGCGCCATGCTGCTCCAGCGCCTGCAGCGCGTAGGCCGAGCATGTCGGCTCGAAACGGCAGGCGTTGCCCAGCCAGGGCTTGAGCAGCAGCCGATAGCCCTGCACCATGGCGATCAGCAGCTGGCGCGGCCAGCGACGGGGGTCGAATGCCAAGATCGACACCTTCAGCGGCTCGCCGGCCCGAACAGGCCGTCGAGCTCTCCGCGCGCCGCAGCGGCCAGGGCCGCCGAGCGTGCGGAAACGAATGTGGCCGGCGTGAAGGGCGCGCGCAGGCGCACCAACCACAGGCCCGCTGGCAGGCCACAGGCGTGCCGTTCGAAGGCGCTGCGGGCCTGACGCTTGAACAGATTGCGCGTCACCGCGCGGCGGGCATATCGCTTGGGCACCACGCAGCCAAACCAGTGCCCATTCAGCGAGTCATCCACAGGGTGTTGACATCCCGGTGCAGGGGCTGTGGACAACTTTTCAGACGACGCCCGCTCGCCGCGCTTCGCAGCGGCCTGCGGGCCGGCCGCCACATGGTGGAGAGCGAAGTGAGCGCTTCGGGAACACGAACGCGTCGCAAGCAGGCGCTCGAAGTCGGCCTTGTTGACGAGGCGGTCCACGAGGCAGCCAGACAGGGCAGCCCGGGGCTGGGGCAAGGGGAGGGACAGCGGACTGAAGGGACGGCGCGGCGTCAGACAGCCAAGCGCTTGCGTCCCTTGGCACGGCGGGCGTTGATGACCGCGCGGCCACCGCGCGACTTCATGCGCACGAGAAACCCGTGGGTGCGGGCGCGGCGGATCTTGGAGGGTTGATAGGTGCGCTTCATGGGAGGATCCTTGGGCCGCCGCGGGCAGCCTCTTGAGGTGAATCTGGTTTGGGTACGGGAAACCCACGATTACATCAAAAAATGCCAATCCAGTCAAACACTTGCACCACGGCCCGCCGTTTATCGCAGGGGTTGACGGCGGACAAGAATATGTGGATAACTGCTATCCGCCGATGGTGATGGACGCCAGAATCGGCGGCTCCCAGAAGAAGATTTCCACAATGAGTCAAGACCTCTGGCAACGCGGCTGTGAACGCCTCGCTGCCGAGCTGCCTGAGCAGCAATTCAACACCTGGATCCGCCCGCTGGCCGCCTCGCCTGTAGACAGCGGCAGCATGGCCAATGGCCACGTCGTGGCCGTGCAGGTGCCCAACCGCTTCAAGCTCGACTGGATCCGCACACAGTATGCCGGCCGCATCGAATCGGCCCTGGCCGAGGTGGCGGGCCACCCGGTGCGCCTGGAACTCACGCTGGCGCCGCGCAACGAGGCGCCAGGCGTGGCGGGCAGCGGCGGCGGCCCCTCGGTGCCCACCAGCGCCGCCGCTCTGGCCACCCATGCGCTGCAGCGCGCGGCCTCAGGTGCCGCCTTCGGCCCTGCGTCGCCAGCGCCCGCGACCACGCCGCACCGGCTGAATACCGCGCTCACCTTCGATACGCTGGTGGCTGGCCGAGCCAACCAGATGGCCCGCACGGCGGCCTTGCACGTGGCCGGGGCCCCCGGCGTCATGTACAACCCGCTCTTCATCTACGGCGGCGTGGGCCTGGGCAAGACGCACCTGGTGCACGCCGTAGGCAATGCCCTGCTCAAGGACAATCCCGGCGCCCGTGTGCTGTACCTGCACGCCGAGCAGTTCATCAGCGATGTCGTCAAGAACTACCAGCGCAAGACCTTCGACGAGTTGAAGGCCAAGTACCACTCGCTGGACCTGCTTCTGATCGACGATGTGCAGTTCTTCGCTGGCAAGGACCGCACGCAGGAGGAGTTCTTCAACGCCTTAGAGGCCCTGCTGACCAAGCGCGCCCACATCATCATGACCAGCGACACCTACCCCAAAGGGCTGGTCGACATCGACGAGCGGCTGACCAGCCGTTTCGACGCCGGGCTCACGGTGGCCATCGAGCCCCCCGAGCTGGAAATGCGCGTGGCCATCCTGATGCGCAAGGCCACCGCCGAGGGCACCGAGATGCCCGAGGACGTGGCCTTCTTCATCGCCAAGAACGTGCGCGCCAACGTGCGCGAGCTCGAAGGGGCGCTGCGCAAGGTCCTGGCCTACAGCCGTTTCAGCCACAAAGAGATCAACATCACCCTCGCCCGCGAAGCGCTGAAAGACCTGCTGAGCATCCAGAACCGGCAGATCGGCGTGGAGAATATCCAGAAGACCGTGGCCGACTTCTACAAGATCAAGGTCGCCGATATGTACAGCAAGAAGCGCCCGGCCAGCATCGCCCGCCCGCGCCAGATCGCCATGTACTTGGCCAAGGACATGACCAAGAAGAGCCTGCCCGAAATCGGTGAGCTCTTCGGCGGACGCGACCACACCACCGTGCTGCACGCCGTGCGCAAGATCGGCGCCGAGCGCACCACCAACCCCGAACTGAACCAGCAGTTGCACGTCCTGGAGCAGACGCTCAAGGGCTGATCGATGGGCCCTCACGAGCCCGGACAGCCGTTCCCGAAAAGCCTGTGGAGAAAACAAGCACAACGCGCCTCTTGTCCACAGCCGCTCGCCGCTCCCGCGCTTTGTCCCCATTTCCGGTGCAGCGGGCGCGGCCCCTGGCACACAGGGTTCACAGCGGCATAAAGCCTTGATGGAAAAGGCGAAAATGGGGTTGTCCCCAGCCAGGGCACCGCTCTACTACTGCCACAACATCTAAAAAGAGAGAGGAAGACATGATCGTTCTGAAGGCCGCGCAGGCCAGTCTGCTCGAAGCCCTGCAATCGGTGGCAGGCATCGTGGAGCGTCGGCATACCTTGCCCATCCTGGCCAACGTGCTGATTCGCAAGGACGGTGGCCACATCGAGTTCACCACCAGCGATCTGGAGATCCAGGTTCGCACCCGGGCCGAACTCGGCGGCGACAGCGGCCCCTTCGCCACCACCGTGGGCGCGCGCAAGGTCATCGACATCCTGCGCACCTTGCCGGCCGACCAGGTGGTCACGCTGAGCGCGGCGCAGAACAAACTCACGCTGCAAGGCGGCAAGAGCCGTTTCACGCTGCAGACGCTGCCGGCGGACGACTTCCCTCTCGTCAACGAAAGCGTCGATTTCGGCCCCACGTTCTCGGTGCCACAAAAGATTCTGCGCACGCTCGTCAACCAGGTGCACTTCGCGATGGCGGTGCACGACATCCGCTACTACCTCAACGGCATCCTCTTCATCGCCGAGGGCAAGACGCTGACCCTGGTGGCCACCGACGGCCACCGCCTGGCGCTGGCGCAAAGCACGCTGGACGCCGACGTGCCGAGCAAGCAGGAAGTGATCCTGCCGCGCAAGACAGTGCTCGAATTGCAGCGCCTGCTGAACGACGAAGATACGGCCATCGAGATGCGCTTCGCCAACAACCAGGCCAAGTTCGTCTTCAGCGGCATGGAATTCGTCACCAAGCTGGTGGAAGGCAAGTTCCCCGACTACAACCGCGTCATCCCGAAGAACCACAAGAACGCGGTGGTGCTGGGTCGCGCCCCGCTCTTGGCCAGCCTGCAGCGAGCGGCCATCCTCACCAGCGAGAAGTTCAAGGGTGTGCGCGTCAACATCGAGCCGGGATTGCTGCGCATCGCTTCGAGCAACGCCGAGCAGGAAGAGGCCAAGGAAGAACTCGAGATCGACTACGACGGCGACGCCATCGAGATCGGCTTCAACGTGACCTACCTCATCGATGTGCTCGCCAACAGCAGCCATGAAATGGTCAAGCTCGAACTCCAGGACAGCGCCGCCAGCGCCCTGTTCAGCCTGCCCGACCAACCTGGCTTCAAGTACGTCGTGATGCCCATGCGCATCTGAGCGAGCGCGCCGCATCCCCTTTGCAGCGGGCCGCGGCCCGCTTCAGCGTTTTGAAGGGGCCGGTGTTTCCGGCCCCGCCCCTGAGAGAAACCGCAATGACCGACCCGCAAATCCCCAAGGACGAGAGCGCCAAACTCGGTGAAGGCGTGACCCAGCGCGCCGTACCCGACGCCGAGGGCGCCGCCGCCAGCACCGGCAGCGAGGCCTCCGCCGCCTATGGCGAAGGCAGCATCCAGATCCTGGAGGGGCTGGAAGCCGTTCGCAAGCGGCCGGGCATGTACATCGGCGACACCTCCGACGGCACGGGCCTGCACCACCTGGTCTTCGAGGTGGTGGACAACGCCATCGACGAAGCCCTGGCGGGCCACTGCGACGACATCACGGTCACCATCCACAGCGACAACAGCATCAGCGTCACCGACAACGGCCGCGGCATCCCCACCGGCGTGAAGATGGACGACAAGCACGAGCCCAAGCGCTCTGCCGCTGAAATTGCACTGACCGAGCTTCATGCCGGCGGCAAATTCAACCAGAACAGCTACAAGGTCAGCGGCGGCCTGCACGGCGTGGGCGTGAGTTGCGTGAATGCGCTGAGCAAATGGCTGCGTCTCACGGTGCGCCGCGAGGGCAAGGTGCATGAACTGGAATTCAGACGCGGCTTCACGCAAGACCGCGTGATCGAGCAGCGCGAGGGCTTCGAGACCAGCCCGATGAAGATCACCGGCGATACAGAGAGGCGCGGCACCGAGGTCCACTTCCTGCCCGACGAAGAAGTCTTCAGCCACATCGACTTTCACTACGACGTGCTGGCCAAGCGGCTGCGCGAGCTCAGCTTCCTGAACAACGGCGTGAAGATCAGGCTGGTCGACGAGCGCAACGCCAAGGAAGACAACTTCGCCTTCGCCGGCGGCGTGAGAGGCTTCGTCAGCTTCATCAACACCGGCAAGAAGGTCCTGCACCCGAACATCTTCCACGCCATGGGCGACAAGATGAGCGACCAAGGCACGAATATCGGTGTCGAAGTGGCCATGCAGTGGAACGACGGCTACAACGAGAACGTGCTGTGCTTCACCAACAACATCCCGCAGCGCGATGGCGGCACCCACTTGACCGGGCTGCGCGCGGCGATGACGCGCGTCATCAACAAGTACATCGACGACTCCGACATCGCCAAGAAGGCCAAGGTCGAGATCGCCGGGGATGACATGCGCGAAGGCCTGGCCTGCGTCGTCAGCGTGAAGGTGCCCGAGCCCAAGTTCAGCAGCCAGACCAAGGACAAGCTGGTCAGCAGCGAAGTGCGCGGCCCGGTGGAAGACATCGTCTCCAAGCTGCTTACCGACTGGTTGCTCGAGAACCCGGCCGACGCCAAGATCATCTGCAGCAAGATCGTCGACGCCGCCCGCGCCCGCGAGGCCGCGCGCAGGGCGCGCGAGATGACGCGCCGCAAAGGCGTGCTCGACGGCCTGGGCCTGCCCGGCAAGCTGGCCGACTGCCAGGAAAAAGACCCCAGCCTGTGCGAGATCTATATCGTCGAGGGCGACAGCGCCGGGGGCAGCGCCAAGCAGGGCCGCGACCGCAAGTTCCAGGCGATCCTGCCGCTGCGCGGCAAGATCCTCAATGTCGAGCGGGCGCGCTACGAGCGGCTGTTGTCCAGCGAGTCCATCGTCACCCTGATCACCGCGTTGGGCACCGGCATCGGCGCCGAGGACTTCAACGTCGACAAGCTGCGCTACCACCGCATCATCATCATGACCGACGCGGACGTCGACGGCGCGCATATCCGCACCCTGTTGCTGACCTTCTTCTACCGCCAGATGCCGGCGCTGGTGGAGCGCGGGCACATCTATATCGCGCAGCCGCCGCTGTACAAGGTCAAGCTCGGCAAGCACGAGGAATACCTCAAGGACGGCCACGCGCTGGATGCCTTCCTGCTCGGCGTGGCGCTGGACGGCGCGGCCGTGCTGCCGGATGGCCCACGGTCGGCGGTGCCCCCCGGGGGCGCGGAGCCCGCCGGCCGCGCGGCCATCGACGGCAGCGCGCTCGAAACCCTGGCGCGGAGCTACCTGGTGGCCAACGCCGTGATCGAGCGCCTGTCCAACTGGATGGACGTGGACGCGGTGCGCGCCATCGGCGGCGGGCTCACCCTCGACCTGGATACGGCGGCCAGCGCCGCGGCCGGCGCCGCCGCTTTGCAAGCGGCGCTGAAGGACGCGCAGGTCAGCGCCGAGTTCGATGCCCGCACCGACAAGCACCTGCTGCGCATCAGCCGCCGCCACCACGGCAACGTGAAGAGCAGCGTCATCACGCGCGACTTCGTTCACGGCGCCGACTACGCCGCGCTGGCCGGCGCGGGCATCTCGTTCCTGGGCCTGCTGAGCGCCGACGCCGTCGTTCGCCGCGGCGAGGGCGAAAAGCTCAAGGAACAGAAGGTGGCCGACTTCCGCGCCGCCATGGCCTGGCTGATGAGCCAGGCCGAGAATGCCGTCGGCCGGCAGCGCTACAAGGGGCTGGGCGAAATGAACCCCGAGCAGCTCTGGGAAACCACCATGGACCCCACCGTGCGGCGCTTGCTGCGCGTGCAGATCGAAGACGCCATCGAGGCCGACCGCGTCTTCACCATGCTCATGGGCGACGAGGTCGAGCCGCGTCGGGAGTTCATCGAGAGCAATGCACTGAGGGCGGCCAATATCGACGTCTGAAGTGAAGGCACCCGGCACAAAGTCTGGTTTAGGTCAATCGTCACCCAACGGCGCAGGTTTACGCTCTCGGCCCAGAAGAAACGCCTGAAACGCCCGGAGCGGTCCGTCGTTCGATTCCGCAAGTCAATGGTCCCCAATTCGTACTTTTCGTCGCCCATGAGGGATGGGATGCCACGGGCCCCCCGCACCGCCGGCCAGCGGGTGCCGCCGGGCCGCCGGTGCCCCATCGGGTTCGTGCGATGAACGCCGCCGTCCTGACCGATTGCGCGCTGCAGCTGTGCTCGGCCGCGGTCGAGGTCGCACCGCTGCCGCCGGAGCGCCTGCTGGCGATGTCCGCGGACCCCATCGCCGCCTTCATTGCCCCGGGGGGCGAGGCCTGGGTCGGCCTGGGTGCCGCGCGCTGGCTGCCGGCCGGCTCGGTCGACGCCTCCGCGCTGTGGGCCGGGTTGCTGGACGAAAGCCCGTCTGCCCCGGCGCCCGTCGCGCTGGGGGCCTGGCCCTATCGCGCGGGCGAGAGGCCCGATGCGCTGTGGCAGGGCCTGGTGCCTGCCGGGGTGATGCTGCCGCAGCGCCTGTACGTGCAGCGGGGGGGCCGCGCCTGGTGGCGCCTGACCCTGCCGGTGTCGGACGCCATGGCCCTGCCGGTGCGCCTGGCGCGCGAAGAGGCGGCCCTGGCGGTCCTGGCCCACGCCGAGGCGCAGCCGCTGCCCGCGCTGCATGCGCTGGGCGAGGGGGGCGCGCCGGCGCATTACGCCCAGGCCGTGGCCCAGGCCGTCGCGCGCATCCGCGGCGGCGAACTCGTCAAGGTCGTCCTGGCGCGCCGCGGCGCCGTCACCTTCGACAGCGCCCCGCAGCCGGCCGCCTTGCTGGCCAGCCTGGGGGCACGCCACCCCGATTGCGTGCGCTATGCCTGGCGCCGCGCAGGCAAGACCTGGCTGGGCGCGACGCCGGAAACGCTGGTGCGGCTGGACGGCCGCACGCTGCGCACGCAGGCTCTGGCGGGCACGCGCACCACGGAGCTCGCCGCCGAGTTGCTGGACTCGGTCAAGGACCGCCACGAGCACGCCATCGTCGTCGAAGCGCTGCGCGGCGCGCTGGCCCCGCTCACCGAGCGGCTGTCGCCCCCCTGCGAGCCCGTGATCCGCCACCTGCGCGGCCTGGCACACCTGCACACGCCGCTGGAAGCCACCTTGCGCGCCGAGGTCGATTTCCTGCGCCTGGTGCAGGCCCTGCACCCGACGCCGGCCGTCTGCGGCCTGCCCAGGGAGCGCGCCGCAGCCTTGCTGGCGGCGCTCGAGCCCGAGCCGCGAGGCCTCTACGCCGGGCCTTTCATGCGCCTGTCGCCCTACGGTGAAGGCCACGCGGTGGTGTCTTTGCGCGGCGCGGTGGTCGAGGGCCGCATCGCGGTGCTGCCGGCCGGCGCCGGCATCGTCGAAGGCTCCGACGGTGACGCTGAACTGGCCGAAACCCAGGTCAAGCAGCGCAGCGTGCTGGACGCCTTCGAGGGCCGGCGTTGACGCGCACGGCCGACGACTTGCACAGCGCCTGGGCGCGCCTGTTTGCGGCTTCGCTGGCGCAGTGCGGCGTGGCCCACGCCGTCATCAGCCCGGGTTCGCGGTCGACGCCGCTGGCGCTGGCGCTGGCTGCGCAGCTGCCCAGCACGGTGCTGCACGATGAACGCGTGGCCGCCTTCTTCGCCCTGGGCCAGGCGCGTGCCAGCGGCCGCGTCAGCGTCGTGCTGGCCACCAGCGGCAGCGCGCCGGGCCATTGGCTGCCGGCGGTGATGGAGGCGCGCGAAGCCGGCCTGCCGCTGCTGCTGCTCAGCGCCGACCGGCCCTGGGAGGTGCAGCAGGCGCAGGCCGCGCAGACGGTGGACCAGCAGCGCCTCTTCGGCCACCACGCCAATGCCTACTTCGAACTCGGCGTGCCTGACGACCACCCTGCAGCGCTGCGCGCCGTGCCGCGCCTCGCCGCGCAGGCCGTGCTGGCCACGCGCTACCCCTTGGCGGGCGCCGTACAGGTGAATGCCCACTTTCGCAAACCGCTAGAACCACAGCCCAGCGACGGCCAGGAGCCCTGGCGGCCGCGGCTGGAGGCCCTGGCCCGTGCCGGCGCCCCGCGGCTATTCGCGCCGCAAGCCGCGCCGCACCCTGACGCGGTGGCTGAGATCGTGGCGCGGGTGCGCGCCGCGCCGCGCGGGGTGCTGGTCGCCGGGCCCTTGCCGGCGGTGCAGGCGGCCGAGCTGCGCGCGGCGGTGCTGCGCTTCGTGGCCGCCAGCGGCTATGTGCTGCTCGCCGAAGCCACCAGCCAGCTGCGCTTCGGGCTGCCCGCGCAGACGCAATCCCAGGTGGTCGGTGCCTTCGACGCGCTGCTGCGTTCGCCGGTATTGCGCCAGCGCCTGCGCCCCGACCTGGCGCTCGAAATCGGCGCCCCCGCGGTCTCGGCGCAGTGGTTGGCATGGACGGACAGCGAGCAGGCTCCGGCGCGCCTGGTGCTCCCCGGTGAGCGCCCGGCCGACCCCGCCGGCGGCGCGCTGGGCATGTGGCTGGGCCCGGTGGCGGCCTTGCTCGAGGCCGCTGCGGCACAGCTCGAGGCCCTGCCCGAAGCCGGCGCCGCAGGTCGCGCAGCGGCCACCGCGTACGCACTGGACTGGCAGTCTGCCGAGGCGGCCGCCTGGCGGGCGCGGCAGCGCGCGAATGCCGTGGCCGACGACGCGCCGCTGCAGGAGCACGATATCGCCGCCGTGCTGCGCGCCGCGCTGCCGGCCGGCGCGGTGCTGGCCATAGGCAATTCCAGCCCGGTGCGCGATCTCGACCACGACCTGCCGCCCGACGGCGTGCCGCTGGGCGTGCTGCACCAGCGCGGCGCCGCGGGCATCGACGGCGGCGTGGCCGGCGCCGCCGGTGCGCGCAGCGTGCTCGAGCCGCCCATGGCCCTGCTGCTGGGCGACGTGGCGCTGCTGCACGACGCCGGCGGCCTGGCCGCGGCGGCCGCGGTGCGCGGGCCACTGGCCCTCGTCGTCGTCAACAACGACGGCGGGCGCATCTTCGAGCGCCTGCCGCTGGGGGGCGACGACGCGCTGGCGGCGGCGCGCGAGCGGCTCTTCGTGGCGCCGCATGGGCGCAGCTTCGATGGCCTGGCCGCCACCTGGGGGCTGGGCTATGCACGCGTGGCCACCGCCCAGGCCCTGGGCCGAGCCCTGGCGCAAGCCCTGGCGGCCGACCGCGCCGTGCTTATCGAGGCGCGCGTCGCGCCGGGTGGCAGCGCGCGCCGCGCCACGCTGCTGGCGGCGATGGCCGAGGCCGCCGAGCAGGCCCTGGCCCCGTGACGGCCAGGCGTGGCGGAGCTGGCCGCGGACTGAGCGGCAGAGCTGACGGCGGAGCTAGCGGCGGAGCTAGCAGCGGAGCGAGCGGCCACGCCAGCAGTCCGCCCGAAGGCCGCGCGGGCGACGCCACGGGCGGCGGGCCGTCGGGGCTGAGCTTCCCGCCCAAAGGTGCGGGCGGCCCGCCGCTGCTGCTGCTGCACGGCTTTCTAGGCTCGCCCTCGGCCTGGGGGGCCGTGCTCGCCGCCCTGCCGCGGCATGGCCCGGCCTGGTGCCCGTGGTTGCCCGGCCACGGCCCGGCCCGGGGCGCGTCGGCGTTGCCGGCGAGCTGGGACGAAGCAGCGCAGGCCCTGGCCGCAAGCCTGCCGGCCGGCGCCCTGCTCGCCGGCTATTCGCTGGGCGCGCGGCTGGCCCTGGCCGCCACGCTGCGGCGCCCGGGCCGCGCCAGCGCCACCTTGCTGGTCGGCGGCCATGTGGGCCTGGCCGACCAAGCCGAGCGCACAGCGCGCCTGGCGCAAGACGCCGCGCGTGCGGCCGCCCTGCGCACTGGGAGCCTGGCCGCCTTCGTCGCGGCCTGGGAAGCTCTGCCCCTCTTCGCCACCCAGCGTGCTTTGCCGCCGGCGCAGCAGGCGCCGCAGCGCGCCGCGCGCCTGGCGCACGACCCGCAGGCGCTGGCCTGGGCCTTCGAGGTCGCCGGCCTGGCGCAGATGCCCGATCTGCGCCAGGCCGTCGCGGCGGCGCGCCAGCCGCTGCGCTTCCTGACCGGCGAACTCGACACTCGCTTCAGCGCGCTGGCCGCGTCGCTGGCGCGGCCGCCGTGGGTCGCGCACGGGCTCGTCCCCGGAGCCGGCCACAACCTGCTGCTGGAGGCGCCCGCGGCTGTGGCAGCATCGCTGGCTGCATTGATGGAGACACCATGACCGAGGTCAACTGGACCCTGTGCGACCACGGCTACACCGACGTGGTCTACGACAAAGCCGAGGGCATCGCCCGCATCACGATCAACCGCCCCGAGGTGCGCAACGCCTTCCGCCCGCTCACCGTGCAGGAGATGCAGCACGCCTTCGCCGACGCGCGCGACGACGGCGAGATCGGCGTGGTCGTCCTGCGCGGCGCCGGCGAGCACGCCTTCTGCTCCGGCGGCGACCAGCGCGTTCGCGGCGAAGGCGGCTATGTCGGCGACGATGGCGTGCCGCGGCTCAACGTGCTCGACCTGCAGCGCCAGATCCGCACCCTGCCCAAACCGGTGATCGCTTCGGTGGCCGGCTACGCCATCGGCGGCGGCCATGTGCTGCACATGATCTGCGACCTCACCATCGCCGCCGACAACGCGCGCTTCGGCCAGACCGGCCCGCGCGTGGGCAGCTTCGACGGTGGCTACGGCGCGAGCTATATGGCGCGCATCGTCGGCCAGAAAAAGGCGCGCGAGATCTGGTTCCTGTGCCGCCAGTACGACGCCACGCAGGCGCTGCAGATGGGCTTGGTCAATACGGTGGTGCCGCTGGCGCAACTGGAGGCCGAGACCGTGCAGTGGGCGCGCGAGATGCTCGTCAACAGCCCCACCGCGCTGCGCTTCCTGAAGGCCGCGCTGAACGCCGACTGCGACGGCCAGGCCGGCCTGCAGGAACTCGCCGGCAGCGCCACCTTGCTTTTCTACCAGAGCGAGGAAGGCCAGGAAGGCAAGCGCGCCTACTTGGAGAAGCGCAAGCCCGACTTCAAGAAGTTCAAGCGTTTTCCTTAGGCCGCGGGAGGGGTTGTCGGGGCGGCCATGCCCGTTGGGCGCGCTCTATAGTCAAAAATGACCTCGGCCACCATCAAGCTCTTCCTTCCCCACGGAGACGCGCGCCGTCTCCGCGTTGGCGAAGTCTCGAACTGGACCGGCAAGGCGCTCGCTGCACCGCGTACGGAACTGGAGGACCTGCTCGCGCGTGACGAGCTGGAAAGCTCGGGTGTGTACTTCCTGCTCGGGGTCAACCCGGACACAGGAGGCAGCCTCGCCTACATCGGCGAGGCGGAAGTGATCCGGGAGCGCCTGAAGCAGCACAAGGCGAAGGACTTCTGGACTTCGGTCGTCGTATTCGTGAGCAAGGACGAGAACCTCACCAAGGCACATGTCCGTTATCTTGAAAATCGGCTCCTGCAAGAAGCGAAGGCGGTTGGTCGCTATGCCCTTGAGAATGCGAATTCAAGCAATCCGAAGCTCCCGGAATCGGACCGCGAGGACATGGAGGTGTACTTGGCGCGCATCCGCCAGGTCTTGCCCGTATTGGGCTCGGACCTGCTCTCGCCCATCGCGGGTTCCGCCAAGCCGGCGCATCCGCAGCCGATGCTCGTTTGCAAGATCAAGAGCGCACTGGCCACAGGCAGGCGCACGGAAGCGGGCTTCGTGGTTTTCGCCAAGTCAACCGCGGTGCTTGCAGTTCGTCCTTCGGCCGAAAGCCAGTACCCGAACACCATTGCTCTGCGCGAGCGCCTCATTCAAGACAAGACCCTCGTCGAAGACGATGGCCTGTACGTCTTCACCAAAGACGTCGAGTTCAGCAGCCCGAGTGCCGCCGCCGCGGTGATACATGGTGGAAGCGCAAACGGACTCACTGCCTGGAGAGACAAGAATGGCAAGTCTCTCAAGGAGATTGAAGAAACCTAAGGCCGTTGAGGCGACGGGCGATGGCATGTCGCTGTCGGCCCGGCCGCACGTCGAGCGCTCCCGGCGCGAGCGCACTGCGTGACAACTTCTGCGTTGCCGCTGCGCCTGTCCCTCGAAGCGCCCCGCCGCCTCGCTGCCGGCACGCTGTTCGTGCGCGGCACGCCTCGCCTGCGCGAGGCCGTGCGCATCCGCCTGCACGATGGCCAGGGCACGACGGGCCTGGGCGAAGCGCTGCCACTGCCGGGCTACAGCCGTGACGATGCCGACACTGCGTTCGCTGTCCTGACCGAGCTGGCCGACAAGACGCTGGAGGTGCCACGCGAAGCCAGCGGCATCGCGCAGATCGCCGCCACGCTGGCCCCTTTCGATGCGGCGTTGGTGCGCGCCCCGAGCGCGCGCTTCGCGTTGGAATGCGCGCTGCTGGACCTGCTGTCCCGCCGCGCCGGGCAAAGCGCCGCGGCCTGGCTGGCAAAAGGTCGACAAAGCCGCGCGCTGCAGCCGGTGGCGGTGAGCGTGCTGCTGCCCGACGACGAAGCCGGCGCCGTGGCCACCGCCGCGCAGGCCGCCGCGCGCGGCCACACGGTGCTCAAGCTCAAGGTGGCGCGCGCCGACCGCAGCGCGGCGCAGGAAATGGCGCTGCTGGGGGCCGTGCGCGCCGCAGCCGATGCCGCCGCGCCGGGCGCGGTGCGCTTGCGGCTGGACGCCAACGGCGAGATGGACCCGGCCACGCTGCAGCAGCGGCTGGCCGCCTGGTCGACCTTCGGTATCGAACTGATCGAAGAACCGCTGGCCGGCGACGCATTGCTGGCACTGCCCGCGCTGCCGCTGCCCTGGGCCGCGGATGAATCGCTGGCCGACCCGACACGCACCGCCGCGCTGCTCGCGCTGCCGCGCTACCGCGGCCCGGCGGCGCTGGTGCTCAAGCCGGCCATGCTGGGGTTGCTGCGTTGCTTCGGGCTGGCCGAGGCGGCGGCCGCGCGCCGGCTGGGCGTGATCGTCACGCACAGCCTGGATGGCGACCTCGGCTTTGCCGCGGCTTGCGCGCTGGCGCAGGCCTTGCCGCAGCCGCCTTGGCCTTGCGGGCTGGCGCCGCATGCGGGGCTGCGCCGAACCGTAGCACCGCAGGCATGGTTGCCGGTGCCCACGGGCTTGGGCCTGGGGGTGCCCGACTGGGACTGACAGGCCGCATGGTTAGGCGGCGCGCCATTCCGAACCTCGGTTTCAGCCGGCTCCGACAGGCCGTACAGCCGTCGGCGAAAAACTAGGGGGCGTTGTTATTCTTCAGTTTAACGCTCCAGCCAGATGCGTTATTGAATGTCCAATTGGGCCCGTAGAAGGAGCCTCGCGCAGTTCCCAAATCGCCAAAGAGATGAGTGTATATCCAGGCCCTTGCATAGTATTGAACGGATGGATTTCTTCCGAACCCAACATGACTTTGATTGATATTTTCGCCATACCATGCATTCGCTTTTGTTGCCTCCTGGTATTTTGCTCTTACAAAATCAGGGGGCACCGTATTATCGAGTGAACCTGAAACGTAAAAGGTGGGGACCAACAGATCGGATGATTTTGCAGTATCCAAGGCCGGCATATAGAGCAGAAGACTGGTAATTCTCGGATTCCCGATGGAAGCCAACATGACCCCATTCGCACCTATAGAATGCCCGATCGCGAGCACCCTGGACGGAATGAGTTTTTGATAATATTCGCTTTTACTGACTCCGTTTTGATCGATGAGCCAATTTACACCGGCGCTGGCTTTCGAGCCATCTGACTGATATGGGTCTGTGCTGGCAATGACGATGACGCCATGTGACGCCAATGGTATAAGCAGGGCGTCGTAATTCTTTGGGTGGGAGCCTGATCCAACACAGAAAACAACGATGGGATGAGCGTTGGAACTCAGTGTGATGGGGCGATAGATATAATACGCATTCCCTGGTCCCGTATCAGCAACAACGATCGTTGCATAAGGCCCGGTAGCTTCCTCCCAGTTCGCGGAAAAAGCAATAACCGCGTGCAGCATCAAAATCACCATGATGAGGCACTGCTTTGTTATAAAATGCTTCATGGCAAAGTTCTCCTTCTGAGTCTGTTACTCGTTCATTCGGAAGTTGAAAGAAAGAACGCTTTTTGTCGATACTCAAGCATACAAACCGCGCATTGGCTGGCAACTGCTCTGCTGCAGGCGCAAGTGGCCCGCACGGGCGGCTGCGATGAGCGCCGTGCTGGCCACTGGCTTGAGCCTTGATCTGTTCACTGTCGCCACGAAGTCCCGGACTCCTGGGCAGGCGAATGCAGGGCGATTGTCTAAACCCCGGCAGGGTTGGCTGGCCGCGCCGGGGCTGGTGGTCTCGGACAAACCCCGAGCGCGATCGGCGCGACTTGCGATGTCAGCCGATCATGGTACCGGGCCATGCCGGACTACTTCATCTTGTAGGTACCGGTCCCGTGATTGCAGAACTGCACGGTTCCGGGCTTCACTTGCTGGGTCTGTCCCACGGTCTTGACCGTGCCGGTCGTGACCATGCCGTCGTACATGCCCGTGCCTGCGACCGCTTCCCTTTGGAGCTTGCCGTCGCTGTCGAACCAGAAGCGCGTGAGTCGGGTGTCACCGTTCCTCGCGACGCCCTCGCACAAGGCGCCGCCCGATCGCTTGCCTTCAAGGGAGATTCTCATGCCGACGCACCGAACCACTTCGTTGTCGAACATGCCGCCTGGAGGATTGCTGACTGACGTGCCTGTTTCCTCGTAGCTGTAGGCAAAGAGGGTTTTGGTGTACTCGATGCTCGTTCTATTTTGGGTAAAGCAGATCGTGTGGTCGTAACTGCCTTCCTTTGGCAGGTCGGCGGCGAGAGCAAGACCGCCGGAACAGGCCGCGATCAATATTGCGATTGAGACCATCCTTATTCTCGATTTCATGGCTTTGCCTTTTTCGCTATGGACGCCTTCAACAGGACCGCGCGGCCTGCGCCCATCGACGACGCGCGAAAAGGGCCCCTCGTCGTTTCGTGTGGAACCCAACAGTCAAAATCGTCGTTCGTAGTCGAGCCCGGTGGGCATGTGGGCAGGCTGCCTTTGAGCCTGTCCACATGTCCACGGGGCGTTTTTGGAGGTTGAGGCTGTGGGTGTCCAGATCGAAGCGTTATTCACCAGTGCACTGGGGCTGCAGGCCCCTTGGGTGGTTCGAGATGTGCGGCTCGATACTGCCAAGCACCGCATTGACTTCGACGTCGAGTGCAAGCAGGCGCTGCTGAGCTGCCCGGCGTGCGGTGCGGCCTCGCAGAAGGTGCATGACCGTCTGCCTCGCTCGTGGCGGCATCTGGACTTCTTCCAGTACGAGGCGTGGCTGCATGCCGAGGTGCCGCGCGTGGGGTGTGCTGCCTGCGGCAAGACCACGCAGCTGAGCGTGCCGTGGGCGCGCGAGGGCAGCGGCTTCACGCTGCTGTTTGAAGCGCTGGCACTGGTGATGTGCCAGGACCTGCCCGTGCGCCAGACCGCCCGGGCGCTGCGCGTGCGCGACAAGCAGCTGTGGCGGCGCATCGAGCACTACGTGACCGAGGCCCGCAAGAAGCAGGACATGAGCAAAGTGCGCATCGTCGGCATCGACGAGACCAGCCTGCGCCGCGGGCACGACTACGTCACCGTGGTGCACGACCTGGACGCCAAGCGGCTGCTGTTCTCCACGCCCGGGCGCGACCACCAGACGATCCAGGCCTTTGCACAAGACCTGCACGCCCACGGCGGTGAGCCAACGGCGATCGCCCACGCCTGCATGGACATGAGTGCGGCCTACCTCAAAGGCGCCACTGCCTACCTGCCCAACGCGCTGGTCAGCTACGACCGCTTCCACGTCGTCAAGCTCGCCGGCGAGGCCATGGACGAGGTGCGTACTGAGGAGTGGAAGACCGAGCAGGCGCGGGTGGAGGAGGCGCTGGGTCACCTCACGCCCAAGCAGCGTCGCTCCATCCTGTGGGGCATGCGCAGGAATCCTTCGGGCTGGTCGAACACGCAGACCGAGGCCATGCACTGGCTGCAGCGCGCCAACCTCAAGACCGCTCGCGCCTGGCGGTTGAAGATGGCGCTGCGCGAGGTGTTCGCCAACGCGCGCAGCCACAACCAGACCGAGCTGGCTGGCGCCGAGCTGAGG
The DNA here is from genome assembly GCA_030681795.1 of Rubrivivax sp. Classification (GTDB taxonomy): domain Bacteria; phylum Pseudomonadota; class Gammaproteobacteria; order Burkholderiales; family Burkholderiaceae_C; genus Rubrivivax. Next base: position 103,092 of record JAUXRG010000053.1, read on the forward strand.
GCCTGGCTGTCCTGGGCGCGCCGCAGTCGGTTGGAGCCCTTCAAGCGCTTGGCCGCTACTCTCAAGGCCCACTTCGAATCGGTCGTGCGAGGCATGCTTGATCACCGCAGCAATGCCTTCGTCGAAGCGATAAACGGACTGATGCAGCAGGCCAAGCGCGCCGCACGCGGCTTCAGGACGGCGGCCAACTTCATCGCCATCGCCATCGCCTATCTGCGCCTGGGCAAGCTCACGCACTTGCCCGCATCGCCGTTCGTGCCGGCCACGGCCCTGTCAGCGGGCATCACGAGGCATCGGGTGTGAAGTCAAGTTCCACACGAAACAGCATAGAGCCGCGAAAAGTGGTGTGTACTGACCGAGTTTGAAGCGTGGTTGGAAGCCGCGCGGGAAGCAGTTGCGCTCGCTGCGCCGGGAACCGCTTCTTTGGCGAGGCCGGCACCGAAATCCGCTGCGGTGCTGACGACACGCATCGAAAACGGCACCGCAGACACCTCCGCTTACTGGAGAAAGCAGCGAACAGGCTACTCCGACCAATAGCCGAAACATTGAGGCAAATCAATGCCGGCAACGCGCCCCACAGCGGTAGTGAAGGCGCAGCGACGATCAGCCAGCGTTGAATCGTTGCGTCCCGAATGGCCGCTTTGCCAACGCGCAACAGGCAGCAGCGGGTCGACCCCAATGGCCCCAATCAGGGTGCCGGATGCAGGGCCTGGCCGCCCCACGGACACAAGAAATGTCGTTTGAACGGCCCACCCTCAAGCTGCACGACGTGAACGTGCTGGACATGCTGGCCTACCAAGCCGGTATGCGTTCTACGTGATGGATCGCGGCTATGTCGATTTCGCGCGGCTGTATGCATTGCACCAGGCTGGCGAGAACGCCGTGAAGACGCAGGTGTGGTGCGCCGTGGCCACCAACGTGCTCATCGCCATCGTCAAGAAGGAGCTTCAACTCGATGCCTCGCTCTGCACAGGTCTACCGATCTTGTCGGTGTCGGACTTCGAGAAAACCCAGATTTCATGCGCCTTGCAGCCCGACACCTCGCAGATCGATCTGCTCGACGCCGCTGGGGGAAACAGCCAAATGCAACTCAGCCATTGACGCGATGGGAAGTCCTTGTAGTGGGTTGGCGTCACCTTTCGTCCTCTCGCACGAAGACGCAGTGACTGCTCTACTGGTGCCTCCAGGCAACCTCGTGCGGCCTTGCGACGGCCTGGAGATCAGAGATCTGCCCGTCCAGCGGATTGCGCCGCATGGCTGCGACGAGCTTGGCCGCCGTCTTCACGCGCGTGCTACTACCCGTGAAACTGCTGCGGCGCCAGGAAGGTGGGTGCGTTGTGCTGCCAACGTTCGAGCCAAGCGGAGCGCCGGCTTAGGGATAGACGCCGCTCCAGCGGCGCCTCAACACTTCGCGCCATGTTGACCTTGCGCGTGCAGTTGCTCGACTTCATGGATTCGACGCCGTACGCCGATGCGCGCGTGCGGCTCGAGGTGCGGGTCATGGCCGGCTGGTTGACGCGCATCTTTCTTGACGATCCGGCGCATGGGCCGGGGCCGGGAACCCGGCCGCCGCCGAACTCGATCGAGGTGATCGTTTACGACGAGTCGCGTGCCGTCGTGCTTGTGGCCGAGGGCGCGACCGATGCGCAGGGCCGCGTCGCGCTCTCGGTCGACGCTGCCCGCGCCTTTGCGCAATGCGCCGCGCTGCGCCAGGGCGACAAGCCGCCCGACGCCGTGCAGGCACAACTGTCGGCGCGCGCCGATGTCTACGGCCTGGCGCTGGCCACCGCCGAGCGCTTTGCCGCGTTCGAGACGCCCGACGCGTCGCGCGACCTGGTGATGCTGGCCGACCCGGCGCGCTTGATCGTCGGCGATACCTCGGCCACGAGCACGACCCTGTGGTTCCAGCTGCACGCCGCGCCGCGCGCGCTCGACCGCTTCGTCTGCGTGCTCAGCGTGCGCGGCTCAGGCACGGTGGCGCCGCGTCGCGCTGGCCTGGTGGTGCGTGCCGACCGCGCGCACACGGCGGTGAGCACGCTGGCCGGCCTTGCGCCCGCGACGCAGCACGATATCGAGTTGCGCCTGGTGCAGCCCGATAACGTTGAGCGCGTGCTCGCGCGCGGCAGCGTGCGCACGCTGCCCACCGACCCGCGGCGCCTGAGCATCGCCTTCGCCTCGTGCCACCTGCCCGGCACGCCGACCTCGCTCAACCGTTGGCAGGCACTGGCCGCGCGCGGCGACATCGACCTGGCGTTCCTGATCGGCGACCAGATTTACGGCGACGGCATCGAGAAGATCTTCTCCGACACCAGCGACTGGAACGAGCGCTATGCGCGCCGCTACAACCAGCTCTGGGCCTACCAGCCGGTGCGCCGCGTGCTGCGCTCGCGGCCGATGTACATGACGCTCGACGATCACGAAGTCGTCGACGACTGGGGCACCGAGAAGGTGGATCCGGTGCGCGAGGCCGCGGGCGTGCGCGCCTACCGCATCTTCCAGCACGCGCACAACCCGGTGGGCTTTGGCGCGACGCGCCTGGACTACAGCATGCGCCGCGGGCCGGCGGCGTTTTATGTCACCGACAGCCGCACCGCGCGCGGCAAGGACGCCAAGTTCCCGGTGATGGGCAAGGCGCAGTTCGAGCGCCTGCGTGCATGGTCGCGCTCGGCCGAGGTGCGCACCGCCGACCTCGTCTTCGTCGTCGTGCCGGTGCCTCCGGCCATGTTGCCGATTGCCGAACTTGAGAAGGTGGCCAGCGCGCTGGCCGCACCGGTGGGCGGCGCGGGCGGCGGGCTGTTGGGCGCCGTCGTCGGCGCGGCGATCGGCTTCGTCGTCGGCGGCCCGGCCGGCGCGGTGGTCGGCGCGCAGGTCGGCGCGGGCATTGGCGCCTTCGCCGGTGCGGTCGGCACCAAGGTCTACTACGAACACCTCGAGGACACGATCAAAGAGCCCGACGTGCGCGACGCGTGGACCTACGACAAGAACCTGCCCGACCTGGTGCGCCTGATGGACGTGCTCTTCGACGTCGCCAACGACATCGGCGCCGACGGCCGCCCGGGGCCGCAGCCCAAGGGCGTCTTCGTGCTCAGCGGCGACTACCACTTCGGCGCGATCCACCTCGTGCGCTCCAAGCGCAAGGACGGCGGCCACGACCACCGCAACAACCCCACGCTGGTGCAGATCACCAGCTCGCCGATCTCCAAGCCGGCGATCGACGCGGAACTGCTGCTGAAGGCCGCGGCGATCGTCAGCCGCGACGACGAGTTCAAGCTTGACGACAAACACTACCTCGCCCGCTTTGTCGGCCACCTCGAGCAGCGCAACTTCGGCCGCGTGGTCTTCGAACAAGTCGGCAGCACGCGCCGCTACCGCATCCAGCTGTATGTCGAGGGCGAGAGCGACGCGTTGGCCGAGATGTTCGAGATCGATCTCGATGCGCGCCCGGTGCGGATGCGCAACCTGCTCGGCGAGGTGCTCGCCGCGAAGGGGCGGCTGACGCTGCTGCGCATTCACGATGTCGGCACCGGCTTTGGGCCGGCAGCCGACCGCATCGATGGCGAAGTGGTGATCGGGCTGGACACCGAGCCCGGCCGCGCTTTCGGCTTCCAGCTGCGCCGCGACGCCAACCGGCCGGCGCGGCAGCGATTGCTCGCACTGCTGCGCGATGCCTTCGCCAATGACCGGCCCTTGACCATCGACTACCTGCGCACGGGGCAGCACAACGGCACGCTCATTCGCGCCAGCGAGTTGCCATCGCCACCCTTGCACAGCGCCGTGAATGCGCTCGATGCCAGCACGCTGGCGGTGCTGGACGACTGAATCGACCGAAAGGAAAACTGCGATGGGACTCATCAACACCTCCGGCAAGATCAAGCTGCTGCGCGTGAATGAAGTCGGCGACCGCTTCGGCCCGGCGGCGGACTTCATCGAAGCCGAAGTTGTCGTCCAGCTCGACACGCACCCGGCCGGCGCCGCGTCGGGCTTCAAGCTGCGCGCCGATGGCAATCAACCCGTGCGCGAGGGCATGCTCGACCTGCTGCGCGATGCCTTCAACCACGGCTGGCGCGTGCACTTCGACCACGAGGTGCCCACCGGGAAGAAGAAGGGCACGATCGTGCGTGTCTGGGTCACCAAGGACGCTGCAGCGCCGCCGGGCGTGGGACCTGGCGGCGGCGTCGGCGGGCTGGTGTTCGGCACGGTCGGCACCGTCGCGCCGGCGGGGACGGTGGGCGGCCTGAATCCGTCGCTCGGCACGGTCATTCGGCGGGATACGCCCGAGTAGGTTTTGCCTCACGCCAAGCTGCGTGCCGTGGACGCACGGAACGCTCGCGCGCTGAGGCGGTGGCGGCCGATTCAAGGGCGGTGTCCCACGAACACACCGGGGTGCGGCTTCTGGGCTGAACACACGGTGCTCAAGCTCAAGGGGGCACGCGCCCACCGCAGCGCACCGCAAGCATGGTTGCCGGCGCCCACGGGCTTGGGCCTGGGGGGTGCCCGACCAGGACTGACAGGCGGCACGGGCAGGCGGCGCGCTGCCCGCCGAGTTGAGTTCCTGTGACCGGGGGCCGGGGCCTCTGCCCGCGGCCAATCATCGGGTGCTCGTGACCGTCCGGTCCAGGCGCCCTGTTCCGGGTCGCGGCTTCTCACGCCTCTGGTCAGACCGCTAGCGCGCCGTGGCGGGCCGCCATGGCGCGCAACTGCCGATTGAAGGGGTTGCGATTCAGGAATGAATCGCGGAAAGCGTCGGGCACCTGGTGGCGCGCGGTTTCGTTGATCCACGCCACGGCACGTCGAAGAAGGGCGTCGCGCGCGGTGGCGTCGCCGACCGCATCGAACGCGCGGCACAGCGCCCAGTGGTACTCGCCCGCGCAAAACCCCATCGGTGGGCGACGTTCGAGTTCAGACGACAGAGCCTTCGACTGCTGCGCGGCGGCGGCGTGGCGGCCGTCGCGCAGCAGCGCTTCGATCAGCCGAACCCAGGCCGGCCCGGCGTGCGACCAGGTCTGGCGCGCCTGCGCCTCCTGCACGATGCGCTCCAGCAGCGGCACCGCCTCGTCGGCCGGCAGATGGGTGCTCATCTCGGACTGCACGCGCCACCGGTAGCGCTCGGAGCGCGGGCAAAGCGGCACGAGCGCCAGCGCGGCGTCGAGGAGCGGCAACTCGGGCTTTCCGCCGAGGCGAGCCAGTTCGGCCTCCAGCAGCAGCCCTTCGAGGCGCACCTGCAGTTTTGGCACATGGCGCGGCTTGTCGACCAGCGGCTGCGCGCGATGGGGTTGGCCGAGCACGAGATAGGTCAGGCCGAGCTCGATGCAGATGCCCGCATGCAGATTGACCTCGCCCTTCTCGGCCGTGCGCTGGTGGCCGTCTTCGAGCAGGGCGAGCGCTTCGGCCAGTCGTCCCTGGTCGCGCCAGTAGCGGCCCTGGAATATCACGGGCGTGTGCACTTCAGCGACGCCGCCGTTGATCTCGCCCAGTGCGCGGCGGCCGCGAGTCAGCAACTCGGCCGCTTCTTCGAGGCGCCCCGTGTGATAGGCAAGGATGCTCTGGAGGCACTGCACGTCGGCCACCGCAGCCGGGTCGTCCAACGCCCGAAACGCGTCCTCGGCACGACCTAACGCTGCTGCCGACTCGGCGAGGTACCCGCATAGCTCCAGCGCGCCGCCGACGTTGAAAACGGCGCCGAGGGAGTAGATGCTGCGCGGCAACGCGTCGGCCAGGGCCATGCAGCGCCGACCGCCCTCCAGGGCCTGCTGCGGGCGATTGCGCAACGCATGGCAGCTCGACTCGACGCTGCTCGCCCAGGCCACAACCTCCGTCTCGCCCAGCGCCTGCGCCTGTTCGCGCGCCTGGGTCACGAGACCCAGCGAAGCTTCGTCCTGCCGCTCGTCGAAACCGAGCTGTCCCGCGAAGGCCAGAGCCCACATGCGCGCGCGCGGCGACGTGGACTGCAGCGCCTGCAAATGCGTCACCGCCTCGCGAATGCCTGCCCGATTCTTGCGCCGCCATTGCGCCAGATACAGGTCTTTCCAGGCCTCGACCTCGCTGCCGGCATCGAACGCCGCGGCATGGCATGCGACGGCTTCTCTCAAGAGGGCCACCTCCTCGAGTTGCCGCATCTGGCGGCGAATTCCCGCCGCGGCGACGCTGAACGCGCGCCCAGCCAGCGCCCATTGCCCGGCCGCCTGCCAGTGCGCCGCAATGTGCGGCAGCGGCCCACCCGCCGCGGCCATGTGCGCCGCGATGCGGCCGCGCCAGGGGCCCGCGGCATCCGGCAGCACCGAGCGCAACGTGGCCTCGAAGATCAGGTCATGCGCGAAGGCTTCGTCGCGCAGCACCTGCGCCGCTTCCAGCTCGCGCCAGGCATCGGACAAGTCCGCGGCATGGCGATCAAGCACGTGCAGCGCCAGTTTGGCGTTGAAGTCCTGGCCGGCCAGCGCGGCCACCTGGGCCAGCTCGCGCGCCGGGGCGCTCAACTGCGAAATGCGGCGTTCGACCAGCTCACCGACGCGGCCCGGCAAGGGCAAGCCGGCCACCGACGACAAGGGACTCGCCCCCAGCGGCCCGTCGCCCATCGACATCAGTGTCTGCAGGATGAACATGGGGTTGCCGCCGGTGTGGCGGTGCAGCGGTGCGGCCCACGCGGCGGCGTCCAGCCCCTCGAGCGACAGCGAGTCGAGCAGCATCTGCACGTCGTGCACGGCCAGCGACTCGATGCGCACGACCGTGGCGCGCACCGGATCGCCGCCTTCCAGTGTCGAGCGCAGCAGCGGCGGAATCTCGGCGCCGCGTGCGACGAGCAGCCAGCGCAGGGGAGGTTGGGTGTCGGCCGCCAAAAGCGCGGGCAGCTCCTCCAGCGTCGCTTCGTCGGCGAACTGGAGGTCGTCGATCACCAGGACGCCTTGATGCAGCACGGGCAAGTTGCCGAGCACCCACACCAAGGCCTGGCGCAGCCGCAAGGGGTTGAGGCCGGGGCTGTCGGGCCGGCCGAGCTCGGGCAGCAAGTGTCCCAATTGCAGACGAACCCACGGCGGCAGGTCGGCGCCGGCCAGGCCGGGCATGGTGCGCAGCAGCCGCGTCAAGAGCGCGAACGCAATCTGCGCATCGCCGGGCCGGGCGCCGGTGGACAAGGCGGGAGCCTGGTGCGCCGCGAGCTCGGCGATCAAACGCGATTTGCCGACCCCGGCCTCGCCGAGCACGGCGACGACATTGCCGCGCTGCCAACCGTCGTGCAGCGCCGCCAGTTCGCGCTCGCGCCCGATCAGGCGCGGCGGCCGGGCGAGCGCGATCGGCCGCGGCCTGGCGGCGGGCGCGCGCAGCGGCGCGCCGGATTCGATCTCGGCCGCCAGCGCGCGGGTCTCGCGGCACGGCGACACCCCCAACTCGCGCGCCAGCAGATCCCTGCAATGCTGGAAGGCATGCAGCGCGGCCGCGCGATCGCCGCGCGCGTGGTGCAACCGCATCACGCGGCGGTGCACGCTCTCGTCGAGCGCATCGAGCTCAAGCAGGCGTTGCGCGAGCCGCAGCGCGGCGGCGACATGGCCCGTCGCTTCGAGCTGCGTGGCGTTGCGTTCGAGCGCCACGCGCCGCGCCGTGCGGACGCGTTCCCGCGCCGCGAGCACCCAGTCGTGCAGGCCTTCCACGCCGGCGAAGTCGAGCCCCTCGAGCAGCTCGGCGCCGGCATCGCCAGCGCCGTCGGCGAGCGCTGGATCGTCAGCGTCGAGGTCGTGCGCCAGATCGGCGCGCAGGCGCAGCGGATCGGCGTCGGCCAGCAGATCGAAGCCCGCGGCCGCCTTCAGGCGGCGCAAGCGTTGGCGCAGGTTGCCGCGCGCACGCGGGGCATCGACCTCGGGCCACAACAGCGCGGCCATCTCGGCGCGCGACGCGGGCCCTTCGATCAGCAGGTGCGCGAGCAGCGCGGCTTCGAGGCGCTCGAGAAAGTACACGCTGCCGTCTTGGCGGCGCAGGCTCGGCACGCCGAGCAGGCGCAGCTGAGCCGCCGTGGCGCCGGCCGTTGCCAACCCGTCGATGCCCTTGGCACGGTCCACTGCCCCGCTCCTCCCGTCAGCATGCGTCACCGCCGTCACCGCCCATGGCGGGAGTCACCTGGAGCGGCAGCGCACTAGGTCCCGCAGTGCCCATCCTTGCTGAGTTGCGTGGCGATGTCCATGCTGGTGTCCAGGCCCGCTTTGCGGGTGCCACTCATCATCATCACGTACGCCGCCCGATGGTGCTACTTGCACTTGACTTCGACCACGCCGCTTTCGCAGCGCCAATCACCGGCGTAAGACTTGCCGGCTTTGCCGCACCTTGCCGGGCCGAGCATCTTCTGCAAGTCGACGCTTCTCTTGATGTCGTTCCATTCCTTGCCGGGGCAGGTCAGCAGCGGCACGCTGACCCACTGCGCGCTCGGGCCGCAAGCGGCCGCAATGAACACCAGGGCGACGGCGCTGAGCACCGCATGTAAGAGTCGAGTCATGTTTGACCTCCGCGTCCGTGGATGACGAAATCATCAGAAGGTCGCCTTCGGCCCCTTCTTCGCCGCGTCGCGCGCGCCGGCAAGTTCACCGGCCTTTGCCTCTTCGATCTGCTTCAGGGCCGCTGCCTTGCCTGCTGTCGCCAGCTCATGGCCGATCAGTTCGAGGTTGAGCGACGTGACGAAGCCTTCTCCCGATTGGATGATTCGAGCGCGAACCATGAAAGCGCCGCAGGCGCTGACGAGGTCCACCGGCTTGCGGTTGATCTGCCCCATGGGGTTGTAGTCGATGCTCCATGACGGACCCCCCCACTGCTTCGGATCGGCCAGCCGCTGCACATGGCGGCATGGCGCGCCCGACTGATCCTGGCTCAAGGGACGCGGCGCCCCTTTTGTATCGAAGCCCCAAGTGAACTGCGTGTCGTACTGAGCTTCCCCGGGCTTGCCGAACTTCTCCACCAGTTGCGCCGTCAAGTCTTTGAGCAGTGGGCGCTGCTGCACATAGATCTGCGTCAGTTCGAAAGCCACCACGCGCTCGTTGCCCGGCGTCGGCGAGAAGTAGACGAGGTAGCTGTCGGGGGACTCGTTGACGATCCTCTGCTTCTTCTCCAGCAGCACGGCACGGAAGGTACCGCCGGGTACCGCGGTCCAGTCCTGGCGCGAGTTTTGGAACTGCAACGTGGTCGAGATCGTCTGCCAGTTTTCCTTCGGTGCGCGCGTGCGCAGCACCGCCAGCGCTTCGGCGTGGGTCATGCCGACTCGAACGCCCAGAACGTCCGGACCCGACGGCTCGGTGGCTGCTGCGTGCTGACTGAGACCGAGCAGGAGACCTGCGGCGGCTGCGCCCGAGTTCAGCGCGGACAGGACCGACAGAAGTTTTCGCAAATGCATGGTCAACCCCTTTCGTTGGTGATCGGCCTTCCGCAGTGCCGCAACGCAGCTGCGATGTCGTTCATCAGCGCCTCGGCGCAGTCGCGCGTCAATCCGCCGGTGAGCACCTGGCTCTGGTTGCTCTGCTTGCAGCGAATGGTCAGCATGAACGAACGCGCGGCCTGGCGCTCGAACAGGCCGTCGCGCAACGAGGACGTGGCGCCGAGCACGGCGCTACTGACGATGTTGGTGGCTGCATGGGCAGCGGCGAAGGCCGGACTGTCGGTGACCCAGACGGTCGGCGACGTGGCCAGGGGTCTCGTGTCCGGGTCCTCGTAGCCCGAATGCAGGTTCAGTTCGACGATGTCACCGGCTGCAAACTGTTGCGTGCCACTGCGCAGACCTGACGGGTCGACGGAGATCGTCATCGGCTGGCGATGCGCGAGGCTGCACAGGTAGTTGCGCCAGATGCGCCACCACAGAAAAACCGCAGGGACCGCGAACCCGACCACCGCACCGAAAGCACCGCCGACAGCGGCACCGATCACCGTCGTGATCAGCAGGCCAGCCAAGGTCATCGGTGCAAACAACAACACGAAGCCGAGCGAAGAGCGCGCGGGCGTCACGTCAAAGTGAACTGCCTCGCCGACCTCGCGCCGCGAAAAAGACGAAGTGCTTGTCATGACGCGCTCCCTGATCTGTCGCGGCCGTTGGAGACGAAATCTTCCATGAGGATGCTCCTTGGGGTGATTGACTAGCTAGCGCTGTGCCGCCGCGCCCTTGGGCGCGTCCATTGGGTACAGCATCGGCTTGCCGTACAAGGGCGAGCCCGGTCGCTGCCCGATCTCGATGCGCCCGTTCTCGTCGACGAAAGCCAGTGCGCGGTAGCCGCCGTACTTGGCATGCGTCAGCGCCAGCGGGGAGAACGTGTTCTGGTGCGCAAGCAGCGGCACCATGCGCTTGCCGCGCTGCTGCAGCACGAAGGTGGCACAGGCGCCATCCCTGCCACACTGCATCGGGGACAACTCTGCCTTGACGATGATTTCGTTCTGGCCGTCACCGTCGAGGTCGGCCAGCGCCACCGCGAAGTCGCCTTCGAGCAGGCCCTGCAGGTCCTTCACCGGCGCCAGCATCGCGCGCATGCGGGCGTCGGCGGGCTTGAAGTTCAGCGCCTCGGTCGCGCTCTTCGGCGTCTGAGCTGGCGGTGCTGTCGAGGCAATGAGCGAGGCGACGGCCAATGCAGTGCGGATCACTCGGGTCAGAAACAAGCCCATGGTCCCCTCCTTCCAGAGTCGACAGCAGCAAATTCCCGTCGACCACACGAAGCTAGAAGCAGGAGCGTGACCCGACCGTTACCCGCAGGCCAAGGCCGCGCTTCAGGTGTGCCTACTGCGCCTGATGGCCGCTGCGCTCGAAACAGTCGGCCGCGCGCGCGAACTCCCCGGCCTCGAACCAATGCTGCGCGATGCGCGCTGCAGCAGCGCCCTGCGCTTCCAGCTGCGCCGCAATCTCGCCGTGCATCACCTTGGCGATAGCCGCCGGCACCGAACGCAGGGTGGCCTCGTGGATCAGGTCGTGCGCAAAGCCGCGCTCGCGCATCACCTGGGCGGCCTCGAGCTGGCGCCAGGCATCGGCGATTTCCAAGGCGTCTTGCCCCAGCACCGCCGCGGCCAGTGCGACGCTGAAGTCCGGCCCGGCGATCGCCGCGACGCGCGCGAGCTTGAACGCCGGCGCCGGCAGCTGGTCGAGCCGCCGTGCGACGAGTTGGCCGATATTCAGCGGTGCCGGCAGCCCGGTGCCCAAGCCGTCGCGCGACAAGGACCCTTCGGCCCGCATCGCCCTCAGGGTCTCCAGAATGAACAGCGGGTTGCCGCCGGTGTGGCGCGCCAGCGGCGCGGTCCAGGCTGCGGCATCGAGCTCGGGCAAGGCCAGCGATTCGAGGAAGGCTTCGATGGCCGCGTCGTCGAGTGGGCCGAGGGTCATCTCGAGCGGACCCTCGGTGTCCTGCGCGGCGCACCAGCGGCCGAGCGCAGTCGGCATCTCGCCGGAGCGCGCGCTCATCAGCCACGCGATGGCTTCCCCACCGGGCGCCGTGGTCAGGCTGGGCAGCATGTCGAGCGTGGCGTCGTCGGCGAAGTGCAGGTCGTCGAGGGCGATCAGGGCCACTCTCCCCGCCCGGCGCTGGGCGAGCAGTTCGCTTGCCGCCTGCTGCAGCCGCAGCGGGTCGAGCGGCGCCACGGGTGCGGGGCCCAGTTCGGGCGCGATGCGCGCGAGTTCGCGCGTCACCCAGTCCGCCAGCGGCGCGCTCGTGTGTGGCGCCAGCCGCCGCACCAAGCGCGACAGCAGGGCATGGGGCAGGTGCACGTCGCCGGGCCGCGCGGCCATCAGCAGGGCCGCACCATGGTGCGCGGCGAAGTCACTCAGCAAGCGCGTTTTGCCGATGCCGGCTTCGCCGCGCACGAGCACGCTGCGGCGCGCCACTGTGGCGTCGGCCAGCGCTGCCCACTCGGGCTCGCGGCCGACGAGTCGCGGTGGCCACAGCAGCGCCGGCGAGCTGGGGCCGAGCGCGGGCGAGGCGCTGGCGCTGCCGCTGCGGATCAGCTCGGCCAAGCGCTCGGTTTCCGCGCCGGGGGGGACGCCCAGCCCGCGTTCGAGCGCCACGCGCGCTTGTTCGTAGGCCGCCAGCGCCGCGCTGCGTTCGCCCAGCAGGTAGTACAGCCGCATCACGCGCCGGTGCGCGTGTTCCAACAACGGATCAACGCAAACCAGCCGCTGCGCATAAGCCAGTGCCTGCGCGATCTGCCGCTCGCCCTCGAGACGCGCGGCGATCTCGGCGAGTGCGTCGCGCAGCGCGGCACGCCACTGCTCGCGCGCCACGTCGACCCATGCGGCGAGCTCAGTGCAGTCGCTGTAGTCGAAGGCGCCGAGCAACTCGCCGGCCAGCGCCTGCGGGTCGGCCGCAAGGCGCACCGGCAGCGCCGCCAAGTCATGCACCACGAGATCGGCCAGGCTCACGACGTTGCCGCCGGCCACGACATCGACACCCGCCGCTCGCTTCAACCTGAAGAGGCGCTGGCGCAGGTTGTTGCGGGCGCCTTCGGCATCGACATCGGGCCAGAGCAAGGCGGCCAACCCGGCCCGCGGGGTCGCGCCGGCCGTCGCCAGCAAAGCGAGCAGGGCCGCATCCTTGCGTTCCAGCGCGACGGCTTCGCCCACAGGCGGCACCAGCGCCGGCGTGCCGACGAGCCGCAGCGAAGCGCATGGACGGCCTGCCGGACGGGTCTGCGCCATGGTCAGCTCATTTGAGAACTGGCGCAGCAGGCGTGAACGCAGGGCGGCTTGTGGAGCTCTGCGGGCGGTGTGGGAAGTGGGCGCCATCGAATCGTTGTCTGATGGCGCCCTTGTGACACAACGGGCGTTACCGGCACGTTATTCGCCTGCGGCGGTGGGCAGTGGCGGCATCATGCTCGCAGTTCAGGCGCACCGCACTTCGGCGCCTAGGGTGCAAGCGCAGCCGACGGTGCCAGCGCAACGGTGGCCGGCTGCGGCTGCCTCACGTGCTACAACCCGCGCGTCACCCCAGCCGCCGCAGGCACCCCTCGCCGATGTCCGCCCTGTCCTTGCCCGCCACCCTGGGCGACGCCTTGTGGCGGGCCGCGCGCCTGGCGAGCGCCGAGCCAGCCCTGGTGGGTGAGTTCGGCAGCCTGAGCTGGGCCGAACTGGCCACGCGGGTGCACTCGGTGGCGGCGCGCCTGGGTACGCTGGCTACCCCCGATCCCGACGACGGCGCCGCCCCGCGGCCGCACGCCGTGCCCCTCAAGCCCGACCGCGACGATGTCATCGTGCTGCTGGCCCACGCCCTGGCCGGCATCCCGCTGCTGCCGCTGCACCCCGCGCTGCCCGAGGCCGACGCCGCGCGGCTGGCCCGTGCGGCCGGCGCGCGGCAGTTGACCGTGGAGCAATGTCTGCAAGCCGCGCCGGCCACCGCAACGCCGCCGCCGCGCCCGCCGCTGCCCGGCGACGACCTCTTCCTGGTGCCCACCTCGGGCTCGTCGGGCGCGCCCAAGCTGGCGCGGCTGACGCACCGCGCGGTGCTCGCCGCAGCCGCGGCGCTCACCGCGCGGCTGCCCTTCGGGCCGCAGGACCGCTGGATCCTCACGCTGCCGCTGTCGCATGTGGGCGGGCTGTCGGTGGTCACGCGCTGCGTGGTCGCGTGCCGCGCCATCGTGCTGGTGCCGCGCTTTTCCGAAGACGCCGTGTGGACGGCCCTGGTGCGCGATGGCGGCACGCGGCTGTCTGCCGTGCCCGCCATCGCCGACCGGCTGCTGCACGCCGACCCTGGCGGGCGGCTCGCCCGGCTGAGCCTGGTGATGCTCGGCGGCCAGGCCGCGCCGCTGGCGCTGCGCCGCGCGTTGGCCGAGGCCGGCGTGCCGGCAGTGGCCAGCTACGGCCTGACCGAGAGCTGTGCCGCCGCGGCCTGCGAGGCGCCTGCCGACGCCGGGCGCTTGCGGCCGGGCTGCGGCCGCGCACTGCGCGGCGTGACGATCACCATCGCCGACGAGGACGGCCGCGCCCTGCCGGCGGGTGCACCGGGCCGCATCCTGCTCGCCAGCCCGGCGCTGCTGGCCGGCTACGCGGGCCAGCCGGATCTCCCGGCGCTGGACACGGCGGGCCGGCTCGATACCGGCGACCTCGGCTGGCTCGATGACGCCGGCCGGCTGCATGTGCAGGGCCGGCGCGCCGAGCTCATCGTCACCGGTGGCGAAAAAGTCGTGCCCGGCGTCGTCGAGGCCGCGCTGCGCGAGCACCCCGCCGTGCGCGACGCCGTGGTCTTCGGCCTGGCCGACGCGCGCTGGGGCGCGATCGTCTGCGCCGCCGTCGAAGGGCCGGCCACGCTGGCGCAAGACCCCACGCTGGCGGCGCTGCTGGCCACGCTGCTGCCGCCCTGGGCGCGGCCGCGGCGCATGGCTGTTTTCGAGACGCTGCCGCGGTTGAGCACCGGCAAGGTCGACCGGCGCGGCACGGCCGCACTGGCCGCTGCGCGCTCGCATCCGTGGCCGTGAGTCCCCGCGCGAGGCGCCCGACCGCGACCCAACCCCGAGGAAATTGATTTCGGACAATGCCGGCGCGGGCGCCGGGGGCGCACACGGCAAGCAGCACATGCACAGGGAGCGGGCAGTGCCAGCCTCGGAGCAGTTCCTGCGTTCGGTGATGGACGGCTTGAGCGCGCGCATCGGCGTGCTCGACGAAGCCGGCCGAATCGTCATGGTGAACCGCGCCTGGCGCGAATTTGTCCAGTGCAGGCGCGAATGCGCCTGCGGCGGCCACGAAGGCACGAACTGGCTCGAAACGCGAGGGGACCCGGCGGGCGGCGCCACCGACGCCCCCCTCTTCGCGAGCCTGCTGCGCGACCTGCTCGCCGGCCGGTGCCCGCAGTTCGAGTTCGAATGCGCCTGCCACGCGGCCACCGAGCAGCGCTGGTTCGTGGTCCGCGTCGCGCGCATCGCGGGCAGCCAGCCGCCGTGTTTCGTGGTTTCGCACCACGACGTCACGTCGCTCAAGCAGGTGCAGGAAACGCTGCGCCGCAGCGAGGGCTTGTTGCTGGACCTGGCCGCGTCCATCCCCGGGGTGATGTTCCGCATGGTCAGGCGCTCCGGCGGCGAGTTGGCTTACAGCTACATGAGCCCCGGCGTGCAGGCCTTGTTCGGCATCAGCCCGGCCCAGGCCTGCGCCGACCGCGGCGCCCTGCTCGAACGCGTGCTGCCCGAAGACCGCGCCGCGCTCGAGGCCGGCGTCAGCGAAGCCTGCGCGCGTGGCGGCGCCTGGGAGCTTGAATTCCGCACCCGCACCGCCGACGGGCAGATCCGCTGGTACCAGACCAAGGCCAGGCCGACGCCGAGCGAAGACGGCGAGATGGAGTGGACGGGTGTATCCACGGACATCACCGAACGCAAGGCCATCGAGTTGGCGCTCCAGGCCAGCGAGCAGACCTACCGCACGCTCTTCGAGACGGTGCCGCAAGGCGTCGTCTACCAGGACGTCCAGGGCCGCATCACCGCGGCCAACCCGGCGGCTCAGCGCATCCTGGGGCTGACGCTGGAGCAGATGCAGGACCCAGCGTCCATCGACCCGCTCTGGCGCGCCGTGCGCGAAGACGGCAGCGATCTCCCGGCCGACGAAATCCCGACGAGGGTGGCTTTGCGCACCGGGCAGCCGGTGCACGACGTCGTGATGGGCGTGGCGATGCCCGAGCGCGGGCGGGTGTGGATCCATGTCAGCGCCACGCCGCTGTTCAGCCAGGGCGGTATCGAGAGCGTGTACACCACTTTCGAAGACATCACGCGCAGCGTGCGGCTCAGCCAGGAACTGAAGCAGCAGGCCGCCACCGACGACCTCACCGGCCTGGCCAACCGGCGCAGCCTGATGGAGCACCTGAACGGAGAGGTGCAGCGCATTGCGCGCCATCCGGAACTGCAGTGCAGCGTGCTGGCGCTGGACATCGACCACTTCAAGGACGTCAACGACCGCTGGGGCCATGCCGCGGGCGACGCCCTGCTCGTGCACCTGGCGCAGCTGATGCGCGAGACGGTGCGACAGGTCGACGTGGTGGGGCGCACCGGCGGCGAGGAATTCACGCTGCTGCTTCCCGACACCCGCCCCGAGGAAGCCCGGGCCCTGGCCGAGCGCTTGCGCGAGCGCGTCGGGAGTTCGCCGCTGCACCACGAAGGGAAGGTCATCGCCATCACGGTGAGCATCGGCGTGAGTGCCGTCGTGCCCAGCGATGCCCGCGCCGACGCCGTGCTGGTGCGCGCCGACCGCGCGCTGTACCGCGCCAAGAACGCCGGGCGCAATGCCGTGCGGCTCAGCTGAGCGGTGCGGCCGGCGCCACGATGGCGCCCTGGATGCCGTGGCGCACCAGCGCCTGGGCCACGAAGCCGCTGGCCTTGGCCTGCTCGACGAAGGCCCGCAGCAGCTGCTCGGCGGCCGCGCCGCGGCCGGCCTGCAAGCCCATCGCCTGCTCGATGACCATGAATCGCCCGGGCAGCAGGCGCAGGCCGCCACGCCGTGCGGCATCGGCCTGCAACTGCTGCTTCACGCCCGCGGCCACATCGGCGTTCTCGGCCAGCATGCGCTCGACCACGGTGGGCGAGGTCGGCGCGCGCACCAGCTGCGCGGCCTTGAGCTGGCGCACCAGGAACAGGTCGTAGGCGCTGCCCTGGCCGACCATCACGCGCGTGCCCGGGCGGTCCACCTGGGCGTTGTCGGTGAGGGCCGAATCCTGGCGCACGAGGTACGCGCCTTCGATCTGCACGTAGGGCGCACTGAAGGCGATGCCGTCGCTGCGCAGGGGGTCGATGGCGAAGAAGCCGATATCGGCCTGGCCGCCCTTGACCGTCACCACGGATTTGGCCGCGGCATCCACCACCACCAGATCGAGCGCCAGGCCCAGCTTCTCGGCCAGGGCCCGCGCCAGGTCCACCGAAACCCCGGACACCTCGCCGCTGGCGGCGTCGCGCCGGGCCAGGATCGGGTTGCCCAGGTTGATGCAGGCGCGCAGCCGCCCGGTGGGCGCAAAGGCCGCGGCCACGGGGGCCGGCACGGCGGGCGCCGTGCTGCAGGCGGTGCTGCCGCCGATGGAAGCCGAAGCGCCGGCCCAGCTCAGCAGGCGGCGGCGGGTGATGAACGCGTGCATGGCATGGGGCCCTGTCGTGTCGCAGCACGGCGCTGCCGTGCCAGTGTAGGGCGGGGCGCATACTGCCCGGCCAGGCACCAGCGCCCCGAGGGCACGCCCCTTGGCCGCCACCGAGAGCCGACATGACCCCCAGCCGACACATCAAGCACGCCGACCTGCGCGGCGCCGCACGCCTGGCCACCGACGCCACCGCCGGCCTGACCGACCTGGTCGAAGCCATGCACGAACGCATCGCCCGCCTGCCTGGCGTGCCTGCGGCCGGCGTCGCGGGGCGCACCCGTGGCATCACCGGCCTGGTCTACAAGAGCATCCGCGGCGTCACGCACCTGGTGGGCGGCAGCATCGAGGCCTTGCTGGGCCTGCTGGCGCCGGCACTCGCGCCCGGAGAAACCACGCCGCAGCGCGAAGCCCTCGTCGCGGCGCTGAACGGCGTGCTCGGCGACTACCTGGCCGAGACCGGCAACCCGCTGGCCACGCCCATGGCCTGGCGCCGCGAGGGCCGCGCCCTGATGCTCGAGCCGGCCGCGCTGGCCGCCCGCCTGCCCGACGCCGGAGCGCGCCTGCTCGTGCTGCTGCACGGCCTGTGCATGAACGACCTGCAGTGGTGCCGCGAGGGCCACGACCACGGCGCCGCGCTGGCGCGCGAGCTCGGCTACACCCCCGTCTACCTGCACTACAACACGGGCTTGCACGTCTCCATCAACGGCCACGCGCTGGCGCGGCAGATGGAGCAATTGCTGGCGGCCTGGCCGGTGCCGGTGCAGCGCCTGGTGCTGCTGGGCCACAGCATGGGTGGCCTGGTGGCGCGCAGCGCGCTGCACTGTGCCACGCAGGCGGGTGCCGCCTGGCCGGCGCGGCTGGACGATCTGGTCTTCCTGGGCACGCCGCACCACGGCGCGCCGCTGGAGCGCGCCGGCCACTGGGTGGACCTGCTGCTCGGCGCCACGCCCTATGCCGCACCCTTCGCGCGGCTGGGCAAGGTGCGCAGCGCCGGCATCACCGACCTGCGCCACGGCAACCTGCTCGACGAAGACTGGGTCGGCCGCGACCGCTTCGCGCATGGCGCCGACCGCCGCCAGATCGTGCCTCTGCCCGAGCACGTGCGCTGCCATGCGCTGGCCGCGACCATCGGCCAGGAACAAGGGGACATGAAAGACCGCCTGCTCGGCGACGGCCTGGTGCCGCTGGACAGCGCCCTGGGCCGCCACAAGGACACCGCGCGCACCCTGGCCTTCGCCGAAGACCGCCAATGGGTGGGCCACGGCATGAGCCACCTGGATCTGCTGAGCCGGCCCGAGGTCTACGCGCGGCTGCGCGACTGGTTGGAGTGAGCCGGTAGCATCGGTGAGCCGGTAACATCCCCAGCCCATGGCCCGGCGCCACAAGAGCGCCGCCCCCGCACGCCGGGCCCAGGCCTGGGAGGGCCTTGCGTTGGCGAACCCCGAGCAACTTGCCCGCGTCGAGATCGACGGCCTGCTGCAGGCGGCTGGCTGGGCCGTGCAGGACAAGGCCCGTGCCAACCTGCACGCCACGCGCGGTGTGGCCATCCGCGAGTTCCCGCTCGAAGCCGGCTACGGCTTTGCCGACTACCTGCTGTATGTCGAAGGCCGCGCCTGCGGCGTCATCGAAGCCAAGAAGCAGGGCACGACGCTCACCGGCGTCGAGACGCAATCCGCGCGCTATGCCCAGGGCTTGCCCGGCAGCCTGCCGGCCTGGCGCCGGCCGCTGCCCTTCGCCTATGAGTCCACCGGCGTCGAAACCCATTTCACCAACGGCCTGGACCCGGCGCCGCGCGCCCGCAGCGTCTTCGCTTTCCACACCCCGGCGCTGCTGGCCGAGTGGCTGAAGCTGCTGCCCGTGCCCACGCGGCTCAGCACCGGTGGCGAGCCGCCCGCGCAAGCCCAAGCCACCGCATCGACCTTCCTGGCCCGCCTGCAGCAGATGCCCGAACTCGTCACCGAGTGGGGCGATTTCAAGCTCTGGCCGGCGCAGATCACCGCCGTGCGCAACCTGGAAGCGAGCCTGGCCGCCAACAAGCCGCGCGCGCTGATCCAGATGGCGACAGGGTCCGGCAAGACCTTCACCGCCATCAGCTTCATCTACCGCCTCATCAAGTTCGCCGGCGCGCGGCGCGTGCTGTTCCTGGTGGACCGCGGCAACCTCGGCCGCCAGGCGAAGAAGGAATTCGACGCCTACGTCTCGCCCTACAACAACTACAAGTTCGGTGAGGAATACATCGTCCAGCACCTGCAGAGCAACACGCTGGACACCACGGCGCGCGTCACCATCAGCACCATCCAGCGTTTGTTCAGCATGCTCAAGGGCCGCGAGCTGGCCGAGGAGGACGACGAGCGCAGCACAGCGCAATCCGAAAGCCTGTTCAAGGACCCCGAGCCCATCGCCTACAACCCGCGCTTCCCGATCGAAACCTTCGACCTCATCGTCACCGACGAGGCCCACCGCAGCATCTACAACCTGTGGCGCCAGGTGCTCGAATACTTCGACGCCCACCTCATCGGCCTGACCGCCACGCCCAACAAGCAGACCTTCGGCTTCTTCAACCAGAACCTGGTGATGGAGTACGGCCACGCGCAGGCCGTGGCCGACGGCGTCAACGTCAACTACGACGTCTATCGCATCCGCACCGCGGTGAGCGAGCAAGGCGCGCAGGTCGAAGCCGGCTACTGGCTGGAGACCATGGACCGCGCCACGCGCAAGAAGAACGCCTGGCAGCTCGACGACGACTTCGACTACGCCGCCGAAGCGCTGGACCGCAAAGTCCAGACGCCCGACCAGATCCGCACCCTCGTGCGCGTCATCCGCGACGACGACCTGCGCGGCGTCAACCCCGGCGAGCATGTGCACAAGGACCACTTCGTCATCGTCGATTGCGTCGGCGTGTGCGAGCACGACCTCACCGACAGCCGCCCGATGGACGCGAAGAAGACCGTACCGCTGGACGCGCTGCTGCAGGCCGTGAGCCTGGGCAACGTCGAAGACGAGGTGCTCAGCAGCGTGGCCGCGCGCCTGGCGCGGCTGGACACGCAGTTGACCGAGGCCGAGCGTTCGCAAGTGCGCAGCGCCAGCGGCGGGCTGGACCTGAAGATGCTGGCCGGCGGCATCGTGCAGGCGCTGCAGCCCAAGGACGACGCCAGCCCGCAGGAACAGGAAGCCGCGCTGCGCCAGGCCGTCAGGCCGCTGGCCGACCCGGCGCTGCGCCAACTCATCCTGGGCCTGAAGGCCAACAAGGACCTGGTCATCGACACCGTCACGCAAGACCGCGTCATCGAAGCCGGCTTCAGCGCAGCGGCGCGCGAACGTGCGCAAGGCATCGTGCAGACCTTCGAAGCCTTCATCGCCCAGCACAAGGACGAGATCACCGCGCTGCAGATCCTCTACAGCCGCCCCACCCGCGCGCCGCTGACGTTCGACGACATCAAGCTGCTGGCCGACGCGCTGCACGCGCCGCCGCACCTGCTGGACGAGAGCACGCTGTGGCAGGCCTATGCGGCGCTGGACCAGAGCAAGGTCAAAGGCGCCAGCCGCCAGCGCATCCTCACCGACCTGGTGAGCCTGGTGCGCTTTGCGATGCAGCAGGACAACGAGCTGGTGCCTTACCCCGAGCGCGTGGCCGCCAACTACAAGGCCTGGCTGGCGCAGCAGGCTTCAGCGGGCCATGTCTTCACGCCCGAGCAGCAGCGCTGGCTGGAAATGATCCGCGACCATGTGGCGGCGAACCTGGGCGTGACGCTGGACGATTTCGAGTACGCGCCGTTCAGCCAGCAAGGCGGGCTGGGGCGGGTGCATCAGTTGTTTGGGGCGGAGTTGCGACCGTTGCTGGACCAGCTCAACCGCCATCTCGCGGCATAAACTTGCGCGCACCATGACCGACCTCATCGACCAGAAGCGCAATGAAGTGGCATCGCTATGCCGTCGCTCCGGTGCGCGCCGGCTCGATGCGTTCGGGTCGGTGGTTCGGGACGACTTCGACCCCGCGACGAGTGATCTGGACTTCATCGTCGAGTTCGATGACGTGCCGCCTGCCGCCTATGCCGAGGCCTACTTATCGCTCAAGGAAGGACTGGAATCGCTGTTCGGTCGGCCGGTGGACCTGGTGACGGACAGCGGCCTGGAGAACCCGTTCTTCCGCCGCCGCCTCGCCGCCGAACGCACCACGGTGTATGCACGCTGATGCCGAAGCTGCTTGAGGACATCCGCGACGCTGCTGCTGCATCGACTTTTCGGGCGGAGTTGCCGAAGGTGATTGAAGCGTTGAATCGGGCGTTGGTGGCGTGACGGCGCTCGATCAATTGACCGTACCAAGGGTTGACCAAGACGGTCCTGCAGCGGACGTTGCGAACTTCACCTACGTGGATATCAGCAGCATCGACAACCAAGCCAAGCGCGTGGTCGAGCCAAAGGTGCTGGCGATCGGTGACGCGCCAAGCCGTGCACGGCAGCGACTGCAAGCCGGTGACGTATTGGTGTCAATGACGCGCCCCAATCTGAATGCGGTCGCCATCGTGCCACCCGCTTTAGACGGAGCAGTCGGTTCGACAGGATTCCATGTGCTGCGTGCACGGCGCAAAGTGCTTCCCGAGTGGCTGTACTTTGGCGTCCAGACGAAGCGCTTCATTGAAGAAATGTCGTCGGTGGTACAGGGCGCGCTGTACCCCGCCGTGCGACCTAAAGACATACGTGCGTTCCGATTGCCTGCGCCGCCAGTAGAAGAACAGTGCCGCATCGTCGCCGAGATCGAAAAGCAGTTCTCCCGCCTCGACGAAGCCGTCGCCAACCTCCAGCGCGTCAAGGCGAATCTGCGGCGCTACGAGAGGGCGGTTCTTGCAGAAGCGGTTGGGGATCAGGGCATTGAACCTTTGGGCGAACTGCCCGCAGGTTGGATGTGGAAAGCGCTTCCCGATCTTGGTGAACTCGGAAGGGGCAAGTCCAAGCATCGTCCGCGTGACGACATACGCCTCTACGGTGGCCCATTTCCATTCATTCAGACCGGCGATGTCAGACGCTCCGGCGGGCTTATCAAGGAATTCACGCAGACCTACTCCGAGTTCGGTCTGGCGCAGAGCAGGCTTTGGCCCGCGGGCACTCTCTGCATCACGATTGCAGCAAACATTGCCGAGACAGGAATCTTGGCCATGCCAGCTTGCTTCCCTGACAGCGTGGTGGGCTTTCTGTCCGACGACAAGACGCTGACGCGCTTTGTCGAGTTCTTCATGCGCACGGCTCGTGAAGACCTCGAACGCTTCGCGCCGGCCACCGCACAGAAGAACATCAATCTCGCGATCCTTGAGCGCGTTGTCGTGCCAGTGCCGTCGCCCGCCGAGCGAGACCGCATCGTCGCCGAAGTCGACCGCCGCCTGTCCATCGTCCGCGAAGTCGAGACTGAGGTCGATATGAACCTCAAGCGCGCGCAGGCGCTGCGGCAATCTGTACTGCAGGCGGCTTTCGCATGCAAACTACCAGCGTGACAATGGCGCCTTGGAGGTTCCACAGTGAGCACAGACAGCACATTTGAGATGGCCACGCTGCGATTCGATGGCGAGCGCTTCGCCGGGCATGCGCTGGACGTTGAGTGCACGCAGGAGCTGATCGCGTATCGCAACCTGGTACTGGAATGTGCCAAGGCACTCTGGCGCGCCAAGTATCCGAACCGCGTGTACTTGCCCAAGGGCTTCGGCAAGGGATTTCGCCTGCAGTTCAACAGGCTCGAGGATGGATCGGCGCTTGTGCCTCTGCAACGCGTTCGTGTTGCGGGCGAGCAAGGCGAGCTTGAACTCGCCGACGAATTCGATGAGGCCGTAACCCTTATCGATCAAGCCATTGCCGCCGCAAACGACGATGACCTATTGCCGACTTCGCTGCCGGCCAACGTCATCCCGTTGTTTGGTGACTTTGGCAGGACGTTGCGCGACGACGAGGTGCTGTTCACGCGCGCTCGCGGTGCCGCTCGTGAGGCACCGTACACGGCGCGAGCGCGAAAGCGGCTCGCCGAATGGGTCGAAGCCGTCTACGAGGATGTCGTGGACGTGGCCGGCGAGGTGCGAATGGCCAACGTCGGTCCGGGGCGATTTGCGTTGCAGGTCGAGGCCGGCGGTAGTCAATCCTTGGTTGAAGGCCGGTATTCCGCTGCCGACGAAGCAAAGGTGCTCGATGCCTTGCACGAGCACCGAACAGCACGCTTGCGTGTGCGCGGGGTTGGGGAATTCGGTACGTCGGATCGCATGCTCAAACGCTTTGCGAGAGTGGACGCAGTCAACCTCGTGGGCAGCGAGGCGCCAACCTATGACGAGTCGGCAGCACCTATCTGGGAGCAACTTGACGCCATAGGTCGGTCAGCGCCCGAAGGTGCTTGGGATTCGGTTCCCACTGACCTTTCTGTGCGAATTGATGAGGTGGTCTACGGGAGCGGCGGGGACCGCACGTGAAGGTGGTCTTCGCCGATACAGGCTACTGGGTGGCCGTGCTGAGTCCCAAGGACGACTGGAAAGAAAGGGCGACTGCGGCATCTCGCACTCTCGGAAAGGTGCGCATCGTCACCACGGAAATGGTGCTTGACGAATTGCTGGCGGCGCTGTCGAAGGTTCCTGTGCGGGCCACGGTTATCCGCGGCGTCGATGCGATTCGTAGCAATCCGAATATTGAGGTTGTGCCGCAGACCTCGTTGCAGTTCGGTGAGGCCTTTGAAGCCTATCGCCGCACGATGGACAAGGAATGGAGCCTGACGGATTGCGCGTCGTTCGCACTGATGAAAGCGCGCGGCCTCAGCGAAGCGCTGGCGCATGACCGTCATTTCGAGCAAGCGGGCTTCGTGGCATTGCTGCGGGCGTAGCAGCTGCGCATTCGATTGTCGTGACACCGTTACGATAATTCGGCTGATGTACTGACCGTGAGCAACCCTTTCTCCCTCCGCATCTTCGTCGCTGACAGCGACCCCGACGGCCTGCGCTTCGTCGAGCGGTCCAACTGGATCGGCAAGGCGCTGATCTTCCCGCGCGCCTTGCTGCCCAAGGCGAAGCAGCGTGACGAACTGGGCCAGACCGGCGTCTACTTGCTGCTCGGCCCGCGCGACGACGGCGAGGGCGAGAAGCTCTACATCGGCGAGGGCGACCCCATCCGCCCGCGGCTCGAATAGCACTACGCGCAGAAGGATTTCTGGACCCGCGCGGTGTGCTTCGTCGCCGCGCCGGGGCAATTGAACAAGGCGCATGTGCAGTTCCTGGAAGCGAACCTGGTGCACCTGGCCAAGGCTGCCAAGCGCATGCCGCTGGAAAACGGCAACGCGCCCGCCGAGCCCACGCTGAGCGAGGCCGACCGGGCCGACATGCTGGTGTTCCGGCAGAACATGCTGGGCGTGCTACCGGTGCTGGGCGTGCAGGCCTTCGAGCAGGCGCCGCCCGCCGCCGCTGCCGCCGCAACGCTGCTCACCTGCAGGGGCAAGGGCGTGCTGGCCACGGGCTACGAGTCCAGCCAGGGCTTCGTGGTGAAGGCGGGCTCGCATGCGGTGGCCGAATCGGTGCCGTCGATGCAGCAGCATGTGCGCGGCATGTTCGAGCTGCGGCAGGAGCTGATCGGCAATGGCGTGCTGGCAGCCGAAGCCAGCGGCTACCGCTTCGCGCAAGACTATGCGTTCACGTCGCCGTCCACCGCCGCAGCGGTGGTGCTGGGGCGCAGCGCGAACGGGCGCATCGAGTGGAAGGATGCGCAGGGGCGGACGTTGAAGGAACTGCAGGCGCAGGAGCTGTCGACGCGACCACAACGGCGCATCGCTACCGCTGCACGGGCTTCCAATCCGGCATCGTGCGACGCATGAACTCGTCGAAGAGCGGTACCGTGAACGCGGTGTCGCCGTGCGCAGGGCTGTAGATCATGCCCTTGCGAATCAGGCCGCTGCGCAGCGGCGCCACCGACTGGACTTTCACGCCGAGGGCATCGGCGATATCGCCCGAGCGGTGCGCGCCGCTGCCCATGTCGGCGAGCGCGCGCATGTAGTCCTTTTCACGAGGGGTCAGCCGGTCGAAGCGGACACGGAAGAAGCTGCCGTCGAGCTTCTTGATCGCCGCCGCAGTGGCGCGTTTGATGACCTCATTGTCTATGGGTGATGCGGGCGCGAGGTTCCAGGCCTGGTAGCCCCATTCCTGCAGGAAGTACGCATAGCCACGCGTGACCGCCACCAGTTCATCGAGCGCCGCGTCGGTGAAGTCGGCACCCTGCGCACGCACCGGGCCGCGCAGGGCTTCTTTCGCGTCGTCGGGCGCCAGAGGCCCGACATCGGGGTAAGTGAAGAGCCGTTCAGCGTAGGACTTCGAGCGGCCGGCCAAGCCGACCAGTTGGGGCAGGCCAGCACCCACCAGCACGAGGGGCAGTTGCCGCTGCGAAACACGGTGGATGGCCATGATGAGCGCGCTCATTTCGGCTTCGCTGAGGTACTGGATCTCATCGATGATCACCGCGACGGCTCTGCCACGGTCTTGCGCCGCCTCGCCCAGTGCAACGAACATCTCGGGCAAGTCGGCTTCGAGGTCGCCGGAGTCGGCTGACCCCTTCTCGGGGTCGATGTCCAGGCCGATCTCTATATCGGCAACTTTCAGCTTGAGGGCACCGACAAAGCTGCGCAGCACACGAAGGCCCCGCTTGACCTTGTTGCTGACGCCGGCCATGGCGTCGAGCTGGTACAGGATCTGGCGCAATGGTGGCACCAGCAGTTCCGGCAGCGATCGGCTCTCCGTGGCCTCGATCATGACGCTGGTGTAGCCCGTCGATTCCGCCAGTTCCCGGATCTTGTTCAGCAGCACCGTCTTGCCGACACCTCGCAATCCGACCAGCATCAGGCTCTGCTCGTACCGCCCCGTCTGCACCCGCCGGAGCATGATGCGGGCTTGTTCGATCAGTTCGTCGCGACCTGCCAACTCCGGCGGCGGGCTGCCGGCACCGGGCGAGAATGGGTTGTTTACCGGGTCCATGTATAGAGAGCTTACTTGCGTGTACGAAGTTTATCTCTTCAATCAATAAACTTCCACAATCCGGTCGCAAGGAGTGCTGCAACCCGTATAGGTCGTTTCGGCGAAAGCGTGCGCTCACAATCAAGCGGTACTCCCGTTCCACGCGGACTCCTGGGCCGTCCATTGATCGCCTCCACGCTCATCCAAAGACTCAGGCGCTCCGGCGCGAGTCTTCCTCGCGGCGCGTTCTCAAAATTGCTTCATTTGTAGCAAAATCGGCTACATGACGTCGATCGCCACCCACCTCCTCGGGCAAACGCGCTCGGCCGTGCTGGGCACGCTGCTGCTGCATCCCGAGGACTCGCTTCACGTGCATGAACTGGCAAGGCGCACAGGCGCGTCGGCTGGCTCGTTGCATCGCGAGCTGCGCGCACTCGCTGACCTGGGTGTGCTGCTGCGGCAAGAGGTGGGGCGCCAGGTGCACTACCGCGCCAATCCGGCGAGCCCGGTGTTTGCCGAACTTGCGGGCCTGCTGCGCAAGACGGCCGGCCTGGCCGACGTGCTGCGCGACGCGCTGCTGCCGCTGGGCAAAAAGGTGGCGCTGGCCTTCGTCTTCGGCAGCGTGGCCGCCGGCAGCGAGCGCCCTGGCAGCGATGTCGACCTGATGGTGCTGGGGTCGGCGAGCTTTGCCGACCTGGCGCGCACGTTGGCGCCGGCGCACGAGGTGCTGGGTCGCGAGGTGAACCCGACGGTGATGGCGCCGCGGGAGTTCGCACGCAAACTGGCGGCGGGCGATGGCTTTGCCCGCAGCGTGGCCAAGGGGCCGCGCATCTGGCTGATGGGAGGCGAAGATGACTTTGCAGAACTTGCAACGCATCGGAAAGATTAAGGAGCACGCACCCTCGGCCGCCGAAGTGCAGCGGCTGCTCGGCGCCATCGACCGCAACATGGCCGATGCCGGCGTGGCCTCGATCAGCGACGAGACCCGTTTCGAAGCGGCCTACAAGGCGGTGATGCAGTGCGCACTGGTGGCGATGTTGGCGGCGGGCTATCGGCCTGCCACCAACGAGCCGGGGCATCACCAGACGATGATCCAGTCGCTACCGCTCACGCTCGGCGTGGCCAACGACGCATGGGTGGTGCTCGACGCGCTGCGCAGGCAGCGCAATGCCAACGACTACACCGGCGCGCCGATGACGCCCGACATCGTCACCGAGTGCCTCACCCAGGCGAAGGCGCTGCGCAAGTCATTGCGCGCCCACCTCACGAACAAACATCCCGAACTCTTGAAGAAGCCCGCGTGAACGCTTCCACCCTGGTCCAGAAACTCTGGAACTACTGCAACGTCCTGCGCGACGACGG
The DNA here is from genome assembly GCA_030681795.1 of Rubrivivax sp. Taxonomy (GTDB): domain Bacteria; phylum Pseudomonadota; class Gammaproteobacteria; order Burkholderiales; family Burkholderiaceae_C; genus Rubrivivax. The sequence goes on from JAUXRG010000053.1 coordinate 130,447, forward strand.
CATGAGCTATGGCGACATATGTCGAGCAGCTCACCTACCTGCTGTTCCTGAAGATGGCGGACGAGCGCAGCCGGCCACCGTTCAATGTGGACGGCCGCCAAGCCAGCATCATCCCCGCCGCCTGGGCCTGATCTTCGGCAAGGCGCAGAACAAGTTCCAGGACCCGGCCAAGCTGCGCCGGCTGGTGGTGGACCTGATCGACGCCGAGAACTGGACTGCGCTGGGCGTGGACGTGAAGGGCGACGCCTACGAAGGCCTGCTGGAAAAGAACGCGCAGGACACCAAAAGTGGCGCCGGCCAGTACTTCACGCCGCGTGCGCTGATCCAGGCCATGGTCGACTGCATCGCGCCCAAGCCGGCCGAGAAGGTGTGCGACCCGGCTTGCGGCACCGGCGGCTTCCTCTTCACGGCCTTCAACCACATCGTCGCGCACAACCCCAACCTCACGCGCGAGCAGAAGCGCTTTCTCAAGGACGAAGCCTTCACGGGCTACGAGCTGGTGCAGGCCACGGCGCGGGTGTGCGCGATGAACCTGCTGCTGCATGGCATCGGCAGCGAGAAGCACGTACCGGTGAAGGTGATGGACGCATTGACCGCCGACCCCGGCGAGCGCTACCAGGTGGTGCTGGCCAACCCGCCCTTCGGCAAGAAAAGCAGCACGCAGATCGAGGGCGCCGACGGCAAGCGCAGCACCGAGAAGGACGTGATCGAGCGCGACGACTTCTGGGCCACCACGTCCAACAAGCAGCTCAACTTCGTGCAGCACATCAAGACGCTGCTGGCCGTGCACGGCCGCGCGGCCGTGGTGCTGCCCGACAACGTGCTCTTCGAAGGCGGCGCCGGCGAAACCATCCGCCGCAAGCTGCTGCATGAATGCGAACTGCACACGCTGCTGCGCCTGCCCACGGGCCTCTTCTACGCCCAGGGCGTGAAGGCCAACGTGCTGTTCTTCGACAAGAAGCCGGCCAGCGAGACGCCGTGGACGAAGCGGCTGTGGATCTACGACCTGCGCACGAACCAGCACTTCACGCTGAAGACCAAGCCGCTCACGCGCGCTGACCTCGACGAGTTCGTCAAGCTCTACAACCCGGCCAACCGCTTCGACCGCATGCCGACGTGGAACGCCGAGAACCCCGGAGGGCGCTGGCGCGCTTACGAAGTCGAAGCGCTGCTGGCACGCGACAAGGCCAGCCTGGATATCTTCTGGCTGCGCGACGAGACCCTGGCCGACAGCGACAGGCTGCCGCCGCCCGACGTCATCGCGCAGGAGATCGTCGATGACCTGGAGGCGGCGCTGGAGCAGTTCAGATTGATTGCCGGCGATCTGGGGGCGCCGGCTTGAGGGGCGTCGATCCACAGGCCGCGCGCGGGTACGGCGCGCTCCGGAAGGCTTAAGCTCCCACGACGTTCTCTGTCTGGAGCCCGCCATGGCCAACTCGAAGATCCCCTTCTCGATGCGCCTCTTCTGCGCAGCCCTGGCCGGCGTCTGCGTCGGTGCCTCGGCCCAGCCACCCGCCCAGGTCGTCAAGCCGCCGGTGGCGCAGGCCTGGATCGACGTGGCCACCTTCGCCGGCATGGGCATGCCCATGGGCCTGCCGGGGGGCGGCAACCCGATGGCCATGCTCGGTGGATTGTTCGGCGGCGGCAGCGGCAAGGGAGGCAACACCTTCGGCCAGACCCAGGCGATGTCGCCCGGGCGTTGGGTCGACGTGACGCTCTACACGCGCAACAACCCGCAGCTGGCCGAGGGTCAGCAGGCCGTGCCCGCCGGTTTCCTCAGCCCGGCGCTCAAGCTGCAAAGCCCCAAGGAAGCGCGCGGCACCGCGCCCGAGCCCGGCGACGAGCGCGTCACCGAGCCCGAGTACGAGCGCCCCAAGGGCAAGATGCTGCTGTACTGGGGTTGTGGCGAGACGGTGCGCGCCGGCCAGCCGCGGGTGGTGGACTTCGCCAGCGCCACGCCGGCCGACCTGGCGAAGTTCTTCCAGTCGCGCCGCGCCACCCAGCGCGGCACGCATGCGGCGGTGGGCCGGCCGGTGTGGCCGAGCAAGGACGACGCGCGCATGGTGCCGGCGCAGGCCTCGCTGGCCGGCGAGCACGCCTTCAGCGGCGCCGGCGTGCCCGAGGGCTTTCGTTTCCAGCTGCCTGCGGCGCAGGACCTGATGCCCGCCATCGCGCTCAAGCAGACGCCGCAGCCGGCCGGCAGCACGCTGCTGGAATGGCAGGCGCTGCCCACCGCGCGCGCCTATTTCGCCAGCGCCATGGGCGCGCGTGAAAAGAGCGAGAACGAGATGGTGCTGTGGACCAGCAGCGAGTTGCCCGATATCGGCTTCGGCTTGCTGGACTACCAGACCAACCCGGCGGTGGACCGCTGGCTCAAGGAAAAGGTGCTGCTGCCGCGCCAGGCCACGAGCTGCGAGGTGCCCAAGGGCCTCTTCACGGGTCCGGGCGCCATGCTGCGCATGATCGCCTACGGCAACGAGCTCAACCTCGCGCACCCGCCGCGGCCCACCGACCCGCGCGTGGCCTGGGAGCCGGATTGGACAGCCAAGATCCGCGTCAAGTCGGTGGCCATGGCCATGCTGGGCATGGGCATGGGCATGGAAGTGCCGGTCGCCGAGCCAGCGGATGCGCCCGCCTCCAGGCCCGACGAGGGGCAGAAGAAGCCGGGCGTGAAGGACCTGCTGCGCGGCATCTTCGGGCGCTGACCCCGGCGCCGCGGCGCGGGTCTCTCAGCCGCGGTTCGGCGGCGGCGCGCGCTGTTCGCGCTCTTGTCTCGCCTGCGCGAGCTGGGCTTCGAGCTCGGCCTCGGTGATGCGCTTCAGCACGCAGAAATTGGCCCGCGTGAGCGTGCTGCTCTCGAAGGTGCGCAGCAGTGCGGCGCGCTCGCGGCGCGCTTCGTCGAAAGGCTCGGGTGGCGCGGCGGCAGCCTCGGGCGGCGGCCGCTGTGGGGGCTGAGGCCTGTTCGTATCTTCGGGCCGCCGCGGTGGACGAGACCCGGGCTCGCGGCGCTGCGCTGCGGGCCGCGCGTGGGGTGGCCGCTGGGCCTGCGGCCGTTGCGGCCGTGGCGGGCGAGGGTCAGGTGGCGGGCGCGGCGCCGGCGCATCGCCCGTCGGCACACCGCCCGCCGGCGCTACGCCCGTCGGCGCTTCGCCCTGCGCCGCCTGCGCCTGCTCGCGCCGCGCGGCATCCACCTGGCGCTGGGCCAGGCGCGCGGCCTCGCGCTCGGCCACGCGCCGGGCTTCGACGATGGCGCGGCGGCGTTCCACCTCCGCGGTGGCGGCCTGGCGGTGCTCTTCGGCCACTTCGCCCGCGGCCACGCCGTCGAGGTCGAATCGGCTCGGCGAAGCCACCAGCGCCTTCAGGTAAGCGGTCGTCGTGGTGTGGCGGTGCAGGAACAGCGAGAGCGACTTGCGGCTGAATACGCCCGGCGCGCGCTGTTGGATGTCGGTCTGGATGCGCAGCTTGATGGGCAACGCACGGCCGCTACCGAAGAGCGCGGGGAAGCGCGCCGCGAGTTCGGCAGCACAGGCCGCGGGGCCGAGGTCGGGCAGGGCCGGCGCCGCCACGCCTGGCGCCGGCTCCGGGCTTGCCTCCTGCATGGGTGCCTCGGGGGCTGCGCCGGCGGCAGGCTCGGCCTGCGCGTCGGGCAGCGGCGGTGGCAGGGCCGCAGGGGTGTCGGGAGCAGCGGCGGCGGGGGGCGTCTCGGTCATGGGCAAGGGCGGCAGGGCCAGTGGGTCAGCGGCAGGGCAGGCGGCGATTGTCCACGCTGCGGGCCGCCCCGGCACCCGGGCCTTCAGCGCGGGGCGTCGTCCAGGCCGGCGAGCTGCGAAGGGCGCAAGCGTGTGTCGGCCAGCGCGCCGGCCGATTCGAGGATCGGGTAGGCGACCGAGCAGATCAGCGAGTTGATGCGCTTGAGCTCGCTGATCAGGTCCAGGTGCAGCGAGCTCGTCTCGATGCTCTGCGCGGTGTTGTCCTGCAGCCGCGCGATGTGGTTGGCGGCGTAGCTGTGCTCGAGGTCGCGGAAGCGCGCCTTCTCCTCGAGCAGCTTCTGGGCGTCGCGCACATGGCCGTCGAGGAAGACGCTCATGCCCAGGCGCAGGTTGGCGAGCAGGCATTCGTGGAGGTGGCAGATCTCGGCCATGCCGGCTTCGGAGAAGCGGCGGTTCCTGCGGATCTTCTTGTCCTCGATGTCCTGCAGCACGCGCTCGATCGAGTCCCCCATCTGCTCCAGGTTGATGGTGAAGGAAACGATATCGGTCCAGCGCCGGCCTTCGCGCTCGGACAAGGCCTCGCGCGAGATCTGCGTCAGGTAGAACTTGATCGCCGAGTAGAGCTCGTCGACCGTGTCGTCCATGTGGCGCAGCCGCTCGGCCAGCGCGAGGTCGTTGTCGCGCAGCACGGGGATCACGCCGCGCAGCATGGTCTCCACCACGTCGGCCAGGTGCAGCGCCTCGCGCGCGGCGCAGCTGATGGCCAGCGAGGGCGTCTCCAGCGCCGTGTTGTCGAGGTGGCGCGGGCGTTGGCTGTCGGTGGCGACGGCCTTGGGCAGCAGCTTCTCCACGAGCCGGGTCATGGGCCCGGTCAGGCCCAGGAAGAGCAGCGCCAGCACGACGTTGAAGGCGACATGGAACAGCACCACCTGCAGGTGCACGTCGTCCACGTGGTTCTGCAGCAGCACATGCGCCTCGCCCAGCCAGGGGATGGCGAGTGCCGCCCCGGTGATCTTGAAGAGCAGGTTGCCCAGCGGCAGGCGGCGCAGCTCGGCCGAGCCCGACGAGGTGACGAGCACCGCCAGCAGGCCGCTGCCGATATTGGCGCCCAGCACCAGGCCCAGCGCCACGGTGGCCGGGGTCAGCCCTTGGGCGGTGAGGGTGGCCGTGAGCAGCACGATGGCCAGGCTGGAGTAGCTCAGCACGGCGAGCAAGGTGCCGACGAAGATGTCCAGCATCACGTCCTGGGGCAGGGCCACGAGCAGCGCGCGCACCGCCGGTGCGGCGGTCAGCGGCCGCGTGGCGCCGACGATGAGCTGCAGCGCCAGCGTGATCAGCCCCAGGCCGATGAGCACGCGGCCGAAGCGGCCGACGCTGGAGCTCTCGCGAGAAACAAAGGTCACCACGCCGACGAAGATGAGCAGCGGCGAGATCCACGACAGATCGAACGAGAACACCGCCACCATCAGCGCGGTGCCGACATCCGCGCCCAGCATGGCGGCCAGGGCCGGGCCGGTGCCCACCAGGCCGCTGCCGACGAACGAGGCCACGATCAGGCAGGTGGCACTGCTGGACTGCACCAGCCCCGTCACGCCCAACCCGGCCAGCGCGGCCGTGAGGCGGTTGCTGAAGCTGCGCGCCAGCACGTCGCGCAGGCTCTCGCCGAACAGGCGCAGCACGCCGGTGCGCACGATGTGCGTGCCCCAGACCAGCAAAGCCACGGCGGCGAGCAGATTGAGTAGATGGATCACTGGGCGGGGGATGTCCTTGACAGCCAGGGGATCCTGCGCAGGGTGAAACCCCTTGCGAGCCAGGAGCGGGTCGGTATGTTACGGCGCCCACCAGCGCCCCGACAGCGGGCCGGGGCCGGCGAAAGCCCACCGCCGCGGAGGGAAGCACGATAAAGACCGGCCTTTTCCGCTCAAGCCCGGGGTGCGCCGGGCCGATGATGACGAACACCCACGATCGCCTTAGCGAAAGGCTTGCCCCGTCATGCGCACCAATCTGCCCGTCACCCAGCGCGAACATGCCTTCCCGCCGGGGCAGTTGCTGGTCTCGGTCACCGACTTGAAGGGCCGCATCGTCTATTGCAACCCGGCCTTCGTGGCCACCTCGGGCTACTCCCGCGAAGAGCTTCTGGGGCAGCCGCACAACCTGATACGGCACCCCGACATGCCAGCGGAGGCCTTCCGCGACCTCTGGGCCACCGTTGAGGCCGGCCGCCCCTGGCAGGGCGTGGTGAAGAACCGCAGCAAGAGTGGCGATCACTACTGGGTGGTGGCCAACGTCACGCCCATGATGAGCGGTGAACGCGCCGGCGGCTACCTCTCGGTGCGCAGCGCGCCGACACGGGAGCAGGTGGCCGCGGCCGAGGCGCTGTACGCCCAGATGCGCCAGGAGGCCGAGCGCGGCCGCCTCGTCACCGGCGTGCAAGGCGGGCAGGTCGTGCGGCTGGACCCGGCAGGGCGTGCCCTGCGGGCCCTGCGCACGCAATGGTCCCGCTGGGGCCTGGACAGCGCGGTCGGCCTGGCCGTGGTGCTGGGCGCCGGCGCTGCCGCCAGCGCCCTGCCGGCGCTGGCCTGGGTGCCTCTGGCCCCGGCTTTGGCGGTGGGTGCCGGGTGGCTGGCCTGGCGCCGCCGCGAAGCCGTGCTGCAGGGCGTGCTGGCTGATGTGCTGCGGCTGGCCGCCGGCGACCTGGCGCACAACCCCGCCAGCGGGGCGTCGGGCAGCCTGGGCGTGCTGCAATTGGCGCTGAACCAGGTCGCGGTGAACCTGCGCACCGTGATCGGCGACGTGCGCAGCGAGGTCGTGAACCTGCGCGGCGCGGTGGCCGAGATCGCCTCCGGAAACCAGGATTTGTCTTCGCGCACCGAGGCCCAGGCCGCGAGCCTGGAGGAGACCGCGGCGTCGATGGAAGAGATCACCGGCACGGTCAAGCAAAGCGCCGCCTCGGCCACAAAGGGTGCCGCCCTGGCCACCGAGACCGCCGCCATCGCCCAGCGCAGCCACGACGGCGTGCTCGGCGTGGTGCAGGCCATGGAGGGCATCAGCGACTCGTCGCGCCGCATCGGCGAGATCATCCACGTCATCGAGAGCGTGGCTTTCCAGACCAACATCCTGGCGCTCAATGCCGCGGTCGAAGCCGCGCGCGCCGGTGACGCCGGGCGCGGCTTTGCGGTGGTGGCCGCCGAAGTGCGCAGCCTGGCGCAGCGCACCGCGGGTGCGGCGCGTGAGATCAAGCAGCTCATCAATGAGGCTGGCGAGCGCGTGACCAGCGGCGCGCAGCAGACGCAGGCCGCGCGCGAGCGCATGCAGGAGGCGCTGCATTCCGTGGAACAGGTGAGCACCTTGCTGGTCGAGATCAACCACGCGGCGCAGGAGCAGCAGCTCGGCATGTCACAGGTCAACGAAGCCGTCACGCACATGGACGGCATCACGCAGCAGAACGCCGCCATGGTGGAAGAGCTTGCCGCGGCGACGCAGGCGCTGGATGGCCAGGTGCTGATGGTCGACGCCGCGATGCGCATCTTCCGCCTGCGCGAGGGCGACGCGCTGGTGTCGGAAACCGACGCCGTGGCGTTGCGCCGCCAGGCCCAGGCCGAGCCAGGTGCGGCAGGAGACGCCGCCGTCGACCTGAACACCGCGATTGCCGCGCATGTGCGCTGGAAGTCCAAGCTGCGCAGTGCCGCGTTGCGCGGCTCGCAGCTCGACGCCGAGCAAGTCGCGCGCGACGACTGTTGCCCGCTCGGCCAATGGCTGCACGGCGGCGGGCGCCGCCAGTGGGGGACGCGGCCGGCGTTCACCGACCTGGTCGACAAGCATGCGCACTTCCATCGACAGGTCGGCGGCGTGGTCAAGTTGGTCAACGCCAAGCAGCGCGACCAGGCGCTCAAGAGCATGGAAGATGGCACCCCCTTCGCCCAGGCCACACAGGCCACGGTGAGGGCGATCAAGGCCTTGCAGCAGGAAGCGGCGGCGCCCCGCCTTGCCGCCCGCCCGGCCACCCGGCCGGTGTCGACCGGGCCCACGGCGCCCGCCGCCCAGCCGCGCGCCGCAGCCGCTGTGGCCGCAGGGGCCGACGAGGAGTGGACCGCGTTCTGACGCCGGCCACAACGCCCGCCAGCCGGGGCGCGGCCACCGGGGCCTGCAATGTGACGGCAGAGTGAAGGGCGCGCAAAATCGGCGGCTGGTGCAGCCATCGGCCGGTCCCGGAGCACGAAAGCCGGCCAGGCCTTACGCTTCGCACCCCTCCACGCTGCCGCGAGACCCCGCATGACCCTGGCCGACCGTTTGCACCGCCTGCCCAAAGCGCAGCTGCTGGGCATGCGCCGTGGCGTCGAGAAGGAAAGCCTGCGCTCGCAGCCCAGCGGCGCGCTGGCGCTGACGCCTCACCCGGCCGCGCTGGGCGCGCCGCTGACCCACCCGCGCATCACCACCGACTACTGCGAGAGCCAGCTCGAACTCATCACCGGCGTGCACGGCAGCGTGCCGGACTGCCTGGCCGAGCTCACACGCATCCACCAGTTCGTCTATCGCACGCTGGCCGCGGCGGGCGCCGAGATGCTGTGGGTCGGCAGCATGCCCTGCGGCCTGCCCGCCGACGAGACGATTCCGCTGGGCGTCTACGGCAGCTCCAACCTGGCGCGCGCCAAGAGCGTGTACCGCATGGGGCTGGGCCACCGCTACGGGCGGCGCATGCAGACGATCAGCGGCATCCACTACAACTGGTCGATGCCGGGGCTGGACAACGACCAGCACTTCGCGCTGATCCGCAACTTCCGCCGCCACGCCTTCGTGCTGCTGACGCTGTTCGGCGCCTCGCCGGCGGTGTGCCCGAGCTTCGTGGCCGGGCGGCCGCACGAGCTGCAGACGATGGGCGAGCACGCCAGGTACCTGCCGCACGCCACCAGCCTGCGCATGGGCCGGCTGGGCTACCAGAGCGAGGCGCAGGCCGAGCTCGCCGTCAGCTTCAACAGCCTGGAAAGCTATGCCGACACGCTGCACGAGGCGCTGGTGCGGCCCTACCCGGCGTACGAGAAGATCGGCCTGCGCAACCTGGGCGGCGAATACAACCAGCTCGCCACCACGCTGCTGCAGATCGAGAACGAGTTCTACGGCACCATCCGCCCCAAGCGCGTGATCCGCGTCGGCGAGCGCCCGCTGCACGCGCTGCGCGAACGCGGCGTGGAGTACATCGAGGTGCGCTGCATGGACCTCGACCCCTTCGAGCCGGTGGGCATCAATGGCGCCACGATGCGCTTGCTCGACGTCTTCCTGCTGCACTGTCTGCTCTGCGACAGCCCGCCCGATACGCCCGAGGAGATCGCCGAGCTCGGCCGCAACCAGCACCGCACCGCCTCGCATGGGCGCGAACCGGGCCTCAAGCTCGAGTGCGGCGGGCAGGAGGTGCTGCTGATGGACTGGGCGGCCGAACTGCTGGCCGATTGCGTGCCGATTGCCACCACGCTGGACGCCGCGCATGGGGGCCTCGACTACGCACAGGCGCTGGCTGCGGCGCGCGCGTCCCTGGCCGCGCCGCAAACACTGCCCTCGGCGCGCGTGCTCGATGCGATGCGGCAGGACTTCGAGGGCAGCTACACCGGCTTCATCCGCGCCCAGTCGGCGCAGGCCCGCAACCAGCTGCTGGAGCTGCCCTGGAGCGAGGCGGCGCAGGCCGAGTTCGAAGCCCTGGCGCGCGAATCGGAGCAAAAGCGCAAGGCCATCGAGGCGGCCGACGACGTGGACTTCGAGACCTTCCGCGTCAACTACCTGGCGGCGGACCGCCTGAGCCCCGCGTAAGGCGCCCAACCCCTGCCGCCGCGGCGCCACGCCCGGCCTCCTGACACGGGTCCAGTGCTACACTGAACCCGTGTTGACTTGGTGAGAGCCTCTGATGTCCAACCTCACTCTGGTCATCGACGACAAACTGCTGCGCGAAGCGCGCGTCAGGGCGCTGCAGCAAGGCACCAGCGTGAATGAAATCTGCCGCCAGGCGATCGCGCGCTTTGCCGCGCCGGCGGGCGAGAGCGACGATTTCATGGCGCAACTCAGCGCCCTGTCGGCGCGCATCAGCAAACGCGGCAAGACGCTGCCGATGTGGCCGAACCGCCAGGCCATGTACGACGAGGCCATGGCCGAACGCCTGCCCACGCTGTGGGCCACGCTGGACAGGAAGCCGGGGTCGGCGGGGGGTCGCGCGCGGTGAGGGCCTTCTTCGACAGCAACGTCATCGTTGATGCGCTGGCCGCGGACGACGCCGCGCGCCGGGCTGGGGCGCTGCAGCTGATCGCGCGGCATGTGGCCGACAAGAGCTTCGTGATCAGCACGCAGGTGTTGCTCGAGACCTTCAATGTGCTGACCCGCAAGAAGGGCGCGGCCTCGGCGGATGTCTTGGCGGCGCTGCGCCTGTTGGCGCAGCACGAGGTGGTGGCACCGGATGCCCAGGCCACCTTGCGCGCACTCGAGTTGGCGGTGGGCCACAAGCTCTCGATCTGGGACGCCCTCGTCGTGCAAGCGGCGCTGGAGGCCGGCTGCGACACGCTGTACTCCGAAGACCTGCAAGCCGGCCGGCGCTTCGGCTCGTTGGAGGTGGTGAACCCGTTCGACTTGGCCACGCGAGAGCCGGTGCCCGCGCCACGGGCGGGTGCACGGGCCAAGCCGGCTGCTGCGGCGCCCACCCGCGGCGCCGCCGCAAAGGCCCGCCGCGGACGCTGAATTGCGTCGCGCCGGGCTTGGGGCCTATTCGGCTCCGCCGCCGGCGCCGTCGCCGCCACCACCCGCGCCGCCTGGCCCTTGCCTCGCGATGCGGTCCACGAGTGCGTCGAGCACCGGCCGGGCGTGGCTGGCGCGCTCGTGGTTGACCATCATCGCCACCGCCCAGGGGCGACCCTGGGGGTCTTTCACATAGCCGGCCAACGCCACCACGTTGCGCAGCGTGCCGGTCTTCAGCCGCGCCCAGCCGGTGGCCGGGCTGTCCTTGAGCCGCGAGCGCATCGTGCCGTCCACGCCGGCCACGGGCAGGCTCATCACCAACTCGGCGGCGTGGCGCCCGCGCCAGGCGGCCGCTAGCATCGAAGCCAGTTGCAGCGGCGTGACGCGTTCGCTGCGCGACAGGCCCGAGCCGTTGTCCAGCACCAGGCCGGCATCGCCGATGCCCTGTTCAGCCAGCCAGGCGCGCACCTCCTGCGCGGCGAGCTCGGCGGTGGTGGCCTGCGGCGCCTGCGCCATGCGCGCCAGACCCAGCGAGAGAAAGAGCAGCCGCGCCTGGGCGTTGTCCGACTGCTTGTTCATGCGGCGCAGCACCTCGCCCCAGGGGCGGCCTTCGTGGCGCACGAGCAAGCGCGTGCCCTCGGGCGCGGCGGCCTCGCGGGCACGGCCGGCCCAGCTGCCGCCGAGCTCTTGCCAGAGCGCGCGGAAGAGCCGCTCGGTGAGCTCCTGCCGGTCGATCAGCTGCAGCGCGGTGCGCTGGGTGCAGCCCTTGGGGAAACCGCCTTGCAGCTCGATCTGCGTGCGGCCTTCGTGCCGCAGCACTTTCGCGGGTTGCCAGTCGTCGTCCCAGTCCTTGCAGGCGCGATCGGTCAGCGCCATGCTGCTGGTGAACTCGATGCCCGGCAGCGGTGGCACCGTGCTCGCACGCACCGTGCCCTCGACACTGCTGATCTCCAGCGGCAGCAGGCTGCCGGCAAGCTGCAGGGCGTCGGGGATGACGTTGTAGGCGAACTCGGGGGTCTCGTCGAAGGGCGGCCGGCCGAGGTCCATGCGCGCGGGGCGGAACAGCGTGCGGTCCACCAGCAGGTCGCCCCGGAGGTGCTGCACGCCGCGCTGGCGCAGGTCCACGAGCAGGGCCCAGAAGCGGGCCACGTCGAGCTCGGGGTCGGCGCCGCCCTTGAGCACCAGGTCGCCCTGCAACTCGCTGCCCTGCAGCGGCGCGGCCGTGCGCAGCTCGGTATAGCCGCGGTGGTTGGGGCCCAGGCGGTCCAGCGCCACGATGCTGGTCACCACCTTCATGGCCGAACCGGGCTGCATCGGCACATTCGCCCGGTAGCGCCAGGGCGCGGCCGCATGACCCAGCGGCAGGGCCACCGCGGCCAGCGCGTCGGCTGGCACGCCGGCCTGGGCCAGCGCCTGCTGCACGGCCGCGGGCAAGGTCTCGCGTGGCGTGGGCTGGGGCGTGGCGCAGGCCGTCAGGAGGGCGGCCAGGGCGAGCGGCAGGGTACGGCGCAGCAGCATCGCGGCATTGTCGCGCCGCCTGCCCTCAAAATCGCCCCATGGTGACCGACACGCCAACCCCTACGCCCCCACCGGCCGGCCTGGGCCTGGACGCCGGCGGCACGCGCACGCGCTGGGCGCTGGGCGGCGCCGACGGCGCGCTGATCGCCCAGGGGCAGGCCGCGGGCTGGTCGGGCCTGCAGCTCGATTCCACCGAAGGCCGCGCGCAGATCGCCGCCACGCTCGGTGAGATCGCCCGCGCCAGCGGCCCGGTGCGCGCGGTGGTCGCCGGCGTGACCGGGTTCGACGCCACGCAGGGGCCTGCCTTCTGCGCCCTGGCGGCCAGCGCGTTCGGTGTCGCGCCGGCGGCCGTGCGCGCCTTCAGCGATATCGAGCTGGCCTGCCACGCCGCCTTCGCCCCCGGCGAGGGCTATGTGGTCTATGCCGGCACGGGCTCCGTCGCCGCCTTCATCGACGCGCAGGGCGCGCTGCACCGCGCCGGCGGGCGCGGCGTGGTCATCGACGACGCCGGCGGCGGCCACTGGATCGCGCGCCAGGCGCTGCGCCAGATCTGGCGTGCCGAGGACGAGGCGCCCGGCGCCTGGCAGGCCTCGCCCCTGGCGCGGCGGGTCTTCGAACAGATCGGCGGCAGCGACTGGGCAGCCACGCGGCGCTGGGCCTACGGCGCCAGCCGCGGCGAGCTCGGCACGCTGGCGCTGGCCGTGGCCGCGGCGGCCGAAGACGACCCCGCGGCACTGGCCCTGCTGCACGAGGCGGGCCGCGAACTGGCGCGCCTGGGCGCGGCGCTCACCCACCGTTTCGGGCCGCGGCCGCTGGCGCTGGCCGGGCGCGTCTTCGAGTTGCACCCGGCCATCGAACAAAACCTGCGCGCCGCGCTGCCCGCGGGCAGCGAACTGCGCCGCAGCCGCCTTCCTGCACACCACACCGCGGCCCGCCTGGCGGCGCAAAGGACGACTCCATGATCCAGACCTTCTTGCGCGGCGCCGTGCTCTTCGCCGCCGCGATGCTGGCCGGCTGCGCCAGCTTCACCACCACCGAAGGCGGCGTGCCCATCGACGCCAGCCATACCGCCACGGGGCAGGACAGCCGCGTGCTGTTCCTCGTCCTGCACTACACGGTGGCGGACTTCCCGGGCTCGATGAAGATCCTCACCGAGCAGCAGGTCTCGTCGCACTACCTGCTCAGCGACGGGTCGCCGCCGCGCATCTACCGGCTGGTCGACGAGAACCGGCGCGCCTGGCACTCGGGCGCCAGCGGCTGGAAGGAAAACCGCCGGCTCAATTCCAGCTCCATCGGCATCGAGATCGTGCATCCGGGGTTCGTGCCCGGGCCCGCGGACGAGCAGGATTCGCAGCGCACTTTCGTGCCCTTCCCGCCCGCGCAGATCGACGCGCTGGTGCCGCTCATCCAGGACATCGCCCGGCGCCACCAGATCCTGCCCGAGCGCATCCTCGGCCATGGCGAAGTCACCCCTTCGTACAAGGTCGACCCCGGCCCGACCTTCCCCTGGAAGCGCCTGTCCGAGCTCGGCATCACGCCGCCCTGGCCCGACGCCGCGCGCGTGGCCGAGCAGCGCGCGCTCTTCGACGCGGCGCTGCCCGACATCACCTGGTTCCAGAAGACGCTGGCCCGGCACGGCTACCCGATCGAGGTGACCGGCCAGATGGACAAGCAGACGCAGCGCGTGCTGATGAACTTCCAGATGCGCTACCGCCCGGAAAAGTACGACGGCCAGCCCGACGCCGAGAGCGCGGCGCTGCTGGACGTGCTGACGCGCGCGGCCAATCCGCAGTGAGCGGGGCCCCGGGGGTGGGCGCTGACGGGCAAGCCGAAAGGCCGGCGCATAGAATACAGAAATCTGTACGCACGGCACCTGCTCAAGGGGGCAAGCCATGAAGACCACGCTCAACCTGAACGACGCGCTGCTTGTCGAGGCCAAGACGTTGGCCGCGCAGCAACGAACAACCCTGACCCGCTTGATCGAGGAAGGGCTGCAATTGCGTCTGCGTGCGCGGCGTTCGCCAGGCAAGCCCGTGCGGCTGCCCGTCTATGGCGGAAAGGGCGGGCTGGCTTCGGGGCTCGATGGACTGAGCAACAAGGCCCTGCTGGAGGCCGCCGAACGTGACGCCTGACGTCAACGTGCTGGTCGCGGCGTCGCGCAGCGACCATGCGCACCACGCGGTGGCCCGCGCCTGGCTGGAACAAGCCATTGCCAACGCAAGCCAGGGAGTTCCGCTGAAGCTGCAGCCGATGGTGATGGCGAGCTTCTTGCGGCTGGTCACGCATCCGAAAATATTCATCCACCCGACGCCCACAGCACAAGCGCTTCGCTTTGTCGATGCGCTGTTGGTCACGGCGGGCGTCGAGCAGCCGACCTTGGGGGCCGAGTGGCCTGTACTGCGCAAGCTGTGCGCCGACAAGGCCCTCGCTGCCAACGACCTGCCCGATGCCTGGCTGGCGGCAGCGGTCATCCAGCAAGGCGACCATCTGGTGAGCTTCGACGGCGACTTCAAGCGCCTGCTGTCGAAAACCCAGTTCACCCGCCTTGCGGTCTGAGGGCCGCGACTCCAGGGCGACCTGCGCTGACCTGAAGGGCACAAAGGCCCATGCCCTGCGTGGCGTGGGCCGGGCCCTGCGCTCACGGACGCGCCGGCGGCAGATTACGATGCCGCGCATGAAACACGCGCTCACCCTCGCAGCGGCCCTGCTGCTGGCCGCCTGCAGCACGCAGGACCTGTATTCCACGGCGCAGGCCTGGCAGAGACAGGAGTGCCAGAAGCTGCAGGACCAGGGCGAGCGCACGCGCTGCGAGAAGAGCAGCGCCAGGTCCTACGAAGACTACAAGGCCGAGGCCGCCAAGAAGTCCAAGCCGTGATTCGCCGGCAGCTCCTCGCCGCAGCCTGCACTGCACTGGCAGGCTGTGCGGAGCTGCCCTCCGAACCCGCGTCCGCGCCGACCCCGACGGCGCCGCCCACCCCGCGCGCCGACACCCCGCCGCCCGCGCCGCGCGAGTTCCGCGCCGCCTGGGTGGCCAGCGTGGCCAATATCGACTGGCCGAGCCAGCCCGGCCTGAGTGGCCAGGCGCAGCGCGCCGAAGCGCTGGCTTTGCTCGACCGGGCGCGCACCCTTGGCCTGAATGCGCTGATCCTGCAGGTGCGGCCGGCGGGTGACGCGCTGTACCCGTCCGCGCTGGAGCCGTGGAGCGAAGTCCTCAGCGGCGAGCAGGGGCGTCCGCCCTGGCTGCCGGGCGAGCCGGCCTGGGACCCGCTGGCCTTCTGGGTGCGCGAGGCCCACCGCCGTGGCCTGGAACTGCACGCCTGGTTCAACCCCTACCGCGCGCGCGCGTCCTCGGCCAAGACGCCGCTGGTCGCGCCGCACATCGGTGTGCGCCAGCCGGCGCTCGTCAAGCGCTATGGCGACCAGCTGTGGATGGACCCCGGCGAGGCCGCTGCCGCCGCGCACACGCTGGCGGTGGTGGCCGACGTGGTGCGCCGCTACGACATCGACGGCGTGCACATCGACGACTATTTCTACCCCTACCCCTTCAGCGTGCCGGCGGTGGACGGCGTCGAGCAGCCCTTCCCCGACGACGAGGCCTACGCACGCTACCGCCTGGGCGGTGGGCTGCTGGTGCGCGAGGACTGGCGCCGCGCCAATGTCGACACGCTGGTGGAAGCGCTATACCGCAGCGTGCACGCCATCAAGCCCTGGGTGCGCGTGGGCATCAGCCCCTTCGGCCTGGGCCGGCCCGACCGCCGGCCCGCCGGCGTCACCGGCTTCAGCCAGTTCGACAAGCTCTACGCCGATGTCGAGCGCTGGCTCGACCGGGGCTGGCTCGACTACCTGGCGCCGCAGCTGTACTGGCCCATCGGTAGCGCGGGACAGCCCTTCGCCCCGCTGCTGGACTACTGGCTCGCCGAGAACCGGGCCCGGCGCCACATCTGGCCGGGGCTGTTCACCAGCCAGGTCACGCGCGGCGAGCCGGGCGTGGCGCTCGGGCCGAAAGTCTGGCCGGCCCGCGAGCTGCTGGACCAGGTGGCGCTGGTGCGCACGCGCGCTGCCCCGCCGCTGCCCGGCGGTGGCCTCCCCGCCACGGGCCACATCCACTTCAGCATGGTCGCCTTGATGCAGGACCGCGACCGCGTGGCCACGCTGCTGCAGGCCGGCCCTTACGCGCAGCCGGCCCTGGTGCCGGCCTCGCCCTGGCTGGCCGGGCAGGCGCTGCCCGCGCCCCGGCTGGCCCTGCGCGGCACGCAGGTGGAGATCACCCCCGGCCCCGGGCCTGCGGCCACGCGGTGGGCGGTGTGGCGGCGCGTGGGCGGGCAATGGCGCTTCGCCGTGCTGCCGGCCGAGCAGCGCAGCCTGGCGCTGGCCGGCGCAGACTTGCTGACCGTGACCGCCGTGGACCGCGTCGGCACGCTCGGCGCCACGCAACGACTGGCCTTGCCATGACCTCCATAGAGACCGAACAACCGCACCCCGCGCATGCGCGGCTGGACACCTACGACACCGCCGCGCTGGTTGATGCGTTCCTCGCCGACCAGGCGCAGGCCGCGCAGGCCGTGCAGGCCGCCGCAGCAGACCTTGCCCGTGCGGTGGACGCGGCCGTGCCGCGGCTGCGCGCCGGCGGGCGCATCGTCACCGTGGGCGCGGGCACCAGCGGGCGCCTGGGCGTGCTCGACAGCGTCGAGCTCGGGCCGACGTTCTCGTGGTCGCGCGAACGCGCGCCGGCCCTGCTCGCCGGGGGCGACGGCGCGATGTTCGTGGCTTTCGAAGGCGCCGAAGACAGCCTGGAGCAGGGCGGCGCCGACCTGCGCGCGCTGGCGCCCACGCCGCACGACGTGGTGTTGCTGCTCTCGGCTTCCGGCGGCACGCCTTACGCGTTGGGCGCGGCGCAGGCCGCGCGCGAGGCCGGTGCGCTGACGGTGGGACTCGTCAACAACCCCGGCGCGGCGCTGGCCGCGGCCTGCGAGATCGGCGTGGTGCTGGACACCGGGCCCGAGGTCATCAGCGGCAGCACGCGGCTGAAGGCCGGCACGGCGCAGAAGATCGCGCTCAATACCTTCAGCAGCGCGGTCATGGTGCGCCTGCACAAGACCTACGGCAACCTGATGGTGGACCTGCGCGCCAGCAACGCCAAGCTGGTGGAGCGCGCGCTGCGCCTGACGGTGCGCGCCACCGGCGCCAGCGAAGAGGCCGCGCGCGCCGCGCTGGCCGAATGCGCCTCGCAGGTGAAGGTGGCGATCGTCATGCTCAAGGCCGGCGTGGGTGCCGGCGAGGCCGAGCGCCGGCTGGCCGAGGCCGAGGGCAGCGTGCACCGCGCGCTGGGCTGAAGGCTGCCCCGACCCCCCCTGGCGCGGCGCACCTAGAATCCGCGCCCCACCCCTTGCCGCCGCCATGTTCAAGAACGCCCTCGTCTACCGCATCGAAGAATGGGCGCTGCCCACGCTCACCGAGTTCGAAACCCGCCTGGCCACCTCGCGCTTCATCGAGTGCGGCGCCACCCAGCCCGAATCCAGCGGCTGGGTGGCCCCGCGCGGTGACGAGCACGGTGCGCTGGCCGAAAGCGTGGGCGGGCAGATCATCCTGAAGCTGCGCACCGAGACCAAGGCCGTGCCGGGCAGCGTGGTGAAGACGCAGGTGCAGGCGCAGCTCGACCGCATCGAGAAGGAATCCGGCCGCCGCCCCAGGGGCAAGCTCGTGAAGGAGCTCAAGCAGGAGGTCATCCACACGCTCCTGCCGCGCGCGTTTCCCAAGCGCGCCGAGACGCTGGTCTGGGTGGATGCCAAGGCGCGGCTCGTGCTCGTGGGGGCGGCCAGCGCGAAAAAGGCCGACGCGCTGGTCACGCGCTTGCTCGAGCTGCTGGGCGGCGGCGCGCGCCTGGCGCTGTTGCAGACGGCGCTGGCGCCGGCCACCGCCATGGCCGCCTGGCTGGCCGAGAAGCAAGCGCCGCGCGGATTCGCCATCGACCGCGACTGCGAACTCAAGCAGCCCGACAGCGAGAAGGCCACCGTGCGCTACGCGCGCCACACGCTGGATATCGCCGAGGTCGGCGCGCATATCCAGCAAGGCAAGCTGCCCACGCAACTGGCGTTGACCTGGCAAGGCCGCGTCTCGTTCGTGCTCACGGAAACCATGGCGCTGAAGCGGATCAAGCTGCTGGACGTGGCGCTCGAAGGCACCGGCGCGGCGGCCGGCCGCGAAGATGACGGCTTCGATGCCGACGTGGCCCTCACCACGGGCGAGCTGCGGATGTTGATTCCCGAGCTGGTCGAGGCCCTGGGCGGCGTGCACGAGCGTGAGAAGCCGCCCGCGGCGAAAGCCGCGGCAGCGTCCACCGGCGCCCCCTGGGATCCCGTGCCGGCCTGAGCGCCCGCAACGAGTTCGTACCCATGAACACCACCGAACTCTTCCTCATCGCGATGCTCATCGTGTTCACGGTGCCCTACCTCGTGTGGCGCCTGGGGCGCACCGACTACTGGGCGCCGCTGGTGGTGGTGCAGATCATCGCCGGCATCCTGCTCGGCCCCGGCGTGCTGGGCGCGGCCTTCCCCGACTACTACGCCTTCGTCTTCACGCCGGCCGTCATCCAGAGCCTGAACGGCGTTGCCTGGTGGGCGGTGATGCTCTTCGTGTGCATCGCCGGCATCGAGCTCGATCTCAGCCAGGCCTGGACCTACCGGCGCGAAAGCGGCATCACCGCCGGCCTGGCGCTGGGCATGCCGCTGGCCTTCGGCTGCGTGGCCGGCCTGGCCATGCTGGCCACACCGGGCTGGATGGGCCCCAAGGCGCTGACCTGGCAGTTCGTGCTGGGCGTGGGCATGTCGTGCGCGGTGACGGCGCTGCCCATCCTGATCCTGCTGATGGAGAAGCTGGACATCCTGCGCCAGCCCATCGGCCAGCGCATCCTGCGCTACGCCAGCCTGGACGACGTGGCCATCTGGGGCGTGCTGGCGATCATCCTGCTGGACTGGGGCCGCGTCGGCAAGCAGGCCGCCTTCCTGCTGGCCTTCGCGGTGCTGGGCGTGCTCTTCCGCAAACTGATGCGGCGCATCCCCGAGCGCGACCGCTGGTACGCCGCGCTCATCTGGCTGGCGGCCTGCGGGCTGGGTGCCGACTGGTCGGGCCTGCACTACATGGTGGGCGCCTTCCTGGCCGGCGCGATCATGGACAGCCACTGGTTCGACCAGAAGCAGATGGACCTGCTGCGCCACCACGTGCTGCTGGTGGTGATGCCGGTGTTCTTCCTCAGCACAGGCTTGCGCACCAACTGGAACGTGGGCGGCGCGGCGGTGTTCATCGCCGCGGCGGGGCTGCTGGTGGCCAGCGTGGCAGGCAAGCTGGCGGGCGTGCACCTGGCCGGCCGCGTGCTGCGCTGGGGGCCGGGCGAGGCCGGGCTCGTCGGCTGGCTGCTGCAGACCAAGGCGCTGATCATGATCATTTTTGCCAACATCCTGCTGGACTGGGGCCGCGTCGGCAAGCAGGCCGCCTTCCTGCTGGCCTTCGCGGTGCTGGGCGTGCTCTTCCGCAAACTGATGCGGCGCATCCC
>JAUXRG010000057.1 GCA_030681795.1 Rubrivivax sp.
ACGGGCGGCCTGGACGACACCCAGCTGCGCCTGCTGGAAGACCGGCTGCGCTATCTGCGCGAACTGGAAGACCGCCGCGCGGCCATCATCGCGTCGATCAGCGAGCAGAACAAGATGACGCCCGATCTACTGCTGGCGATCTCGCTGGCGGCGGACAAGACGCATCTGGAAGACCTCTATCTGCCCTACAAGCAGAAGCGGCGCACCAAGGTGCAGATCGCGCAGGAGGCGGGGCTGGAGCCGCTGGCCAACGCCCTGCTGGCCAACCCGATGCTCAATCCCGAAGCGGAAGCGGCGGCGTACCTGCGCGAGCCCTTCAGCACCGAGCAGGGCGACAACCCCGGCGTGGCGGACGCGAAGGCCGCGCTCGACGGTGCGCGGCAGATCCTGATGGAGCGCTTTTCCGAAGATGCGAGCCTGCTGCAAGCCCTGCGCGAATACGTGCAGGAGCATGGCATCGTCGAATCCAAGGTGCGCGAAGGCAAGGAAACGGCGGCGGAGAAGTACGCCGACTACTTCGACTATTCCGAATCCCTCCACACCATTCCGTCGCACCGCGCGCTTGCGCTCTTCCGCGGCCGCCGCGAGGACCTGCTCGACGTGCGGCTACGCCTCGACAGCGAAGAAGAACGGCCGGCCTGGGGCGCGCCGCACAATCCCTGCGAGGCGCGCATCGCCGCCCGCTTCGGCATCCAGGACCAGAGCCGCCCCGCCGACCGCTGGCTGATGGACACGGTGCGCTTCACATGGCGCGTGAAGAGTTTCATGCATCTGGAGCTGGAACTGATGGGCACGCTGCGCAGCAACGCCGAGACCGAAGCCATCAACGTGTTCGCGCGCAACCTCAAGGCCCTGCTGCTGGCCGCGCCGGCCGGGCCACGCGTCACCATGGGGCTCGACCCCGGCATCCGCACCGGCGTGAAAGTGGCGGTCACCGACGAGACCGGCAAGGTGCTCGATACCGCCACCATCTACCCGCACCCGCCGCGCAACGACTGGGACGGTTCGCTGCACGCGCTGGCCAGGCTGGCCGAGCAGCACCAGGTTTCGGTGATCTCCATCGGTAACGGCACCGCTTCGCGCGAGACCGACAAGCTGGCGCGCGACCTGATCAAGCTGCGCCCCGAATTGAAGCTGACCAGCGTGGTGGTGTCCGAGGCGGGCGCGTCGGTGTATTCCGCGTCCGAATTCGCCTCGCGCGAACTGC
>JAUXRG010000069.1 GCA_030681795.1 Rubrivivax sp.
GACACGCACCTGGGCCGTGCCGAGCCGGTGGAAGACACGGCGCGCGTCATCAGCCGCATGGTCGACATCGTGATGATCCGCACCTACGAGCAATCCAAGCTCGAGCGCTTCGCCGCGCACTCCCGCGTGCCGGTGATCAACGGCCTGACCAACGAATACCACCCCTGCCAGATCCTGGCCGACATCTTCACCTACATCGAGCATCGCGGAAGCATCGCGGGCAAGGTCGTGGCTTGGGTGGGCGACGGCAACAACATGGCCAACACCTGGCTGCAGGCGGCCGAGATCCTGGGCTTCACGGTGCACGTCAGCACGCCCAGCGGCTACGAGATCGATGCCAAGGTGGCCGGCGTCGGTGACAGCAGCTGCTACAAGGTCTTCAACCACCCGATGCAAGCCTGCGAGGGCGCACACCTGGTCACCACCGACGTCTGGACCAGCATGGGCTACGAGGCCGAGAACGAAGAGCGCCTCAAGGCCTTCGTCGACTGGTGCGTGGACGACGAGATGATGGCCGTGGCGCAGCCCGACGCGCTGTTCATGCACTGCCTGCCGGCGCACCGCGGCGAAGAAGTCACCGCCGAGGTGATGGACGGGCCGCAGTCGGTGGTCTGGGACGAGGCGGAGAACCGGATGCACGTGCAGAAGGCGCTCATGGAGTACCTGCTGCTCGGCCGCATCGGCTGAAGGGCTGCGGCGCGGGTAGGCGATCGGGTCATGGTGCAAACATGGCCTGCAAAGTCTGCAGCGTCGCGACCCGTGTGGCCGGGCGCAGGGCCCCCAATCGCTTGACCAACCGCACACGGTCCAGCGCTCTCATCTGGTCGAGCACGATCAGACCCTGCTTACCCTGGAAGGTGAGCGCAATGCGAAAGCGCGCGGGCCGCGACCCGGTGGCCATCGGCGCCACGATCACGGTGCGCAAGTGCGCGTTCATGTCGTCGGGCGAGATCACGACGCAGGGTCGGGTCTTCTGGATCTCACTGCCCACCGTCGGGTCGAGCCGGGCCAGCCAGATGTCACCGGTCTTCATCACCAGACCCGTTCGTCGTCGCCTTCGTTGGCGACCTCCGGCCAGACCAGCGCGTCGCCGCCCTGCTCGGCCAGACGTCGCGCGTCGTCGGCCCAGCCTTCACGCGGGTTGCGACGGATGGCGCGAATCTCGATCACGCCGTCGCGCACCTGCAGGTCGGCCGTGCCTTCCAGGCCCACCTGGGCCAGGATGGGCTTGGGAATCAACACGCCCTGCGAGTTCCCCATCTTGCGGATGGCCACTTCCATGAACTGCTCCTGCAATCGGCCGTAAGCACAATGGTAGCACGTCACCAGCTGTGCGTCGCCGTCGAACCACGCCCCGGTGCAGTGCGGCAACGTCTCATCCCGACACCACGTGGCATCGGAGACAGCCTGCCCTCTGCCGGGCACGGCGTGCATCACGGCGCTGCCGTCGTCAGCGGCTGCGGTGTGGCCTGGATCGCCGCTTTGCCGATGCGCTCGTACTCGGCGATCACCTGGGCGCCCAGCAGCAGCAAGGTGGCCGCCAACTCGAGGCTGAGCAGGACGGCAATCGCGGTGGTCAAGGAGCCATAGACCACGCCGATCTGCGACAGCGTGGCGAAGTACCAGACCAGCGCATGGCGCGAGACTTCCCACAGCAGCGCCGCCGTCACGCCGCCGAGCAGCGCGTGCGAAAGCGACAGCCGGCCGACCGGCATCACCAGGTAGATCGAGGTCAGCACGAAGACCTCGCCGACCAGGCCAAGCAGGTAGAGCAGCACGCGCGACGCGCCGCCGAGCGACCAACTGCGGCCGAGGAACTCGACGTGCTCCTGGCCCATGACCTGCAGGCTGCCGGCCACCAGCGTCACCAGCAGCAGGCCCAGGCCGAGGCACAGGATGTAGGCATACGGAATCAGCAGCGACACCAACACCGGGCGCCGCCGTAGCGCCACCCGGTGGTGGAAGATCACCGACATCGCGTTTTCGAGCACGGTGAAGGCCAGCGAGCTGAAGAACAGCATCGTCGCCAGCAGCACCCAGCCGACCACGTCGCGGTGGGTGAGGAAGTTGTCGAGCTCGGCGACGACCACTATCGACTGGCCCGGCACCAGCCACTCGAGGTAGCGGCCCAGGGTGCCCATCAACTCGGCGCGATCGATCACATGCGACAGCGCGATCACAGTCAGGATCATCGTCGGCACCAGCGACAGCAGGGCGTAATACGCTACCGCGCCGGCCAGCAGCAGGCCCTGGTTGGCGCGAAACGCCTTCAGGGTCTGGACCACGAAGGCCCAGGGATCGACGATGATCTTTGCTGCGGCGTCGCCTGTCATCAGCGAAGCAAGTTATCCGCTGCGGCCCGGCCGGTCTGTGCGTTGACGAACAGACGCAATCCAGTCCCGCGCGCACGTTCGCGAAGTTGCGCCGCCGAGCAACCTATCGAAGGAGAGGACCTGCCTGTGAACCGAGTGCCTTGCAGGCTTGGCGGCGGCCGCCGTCGACTCGCTGTGGCGCATGGCCTTGGCGAGCGCTTGCGTGTGACACTGCTGGCCACCGAGGCCGAGCGCAGGCCCGCACGCACATGCTGATCGAGTTCCTCGCCGACCTCGCCAAACTGGGCTTCTTCGTCGCCGGAGCCTACTGGGTACTGGGTGCCTATGTGCGCCGGCGTCGGCCCGATTGGGCCGCGCATCTGACCCGCCGCCGCCTGGCCGTGCTGGGTGCGCTGACGCTGGTGATGGTTTCCATCAAGCTGGTCGAGGACGTGGCGGCCCAGGAGTCGGGGCCGGTCGACACGGCGATCCTGTGGTTCGTCCGCGACCAGGTACCCGCGGCGCTGGCCGGCTTCTTCGGCGCCGTCACGCAGAGCGGGTCCGCCGCTTTCCTGCTGCCGGCCAGCGTGATATCGGTGCTGGCGCTGCTGTTGGCCAGGCGCCGCTTCGAGGCCCTGCTGCTGGGCGCGTCGGTGCTCACGTCCACGCTGCTGGTCTATGCGCTCAAGAGCCTTGTCGGCCGCGCGCGGCCGGCGCTGTGGCCCAGCGACTGGTACTGGGGCTCGAGTTTTCCCAGCGGCCACACCCTCAGCACCGCGGCCTTTGCCACCGCCGCCGCGCTGTGCCTGGCGCGCATCTGGCCGCGCAGCGCCACGCTGGCCACCGCGGCGGCCCTGCTGTGGACCGGCCTGGTGGCGCTCTCGAGGCTGGTGCTCGGCGTGCATTGGCCCTCGGACGTGCTGGCCGCGCTCTGCCTGGGCGTGTTCTTGCCACTGCTGTTCAGCGTGGTGTTCGATCGGGAATCAGCCGGTCATCGCTGAGCCTGCGTGCGCCAGCGCACAGATGCCGCCGCCCGATCGCGCAACCATGCGGCATGAAAAATTCCCTCAACTGGTTGGGCCGCCTGGCCATCGTGTGGTCGATGTCCCTGGGGGCGGCGAGTCAGGCCGAGACCCAGGTCAGCATCGGCGTCTCCGTCCCCGGCGTGAGCATCGGCATCCACATGCCGGCCTACCCGCAGTTCGTGCGGGTGCCGAATTACCCCGTGTATTACGCGCCGGGTTTGCAGGCCAACTACTTCTTCTACGACGGCCTGTACTGGGTTTACCAGCAGGACAACTGGTACTCCAGCTCCTGGTACGACGGGCCCTGGTACGCGGTCGGGCCGCAGGCCGTGCCGCTGTACGTGCTGCGCGTGCCGGTGCGCTACTACCGCAACCCGCCGCCCCACTTCGACGGCTGGCGGCGCGACGCGCCGCCGCGCTGGGGCGAGCATTGGGGCGATGACTGGCAGCGCCAGCGCAGCGGTTGGGATCGCTGGAATCGCCGCGCGGCGCCCGCGCCCGCGCCCCTGCCGGTCTACCAGCGACAGTATTCCGGCGAGCGCTACCCTCGCATCGAACAGCAGCAGGCACTCCAGGGCCGCAACTACCGCTACCAGCCGCGCGACGCCGAGGTGCGGCAACGCTACCAGCAGCAGGCGGTGCCGGCGGCGGCGGCGCCGTACCGGCGCGAGCCGCAGGGGCCTGGCGCGAACGCGCCGCGGCAGGAACAGGCACGAGGCCAAGGCAAGGACAAGGACAAGGACAAGGGACAAGGAAAAGGACAAGGATCGCGCGAACGGTGACGATCCGGGTCAGCAGCGCAAGAAGTAGCCCATTGTTTGCCCTTCTGGAGAACTCATGAACATCTCGCGTACCTTGGTTTTTGGTGCGGTGCCCCTGCTGGTCAGCGGCGCCGCCTTGGCGCAGAACGGCACCATGATGGGCGGCGCGTGGGGCGGCGGCTGGATGGGCGGCTACGGCGGGTTCTGGATGCCGCTTCTGTTGGTTGTCGCGGTGGTCGCCATCGTGGTGTTGGTCGTGCGGCGCAAGTGAACGGGTGGTCGCACGAACGGGCCGGCGTCACTCGATGGCGCCTGACCGCGTCTTGCCGTAGATGTGCCAGACCGCGATGAACATCGCCGCGATCGCCGGGCCGAGCACGAATCCGTTGATGCCGAACACCGCCATGCCGCCCAGCGTGCTGATCAGCACCAGATAGTCGGGCAGGCGCGTGTCCTTGCCCACCAGCAGCGGGCGCAGCAGGTTGTCGACCAGGCCGATCACCAGCACGCCCCAGGCGGTGAGCGCCAGGCCCTGCCACAAGGCGCCCGTGAGCAGGAAGTACCCGGCCACCGGCAGCCAGACCAGCGCCGCGCCGATGGCCGGCAGCAGGGACAGGAAGGCCATCACCACGGCCCACAGCAGGGCGCCATTGACGCCGAGAAACCAGAACGCCAGGCCACCCAGCGCACCTTGCAGCGCGGCCACCAGCAGGTTGCCCTTGACCGTGGCGCGGACCACGACCGCGAACTTGTCGAACAACTCCCGGCGGTACGCGGGTGCCAGCGGGATGGCGTGGCGCAGGTCGCGCACCAGGGTGTCGCCGTCGCGGATCAGGAAGAACGCCAGGTACAGGGTGATGAACAGGTCGACGACCAGCTCGAAGGTGTTCTGGCCGATGCCCAGCGCCTGCGTGGCAATGAACTGGCTGCCCTGCGCCAGCGCGGTGGTCAGGCGCTCTTGCAGGGTGCTGAAGTCGACCAGCCCGAAGCGGTCGAGCAATGCGGCCATCCAACCGGGCAAGGCCTCGAACACGCCGCGGAAGTACAGCGACGGGTCCATCTCGCCAGACTGCAAGCGCTGATAGACACCCGCGGCTTCGCGCGCCAACGCCGCGGTGATCAGCGCCAGGGGAAGAATCACCAGCACCAGCACGACCCCCAGCGTCGCCAGCGCCGCCGCATTGCGCCGCCGCTTCAGCCGCGGCAGCAGCCGGCGGTACAGCGGCGCGAAGAGCAGCGCGACGATCGTGCCCCACAGGATCGGCCCGTAGAAGGGCAACAGGATCCACGCCAGCCCGAGGCTGACGGCCACCAGCAGCACCAGCAGCGCACGTTGTTCGACGCAGGCAGCCGCGCGCTCATCGGGCGCGCTCATCCGGTCGCCCGGGGCCTGCCGGTCTGCCCCGCCCACGCGCTAACGCTTGCGACCGCCGACCAGCAGCACGCCGCCGACCACGATCGCGCCGATGCCGGCCCATATCGGCACGTTGATGGTCTTCTTCTCCGTCACCTTCAACTCGATCGGTCCGAGCTTGGCGCCGACGGTCTCCTTGTTGTAGCTGAAGCCGCCATACACCAGGCCCAGGATGCCGGCGACGATCAGCACGATGGCTGCAATCTGGTTCGCGCTCATGGCCGCACCGCGATCTCGTTCCTGACCGACTTCACACCGTTGACGCCGCGTGCGATGGTTTCGGCGGTCGTCCTCTCGTTGGCGTTCTTGGCGAAGCCCGACAGCATCACGCTGCCGTTGAGCGTTTCGACGCTGATGCTGGAGCCGGCCACCGCCTTGTTCTCGAAGAAGCGGCTCTTGATCTGGGTCGTGATGGTGGTGTCGTCGATGTAGGCGCCGACGGTCTCCTGCCCGCGCGTGACGGCGCAGCCTGAGGCGCCGAGCAAGGCCACGGCCACGACGGCGGCTGTGACGGCGGCGGCAAGGGGGGTGCGAAGCTTCATGAGGTTTCTCCAGTGGGGTTGGTTGCCGGGGCCAGGCGGCGTTGGGCGGGGGTGACGCGACTTACGGCTTTTGCTTGCGCTTTTCGTCCTCAGCATCGGGCGCGTCGCCGCTTTTCTTCTTCTCATTGGGCTTGCGCCCCGCAGGGGCAGACGCGGGCGTGGCCTGCCGTGCCGACTGTGGCGGCGCTGCCGCGGGCGCGGCGGCGGGTTGGCCGCGCGGTTCTGCCCTGCCCTGCTGGCCGGCGTTGCCGCGCGGCGGCGGCGCTGGCTCGGCGCGCGGCGCCCGCAGCGGTTGTGGCGGCTGTTGTGTCGGCGCGATCAGCTTGACCACCGGCGCCGGCGCGTCCGCCGCGCGTTTGAGTTCCTTGCGCGTGTTGTTGTCGAGCGGCTTGCCTGGCTGGGCCGACAGTTGCGCCTGCTGGGCCGCAAAACCGGCATGCGCCGGCGGCGGGACGCTGCGCGCGACGACCGGCCGCTCGAACACGCGCGCGGGCGGCTGCTCGCGTTGCACCGCGGCGCCGCGCACGCTCTTTGGCGTCGGCGCCACCGGCGCGACGACGACCACCGGCGCGCTGGCCACCAGCTCGCGCGGCACCTGCCGCGCCTGCCTGGCTACCGGCTGCGACTGCACGAAGGCGGTCGTCGGCACGGCCACCACAGCGCCCGACACCTGGCGGTTGGCGTAGTCGATGTGGGTCACGTTGATGTTGTTGTAGACGTTGTTGATGACGGTGGTGTTGATCACCGTGTTGCTCTGATTGACATTGTCGAAGTAGCCGCGGCTGACGGGGTACCACGGCCGATAGACCTCGCGCGGCGCGAGCGGGAACCAGGCCACGGCATTGACATTGCCGCTGGCCATCGTGAGCTGGAAGTTGTTGCCGCCGACGAACACCACCAGGGCCGGCGCGTAGTAGGCCCGGCTGCGCACCGGCCCGGGCACCCAGGCCCAGCCGCTGCCCAGATGGGCCCAGCGGCCGTAATGCGAGACGGCGAACCCCCAGGGCGCGTCGTCGACCCAGGTCCAGCCCCAGGGGTCGACCCAGGCCCAATGGCCGTCGCGGTAGGGCGCCCAGTTGGCTGCCACGCGGCTCGGGGTCCAGACGTTGCCGTAGGTCGCGTCGACGCGCCAACTGCCGTTGGCGTCGAGATCCTGGTAGCCGACCACATCGGGCGACACATAGCGGGCCGAGGGCGAGCTGTCGTAGCGGCGGTCGCGATCACTGGCCCAACGGTCGAACGCGTCCAACCGTGGTGCGCCGACCACCTCGTAGAGGCGCAAGTCGGTTCCTGTGAACCGATAGGCTTGCCCTGAGTCGATGAGATACGAGGCGTTGTCGCCGTAAGCCTCGCCTTGGCCCATGCGCACGACGATCGTCGTCGCATGGCCGTCGGCGTCCACGTCGATGCGGAACTGGCCGGGCTGCGTGAGGGCAAAGGCGAGATTGGGCGTGTTGACTTCGAACACCTGGTCGGGTTCGAGGCCACGCACGCGGACATTCAACGTGCCCTGCGTCAACTGCAGTTGGGTGGTCCGGTCGTCGAGGTTGAGAACGGAAACACTGGTCCCGGCGCTCATGCGGATCATGGCGCCGCCGACCTGGATTTCGGTCCGCGCACCGGCGTCGGCCCACAGGCGGTCGCCGGTCGTCAGCGGCCGATTCACGCTCGCCTGGACCCAGTCGTTCTCGCCGGCAGGCGAGAAGCTGACCGGGCCGCTGACGAAGCCCAGTCGCGCCACGCGAGACGGCGGGTCGGCGTTGGCCCAGCCGCTGAAGCCGAGCATCGCAACGCCAAGGACAAAAGCCAACGAGCGCAAATGTCGGGCAGGCTTGGGCATATTCGATCCTTCCATTCGCAGCCTATGAAGTACGCTGCTCGCCGTCTGTGCGCTAGAGCACAGAGACGCGCCGCGCGGCTCTATTTGGCGGGTGCCGGCACAGGCCGCGCTCTCGGCGCTGGGTTTGACCCTGATGCTTGCTCAATTTCCTCTCCTTGTGGTTTGACAACGAAGGAGGCGACGCCACCTCACGGCACCCACGCCGGAGCCTCGCGCAACTGCACCAGGCATTCATCGCGGCGGGCGCTGCCGGGCAGCAACTGGCAGATCCACTGCTTCCTGACATGCGCTGCCGCGGCCGTGCGCCGCTGTTCGCCCTGCAGCACCGACTGCGCGACGACCTGCTGAAAGCTCAGCAGCAATCCGAACCCCACCAGCGAGGCCAGGATCGTGGCCCAGACCGACGGGCTCATCGCCTGAAGGGCCTGCCGCCACCAAGGCATCGGCGAGGGCTGGCGAACATCCGCTGAACCCGTCGCAGCGAGCAACCAACGCAAATCGGGGGTGTGCATGACCGGCTTTCAGGGTGTCCCGCAGCAGGCGGGCGAATGAAGGCATGTTCTGCGCGCGGCCCCGGTCGCACCATCGGCGAAACGGTGCTTGCGCTGTAGGCCAAGGCTTACAGCGCCGCCCGGGTCCGACGCTGCCCGTGTCGAACTCAGTACCCATGGGCGCTGCCCAGCCGGCGCCTGGCACCCTGCCCATCGATCTCGACAGCGCGCGCTTCAAGGCCGCGGCCCGCGCCACCGACGCTGGCGAGCGGGCCGACATCGCGGCCGACGCTGGCATCCGCAATTGGGACATGCTGCTGCGTGCCGTCAAGCTCAGGCTGCGGCTGAGCGCCGAGTCCCCCGCCGTCCCCGCACCTCACGCGCAGGACGCGCTTGACCTCATCCGCGCCGATGTGCGGCGCTGCGTGGCCACGCTCGACCGGCTGGACACGACGATGTCGCACCACATCGACCGCGTCCGCGCCCTCGAGCGCGCCTTTGCCGCTGCGCAGGCCGCGCTGGCCCAGGCGCGCGTCGATCTGGCCCGCAGCCATGCCGACGAACGCGCGGCGCGCCACCTGGCTTTGCATGACGACCTGACCGCATTGCCCCATGGCGCCGGCTTTCGGGCGCGCCAAGCGGCAGCGCAGCGGGCACGCTTTCTCCGATCCGAGGCTCCAGTGAGGCGCTGCGAGCCCCGCGCCGCGCGTAGGACGGCAACTACAGCCAGAGGCGATGCAGTCCGCTTTTCGCAAGACATGCGGCTGGCCATACTCATTCCTCATTGCACCCGTTCCCGACTCTCGCGAAAGACCCGTCATGAACACCCTTGCCTTGATCGTTGCCGTCGTCTGCGCATTGGCCTCGATCGGCCTCGCGACCTGGGTCTGGCTGGCGCCGGACGACGTCGGCGACGAGATTCGCGAGCTGGCAGGCGTCAAAGGCATGCACTACCAGGACTGAACGGCCTCGCTTTGCCCTCTCTCATCAACCGATCCACCCCAAGGACACTCATGAACAAGACCCTCACGCTCAAGACCTCGATCATCTTCGCCGCCCTGCTGGCACTGCCGCTGGCGCAGGCCGCGACGATGAGCAAGCCCGACTACAAGGCGGCCAAGACGCGCATCAGCGCCGACTACAAGGCCGACAAGGCGGCTTGTGCCTCCTTCAGCGCCAATGCCAAGGACATCTGCATCGAGCAGGCCAAGGCCAAGGAAAAAGTGGCCCGCGCCGAGCTGGAGTTTGGCTACACCGCCAAGCCGGCCGACCAGACCAAGATCCTGGTGACCAAGGCCGAAACGAGCTATGCCGTGGCCAAGGAAAAGTGCGACGACAAGGCCGGCAACGACAAGGATGTCTGCGTCAAGGAGGCCAAGGCGGTCGAGGTCAAGGCCCTGGCCGACGCCAAGATGGGCCAGCAGATCGGTGCAGCCAAGACCGACGCCACCCAGGCCAAGCGCGATGCCGACTACAAGGTCGCCGCCGAAAAGTGCGAGGCATTGGCGGGCGACGCCAAGAGCGCCTGCACCGCGAGCGCCAAGGCGCGCTACGGCAAGAACTGAGTTCCCTGGGCCCCTGACACCGTCGATGGAGATGGCTTCGGCGACGATGCCGCGCAGGCCGGCCGGGCGCTCTGTGCTCCAGCGAACAGACGCCGGCCGGCGCAGCGTGTGTACTCTGCCGTCTCTGCACCTCGTGAACAAGACATGTCGGCACAGTTCCGCCCCGCTGAAGAGGCGATCCGCAGCGCTGACCCGGATCATCATGCCGCCGCGCTGCAGGCCCTGGCCGCCCTGGATACACCGTCGGCGTCGGGTTTCGATGCCCTGGCCCATGTGGCCGCACATGCCTGCGCGGCGTCGATCGCCATCGTCAGCCTCATCGACGGCGAGCGGGTCTGGTTCCAGTCGGTGCATGGCATCGACGCCGGCGCACCCGGCCCCCACCGATCCCTGCTCTGCGGCGAGACCGCCCGTTCGCGGGTTGTGATCGAGGTCACCGATGCCCAGCGCGACCCGCGCTTCGCCGACGGCCCGCTGCTCGGCAGCGCGCTGCGCATGCGCTACGGTGCCGGCGCGCCGATCCGCTACCAGGACCAGGCGGTCGGCACGATCTGCGTGTTCGACCCGGTGCCGCACCGCGGCTCGGCGGCGTCGCTGCGGGCGCTCGAAAGCCTGGCGATGATCGCCACGGCGCTGCTGCGGGCCCGCATCGAGGCCTTCCTCTTCTTCTCCACCACGCGCTAGCGGCATCGCGGCGCCAGGCGAAGAACCCGCACTGCGTGACCTTGTCCCCGAAAAACGTATCCCTTGCTGAGTGATTCAATCCAAGCAAGGAGAACGGAAATGACGAAGACGAAGCTGAGGGCGCGCTACACGCTCGAGTTCAAGCAAGAGGCCGTGCGGCTGGTCGAGGGTGGTCA
>JAUXRG010000076.1 GCA_030681795.1 Rubrivivax sp.
ACCCTGCTGGAAACCGCTGGCGGCCGCGATGAACGCAGCCAGGTGTGGTGGCTGCAAACCCCGCGCTGGCACGCCGACCTGCGCATCCCGCCCGAGCGGCCGGATTTTTCCGGCGTGGCCAGCCTCGCCGAATGCGACAACACGCAGCTGGCCTGGCTTGCCACCCAGCAGGGTTTCTGCGGCCTGACCCAGGTAACCGGCGAGTACTGCACCTGGCATCGCCAGCTGGATTTCCAGCCTGCCAACGGCAGCCGCGACATCGGCCGCATGGTGTTTGACGGCGAGCGCGTGACCGAAACCGGCATCGATGCCGACTACCGGGAAATCTGGCAACATCTGCCGCGCAGCCGGGGCGACACGGCCGCACTCGAGCACGTGACGGAAAACGGCGCACTTCCCTCACGTCCCGCCTGGCTCTTCGTCGCTGGCGACTGCTTTATTTATGTGCAGGGCCGCGCCCAACCCCTGCCCGCCATCGCCACTTTGCACGGCATGGGTGACCTGACGCGCCTGATCGCCCAAACCCGGCCCTCCCGCGCCCAATTGCTCGACTGGCTGAATGTCGAGATCAGTTTCGGCCACCGCAACGGCCCCGCCCCCTGGCGCATCGAGCATTCCACTTTGCCCTTCCGCGAAGGCCAGACCGTCACCCGCCCCGGCGCCCTCCTGCGCCGGGGACATCAGCTTGTCATCGAAGCCGACAACGCGCGTCGCTGGCGGATTCTCGACTGGAACCTGGACGCCTCGCTTTGAAATCCGGTTCCGGCTTCAGGATGGAACGTTGCCTGGAGCGGACGCGGGCGCGGCTTGAGCCGCTGCCAGCAGAAAGCGGATGAACTCGTCCGCAGCAAGTGGCTGGGAGAAGGCGTTACCCTGTATTTCGTCGCAATGGTGAAGGCGAAGATGCTCGATCGTCTCTGCTGTTTCCGCGCCTTCGGCCAGGGTTTTAAGCTTGAGCGCACTCGCCATCTGGATGATTGCGTGGACGATGGCGGCATCTTCCGGATTGGCAGCCATGTCCTGGACGAATACTTGCGCGATTTTCAGCTTGTCGATGGGAAAACGCTTCAGGTAGGCCAGGCTGGAGTAGCCGGTGCCAAAATCGTCAATCGCGAAGCCGATGCCCAGGCGCTTGAGGTTTCGAACAGCGTCCATGGCGTGTTCGGCTTCCGTGATCAGGATGCTCTCGGTCAGTTCGAGTTCAAGCAGGGCGGGAGCAAGCCCGGCGGCGCTCAGCGCCTGCTCGACGGACTGCAGCAGGTTGCCCCGCCGGAACTGGACCGCCGACAGGTTCACGGCGACGGTCAGTTCGGGCAGGCCGGCCTGCTGCCAGCAGACGGCCTGACGACAGGCTTCCTGCAGAACCCAGTCGCCAATCGGCACGATGAGGCCGCAGTCTTCGGCGATGCTAATGAATTCGTCCGGCAGCACCAGACCGCGTGTGGGCGAGTGCCAACGCAGCAGGGCCTCGGCGCCGATGATGCGGCCGCTGGCGAGATCCAGCTGCGGCTGAAAATGCAGCACGAATTCCCCTGCAACCAATGCCTGATGCAA
>JAUXRG010000083.1 GCA_030681795.1 Rubrivivax sp.
CGAGCCACGGGCTAGAGTAAAAACCCGCGACCAGCATGACGACGACCAGGATGCCGGCGATCAGCGCTTCCATGCCGCTGACCCGCTCGTAAGCCGGGTGGCTTGATTGCGCGGGGGCAAGGAAGGCGCGCTGGAACGCCCACAGCAGGAAGCCGGCCGCGGCGACGTTGCCGAGCGCGGCGGCGATGGTGGGCAGCGCGCCGAAGCGGTCGATCGCGCCTTCGAGCATCAAGTGGGCGCCGTCGAAGCCGGGTGTGCCCGGCATGCCGACGATGGCCAGGCCGGCGACGAGGAAGGCCAGGCCGATGCCGGGGATGACGTCGATCAGGCCGCCCAGCTTGTTGAGGCTTGTGGTCTGGGTGCGGCGGTAGACCAGGCCGGTCATCAACATCAGCGTGGTGGCGGCCAGCCCGAAGTTCAGCGCCAGCAGCAGGCCGCCCTGCATGGCGACGCTCTCCAGCGTGAACAGGCCGATGATGACCAGCGAGGTGTGGCTGATCACGGCAAACGCGATCAGGCGGCGCAGGCTGTTTTGCTGGAAGGCCAGCAGCGCAGCGTAGAACACGCCGGCGGCGGCAAAGCCCACCACCTGGGGCGCCCACTGCATCGCGGCATCCGGCAGCAAAGGCAGCACGAAGCGCAGCATGCCGTAGATACCGATTTTTACGCCCAGCAGCAGCGCCGGCGCCATGGCCACGTTGCCATGCTGGGCCACGGTCGGCAGCCAGCCATGCAGGGGGAAAATCGGCGTGCGCACGCCGAGTCCGTAAAACAGCAGGAAGAAAATCACCGCGCCGAGCTGGGGCGGGATTGCGTGCCCGGCGAGGTCGAACAAATCGACGCTCCAGGCGGCGCCGGTCAGGTCTTGCACGGTCCAGGCCAGCGTCAGCACGCCCATCAGCAGCATCGCCATGCCCATGCCCTGGAACTGATAGAAGCGTGCCTGGGCAACGTCCCGCTCCAGCGAGTTTGACCAGTGCCCGATCAGGTATCCCACCAGCAGCAGTTCGATCCCGGATGCGAACACAAACCACAGCAGGTTGAAGGTCGACAGTTGCACCATCAAGCTTGCTTCGATCGCCAGAATCACGGCCAGCAGGCGTGCGCTTTGCGTGAGGCCGCGAACCAGGGTGTAGAGCGTGACCAGGAACACGATCAGCGCCGACAGCAGTACGAACAATACGGTAATGCCGTCTGCGCCTGTGTGGTAGCCAATGGGGAGAAAGGCGATGCGCTCGGCGAACTGATAGCCTGCCGCACCGACATCGAATTGATGGTAAAGCGCGATGGCCAGCAGCAGCTCGATGCCGGCAATGAGCCGCGCCAGGTTCGTGGCCAGCGGGGTTTCGCCCAGCTTCCATACCAGCAGCGCACCGATC
>JAUXRG010000094.1 GCA_030681795.1 Rubrivivax sp.
AAACACAACAGTAACGAACTCGCCATCAACAACAGGAAGCGTAACGTGTGTTAATAAGATTATTAATTTGAGTACACCCAATGTAGGGGGTCAGACGTATACATGGACAGCTCCGGCGGGTGCGGTGATAACAGCGGGAGCCAATTCGGCCGCAGCGACTGGATCTAACTCGGGAACTTATTCAGTAACGGTATTTAATACAATTAATGGTTGCTCGAGCACCAGTGTGGTAGCAGCAGTAGTAAATACAGTTCAGGGTATACCAAACGCGACGAGTACAGGCACAGTAACGTGCGCCAGTAATGCCATCAATTTAAACTCTACAACAACAGGAGTAACCTATACATGGGTAGCCCCGGGAGGATCATCTATAAGTAGTGGTGGCAACACTGCAAATGCAAGTGGCAGCGGCGGTGGCACCTATACATTAAATGTGACCAATGCAGTTAATGGTTGCACCAACACCAGTGTTGCAGCAGTAACAACGCAAACAGTAAAACCAGTAGCGGTAATAAATACAACACCCGTAGTTATGTGTAATCCATCAACCGTTACTATTAATGGATCACCTGCAGCAGGCGTTACCTATACATGGACAGGCCCATCAGTAGTAGGCGGAGCCAATACCGCCAATGCAAACGTTAACGCAGCAGGCGTATACTCATTAGCGGTAACAAGCACCAGCAATGGTTGCACATCTACATCAGCAGCAACAGTAAATATTACATCTAACTTAACTACACCAGTTATAACAGCCTTAGGCAGCCAAACAGCAGCATCAGGTTGCGGCACAAGCAGTATAGTTATACTAAGCGGTACAGCCACACCAGCAGGAAGCACATACACATGGGCATCATCGGGAGGATTTTCAAGCGGGGTGAATAACTCTACAGTAGCAGTAAATGGTACAACAACCTATACATTAAACTCAACGCATCCAACCACGGGTTGTAACGCCTCATTAGTATTTACAGTTACCCCATCAGTAAATCAACCCACGGTAACAGCATCCGCTTCTAACGGAACTATTACCTGCGCCAACCCTATTCAATCAACAACGGTTACCTCTAACCCATCAACAGGGGTTACTTATGCGTGGACGGGACCGGGAATAGTTGGTGCCAATAATGCAGCGACGGTAAGCGGAAGTTTAGCAGGTGTATATAACTTAACCGTTACCAACACAAGCAACAATTGTAACACAACGGTATCATATAATTTATTTGCCAACAACTCACCCATTACACCAAACGGAGTTGTGACCAATACAGTGAATTGTATCTCTACAACAGCAACTATAACCACAGCACCAACACCAACATCAGCAGCATTTACCTATAGCTGGAGCACAGGAGCGACAACAAGTTCAATAGCAGTTACACCAACAGCAACAACAAATTATACAGTAACAGTTACTAACCCATCTAACGGATGTACCGGTACAGCGGTGATACAGGCCACGGCCAACACAACAGCGCCAACAGCAGTAAGCATAAGCCCTAACAATATATTATTAGCCTGCCCTGCACAAACAGCATTCATCAACGGATCGGCGACAGGGGCAGTAAGTTATTCATGGGTAGCCCCTGCGGGAGGATCTATTATAAGCGGAGCAACAACAGCAACCGCGCAGGTAACCAGCTCAAGTATTGGAACGTTTTCTTTATTTGCAACAGGGGCCAACGGATGTTCGGCAGCAGCAGCAACAGCTACTGTATCCCCAAACACCAATGCACCAACCTTCTCTCTAAGCAATGCTAATCCAAGTATTACCTGCGTAACATCATCACCAAACGTGACAGTAGGCTTAACCTCTACTGTAAGCATACAAGGTTATACCTGGAGTCCATCAACAGGTATCTCAAGCGGAACCAACAGTCCTATAGTAACCTTTACCGCAGCAGGAATTTATACAGTAGTAATAGAGGCCACTAACGGTTGTCTCTCTACCACAACAGTATCAGTAGGAAATGCTACAACAGCACCAACCATTGTAGCAGGAACAGCAACAGCACAAAACATCTCTTGTACAAATACAGTGGTAACTATTGCGCCAACATTTACACCATCGGCTAACCTAACCTATACATGGTCTGGCCCGGGTATTGTAGGAAGCCCAAACAACGCTAACGTACAGGTAAACCAAAACGGATCATACAGTTTAACGGTTACCAACACTTTAACGGGTTGCAGCAGCAGTTCATTAACAGTACCGGTAGTAGGCACTAATGTACCACCAAGCTTAAACGTATCGAGCAGTTCAAGTATAGGAATAGGCTGCCAGCCAAATACCAGCACGGTAACCTTAACAGCATCATCAGCAGGATCGGTAACTTATAGCTGGAGCACCGGGGCCACATCATCGATCATTAATACTACTAATGCAGGAACTTACACAGTTACTGTTACAGATAATAACTCAGGCTGTTCAGCAACACAAACTATAGCAGTTGCCAATAATACAACTACACCAAGCTTTACGGCCAGCGCAGCAGGTAATCTGCCTTGCGGCGGAGCAGGTACAACAACCTTAAACGCACAGGCAAGCAACACCAATGTAGTATACAATTGGAGCGGCCCTGCAATAACTAACGGTTCCAACACTGCCAACCCAGAGGTAAATGGAGCGGGCGTTTACACTGTAATAGTAACTGATAATATTACAGGATGTGCATCCACACAAACAGTAGCAGTAAGCAGCACTTCTGTACTTGCAGCCTTTAACCCGGATGTAACATCAGGCCTGTCGCCACTAACGGTAAATTTTACTAATCAAAGTACAGGAGCAATAACGTATTCATGGAGCTTTGGTAATGGCACATCCACACAAACTAATCCAACCAATATTTTCCCAACAGGTACTTACACAGTTGTATTAACGTCAATGAACGGTGCTTGTACATCAACGGCAGAAGTTGTAATAAAAGTAAACAGTAAAATAGATAAGATACCAGAGGTGTTCACGCCAAATGGAGATGGCCATAACGATGTTTTTGAGATCGTGGGCTTAGATGCTTATCCAAACAACAGTTTACAGATCTTTAACCGTTGGGGTAACCAGGTGTATTTTGCCAAGCCATACAAGAATGATTGGGATGGATCGCCAAACGCCAATGGTAAAACAGGATCAAACAAATTACCAACAGCTACCTACTTTTATATTTTAGACCTGGGTGACCAGGAGCAAACTATTATGAGAGGCTTTATTCAATTACAGTATTAA
>JAUXRG010000095.1 GCA_030681795.1 Rubrivivax sp.
GGACGGTGAAGCCCGCAGCCTCAAGCCGACTGATCATGGCTTCGGCAAGCACGCGGTTCTGGAACACGCCGCCGGTGAGACCGACCGACTGGATGCCGGTTTGCGCTCGCAGCTGTTTGGCCTGTTCGACCAGCGCCTGCACGAGGCTGAGATGGAAGCTGGACGCGCGTTCGGAGGCTGACTGGGTGTTGTCGCCGAGCATGGGAAGCAGCGGTGCCCAGTCGGTGCGCCACAGGCCAAGCGGGTCGCGTTCGAGCGGCAGCAAAACAACTTCGCCTTCAGTCTGGGTGGCCATGGCTTCCAGCCGCATCGGGCCTTCGCCCTCGAAACTGGCGTGGGTGCAGGTGCCGATTAGGGCCGCAGCAGCATCGAACAGACGGCCGACCGAGGAACTTGAAGGACTGTTCAGCCGCGCCGACCATGCCTGGTGCAGGGGCTCGGGCGCGAAGGGTGCGGTCTGACCCGTTTCCCACAGCAGCGCTGCCGCAGCGCGCCACGGCTCGCGCCCGGCCTTGTCGCCGCCGGGCAGGCGGAACGGCCGCATCGAAGCGGCGTGCTTCCAGCCGCCGGGCGCACCCGTAAAGGCCTCACCGCCCCACAGCGTGCCGTCCGCGCCGAGGCCGACACCGTCCCAGGCAAATACGATCCATTCGTTCACATCCGGAAACTCCCAGGCCAGCGCCGAGGCGTGGGCGTGGTGATGCCAGACTTCAGCCAGCGGCAAACCACTGTCGCGGGCGAAGCGGCGGTAGCCGTAACCGGGATGGCGGTCGACGATGAGCCGGGTTGCCTGCACCTGGTACAAGCGCTGCAGGTCGGCCGCCACCTGCGCCAGCGTGTCGAGGCTGCGTGGCGTGTCAAGTTCGCCGATGTGCGGCGAGACGACGGCGCGTTTTCCCCAGGCGAGGCAGAGCGTGTTTTTCATGTGGCTGCCGAGTGCCAGTACGGGTTCGGGCAGCGCCACGGGCAATTCCAGCTCCAGCGGCGCGAGGCCGCGTCCCAGGCGCAGCGGCCGGGGCTGGCCGGCGATGACGCGATACACCGGATCGTCGGCCGGGCGCACGATGGGCCGGTCGTGGTGCAGGAAGGCGTCGGCAAGGTGAGCGAGACGGGTTTGCGCTTCCGCGTTGCCGGTCAGCACCGGCTCGCCGGAGAGATTGCCCGAGGTGGCCACCAGCGGCCCGCCGAAGTCGTTCAGCAGCAGGTCGTGCAGCGGCGAGTAGGGCAGCAGACAGCCGATTTCCGCGAGGCCGGGGGCGATGTGTTCGGACAAATTGGAATCGGAACGCTTCGGCAGCAGCACGATGGGGCGTTCGGGCGAGGCAAGGAAATTGTCCAATTCCGGCGTGGTGTGCACCACCGTGCGCAAGGTATTGAGGTCGCGCAGCATCACCGCCAGCGGCTTGGTCGGGCGCGGCTTGCGGGCGCGCAGCGTGGCGACGGCTTCATCGTTGGTGGCGTCACACAGCAGGTGGTAGCCGCCAACGCCTTTGACCGCGACGATTTTTCCTGCGCGCAATGTCGCAACGGCGGCAGCCAGTGCGGTGTCATCGCCGTCGAGCTTCTCATTTCCCGATACAAACTGCAGATGCGGCCCGCACACCGGGCAGGCAATCGGCTCGGCGTGAAAGCGGCGGTCGAGCGGATTTTCGTATTCGCGCTGGCAGTCCGGGCACAGTGCGAAATCGTGCATCGCCGTGTTGGATCGATCGTAGGGCAGGGCGGTGATCAGCGTATAACGCGGGCCGCACTGGGTGCAGTTGATAAACGGGTAGCGGTAGCGGCGATTGGCCGGGTCATGAAGTTCGGCGAGGCAGTCAGCGCAGACGAAGCCGTCAGGCGGCAGGTGGATATCGGCATGACTAGATGCTGCGCTGTCGAGGATGGCAAATGCTGCGGCGTGTTCGGGTTCGCAGTCGGCAATGGCAAGCGGGCCGGGCGCAGACAGCGGCGGTGCTTCGCTCAGCAGCGCGACGCTGAAAAACTGAAGTTGTGCAGGTCTGCCTTCGGCATGGATTTCCACCGCGCCATCGACGTTGCGCACCCAGCCGGTGATCTGATGCTGATGCGCCAGACGGTAGACGAAGGGCCGGAAGCCCACGCCCTGCACCCGGCCGCTGATCGAAATGCGCTGCGCGACGCGCTCAGGCATCGACGGCTACGCGCACGCCGCCGGCCCACCAGATGCGGCAGGCGCCTTCGTCCGACTCCCTGCAGGGGCCGACCGGATTGCGTGGGGTGCAGGCCTTGCCGTAGCTGCGGCACTGGTTGGGATAGATTTTGCCCAGTACCACCTGCGCGCAGTCGCAGCCGGGCGGCATTTCGCCGGCGCGGCGGCGGGTGGGATCGCTGTGGTCGGGGAACAGCAGGCGTGCGTCGTGCTTCGCCTACGCAGGCATCAACGCATAGCCCGAGTGGGGAATGATGCCGATGCCGCGCCAGTTGGCATCGATGATGTCGAGGGTCTGATCGAGCAT
>JAUXRG010000098.1 GCA_030681795.1 Rubrivivax sp.
ATGGCCTTGATGGACACCATCAATGTCGATCGCGATGTCGCCGTTCGCCGCAATGCCACCGGCGATCACCCTCTGCGATGGCCTCGCAGGCCATCACCAAACTCGATCAGCGGTCCATCGAATTGGGTGATCATACTCACATGGTGTCCACCTCAGACATAGGTGGACACCATGCTGGCCGCTATCCATCGGCTGTTCAAGGTGGGATGGCTGGCCGCTTACGGTCCTTGGGCGGGATAAAGCTCGCCCGCACCAGACCGAAGCGCGCAGCACAGCCAGCCATTCGCTATCGGCCATGTCGGTCTTGCGCCCGGGCACGTGCTTGATCATGTGGGCGTTGACGACCCACGCGGCGATACCGGCGTTTTCCAGGTGGGCATGCACGCTCTTCCAGTAAATGCCGGTGCTCTCCATCACCACCAGTTCCACGCCGAGATCGGTCAGCCACGCAGCCAGCGCTCGGCAGTCACGCCGAAAGCCGCCGAACTCGCGTGTCTGGCGTTGCACCCGGCCGTCGGGCTGCTCGATCAAGACGGTCGCCACAAGCAGCATGCGGTGCACGTCGATACCGGCCACGCGCCGGTACAAGGCTCGCAATCCAAGGTCTTCCATCACGGTGCTCCTGTCGTTAAAGTGCCGCGTGGCACACAGGGCGATCACCTAGTCGGCCGAATGCAAGATGCAATCAACCGTGGGCTGGAAGACTCCTCGAATCGAACTCGATTCGGGCCTCTTTACCGTTCGTGCTGCAACTTGGCCCAGGCAAATGGGCCGCGCCGCGCGACAGTCGGGGGTTCGAGCCAGCCCGGTGCAGATCCGGTTAGGCGGCGGGGTCGGGCCTTCACTCGTAATGCGACCTCAATCGCCCAGTGTGCCGCCTCGCATCGTGCACCAATCTCAGGCTTTCATGCTCCGGGGCGATGCCTCGGAATCATGGATGGTTAGGCGGCGCAGAACAAGCCTGTGGCGTGCCAACAGTGAGTCCCGCTACGCCTTGAACGGGTTGAGGAGCGGAACACCGAAGGCCTTGAAGTCAGCAGTGTTTCTGGTCACAACCGTCAATCCATGGATCCTGGCTGTCGCAGCAATCATTGCGTCTTCGTACACCGTGTCCGACTTCCGATGCATCAGTTGCGCCCAAGCTCTAAAGGCCGCCGCATCCATTGGAAGCACATTGTACGAGGCAGCCACCTTTTCCAGCCACGCCTCAATTTCCAACGCTTTCGCCTCATCCTGCTCGCGGGTCAGTTCAATGCCAACCTGAATCTCACCTATGGTCACCGCGGAAAGATGAAGCTGCGTGTCTTCAAGCCCCTCAAACCAAGCCAGCACCGCACCGTGAGGCTTTGGCTTCCGCAACTCGGAAACCACACTCGTATCGAGGAGAAACATCAAACTCACCTTGCAGGGGTCGGTGCGCGCCTGCGAGCGTGGCCCCGACTTGGAAGCACAAGCTCAACGCGCCCCTCGGCGGAGAGCAGGAGTTGCTTAAGCGAGGGCCGAGCCGCAGCTTTCAGCCGCCGCCACTCATCCAAGGGAACAAGTACCGCCACCTCAGAGCCCCTCTTGGTCACCATCTGCGGTCCTTCTGCCAAGCAAGTCTCAACGAACTCGCTGAACCGCGCCTTGGCGTCCTGGATCGGCCATGTCTGCATAAAACACCTCGCAGTGACTAGTACACTGACTAGTCTAGCATCAGTCCGCGCAGCGCTGCCGAACCCCTCGCTCAAGCGGAGCGCCAACGGCAGGCCACCAGGCCCGGCCTGGCGCGGTACGCGGTACATTTTCGCCAGCCCGGGCCTGGCGTCCTGCCGTCGTCGCCCGCTTAGCTCGAACTACCGTGAAAGCCCCTGATCAATTGGGCGTGTCAGACCCTCCCGCAATAAGGGACCGTTCACAAGTAGTATGACTACTTCAGTCTGGTCGTATGGAGTAGTTCCACTCGCCGTGAAACGGATCGAGCTCGAGCTTGATCGTGGCGAAGTCGGCGTCGCTGATGACCAGGCCCTTGGGGTACGAGTTGGCGTCGATCTCGGAGCGCACCTTCAATCCGCTGCGCGTCTTGGTGTTGGCAATCAGTTGGACGATCACCTCGTGACTGATCAATGGACGACCGCGCCAGTTCATCGTGATGAACGAGAACAAACGGTGTTCGATCTTGTTCCACTTGCTGGTGCCAAGCGGGAAGTGGCATACGCGAATGCGCAGCCCCGTCTCCTTGGCGAGGCGCCCCAGTTCCAGCTTCCACAGCCGAACCCGGTAGCCGTTGCTGCCGCCGCCGTCGGCGGTGATCGTCAACTCGGTGGCTTTGGGGTGGCGCGGGCGCCCCATCGAGAACCACCAGCGCCGGATTGTCTGCACGGCAAACGCGGACGTGTCGTGATCGGTGCCGACGCTGACCCAGCCCTCGTCGGCGCCGATGTCGTACACGCCGTATGGGTTGGCACGGCCAAGCTCTGGATCGACAAAGTCGTGGACTTGGACGCTTTCAGGTTCGCCCTCGGGATGCCATTCGCGTCCGCCGTTCTTGTACAGACCCACCAGTTCCTTCTTCTTCGTGTCCACCGAGATCACGGGCTGCCCGGCAAGAAGGGCGGCCTTCACAGTGGCGTTGATGTGCTCGAACTGCGCGTTGCGATCTGGACTCTGGTTGCCCTCGATGACCTTGGCGTTGGCCTGCAGGCTGTAGCCCTGATCCTTGAGCAATCGCCCCACGACGACGTGACTGATCACATGGCCACCGGCCTTGAGTTCGTCGGCCAGAACACGCAGGCTCTTGCATGTCCAGCGCAGTGGTGATTCCGGGTCACCGCGCGAGGTCGGATCCACCAGCGCGAGCAGATCGGGCACCAGGCTCGGGTCCTTGTGCGTTGCCGCCTTGCGTCCACCGCCGCTGCGACGCGTGGATCCGGCTGGCGCCAACGCCGTGCCCGACATGAACTCGTTGCTCGAGCCCTCGAGTTCTTGCATCCCAGCCATGATGGTATTGCGCGCCACACCCGTGGCCGCAGCCACATGCGATACGCCGCCTCTTCCGATCACCTTCGCCTCGGCTGCGGCGAATGCACGCCGCTGGCGCTCGTCAAGGCGCTCGCGCATGAGTTCCCAACGCCGCGCAATAGGCGAGTCTGCTTCCATGTCAGAAAGACTAACCGCCACAGCTCAATCTGTCACGTTATTTGTTAACCGTCCATTAGCTCGTTAGGCCCCACATCCGGCGGTCCCGTGTTGGCTGCTCTGTGAGCCTCGCTTTCGGCAACCTTCGCGTCAAACCACGCCTGCGCCGGCTCGGACTTGCTCAGCTTCAGCGCTTCACCGATGACGGGGTACAGGCCAGGGCCGAACAGCGTGAATCCACGCTCCTGTAGCGCTTGCGGCCGAACTTGCTGATGATCCAAGTCCAACTTCTGGGCGTCAGTGGACTTTGGCCTGACCGTCAGCTGAATAGCCGCCGCGCCGCCGCCGAACCGGCCGCCAGGTCCAGCGCTTCGAGCCGCCAGTACAAGTCCTGCAGCGTTTCACCGATGGTGGCGTAGGCGTGCAGCGTGATGGGTCGGCCCTGGTCGTCGATGG
This sequence comes from Rubrivivax sp., assembly GCA_030681795.1. Classification (GTDB taxonomy): domain Bacteria; phylum Pseudomonadota; class Gammaproteobacteria; order Burkholderiales; family Burkholderiaceae_C; genus Rubrivivax. The sequence goes on from JAUXRG010000098.1 coordinate 3,574, forward strand.
CGGTGGCATCCAGGTCATCGGACAGGCGAGTGGCGGCGCGGTGCCAGGCCGGGAAGGGTTCGGCTGCAGCGGGCGTCTGCGGCACATCCAGCGTCAGCGTGCATTCGCGCACGGCGCTGGCCTGCGGCGCTTCGCCCAGGGCGGCCAGTGCCGCCTGCGCGTCCACGGCCAGCACCAGCATCGGCGGCGCGCCCTCTTCGGCCGCCGGCAGCACCTGGCGGCCGGGCACCGCGCCGGGCACGAAGCCCAGGCGCGAGGCCACCTGCTGCACGTAGGCCACCGACCAGGCCGCGCCGTTGGCACGCAGGGTCACCGTGAGCTGTGCGTCCAGGCCGTTGGTCAGGCCGTCGAGTTCGCGTGCGCGCGCCACCACCTCGAGCATGTCGGGCACATCGGCGCCTTCGACACTCGCGCCCACGGCGTCGGCGAAGGCCTCGACCTTCTGCACGAATTCGGAATATTCGATCTCGTTGAGTGCACCGCTGCGGCTGGCCATCTGCACGCCCGCCTGCAACTCGCCGTAGCGGTGCCCGGGGGCCAGTGATTCCCATTCACCGCTGTCGGCATCCAGGCCCTCGATGTAGAAGGGCTTGCTGCCGGCACGGCGCGAGGGCGGCAGGTGCGACAGGGCCATCTCGCCGCTGATCGGTGCCTCCAGCGCGATGGGCACGATGGCGTCGATCAGCGCGTCCAGCCTTGCTGCGCGGCGCGGCGCGCTCCGCAGTGCCGCAGGCTCGGGCGCGGCTTCGCAGGCCGGCGCTGCGCCCATCGCGGGCTCCACGCGTTCGGCGTTGGGCACCGCTTCGGCGGCGTGGCGTGGCCGCGCACGGCGCGTGCTCCACCAGCCGTGCAGCGCCAGCGCCAGCAGCACCACGCCGCCGAGCAGGGCCAGCGCCGTGGCCAGCGTCATGATTGCACCCGTCCTGTCATGCGGCTTCAGCCAGGCTGGCCGCGGAATGCATGTCCACCGCCACGATGCGCGAGACGCCCTGCTCCTGCATCGTCACGCCGATGAGTTGCTCGGCCATCTCCATGGCGATCTTGTTGTGGCTGATGAAGAGGAACTGCGTGCCCGCGCTCATCTCGGTGACGAGCTTGCGGTAGCGCTCGGTGTTGGCGTCGTCCAGCGGCGCATCGACTTCGTCGAGCAGGCAGAACGGCGCCGGGTTGAGCTGGAAGATGGCGAACACCAGCGCGATGGCGGTGAGTGCCTTCTCGCCGCCGGACATCAGGTGGATGGTGCTGTTCTTCTTGCCCGGCGGCTGCGCCATGACCTGCACGCCGGAGTCGAGGATCTCGGTGCCGGTCATCACCAGTCGCGCCGTGCCGCCGCCGAACAGGCTGGGGAACAGGCGGCCGAAGTGCTCGTTGACCTGGTTGAAGGTGTGGGCCAGCAGGTCGCGCGTTTCCAGGTCGATCTTGTGGATGGCGTCTTCGAGCGTGCCGATGGCCTCCTGCAGGTCGGCATTCTGTGCATCGAGGAAGGACTTGCGCTCGCTCGAGGCGGTGAGCTCGTCCAGCGCCGCCAGGTTCACCGCTCCCAGCGCGTTGATCTCACGGCCGATGCGGTCGATCTCGGTCTGCAAGCCCCAGAGCTTGACGGCGCCGTCTTCGATGCTCTTGGCCAAGGCCTCGAAATCCACGCTGGCCGCAGTGAGTTGGTCCAGGTACTGCGCGCCGCCGAGCTGCGCGGCCTGCTGCTCGAGTTGCCGCTTGACGATCGTCTCGCGCAGCGGCTCCAGGCTGCGCTCGAATCCGAGCTTGCGCTCGTCGCACGCACGCAGCTGCGCGCTCAGGTCGTCGTACTGGCTGCGCGCCAGGCCCAGCGCCTGTTCGCGCTCGAGCTTGACGGCCAGCGCCGCCTGCAGGCCCGACTGCGCGGCCGCGTCGTCAAAACCGCCCAGCTCAAGCTGCAATTGCTCGCCGGCCTGCACGTTGGCCGCCACCTGAAGCGCGGCAGCTTCCATGCTGCGCTGCAGTTCGCCCTGCCGCGCCGCCAGCGCACGCGCCTGGAATTGCGCTTCCTGGGCCTGGCGCTCCAGCGTGCGTTGCTGTTCGCGCGCATCGGCCAACCGGCGCTCGGCGGCGATCACGCCGTCGTCGAGCTCGGCGTGGCGCTCTTGCGCGCCGCCGAGTTCGATATCGAGTTCGTCGAAGCGCGCTTCGTCCACGGCGCGGCGCTCTTCCAGCGCTTCGAGCTGGGCGTCGATCTCGGCCAGCTCTTCGGCCAGCTGCTCGCGCCGCGTGGTGGCCGCCTGGGCTTGCTGCGACAGCCGCAGCCGCTCCACGTGCAGGCCATGCGCGCGGTTGCTCGCCTCGGCGGCTTCACGGCGCACGCTGAGCAGCCGCTGCGAGGCCTCGGTGTAAGCCGCCTCCAGCCGCACCGAGGCGGTCTTGGCGTCGTCGGTGATGAGTGCCTGGGCGCGCTGCTGGCGGGCCAGGTTCTCGATCTCCTGGGCGCGGGCAAGCATGCCGGCTTGCTCGGAATCGGGGGCGTAGAAAGCCACCGCGTGCTGCGAGACGGCATGGCCTTCGCGGGTCATGATGACCTCGCCATGCGTGAGCCCGGCGCGTTGGGCCAGCGCGTCGTCGATCGAGGCTGCCGTGTAGACGCCTTCGAGCCAATCGGTCAACAGCGCCGTCAAGCCCGCATCGCCCAGCCGCAGCAGGTCCTTCAGGCGCGGCAGCGTGGGGTGCCCGGAGGCCACCGCGCCGCCGGGCGCCGCACCCGCGGTGCCGGCCCACATGTTCTGCAAGGCGTAGAACGCCAGCTTGGCCGGCGGCGCATCGGAGGCGAAAGCGCGCACGGTGTCCAACCGGCCCACGGCCAGCGCGCTGAGCCGCTCGCGCAGCACCGCTTCCAGCGCGGTCTCCCAGCCCGGCTCGATATGCACCTGGGTCCACAGGCCCTGCAGGCCGGTCAGGCCGTGGCGTTCCAGCCAGGGCTTGAGCTTGCCCTCGGTCTGCACCTTCTGCTGCAAGGCACGCAAGGCCTCCAGGCGGGCGGCGATGTCGGCCTGCCTGGCGCCTTCGCGGTTCACCGCCTCCTGCTTGTCGCGGCGCTGCTCGTCCAGGCGGGGCACTTCTTCGCCCAGCTCGTGCAGGCGGCCTTCGGCCTCTTCGCTGGCCTGCGCCGCCTCCATCTCCTGCTGCGTGAGCGCCTCGAGCCGGGCCAGGTCGGGCGCCTGCAGGCCCTGGCGCTCGCCGGCCAGGCGTTCGCGACGGGTCCTGAGCTGGCGCGACTGGTCCTCGAGGTGGCGGCTGTCGGCCGCCAGCACCTGGATCTGCTGCTGCACCTGCGCCACCAGGCCGTGCTGCTGGTTGCTGGCAGCCTGCGCGGCGCGCACGCCGTCTTCCAGGCCGGGCAGCTCCAGCGCCTGTTCCTCGGCCTGCGCTGCCACCACGCCGGCCTGCTCTTCGGCAGCGACGATCTGCCCGGCGATGTCCTCGAGCTCGGCGCGCGCGGCGTCCTGCCGCTCGGCCCACTGCGCGTTCTGCGCCCCCAGGTCGGCCAGGCGCTGCTGCGCGCGCTGGCGTCCTTCGACGACGTAGCGGATGCGCTCTTCGAGCCGGCTCACCTCCAGCGCCGCTTCGCCCAGGAAGCCCTGCTTGGCGTGCAGCACGTCGTTGGCGGCGTAGTGGGCCTGGCGCACCTGCTCGAGCTCGGCCTCCAAGTGGCGCAGCTCGGCCAGGCGCGCTTCCAGCGCCGTGGCGGCTTCGGCCACGGCCGCCGTCAAGCGCAACTCTTCACTCGCCGCATCGCGGTGCTTGAGGAACCACAGCTGGTGCAGCTTGAGCGCGCCCTCGTCCTGCAGCGCGCGGTACCTGGACGCCACCTCGGCCTGCGCCTCGAGCTTGTCGAGGTTGGCGTTCAACTCGCGCAGGATGTCTTCCACCCGCGTGAGGTTCTCGCGCGTGTCCTTCAAGCGATTTTCGGTTTCCCTGCGGCGCTCCTTGTACTTGGACACGCCGGCGGCTTCTTCGAGGAACAGGCGCAATTCCTCGGGGCGCGATTCGATGATGCGGCTGATCGTGCCCTGGCCGATGATGGCGTAGGCGCGCGGCCCCAGGCCGGTGCCCAGAAACACGTCCTGCACGTCGCGCCGGCGCACCGGCTGGTTGTTGATGAAGTAGCTGCTCGTGCCGTCGCGCGTGAGCACGCGCTTGACGGCGATCTCGGCGAAGCTGTTCCACTGTCCGCCGGCGCGCGCCAGCGTGTTGTCGAAGACGAGCTCCACGCTGGCCCGGCTGGCCGGCTTGCGCTGGCCGGAGCCGTTGAAGATCACATCCTGCATGCTCTCGCCACGCAGTTCGCTGGCCTTGCTCTCGCCGAGCACCCAGCGCACGGCGTCGATGATGTTGCTCTTGCCGCAGCCATTCGGGCCGACCACGCCCACGCGCTGCCCCGGCAACTGGAAGGTCGTGGGCTCGGCGAAGGACTTGAAGCCCGAGAGCTTGATCTGGGTGAGACGCATCGGCGGAGGGAGCCGCAGGCGCGCCGCGATGGCGCGCGCAAGTGATTGATTTGAATGAAAAAATGCGCTCTTGGCAGGAGCGCAACGGCGTTCGGATGATAGCATCGCAGCCCCCCGCGCCCGAGCTGCGGCCGGTGCGCTCAATCCATCTCCGCAGGCCCGACGACATGCCCCGCCCTACCCCGCGAAAGACACCGCGCCAGCGTGCCGCACCGCCCGTGCCCCCCACGGCCCCGAGCAAGGAACTCCAGGTCTTCGACAACCCGGCGCCCGAGCGCGACTACGTCATCCGCTTCGACGTGCCCGAGTTCACCTGCCTGTGCCCGCTGACCGGCCAGCCCGACTTCGCGCACTTCACCATCGAGATCGTCGCCGACCAGCTCTGCGTGGAGCTCAAGAGCCTGAAGCTGTATTTCTGGAGCTACCGCAACGAGGGCGCGTTCCACGAACGTGTCACCAACACCATCCTCGACGACCTCGTGGCGGCCATCCGCCCGCGCTTCCTGCGCATCCACGCCGACTGGTTTGTGCGCGGCGGCATCCGCACTTTCGTGACGGTCGAACATCGCAAGAAGGGCTGGCAGCCGGCGCCGCGGGTCGAGCTGCCTGCCGGGTGATGGTCACGTCGGATCGCATCGGGCCGAGCGCCGGGCCGCCCCACGCCGGCCCGCATCCCCCTGGGGGATCGTCCGGCGTACACGGCGGACGAGGGGCTGGCATGACACGCCCGGCTTACCAGAAGTTCGACGTCGCGGTGCAGGCCAGCCGCATCGACGGCCAGGGCGCGTTCGCCGCCCAAGCCATCCCGCCGCGCCTGAAGATCGGCGAGATCCGCGGTGAGAGCATCAGCGTGGCGCAGGCGCGCATCCGCGCCACGCGCAGCGAGCGCATCATGATCGTCGAGGTCTCGGCGAAGACGGCGATCGACTTCAGCCGGTCGGCCGACCCGATGCGCTATACCAACCACAGCTGCCGGCCGAACGCGCGGCTGTGCATCCGCCAGGGCCGGGTCGAGTTCTACGCGCTGCGCGCCATCGCGCCCGGCGAGGAGATCACCGTGGACTACGGCGAAACCCACCACGAAGGGCGGCTGCCCTGCCGCTGTGGTGCGCCGGGCTGCCGTGGGGCGTTATAGGGACGCTAGAGGGGCGCGTAAGGGCGCTCCGGGGTGCTGCCGAATCCCCTTGGGCGCACGGCCTCCGGGATAATCCCGCGCATGAACCCGCTGCTGGCGCGACTGCACCCCTACCCCTTCGAGCGCTGGCGCGAGCTGACGCGCGACATCGTGCCGCCGGCGCACCTGCGGCCCATCGGCCTGGGCATCGGCGAGCCCAGGCACGCCACGCCGGCGCTCATCGAAGAAGCGCTGATGGGCGCCCTGCCCCTGCTCTCGTCGTACCCGGCCACGGCCGGCGAGCCGGCGCTGCGCGAGGCCATCGCCGGCTGGGTGCAGCGCCGCTACGGCGTGGCGCTGGACGCCGCCACCCAGGTGCTGCCGGTGAATGGCTCGCGCGAGGCGCTGTTTTCGCTGGCGCAGACCGTCATCGACCCCACGCAGCCCGGCGCCACGGTCGTGTGCCCGAATCCCTTCTATCAAATCTACGAGGGCGCAGCGCTGCTGGCCGGTGCCCAGACCCACTTCGTGCCCAGCCTGCCCGAGCGCAACTTCGCCGCCGACTGGGGCGCCGTGAGCCAGGCCACCTGGGCGCGCACGCAACTGCTGTATGTGTGCTCGCCGGGCAACCCCACCGGCGCGGTGATGCCGCTGGCCGAGTGGCAGCAAGTGTTCGAGCTGAGCGACCGCCACGGCTTCGTCATCGCCAGCGACGAGTGTTATTCCGAGATCTACTTTGGCGACGAACCCCCGCTGGGCAGCCTGGAAGCCGCCAAGGCGCTCGGCCGCGACGACTTGCGCAATCTCGTGGCGCTGACCAGCCTGTCCAAGCGCAGCAACGTGCCGGGCCTGCGCTCTGGCTTCGTCGCCGGCGACCGCGAGCTGATGAAGGCCTTCCTGCTCTACCGCACCTACCACGGCAGTGCGATGGGCGGCATGGTGCAGCGCGCCAGCCTCGCCGCGTGGAACGACGAGGCGCATGTGCGGGCCAACCGCGAGCTCTACCGTGCCAAATTCGCGCAGGTGACGCCGCTGCTGGCGCGCGCCCTCGACGTGGCCCTGCCCGACGCCGCGTTCTATCTCTGGGCCGGCGTGCCGGGCCCCAGGGGCGCCACCGGCGAGGCCGACGAAGTCGCCTTCGCCCGCGGCCTGCTCGCTCAATACAATGTGGCGGTGCTGCCCGGGCGCCTGCTGGCGCGCGAAGTGCCGGGCGCGAGCCCCGCCAATCCGGGCCAGGGCCGCATCCGTCTGGCCCTGGTGGCCCCGCTGGCCGAATGCGTCGAAGCCGCCCATCGCATCGTCTCCTTCACCGAAAGCCTCTGATGAGCAGCCAACTCCAGTCCGTCATCGACCTCGCCTGGGAAGCCCGCGCCGAAATCTCGGCCGTGAACGCCCCTGAAGTGCGCGAAGCCGTCGAAGAGGTCATCGACGAACTCAACGCCGGCCGCTTGCGCGTGGCCGAGAAGCGCGGCGTCGGTGACTGGGTGGTCAATCAATGGGTGAAGAAGGCCGTGCTGCTGAGTTTTCGCCTGAGCGAGAACCAGCTCATGCATGCCGGCGACCTGAGCTTCTTCGACAAGGTGCCGACCAAGTTCACCAAGGTCAGCGACGAGAAGATGCGCGCTTCGGGCGTGCGCGTCGTGCCGCCGGCCGTGGCGCGGCGCGGCAGCTACCTGGCGAAGAACGTGGTGCTGATGCCCAGCTTCGTGAATATCGGCGCCTACGTGGACGAAGGCACGATGGTCGATACCTGGGCCGCCGTGGGTTCGTGCGCGCAGATCGGCAAGAACGTCCACCTGTCTGGCGGCGTGGGCATCGGCGGCGTGCTCGAACCGATGCAGGCCAACCCGACGATCATCGAAGACAACTGCTTCATCGGCGCACGCAGCGAGGTGGTCGAAGGCGTGATCGTCGAGGAGAACTGCGTCATCAGCATGGGCGTGTACATCGGCCAGAGCACCAAGATCTACGACCGCGCCACCGGCACCGTCAGCTACGGCCGCATCCCCGCGGGCAGCGTGGTGGTCTCGGGCAACCTGCCCGCCAGCGACGGCACGCACAGCCTGTATTGCGCGGTGATCGTGAAGAAGGTCGACGCCCAGACACGCGCCAAGACCAGCATCAACGATCTGCTGCGCACCTGAGCGCATCGCGCGAACCCTGGGGAATCGACGATGGCCAACAACCTTGAACGCGTTCTTCGCCTGATGGCGGAGAAGAGTGCGTCCGACGTGTATATGTCGGCCAATACGCCGATCCTGATCAAGATCAACGGCCAGATCCTGCAGCTCTCGGACCAGCTCCTGGCCACGCACCAGACGCGCCAATTGCTGGCCGAGATGCTGGCGCCGCAGCAGATGGAAGAGCTCGAGGACACCGGCGAGCTCAATGTCGGCATCAGCGTGCCACGCGTGGGCAGCTTCCGGCTCTCGGCCTTCAAGCAGCGCGGCTCCATCGCCGCGGTGATCCGCTGCATCCCGTTCGACATCCCGACGCTCGATTCGCTGGGCATGCCGCCGCTGCTCTCGCAGCTCGTGATCGCCCAGCGCGGGCTGATCCTGATGGTGGGTGCCACCGGCACCGGCAAGAGCACCACGCTGGCCTCGATGCTGGAGTGGCGCAACCAGCAGATGACCGGCCACATCCTCACCATCGAGGACCCGATCGAATTCCTCTTCAGCAACAAGAAGAGCATCGTCAACCAGCGCGAGGTGGGGCGCGACACGCAAAGCCTGCAGATCGCGCTGAAGAATGCCTTGCGCCAGGCGCCCGACTGCATCCTGATCGGCGAAATCCGCGACCGCGAAACCATGAGCTCGGCGCTGTCGTACGCGCTGTCGGGCCACCTCGTGCTGGCCACCCTGCACGCCAACAACAGCTATCACGCGCTGGGCCGCATCCTGTCGTTCTACTCGCCCGAGGCGCGGCCCACGCTGCTGTCCGACCTGGCTTCGGGTCTGCGCGCCATCGTCTCGCAGCGATTGCTGCGCTCCAACGCCGGCGGCCGCATCCCGGCGGTGGAAATCCTGCTCAACACCAAGCTCATCTCCGAACTGATCGACAAGGGCGACCTCTCCGGCGTGAAGGAGGCCGTGGAGAAATCGCTGGCCGAAGGCTCGCAGACCTTCGAGCACGACATCGCACGCCTCATCGGCGAAGGCGTGATTTCGCGAGACGAGGGCCTGGCCCACGCCGACTCGCCCACCAACCTGCTGTGGCGGCTGCAGAACGAGCTGGCACCCGCCTCGCGGGCAGCCCCGAAGAAGGAAGAGAGCGAGACGGCCACCTTCACCGAGATGACCATCGACGTTCGCCCCCCCGACACGCGCGCCGCCGAGCTGACGCCGACCTGGACAGGCACCCGCCGATGACGAGCCCGACATTGCGCCTGGCCGAGGCGCTGATCGCGTGCCGATCGGTCACGCCGGCCGACGGCGGCTGCGAGGCCCTACTGACACAGGCGCTCGGCGAGGCGGGTTTCCGGTGCGAATCGCTGCCCGCCGGCCCGAGCGCCGCGCGCGTGAGCAACCTGTGGGCCGTGCACGACGCCGGCCGGCCCGGCCCCACGCTGGTCCTTGCAGGCCATACCGACGTCGTGCCCCCCGGCCCTCTGGATCGTTGGGCCAGCGACCCCTTCGTGCCCTCGATCCGCGAAGGCCGGCTCTACGGGCGCGGCGCCGCCGACATGAAGGCCGCCGTGGCCGCGATGACCGTGGCCGCCACGCAGTTCGCAGCCGAACAGCCGCAGCACGCCGGCCGCGTCGCGCTGCTCATCACCAGCGACGAGGAAGGCCCGGCGCTGCACGGCACGCGCCATGTGGTGGAAGTCCTGCACCAGCGTGGCGAGAAGCTCGACGCCTGCGTGGTGGGCGAACCCACCTCGGTGCGCCAGCTCGGCGACATGGTGAAGAACGGCCGACGTGGCACGCTGTCGGGCCGCCTGGTCGTGAAGGGCATCCAGGGCCACATCGCCTACCCGCAGCTGGCGCGCAACCCGGTGCACCTGCTGGCGCCGGCACTGGCCGAGCTGACGGCCACGCGCTGGGACGAGGGCAATGCCGCCTTCCCGCCCACCAGCTGGCAAGTCAGCAACGTGCACGCCGGCACCGGTGCGCTGAATGTCATCCCGGGCGAGCTGGTGCTGGATTTCAACTTCCGCTTCAGCACGCAGTCCACGCCCGAAACCCTGCGCCAGCGCGTCGCCGAGGTGTTGGACAGGCACCAGGTCGACCATGAGATCGCCTGGACGCTGGGCGGCGAGCCCTTCCTCACGGCGCCGGGCACGCTCAGCGCCGCGTTGCTCTCTGCCATAGACGCCGAGTGCAGCCTGCGGCCCGAGATCAGCACCACCGGCGGCACCTCCGATGGCCGCTTCATCGCACGCATCTGCCCGCAGGTGATGGAATTCGGCGTCGTGGGCGAAAGCATCCACAAGATCGACGAATGGGTGGCGGTGGCGGCACTCGAGCCGCTAACCCAGGTCTACCGGCGCACGCTGGCGAACTTCCTTCGATGACCTTGATCGAGATGGTCGAGCGCATGGCCGCGCGGTTGGAGAGCGCGGGCGTGTCTTTCGGGCAGGGCACGCTCAACGCCTTCGACGAAGCCGCGTGGCTGGTGCTGTGGAAGCTGGGCCTGCCGCTCGAAGCGCTGGACGAACACGCCGACCGCCCCGTGACGTCGAGCGAGGCCGAGGCGATCGAGGCGCTGGTGCGCGAACGCATTTCCACGCGCAAGCCGGCCGCCTACCTCACCGGCGAAGCCTGGCTGCAGGGCGTGCCCTTCCACGTCGATGCGCGCGTCATCGTGCCGCGTTCGCTCATCGCCGAGCCGCTGGCCGACGGCACGCTGGACGCCTGGCTCTCGGCCGATACGCGCCAGGTGCTGGACCTGTGCACCGGCAACGGCAGCCTGGCCGTGCTGGCCGCGCTGGCCTGGCCCGAGGTGCAGGTGCGGGCCACGGACCTGTCTGCCGACGCGTTGGCGGTGGCCCGGCGCAATGTCGAACGCCATGCCCTGGCCGAGCGCATCACCCTGGCGCAGGGCGACGGCCTGGCGGCCGTGGGCTCCGCGGAGCGCTTCGACCTCATCCTCTGCAACCCGCCCTACGTGAACCGAGCATCGATGTCCGCCTTGCCTGCTGAATTCCGCGCCGAGCCGGCGCTGGCGCTGGACGGAGGCGTCGACGGCATGGACTTCGTCCGCCGCCTGATCGCCCAGGCCCGGCGCCACATGACCGAGCACGCGGTATTGGTGCTCGAGATCGGCCATGAGCGAGCGCACTTCGAAGCCGCCTTCCCGCGCCTGCCGCTGGTCTGGCTGCCCACCAGCGCAGGCGACGACCAGGTGCTGCTCATAGAGCAGGCCGACTTGCCATGATCACCCTGCGCAACATCACGCTGCGCCGCGGCGTGAAGGTCGTGCTGCAGGGCGCCAACCTGACGCTGCAACCGGGCGAGAAGGTCGGCCTCATCGGGCGCAACGGTGCGGGCAAATCCAGCCTCTTCGCCATGCTCACGAACCGGCTGCATGCCGACACCGGCGAGGTCGAGATCCCGCCGCGCTGGCGCATCGGCGAGGTCGCGCAGAACATGCCCGAGACCGACGACGGCGCCACCGAGTACGTGCTGCAAGGCGACACGCCGCTGCAGGCCGCGCAGGCCGAGCTGGCCGCGGCCGAGGCCAGCGGCGACGGCAACGCCATGGCGCACGCGCACCTCGCGCTGGACGAGGCCGGTGCCTTCGACGCCCGCGCCCGCGCACAGGCGCTGCTGCTCGGCCTGGGGTTCAAGGTCGAACAACTCGACGCGCCGGTCAACAGCTTCTCCGGCGGCTGGCGCATGCGGCTGCAACTGGCGCGTGCGCTGATGTGCCCGGCCGAATTGCTGCTGCTCGACGAGCCCACCAACCACCTGGACCTGGACGCGCTGGTGTGGCTGGAAGCCTGGCTCAAGCGCTTCGACGGGCTGATGGTGGTGATCAGCCACGACCGCGAGTTTCTCGACGCCATCACCCGCGTCACGGTGCACCTGGACGAATGCACGCTCACGCGCTACGGCGGCAACTACAGCGCCTTCGAGGAGATGCGCGCCGAACGCCTGACGCTGGCCGCCGCGGCCTATTCCAAGCAGCAGGACCGCGTGGCGCACCTGCAGAAGTTCATCGCCCGCTTCAAGGCCAAGGCCAGCAAGGCCAAGCAGGCGCAAAGCCGGGTCAAGGCGCTGGCGCGCATGGAAAAGTTGGCGCCGGTGCTCACCGCCAGCGACTTCAACTTCGAGTTCCGCGAGCCACAGAGCCTGCCCAACCCGATGCTGAGTTTCGACGGCCTGGTGTGCGGTTATGGAAAGACACCCATCGTCGGCAACGTCAGCCGCTCGGTGCTGGCCGGCCAACGCATCGGCATCCTGGGCGCCAACGGCCAGGGCAAGTCCACGCTGGTGAAGACCATCGCCCACGCGCTGGCGCCGCTGGCCGGCAGGATGACCGAAGGCAAGGGCCTGGTCATCGGCTACTTCGCGCAGCAGGAACTCGATGTGCTGCAGCTCGACGACGGACCGCTGATGCACATGGTGCGGCTGGCGCGCGATGTCGGCCCGGCCGCGCGCGAGCAGGAACTGCGCGATTTCCTGGGCCAGTTCCGCTTCACCGGCGAGATGGTCAACCAGGCCGTGGGCTCGCTCTCGGGCGGCGAGAAGGCGCGCCTGGTGCTGGCCATGCTGGTGTGGCAGCGCCCCAACCTGCTGCTGCTCGACGAGCCGACCAACCATCTTGACCTGACCACGCGCGAGGCCTTGTCCATTGCGCTCAACGAGTTCGAAGGCACGGTCATGCTGGTCAGCCACGACCGCGCGCTGCTGCGCGAGGTCTGCGACGAGTTCTGGCTCGTCACGCGCGGCGGCGTGGAGCCCTTCGACGGCGATCTGGACGACTACCAGCGCTGGCTGCTCGAAGTCTCGCGGGCCGTGGCGCGTGGCGCCGAGCCACCGCCGGTGCCCAGGGCGCAGCTGGCCGCGCCGCCCACCCCGGCGCTGCTGCCGGCACCGGCCCGCGCCGCCGCACCCGCCCCGACCCCGCCTCGCCGCGACGATCGCAAGCAGGCGGCCAACGCGCGCAGCCTGCTGGCCAACCGCACGCGCCCGCTGCGCCAGGAGGTGCAGCAGATCGACGCCCGGCTGGACCAGCTGGCCGCCGAACGCCTGGAGCTCGAAGTGTTTCTCTCGGCCGGCAAACGCCCGGCCGCGGAGATCGCCGAGGCCGGCCGCCGGCTCAACCATGCGGCCGCCGAAGTCGTGATGCTCGAAGAGCGCTGGCTGGCCCTGCAAAGCCAGATCGAAACCCTCACCGCGGCCGGCTGAGCGCTCCGTCGGGCGCCAGGCACTGGAGCAGCAACTCCACGCGCGCCTGCACCGGGCTCAACCTGCCCGCACCGGGCAGGGCGTGGCCCTCGCCGAGCACCGCACCCCAGGCGCAGCGGCTGGCACGCACCACCCGCACACCGGCCTCCTGCGCGCGCAGCGCAGCCGCTTCGAGTGCCGCGCTCAGCGTGCCGTTGCCCGTGCCGGCAAGCACCAGGCCGTCCAGCCCTTGCTCGAGCAGCCCATCGACCACGCGGCCGTCGGCACCGGCATGGTTGAGCACGATCTCCACGCGCGGCCAGGTCTCGGGCGCCGTTGCGATGCAGGCCAGCCCCAGCGCCTCGCCTTGATCGCCTTGATCGCCATGGGGCCAGGGCCGAAAGCGCCGCAGCACGCCGGCTTCGATGCGGCCCAGCCGCCCCGCGTCACCGGCCTCGAAGGCGGCCAGCCGGTAGGTGTGGGCCTTGCGCAGGTCCGCCGCCTGGAACACGTCGCCGGCCATCACCGCCAGCACGCCTTGCGCACCGGGGCTGCGCGCCACGGTCACGGCATCGAGCAGGTTCTGCGGCCCGTCGGCACCCAGCGCCGTGGCCGGGCGCATCGCCGCGGTCAACACCACCGGTTTGGCGGGCGCCAGCACGCGATGCAGGAAATAGGCCGTCTCTTCCAGCGTATCGGTGCCATGGGTCACCACCACGCCCTGCACCTCGGGCCGCGCCAGGTGCACCGCCACGCGCTGCGCCAGGCTTTGCCAGACGGCGTGCGACATGTCGCTGCTGTCGATTTGCGCGACCTGCTCGGTCTCGAGCGGCAAACCTTGCAGCGCCGGCACCGCGGCCAGGAGAGCGGGCACGGCAATTTGCGCCGAGCGGTAGTCGAGGTGCTCCTGGTCGCTAGCCGCCGTGCCGGCGATGGTGCCGCCGGTGCCCAGGATGACGATCACGCCGCTTGCCCTTTGCATTTCAGCTCTTTCTGGATGAAAATACAGCCACTGGATAAACCACCAGTGACTTGATCGGAACCCTGATGGATGAAAGCCCCAAGCTCACCGCCCGCCAGCAGCAGGTCCTGGATCTGGTGCAAAGCGCCATCGAACGCACCGGAGCCCCGCCCACCCGGGCCGAGATCGCCGCCGAACTCGGCTTTCGCTCGCCCAATGCGGCCGAAGAGCACCTGCAGGCGCTGGCGCGCAAGGGCGTGATCGAGCTCGTGGGCGGCACCTCGCGCGGCATCCGCTTGAAGTCTGACACATTGCGCGCGCTGGCCGAGGCGCGCCTGGCGCCCTGGGGCAAGCAGTACATGCTGCCGCTGCCCAGCCTGGCGCAACTCAGCCTGCCGCTGGTCGGCCGCGTGGCGGCGGGCAGCCCCATCCTGGCGGTCGAGCATGTCGACCAGACCTATCTGATGGAAGCCTCGATGTTCCCGCGCCGCCCGGATTACCTGCTCAAGGTGCGCGGCATGAGCATGCGCGACGCCGGCATCATGGATGGCGACCTGCTCGCCGTGCAGCAGTCCAAAGAGGCCAAGAACGGCCAGATCGTGGTCGCGAGGCTGGGCGACGAGGTCACCGTGAAGCGCTTGCGCCGCACCAGCAAGGGCATCGAACTGATCCCCGAGAACCCGGATTTCAAGACCATCCACGTGGCGCTGGATGCGGCGGACTTCGAACTCGAAGGCATCGCCGTGGGCCTCATCCGCAACACCATGCTGATGTAGCCATGGCTGCAGTCTGCGCCCCATTGCCCCGCACCGCACCCGCCATGCCCATCCGCCCACCCAAGGCCCCGCCGCCACGCAAGGCGCGCTCGGCGGCCGAGTGCGAGCAGCTCGAGCAGTTGCCCAACATCGGTCCGTCCATCGCCGCCGACCTGCGCCTGCTCGGCGTGCTGCACCCGGCAGAGCTGGCGCAGCAAGACGCGTTTGCGCTCTACCGCCGCCTGTGCGATGCCACCGGCAAGCGCCAAGACCCCTGCGTGCTCGACACTTTCCTGGCCGCCACCGACTTCATGCGGGGCGCGGCGCCGCGGCCCTGGTGGGAATACACCGCGCAGCGCAAGGCGCAGTTCGGCCCGCTGTAGCCGCGCACACCACCGCGTAAGCGTTCAGCGAGCCAGCTTCACCACCAGCACCGGCGCCGGGTCGGCCAGATCGCAGCGCGCGCGCAGGCCCGGGCCCTGTTCAGAGGATCAACGGCGCGGCGCCATCCGGGGTTGCGCCGGGCCACGGCACGGAAGTGACCCCGCAAGGCCGCCTTTCTCCGGGCTTCACCGGCGCGAGCCTGGGCGACCATTCCGCTCAGGTTTGCACGTCCGTGTCCGATATCACAACCATGTCAAGGTCGCTGCATGTTGTTTCGCGCTGGAACCTGTCCATTTGGGGTCGGCGCTTCGCGCTGCCCGCACCGAGCAGCCTGCGCATGGAGGTCTGTCCGCCCTCGTTGCGCACCGCGCCCGACAGCGGCTGGCAGCGCCTGATGTTCTGGCTGATGGCCCCCGCGCCGCAGGACGCCGCGCCCTCGCCGAGCCGCCTGGGGGGCGTTCGCGAGGACTTCCTGGGCGCCCTGGCCGATGTCGCCTTCGAGGAGGCCCAGGCCCTGCGCGACCGCATCCATCAGACGCACTCGCTGCGCGATCTCTGGCACCTGCGGGCCGAGGTCTACCGCGTGGTCGGCGTGGCCCACAGCCAGGCCGAGGCCGAAGACCGCCTGGCCGGGCTCAGCCGCCATTTCCCGACCCGCTCCCCGCGTTCGCAACTCGCGCCCCTGTGATGCCCCAAGCCGCTCCCCGCCTGTTCGCCCCCTCCCTGCTGCAGGGCGCAGGCCTGCCCGGCGATCGAGGCGCACGCCTGGCCGCGCGCCAGGCCCTCGTGTCGCTCAAGCTCAGCTTCATCGAAGCACTGGACGGCCTGCCCGCCGTCGAGTGGCTGCGCTGCCAGATCCGCAGTGCCGAACAACCGGTCGATCTGTGGCTGCTGCGCGCCCCGGTATTCGCCGCCCTCGAGGGCGCCGAGAACGAACACCGCCTGCGGCGCCAGAAGCTGCGTCGCGGGCTGGATTCGATGTTCCAGGATCTCGACGAGCCGACGAGCGCCTTCGCTTCGCTGTACTAGTCCAGCCTAGCCGCGCACCCGCGCCTTGAAGGTGCGCCGGAACTTCTCCACCTTGGGTGCCACCACCGCGGCGCAGTAGCCCTGCCCCGGGTGCTTGGCAAAGTAGTGCTGGTGGTAGGCCTCGGCCCGGGAGTAGTTCGCCAGGGGCTGCAGCTCCGTCACCACCCGCCCCCCGTGCGCCGCCTGGGCCTCGGCCAGCACCTCGCGGGCCACGGCCTCCTGGGTCATGTCGTGCAGGTAGATGCCGCTGCGGTACTGCGGGCCGGCGTCGTTGCCCTGGCGGTTGAGCGTGGTCGGGTCGTGGATGTGGAAGAAGATCTCGAGCACCTCGCGCAGCGAGATGCGATCGGCGTCGAAGCTCACCCGCACGACCTCGGCATGGCCGCTGGTACCGCTGCAGACCTGCTCGTAGCTGGGGTTCGCGAGCTGGCCGTTGGAGTAGCCGTTCTCGACGGCCCGCACGCCGTCGACGAGCTCGTAGACCGCTTCCAGGCACCAGAAGCAACCGCCTCCCAGGGTGATGGCTTGCTCATTCATGCTCACGCTCCTTGTCGCTACAACCTCAGCCGGGCGGCAGCCCGACTCCTTACACTGTGAGGATTATCCGGAGCAAGCGCCCATGGCCAGCAAGTTCAACTGGGAAGACCCCTTCTTCTTCGACAGCCAGCTCAGCGACGACGAACGCGCCGTGCGCGACGCCGCCCACAGCTATTGCCAGGAGCGGCTGCAGACCCGCGTGCTGATGGCCTCGCGACACGAGAATTTCGACCGCGAGATCATGAACGAGATGGGCGCGCTGGGCCTGCTGGGCAGCACCATCGAAGGCTACGGCTGCGCCGGCCTGAACCATGTCTGCTACGGCCTCGTGGCCCGCGAGGTGGAGCGCGTGGACAGCGGCTACCGCAGCGCCATGAGCGTGCAGAGCTCGCTGGTGATGCACCCCATCCACGCCTACGGCAGCGAGGCCCAGCGCCAGAAATACCTGCCCCGCCTGGCCACCGGCGAATGGGTGGGCTGCTTCGGCCTCACCGAGCCCAACCACGGCAGCGACCCGGCGAGCATGCTCGCGCGCGCCCGGCCCGTGACCCGCGACGGCGTGGCCGGCTACCTGCTCAAGGGCAACAAGATGTGGATCACCAACAGCCCCATCGCCGATGTCTTCGTGGTCTGGGCCAAGAAGGAAGGGCCGGACGGCAAGGTCGGTGGCCAGGAGAGCATCCACGGCTTCATTCTCGACAAGGGCATGGAGGGCCTCTCGGCACCCAAGATCGAAGGCAAGATGAGCCTGCGCGCCAGCAGCACCGGCGAGATCGTCATGGAAGACGTCTTCGTGCCCGAGGCCCAGATGTTGCCCGGCGTGAACGGCCTGAAGGGCCCCTTCGGTTGCCTGAACAAGGCGCGCTACGGCATCGCCTGGGGTGCGCTGGGTGCCGCCGAGTTCTGCTGGCACGCCGCGCGCCAGTACACGCTGGACCGCCAGCAGTTCGGCCGCCCGCTGGCCCAGACCCAGCTCATCCAGAAAAAGCTCGCCGACATGCAGACCGAAATCACGCTCGGCCTGCAAAGCGTGCTGCGCGTGGGGCGGCTGCTCGACGAGGACCGCGCGGCGCCCGAGATGATCAGCCTGGTCAAGCGCAACAGCTGCGGCAAGGCCCTGGAGATCGCCCGCATGGCGCGCGACATGCACGGCGGCAACGGCATCCACGACGAGTACCACGTCATCCGCCACATGGTCAACCTCGAGTCGGTCAACACCTATGAAGGCACGCACGACGTGCATGCCCTCATCCTGGGCCGCGCACAGACCGGCCTGCAGGCCTTCTGCTGAACGGGCGGGCCGGCACCATGAACGAGCTCTTCCTCACCCTGGGCATCGAGGGCTGGAAGCCGCTGCTGTCGTCACTGCTGCTGCCCCCTTTGCCTCTGTTGCTGCTGGTGCTGGTCGGCGCGCGGCTGATGTTTCGTCGCCGCCTGCTGGCCTGGCTGCTGATCCTGCTGGGCGTGCTCGGCCTGTGGCTGGGCAGCACCAGCGCCGTCGGCAGGGGCCTGACCTTCTGGCTCACGAGCCCGCCCCCGGCGCTGAGCGAATCCGACCTCGCCGAGCTCAAGCACGCCCCCAGGACGGCGATCGTCGTCCTGGGCGGCGGGCGGCGCGTGCTGGCGCCCGAATACGGTGTCTCCACGCTCCAGCCTCGCTCGATCGAACGCCTGCGCTATGGCCTGTGGCTGGCGCGCGAGACGGGCCTGCCCCTGGGCTACAGCGGGGGGCTCGCCCACGGCGCCGAGCCCGGGCCCACCGAAGCCGAGATCGCCGCCCGCGTGGCCGAGCGCGAGTTCGGCCGCCCCCTGCGCTGGCAGGAAGCGCAGTCGCGCGACACCCACGAGAATGCCGTCAAGACCGTGGCGCTGCTGCAGCCGCAGGGCATCGCGCGCATCGTGATCGTGACCCACGGCTACCACATGCGGCGCTCGCTGGCCAACTTCGAACGCGCCGCCGCCGGCCTGCACATGGAATTCGTTCCTGCGCCCATGGGGCTGCCCACGGGGGGCGCCCTGCGCGCGTCGGACTGGCTGCCCAGCGTGTCGGGTTTCGAGGCCACGCGCATCGCCATTCACGAATGGCTGGGGCGCCTGATGGGCGCCTGATGGGCGCCTGAAGCGCACGCCGCGAAGGCTCACTTCGGCGGCAGGGTCTGCTTCGGGGCTTCCCGGGTGACTGCCTTGTGCGCTTCTTCCTGCGCCCGCGCTTCGGCGAGTTCGCGCTCGGCCTGCGCTGCCTGCAGGAGCTTGATGCGCCGGGCATGCTCGGCCGCGTTGGAGCGCCGGAATTCGTCCATCAGCACGGCGTCGACCTTCATGCCCTGCTCCAGCATGCGCTGCGTCAGGTGCAGGCCGGCCGCCGCGTCGCCGCCCAGCGCGGCCACCACCTCGTTGGCGAACAAGTCGGCGCCGCCGATGATGCCGTCCACCGCGATCGCCCGCTCGGCCTGGGCTTCGGCTGCGGACAGCAGCATGCCGGCACCGGGCAAGGCGATGGACAGGATCTGCCCGACGAGAAACCCCGAGCTGACGCCCTCGGTGCGCTGCACCGCCGCGATGGCGGTCTTGCTCGCCTGGAAGTAGGTACCGAACGCGGCCAACCAGCGGAATTCATCCGTGCTGCGCGCCTCGATCATCGCGTTGGCGGGGATCTTGACGCGCTTGTTGCCCTGGCGCCAGAACGTGTCCGGGTCATTGTCGAAGGCGCTGGCCGTGACGCTGCCGGCGCAGCCCTTTTGCGTCTCCACCTCGAGCTTGCGTCCGCCTTCCAGCGTCAACACCATCGGCTTGCCCGCCGCCGCCTCCTGGCGCGCCTGCAGCATCACGTCCCAGAAGCCCTGGTCGTCGTTGGACATCATCGAGCCGCCGCGAAACAGCGCCGCCATCTCCATGCGCGTGCCGCCGGCGGGCAAGGGGCGGCCGTTCACGGCGGTGACCACGTCGCGCAGCTTCAGCTCGTCGGGTGCGCCCTCGTCGGCCCACACCACGCGCCACTTCGCGTCCATGCCCGTGACTTCGCGGAACAGCTTCAGATCGGCGTCGGACAGCCGCCTGCGCATCGAGTACACCGAGAGCAGCACGAAGGGCTCGATCTGCGTCGTGGCGTCGCACAGCGCCTCGGCCCCCCAAGCCACGTGGATGGCCGCGGCGCGGAACTTCACCTCCTGCTCGAAGCGGGTCTTGAAGAGGTCGCGCTCGAAGGCCTGGTCGTACTGAGCCTGAGCCGCGCCGGCCGCAGCCAGGGTCAAGACGATCATGTAGCGGGCGCGGCGGGACGGCATCGCTGCAATTCTGCCCTTTGGCGAGAGGGCTTTGGGCCTGAAAAGCGCCGCGGCCGTAACCCCCGCCGCGCCCGCGCACGCTGCGCGCAATGGCGCAGCCGGACTTGTGCACGACGCAACCACCCCCATGTCGGGAACTTGAGTCACACTCGCGCCCTGCGCAGCGGCCTGCATGCCGCGTTTTTTCGACCACAAGCCAAGGAAACGACAAGATGAAACTCTGGTTGATCGGTGCCCTGACGGTGGCCATCGCCACCGCCGCCGTTCCCACCGACGCCACGGCCAAGCGCCTGGGTGGCGGCAAATCCTCCGGCCTGCAGCGCAGCATGCCTGCGCGCACGGCGCCCGACGCGACACCGGCCAAACCCGCCCAGCAAGCCGCACCCACGGCGCCGGGTGCCGCCGCGGCCGCCCCCGCAGCTGCGCCCAAGCGCTCGTGGATGGGGCCGCTGGCCGGCCTGGCGGCCGGGCTGGGCCTGGCCGCGCTGATGAGCCACCTCGGCATGGGCGCAGGGCTGGCCAACTTCGTGATGTTCGCGCTGCTGGCCGGCGCGGCCGTATTCGGCGTGATGTTCCTGCTGCGCCGTTTCGGCCCTGGCGCACGCGCACCGGCGCTGGCCGGCGCGGGCGCGGCGGGCTCGGCACCGCGCGCGGCCTGGCCGCCGGTGCAGCCGCAGGTCGAGCCCCCCTTCGCGCGCAGCGCGCCCGACGCGCCCGACGCAACGGCTGGCGCCACCGCGGCAGCGCCCTCGGCGCAGCCGCCGGTCACTGCCGAAACGCCGGCCATCGCGCGCGCCTTCGTTCCCGCCACCTTCGATTCCGAGGGCTTCGCACGCACGGCCAAGATGATCTTCATCCGCCTCCAGGCCGCGAACGACACCGCCGATCTCGACGACCTGCGCCGCTTCACCACGCCCGAGCTGTTCGCCTCGCTGCGCCTGGACCTGCAGGAGCGCGGCCCATCGGCACAGCAGACCGACGTGGTCAAGG
This sequence comes from Rubrivivax sp., assembly GCA_030681795.1. GTDB lineage: Bacteria > Pseudomonadota > Gammaproteobacteria > Burkholderiales > Burkholderiaceae_C > Rubrivivax. The sequence goes on from JAUXRG010000098.1 coordinate 24,437, forward strand.
TCGAGGCCGAAGTGCTGGACGTCGCCAACGAGGCCGAGCGTCAGGTGGTCAGCGTGCGCTTCCACGGCCAGGTGGTGGAGGAAAAAGGTGCTGCGGCGACCGACTTCAACGAAGTCTGGCACCTGGCCAAGCCGCATGACGACAGCCGCCCCTGGGCGATTGCCGGCATCGAGCAGGTGAGCTGAGCCGCGGGTCGAACCATGCCGGCTACGATGCCGGCATGAAACCTTCTTCGTGTCTGCTGCAAGCGATCGCCACCGCGGTGGCGATCGCCGCCCTGGCCGGCTGTGCCACGGTACCCACACTCACACCGCCGCCGGCGCTGCGCCTGGAGGGCGTGCCCCCCATACCGGTCGCCCTGCTGGAGAGCGCACAGCGCTACAACCGCGTGGCCGGCCATGCCTTCGTCGACTGGCACCCCACGCGGCGCGAGATGCTGGTGGCGCACCGTGCGCCGGACGCCAGCACGACGCAGCTCTTTCGCCTGCGGTCGCCGCTGGCCGCGCCCGAACCCCTGACCGACGGCCGCGACCCCGTGACCAGTGCGCAGTGGGAGCCACGCCAGGGGCGCTATATCGTCTTCGCGCGCGGCAGCGGCGGCGACGAGGCCTACCAGCTCTTCCGGCTCGACCCCGAGACGCGCAGCACCATGCAGATCACGCCCGACGGGCAACGCCACGCCTGGGTCGATTGGGTTCGCAGCCGCTCGCTCGCCCTGGTGGCTTCGGTGCCGCTGGACCGCACGGCCGCGGCGGGCCGGCGCGGCGACGTCGCCACGACGCTCAGCCTGTTCGACCCGCTTGACCCGCTCAACCCGGCGACGCGGCGCGTCGTGGCCGAGCTGCCCGGCGGGGGCTGGTTCGGAGGTGAAGTCTCGCCCGACGAAAGCCAGCTCGCACTGACGCGCTATGTATCGGCGACCGAATCCGAGGTCTGGCTCGTCGATCTGGCCAGCGGCCAGCGCCGGCGCGTGTTGCCCGCGCCCACCGAGGCGCTGCGCGCCAGCCACTTCGCGCACGCCTGGTCGCGCGACGGCCGCCAGCTCTTCTTCACCAGCGACCGGGCGGGCGAGTTCCGCGAGCTGATGCGGCTGGACCTGGCCAGCGGCGCCCTCCAGCGCCTCACGGCGGACACTCCGTGGGACGTTCACGGCGCAGAACCCAGCCACGACGGCCGCCGCATGGCCGTCATCGTCAACGCCGACGGCCGCGACGAGGTGCGGCTGCTGGACCCCGCCAGCGGCGCGGCCTGGCCCCTGCCGGCCTTGCCCGGCGGCAGCATCACGCGCGGCGCCTTCCACCCTGCGGCCGACGAACTGGCGCTAGTTGTCAATAGCGCGCAAGGGCCCTCGCAGATCCACACGCTCGATCTGGCCCGCGGTACCGTGACGGCCTGGACGCACCCGGTGGGCACCGAGGGGCTGGACCTGGCCAGCCTGCCCGAGCCGGGCATCGTGCGCTGGAAGAGCTTCGACGGGCGCACCATCAGCGGCGTGCTGAACCTGCCGCCGGCGCGTTTCACCGGCCGTCGGCCGGTGGTGATGGTGATGCATGGTGGCCCCGAATCCCAGGCCAAGCAGGGCTGGATCGGGCGGCTGAACTACCTGACGCAGGAGCTCGGCGTGGCGGTGCTGCAACCCAACGTCCGCGGTTCCTCGGGCTACGGCAAGACCTTCCTCGACCTCGACAACGGCGGCTTGCGCGAGGACTCGGTCAAGGACATGGGCAGCGCGATCGATTGGGTCGCCACCCAGCCGCGCCTGGACGCCGCCCGCGTGCTGGTGATGGGCGGCAGCTATGGCGGCTATATGGCGCTGGCAGCCAGCACGCGGCTGGCCGGGCGCATCGCCGGGGCATCGAGCACGGTGGGCATCAGCAATTTCGTGAGCTTCCTGGAGAACACCGAAAGCTACCGCCGCGACCTGCGCCGGGTCGAGTACGGCGACGAGCGCGACGCCACCATGCGCGCATTCCTGCAGGGCATCTCACCGCTGACCCACGCCGACAAGATCACCCGCCCGTTGATGGTGGTGCAAGGCCGCAACGACCCCCGCGTGCCCTGGACGGAAAGCGAGCAGATCGTGCGCCGCCTGCAGGCCCGCGGCACGCCGGTGTGGTACCTGCTGGCCGACAACGAGGGCCACGGCTTCGCGCGGCGCGAGAACGCCGATTTCTACTTCGCCGCGCAGCTGCTGTTCATCGCACGCACGCTGGCGCCCGAGCGCTAGGACCAGGCAAGCCGGGCACCGCGGCGCTCAGGCCAGCCAGCGCCTGGCGTTGTGGAACATGCGCATCCAGGGGCTGGGCGCGGCGATGTCGCCGCCGGCGCGGTAGCTCATCTGCAGGTTGCGGAACACCCGCTCCGGGTGCGGCATCAGGGCCGTGAACCGGCCGTCGGCCGTGGTCACCGCCGTCAGCCCGCCCGGGCTGCCGTTGGGGTTGAACGGATAGGCTTCGGTGGGCCGGCCGTGGTGGTCGACGAAACGCATGGCGCGCAGCACGGCTGCCGCGTCGCCGCGCTGCGAGAAGTCGGCAAAGCCCTCGCCGTGCGAGACGACGATGGGCATGCGGCTGCCCGCCATGCCGGCGAAGAACAGGCTCGGCGACTCGAGCACCTCCACCAGCGACAGCCGCGCCTCGAACTGCTGGCTGCGGTTGCGCGTGAACTTGGGCCAGGCCGACGCGCCGGGAATGAGCGGGCTGAGCGCCGCCATCATCTGGCAGCCGTTGCATACGCCCAGGGCAAAGGTGTCGCCGCGGCTGAAGAAGGCCCGGAACTGCTCGGCCAGCTGCGGGTTGAAAAGGATGGCGCGCGCCCAGCCCTCGCCCGCGCCCAACGTATCGCCATAGCTGAAACCGCCGCAGGCCACGAAGCCCTGGTATTGCTCCAGCCGGGCGCCACCCGACTGCAGGTCGCTCATGTGCAGGTCGAAGGTATCGAAGCCGGCCTGCGCCATCGCGTAGCTCATCTCGACCTGCGAGTTCACGCCCTGCTCGCGCAGGATGGCCAGCCGGGGCCGCGTGGTGTGCACCGCCGGTGCGGCGGCGGGGTCGAAGGTGAGATGCAGGTGCAGACCCGGATCGTCGCCCGCCCCTGCCACCCTGTGCTCGGCATCGGCGCAGGCCGGGTTGTCGCGCTGGCGGGCGATGCGCCAGCTCACTTCGTCCCACTGCTGCTGCAAGGCCTGCAGCGGCGCACTGGACTGGCAGCGGGCGTCGCGCCAGACCTCGACCACATGGCGGTCGTTGGTCTTGCCGATGAAATGCGTGTGGCGGGCCAGGCCGTGCTCGCGCAAGGTGGCCACGACCTCGGTGCCGAAGATCGAGGGCACCTGGATGACCACGCCCAGCTCTTCGTTGAACAAGGCCTTGAGCGTGAGCTCGTTGCGGCGCTCGCCCACCTGGCCGGCCCAATTCTTGGTGTCGCCATGCTCGGCGCGGCTGTCGGCGATGCCGTCGCCCTCGGTGACGAGGATGTCGACGTTCAGGCTCACGCCCCGCTGGCCGGCGAAGGCCATTTCGCAGACCGCCGCCCACAGGCCGCCGTCGCTGCGGTCGTGGTAGGCCAGCAGCCAGCCCTGCGCGCGCAGCGCATTGATCGCGGTCACCAGCGACTTGAGCTGCTGGGCGTCGTCGAGGTCGGGCACGCCGTCCTTCAGGTGACAACCGAACTGGCCCAGCACCTGCGCCAGCATCGAGCCGCCCATGCGCATGCGGCCCTGCCCGAGGTCGATGAGGATGAGCGTGGTGTCGCCCGGCTGCAGTTGCGGCGTCAACGTTCCACGCACGTCGGCCAGCGTGGCAAAGGCAGTGACGATGAGCGAAACCGGCGCGGTGACCTGCCTGGCCTCTTCGCCCTGGCCCCACTTCGTGCGCATCGACAGCGAATCCTTGCCCACCGGGATGCCGATGCCCAGGGCCGGGCACAACTCCAGGCCGACGGCCTTTACGGTGTCGTAGAGCGCTGCGTCCTCGCCGGGCTCGCCGCAGGCCGCCATCCAGTTGGCGCTGAGCTTCACGCGGCTGAGTTCGATGGGCGCAGCCAGCAGGTTGGTGATGGCCTCGCCCACCGCCATGCGGCCCGAGGCCGGCGCGTCCAGCGCGGCCAGCGGCGTGCGTTCGCCCAGGGCCATGGCCTCGCCGCGCAGGCCGCTGAAGTCGGCCAGCGTCACCGCGCAGTCGGCCACCGGCACCTGCCACGGGCCGACCATCGGGTCGCGGTGGCTCAAGCCGCCCACGCTGCGGTCGGCGATGGTCACGAGAAAGCGCTTGCTCGCCACCGTGGGGTGGCGCAGCACGTCCAGCATCACCTGTTCGAGCTTCACGCCGGTGAGCTGCAGCGGGGCTTCGCTGCGTGCCACGCGCTGCACGTCGCGCTGCATCTTGGGCGGCTTGCCCAGCAGCACGTCCATGGGCATGGCGATGACGCGCTCGCCGCCGGGCCCGTCCTCCAGCACCAGCTCGCGCTCGGCCGTGGCCACGCCGACGACGGCGTAGGGGCAGCGCTCGCGCGCGCACATCTGCTCGAAGATCGGCATCCGTTCGGGCGCGATGGCCAGCACATAGCGCTCCTGGCTCTCGTTGCACCAGATTTCCTTGGGCGCCAGACCGCTCTCTTCCAGCGGCACACGGCGCAGGTCGAAGATCGCGCCGCGGCCGGCACTGTCCACCAGCTCGGGAAAAGCATTGCTGATGCCGCCCGCGCCCACGTCGTGGATGGCCAGGATCGGGTTGTCCTCGCCTGGCGCGGCGCCCGGCCGCTCCGAAGACGCGCCTTCCCCCTCGGGGGGCATGGGGGCTCCAAGGCTCCAGCAGTGGTTGATGACCTCCTGGGCGCGGCGCTGGATCTCGGGGTTGCCGCGCTGCACGCTGTCGAAGTCCAGCGACGCCGTGTTGCTGCCCGCGGCCATCGAACTGGCCGCACCGCCGCCCATGCCGATGCGCATGCCCGGCCCGCCGAGCTGCACGAGCAAGGTGCCGGGGCCGAAGGGGAGCTTTTTGACCTGGCTGGCGCTGATCGCGCCCAGCCCGCCGGCGATCATGATCGGCTTGTGATAGCCGCGCCGCACGCCGGCCACGACCTGTTCGAAAACGCGGAAATATCCGGCCAGGGCGGGCCGGCCGAATTCGTTGTTGAACGCGGCGCCGCCCAGCGGCCCGTCGATCATGATCTGCAGCGCGCTGGCGATGTGCTCGGGCTTGCCCACCGGGTCGCGCTCCCAGGGCTCGGGACGGTCGGGCCCGGACAAGCCGGGCAGCCCGGGCAGGTGCAGGTGGCTCACCGAATAGCCGGTCACGCCGGCCTTGGGCTGGGCGCCACGGCCGGTGGCGCCTTCGTCGCGGATTTCGCCACCCGCACCGGTGCTGGCGCCCGGGAAGGGGGAGATCGCGGTCGGGTGGTTGTGCGTTTCCACCTTCATCAGCACGTGGGTGGTCTCTTCGCGCGCGGCGTAGCGCGGCGCGGCGGTGCAGCCCTGAGGCAGCCAGCGCTCGGCCGGGCCGCCTTCCATCACCGCCGAGTTGTCGTCGTAGGCCACCACCGTGTGCTGCGGCGAGGTCTTCTCGGTGTGGCGAATCATGCCGAACATCGAGTCCGGCTGCGCCACGCCGTCGATGCTGAAGCGGGCGTTGAAGATCTTGTGCCGGCAATGCTCGCTGTTGGCCTGGGCGAACATCATCAGCTCGACATCGCTAGGGTTGCGCTCCAGGGCCATGAAGGCTTCGGCGAGATAGCCGATCTCGTCGCTAGAGAGCGCCAGGCCGAACTCGACGTTGGCCGCCGCCAGCGCGGCCCGCCCCAGCCCGAGCACGTCCACATGGACCAGCGGCGCGGCCGGCTGAATGTCGAAGAGGTGGGCCGCGGCCCCGCGCTCGAAGGCCACGCTCTCGGTCATGCGGTCGTGCAACAGCGCCGCCACGGCCGCGCGCTCGCCGGCCTGCAGCGGACTGGCCGCGCCGGGCAGTCCGGGCAGGCCGGGATCAAGCGCGAGGCGGAATTCGGTGACGCGCTCGACGCGGTGGAGTGGCAAGCCGCAGTTGCGCGCGATGTCGCTGGCCTTGCTGGCCCAGGGCGACACGGTGCCCAGGCGCGGCATCACCACGGCCAGCTCACCCGTGGTGCGGCCTGCGTAGGGGTCACCGTAGCTCAGCAGGGCCTGCAGCTTGGCCAGCGTGGCGCGCTCGGGCGCGGCGTCGAAAGCCACCCAGTGCACGTGGCGCGCGGCCACACCGGTGACGCGTGGGCAGGCGGCCTGCAGCCGCGTCAGCAGCGCCCGGGCGCGAAAATCCGGGAGGGCGTCACCGCCCTCGAAGTGCATCAGATGGAGGGGCGTGGCGCTCATGCAGTCCCGGTCAGGGCGAGGGAGAAGGACCGATTTTAGAGGCCAGTGGGATAATCGTTCGATGGCAATTTCCATCAAGACCGCGGCCGAGATCGAGGGCATGCGCCAGGCCGGCCGCCTGGCCTCCGAAGTGCTGGACATGCTCGCGCCGCATATGCGCGCCGGCGTCACCACGCTGGAGATCGACCGGCTGGCGCACGAGCACATGGTGAAGGTGCAGGGCGGCGTCCCGGCCACGCTGGGCTACCAGCCGCCGGGCTACCCGGCCTACCCGGCCTCTCTGTGCTCCTCGCTCAACGACGTGGTCTGCCACGGCATCCCCGACGCGCGGCCGCTGAAGCACGGCGACATCGTCAATATCGACGTCACCGTCATCAAGGACGGCTGGCATGGTGACAACAGCCGCATGTACCTCGTGGGCGAGGGCTCGATCGCGGCGCGGCGCCTGTGCCAGGTGACGTTCGAAGCCATGTGGAAGGGCATCACCAAGGTCAGGCCCGGCGCGCGGCTGGGCGACATCGGCCACGCCATCCAGAGCTTTGCCGAAGGGGCGGGTTTCTCGGTGGTGCGCGAATTCTGCGGGCACGGCGTCGGCGCGCGCTTCCACGAGGAGCCCCAGGTGCTGCACTACGGCCGGCCGGGCACGCTGGAAGAACTGCTCCCGGGAATGATCTTCACCATCGAGCCGATGATCAACGCCGGCCGCCGCGAGATCAAGGAAGACCGCCGCGGCAACCGTCCCTACGACGGCTGGACCATCGTCACGCGCGACCGCTCGCTCTCGGCGCAGTGGGAACACACCGTGCTCGTCACCGAAACCGGCTACGAGGTGCTCACCGTGTCGGCCGGCAGCCCGCCGGCCCCGGCCTTCGCGAGCGCCGGCTACGGCCAGGCCCTGGCGCTCGCCACCACGCCCTGAGTGGTTGAGCCCATGTCCGCGCTGGTCGGGGAGCCCCACCCTGCACCGGGCCAAGTGGCGGCGCTGCGCGCGCATTTCCGCGACGGCAAGGCCGCCCTGCTGGCGCACTTTCGCGACTCCCGCGCCACCGCGCCCGCCGCCTCGCAGCTGACCAAAGGGCTGAGTCGCCATGTGGACGCCATCCTCGCCGAACTCTGGGCCGGCAGCGAGATGCCCGCAGGCGCGGCACTGGTGGCGGTGGGCGGCTACGGCCGCAGCGATCTGTTCCCCTATTCGGACATCGACGTGCTGGTGCTCCTGCCCTCGGCACACGAGGGCGGCCTGGGTGTGGCGGTCGAGCGCTTCCTCGCCGCTTGCTGGGACATCGGGCTCGAGATCGCCTCTTCGGTGCGCACGGTGGCCGATTGCCTGGCTGAATCGGCCCGCGACGTGACGGTGCAGACGGCGCTGCTGGAAGCGCGGCGCATCTGCGGCGCGCGGCGCCTGTTCACGCACTTTCGCCAGGCCCACGACGAGGCCCTGGACCCACGCGCCTTCCTGCGCGCCAAGACGCTGGAGATGCAGCAGCGCCACGTCAAGTACGAAGGCACGCCCTATGCGCTGGAGCCCAACTGCAAGGAAAGCCCCGGCGGCCTGCGCGACCTGCAGGTGCTGATCTGGGTGGCGCGCGCCGCCGGCCTGGGCCGCACCTGGGGCGAACTCGCCGCCAAGGGGCTGATCACGCCCTTCGAGGCCAGCCAGCTCGTCAAGCACGAGGGTGCGCTCAAGCTCATCCGGGCTCGGCTGCACCTGGTGGCCGCCCGCCGCGAAGACCGGCTGGTATTCGACCGGCAGACCGCCGTGGCCGAGAGCTTCGGCTACAAGACCACCCGGGACCAGCTCTGCTCCGAGGTGCTGATGCACCGCTACTACTGGGCCGCCAAGGCGGTGACGCAGCTCAACCAGATCCTGCTGCTGAATATCGAGGAGCGCATCAACGGCTCGGGCGCGGCGCCCATGCGGCCAATCAACGAGCGCTTCTTCGACCGCGCCGGCATGCTCGAAGTGGCCCGCGACGACCTCTACCTGCACGACCCCCACGCCATCCTGGAGACCTTTCTCGTCTTCGAGCGCACGCCCGGGCTGCAGGGGCTCTCGGCGCGCACCCTGCGTGCGCTGTACAACGCGCGCGAGGTCATGGGCTCGGCCTTCCGCCGCGACCCGGCCAATCGCGCCCTGTTCATGGAGATCCTGCGCCAGCCGCAGGGCCTGACGCATGCCCTGCGGCTGATGAACCAGACCTCGGTGCTCGGACGCTACTTGTGGGTATTCCGCCGCATCGTCGGACGCATGCAGCACGACTTGTTCCATGTCTACACCGTGGACCAGCATGTCCTGATGGTGGTGCGCAACATGCGCCGCTTCTTCATCCCCGAGCACGCGCACGAGTACTCCATGTGCAGCCAGCTCGCCGCGCAATGGGACCCACCCTGGGTGCTCTACGTGGCCGCGCTGTTCCACGACATCGCCAAGGGTCGTGGCGGCGACCACTCCGAGCTCGGTGCCCGCGAAGTGCGCCGTTTCTGCCGCGACCACGGCGTGAGCCGCGAGGACGCGCAGCTCATCGAGTTCCTCGTCAGGCACCACCTCACGATGAGCCGCATGGCGCAAAAGGAAGACCTCTCCGACACCGACGTCATCACCGCCTTCGCACGCCAGGTGGGCACGCCGCGCACCCTGGTCGGGCTGTACCTGCTGACCGTGGCCGATATCCGCGGCACCGGCCCCAAGGTGTGGAACGCCTGGAAGGGCAAGCTGCTGGAAGACCTGTACCGGCTGACGCTGCGTGCGCTGGGCGGCGAGCGGCCCAACCTCGCCGCCGAGATCGAAGCGCGCAAGCAGGAGGCGCTCCACAACCTGGCCCTGCACTCGGCCCTGCCGGGCACCGAGGAGCCGCTGTGGAAGACGCTGGAGGTGAGCTACTTCGCCCGCCATGAAGCCGCGGACATCGCCTGGCACGCGCGCGCGCTGTGGCGCCACCTGCAGACACCCGTGCCCATCGTGCGCGCCCGGCTGTCCTCGGTGGGCGACGGCCTGCAGGTGCTGGTCTACACGCCCGACCGGCCCGACCTCTTCGCGCGCATCTGCGGCTATTTCGACGCCGCCGGCTTCAGCATCCTGGACGCCAAGATCCACACCACGCGCACCGGCTTCGCGCTCGACACCTTCCAGGTGGCGGCTTCGCAGCTGCTGCCTGGCGGCCCGGCGGGCGAGCCGGACATGCACTACCGCGACCTGATCTCCCTGGTGGAGACGCAGGCCGCGCAGGCCCTGGCCTCCGAAGGGCCGCTGCCCGAGCCGCGCAGCGGCCGCGTCTCGCGCCGCGTGCGTTCGTTCCCGGTCACCCCGCGCGTCTCGCTGGCGCCCGACGAACGCGCCCAGCGCTGGCTGCTCGCCGTGACGGCCAGCGACCGCCCCGGCCTGCTCTACGCCGTCGCGCGCGTGCTGGCGCGCCACCACATCAACCTGCAGCTGGCCAAGATCACGACGCTGGGCGAACGTGTCGAGGACACTTTCCTCGTCGACGGCGCGGCGCTGCAGCAACCCAAGGCGCAGCTGCGCATCGAGACCGAGTTGCTCGACGCGCTGGCCTCGCCGGCGGCCTAGCGCGCGTCCAACCCATGGGGCTGCGCCGCATCACCGCCACCGAGGCGCTCGCCCGGCTGGCCGAATTCGATACCGTGATCGACGTGCGCAGCGAAAGCGAGTTCGCCGAAGACCACCTGCCGGGGGCCGAGAACTGGCCTTCGTTGAACGACGAGCAACGCCACCTCATAGGCACCGAGTACGCGCAGGTCTCGCCCTTTGCGGCGCGCAAGCATGGCGCGGTGCTGGTGGCACGCAATATCGCGCACCATGTCGAAACCCATGTCGCTGCGCTCGAACGCGGCTGGCGGCCGCTGCTCTATTGCTGGCGGGGGGGCCAGCGTTCGGGCGCCCTGGCCAGCGTGCTCGACGCCATCGGCTTCACCGTGCACGTGCTCGACGGCGGCTACCAGGCCTTCCGCCGCGCGGTGATCGCCGAGCTCCAGACTCAACCCGCCCGGCTGGAACTGCACCCGGTCTGCGGCCGCACCGGCTCGGCCAAGAGCCGGCTGCTGCAGGCGCTGCGCGAGCAAGGCGCCCAGGTGCTCGACCTGGAAGGGCTGGCCTGCCACCGCGGCTCGGTGCTGGGCCCGCTGCCCGGGCAGCCGCAGCCTTCGCAGAAGGCCTTCGAGACCCAGCTCTGGCAGGCGCTGCGCGGCTTCGATGCGGCGCGCGCAGTATTCGTCGAAGGCGAGAGCCGCACCATCGGCCGCCTGCGCGTGCCCGAAGCCTTGCTGGAGCGGCTGCGCGCCGCCCCCTGCGTGCGCGTGCAGATGCCGCTGGCGTCGCGCGTGGCCTTCCTGCTGCAGGACTACGCGCACTTCGTGGCCGACGTCGAGAGCTTCTGCACGCGGCTGGAGTCGCTGCGCGAGCTGCGCGGCGCGGCCGTCGTGGCGCGCTGGCAGATGGAGGCCCGCGCCGGCAGGCTCGCGCCGGTGGTGGAAGAACTGCTCACGCTGCACTACGACCCGAACTACGAGCGCTCGATGCGCAGCCATTTCGCCGATTACGAAAAGGCCCCGGTGATCGAACTGCCCGACGCGGCGCCGGCCACGCTGGCCGCCGCGGCGCGAGAACTGGCTGCACCCCTGCAAACCCCTGACCTGACGAAGGAAACCGCCCCATGAGTGCCGACTCCACACAAGAGTGGCTGCAGAACCATACCTTCGATGAGCTGGCCATCGGCGACGGGGCGACCATCACGCGCGTGGTCACCGAGGCCGATATCAACAGCTTCGCCGCCGTGACCGGCAATATGAACCCGACCCACCTGGACGAGGCCTACGCCCGTTCCGAGGGTCTGCAGGGGCGCACGGTGCAGAGCATGTGGAGCGGCGCGCTGGTGTCCACGCTGCTGGGCACGGTCTTCCCCGGCCCGGGCACGGTGTACGTGGCGCAGCGCATGCGCTTCATCGAGCCGGCACACGCGGGCGATCACCTCGAGATCTCGGTGCGCATCACCGCCAAGGATCCCGGCACCTCGCAGGTCACGCTGGATTGCGTCGTGCGCCGAAAGAACGGCACCGAGCTGATGCTGGGCGAGGCGGTCGTGCAAGCCCCGCTGCGCAAGCACCGGGTGGAGCGCGCACGCGGGCTGCGCATGAGCGTGTTCGACGCCGGCGCGGGGGTGCAAAGCCTGTTGCTGCAGGCGTCGCGGCACGACCGGCTGCGCTGCGCCATCGTCCACCCCTGCGATGCCAGCTCGCTGCGGGCCGCGCTCGACGCGGCCGAACACGGCCTGTTCACCCCGGTGATCGTGGGGCCGCGCGATCGGCTGCTGTCAGTGGCCGAGGAGGCCGGCCTGGACCTGAGCTCGGTGTACATCGAGCATGTGCGCCACAGCCACGCCGCCGCGCAGCGCGCCGCCGAGATGGCCGCGGCCGGCGAGGTGCAGGCGATGATGAAGGGCAGCCTGCACACCGACGAGCTGATCAAGGCCGTGCTCGCCCGCCCCGAGCTGCGCACCAAGCGGCGCCTGTCGCATGTCTTCCGCTTCGACGTCCCGATGTACCACAAGCCCCTGCTGGTGACCGACGCGGCGATCAACGTCAACCCCACGCTGGACGAGAAGGTCGACATCGTGCAGAACGCCATCGACCTGGCGCGCGTGCTCGGCCGCGAACGGCCCAAGGTGGCGGTGCTGGCGGCGGTGGAGAGCGTCAGCTCGAAGATGCCCTGCACGCTGGACGCCGCCGCCCTGTGCAAGATGGCCGACCGCGGGCAGATCACCGGCGGCATCATCGACGGGCCGCTGGCCTTCGACAACGCCATCTCGGCGCATGCCGCGGCGATCAAGGGCATCCAGTCGCCGGTGGCCGGCGACCCCGACATCCTGGTCGTGCCCGACCTCGTCTCGGGCAATATCCTGGCCAAGCAGCTGGAATACCTGGCCGGCGCCATGGGCAGCGGCGTGGTCCTGGGTGCGCGCGTGCCCATCGCACTCACCAGCCGCGCCGACGGTGCCACGTCCCGCCTGGCCTCGGCCGCGCTGGCCGTGCTGCTGGCCCACAGCTACAAGGTCAGCCCGATTTGAACGCCGCGCCCCGCAGCCCGCGGCAGCAGGCCGCAAGGGAAGTACGGCCGCAGGTCGTCCTGAGCGTCAACGCCGGTTCGTCGTCGCTCAAATTCGCGGCCTACCCGGTGCAGCAAGGCCAGCTGGGGCGCGCCGGGTTGTCGGGCCAGGCCGAGGGCCTGGAGCCCGGTGGCGAGCCGGTCATCGAGATCAAGGCGCCGGGGGGCGGGAAGCGCCGCGTGGCGCTGCGGCCCCGGGCCGGCGAGTCGCCCTTCGAGGCGGCGCTGCGCGCCGTCATCGCCGCGCTGGCGTCCGAAGGCGGAGCGACCCCGCTGGCGGTGGCGCATCGCGTGGTGCACGGCGGCACCCGATTCGCCGGCCCGGTGCGGATCGACGACGAGGTGCTGGCCTTTCTCGAGAGCCTCAACGCGCTCGCGCCACTGCACCAGCCGCACAACCTGGCCGGTGTGCGCGCCTTTCTTCGCGCCAGCCCCGGCGTGCCGCAGGTGGCCTGCTTCGACACCGCCTTCCACGTCGACGCGCCCGAAGTGGAACAACGCTTCGCCCTGCCCGAAACCTACTTCCGCCAGGGTGTGAGGCGCTACGGCTTCCACGGCCTGTCGTACCAGTACGTCAGCGCCGAGCTGGCCCAGCGCAGTGAGCGTGCACGGCACCGCCTGCTGCTCGCCCACCTGGGCAACGGCGCCAGCCTGTGCGCCGTGCACGAAGGCCGCAGCGTGGCCACCACCATGGGCTTCTCGGCGCTCGACGGCCTGATGATGGGCACACGCTGCGGCGCCATCGACGCCGGCGTGCTGCTGCACCTGCTGCGCCAGGGCCTGGACGCCGCGGCGATCGAGGATCTGCTGTACCGGCGCTCCGGGCTGCTGGGCGTGTCGGGCCTGTCGGCCGACATGCGTTGCCTGCGTGCCAGCACCGAGCCCGGTGCGGCACGCGCCATCGCGTTGTTCACGCACCGGGTGGTCCGCGAATGCGGCGCCCTGGTGGCCTGCCTTGGCGGCGTGGATGCCATCGGCTTCACCGCGGGCATCGGCGAGCACGACGCGCAGCTGCGCGCCGACGTGTGCGTGGCGCTGGCGCATCTGGGTGTGCGCCTCGATGCTGCCGCCAACCGCGCGGCGGGCGGTGACACTATCGCCGCCCTCCACGCCGCGGACAGTGCCGTGGAGGTGTGGGTGGTGCCCACCGACGAAGGCCTGGTGGCGGCGCGCGAAGCGCTGGCGCTGGTGGCCTGATAGATTCAGCCCCCCGCCCGCTACCCGCCCGCCCCCATGCCCCACCCCACCGACCGCGAACACCCGCCGCCGATCGAAGTGCGCAGCCTGGCCCCGGCGCAACTGCTGTCGTGGCTGGCGCGCGGTTGGCACGACCTCATGCGCTGCCCGCTGCCGGGCCTGCTGCACGGCGCGGCGGCCACGGCCTTCGGCGCCGCGCTCTTCTGGCTGGCGCGCGACCGCTTCTGGCTGCTCGCCGGCGCCTTCAGCGGCTTCCTGCTGGTCGCACCCATCGTCGCCTGCGGCCTGTACGTCGTCAGCCGCGATCTGGAGCGCGGGCGCCGCTGCATCGGCGTGGCCGAGTCGCTGGCGGTCTGGCGCTCGCGCGACAAGCGGCTCGTCGCCTTCGGCCTCCTGCTGGCCCTGGCCGGCACGGGTTGGGTGCTGACATCGGCCTCGCTCATCACCCGCTTTGCCGCGGCGCCGGTGAACGGGCCGGCCGATTTCATCCGCATCGTCATGCTCGACGAGCGCTCGTGGCTCTTCGAGGCCTGGCTGGCGCTGGGCGGCGTGCTGGCCGCGCCGGTCTTCGCCTCCAGCGTGGTGGCCTTGCCGCTCTTCGTGGACCGCGAGATCGGCGTGCGTGCCGCCGTGCTGACGAGCTGGCGCGCCGTGCTCGCCAACCCCGTGACGATGGCCTGCTGGGCGCTGTGCATCATCGGCATCACGCTGGTCTCGATGGCCCCGTTGCTGCTGGGCCTGGTGGTGGCCGCACCCTGGCTGGCCCACGCCAGCTGGCACGCCTACCGGGACCTGGTGGACGCCAGCGGGCTGCCCCGGCGCCTCTAGCATGTTCGGCTACAACGAAGAGCAGATTGCGCAGTTCGGGCTGAGCTTCGGCGTCGGCGCGTTCATGCTGTATATGGTGTTCATCATCTTCCAGCTGGCGCGCGACTCCAAGGCCGGCAGATTCGGCACCTTCGTGCTCTTCCTGGCCCTGGGCTTCGGGCTGGTCGGCTTCGTCGCCAAGGGGCTGATCAAGTACTTCCTGCGCGGGATCGAGTAGCCCGCGCAGCGCTCCCCTCGCTCAAGCGGAGCGCCAACAGCCGGCCGCGCTACAGCACTTCGTTGTTCTTGCTTTCGCGCGGCCGGCTGTTGAAGGCCGGTTAACTCATTCGTAGGCAGCACGAAAACCGCCCGCCGCCAATCGGGTTGACGCGCGGCTTTTCGGTAGCTACACTAAACCGTGCGCATCGACTTCGACCCGACCAAAGACAAGATCAACCTTGTCGCCCATGGTCTGTCGTTGTCGCTCGCTCGGGAGCTCGCCTGGAACGAAGCTCTCGTATGGGTCGATGAGCGCTACGAGTACGACGAACTCCGCATGATCGGCCTGGTCCCAGAGGGCAACCGTCTGTACTACGTGGCCTTTGTTGATCGCGGCAAGACACGTCGAGTCATTAGCCTTCGCCACGCCGAACGCCGAGAGGTTAAGCATTATGTTGAAAACTGCCCCTAAGCGTGTGATTGCCATGCCCACGGAGGCCGAGAACCGGAAGATTCGGCGCGCGGCAAAGGCTGATCCGGATTCATTGCCACTCACGGACGCGCAGTTGAGTGCGATGGTCCCGCTTAAGTCTGTTCGAGGTCGCCCAAAGTCAGAGAACAAGAAACTCTTGGTGTCCGTTCGCTATAGCCCGGAAGTCCTAACCTACTTCCGCGGTACCGGCGAAGGTTGGCAAGGCCGTATGGACGGTGTGCTTCAGGAGTACGTCGCAAAGCACAACTCCCGGCGCGCAAAACGTGCTGCCTAACCCATGTGCAGGCCGCCGTTGCAGGCGATCTCGGCGCCGGTGGTGAAGCCGGAATCCGGTCCCGCCAGCCAGGCGCAGATCGAGGCGATCTCTTCCGGCGTGCCCAGGCGCTTCACCGGGATGGTGGCGACGATCTTTTCCAGCACCTCGGGCTTGATGGCGCGAACCATATCGGTGCTGATGTAGCCCGGGCTCACGGTATTCACCGTCACGCCCTTGGCCGCCATCTCCAGCGCCAGCGCCATCGTGAAGCCGTGCATGCCGGCCTTGGCGGCCGAGTAGTTGGTCTGTCCGGCCTGGCCCTTGGCACCGTTCACCGAGCTGATCTGGATGATGCGCCCCCAGCCCTTTTCGACCATGCCCGGCACCACCTGCTTGGTGACGTTGAACATGCTGTTCAGGGTGGTGTCTATGACCGCGTGCCAGTCCTCGGGGGTCATCTTCAGGAACATGCGGTCGCGCGTGATGCCGGCGTTGTTCACCAGCACGTCGATCGCCCCGTGCTCCTCGCGTGCACGGGTGAAGGCATCCACCGTGGAGTTCCAGTCGGCCACGTTGCCCACCGAGACGTGGAAGGTGTGGCCCAGGGCCTTCTGCTCGTCGAGCCACTTGACGAAGTCACGGCTGGGCCCGCATCCGGCGATGACCTTGAAGCCTTCCTTGGCCAGGCGCTGGCAGATCGCCGTGCCTATGCCGCCCATGCCGCCGGTCACGTAAGCCACTTTCTGAGTCATGCGGATCTCCTGGTTGATGGTTTGATTGTGGGTGCGGCACGGGTCCGGCCGGGGATCAGGCCTTGGTCTTGACGTAGCGGCCCGGCGCGGGTTCGATGGGCTTGAACTTCGCGCTGCCCGGTGACTTGGGCGCGTTCACCCGCTTGCCCCCGTGGGGTTCCAGCCAGGCGGCCCAGGTGGGCCACCAGCTGCCCGGGTGTTCGGTTGCGCCGGCCAGCCAGTCCTCGGCCTGGGCGGGCAGCTGGTCGTTGGTCCAGAAGCTGCGCTTGCCCTTGGCCGGCGGGTTGATCACCCCGGCGATGTGGCCTGAAGCGCCGAGCACGAACTTGACGCCCTTGCCTCCCGCCCCGCCCGCGCCCTTGAGCAGCGGCGCCGAGCCGTAGGCGGCGGCCCAGGGCACGATGTGGTCCTCGCGCGAGCCGTAGACGAACGCCGGGGCCTTGATCTTGCGCAGATCCACCTTCTCGCCCAGCACCGTGAGTGCGCCGGGCTTCTTCAGCTCGTTTTGCAGGTACAGGTGGCGCAGGTACCAGCAGTACATGGGGCCGGGCAGGTTGGTCGAGTCGCCGTTCCAGTACAGCAGGTCGAAGGGCGGCGGGGCCTCGCCCAAGAGGTAGTTGCCCACGACGTAGTTCCAGACCAGGTCGTTGGGCCGCAGGAAGCTGAAGGTCGTGGCGAGTTCCTTGCCCTTGAGCAGGCCCGGCCCGCCCGGGGCCTGCTCGCCGAGCGTCATCTCGCGCATCTGCACCAGGGCTTCGTCGATGAAGATGTCGAGCACGCCGGTGTTGCCGAAGTCCAGCAGCGAGGTCAGCAGCGTCATCGACTGCGCCGGCTGCTCGCCGCGCGCCGCGAGCACGGCCAGCGCCGTGGCCAGGATCGTGCCGCCGACGCAGAAGCCCATCGTGTTGAGGGTCTTCGCACCGGTGATCGCCTGCACCGTGCGGAGGGCTGCGATGGGCCCATGCTCGATGTAGTCGTCCCAGGTCCAGGCGGCCATGGTCTCGTCCGGGTTGCGCCAGCTCATCACGAAGGTTCGATGGCCTTGCTCCACCATGTAGCGGATCACCGAGTTCTCGGGCTGCAGGTCGAGGATGTAGTCCTTGTTGATGCAGGGCGGCACGAAAAGCATCGGCCGCTCGTGCACCTGGGCCGTCAGCGGCAGGTACTCGATGAGCTGGAACAGCGCGTTCTCGAAGACGACGCTGCCCGCGGTGGTGGCGACGTTGCGGCCCACCTCGAACACGCTCTCGTCGGTCTGCGAGACATGGCCCTTTTTCAGATCCTCCAGCAGGTTGTGCATGCCCGCGTTGAGGCTCTCGCCGCGGGTTTCCAGCGCCTTGTGCAGCGCCTCGGGGTTCAGCGCGAGGTAGTTGCTGGGGCTGGCAGCGGCTATCCACTGCTGCACGGCGAAACGGATGCGCGCCTGGGTCTTGGCGTCGCCCTCCACGCTCTGGGCGAGCTGCGTCAGCGCGCGCGCGTTGAGCAAATAGGCCTGCGCCGTGAACGCCGCCGCCGGGTTGGCGGCCCAATCTGCCGCGCTGAAGCGGCGGTCGGCGATGGCCGCCTTTTCAGTGCCACCTTCCTGCATGCGCTGCAGGGAC
Organism: Rubrivivax sp.; assembly: GCA_030681795.1. Classification (GTDB taxonomy): domain Bacteria; phylum Pseudomonadota; class Gammaproteobacteria; order Burkholderiales; family Burkholderiaceae_C; genus Rubrivivax. The sequence goes on from JAUXRG010000098.1 coordinate 42,217, forward strand.
TGGTTCCACAACTCGGTGGCGCTCTTGAGGTAATCAGATTGGATCTGCGTCCACTGCGGCACCGGCAGCGTCAGGCCCGACAACGATTTCCAGAGGTCCCCGAAGGCGGCACCACCGGGCTGCGCCGGCTCGGCTTGGCGCGGCGCACTCGGCGAGGGTTTGCTTTTCATGCTCTTGTCTCCCATGGAACCTCGGCCTGCGCTGGCCGCATCACTCGGCGTCCGGGCAGAGCTCCGGACGCGTGCGCTCGAAGGCATCGAGCTTCATGCAGGCTTCGAAGACCCGCATCACCTGGGGCACATGCTCGGTGCGGCACTCATAGCGGCGCGCATTGAAGATCTGCGGCACCAGCACGCAGTCGGCCAGCGTCGGTGTGTCGCCGTGGCAGTACGTGGCGGGTTGCGCCTCGAGTTGCCTCTCGACGGTTTCCAGCCCGGTCTCCACCCAGTGGCGGTACCAGCGGCTCTTGTCGTCCTCGCTGAGCTTGAGGTCGCGCACCAGGTAGCGCAGCACGCGCAGGTTGTTCAGCGGGTGGATCTCGCAGGCGATATCCAGCGCCAGGGCGCGAACGCGCGCCCGCGCGACAGGCTCGCGCGGCAGCAGCGGCGGCTCGGGGTGGGTCTCGTCCAGGTATTCGATGATCGCCAGCGACTGCGTCAGCACATGCTCGCCGTCGCGCAACAAGGGCACCAGCCGCGCCGCCGAAACCGCGCCGTAGGACTCGTTGAACTGCTCGTTGCGGTTCAGGTGCACGGGCTTGTAGTCGTACTCCAGCCCCTTGAGCGCCAGGGCGATGCGCACCCGGTACGACGCCGACGAGCGGAAGTAGTTGTAGAGCTCCATGGCCGTCTCCCGGCGCCTAGCGCACGGCCACCTTCAGCGACCCCAGGCCGGCGATCGCCCCTTCCATCAGGTCGCCGCGCACCACCGCGCCCACGCCGGAGGGCGTGCCGGTGAAGATCAGGTCGCCGGGCTGCAGCGTCCAGGCTGCGCTGAGTTGCTCGATGGTTTCGTTGACGCTCCAGATGAGCTCTGCGAGATCGCCTTTTTGCTTGACGACGCCGTTGACAGCGAGCGTGATGGCGCCCTTGAGCAGTTCGCCGGTGCGGGCCAAGGGCACCAGCGGCCCGATCGGAGCGCTCTGGTCGAAGCCCTTGCCGATGCTCCAGGGGCGGCCCTGCTTCTTCATCTCGTTTTGCAGGTCGCGGCGGGTCATGTCCAGGCCCACGGCGTAGCCCCAGATGTGGCCGGGCGCGTCCGCGGCCTGGATGCCCGCGCCGCCGCGGCCGATGGCCACCACGAGTTCGATCTCGTGGTGCAGGTTGGTGGTGAGCGGCGGGTAGGCCATGAGGCCGGTCTGGCCTTCGGCCACGGGCAGCACGGCGTCGGCGGGCTTCATGAAGAAGAACGGCGGCTCGCGGCCGCTGAACCCCATCTCCACGGCGTGGTCGGCGTAGTTGCGGCCGACGCAATAAATGCGGTGCACCGGGAACTCACCCCCACCGGAAACGGGCACGCTGGCGGGGGTGGGGGGAGTGATGACGTAGCTCATGTCGAGGCCTCGGCGGGCAGGGGTTGGGAAGAATGGTTCATGATGCCACGCGCGCAGCCGCTCAGCGGCGCGCCGCTACACTGCGCAGCATGTTTATGCCCCGCCGCATCAAGCACTGCAGGCTTTGCGGCGCCGCGGTGGCCTACCGCGTGCCGGCGGAGGACAACCGCGAGCGCGCAGTCTGCCCGACCTGCAGCGAAATCCACTACGAGAACCCGATCAACGTGGTGGGCACGGTGCCGGTCTGGGGCGAGCGCGTGCTGCTGTGCCGGCGCAATATCGAGCCGCGCTTCGGGCTGTGGACCCTGCCGGCGGGTTTTCTCGAACTCGGTGAAAGCGCCGCCGACGGCGCGCTGCGCGAGACCGTCGAAGAAGCCGGCGCGAATATCGAGCTGCAGGGCCTGTTCACGGTGCTGGACGTGGTGCGCGCCGGCCAGGTTCACCTCTTCTACCGCGCGCGCATGCTCGACGCCACGCTGGCCCCGGGCCCGGAAACGATTGAAGCACGCCTGTTCCGCGAAGACGAGGTGCCCTGGGACGAACTCGCATTCCGCACCGTGCAGCAGACGCTGGAGCATTTCTTCGCCGACCGGCGCACCGGCAGCTTCGGCCTGCACACCGCGTCGGTGGCCTGACGAGGCCCTCAGGGCGGGGTGACCGCCGGACCGGTGGCCCCGTCGAAGCCCAGCTCCCACAGCACCGCCAGGTCTTGCGCATCGGCGATGCCCTCGGCCAGCGCCTGCATGCCCAGCCCGTGGATCAGCGTCACCAGGCTTTGCGCGTAGCCACGCACGGCCTCGTCCGTCGCCACGCCGCGCAGGTGTCTTGCGTCGACCTTCACGTAGTCCACCGCCGCGGCCTGCAGTGCCGGCAATTCATGCGGTGAGGCGCCGGCGTGCTCCACGCCCAAGCGCACGCCGAACGGTTTCCAGGCGGCCGCGGCTTCGGCCAAGGGCGCGCGATCGGTCCGGCGCAAGCCCTCCATGCAATCGATGGACAGCCGCTGCGCTGCCTCGGGCGCGGCCCGCAGGCACTGGGTGAGCTCTGCGACGAAGCCCGGCTCGCCCAGCGAGGCCAGGGCGGCATGCACGCCGCGGGGCCGTCCGTCCAGCGCGATGGCCTTCAAGGCCAGTGCCACCGCCGCCAGGTCCACGCGCGGCATCAGCCGGCTGCGCCGCGCCAGCGCGATCCAGCGTTCGGCGGCCTGGTAGTCACCGCCCGGGCTGAACTGCACGCGCAGCGGGCATTCCAGGTGGATGAGACGCCCATCGCGACCGACGAGTGCGAATTCCGCCAGCCGCGTTCGACCTTCGGCCAATGCCGCGGAGATCTGGTCGCGCCAGGCGCGGGCGCCGACAGTGCCTGCCACCCCTTCGCCTTGCTGCTCCACGGCGAATCCCGCGCCCGGTTCACCCGCCTCGTGGGCGGCCTCGGCGCGGGCCAACGCAGCGTCGGCCCCCGCCAGGGCCGCGCTGCCCTGGGTGTCGCGCAGGCCGTCGGCCGCACCGATGACCATTTCCACGCCGGCCGTGCGCAGCGCCGGTGACGAAGCCAGCGTCTCGTACAGCGACTCGGTGGTCTCGCGCGCCACTCCCGCCACAGGCAGGCAGAGCGCGAAATCGCTGCCATTGAGCCGTCCGGCAAAGGCGCCGGGCACGCGCTCCACGTAGGTCAGCAGCACGCCGGCGATGGCCCCCAGCAGGCGGTCGGTATCCTCGTGTCCACGTCGTGAATTGAGCCCCTCCAGGCGCAGCACGCGCAGGAGGATGAGCGCGGCGCCCGGTCCGCCGGGTTCAACCAGGCGCTGCTGGAGCTGCCCCAGGAAATGCGCCCGCAGCGGCAGTCCGGTGACGGTGTCGACCTGCGCCTGGCGCTGCAGCTGCGCCACTTGCTCGGCCTGCGCATTGAACAGCTCGCGCATGCGCCGCACCATGGCATTCATGCTTCGCGTGAGCGCACGCAGCTCGGGCATGCGGGGCTCCTCGGCTTCGATGAACCGGCCCTGCTCGAGCGCCCGGGCTTGCGCGACGGTGGCCTGCAAAGACCGCTGCCACGGCCCCAGGGCCCAGGCCGCGAGCAAGGCGGCGGCCACCAGGGCCAGCACGGCGAGCCAGGCCGCCGTGCACGAGCCGGCCAGACTGTGGGTGACCAGGCTGCCCACCAGCGCCAGCGCCAGCACGCCGGCGATGACCCATGCCATGCGTCGCGCCATGGTCATCGCCTGCGATCCTGTGCCTGTACTCGCCTCTTCATCGAAACCCTCCTGCACAGGGTTCATGGTACGCGCAGGCCCCAGGCGCAGCGGGACGCGTCCGCGCGGACGCGGCGGGGACTCAGGCTTGGAGCCGCGGCCTCAGGCTTGCAGCCCGCGCGCTGCGAGACGCAGCGCCCCTTCGGCCGTCCAAGCCCGAACTGTCGGGCTTGGAGCCGCGGCCTCAGGCTGTGGCGGCGCGCAGCTTCAGCGAAAACTCCTGCAGCGCCGCGATGCCGCTGGCCTCGGCCTTGCGGCACCAGGCCTGCAGATCGGCCACGAGTTGCTCGGCAGAAACGTTGGTGCGCGTCCACAAGGCGCGCAACTCCTCGCGCATGGCCACCAGCTGGGCCAGCTTGGGGCTTTCGCCCAGCGCTTGCGCCAGCCCGGGCTTGACGCCGCTGGGGATGCGGTCGTCGTCGCGGTGCAGCCAGGCCTTGGCCAGCCGCATGTTGCGCCAGCGCGCGCTGTTGCGGGCGCCCTGGGCCTGCAGCCGCGCGAGTTCGCCGGCCACCGCCGCCTTGAGCTCGATGGCGTAGCGCGCCATGACTTCGTAGCGGTTGGCGATGACGGCTTCCAGCGTCTTGCCATCGGCCACGACCTTGACCGAGCCCAGCGCCAGCCGCGGCGGCGTCTTGCGCACCTTGGCCAGGCCGAGCTTGCGGAATACGCTGATATACAGCCAGCCGATGTCGAACTCGTAGGGCTTGACCGAGAACTTGGCCGACGTCGGGTAAGTGTGATGGTTGTTGTGCAGCTCTTCGCCGCCGATCAGGATGCCCCAGGGCGACACATTGGTGGAGGCGTCCGGCGCCTCGAAATTGCGGTAGCCCCAGTAATGCCCGATGCCGTTGATGACGCCGGTGGCCCACCACGGGATCCAGGCCATCTGCACCGCCCACACCAGCGCGCCGATGGCGCCGAACAAGGCGAGGTCGAGCACCAGCATGAGGGCCACACCCAGCACCGTGAAGCGGCTGTAGACGTTGCGCTCGACCCAATCGTCGGGCGTGCCCAGGCCGTATTTGGCCAGGGTTTCGGGGTTGCTGGCCTCGGCGCGGTAGAGCTCCACTCCGGTGAGCAGCAAGGCCTTCAGGCCACGGGTCTGCGGGCTGTGCGGGTCTTCCACCGTTTCGCATTTGGCGTGGTGCTTGCGGTGCACGGCCACGAAATCCTTGGTGAGCATGCCCGTGCTCACCCACAGCCAGAAGCGGAAGAAGTGCGAGATCACCGGATGCAGGTCCAGCGCGCGGTGCGCCTGCGACCGGTGCAGGTAGATCGTCACCCCCAAGATCGTGAAGTGCGTCGCCACCAGCGTGAAGAGCAGCACCGCCCACCATGGCGCAGCCAGCAACCCATGGGAAAGCCATTCCACGAGTCCGTCGTGCACCAGCCAAACTTGATCCATCAGCAAATCCCTCACCGCACAAACATGCGCGTTCAATTGTAGTCGGACCCTCCTTGTGGCCGGGAAGTGGCGTCGATTGCCCTTAGGCGAGCGCCAGCCGTCACTGCGCGGCGCAATACAGGCATGCGGGCGTCGATGCCGATAACGGCAAATGAAAGCGTTTCAGTGGCGTTTCAGCGCTGTTTCAGAGCTTTTGCCAAACCGCCGCGAAAAAACCATCGGTTTGATGGCGCTGCGGCCAGAGCCTCAGGTAGGCACCGGACACGAGCTCAGTGGGCGCCACGACCCGCGCCGCTTCCAGCACCTGCAACACCGGCAGCGGCTCGAAATCGGCGGCATGAGCTGCCGTGAAGGCCTCGGCCACGTCCTCGTTTTCGGCGGCAAGCAGGCTGCATGTGGCATACACGAGCCGCCCGCCGGGCTTGAGCAGCCGCGCCGCGCCGGCCAGGATGGCCGACTGCCGCACGCTGAACTCCTGCACCGCCTTGGGCGTTTGGCGCCATTTCAGATCCGGGTTGCGGCGCAGCGTGCCCAACCCCGAGCAAGGCGCATCGACCAGCACGCGGTCGATCTTGCCGGCCAGCCGCTTGATGCGATCGTCGCGCTCGTGGGCGATCTGCGCCGGGTGCACGTTGGACAGCCCGCTGCGCGCCAGCCGCGGCTTGAGCAAGTCCAGCCGGTGGCCCGAGATGTCGAAGGCGTACAGCCGGCCGGTGTTGCGCATGGCCGCACCCAGCGCCAGGGTCTTGCCACCGGCCCCGGCACAGAAGTCCACCACCATTTCGCCGCGCTTGGCGTCGGTGAGCAAGGCCAGCAACTGGCTGCCTTCGTCCTGCACCTCGACCTCGCCCCGGACGAACACATCCAGCTTGTGCAGCGCCGGCTTGCCCTGCACGCGCAGGCCCCAGGGCGAATGCGGCGTGGGCTCGGCGGAGATGCCCGCCGCCGCCAGCGCGGCCTGCACCTCTTCGCGCTTGGCCTTGGCGAGGTTGACGCGCAAGTCGAGCGGCGCCTGCTCGGCGAGCGAGCGAACCAGCGGCCAGAACTCTTCGCCCAGGGCTTCGCGCAACGCGGCGGCCAGCCAATCGGGCAGGTTGTGGCGCAGCTTCTCGGGCAATGCGCTGCGGTCGACCTGCTGCACCTCGGCCAGCCAGGCCTGTTCCTGCGGGCTGAGCGCGCCGCGCAGGAAGGTCTCGCTGCCGGCCCAGGCCAGGACGGCCAGCCGGCGCTCGAGCGGGCCGCTGCCGCCGGCACCAGAGGTGTCGCTGTCGCTCCGTGCCAGGTGCTGCAACAGCAGGCGCTGGCGCAGCACCGTGTAGACCGTCTCGGCCAGAGAGTGGCGTTCGCGCGTGCCCAGCTCGCGGTGCTTGCGGAAGAAGGTGGCGACCACGCCGTCGGCAGGCGTGTGCAGCTTGAGCACCTCGCGCAGCAGCTCGGTGGAAAGGTCCAGCAGGGTGTTTGCGTGCATCAGATCAATACCTGTGAGGCGCCGTCGAGCTGGCTCACCCGGCCGTCTTCGAGCTGCAGCTTGCCCTGCACGAACCAGCGTATGGCCTGCGGGTAGATCACATGCTCGGTGGCCAGCACGCGCTCGGCCAGCGTGTGCTCGTCGTCGCCCGGGCGCACCGGCACCACACTTTGCATGACGATGGGGCCGTGGTCGAGTTCCGGCGTCACGAAATGAACCGTGGCCCCGACCGCCTTGCACCCGGCCTGCAGCGCACGGCGGTGCGTGTGCAGCCCCGGGAAGGCCGGCAGCAGCGAGGGGTGGATATTCAGCATCCGCCCCTCGTAATGCCGCACGAAAGCCGCACCGAGGATGCGCATGAAGCCGGCGAGCACCAGCAAGTCGGGCTCGAAGCCGTCGATCACGCGTGCCAGCTCGGTCTCGAAGGCCTCGCGCGTGGCGAACGCCTTGTGGTCGACCACCGCCGTCGCGATGCCGTGCGCGGCGGCGAACTGCAAGCCCTGGGCTTCGGCGCGGTTGGCGACGACCGCGGCCACTTGGGCCGGCCAGCCCTGCTCGGCACAGCGCTGGACGATGGCCTCCATGTTGGAGCCGCGGCCGGAAATCAGAATGACGATGCGTTTCATGAGTCGGTGTCGATGCGCCCTCAGGCGCCGGGCAGTGTAGGCGCAGCCTGACGGGGGCCAGCTGCGCGGCATCCCTGAGACAATCGCGGCCGTCCCATCACGACCGACCCCCATGCGATCGAGAGTCCTCTCCGGCATGCGCCCCACCGGCGCCCTGCACCTCGGCCACTACCACGGCGCGCTGAAGAACTGGGTGCGCCTGCAGCAGGAGCATGACTGCTTCTTCTTCGTCGCCGACTGGCACGCGCTGACCACGCACTACGAAGAACGCGGCGTGATGGAGCGCTATGTCTACGACATGGTCATCGACTGGATCGCCGCCGGGCTGGACCCCGAGGCCTGCACGATCTTCATCCAGAGCCGCCTGCCCGAGCACGCCGAGCTCTTCACGCTGCTGGCCATGGGCACGCCGCTGGGCTGGCTGGAGCGCGTGCCGACCTACAAGGACCAGATCGACAAGCTCAAGGACCGCGACCTGGCCACCTACGGCTTCCTCGGCTACCCGCTGCTGCAGGCCGCCGACATCCTGATCTACCGCGCCAACTACGTGCCCGTGGGCGAGGACCAGGCCTCGCACGTGGAGCTCACGCGTGAAGTCGCGCGCCGTTTCAACAACCTGTACGGCCGCGCCAGCGATTTCGAAACGCGCATCGCCGCCGCGCTGGCCAAGCTGAGCAAGGACGACGCGCGCTACTACGGCAAGCAGCGCAAGGCCTTCGGCGAGACCGGCAGCGCCGAGGCGCTGGCCAAGGGCGAAGGCCTGGTGCGCCGGGCCGCCGACACTGTCGCGGGCTGGGCGGCCGAGGACACCGAATTGCTGCTCGGGCACCTGAAGGGCAGCGGCAAGAGCATCCTCACCGAGCCGCAGGCGCTGCATACCGAGGTCACCCGGCTGCCCGGCCTGGACGGCGCGAAGATGAGCAAGAGCTACGGCAATGCCATCCTGATGCGCGACGAGCCGGCCGAAGTGACGAAGAAAGTGCGCGGCATGACCACCGACCCGGCCCGCATGCGCCGCACCGACCCCGGCGACCCCGCGAAATGCCCGGTGTGGCAGTTCCACCAGGTCTATAGCGACCTGGCGACGCGCGACTGGGTCGTGCAGGGCTGCAAGAGCGCGGGCATCGGCTGCCTGGATTGCAAGCAGCCGGTGATCGACGCCATCGTCAAGGAACAGCAGCCCTGGCGCGAGCGCGCCGAAAGCTACCTGGCCAACCCCAAGCAGGTGCACTGGATCGTCGAGATGGGCACCGAACGCGCGCGCACGGTGGCCAAGCAGACCATGAAGGATGTGCGCGACGCCATGGGCCTGTCCTACTGACGCCGCCGCGACCCCGGGGATCTACGCGCTGAAGAGCTTGCGGTCGCGCATCTTGGGTCCGTCGCGGTAGTGATCGGCCCACCAGGGCTCTTCGCCCGGCGCGCGCGGCGGCCGCTTCAAGGTGAGCGGCTGGCGTGAGCGCGTGGCCTGGGCCTGCTTGACGCGGAAGCGGTAGTGGTCGAAGAGGCCCAGCGCCTCGATCATGTAGGCCACGGCCACGCGCCGGTTGCGGATGAGCAGCAGGTTCTCGCCGTTCTTCAAGTCGGCCGCACCCGAGAAGTTGTACGAGCCGGTATAGACCCGCGCCGTGGGCTTGTCGAAATCGATCACCACGAACTTGTGGTGCATGCGCACGCCGGCGCCGCCCACCGGCTCGCGCCGGAACGGCTGCGGCACATTGGCGCCCAGCGCCGCCGGGCTCAGCGGGGCTTCGTTGCCGTCGGGCGTGACCAGCACGATGCCGCCCAGCGGCTGGTCGGCCATGCCATAGACGAAGCGCGTCTTGTCCTGCGTGACCTGCGTGATCGCGTTCTTCACGACACCGGGGGTGATGGACAGGAAGGCCAGCGAATAGAACAGGCTCGAGCGCGTGCCGGCGATATCCTGGCCGATGCCGGCGAGCAGCGCGTTGGCGCTGCCGTGCGGTGAGAACGCAACCTGCACGCGGATGTCCTTCAGGCCCAGCGGCGTCCAGGTCGCCGATGCGGTGGCGGCAAAGTCGGCCGGCTTGTCGCTGGCCCAATAGGCTTCGAACGCGGCGGCGAAGATCGCCACCGGCCGCTGGCCGCTGAGCACGATGGCGTTGTTGGACTGGACGTAAAGCCCGCGCCACGACAGGTTGGTGGAACCGCACACCACCTTCTTCACCGCCGGGCCATCGACGACGATCGTCTTGTTGTGCTGCAGGCCCCCCAGGTGCTGGCGCTTGACGTGGGGCGCGCCCGCTGAAGCCGCCAGGCGCGCCTCGGCCTGGGTTTCAGCCGAACCGGGTTTGCCGTGGGCGCCGTCGTCGTCGATGATGAGCCTGAGCCGCGGGCCCAGGCGTTCGAGCCGCTGCACGATGGCGGGCTCGTTGAGGTCGTAGGCGATCACGCGGACCTGCGCCTGGGGGTCGGCCAGTGCCAGGTCCAGCGTTTCCAGCAAGGCGCTGCGCGCCTCGAAACCCATCCACGCATACGCCTTCTCGGCCCTGGGGTGGGTGGGCACGAAGTCCAGCCCGCGCTCGGCCTTGTCGGGCAGCAAGGTGCTGATGTCGCCCTCGTCGCCGTAGGTATCGACGAAGGCCTGCGACGAGATGAAGCCGCGCGTGAAGCTGACATTCAGGCGGCCGGGGTAGGTTTCGCGGCGCAGTTCCAGCGCGGCTTCTTGCGCCTGGCCGTAGCTGAGTTTGTCCTTGGCGTCCATGAACACCGGCGTGACGCGGTAGGTGAAGGCGCCCGGCAGCTCGGCGTTGAACGGGAAGTGGACCCAGCGGAACATCTGGATCGGTGACAGCCAGGTGGCCAGCCGCTTGGCGTCGACCGTGCCGTCGGCGCGCGCAAAACCCAGGCGGTTGGGCAGGTTCAGCCAGCGCGGCTTGCCGGGCTCCTGGTACTGGATGGCAAAGCCCACGAAGTCCTGCGGCGGCTCGCCCCGGCGCCAGTTCATCGCCAGCAGCGCGCGGCCCTCGCCGCGGTGGATCTTGAGCGTGAACAGCGCCTGGGCGTTGCTGCCGCTGACCTGGAAGTCGGTTGCCATGCTGAGCTCCTGGGCGGGACGACCGCCTCATCGTAGGCCGGGGCGGCGGCGCTCGATATCCCGTTCATGCAAAGCGGCCCTGCAGGAACCAGTTCACCTCGCCGCGCTCGCCCGGCAGCCGGCCGCGGTAGACCCACACCAGCGAGCCGTCCGCGGCCTGGGCGATGAAGTAGTCGCGTGCCACCGGGGTGTCGTCCCACCAGCCGGCCTCGATGCGCTCGGGGCCGCTCACCAGTTGCAGCGGCCGGCCGTCGAGCAGCGGCAGCGCCTCGCGCTCGGCCAGCGGCAGCGGTTCGGGCCACAGCCAGACGGGGCGGTGCAAGGGCAGCGCGGGCTCGACCCGTTCCACGCGCAGTTCGGTGGCCATGGCCGTGGCCGCAAGAGCCGCAGAGGCCGCCGTGCCGCCCTGCGCCGGCACGGCGCGGCTGGCGCGCTCGGGGCGGTGGTCGGCCACCGCCTCCAGGCGCTGCACCTGGGCGTCGCCCAGCCGCGCGCGCAGCCGCTCGAGCAAGCGTGTCAAGCCCTCGGCCTGGCTGGCGCGGGTGGGAAAGAGCTCGCCATTGGGGGCGTGGCCGGCCACGAGTTGGCTGCAGTGCAGCTGCAGCTCGAGCGTGGGCGCGGCCAGCTCCACGCGCGCCAGCCGCTCGCGCAGCAGGGTTTGCAGGTGCGCGGCGTCCCCTGCGGGCTCGGCCAGCTCGACGCGCAATTCGGTGGCCTCGGCGGTGGTCTGGTGACGCCGTGGCTCGTGGCGCATGCGCAAGGTGAAGGCGCCCACGCGCGCGTGCCGCGCCTGCGCCCAGGCCACCAGCCGCGCCAGCAGCACCGCCGCCCCGTACAGCACCTGCTCGGTGCTGTCGGCACGGGCGAAAAGCTCGAGCCGGCTTTCGAACACCGCCGGCAGTTCGAGCCAGCGCCGCGAGTCGGCCTGCAGGCCGAGCGCGCGGTCCAGCTCATCGAGCAATTCTTCGCCGAAGCGCCGCGCCAGGCCCGCGCGCGGCAGCCGGCTCAGGTCGGACAGCGTGTGCAGACCCATGCCCTGCAGCGCCTGCCCGTGCTCGCGGCTGGAGTTCAGCAGCCCCAAGGGCGCGGCGGCCAGCAGGGCTTGCAGCGCACTCAGGCGCGTGGCGTGCGCGCCGAGCACGAGGTCGCCACGGCCGGCAGGGTGCCACTGCGCCAGCAGCGCCGCGCCCAGCGCGCTGGGCGCGGCCGCCACCTGCACCTGGTGGCCCAGCGGCGCCAGCGCCGCGGCCAGCCGCTGGCGCAGCGCCGCCAGGCCGCCGAACAGGCGCAGGCTGGCCTGCACTTCCAGCAGCACGGTTTGCGTGTCCTGCAGCGTCACGGCCGGCGTGAAGGCCAGTGCGGCATGCGCCACCGCCTGCAGCGCGGCGGCGTCGCGCGCGGCGTCGCTCTCGGCCAGCAGCAGGTCGGCCGCCAGCGCCAAGGCCGTGCTGCGTTTGAGGCCCGGCTCGAGCCCGCGCTCGGCCGCGGCCGTATTCACGCTGTGCACGCGGTGCTCGGCGATCAGCGCCACCGGGCACGCATGGGCTTGCGCCGGTAGCGTGGCGCAGAAGGCCTCCAGCGAAAGCCGCGGCAGATGCAGGGCGAGCCACAGCATGGTGGGCCTCTAGTGGCGGGCCTGGTCGGGTGTCTTGCGGGCTGAAGGCGCTACGGCGACAGCGCCCCGTGCGCGGCCGCCTGCGCGCCGGCCCACGCCGGCGCGGCCCTGCGCGAGGCCCGCGCCAGCGCCGGCGCCGACAGCACCGGCGCCAGGGCCAGCGTGAGCGGCTGCGCCAGCGGCGGGCCGCGGCGTTTGATCAGGGCCACGCGCAGCAGGTCGGGCCCGGCGCTGGCCAGCCGCAGCCGCAGCGGTGCGGCGCTGGGCGGGATCATGGCCGCGGCCCCCTGCCGCGTGTGCACCTGCATCTCGCGCAACAGGAAGACCGGACCGTCGTGCCCCTGCGCGGCGAGCTGCAGGCGGCGCAGCGCATCGGCCGGCAGCCGCGCCGGCAGCCAGGCCAGCACGGCGCCGAGGTGGCCGCTCTTGAGTGCGTGCTCCAGCGCCCACAGGGTGTCGGCGGCGGGCAGCCGCTGCGGCGTGCGGGCCACCGCCCTCACCCCTTTCGGCTCGTGCCGGGCGCGCACCACCACCAACTGCCGCAGGTCCAGGCCCAGCGCCGCGAGCGCCCAGGCGCAAGGCGAGGCCGGCGGGTCGAACCACATCAGGCTGCGTTGCTGGCGCTGCAGCGCCGCCAGCACCGGCGCGAGCAGGCGCAGCTCACCGACACCGGGGTGCGGCAGCAGCAGTTCGGTGAGCACGCGCGCCGGCCAGCCGCCACCGGGCAACTGGGCGTCGAGCTCGGCGTAGCCGCTGGGCACCACGGCCTCGCGGGGGCAGGCCAGTTGATGGGCGCGCCACAGGGCGGGATGCAGTTCTTCAGGGGCGCGCGCCGAAGGGAGAAGGGAAAGAGTCACCAGGGTGACTGTATGTTTATACAGTCATCACCGCAAGCGCCCGACTTCTCACCCAAACTCTCACCCGACACCTCGATGCGAATACTCAATTCACGCCGCCAGCGATCAAACCGGGGGTCCACCGCCTGACCCATACTCACAGCATGCTCTCCGAGACCCTCGTCACTGCGCGCGACCTGGGGCGCTTGAACGAGATCGCCGGCGTCCTGGTGCGCCATGGCCTGGGCGACACCGTGCGCCGCCTCGGGCTGGCCGACGCGCTGGCCAGCGCCGGCCATGTGCTGCACCGCGAGCACGCGGCCGATCTCGCGCGGCTGGCGCCGCCGGTGCAGGTGCGCATGGCCATGGAGGAGCTCGGCCCGACCTTCGTCAAGCTCGGCCAGATCCTCGCCGGCCGCGCCGACCTCTTCGGCCCGGAGTGGATCGCCGAGTTCGCCAAGCTGCACAGCCGCGTGCCCGCGGTGCCGCTGGACGAGTTGCGCCCGCAGCTGCGCGAGGACCTGGGCGCCGAGCCCGAGTCCGTATTCGCGCGCTTCGACACCGAGCCGCTGGCCGGCGCCTCCATCGCCCAGGTCCACCGCGCGCAACTCAAGGACGGCACCGAGGTCATCGTGAAGATCCGCCGGCCCGGCATCCGCGACAAGATCGAAGCCGATCTGCGCCTGCTCGACCGCGCCGCCGCACTCGCCGAAACCAAGCTGCCGGCCCTCAAGCCCTACGGCCCGACGCGGCTGGTGCGCGAGTTCGCGCGCTCGCTGCAGCGCGAGCTCGATTTCGCCAGCGAATGCCGCAGCGCCGAGCGCATTGCCACCCACCTGGCGACTCTGCCCTTCGTGGTCATCCCGCGCGCGCACTGGGCGTACACAGGCGAGCGCATCAACGTGCAGGATTTCATCGACGGCATCCCGGGTGGCGAGCTGGCGCGCCTGCGCGAAGCCGGTCTGGACCCCGCGCTGCTGGCACGCCGCGGCGCGCAGGCGGTGCTCAAGATGATCGTCGAGGACGGCTTCTTCCACGCCGATCCGCACCCCGGCAACGTCTTCTACCTGCCTGGCAATCGTCTGGCCTTCATCGATTTCGGCATGGTCGGGCGGCTCTCGGCGCGGCGGCGCGAAGAGCTGCTGCAGCTGCTGCTGGGCCTGGTGGAACGCCAGCCCCAGGCGGTGGCCGACGTGCTGCTGGAGTGGACCGGTGACGACCACCGCATCGACCTGGGCCAGCTCGAAGCCGAGATCGAAGCCTTCGTCGACCAGTACCACGGCACGCCGCTGGCGCAGCTCAGCCTGGCGGGCATGCTCACCGATGTCACCGCCATCCTGCGCGAACACCGCCTGGCCCTGCCCGCCGACCTGGCGCTGCTGATCAAGGCCTTCATCTCGCTCGAGGGCATGGGGCGCGGCCTGGACCCCGGCTTCCACATGGCCAGCGAGGCCCTGCCCATCCTGCGCCAGGTGCTGCGCGCGCGCTACCACCCCAAGGCCTTGGCGCGTCGGTCATGGCAGTCGCTGCGCGGCGCCCTGGCCTTCGTCGAGCGCTTGCCGCAGGACCTCTCGCGCGTGCTGCGCAATGCGCGCAGCGGGCGCTGGCACCTGGGGCTGGAGCTCGCCCACCTCAAGCGCGTGGGCGACCAGATCGACCGCGCGGCCAGCCGCGTGGCCATCGCGCTGGTGATTGCCGCGCTCATCATCGGCTCGTCGATCGTCATGACGGTCTCCGGCGGCCCCACGCTGTTCGGCCTGCCGGCCTTCGGCTTCCTGGGTTTCAGTGGCGCCGTGCTGGGTGCGCTGTGGCTGGTGCGCTCGATCCGGCAGGGCGGCCGGCACGACGACGCCGCACCCTGAGCGGGCCCGCGGCCCTCTCGGAAGCCGCGCCTGGGACGCGCCTGGGACGCCCCTGCCGAGGACTAGAATCCATCGTGGTTTCGGCAGTCTGGACGGCTCGCCGGCGCGCCGCAATCCCCATCCATAAACAACTCGCCAACCTACGCGGAGCCCCCATGTCCGTCACACTTGATTTCTCCAAACTCGATCTCATGGATGCGCTCGATCTGGCCATCCTGATCGAGGTCGAAGCCCGGGATCGCTACGAGACCTTTGCCGAGCAGATCGGTCATCGCGGCGATGGCGATGCCGCGTCGGTCTTCGACTTGATGGCCCGGGCCGAAGCCAAGCATGGGGAGCAGCTCGGCGAACAGCGCCAAGCCCTCTTCGGCGACAAGCCGGTGCGCGTGAGCAGCGCCGTGATCTTCAACGTCGAGGCGCCGGAGTTCGGCGCGCCGCGCTGGGACATGTCACCGCTGAAGGCATTTCGGCTGGCACTGTCTTCGGAAGAAAAGGCCTTTGCGTTCTACGACAAGGCCCTCAAGCACGTGACCGATCCTTCCGTGAGCAAGCTGTTCGCCGAGCTCCGCGACGAGGAGACCGAGCACGTGCGCATGATCAAGGACGCGATCGCGGCGCTGCCCCCGGGCTCGGACGAGGATCTCGAAAACCTGGACCTCTGATCCGCATCGAGCCGCCCGGTGGCGGCCTGGGGTAGTCTCGACCTCCTCCTTCCCCCGAAGCAGAGCCGGGTTCGATGATCGACCTCTACACCGCACCCACGCCCAACGGTTGGAAGGTCTCCGTGGCCCTGGAAGAACTGGCCCTGCCCTACGCCGTGCATGCCGTCGACCTGGCCAAGGGCGAGCAGAAGACCGCGCAGTACCTGCGGCTCAACCCGAATGGCCGCATACCGACCATCGTGGACCGTGACGAGGGCGACTTCGCGGTCTTCTGCTCGACCGACGGCTGGGAGACAGCGAATGGCTGGCCGGCGACTACTCCATCGCCGACATCGCCCACTGGTGCTGGGTGCGCACGCACAAGTGGTCGGGTGTGGGCATCGATGGCCTGCCGCACCTGCAGCGCTGGCTGGGGGCGATGAAGGCCCGTCCGGCCTGCCGGCGCCGCGTCGAAGTGCCTTTCAAAGTGCAGAGTGCCCTCGAAAGCGAGCAGGCCACGCGGGTTTTCGTCGATCGCGCCAGGCAGACCGTGCAACGCTGAAGCCACGACCCCGAAGGAGACGACCCGATGCTCACGCTGTACGACTTCGCCATGGCGCCCAGCCCGCGGCGCGCACGCCTCCTGCTGGCCGAGAAGGGCGTGGCGCACGAGACGGTGGTGGTCGACCTGAGGAAGAGCGAACAACTCGGTGACGCCTACCGCGCCATCAACCCGCAATGCACGGTGCCGGCCCTGCGACTGGAGGACGGCCAGGTGCTTGGCGACAACGCCGCCATCACGGCCTACCTGGAGGCACGGTTTCCCGAGCCGCCGCTGCTGGGCACCACACCACTGGAAAAGGCCGAGATCGCGAGCTGGAACTGGCGCGTCGAATTCGAAGGCCTGATGGCTGTGGCCGAGGCGCTGCGCAACAGCGCACCGGCGATGAAGGGTCGCGCGCTGCCGGGGCCGGACGACTATGCGCAGATCCCCGAGCTGGCACAGCGCGGGCTGGCCCGCCTGGAGCACTTCTTCGCGACCTTGAATGCGCACCTGGCCGAACGCGAGACGATCGCCGCCGGCGGCTTCAGCATCGCCGACATCACCGCCGTGGTGGCGGTGGACTTCGCGCGCGTGGTGCGCGTCCAGCCCGGCGAAGAGCACCCGCATTTGCAGCGCTGGCGCGCGGCAATGGCGCGGCGGCCCGCCATGGCGCTATAGCTATGGAGCGCAGGCCGTGGGGACCCCGGGGTCGCCCGGGGTTCGCCCGCACAATGCGGTCTCGATGAATCCGGGCATCCTCTACGCCACTCTGGCCTTCACCATCTGGGGGCTGTTCCCGCTGTACTTCCGGTTCATCGCCAGCGTGCCGCCGCTGGAGGTGGTGCTGCACCGCTCGACCTGGGCTTTGGTCGTGTTGCTGGGTCTGCTGGCCTGGCGCGGGCGCTGGGCCTGGCTGGGCGAGACCTTGCGCCAGCCCAGGCGCCTGGCCCTGTTCGCCGCCAGCGCGGCGCTGCTGTCGTACAACTGGCTGGTCTACGTGCTGGCGGTGCAGACCGGGCATGTGGTGGACGCCAGCCTGGGCTACTTCATCAACCCGCTGGTCAACGTGCTGCTGGGCGTGCTGGTGCTGCGCGAGCGCTTGCGCCGCATGCAGTGGGTGGCCGTGGCCCTGGCGGCCTGCGGCGTGGCCTGGCTCACCTGGCAGGCGGGGCAGTTGCCGTGGATCGCCTTGACGCTGGCCGGCAGCTTCGGGCTGTACGGGCTGATCCGCAAGACGGCGTCGCTGGGTGCGCTGGAAGGCCTGGCGCTGGAGAACCTGCTGCTGGCGCCTCTGGTGCTGCCGGCGCTGGCCTGGTGGACGCTGCGCCACGACGGCGCGCTGCTGCAGGGCGACCTGCCGACGATCGGCTGGCTGCTGCTCGGCGGGCCGCTCACGGCGGCGCCGCTGCTGCTCTTTGCCGCCGGCGCGCGCCGGTTGCCGCTGGCCACGCTGGGGATGATCCAGTACATCGGGCCGAGCATGCAGTTGCTGCTTGGCGTATGGGTGTTCCACGAGCCATTCGACGGGTCACGCTTGCTCGGCTTTGCCCTGATCTGGTCGGCGCTGGTGCTGGTCAGCGCCGACGCGCTGCACTTCAACTATCGGCCCGCAGCGCCCGAACTTCCGGGTTGACCATTGCGGCTGCCCTGCAGCCCTGCAGCCCTCACCGGCCTATTCGATGACCTCGGGCCACTGCGTGTGGAACATCTGCCCGGCGGGCTTGTCGACACGCTCGTAGGTGTGCGCGCCGAAGAAGTCGCGTTGTGCCTGCAGCAGATTGGCGGGCAGCCGCGCCGTGCGCATGCTGTCGTAGTAGGCCAGCGAGGCACTCATCGCCGGCACCGCGATGCCCTGGCGCACGGCCAGCGCAACGACCTCGCGCCAGGCCTGCTGGCTGCGGTTGAGCACGCCCTGGAAGAAGGGTGCCAGCATCAGGTTGGGCAAGGCGGGTTCGGCGCGGTAGGCCTCGGTGATGCGGTTCAGGAAGCGCGCGCGGATGATGCAGCCGCCGCGCCAGATGCCGGCGATGCCGCCGAGATCCAGCGCCCAGCCCTTCTTGGCGCCCATCGTGCGCATCAGGTCCAGGCCCTGGGCGTAGCTGATGATCTTGGCGGCATACAGCGCGTCGTGCACCTGGGCGATGAGCTGGGCGCGGTCCACGGCCAAGGTGCCCGCGGGCCCCTGCAGCACGGCGCTGGCGGCCACGCGCGCGTCCTTCATCGACGACATCACGCGCGCTTCCACCGCCGCGTTGATGGTGCTCACCACCACCGCGTTCTCGGCCGCATTGATGAGCGTCCACTGGCCGGTGCCCTTCTGGCCGGCCTTGTCGAGGATGAGGTCCACCACCGGCAGCCCGGTCTCGGGGTCGCGCTGGCGCAGCGCCGCGGCGGTGATCTGGATCAGGTAGCTCTGCAATTCGCCCTCGTTCCAGCGCGCGAAGACCCCCGCCATCTCGTCCGTGCTCAGACCTGCCGCCTGGAACAGCGCGTAGGCCTCGCAAATGAGCTGCATGTCGCCGTACTCGATGCCGTTGTGCACCATCTTCACGTAGTGCCCGGCACCGCCCGGCCCGATGTGGATGACGCAGGGCTGGCCATCGACCTTGGCGGCGATGGCCTCGAAGATCGGCTGCATCACTTCCCAGGTGGAAGCCGGCCCGCCGGGCATGATGGCCGGGCCCTTGCGCGCGCCCTCTTCTCCGCCGGAGACACCCGCGCCGATGAAGCGCAGCGCGAGCGGCGTGAGCCAGGCGTCACGCCGCTCGGTGTCGGTGTACAGGCTGTTGCCGCCGTCGATGACGATGTCGCCCGGCTCCAGCAGCGGCAGCAGTTGCTCGATCACCGCATCCACCGGCGCGCCGGCCTTGACCATGATCATCACCTTGCGCGGCCGGGCCAGGCTGGCGACGAATTCGCTCAGCGTGGCCGCGCCGTGCAAGCGCTTGCCCGGGTGCGCGGCAACGAACTCGCGCGTGACCTCGGCGGTGCGGTTGTAGACGCTCACGCCGAAGCCGCGGCTTTCGACGTTGAGCACGAGGTTCTGGCCCATGACGGCCAGGCCGATGAGGCCAAAATCGTTTTGCGGCAGGGGCATTGGGGACTCGCGAGAACGGGAAGCCCCTATTCTCGCCCGCCGCGCTCGCGGTTTCAGGCCCGCAGGTCGCCCGCCAGGCTCGCCAGCGTCTCCGGCGGGACCGCCACATGCGCCGGGTAATTCGTGTGGTCGCAGCCGATCTTCACGCCGGCCCCCGCCCGGACGGCCTCGCGCGCGGCATCGCTGAACTCGAAGCGCACGAAGTGCACGGCCGAGGTCTTCTCGGCGTTCTCGCGCTCCAGGTCCTCGTCGGCGATGGCGTAGACGCGGGGGTGGCCTTCCACCTCGACGAAGAGGCGGTCCTCCACGCCGATGAGGCGCGCCAGCTCGCGCTTGCGCTCGTGAGGGTCGCCGTACTCGATGAGCATCGTGGCCTTCCAGTTGCTGCCATCGGGCACGAGCGGGGCGTAGGCGTCGATCTCGTCCTGGATGCCCTGCTGCTCGAAGATCTTCTCGATGTGCAGCATCTCCTGGATCTGGCGCCGGATGGTGTGCTCGTCCTCGAACTGCAGCGTCATGTGCTCGCCCAGGTGCACGCTGCGCAGGCGGCGGTGGACGATGGCCTCGGGCTTGCTGCTCTTGCGGATCTTGGCGTAGGCCTCCAGGCCGAGCAGGTTGTCGGGGGTGATGGTCATGGTGTCATTCCAGTCCGTAGGCGATGCGCATGAGTGAAAGCGGGTGCTGCAGCGCCTTGGCCGGCGTGCCCGCAGCCGCCATGCCCTGCGCGATGTGGTGGCCGGCCATCGGGCAGTCGCTGCCGATGTAGTCGGGCTCGTCCTTGGCCATGCTCTTGAACACCGGCTTGCCGATCTTCATCGCCACCGGGTGGGTGGCGGTCTTCACGCCGTAGATGCCGGCGTGGCCCGAGCAGCGCTCCACCGTGGTGAGCTTGAGCTCCACGGTCTGGCCGATGAGCTTGAACATCTCCTCGGTCTTCTTGCCGATGTTCTGCACCCGGCCGTGGCACGGGATGTGGTAGCTGACGCGGCCCAGCGCGGTCTTGAAATCGGTCTTCAGCAGGCCGTCCCTGTGGCGCGCCATGAAATATTCGAAGGGGTCGAACATGGCCCGCTTGACGAGCTGCGTGTCGGCGTCCTCGGGGAACATCAGCGGCAGCTCCTGCTTGAACATCAGCGTGCAGCTGGGCACCGGCGTGACGATGGCCCAGCCCTCGCGCGCATAGCGCGCCAGGACCGGCATGTTGGCGCGCCAGGCGGCCTCCACCGCGTCGAGGTCGCCGAGCTCGAGCCTGGGCATGCCGCAGCACTGTTCCTTCTCGACGATTTCGTAGGGGATCTCGTTGTGGTCGAGCAGCTTGACCAGGTCGGCGCCTATGCCCGGCTCGTTGTAGTTCATGTAGCAGGTGGCAAAGATCGCCACCTTGCCCGGGGTGCGCTGGCCGTTGACGGCCGGGTGCGCGGGGTTGTTCATGGCGCGGCCCCAGCGGAAGCGCTGCGGCGCCAGGCCGGGCATCCAGGCCTCGGGGTGCACGCGCAGCTGGCTGTCCATGAGGCTGCGCGCGGCCTTGGTGCCATTGATGGCGTTGACCACGGACACGACGATGGGGATGCCGGCGAACTGGCCGTGCAGGTCGGTGCTGGCGAGAAACTTGTCGCGCGCCTTGACCTCGCCCTTGCGGAACTTGATGGCCTTGGCGCGCAGCATGAGGTGCGGGAAGTCCAGGCCCCAGGCGTGCGGCGGCGTGTACGGGCACTTCGTCATGTAGCACAGGTCACACAGGTAGCACTGGTCGACGACGCTCCAGTAGGCTTCCTTCTTCACGCCGTGCACCTCGCCGTCCTCGGTGGCGTCCACCAGGTCGAACAGATTGGGGAAGCTCTGGCACAGGCTCACGCAGCGGCGGCAGCCGTGGCAGATGTCGAACACGCGCTCCATCTCGGCCAGGGCTTTGCCCTCGTCGTAGAAATCGGGGTTCTTCCAATCGATGGCGTGGCGGGTGGGGGCTTCGAGGTTGCCTTCGCGCATGGTGCGGGCCTGGTGGTGGTGGGTTGCAAACGAACAAACGAACAAGGGGCACGAAGCCCCTTGTTCAACGGGCTTCAGCTCGGATCAATCGACCAGCGCATCCAAAGCCTTCTGGTAGCGGTTGGCATGCGAGCGTTCGGCCTTGGCCAGCGTCTCGAACCAGTCGGCGATCTCGTCGAAGCCTTCTTCGCGCGCCGCCTTGGCCATGCCCGGGTACATGTCGGTGTACTCGTGCGTTTCGCCAGCGACGGCAGCCGTCAGGTTCTGCCGGCTGTTGCCGATGGGCAGGCCGGTGGCCGGGTCGCCCGAGCCGTTCTCGAGGAATTCGAGATGGCCGTGCGCATGACCGGTTTCGCCCTCGGCGGTGGAGCGGAACAGCATGGCCACGTCGTTCTGGCCCTCGACGTCAGCCTTGTTGGCGAAATACAGATACCGGCGGTTGGCCTGGGATTCACCCGCGAAGGCGTCCTTCAGGTTTTGCTCGGTCTTGGAACCTTTTAAGCCCATGTCTTGCTCCTGGAGTTCAAAAAAGCATTCGGCCCGGCACCCGCTGCGGTGCACGGCCGAAGGCTACGGTACCAAACTGCCGCCCGGCCAGCCAATACAAAGCTTCAATGTCAACCATAGCCACGGCCGTGGCCCGGCGGGCACCCGACTCGTCAACGCAGACCGAGCAGCCGCAGCGCCAGTTCGTGCAGGCGAGCGGCGGGGTCGGCCAGGCCCTGCAACACGGTGAAATGGTTGGCACCGAGCAGCGTTTCGCACACGGGCACGGCCGTGGGACCCCAGACGTCGCGGATGAGCCGGTTCTGGCGCAGGAACTCTTCGCTTTCCTCCTGGCCCACGGTGGCGTACAGGCGCGCGCCCTTGGGCCGCGGGAAAAAGGCCGGGCTCAACCGGGCCACCGCCGTCGGCGTGAGCTTCAGGTCGGCTTGCAGGAAAGGCGCATGCCGCAGCGGCTCCAGGTCGTACAGGCCGGAGATCGACAAGGCGCCGGCCAGCGGCTGCGCCGGCATGTCGGCCGCCAGCTCCTTCCAGCGGCAGCTCAGCAGCAGGGTGGCCAGGTGCCCGCCGGCCGAGTGGCCCACGAGCGCGATGCGCCTGGCGTCGCCGCCGTATTGCGCAGCGTGGCGCCAGACCCAGATGACGGCCTGCGCCAGTTGCAGCGCGATCTGCTCGATGCTCAGGGCTGGGCACAAGCCGTAATTGGGCACCACCACCATCGCGCCATCAGCCACGAACGAAGGCGCGACGAAGGAGTGGTCGGCCTTGTCCAGCGCGCGCCAGTAGCCGCCGTGGATGAACAGGAGCACGGGCGCGCCGGGCGCGGCGGCGGGGAAGATGTCCAACGTCTGGCCCGGGCCGCTGCCGTACGCGATGTCAAGCTGCGCGGGGCTCTGGCTGCGGACGAATGCAGAAGCTTCAGCCCACCGCGCAAGCACCCTGGCATGGTCGGCCACGCGGGCGCGGTTGTTGTATTGCGCTTCCAGCCAGACCGGATCGAAACGAGGTTTCATGTGACAGTTCATGGCTACGTGACGGGGCCGCGATGTTAAGCGTGGCCGGGCAGTGCACGAGCAGTGCAGAGACGCAGCAGTGATAAACTGCAAGGCTACACGTGGGGGCGTAGCTCAGCTGGGAGAGCGTCGCGTTCGCAATGCGAAGGTCAGGAGTTCGATCCTCCTCGTCTCCACCACCGAACCGCAGGGGCCGCCAGTGAGCGGCCCCTGGCTCTTGTGAATCCTGCACGTGCCGCTCGCGCCTTTGGGCTGGAGAGCCCGATCATCGCCGCGCATCGCGTTCGATTGAGCGTGCTCAATGCGCTGGCTGGCCTGGCACCTATTCTTGGTTTGTGTGCGGTGGGAGAGTGAAACCGATCGCCGCGCGCGATGGTGAGGATTCCCCTTGAGGGGGAAGTTACGTGATGTGCCCACATCACGGGGATGAAGACACCCTCAGACCGGCGGGGCCGCAGCTGGCTTCGTCGGGGGTCTTCACCGGGCCCGCCACGACGCAAGAACTGGCGGGCCTTCATTTTGCGCGGCCGCTGCGCAGCGTGGGTCAGCGCGCGGCCTTCGGCAAGCGGGGTCGGCGCTCGCCCTGGGCCCCGATCGCGGCCTTCAGTGCGCCATCAACACGGGCAGCGTCATGCTCTGCAGCACGGTGCGCGAGGCCCCGCCCAGCACCAGTTCGCGCGCCCGGCTGTGGCCGTAGCAGCCCATCACGAGTAAATCGGCGGCGGTGTCGGCGGCCAGCGAGAGCAGCGCTTCGCCGACCTCGCCCGAGCCCAGCACATGCCGCCGCAGCGGCGCGGTGACACCCTGCAGGCGCAGCCAGCTCTCCAGCGCCGCGATATCGGCGTGGCCACCCTCCTGGGCTGCGGGCTGGCGGGCCACGTGCACGGCAGCGGCCTGGCGCAGCCAGGGCAGCGCCGCGCTGGCCGCCCGGGCGGCCTCGCGCGTGGGCTTCCAGGCCAGCAGCACCTGGCTACCGATTTGCTCTGCCGGGCCGACGCAGGGCACGACCAGGGTCGGCCTGCCGCTGTCGGTGATGACCGAGGGAACGAAATCGGGCGGCAGGGCGCCGGTCTGGTCGTCACTGGAGTCGCCCTGGCCAAGCACCACGAGATCGGCGAAGAGCGCGGCCTGCAAAAAGGCGAAGCGCAGGCCCTCGAAATTCGCTTCCAGCCACTGCATGGGCCCCGACCCGGCTTCGCGGTCGAACAAGGCCCGCGCCCGGTCGCGCTGCAGGCGATCGAATTCGAACAACGCCGAGGCCGCGGAGGACATGCCTTCGGCGCTGGCCCAGGGCACCGCCAGCAGGCTGGGGAGCACGGCATACATCGCCGTCAGGCGGGCGCCCTGCTGTTGTGCCACGCGATGCGCCAGGGCCAGCCGTACGGCCGAACGCGGCGAGGCGTCGAGGTGAACGAGGACGCTCTTCATGTGGGCTCCCTGAGGCCGGCACTTGCGCGGCGGTGGGCCCAGCCCGCGGCCGTGCCGGCCAACTCGATGCCCGCCCACCACACCGGGCCTGCCCGGCGCCCATGTGGAGCTTCCGCGTGGCCATGGTCCGCGGGCAGGTCATCGCCCACGTTGCGTGTGCTGCGGGCGCGGGCCTGCAGTCGCGCGAGGTCGAGAAGCTCGACTTCGCGGTTGTTCACCTTGATGCAGCCGCCGTCGGCCAGCGCGCTGAAGGAACGGCTCACCGTCTCGTGGGCCACGCCCAGGCAGCTGGCGATGTCGCGCCGACACATGGCCAGGTGCAGGCGGCGCGGCGAGCGTCCGAGCTCGGCCATGCGCGACGACATCCACAACAGGAAGCGGGCCAGCCGCACGTCGGCCGCCACCGCGGCCATCATCTCCGTCAATTCGGCGGCCCGCGCGAGCTGGCGGCTCAGGGCCAGCAGCAAGGCCTGGTCAAAGGCGGGTGAGTGCAGCCGCAAGCCGCGCAAGTCCTGCAGCGGCAGGACATACACCGTGCATTCCTCCAGCGCCTGCGCGCTGACGGGCTGGGTGCCTCGGCACAAGGCATCGAAGCCCAACACCTCGCCCAGGCCGGCAAACGACAGCACCTGCTCGTAGCCGTCTTCCGCGGTCTTGACGCAGCGCATCGTGCCCGAGCGCATCACGTGCAGGTCTTGCACACGCGACCCCTCGTGGAACAGCACCGCACCCTGGCGCACATGCCACAGCGCGATGGGCAGGCGGGCCTCGTCGCCGCCCAGGGCCTCGGCGCCGCCGCCCAGGGTTCGCACCAGATCGGCCAGGTGGCCCAGGGTTTCGGACGGGCTCGCATGGCCGCCGCGCGTCGGGGGGCTGGCCAGCGGCGTGCCGCTGGGTTCGAGCTGCAGGACCGGGGTGCCCATGATGACCTCCGCTGGTGGTGACGCGCCCGACGGCGCGGGCCGACGAAGTCAAGCGTCACGCCCCCGCGATCTCCGGGCAATCGGCCGGGGCTGCATTGCCCTGTCGGCCGCTGTCGCTGCAATGTCCGCGGGTCGTCCTACCGTGGGCTCGGAAATTTCCGAGTGACTGCAGCGGCGGCCCCGGCAGCCCGACGATCCAGGGCACACTTGATGGCGATCAAAGCCTGGCCGACGGCACCCGCGCAAGCTGCCCCTTCCGGGTTTGCGGCGAGCGGGCCACCGCCTGCCGCCGGGCACGAGCCGCGGAGGAGCTTGCCCATGGTGGTTCGCAGGTCTCGGGTGCTTGATGAAGCAGGTGGCGATGTCCCCGCCGGGTGAGGCCCACGCGCTTCGCATCCTGCTCGTCGACGACCACGCCATCGTGCGCGAGGGGCTCAAGCGCCTCCTCGAAGGCACGGGTTGGTCGATTGCCGAAGCTGAGAACGGTTTCCAGGCGCTGGAGTTGATGCGCCGCGAGCCCTTCGACCTGGCGATCATCGACCTCTCCATGCCCGGCATGAGCGGCCTGGATCTGCTGCACCGCACGCGCGCCGAGTTCGCCCGCATGGGCATTCTGGTGCTGAGCATGCACGCCGAGGAGCAGTACGCGATGCGGGCCTTCAAGGCCGGGGCCAACGGCTATGTCACCAAGGACAGCGCGGCGCGCGAACTCGTCAACGCGGTGCGCAAGGTGGCCGCCGGTGGGGCCTACGTCAGCGCCGGCCTGGCCGAGCGCATGGTGCTGCAACTCGGCGGCACCATGCAGGTGCCGCGGCACACCGAGCTCTCCGACCGCGAGCTCGACGTCCTGCGCCGCCTGGTGGCCGGCCAGCGGCCCACCGAGATCGCCCAGGCGCTGCACCTGTCGGTGAAGACCGTGAGCACGCACAAGACGCGCATCCAGGACAAGCTGCAACTGCACAACACCGCCGCCCTGGTGCGCTACGGCATGGAAAACGGCCTGTGCGCCGACGACGCGGTGCCCGAGTCCGGCTTTTGAGTTCAGGCCGGCCGTTCGCACGGCGGCACCGGCCCGGCCTGACCCAGCCGCTCGAGCAGCGGTCCCCAATCGGCCTGCGGCGCAGCGTCACCCGCATCCGGCAGCGGCCGGCAGCGAAACACCACGCCGCCTTCGTCGGCCTGCAGCGGCTCGGCCGTGCGCCATTGCATCTGCAGCACCCGCTCGTCGGCTTCGGAGGCGTCGGCCGCCAGGGCCGCGCGGCGGTGCACGCGCTCGCGCAGGGTGGCCGGTGCGGCTTCGAAGTCGAGGAGGACCGCGGCAACGCCCTGCGCTGCCGCCACGCGCCGTGCGGCGTCGCGCTGGGCCCGTTTCAGGAAGGTCGCATCGAGGATCACGGGGTAGCCGCCCTGCAGCACCGGCACGGCCAGCCGCACCAGCCGCGCGTAGGTGGCCGCGGTGCTTTCGCCGCTGTAGAGGCCGGCCTCCAAGGGCGAGGCGCTGCGGGCCAGCGCATCCAGCCCGGCCAGGCGCTTGCGCTCGACATCGGCACGGATGCGGATGGCGCCCGCGGCCTCCAGCAGGCCCTGCGTCAGGCTGGTCTTGCCGCTGCCCGAGGGTCCGTGCGTGAACATCAATGCCGGGTGCCCCGGCTGGCTGCTTTGCACGGCCAGATGCAGGAACTGGCGCACCGACTCGGCCGCTGCCGTCGCGGCTGCCTCCTCGCACCCGGGTTGCGCCGCGCGCATCGCCGCCACCTTGGCGCGCACCAGGGCGCGGTGCACGATGTAGTAGCGCAGCACGCGTGCGCCGTCATAGTCGCCACTGCCCTGCAAGTAGGCATTGACGAAGCGGTGGGCCAAGGCGTGCAGCGCGTGCGCCTGGAGGTCCATGGCCATGAAGGCGACCTCGCTGATGACGTCGATCCAGCGGAAATCGTCGTTGAACTCGATACCGTCGAAGACCGTGGTCCGCCCGGCGATGAATGTGACGTTGCCCAGGTGCAGGTCGCCGTGGCACTCGCGCACGCGGCCCTCGGCCAGGCGCTGGGCAAAGACGGGCTCGAGCGCCGCCCAGGCCCGAACTTCCCAGCCCCGCAGCTGCTGCAACCGGGCGCGCTCGGCGGGCTGCGTGAGCAGGCCATCCAGCGCCTCCAGGTTGTCGAGCATGGGCGCTCGCACCTGCGCCGGCGTGCCCAGCCGGCCCTGGGCATCGGCCACCGCCGCGGCCGCATGGAAGGCGCACAGCAGCCCCGCCAATTCGTCGATGTGGGCACTGCGCAGCGCCGCGCGCGCCGCCAGGCGGTCCCACAGGCCTTCCTGCGCGAAGGCCCGCATCTTCACTGCGCAGTCGATCATGGGGCCGGCGCCGCCGAGCACCGGTGCATCGGGCGTGCCGGCCACGGCCACCACATCGAGATACAGGTCCGGCGCCAGGCGGCGGTTCAGCCGCAATTCCTCATGGCAGCAATGCAGGCGCAGGGCCAGCGTCGAGTAGTCGAGGAAACCCGGCCGCAGCGCCTTCTTGAATTTGTAGGCATGCCCGCCGGCGATGAGCACGAAGGAGATATGGGTCTCGATGAGCTCGACGCGGGGGCCCGGGTGGCGTGCCTGCAGCGCCAGCCGCAGCGCCTGGACCATGGCCGCTTGTTCGGCCGGCGTCAGCTCGGTGCCCGCGGCAGGTTGCGATGGCGGCGTGGCGGCGTGCATGGGGGCTTGGAGGATGGTGAGCGCTGGCCCGCGCCGGTTCGGGCGACAGGCCAGTGTCGCGCAGCGTCTCGCACCAGCGCAAGCGGCAGCGTGCACATGCCGCACCCTTCCGATGAGCGGCGTTGAGGGCGCTCAATGATCCGCGCCGCCATCGCGTGACCATACGCGCCAAGGCATCGCTTGCCGCAAACCAAGGTGCTGCCCGCTGCGCCATGAACCCTCACCCCGCCCCCCCTTTCGACACCTGGCAGTGGCTGCAGGCTTGCCACGAGACCTGGCAGGCCACGCTGGACCCGGCGCGCGTGGGACGCAGGTTTCGCCGGGCTCGGCTGGCGCGCCTCATCGCCACGGCGCAGCGCGATTCGCCGCTGTACGCCCGGCGCAATGCCGGTGCACAAGAATTGAGCGACTTCGCGCCTGTCACCCGGGCCGAGCTGATGCACCAGTTCAACGACTGGGCCACCGACCGGCGCATCACGCGCGAGGCGGCCGAGGCCTTCGTCGCCGATCCCGACGGCGTCGCCGATGCCTGGCTGGGCCGCTACCTGCTGTGGACCAGCCTGGGCAGCGGCGGCGAGCCGGGTCTGTTCGTCCAGGACGCGGCCAGCCTGGCCGCCTACGAAGCCCTCGATGCGTTGCGCCTGCGCGCCGCCGACCCGGCCCAGGCGGCGCTCGGCCTGTGGGGTCTGGGGCGGCGATTCGCCTATGTCGGCGCCATCGGGGGCCACCGCGCCGGCCACGCCAGCATCGAGCGGCTGCGCCGCGTCGTGCCTGCGGCCTGGGCGCCGCAGGTCGATGTCCTCTCGGCGCGCGAGCCGCTGCCCCTGCTGGCCGAACGCCTGCAGGCCCTGCAGCCCGGGGTGCTGATCACGCACCCGAGTTGTGCCGCCGCGCTGGCCGGCCTGCAGGCGCAAGGCGAGTTGCACCTGCGGCTGGACGAGTTGTGGTTGGGCGGCGAGCCGCTCATGCCGGCGCAACGCGAACGCCTGCACGGGGCTTTCGGCTGCACGGTGCGCAACAGCTATGGCTCATCGGAGTTCCGCTCGATCGCCTACGAATGCAGGCATGGCAGCCTGCACCTGAACGACGACTGGGTGATCCTGGAAGCGGTGGACGAGCACTGGCGAGCGGTGCCACCCGGCGTGCTTTCGCACACCACGCTGCTCACCAACCTGGCCAACCTGACACAACCGCTGCTGCGTTGCGAGTTGCCGGATCGCGTGCGCTTCCTCACCGAGCCCTGCCCCTGCGGCAGCGCCTTGCCGGTCATCGAGGTGCAAGGCCGGGCCACCACCCATTGACCCGGGCGTGCCATGGACATCGCCAGCCAACCGATCAGCCACGACGTGTTGATGGATCTCTACGCCCAACCCGGCGAGCGCAGCATCGACGACGTGCGCCGGCGCATCGCCCGCGCCCTGGCGCAGGCCGAGGTGCCGGCGCGGCGCGCGGCCTGGGAAGCGCGTTTCCTGGCCGTCCAGCAGGCCGGCTTCATCCCGGCGGGCCGCATCGCAGCGCACGCCGGCACGGGCCTGCGGGCCACGCTGATCAACTGCTTCGTGCAGCCCCTGGCCGATTCGATCAGCCACGCCGAAGGCCCCTGGCCTTCGATCTACACCGCACTGGCCGAAACCGCCGAGACGCTGCGCCTGGGTGGCGGCGTGGGGCTGGATTTCTCGCCCATCCGGCCGATCGGCGCGCAGGTCGCCAGCACGCAGCTGCAGGCCGCCGGGCCGCTGGCCTTCATGCGCCTGTTCGATGCCTCATGCCAGGCGCTGGACAGCTCGACCCCGCGGCGCAGCGCGTTGATGGCGGTGCTGCGCTGGGACCACCCCGACGTCGAATCCTTCGTCAGCGCCAAGGCCGGCGGCGGGCTCGAACATTTCAACCTCTCGGTCGCGGTGGGCGACGCCTTCATGCACGCGATCGAGGCCGGTTCGGAGATCGAACTGGTGCACGCCGCCGAGCCCGGCCCGGCGCAGCAGGCCGCGGGCGCCGCGCGGCGCGCCGACGGGAGGTGGACCTACCGCCGACTCGGGGCACGCAGCCTGTGGGACCAGATCGTGCGCTCGGCGCACGGGCACGGCGAACCAGGGCTGCTGTTCCTGGACCGCATCAACGCCGACAACAACCTGGCCTACTGCGAGACGATCACCGCCACCAACCCCTGCGGCGAGCAGCCCTTGCCGCCCTATGGCGCTTGTTGCCTGGGCTCGATCGATCTCACGCGCCTGGTCACCCAGCCTTTCGAGCCGGCGGCAGGCTTCGACTTCGCCCGTCTGCACGCCATCGTGCCGGTGGCCGTGCGCATGCTGGACAACGTGCTCGAGATCAGCGCCTGGCCCTTGCCGCAGCAGCAGGCGCAGGCCCAGGCCAAGCGGCGCATCGGCCTGGGCTACACCGGCCTGGGCGACGCACTGGCCATGCTCGGCCTGCACTACGACAGCGAGGCCGCGCGCGCCATGGCCACCCGCATCACGCGCGTCTTGCGCGACACGGCCTACGCCGCCTCGACCGCCCTGGCGCGTGAACGCGGCGCATTCCCGCTCTTCGATGCCCAGGGCCTGCTGCGCGAGGGCAGCTGCGCCTCGCGTCTGCCGCCGGCGTTGCGCCAGCGCATCTTGGCGTGCGGCCTGCGCAACTCGCACCTGCTGTCGATCGCCCCGGCCGGCAGCGTCAGCCTGGCATTTGCCGACAACGCCAGCAGCGGCATCGAGCCCGCTTACGCCTGGCACTACCTGAGGGACCGGCGTTGCCACCGCGGGCCGGGTGTGACCGCCTACGACGTCGAGGACCATGCCTGGCGCCTGTTCCATCGTCTCAAGGGCGATCAGGCGCCGCTGCCCGCCGCCTTCGTCCATGCCCTGGAGCTCTCGGCGCGGGCCCACCTGGAGATGGTCGCCGCGGTGGCGCCCTATATCGACGGCGCCATTTCCAAGACCGTGAATGCGCCCGAGTCGTGTCCTCTCGGCGAATTCGCGTCGCTGTACCGGCAGGCCTGGCTTCTCGGGCTCAAGGGCATCACCGCCTTCCGCCCCAACCGCGTCTTCGGCGCGGTGCTGCATGCGCGCGCGGCACAGGCCACACCGGCACCGGCCCGGCGCCGCGGGGCGAATTGAGTCGACTCCCGCTGCCCGGTCAGCCCGGCGCGGCGTCCGACACCGGTACGCTCACCTCCACCACCGTGCCGTCGCCCGGCTGGCCGTCAACCTTGAGCACCCCGCCGAGCGCGCGCACGCGTTCCCGCATCCCCAGCAGCCCGAAGGATTGCGGCTTGAGCCGATCGGCGCTGCGTATGCCTATGCCGTTGTCGCTGATGCGCAGGGTGACCCTTCCCCCCTTCGGGCCGGAGAGGCGAACCTGCACGCTGCTCGCCTGGGCATGATTGGCCGCGTTGTGCAGGGCCTCCTGCGCCACCCGGTACAAGCAGGTCGTGACGCCGGGCGCGTCGAGCAAGGCGTCGCCGGCGCCGTCCTGCACGTCGAGCCGGCAGGCCAGGCCGGTGCGCTTGTTGAACTGCGCGATGAGGACTTCGAGCGCCGGCACCAGGCCGAGGTCTTCGAGCATGTGCGGCCGCAGGTTGTTGATGATGCGGCGCGTCGAGTCGATCGCCGCCGAGGCCAGGCCGTCAATCTCGGCGAGCATCGCCGCCGTGGCGACGGGGATGCCCGGCGAGGCGTCGCGCATCGAGCCCACGAGCATCCGGATGGCCCCCAGCGTCTGCTGCAGATCGTCGTGCAGCTCGCGCGCGATGCGCTTGCGTTCCCCCTCGCGGATCTGCTCCTGGGCCACGACCAGGCGTTGCAGGTCGGCGTGCGAGCGCACCTGCTCGGCCTGCGCCCGATCGACGTCCAACAAGTCGCGATGCATCGCCGTGAACAGCGACTGGCCGCCCAGGGACAAATGCGAGATCGAGGTCTCCAGAGCGAACTCGGTGCCATCGGCGCGCAGGCCGAGTAGCTGCATCGGCCTGCCCATGGCGCGGAGCTTGAAATCGCTGTCGCCAAAGGCCTTCATGTCGAAGCGGTGCCTGGCGCGAAACCGCTCGGGGATCAATCGCTCCAGGGGCGCGCCGATCAGCTCGTCCACGCTCTTGTAGCCGAACATCTTCGCGGCCGCCGGATTGGCCATCACGATGACCTGGGCGTCGTTGGCGGTGACGATCGCGTCGCTGGCCGCTTCGAAGATGGCGCGCAGCCGGGTGTCGCCCAGGTCGCGCGCATCGAGCATCCGATTGAACTGCCGCGCGACCGAAGCGATTTCCGGGGCCCCGGTCACCTCGGCCCGCACCTCGCTGCGACCGGAGGCGACCGCTGCGGCGGCGCGGGCAAGCTCTGCGATCGGCTTGACGATGGCGGCGCTCAGCCACCATGCCCCACCCAGCGCCAGCAGCCACACACCCGCCCCGATGCCGAGGGTCTGCCAAAGCGTGACTTCGTAGTGCGCGGACAAGCCGTCGGCGAAGTGCCACGCCAGGATTCCCGCCACAGGAACCAGGATCGTCAGCACCAGAAGAAAGATTCGCGCGCGGATCGAAATGCGGTCAAACCAGAACTTCATTGGCGCCTCTGTCAGTTCAAGATCGGGGCCGGGCAATGGGTGTCAATTGTGGCGCCGCAAGCCCTGCCTGGGGCGGCCACCCGGTCGCCCGATGCGGGCACGGTCAACGCCGCGCCCGATTCCCCGTTCAAGCCGACAATGCCGGCCGCACGGCCCACCTCCAAAGGATCTGAAATGAAGCGTCGCGAATTTGCCATTGCCCTGGGCGCCACGTCTGTGCTGGCCCGCCCGGCCTGGGCCGCCAGCGAGCCCGTCGAGGACAAGGACTTCACGCGGCTGCCGCAGCCGATTCCCGTGGCCCTGGCCGGCAAGGTGGAGGTCATCGAGTTCTTCGGCTACTGGTGCCCTCACTGCGCGACCTTCGAGCCCAAGCTGGATGCCTGGGCGCGCGCACTGCCGGCCGATGTGAACTTCCGGCGCGTCCCGGTGGGCTGGCAAGACGCGCAGGAGCCCTACCAGCGGATGTATTTCGCGCTCGAAGCGCTGGGCCTGCTCGACACCCTGCATGCCAAGGTCTTCCAGGCCGTGCAGGTGGACCGCCTGCGGCTGAAGAAGGACGCCGACTTCCTGGCCTTCGCCACGACCCACGGCCTGGACGGAGCCAAGCTCGTGGCGGCGGCCAACAGTGCCGCGGTCTCTGCCCGGGTGCGCGCAGCCAACCAGCTGGTCACGAGCTACCGCGTCGACGGCGTGCCGACGCTGGCCGTGCATGGCCGCTTCATGACCTCGCCCGCGATGGCCGGCAGCGCCGAGCGTGCGCTGCAGGTCGTGGACGCCCTCATCCGCCAGGCCCGGACGACGAAGTGACCGGCCGGGCGACCCGCCCCTGCGTTCAGCCGCCCTTGCCCTGGGCCTGCACCCAGGCCTGGTAACGCGCCTGGTTCTCGGCGTTGGGCGGGTACAGCCCCGGCAGGGCCTCGCCGGCCTGCACCTGCTGCAGGATCCAGCCCTCCAGGCGTTCCTGTTCGGCACCGGCTTCGATGACCTTGTCCAGCAGGGCCGCCGGGATGACCACGGCGCCGTCGTCGTCGACCACGCAGACGTCGTTGGGGAAGACCGCGACGCCGCCGCAGGCGATGGGCTGCTGCCAGTCGACGAAGGTCAGGCTGTTGACCGAAGCCGGCGCGGCCGTGCCCTGGCACCACACCGGCAGCCCGGTGGACAGCACACCGGCCACGTCGCGCACCACGCCGTCGGTGACCAGGGCGGCCACTTCGCGCTTGCGCAGCCGCGCGCAAAGGATGTCGCCGAAGATGCCGGCATCGGTGGTGCCCATGGCGTCGACCACGGCGATCACGCCGGCAGGCATGGCCTCGATGGCCGCGCGCGTGGAAATCGGCGAGCCCCACGACGCCGGCGTGGCCAGGTCCTCACGCGCGGGCACGAAGCGCAGCGTGAAGATGCGGCCGACGCAGCGCGGCTGCGGCGTACGCAAGGCGCGGGTGCCGCGCATCCACACGTTGCGCAGGCCCTGCTTGAGCAGCACCGTGGTCAGCGTGGCGGTCGAGATTTGCAGCAAGGCGGCATGGGTGGCCGCAGGCAGCGGCAGGACGGCAGGTGTGTCGTTCATGGTGAGGTCGGGTGTTGGAGGGCCAGCGCGCATTGTGGACCGGTGGCACGGCACGGTAGCGCTGCCATCGGCCTAAAATGCGGCATGACTCAGGAGTCACCCCCCCGGCGGCCCCGACGCGGCAGCGGCGCCGTCACCCTGCACGACGTGGCCCGGTTGGCCGGTGTCGCGCCGATCACCGCCTCGAGGGCATTGAACACGCCGAACCAGGTTTCGGCCGAGGTGCTGAGGAAGGTCGGCGACGCCGTCGCCCGCACCGGCTATGTACCCAATCGCCTCGCCGGCGGCCTGGCGTCCCGGCGCAGCCGGCTGGTCGCGGCCGTGGTGCCGACCCTCTCCGGCCCGGTCTTCCTGGAGACCGTGCAGTCGCTCACCGAGGCGCTGGCCGGGCAGGGCTACCAGCTCATGCTGGGCCAGTCCGGGTATGCCGGCACGCGCGAGGATGCCCTGCTGGCCGCCGTCATCGGGCGCCGGCCCGACGGCATCGTGCTCACCGGCATCCTGCATTCGGCCGAGGGCCGCCGCCGCCTCCTGGCGTCGGGCATCCCCGTGGTCGAGACCTGGGACCTCACGCCCACGCCCATCGACATGCTCGTCGGCTTCTCGCACGTGGATGTGGGGCGCGCCGTGGCCGCTTTCCTGCACGCCAGGGGGCGACGGCGGTTCGCGGTGGTGGCGGGCGACGACGAGCGCGCGCAGCGTCGCTCCGAGGCCTTTCAGGCGGCCGCGCGCTCGCTGGGCCTGCCGCAAGTGCAGGTGGCCGTGGTCCCCGCGCCCACCACGCTCAGATACGGCCGCGAGTCGCTCACCCGCTTGATGGGCCTGTGCAGCGAACTCGACGCCGTATTCTGCAGTTCCGACCTGCTGGCCCTGGGTGTATTGACCGAAGCACGGGTCGCGGGAATCGACGTGCCGGGTCGGCTCGCCGTCGTCGGTTTCGGCGACCAGAACTTTGCGGCGGACATGGCCCCCGCGCTCACCACGGTCCACATCGACGGCACGGCGATCGGCCGTCAAGCCGCGCAGTTCATCGTCGACCGCGCCGAAGGCCGCGAGGTGAGCCCGCGCGTGATCGACATCGGCTTCGAGATCATCGAACGCCAGAGCACTTGACGCGGGTAATTCCCGATCTCGCGCGCATTGCCAGGCCAATTAGGTAGCGCTACCATTCAAAATCAATTTGGTAGCGCTACCGCTCCCCGTCCCAAGCCCAAGGAGACTCCGCATGAAGAAGCTGTTTGCCGCCCTCGCGCTCGGCCTGGCCGCCGTGAGTGGTGTACAGGCCCAGGCCTGGCCGGCCAAGCCGGTGACCCTGCTGGTGCCTTTCCCGCCCGGCGGCTCCACCGACTTGATCGCCCGCACGCTGGCCCCGAAGCTGCAGGAAAAGCTGGGCGGCCTGTTCATCGTCGAGAACAAGGCGGGAGCCACCGGCACCGTCGGCGCCGGCCAGGTCAAACGGGCCCCGCCCGACGGCTACATGGTGTTCGTCTCGTCGCTGGGGCCATTCGTCATCGCGCCGCACCTCATCAAGAACGTGACCTACGACCCGCTGAAGGATTTCGACTACCTCACCGTCGCGGTGCAGGCACCGAATGTGCTGGCCGTTCCGGCGGCCTCGCCGCACAAGTCGCTGGCCGATGTGATTGCCTTCCACAAGGCCCAACCTGGCAAGATGAGCTTTGCCTCGTCAGGCAATGGCTCGAGCGATCACCTCACGGCCGAGTTGTTCTGGCAGATGACGGGCACCAGCGGACTGCACATCCCCTACAAGGGCGGCGCGCCGGCGATGTCCGACCTGCTGGGTAGCCAGGTCGACGCCACGTTCATGAATATCAATACCGGCCTGCCGAATATCAAGGCCGGCAAGCTGCGCGCCCTGGCCATCACCAGCGCCAAGCGCTCGCCCCTGCTGCCCGACGTGCCGACGATGGAAGAACTCGGCGTGAAGGGCCTCATCGTCTATTCGTGGCAAGCCTTTGCCGCGCCCAAGGGGCTGCCTGCGGAGATCAAGACCAAGCTGCACGAGGCCCTGGTGGCCGGCCTGAACGATCCTCAGATCAAGGCCAAGCTGATCGACCTGGGCTTCGAGATCGTCGGCAATACGCCCGAGCAGTTCACCGCCTTCCAGGCCGCGGAATTCGCGCGCTGGAAGAAGGTGATCGAGCTGGGCAAGATCACTGCAGACTGATCTCCGCGGGCAGGCCTCGTGACGCTCTCCTCCACCCCCACGGTCACCGCGCTGCGCGTGATCCCGGTGGCCGGCCGCGACAGCATGCTGCTCAACCTGAGCGGCGCCCACGGCCCGTTCTTCACGCGCAACCTGCTGATCCTGACCGACAGCGCCGGGCGCACCGGCGTGGGCGAGGTGCCGGGCGGCGAGAAGATCCGCCAGACGCTGCAGGACAGCGCAGGGCTCGTCGTCGGCCAACCCCTGGGCGCGCACCTGCGCGTGCTGCAGCGGGTGCAGCAGGCCTTCGCCGGCCGCGACAACGGAGGCCGGGGGCTGCAGACCTTCGACCTGCGCACCACCATCCACGCGGTCACGGCGATCGAGTCGGCACTGCTCGATCTGCTCGGCCAGCATCTGGGCGTGCCCGTGGCCGCGCTGCTGGGTGAAGGCCAGCAGCGTGATGCCGTCGAGATGCTGGGCTACCTCTTCTTCGTCGGCGACCGTGCCAGGACCGGCCTGCCCTATGCCACCGACCCCGGTGCCGACAACACCTGGTTCCGCCTGAGGCACGAAGTGGCGCTGACGCCGCAGGCCGTGGTCGCCCAGGCCGAAGCCGCGCGCGAGCGCTATGGCTTCAACGACTTCAAGCTCAAGGGCGGCGTGCTGCGCGGCGAGGAAGAGATCGAAGCCGTCACGGCGCTGCACGAGCGCTTCCCTGGCGCCCGCGTCACGCTGGACCCCAACGGCGGCTGGATGCTGAGGGACGCGGTGCGCCTGATGCGCGACCTGCGCGGCGTCGTGGCCTATGCCGAAGATCCCTGCGGCGCCGAAGACGGCTTCTCGGGCCGCGAGGTGATGGCCGAATTCCGCCGCGCCACCGGCCTGCCCACGGCCACCAACATGATCGCCACCGACTGGCGGCAACTCAGCCACGCGCTGGCGCTGCAAAGCGTGGACATCCCGCTGGCCGACCCGCACTTCTGGACCATGGCCGGCAGCGTGCGCGTGGCGCAGACCTGCCGCGACTGGGGGCTGACCTGGGGTTCGCATTCGAACAACCACTTCGATGTCTCGCTGGCCATGTTCACCCACGTCGGTGCCGCCGCGCCCGGCCGCGTCACGGCCATCGACACGCACTGGATCTGGCAGGATGGCCAGCGCCTGACGAAGGAGCCGCTGCAGATCGTCGGCGGCAAGGTGCAGGTGCCGAACAAGCCCGGCCTGGGCATCGCGCTCGATATGGTCGAGGTCGAGAAGGCCCACCAGCTCTACCAGCAGCAGGGCCTGGGCGCGCGCGACGATGCCATGGCCATGCAGTCCCTGATCCCCGGATGGACCTTCAACCCCAAGCGGCCGGCACTGGACCGCTGAGGAGAGCCTCATGAGACCGAATGCCCTGCGCACCCTGTGGCGGTCCGGCGGCGCCGCCGTCAACGGCTGGCTCGCCATCGCCAACAGTTTTTCTGCCGAGACCATGGCCCACCAGGGCTGGGACTCGCTGACCATCGACCTGCAGCACGGCGTCGTCGATTACGCCGCCATGGTGACCATGCTGCAGGCCATCAGCACCACGCCCACCGTGCCCGTGGTGCGCGTGCCCTGGCTGGAGCCCGGCATCCTGATGAAGGCGCTGGACGCCGGGGCCTACGGCGTGATCTGCCCGATGGTGAATTCGCGCGAAGAAGCGCAAAAGCTCGTGGCTTATACGCACTACGCACCGCGCGGCACGCGCAGCTTCGGGCCGGTGCGCGCCACGCTCTACGGCGGCGCGGATTACCCACTGCACGCCAACGACACCATCGTCACCTTCGCGATGATCGAGACGGCTGCGGCACTCGACCACCTCGACGAGATCCTGTCGGTGGAAGGCCTGGACGCCATCTATATCGGCCCTTCCGACCTCTCCCTGGCGCTGGGTTGCGCGCCCGCCTTCGACGACCTGGAGCCCCGGGCCGCCGAAGCGGTGGACCACATCCTGGCGCGGGCCAAAGCCCATGGCGTGGTGGCCGGCATCCACAACGGCAGCCCCGAGGCGGCGCTGGCGCGCATCGCGAAGGGCTTCCAGTTCGTCACCGTCAGCTCCGATGCGCGGCTGATGGCCGCCGGCGCGCAGCAGGTCATGGCCGCGATGCGTGCCTGAGCGAACCGGCCGGGGCCTGGACACGCGAAGCGAGCGCCGCCGCGACCCGGCCTCATCCAGCCCGGCAAGAAGCCCACGATGACCGCACCGGCGCTGACCCTGCGCATGCACGGGCGCGACAACGTCGCCATCGTCGCCAACGACGGTGGCCTGGCGGCGGGCACGGCGCTGCCGGGCGGCCCGGTGCTGCGCGAGCGCGTGCCGCAGGGCCACAAGGTGGCCCTGGTCGACATCGCTGCCGATGCACCGGTGCTGCGCTACGGCATCCCCATCGGTTTCGCGCGCGAGGACATCGCCGCCGGCAGCTGGGTCCACGAACGCCGGCTGCAGATGCCGCAAGCGCGCGGGCTCGACGACCTGCCGATCGCCACCTCCAGGGCCGAGCCCCTGCTCCCGCTGCAGGGCTATGCCTTCGAGGGCTACCGCAACGCCGACGGCTCGGTGGGCACGCGCAATATCCTGGCCATCACGCAGACCGTGCAGTGCGTGGCCGGCCTGACCGACCTTGCCGTGCAGCGCATCAAGGCCGAGCTGCTGCCGCGCTACCCGAATGTGGACGACGTGGTGGCGCTGGAGCATGGCTACGGCTGCGGCGTGGCCATCGACGCGCCGGATGCCGAGATTCCGATCCGCACGCTGCGCCACATCAGCCTGAACCCGAACTTCGGCGGCGAGGTGATGGTGGTCAGCCTGGGTTGCGAGAAGCTGCAGCCCGAGCGGCTGCTGCCGCCGGGGGCTATCCCCTTGCAGGATGCGCGCGGGAGCGCTGCGGCCGGGCTCGACGTGGTCTGCCTGCAGGACGACGCGCATATCGGCTTCATGGCCATGGTCGAGGCCATCGTGCGCCAGGCCGAGGAGCACCTGAAGCGCCTGGATGCCCGCCGGCGCGAGACCGTGCCGGCGAGCGAGCTGGTGGTCGGCGTGCAATGCGGCGGCAGCGACGCCTTCTCGGGCGTCACCGCCAACCCGGCGGTGGGCTTCTGCACTGATCTGCTGGTGCGTGCCGGGGCCAGCGTATTGTTCTCGGAGACCACCGAGGTGCGCGACGGCATTGCCCAGCTCACCGCGCGCGCCGCTACGCCGGAGGTGGCGCAGGCGCTGATCCGCGAGATGGCCTGGACCGATGCCTACCTGAAGCGCGGCGGTGTGGACCGAAGCGCCAACACCACGCCGGGCAACAAGGCCGGCGGCCTTTCCAACATCGTCGAGAAGGCGATGGGCTCGATCGTCAAGTCAGGTTCGGCGCCGATCTCGGGTGTGCTCGCGCCGGGCGAAAAGCTGCAGACCAAGGGACTCACCTTCGCCGCCACGCCGGCCAGCGACTTCATCTGCGGCACGCTGCAACTCGCCGCCGGCATGAACCTGCACGTCTTCACCACCGGCCGCGGCACGCCCTACGGCCTGGCCGCGGTGCCGGTCATCAAGGTCGCCACGCGCAGCGCGCTGGCGCGGCGTTGGCACGACCTGATGGATGTGAATGCCGGCCGCATTGCCGACGGCACGGCCACGATAGAGGACGTGGGCTGGGAGCTCTTCCACCTCATGCTCGAGGTGGCCAGCGGCCGCAAGAAGACCTGGGCCGAGCACTGGAAGCTGCACAACGCCCTGGTGCTGTTCAATCCGGCGCCGGTGACCTGAGGGCGCCGCTGGACAGGCGGCCGGCCGCGCCCGCCCCTCAATTCATCTGCGTCACGAACTTGGTATTGAGATACCCGTCGAAGGTCTCGCTGCCGCCTTCGCTGCCGTAGCCGCTGTCCTTGATGCCGCCGAAGGGCACTTCGGCCAGGGCCAGGCCGAAATGGTTGATCGAGACCATGCCCGCCTGCAGGCCATTGGCGATGGCGTGGGCGTTGCGCGTGCCGCCGGTGAAGGCGTAGGCGGCCAGGCCGAAGGGCAGGCTGTTGGCGCGCTTGAGCACTTCGTCCAGGGTCTTGAAGCGCACCAGGCCGGCGACCGGGCCGAAGGGCTCCTCGGTCATCAGGCGGCTGTCTTCGGGCAGGTCGGCAATCAGCGTGGGCGAGAAGAAGTTGCCCGCGCCGGGCAGCGGGCCGCCGCCGGCCAGGATGCTGGCGCCGCGCTGCTGCGCATCTTCGACGAACGAGGCCACCGCCGTGACGCGGCGCGCCTGCGCCAGCGGGCCCATGCGCGTATCCGGCGCCAGGCCGTCGCCGACCTTGATCTTTTCCAGCGTGGCGAGGAAGCGCGCCACGAAGCGGTCGTAGGCACCCTCCTGCACATAGAAGCGCGTCGGCGAGATGCACACCTGCCCGGCGTTGCGAAACTTGAAGGGCACCAGCATGTCGGCCGCGGCTTCAACGTCGGCGTCGTCGCAGACGATCACAGGCGCGTGGCCGCCGAGCTCCATCGTGCAGCGCTTCATCAGCGAGCCCGCCAGCGCGGCGAGCTGCTTGCCCACGGGCACCGAGCCGGTGAACGAGATCTTGCGCACGATGGGGCTCTTGATG
The DNA here is from genome assembly GCA_030681795.1 of Rubrivivax sp. Classification (GTDB taxonomy): domain Bacteria; phylum Pseudomonadota; class Gammaproteobacteria; order Burkholderiales; family Burkholderiaceae_C; genus Rubrivivax. Next base: position 82,640 of record JAUXRG010000098.1, read on the forward strand.
AGGTAGTCGCTGACCTCGTGCGGCACGCCCCAGACGACGTTCAGGCAGCCCGAGGGCAGGCCGGCGTCGTGGAAGAGCTGGGCCAGCGCGACGACGGCGCTGGGCGCGTCTTCCGGGCCTTTGAGGATGATGGTGCAGCCCGCGCCCAGCGCTGCGGTGACCTTGCGGATGGCCTGGTTGAAGGGGAAATTCCAGGGCGAGAACGCGGCGCACACGCCGATGGGTTCGCGCAGCACCAACTGGCGCACGCCGTCCAGGCGCGCCGGGATGACGCGGCCGTAGATGCGCCGGCATTCCTCGGCGTGCCACTCGGCGTGCTCGGCGCAGGCGTTGACCTCGGCCACGGCCTCGGCCAGCGGCTTGCCCTGGTCCAGCGTGATGCCGTGGCCGATGTCGGGCGCGCGCTCGCGCGCCAGCGCGGCCACCTTGCGCAGCAGCTTGCTGCGCTCCAGCGGCGAGGTCTTGCGCCAGCTCTCGAAGGCGCGCTGCGCGGCCGCCAGCGCGTCGTCCAGGTCGGCCTGCGTGGCGTGGGGCAGCTGGCCGATGACTTCATCGGTGGCGGGGTTGATGATGTCCTGCTCACGGCGGCCTTCGCCGCTCTTGAACTGGCCGTCGATATACAGGCTGAGCTTGGGATACATGCGGAGGGCTCCATTCGGGGGATGCGTCGAATGCTAAGCGCGGGAGTCCGCTCGGGCCGGGAGCAAAATGACCCGGCCGAAAAACACAGGGAATCCACCATGACCACGCCTGAGCTGAAGGGCGCACCGCTGCTGGTGGTGGGCGCCGGCCTGATGGGCGCCGGCATCGCGCAGGTGGCCGCCCAGGCCGGCCACGCGGTGCAGCTCTTCGACACGCGCGAGGGCGCCGCCGAGCAGGCCAAGGCCGGGCTCGCCGCCACGCTCGACGGCCTGGTGGCCAAGGGCAAGATGGGCACCGACGACGCTAACGCCACACTGGCACGCATTGCGCCCATCGCGTCGCTGGCCGCCGGCGGTTCAGCGCACCTGGTGGTGGAGGCGATCGTCGAAGACCTGGGCATCAAGCGCGCCCTGTTCAGGCAGCTCGAGGCCGTCGTCGCCCCCGGCTGCGTGCTCGCCACCAACACCTCGTCGATCTCGGTCACGGCGCTGGCCGCCGGGCTGGCACACCCGGGGCGGCTGGTGGGCATGCACTTCTTCAACCCCGTGCCGCTGATGAAGCTGGTGGAGGTGGTCAGCGGCCTGCACACCGAGCCGGCGGTGGCCGAAGCGGTCTTCGCGCTGGCCGGCGCCTGGGGCAAGGTGCCGGTGCATGCGCGCTCGACGCCGGGCTTCATCGTCAACCGCATCGCGCGGCCGTATTACGCCGAGGCGCTGGCCCTGCTGCTGGAGCAAGCCGCCACGCCGCAGGTGCTCGACGCCTGCCTGCGCGCGGCGGGTTTTCGCATGGGGCCGTGCGAGCTGATGGACCTGATCGGCCACGACACCAATTTCGCCGTCACGCAATCGGTGTACGAGGCGAACTTCTTCGACAAGCGCTTCATGCCTTCGCTGGTGCAGCGTGAGATGGTCGAGGGCGGCCTGCTCGGGCGCAAGAGCGGGCGCGGCTTCTACCGCTATCCCGAGGGCGTGCCGCCGCTGCCGGTGGCCGTGCACGAGGCGCCGGCCACGGCGCGCGAGGTCACGGTGCACGGTGAAGGCGCGGTGGCCGACTTCCTTGAACAGGCCGCCACGCTCGCGCTGGCCGCCCAGGGCTGGGGGCCGGCGCGGCTGCGCGACAGCGCCTGGGTGGGGGTCGAGATCGATGGCGCCCGGCTGGTGCTGACCACCGGCCGCACGGCGGGTGAGATCGCGGTGCAGGAAGGGCCCGCCGATGTTGCCGTCTTCGACCGGCCGCTGGCACTGACGGCATCGGCCGGCCTGCCCACCGGCCTGCCACCGGGCACGGCCCTGGCCTACGCCCTGGCACCGCAGGCCGGCCCGGCCTGGCGCACGCAGTCCGCGGCCTGGCTGGCCGCGCTGGGCTTCACGCCGCTGCCGCTGGCCGACACGCCGGGCCTGGTGGTGGCGCGCACGGTGGCCATGCTCGTCAACGAGGCCGCCGACGCCGTGCTGCAAGGCGTGTGCACTCCCGCCGGTGCCGATGCCGCGATGAAGCTGGGCGTGAACTACCCGGCCGGCCCCTTCGAGTGGCTGGCGCACTGGAGCGCCACCGAGGTGCTCGCCCTGCTCGACGCGCTGGACGCCCAATACCGCGGCGAGCGCTATCGTGCCAGCCCCTGGCTGCGTCGCCAGGCCCTCCTTTGAACTGCCACCTGCCATGACCCACGCCTACATCTGCGACGCCCTCCGCACCCCCTTCGGCCGCTACGGCGGCGCACTGTCTTCGGTGCGCACCGACGACCTGGCCTCCCTGCCCATCCGGGCCCTCATGCAGCGCAACCCCAAGGTGGACTGGGCCGAAGTGGCCGACGTGGTTCTGGGTTGCGCCAACCAGGCCGGCGAGGACAACCGCAATGTCGCGCGCATGGCCGCGCTGCTCGCCGGGCTGCCCGTGGGTGTGCCCGGCGCCACCCTGAACCGCCTGTGCGGCTCGGGCATGGACGCCGTGGGCAGCGCGGCGCGCGCCATCCGCTGCGGCGAGGCGGCGCTCGTCATCGCCGGCGGCGTGGAGAGCATGAGCCGCGCCCCCTTCGTCATGCCCAAGGCCGAGACCGCCTTCAGCCGCAACAACGCCGTCTACGACACGACCATCGGCTGGCGATTCGTCAACAAGCGCATGAAGGAGCTCTACGGCGTGGACTCCATGCCCGAGACGGCCGAGAACGTGGCCGCCGAGTTCCGCATCGAGCGCGAGGCGCAGGACCGCATGGCGCTGGCCAGCCAGCTCAAGGCCGTGGCGGCGCAGAAGGCCGGCTTCTTCGGCGCCGAGATCGTGCCCGTGAGCCTGCCGCAAAAGAAGGGCGAGCCCGTCGTGGTGGCCCAGGACGAACACCCGCGCGAAACCTCGCTGGAGGCACTGGCCAAGCTCAAGCCCATCGTGCGAGCGGACGGCACGGTGACCGCCGGCAACGCCAGCGGCGTCAACGACGGCGCCTGCGCCCTGCTCCTGGCCAGCGAGTCCGCGGCCGCGCGCCACGGCTTGACGCCGCGCGCGCGCGTCGTCGGCATGGCCGCCGCCGGCGTGGCACCGCGCCTCATGGGCATGGGCCCGGCGCCGGCCACACGCAAGGTGCTGGCCCTGACCGGCTTGCAGCTCGCGCAGATGGATGTCATCGAGCTCAACGAAGCCTTCGCGGCACAGGGGCTGGCGGTGCTGCGCGACCTCGGGCTGCCCGACGACGACCCGCGCGTCAACCCGAACGGTGGGGCCATCGCGCTGGGCCACCCCCTGGGCGCCAGCGGCGCGCGGCTGGTGACCACGGCGGTCAACCAGCTGCACCGCATGAACGGCGGACGGGGGGGGCGCTACGCGCTGTGCACCATGTGCATCGGCGTGGGCCAGGGTATCGCGCTGGTCGTCGAGCGAGTTTGACCCGGCACCGGGGCACCGTGGCTCAATCTCACAGGTTCAGGGCTTGAGCGTCAACAGCCAGGCCAGCACGTCAGCCTTCTCACCCGCGTTGCACTCGCGGCCCAGCACGTCCTTGCAGTTCAGGCGGAAGAAGTTTTCCACCTTGCTGGCATCGGTGAAGCGCGCGGGGTTGAAGGCGGGGGCCAGCGCGGTGATGCGTTTTTCCGACATCTGGTCCTTGCCGTCCTTGGCCGGATTGCTGCCGTGGCACGAAGCGCAGCTCCAGCCCAGGTCACGCCCGAAGTTCGTCGTGTAGAGCTTCTGTCCGCGCTCGGGCGAGGCGGGGGCGCCGGCCTTGGCGGTGTAGCCCGCCAGCATCTCGGCGGGCGTGGCCGCCTGCGCCGCCGGTGCCAGGCCAGCCGCCGCCGCCACGACCAGGCTGCAAAGGGTGAGTCTCGAGACCTTCATGGCAACTCCATCGCGGCGAGACCCTGCTCGAAGCCTGGAAGCCGTTTGCCGCGGTCGCCGCGCCGCGTACAGCCCCGACCCAGGCCACCCACAAGAAGGCGATGCACGCACGAAGTTGAACAGCAACGTTCTTTCGCCGCCTTGTCCCCGCGCAAACTCGCTCGTCGAGCGCTGGCCTCAGCGGCGCGCGCCCTGCCAGCGCCGCAGCAGCAGCGCGTTGCTCACCACCGTGACGCTGCTCATCGCCATGGCCGCGCCGGCGATCACCGGGCTGAGGTAGCCCAGCGCCGCCAGCGGGATGCCGATGACGTTGAAGATGAAGGCCCAGAAGAGGTTCTGCCAGATCTTGACCGTGGTGCGCCGCGAGATATCGATGGCGTCGGCCACCAGGCCGGGGTCGCCGCGCATCAGCGTGATGCCCGCGGCGTGCATGGCCACGTCGGTGCCGCTGCCCATGGCGATGCCGACGTCGGCCGCGGCCAGCGCCGGGGCGTCGTTGATGCCGTCGCCCACCATGGCCACGCGGCCGGCGCTCTTGAGCTCGCCGACGATGCGTGCCTTGTCCTCGGGCAGCACCTCGGCACGCAGCTCGGTGATGCCCAGCGCCGCGGCCACGGCGCCGGCGCTGCGCGGGTTGTCGCCCGAGAGCATCACCGTGCGCACGCCCATGGCCGCCAGCCGCCGCACCGCGGCCGCGGCGCCGGGCTTGGGGGCGTCGCCAAAGGCCAGCAAGCCGAGCAGCCGCGGCGCGGGGCCGAGCGCGGCCAGGAACGACACCGTGCGCCCCTGCCCCTGCAATTCGTCGATGCGCGGGCGCGCCGCCGCCAGGTCGACATGCAGTTCGCGCATCCAGCGTTCGCTGCCCAGGCCGAGCGCCACGCCGCCCACTTCGCCCGTCAGCCCACGGCCTGGCATGGCGCGCAGCGCGGTGGCGGTGGGCCCTTTCACGCCATCGGCCTGGGCGGCCTGCAACACGGCGCGGGCCAGGGGGTGCTCGCTGCCCGCCTGCAAGGCGGCGGCCTGGGTCAGCACCTCCGCGCGGTCGCCCTCGAAGGCATCGGCGGCCACCAACTGCGGCTTGCCTTCGGTGAGCGTGCCGGTCTTGTCGAAAGCCACCACGCGCACGGCATGGGCGAGTTCAAGCGCCTGGGCGTCCTTGATCAGGATGCCATGCTGCGCGGCCACCCCGGTGCCGGCCATCAGCGCAGCGGGCGTGGCCAGGCCCAGTGCACAAGGGCAGGCGATGACGAGCACGGCCACGGCGTTGAGCACGGCCGCTGTCCACTGCCCCGTGCCCAGGCCCCAGCCGAGCAGCGTGAGCAGCGCCACGCCCAGCACGGCCGGCACGAAAACCGCGCTGACCTGGTCGACCAGGCGCTGGATGGGCGCCTTGCCTGCCTGCGCCGATTCCACCAGCCGCACGATGCGCGCCAGCACCGACTCCGCCCCCACGGCGGTGGTGCGCACCAGCAGCAAGCCCTCGCCGTTGACGGCGCCCCCGGTGACGCGTTCGCCCGGCTCGCGCGCCACCGGCAGGCTCTCGCCGGTGATCAGCGACTCGTCGACATGGCTGGCGCCCTCCATCACCACGCCGTCCACCGCGATGCGCTCACCGGGCCGCACCACCACCCGGTCACCCACCTGCACCTGGGCCAGCGGCAATTCCATTTCGCCCTCGGCGCGGCGCACGCGGGCCGTCTCCGGGCGCAGCGCCTGCAGCGCGCGGATGGCGGCGGTGGTCTGCCGGCGCGCACGCGCCTCCAGCCATTTGCCCAGCAGCACCAGGGTGATGACCACGGCCGAGCTTTCGAAATACAGCGCGTGCGCGCCGGCATCGCCGGCCGCAAGGAGCTGGTACAGGCTCAGGCCGAAGGCCGCCGAGGTGCCTAGCGCCACCAGCAGGTCCATATTGCCGGCGCCCGCACGCACCGCGGCCCAGCCCGCGCGATAGAAGCGCGCACCCAGCCAGAACTGCACCGGCGCGGCCAGCAGCAGCTGCCACCCGCCGGCCAGCATCCAGTGCCGGCCCACCAGCATGCCGAGCATGGGCAGCACCAGGGGCGCGCTGAGCAGCGCGGCCAGCGCCACGCGGGCGCCGTCGCTCAAACGCGGGCGCGGCGCCGCGCTGGCGGCCAGCGGGACCTGCACGCCGTAGCCCGCGCGCTGCACGGCGGCGACCAGCGGCGCGGCATCGGCGTCGCGGCCGGCCAGCGTGACCGTGGCGGTTTCGGTGGCCAGGTTGACGCTGGCCGCCATCACCCCGGGCACCTTGAGCAAGGCTTTTTCGACGCGGCCCACGCAGGAGGCGCAGGTCATGTCCGCAATGGCCAACTGCACTTCGGTGCTGGCCAGCGTGTAGCCGGCGCGCGCCACGGCCTGCTGCAAGGCGGCGGGCGTAAAGGCGGGCGTGGCGCTGATCGTCAGCGTCTCGGTGGCCAGGTTCACGCCAGCCTGCTCGACACCCGCCACGCCGCGGGCCACTTTTTCCACCCGCGACGAGCACGACGCGCAGGTCATGCCTGCCACCGGGAACGACCACTCGCGGCGGGCGCTGCTGCCACTGCTGGCGGCCACCGAAGAAACAGGGGTTGCGGCTTGGGCTGGGGTCATGGGGTCACAGTGGGGGCGGCGATGCCGCTCGGAGGAGGGGCATCATAGGAGCCTGGGGTGGCTTGCATGCGCGTGGCGCAGAATGGCCCCCCTTTCCATGGCCTTCGGAGCCCAGATGTTGACCTTCGAAATCCCCAACATGACCTGCGGCCACTGCGTGCGCGCCGTCACCGAGGCGGTGCAGGCCGCCGACCCGGCTGCGCGCGTCGAGTGCGACCTGCCCAGCCACCGCGTGCAGGTCGACACCACCGCGGCGCGCGAGGCGGTGGTGGCGCAGCTCATGGAGGCCGGCTACGCCCCGACCTGAGCGACAGGCGCGCCGGATGCGCGCCGTGACCCCTGCCGGCCCTCTTGCACCCACCCCATGACCGGCATCCACATCACCGACATCGAAGCCGCCATCAACTGGTGGCGCGAGCGTTCGCCCTCGCCCGACGGCGTCACCGCCTGCGCCGAGGTGCGCGCGCTGGCCGAGGTGTATGCGCTGATGGTGTACTACCGCGAGCCGCTGTGCGACGAGATCAGCATGCCGCCCAAGGCTCGGGCCGCCTGGCTGGCCTGGTACGCCAGCACGCCCGACGCGCCGTGCATCGCCATCTGCTCGACGAGCCAGGGTGACGCCGTGTGCAAGGGCTGCGGGCGCAGCTTCGAGGAAGTGCAGCACTGGCCCTCGATGAACCCGATGGAAAAGCGCAGCGTGTGGCGACGCATCACGCAGGAAGCCAGCGCCTGGCGCTTCAACCGCTACGCCGAACGCGCGAGCCTGGCCACGGGCGCCGACCACCCGCCCCCCGAGGTCTTTGCCGCGCCGCCCACTCCTTCGCCGCGACCGGCGAGCGAGCGTTGAGCGGCCTGCCGCAAGCCGCGCCGCGCCACGTCACCCTGGCTGACAGCGCGCGGCGCATCGCGCCCCTGGCCTGGCCGGTATTCGTGGGCCAGATCGCGGTGCTGGCCTTCGCCACCATCGACACCGTGCTGGTGGGGCGGGCCTCGGCCACCGACCTGGCGGCCCTGGCGGTGGGCAGCGCGGCCTATATCACCATCTTCATCGGCCTGATGGGCGTGGTGCTGGCGGTCTCGCCCATCGTCGGGCAGCTCTACGGCGCCGGCCGGCTGGAAGAAGCCGGTCGGCAGGTCCACCAGGCGCTGTGGGTGGCGCTGGGGCTGGCGCTCCTGGGCAGCACGCTGCTGGCCTTCCCGCAACCCTTCCTGGCCCTCTCGCGCGTCGGGCCCGAGGTGGCGGCCAAGGTGCGCGGCTACCTGCTGGCGCTGGCCTTCTCGCTGCCGGCCTCGCTGCTGTTCACCATCTACCGCGGCTTCAACACTGCCGTGTCAAGGCCCAAGGCGGTGATGGCGCTGCAGCTCGGCGGGCTGGCGCTGAAGGTGCCGCTCTCGGCCGCACTGGTCTTCGGCGTGCCGGCGCTGGGCGTGCCCGCCCTGGGCGTGGTGGGTTGCGGCATCGCCACCTGCGTGGCCATGTGGTCGCAGACGCTGGTGGCCGCCGCGGTGATGCGGCGCGACCCCTTCTACGCACGCTTTCGCCTCGGCGGGCGCAGGCTGGACCGGCCCGACGCGGCTTCGCTGCGCCGGTTCATGCGCCTGGGGCTGCCCATGGGCGCGGCGATCCTGGTCGAGGTCTCGGGTTTTGCGTCGATGGCCTTCTTCATCGCCCGGCTGGGCACCACGCCGGTGGCCGGCCACCAGCTCGCCGCCAATCTCGTTTCGCTGCTCTTCATGATCCCGCTGGCGCTGGGCAATGCCACGGGCGCGCTGGTGGCGCAGCGCATAGGCGCGGGCGACGCGCACGACGCCCACCGGCTGGGCCGGCACGGGCTGGTGATGGGCTGCGCGCTGGCGGCGGGCGTGGGTGCGGCCGTGTTCCTGGGCCGCGAACCCATGCTGGGCCTGTACACGCGCGACGCCGCCGTGGTGGCCGCCGCCCTGCCCCTGGTGGCCTGGGTGGCGGTGTTCCATGTGGCCGACGCCGCGCAGACCATCGCGGCCTTCGTGCTGCGCGCCTACAAGATCGCCACCGTGCCCGTGCTCATCTACGTCATGGCGCTGTGGGGCGTGGGGCTGGGCGGCGGCTACCTGCTGGCCTTCGACCTGCCGGGCTTCGTTCCGCAGGCACTGCAGGGTGCGCCGGGCTTCTGGATCGCTTCCACCGCCGGCCTGGCCGTGGCGGGTGCGGCGCTCAGCGGCTTCATGGTCTGGGTGCTGCGCCACCAGGGCCGCCGCGTGGGCGGCTGAGCCGGCGGGAACTCAGGCTCTGGCGCCCGCCGCTTCGTGCACCGGCAACTGCAGCACGAAGCAGCTGCCGCCGCCCGCGCGCGGCTCGCAGCGCACGCTGCCGCCGTGGCGCTGCGCGATCTGGCGCACCAGCGACAGGCCCAGGCCGACGCCGCCTTCGCGCTCGGCATGGCCGGGCAGGCGGAAAAAGGCTTCGAAGATGCGCTCGCGCCAGGCCTCGGGCACGCCGGGGCCGCGGTCGCAGACCCGCAGCTCGACATGGCCGGGGCCGCCGGCCACCGTGGCCTCGACCTCGTCGCCGCCGTAGCGGCGGGCGTTCTCCAGCAGGTTGCGCACGGCGCGGCGCAGCAGCCTCTCGTCGCCGGTCACGCGCGCGTCGTCGCCCTGCGCCGTGGCGCCCACGCGCGAGGCTTCCTCGGCCGCCACGGCCAGCAGATCCACGGATTCCTTGTGGTCCAGCGCTGCGGCCGCATCCAGCCGGCTGGCGAGCAGCACTTCCTCGACCAGCGCGTCGAGCTCGGCCACGTCGGTATCGATCTCCTTGCGCAGCGCGGCGCGCTGTGCCGGCGGCGCGTCTTCCATCATCGTCACCGCCATCTTCAGCCTGGAGAGCGGCGAGCGCAGCTCGTGGCTGGCGTTGGCCAGCAGGCTCTGGTGCGAGCGCAGCAGCGCCTCGATGCGCCCCGCGGCGCGGTTGAAGCTGGCACCCAGGGCCGCGACCTCGTCGCGCCCGTCTTCGGCCACGCGCTGGTGCAGGGCGCCGGCACCGAAGGCCTCGACCCCTTGCTTGAGCGCCTCGAGCCGGCGCGTCAGGCGCCGCACCACGGGCCAGGCCCCGGCGGCCACGGCCATGAAGAGCACCACCAGCAGCAGCACCAGTCCCAGGCCGTCGGGCCAGGCCTGCGGGCCCATCCACATCGGGCGCAGGTCGGCGTGCCGCGCCCCCATCATCGGCCGCGCCTGGTTCTGGCGCGCCACCCACAAGGTGCGGCCGTCGTCGAAGCGGATGGACCGCAAGCGCGGCGCCATGGCAGGGGTATCGAATTCGCGGCGGGTGTAGGAGTCGGACGCGCCCAGGCGCTGCCCTGCCGCGTCGTCCAGCGCCATCGGCAGGCGCAGGCGCTGCGACCACTCGCGCAGCACCTCGATCTGCTGGGCCGCCGGCGCCGTGGCCGGCGGCATCGCACGCTCGACCATTTCACCCCAGGACTCCAAGCGCTCGCGCACGGCGTTCTCGGCCTGCACGCGCTGCTCTTCGAGGTGCCGCTGCACCAGCCAGCCCGAGACCCCCGCGAAGAGCGCCAGGGCCACCACCACGGTGAGGTAGATGCGCAGGTACAGCGAACGCATGTCTGGTCAGTCGGCGTCCTGCTTGCGCGCGAACACATAGCCCGTGCCACGCACGGTGAGCACGCGCCTGGGGACTTTGGGGTCGTCCTCGATCACCGCGCGGATGCGTGAGATGTGCACGTCGATGCTGCGGTCGAAGGCCTCCAGCGGGTGGCCCTTGAGCGAATCCATGATCTGGTCGCGCGAGAGCACGCGGCCCGGGCTTTGCGCCAGCACGGTGAGCAGTTCGAACTGGTGGCTCGTGAGGTCGCAGGCCTGGCCGTCGAGGCGGGCCTGGCGCGCGCCGAGGTCGATTTCCAGGCGCCCGAAGACGAGCAGGCTGTCATCGCCGCTGTCCGGCGCGGCGCGGCGCAGCAAGGCCTTGACGCGCGCCAGCAGCTCGCGCGGCTCGAAGGGCTTGGGCAGGTAGTCGTCGGCGCCGATCTCCAGCCCCACGATGCGGTCCAGCGGCTCGCCGCGCGCGGTGAGCATGAGCAGCGGCAGGCGCCGCGTGCGCGCCTGGCTGCGCAGCTCGCGCGTGAAGTCCAACCCGTCGCCGTCGGGCAGCATCAGGTCGAGCAGCAAGGCGTCGAAGGCACCATGGTGGAGCCGCTCGCGCCCGGCGGCCAGCGAGCCGGCGGTCTCGACCTCGAAGCCGTTCTGGCGCAGGTAACCGCTCACCATGTCGGTGAGTCGCAGGTCGTCGTCGATCAGCAGCAGGCGGCTTGACACTCGGCGGGCCCTATCTCAATGACACTCGATCGCACTCGATGACGCAAAGACGCCCCGGCGCGGGGGCACCGGGGCGAACAAGGCCCGACCACCGGGCCCTGCGGGAGCAGGATACCGCCGCTTCAGCGCGCCGGCTTGACCAGCGCCTCGCGCTCGGCGCGGTGACGCGCCATCATGCCGCTTCGCTGCGCCATGCGATCGGCCATGATCTTGCGCTGCTCGGGGGTGAGCACACGGCTGACTTCGAGCATGGCCTGCAGCATGCGCTTGCTGGCCTGGTCGTGCTGGGCCAGCATCTGCAGGCGCAAGGCCTCGGCCGCGTTGGCGTCCACCGTCGGTTGCGTGAACAGGGCCCGTGCCTGATCGCGCAATTTGATCCCGGCGTCGCGCTGGGCGCTCATTTCGGTGCGTGCGGTGAGCATGATCTGCTGGATCTGGGCGCGCTGTTCGGCCGTGGCCTTCACGGCGACCAGCATGCGTTCGCTGGCCATCGCGCCACCCATCTCCATGCCCGCGCCCATGCCGTGGCCCATGCCCGAGCCGGCGCGGCCCATGGCGCCCGGGCCGCCCATGCCGCCGTACGGTTGGGCTTGGACGGTTTGCACGAAGCCGGCGGCCAGGGCCAGCGTGAGGGTGGCGGTCAACAGGCGAAGCGGGTGTTGCGTGAGTTTCAGTGCCGAGACTTGCATGACATCTCCAGGGGTGGGGTTCAACATGGAAGCGATGGTGCGCGGCGGCGGTATCTGCGCTGTGCGCGGCCGGTAAAGTTCTGTGTCATCGCCCGAGCCCGCGTCGGGGCGCTCTCAGCCCGGCGCCGGATCCACCCGCACCAGGCGCCGCTGCAGCGTGAAGTCGCCGTGCGCGCTGCGCAGGTCCAGCCGCAGCAGCACGCCGCTGCGGCGGTCGATCACGATGGCCCCGTCCACCCGCGTGTAGCCCTCGCCGCTCTGCGCGTCGCCGAAGAGCTCCACCACCGCGACGTCGAAGCGCCGCCCGGCCACCGTCTGCGGGCCCACCGCCACCACCTGGCCCCGCATGCGGGCGCGGGCCAGGGGGTCGCCGACGATGACCATGTCTCCCCCCGTCACGGCACCCAGGGCAAGGTCGGCGCGCAGCAGATGCGGCCACTGCAGCGCGCCTTCCGGCGCGCTCAGGATGTTGCCCGAGCGGTCCTGTCGCCAGGTCCCGCGTGGCGCCGTCTGGGCCAGGTATTCAATCTCGCCGCGCCGAAGTGCCGTCAGGCGCAGGATCCATTCGGTGGCCGGCCCCTTGAGCGCCGTGCGGTCCTCGTAGACCAGTTGCTCACCCACGGCCACTGGCAGTGCCGCAGCGCGCGCAGGCGGCAGGTCTGCCGACGGCGGTGGGCAATTCTTCATGCCCGCCGCGGCCCGGAGCGCGTCGTAGCGTCCCTTCAGGCGAGCCAACTCGGCCGCCTCGGGGCCGTCGCTGCGCATGGCCAGGATCGCCGGCCAGAACACCGTGAGGCCCACGCCCAGCGCCAGGATGTTGTTGCCCGCACGCTCGTCGACGGTCCAGGCGACATCGGCGGCGCGCTGCTGCACGCTGTCGGTCTCGTCGTCGACATGCTCGCAGGTCCAGGCCGAGAACTCCGCCGGATTGGCCGGCAGCGGCGCCACGTCGACGGCACGCGTGGCACAACCCGCCAGGGTCAGGGCCAGGGCGCAGCCGGCAAGGGTCGAGGCGCTTGGGGTCATGGGAGAACGGATTGTGCCCCCTGGCCCGCGGCCGGCTGGGCGCTGAAGGTCCCGGGCGGCGCAAGCCGCACCAGCGAGCGCGCCTGCTCCAGGGTGCCGAACAGCCAGGCGTCGGTGTCCTGCCGCTCGATGGGCACCACCGAGCGCTTGTCCTGCATCTCGGGCGGCCGCTGGGGGTCGGGCCTGTGCATGCGCCGCATCAGGGGGTGGGTATCGGCGTTGAGGGTCAGCAGGGTATAGCTCTCCACCATTTCGCCGCTGGCCTTGTCGGTCCAGAGGTTCCACAGGCCCGCCAGCCCCCAGGGGGCGCCATCCGAGCGGCGGAAGATCCACGGCTCATGCCGCCCGGTTTCCCAGTTCGGTTCGAAGAACGCGAGCGCCGGGATGATGCAGCGCTGCCCGCGCGCCCAGGGCAGCTTGTACGAGGCCTTCTCGCTGAGCTCTTCGGCGCGCGCATTGCAGGTCGGGTACCTGAGCTTGCGCTCCTTGGCGAACCAGGGGATCAGCGACCACTGGCCGATGACGAGTTCGCGCGGGGGGTCAACGCTGTCGCGCGCGGCGCGTATGAACGGCCCCGGGTAGTTCGGGAAGACCTCAGCGCCGCGCCAGGGCGTGCGTGCCCCCACATGCCAGTGGCGCTCGATGTCTGCGGTCGCAGGCGAGATGTAGCGGGTGCACATGCCTTCAATGTAGCGGGACTGCCGCGGCCCGCAAGCGTCCTCAGCGCGCGGCCTGGCGAACCGTCGCGAGCACGGCGCGCAAGTCCTCGACGGCCAGCTGCCCCGGCGCGGACCCGCTCTTGCCGACGGCAAACGTCGCCGCCGAACCGAACTGCCAGCCCATGATCCGGGACACCGCGCCCAGGCCACCCATCGAAATGCCGATCAGCGGGATGCCCAGGGTCTGGCTGGCCTTGCAAGTGGCGCCCAGCAGCGTCAACACATCCTGCGGGGCCTCGGGCATGACGGCGACCTTCGCGATGTCCGCGCCCAGCCTTTCGGCCTCGGCGAAGGTGCCAAGGAGCGTGTCGAAATCCGGCGTGGACTGGAAGTTGTGGTACGAGAGGATCATGCCGACGCCGCACCGGGCCGACACGGCCCGCAGATGCGCCAGCTGCTCCCGCGCGTTGGACAGTTCGTAGTCGATGAAGTCCACGCAACCCGCCTCGCACAGGCGGGCATACAGCGCCACCACGTCGGGCTCGGCAAGCGCAATCGCCTGGCCCCCTTCGCGGGTGTGGCGGCGGGTCAGCAGGAGCGGGAGATGGCGCGCCGCACGCTTGATCTCGCGCGCCATGTCGACCATCAACGCGGTGTCGGCGATGCCTTCGAAACCGTCGATCCGCCACTCCAGCAGATCGGGCTGCTTGGGCACGATGGCCGCCAGCTCGGCCCTCACTTCGGCCACCGTCCGGCCGACCAGCGGCACGATGATCGATGGGAACGCGCCCGTGCCTATGGGCTGGCCGTGGAGTTCAATCCGCCTGGGTTGCACCATGCACCGGGCACCTGCTGTGGGTTGCGCGCGTTCGGACCCAGGGCGCGGCTGGCGGAAAGGGAGGGATTCGAACCCTCGGTACTACGAAGTAGTACACCGGATTTCGAGTCCGGCGCATTCGACCACTCTGCCACCTTTCCGGGGTGCTTCGCCGCCTGTGATCCGGCCTCGGGCGAAGGGAGAAATTCTAGCCGATCACGGGCGCAGGAACTCCAGGCCACCCAGGTAAGGGCGCAGGGCCGCCGGGATGCGCACCGAGCCGTCGGCCTGCTGGTGGTTCTCCAGCACCGCCACGAGCGCACGGCCCACGGCCACGCCCGAGCCGTTCAGCGTGTGGACGAATTCGGTCTTGCCCGGCTGGCCATTGACGATGGGGCGCATGCGCGTCTGCATGCGCCGCGCCTGGAAGGCACCGCAGTTGCTGCACGAGCTGATCTCGCGGTAGGTGTCCTGCGCGGGCAACCACACTTCCAGGTCGTAGGTCTTGGTCGCGCAGAAGCCCATGTCGCCCGCGCACAGGGTGATCACCCGGTACGGCAATTCGAGCTTGCGCAGGACCGCCTCGGCATGGCCGACCATCTGCTCGAGCGCGGCCTCGCTGTGCTCGGGCTGCACGATCTGCACCATCTCGACCTTGTCGAACTGGTGCTGGCGGATCATGCCGCGCGTGTCGCGCCCGGCGCTGCCGGCCTCGGAGCGGAAACAAGGGCTGTGCGCGGTGAGCCGGATGGGCAACGCCGCGGCGTCCAGGATGCGCTCGCGCACGCTGTTGGTGAGTGGGATTTCCGAGGTCGAGATGAGGTACTGCTCGGTCTGCGGCGCGGCCGCCCCGCCCTCGCCTTCGGCGACGCTTCCCCCCGCGGCGCCCTCGGCGACGCTTCCTCGGTATACCCAGAACATGTCCTCCTTGAACTTGGGCAGCTGCCCCGTGCCTTCGAGCACCTCGCGGTTGACGATGTAGGGCGTATAGCACTCGGTATAGCCGTGCTCGGTAGTGTGCAGGTCCAGCATGAACTGCGCCAGCGCGCGGTGCAGCCGCGCCGCCGGCCCGCGCATGAAGGTGAAGCGCGAGCCGCTGAGCAGCGCGCCGGTCTCGAAGTCCAGCCCCAGGGCGCCGCCCACATCCACGTGGTCGCGCGGCGTGAAGTCGAAGGCGCGCGGCGTGCCCCAGCGGCGCAACTCCGCGTTGGCGGTCTCGTCGGCGCCGTCCGGCACATCGGCCTGCGGCAGGTTGGGCAGCGACATCAGCATGCCCTGCAGCTCGGCCTGGAGGGCCTCGAGGCGCTCGGCACCGGTCTTCAGTTGCCCGGGGATGCGGCTGACTTCGGCCATCAGCGCCGTGGTGTCTTCGCCCTTGGCCTTCATCTGGCCGATCTGCTTGCTCGCCGCGTTGCGCTGCGCCTGCAACTGCTCGGTGGCGGTCTGGATCTGCTTGCGCTCAGCCTCCAGCGCGTCGAAGCGCGGCACGTCGAGGAAGGGTTGGGGGTTCTTGCGGCGCTGCAGCTGGGCGACGACGCCGTCGAGTTCGCGGCGCAGCAGGTTGATGTCGAGCATGGGGGGTTCCTTGGCGGTTCGATCTAGATGCAAACGGCGCCGTCGCGGGGCGCCGTCTTCGTGCGATGCATGAAGGGCGGCGGGCTCAGGATCGGGAGGACTTGACCTCGGCCATGCTGCGGTCGCCCAGGCCGCGGGGCAGCGGGAAGTGCACGTTCTCGGTCACACCATCCATCTTGCGCACGCTGACCGCGCCCAGTTCGCGCAGCCGCGCGATGACCTGCTGCACCAGCACGTCGGGCGCCGAGGCCCCGGCCGTCAGGCCCACGCGCGGGCGGCCGGCGAACCACGCGCTCCGCAGGTCCTGCGCGCCTTCGACCATGTGGGCCTGCGCACCCAGCCGCTCGGCCAGTTCACGCAGGCGGTTGCTGTTGCTGCTGCTGGGGCTGCCCACGACGATGACGACGTCGACCGCCGGCGCGAGCACCTTGACGGCATCCTGGCGGTTCTGCGTGGCGTAGCAGATGTCCTGCTTCTTGGGCTCGCGGACATGCGGGAAGCGGCGCTTGACCTCGGCCATGATCGCGGCCGCGTCGTCCACGCTCAGCGTGGTCTGCGTGACCACGGCGAGCTTGTCGCCGCGCGGGCGCACCCGGGCCACGCCGGCGGCGTCTTCGACGAGGTAGATGCCCTCGGTGAGCTGGCCCATCGTGCCTTCGACCTCGGGGTGCCCCTTGTGGCCGATCATCACGAACTCGTAGCCTTCCCGGGCGAGCTTGGCCACCTCCACGTGCACTTTGGTCACCAGGGGGCAGGTGGCGTCGAACACCTGGAAGCCGCGCTCGGCGGCTTCGGCGCGCACCGCCTGGCTCACGCCATGGGCGCTGAAGACCAGGGTGGCGCCCGGCGGCACCTGGGCCAGGTCTTCGATGAAGATGGCACCCTTGGCCTTGAGGTCATTCACGACGTAGGTGTTGTGCACGATCTCGTGGCGCACGTAGATCGGCGCGCCGAAGCGCGCCAGCGCACGCTCCACGATCTCGATGGCGCGGTCCACCCCGGCGCAAAAGCCGCGCGGCTCGGCGAGCAGCACTTCCTGCGGTCCGGGCGCGGCATCCGTTCCGCCGGGCCGCCCCAAGGAACTGACACACCCCTCGGGGGCCGCGAACGAAGTGAGCTTGGGGCCGTTCATTTCACAGCACCCCCAACAGCTTGACTTCAAAGCGCACCGCCTGGCCGGCCAACGGGTGGTTGAAGTCGAAGAGCAGCCAGTCGGGGCCGAGCTCGCGCACCACGCCGGCGTAGCTGCCCTGGCCGTCGGGCGTGGGAAACCGGACCACATCGCCCAGCCCGTATGGCGCATCGGGCTCGCCCAACTCGTGCAGCAGCGTGAGCTTCACGCGCTGCATCAGCGCCGGGTTGCGCTCGCCGAAGGCCACCCCGCGCGCCAGATCGAAAGCCTCGTGCGCCCCCTCGGGCAGGCCGACCAGGTGCTGCTCGATGGCCGGCGCGAGCTGGCCCGTGCCCAGCGACAGCGTGGCCGGCTTGTCGTCGAAGGTATTGATCACATCCGCGCCGTCGGGGCCGGCGAGGCGGTAATGCAGGGTCAGGAAGGAACCAGGCTGGACGAGGTTCACGCGGGCCTTTTCAGCGTCGAATAGACTGCCACCGATTCTACCGGGGACCCCATGAAAGACCTGCCCGCCGACCAGCGACCCCGCGAGAAGCTGCTGGCGCGCGGCGCGGCGGCGCTGGCCGACGCGGAGCTGCTGGCGCTACTGCTGCGCACCGGCTACCGTGGCTTCGGGGTGGCCGCGCTCGCCCAGCAGGTGCTGCAGGAGTGCGGCGGCTTCGCCGGGCTGCTCCAGGCCGCGCCCGAGAAGCTCGCCGGCATCAAGGGCCTGGGCCCGGCCAAGCGCAGCGAGCTGCTGGCCGTGGTGGAAATGGCCCGCCGGGCATTGGCGCAGCAGATGCAGGCCGCGCCGGTGTTCGACGCACCGGGCCGCGTGAAGGACTATCTGGCCCTGCAGCTTGCCGGCCGCTCGCAGGAGGTCTTCGCCGTGCTCTTCCTCGACGGCCAGCACCGGCTGCTGCGGCTGGAGGAGATGTTCCACGGCACGCTGACGCAGACCTCGGTCTACCCGCGCGAGGTCGTTCGCCGCGCCCTGGCGCTGAATGCCGGCGCCGTGGTGCTGGCGCACAACCACCCTTCGGGCGTGGCCGAACCCTCGCGCGCCGACGAGTTCCTGACGCAGACGCTCAAGGCGGCGTTGCAGCTGGTGGACGTGCGCGTGCTCGACCACATCGTCGTCGGCCAGGGCCAGGCGGTGTCGATGGCCGAACGCGGGCTGCTTTGATGAAGGTGCGGGCGCTGGCCGAACTGGCCCACCTGCGCGAAACACTCCAGCGCCACGAGCGTGAAGCGGCCGAGCGCGCTGCGCAGGCCGCCGCCGCCCACGCCGCGGCCGAAGGGCAGCGGCGCCTGTTTTCCGACAGCGTGGGCCCGGTGCGCGCGCTGGCGCCCGACGGCCGCGCGCCACCCTGCGGCTTGCGTCCGGCCCCTGAGCCGCGGCAACGCCAGCTCGACGAGAAGGCCGCGCTGGCGCAGACCCTGTCCGACGAGGTGGACATCGAGACCCTGCTGCTCACCGACGATGGCCTGAGCTTTCGCCGCTCCGGCGTCGGGCCCGACGTGGTGACTCGCTTGCGCCGCGGGCATTGGGCGATCCAGGCCGAGATCGATCTGCACGGGCTGCGCCGCGAAGAGGCACGCGACGCGCTCGCGGGCTTCGTGCGCGAAGCCGCCCAACGCAGCCACCGCTGCGTGCGCGTGGTGCACGGCAAGGGCCACGGCTCGCCGGGGCGCCAGCCGGTGCTCAAGGCCAAGGTGCAGCGCTGGCTGGGGCAGAGCGACGCGGTGATCGCCTTCACCCAGGCCAGCGGACCGCAGGGCGGCGCAGGCGCCTTGCTGGTGCTACTGCGGGGCTGAGGCCGCAAGCCGCGCCGCCGCGGCCACCATGGCCCGCGCCGCCGGCACGCCGGGCAGCACCTCGAGCATGAGCTGGCGGCGCTGCACGCATTCGCGCACGGCGGGGTCGGACGGAATCTCGCCCAGCAGGTCCAGCCGGACCGGGCCGTCCAGCCCCGGGTTGACATAGCGGTCCACCACCTGCTGCAGCTGCTGGCGCACGGCGCGGCCCTCGCCGAGCTTGCGGGTCTGGTTGACGAGCAGCCTCATGTGCCGGCGGCCCTGGGTCGTGGCCAGCACCTTGATGGTGGCGTAGGCGTCGGTCAGCGAGGTCGGCTCGGGCGTGACCACTACCAGCACCTCGCCGGCCAGAGACACCGTGTAGAGCACCACATCGGAGATACCGGCGCCGGTGTCCAGCAACACATGGTCGAACTGGGGTTCGACCTCGGCGACGACGCGTAGCAGCTGGTCGCGCACTTCGGGCGTCATGTGCGAATACTCGACCATGCCCGATCCGGCCAGCAGCACCGAGAAGCCACCCGGCGCCGGCAGGATGGCGTCGGCCAGCGAGCTCTTGCCGGTGAACACGTCGTGCAGCGTGATCTTGGGAAACAGGTTGAGCACCACGTCCAGGTTGGCCAGGCCCAGGTCGGCGTCGAGCACCAGCACGCGCCGGCCCGCCCGGGCCAGTGCCGCGGCGAGGTTGGCCGCCACGAAGGTCTTGCCCACACCCCCCTTGCCACTGGTGATGGCCACGATGCGCGAGGAAGCGGGTGCGGGCGGCGATGCGGTCATTCGTGATCCTGGAACTGGGAGGTCTCGAAGAGCATCTGCCGCTCTTCACTGCTGACCACCGACACCGCCGTCGGTTCGATCTGCACGAGGTTGCGGCCCTGGGCCTTGGCGCGGTAGAGCTGCAGGTCGGCGCGCTCCACCCACAGCGTGGGGGTCGAGCGAACCCACTGCGGTGCAAAGGCGCCGCCGATGCTGATCGTGACCGTGATCTCAGCCCCCGGCGCGATCAGCACCGGCATGCGTTCGATGCGCCGGCGCACACGCTCGGCCACCGTCTCGCCGAAGGAGGCGGCACAGTTGGGCAGGATGATGGAGAACTCTTCCCCGCCCACGCGCGCCACGAGATCCATAGGGCGCACGCTGTCGATCAAGGCGCCCGCCACGGCCTTGAGCACCTGGTCGCCGGCGTTGTGGCCCCAGGTGTCGTTCACGCGCTTGAAGTGGTCGACATCCAGCTCCAGCAGCAGCGCGGGCTCGCCGCTGCGCGCCACGCGGTCGATCTCGCGCGTCAGCGCCATCTCGAAGGCGCGGCGGTTGGCCAGGCCGGTGAGCGCGTCGCGGCTGGACAGATCCACCAGCGTGTCGATGAGCCCCTGCAACCAGGCCGGGGACCCCGGTTCACCCTGAGGCGGGGCCCGCCCAGACTGGCCCAGCAACTGCAGCGCCTGCTCGAGCTGCAGCGCGGTGAGGTGCGTCATCGGCGGTGATTGGAAGGCGTCCAAAGGCGGTGGCAGTGTCCGGAATCCCGGGTCGAGGTGGGTGCCGGATGGTGGCCTGCACGGCATGTCCGAGGCGGCCAGTCTAGCAGCGGCCTGGGCGCCCCCGGCTCAGCAAACAGCGCCACTTGCACGGCCCATATCGGGCCTTTGGCCGACCCGGCTGCAGGCCACACTGGCCCGCATCGGCGCCGTCCCTGCGCACCTGCGGTGTCGAGTTCCCGCCCCTTGCCTTCTTGCTGCCCTGCCCCGCCATGACCGCCGCCCTCGCAACGCCCGCTTCCACCACCGCGCAGGAATTCACGCTCACCCCCACCGACTTCGAGCGCGTGCGCCGGCTCATCTACCAGCGTGCCGGCATCAGCCTGCACGCCGGCAAGCAGGCCATGGTGTACAGCCGCCTGTCGCGCCGGCTGCGCGAGACGAGCCACGCCTCGTTTGCCGACTACCTGCAATGGCTGGAGCGCGTCACGGGCGAGCAGGCCGAGGCCGAGTGGCAGGAGTTCGTGAACTGCCTGACCACCAACCTCACGGCCTTCTTCCGCGAGGAACACCATTTCCACGCCCTAGTGGAAGACCTGCGAGCGCGCGCCGGGCTGCAGCACGCGCCTGGTGGCGCGCGTGGCCCCATCCGGATATGGTGCAACGCGGCCTCCACGGGCGAGGAGCCCTACTCGCTGGCAATGACGGTGGTCGAAACCCTGGGCAGCTCGGCGCAGCTGAAGATCCTGTGCAGCGACATCGACACCAAGGTCCTGGCCACGGCGCAGCGCGGCGTGTATTCGGCCCAGGCCCGCGGCCTGAGCGCCGAGCGGCTGCGCCGGCACTTCTTGCGCGGCACGGGCGGCAACTCCGGCTCCATTCGTGTCAAGCCCGAGCTGGCGCGCCTGATCGAGTTCCGCGGCTTCAACCTCATGAGTGCCAGCTGGTCCGCCCTGGGCGAGCCTTTCGACCTGGTGTTCTGCCGCAACGTGATGATCTATTTCGACAACCCCACGCAGCGCCAGGTGCTGGAACACATCCACGCCGCCATGAAGCCCGGCGGGCTGCTCTACGTGGGGCACTCGGAGAACTTCACCGAGTCGCGCGACCTCTTCCGGCTGCGAGGCAAGACCACCTACGAGCGCGTCTGAGTGTGCGAGGCCTGCGGTCCGATTCAAGCCGCCGCCGCGCCACGCCGATAAACCATGAGATGTCTGCCATCCTGACCGCCACCTCGCCGTCGCCGACGCTCGCGCGCCCCACCGGGGACCGGCTCGAACGGCTCAAGGCCCGGCCACGCAGGAACGGCGAGGCCTCGTTCTTCTACTACGACGCGCATTTCCGCAACGAGGCGGTGAAGGTGCTGCCCGGCGAATTCTTCGTCTACGACGAGGACATCCTGCTCATGACCACGCTGGGCTCGTGCATCGCCGCCTGCCTGTGGGACCGCGACAAGCGCGTCGGCGGCATGAACCATTTCCTGTTGCCCGACAGCCGGGGCAGCGGCGACAGCGGCCGCTACGGCGGCTTCGCGATGGAGTTGCTGATCGGCGAGATGGTCAAGCGCGGCGCCACGCGTTCGACGATGGAAGCCAAGGTCTTCGGCGGCGGCGCGGTCATCAGCGGCATGAACAGCATCAACGTGGGTGAGCGCAACACGAGCTTCGTGCTGGACTACCTGCGCACCGAACGCATCACCGTGGTCAGCAAGGACGTGATGGACATCTATCCACGCAAGGTGTGTTTTCTCCCGGCCAGCGGCAAGGCGATGGTCAAGCGCCTGGCGTCGGCCAACACCGAAGCCCTGGCCGCGCAGGAACGCGCCGCCGCGGCGCGCGCCGTGCCTGCCTCTGGCGGTTCGGTGGACCTGTTCTGAACCGAGGGGATATCAATGACCCAGAAGACGCGCGTGATCGTCGTGGACGACTCGGCCCTGGTCCGCGGCCTGCTGACCGAGATCATCGACCGCGAAAGCGACATGACCTGCGTCGGCGCGGCCGCCGACCCCCTGGTGGCGCGCGAGATGATCCGCGACCTCAACCCCGACGTCATCACGCTGGATGTGGAGATGCCGCGCATGGACGGGCTGGACTTTCTCGCGCGGCTGATGCGGCTGCGACCCATGCCGGTGGTGATGGTCTCCACGCTCACCGAACGCGGGGCCGATGTCACGCTCAAGGCGCTGGAGCTGGGCGCCGTGGACTTTGTCTCCAAGCCCAAGATCGGCGTCGCCGACGGGTTGCGGCAACTCGGCGCCGATATCACGGACAAGATCCGCACCGCATCAGGGGCCCACGTGCGCCGGCTGCCCGCGGCAGCGGCCGCCGGCACGGCACCCGCCAGGCCGGCGGCGGCCGCCGCCCTGGGGCGTCTGTCGACGGAGAAGATCATCTTCATCGGTGCCTCCACGGGTGGCACCGAGGCCACCCGCGAGCTCATCGTGAATCTGCCACCCGATGCGCCGGCGGTGATGATCACCCAGCATATGCCGCCGGGCTTCACCCGCAGTTATGCGGCGCGGCTGAATGGGCTGGCGCGCATCCGCGTGGCCGAGGCCACCGACGGCGAACGCGTCCTGCCCGGCCACGCCTACATCGCGCCAGGCGGCCTGCACCTGTCGGTGGAGCGCTCGGGGGCCAACTACATCGCCCGCGTGCAGGACGGCGAGCCGGTCAACCGGCACAAGCCGAGCGTCGAAGTGCTCTTCAATTCCGCCGCCCGCGTGGTCGGTCGCAACGCCCTGGGCGTGATGCTCACCGGCATGGGCGCCGACGGCGCCAAGGCGATGCGCGCGATGCGCGACGCCGGCAGCTGGAATATCGCCCAGGACGAGGCCAGCTGCGTCGTCTTCGGCATGCCGCGCGAGGCCATTGCGCACGGCGCCACGCATGAAGTCCTGCCGCTGGGCAAGATGGCGCCGCGCCTGATCGAATGGCTGCGCAGCAACGCAGGGGTGAGCACTTCGCGGGTGTAGGCGCCCCCGCCTGCGACCTCAGCGTGACGCGGCAGCAGGCAGGAACAGGGCCTGCAGGTCCGACAGGAAATCGAAGCCGCGTGCCGTGGGCCGCACCCTGCCGACAGTCTGGTCATCTTCAAGCAGGCCACGCTTCACGGCCTGCGCGAGCGCGGTCTGCACCGACGACCAGGGCAGGCCCGTGCGCTCCACGAAGCGCGCGGGTTGGAAGCCCTCGCGCAGCCGCAGCGCGTTGAGCATGAACTCGAACGGCAGCTCGCTCGCCGCCACCTCGTATTCGTTCGACACCGCCTGGCCCGCCAGCGCCTTGGCCATGTAGGCCGCCGGCTCGCGCCAGCGCACCTGGCGCAGCACGCGGTGCGGGAAGCTGAGCTTGCCGTGGGCGCCGGCGCCCAGCCCAAGGTAGTCGCCGAACTGCCAGTAGTTGAGGTTGTGCGCGCAGCGGTGGCCCGGTCGGGCGAAGGCCGAGACCTCGTAGCGCACCAGGCCATGGGCCGCGGTGCGTTCGGTGATCAGGTCGAGCATGTCGCTGGCCAGGTCGTCGTCGGGCAGGGCGGGCGGGCGCAAGGCGAACACCGTGTTGGGCTCCACCGTCAGGTGGTAGATCGACAGGTGCGGCGGCGCGTACGACAGCGCGACGTCCAGATCGGCCGCCAGCGCGGACAGGCTCTGCCCCGGCAGCGCGTACATGAGGTCGATATTGAAGGTGTCGAAGGCCTCGCGGGCCTCGGCCACGGCGGCGCGTGCCTGGGCGGCGTCGTGCACGCGGCCGATGCGTTGCAGGGCGGGGTCGTCGAAGCTCTGCACGCCGATCGACAGGCGTGTGACGCCCGCCGCCCGAAAGGCCTTGAAGCGTTCGCGCTCGAAGGTGCCGGGGTTGGCTTCGAGCGTGATCTCGGCGTCGGGCGCGAGCGGCAGCCGGGCGCGGATGTCGCCCAGCAGCCTCGCGATGCCCTCGGGCGAGAACAGGCTGGGCGTGCCGCCACCGATGAAGACGCTTGCGACGCGGCGGCCCCAGACCAGCGGCAGCGCCGCCTCCAGATCCGCGCGCAAGGCATCGAGGTAGCGCGCCTCGGGCACTTCACCCGCTGTCGCGTGGGAGTTGAAGTCGCAGTAGGGGCACTTCTTCAGGCACCACGGCAAGTGCACGTACAGCGCCAGGGGCGGCAATGCCGCGAACTGGAGCGTGCCCGGGCGCAGGGAGTGGGCCACGCCGCCCGTCACAGCCGCCACACCTCACGCAGCAGGCCGAGCATCTGCACCATCGCGCGCGCGCGGTGGCTGTGGGTGTTTTTCAGCGTCGCATCCATCTCGGCCACGGTGCGCCCGAGCTCGGGGATGAACATCAAGGGGTCGTAGCCGAAGCCGAGGTCACCGCGCGGCGCCCGCAAGATCTCGCCCGGCCAGCGCCCTACGGCCACCAGCGGCTGCGGGTCCTGCGCATGGCGCACGGCCACCAAGGTGCAGACGAAGTGGGCGCGGCGGTCCGCCACGCCCTGCAGCCTGCGCAGCAGCAGCTCGTTGTTGGCGGCATCCTGCACGCGACGAAGCGCCTCACGCCCGGCGGCGGCATCGACCGCGCCGGCGGGCACGCCCGCGTAGTGCGCCGAGACGACCCCGGGCTCGCCGGCCAGCGCATCGACGCACACACCGGAGTCATCCGCGAAGGCCGCACCACCGCAGGCCGTTGCCGCGTGGCGCGCCTTGGCCAGCGCGTTCTCGATGAAGGTGGCATGCGGCTCCTCGGCCTCGGAGATGCCGAGCTCGCCCTGGGCCACGAGCTCGACCGCCAGGCCGCCCAGCATCACCCGCAGCTCGGTGAGCTTCTTGGCGTTGTGGGAGGCCAGGACCAGACGCATCAGGCCAATCCCAAAGCCTTGCGCTGCAGCGCGTTGAGGCTGCGGATGCCCTCGCCCGCCAGTTCCAGCAGCGCGTCCATCTCGGCGCGCGAGAACGGCGCGCCTTCGGCCGTGCCCTGCACCTCGACGAAGCCGCCAGCCCCTGTCATCACCACGTTCATGTCGGTATCGCAAGCCGAGTCTTCGGTGTATTCCAGATCGAGCAGCGGCGTGCCCTGCACCACGCCCACCGACACCGCAGCGACGAAATCGCGGATCGGGCTGGCCTGCAGCCGGCCCTGTGCCATCAGCCAGGTCACGGCATCGTGCGCCGCGACGAAGGCGCCGGTGATGGCCGCCGTGCGCGTGCCACCGTCGGCCTGCAGCACGTCGCAGTCCAGGCTGATCGTGCGCTCGCCCAGGGCGCTCAGGTCGAAGACGCTGCGCAGGCTGCGCCCGATGAGGCGCTGAATCTCCTGCGTGCGCCCGCTCTGCTTGCCCTTGGCGGCCTCGCGGTCGCTGCGCGTGTGCGTGCTGCGCGGCAGCATGCCGTACTCGGCCGTCACCCAACCCTGGCCGCTGCCGCGCTTGAAGGGCGGCACCTTCTCTTCCACCGAGGCGGTGCACAGCACCTTGGTGTCGCCGAAGCTGACCAGCACCGAGCCTTCGGCATGGCGGGTGTAGCCGCGCTGCAGACTCACGGGGCGCAGTGCGTCGGCCAGGCGGCCGGCAGTTCGATCGAAGCTCATGGTGGGTGTCCTGGGAACAGGTGGGAAGAAGTGCCGGGCGCGCGCTGCGCCAGGCAGTGCAGCAGGCAGTGCAGCGCTAGCGCTTCTTGTGCGAGCTGCGCTGGATAGCCTCGTTGATCTCGCGGATCGAACGCTCGATCTCGGCCTCGTCGAGCTCGTCGGTCGAGCCGTCGGCGCCCAGGCTGGCCTGGATCGTGGAGGCGAAGACATCGTCGCCCAGCGACAGCGTCGAGATGCCGCTCTTGCTGTCGAGCTCTTCGGCCCCTTCCCATTCGACGGCCAGCACGGTGACATTGTCACTGCGATCTCCGGCGGCGCGCAGCGCGCGCTCGACGAGTTCGGGCACCGCGTCGGAGATCGGCCTGGAGGCCAGGATGTCGCTGATGATGGGGTCGCTGACCGTGCCCCACAGGCCGTCCGAGCAGAGCATGACGCGGTCGCCCGGGTGCACGAGCAACGGGCCTGCCGTGTCCACCACTGGCTTGCCGGGGCTGCCCAGGCAGGTGAAGAGCACGTTGCGGTTGACGCGGTCGCCGATGGGCACCACCTGCGACAGCGTCTCTTGCAGCTCTGAATAGGAATGGTCGCGCGTGCGCGCCACGAGCTTGTTGCCGCGCACCAGGTACAGCCTGGAGTCGCCGCAGTGCGCCCAGTACGCCGCGTTGCCCTGGATCACGCAGGCCACGAGCGTGGTGCGCGGCGTGTCCATCAGTCCCCGCTCGGTGGCGTAACGCAACAACTGGTGGTGCCCGGCGACGATGGCATCGTGCAGGAAACGCAGTGGCTCGGCCAGCCGCGGCTTGGCCTCGCGCTGGAACAGCGCCGCCAGCGTCGACAGGGCCAGTTGCGAAGCGACTTCGCCCTCGGGGTGGCCGCCCATGCCGTCGGCCAGCGCGAACAGACCCGCGTCGCGCGTGTAGCAGTAGCCCATGCGGTCTTCGTTCTTCTCGCGGCCGCCCTTGCGGCTGACCTGGTAGACGGAGAACTGCATGCTGGGCCGGCTCGTGCGCGATCAGTTCTTGACGCCGGTCTTCAGCGTCTCGACCTGCAGCTTCAGGCGTTCGCCGAAGCTCAGCTTGGTATAGCGGCGCTCGGTCTCGCGGGCCAGTTCCTTTTGCAGCGCGAATACGCTCTGTGGGCGGCTCAGCGGGTCCAGCGACATGCACCACTCCGTGACTTCGATGAGGTTGTCGGAATAGACGTTGCGCAGCCGCGAGAGGCTCAGAGCGAGCCGGTCTTTCTCCAGCCGCTGCGGCGCGTCGTTCGGCGGGTAGCCCTGCATGCAGGCGTAGATGCAGGCACCGATGGCATAGATGTCGGTCCAGGGGCCCAGCGTGCCGTCGCGGCGGTACATCTCGGGCGCGGCAAAACCCGGCGTGTACATCGGGCGGATGAAGTTGCCTTCCTTGCTCAGCACCTCACGCGCCGCGCCGAAATCGAGCATGACGGCCTTGTTCTCGTTGGTCACGAAAACATTCGCCGGCTTGATGTCCAGGTGCAGCATCTTGTGCTGGTGCACGATGCGCAGGCCGCGCAGGATCTCGTCGAACAGGCTGCGGATGGTGCTCTCGCGGAAGACCTTGTCGCGCTTCAAGTCGCGCGCCGTGACGATGAAATCCTGCAGGGTGTCGCCCTGCAGGTAGTTCATCACCATATAGACGGTTTCGTTCTCGCGGAAGAAGTTCAGCACGCTGACCACGCTGGGGTGGCTGATCTGCGCCAGCGAGCGCCCTTCCTCGAAGAAGCTCTTCAGCCCCAGCCGGTACAGCGGCTGCTTGTCGGGTTTGACACGTGGCGTAAGCTCGCCCGCGGAGCGCTCGGCCAGCGAGGCCGGGAGATACTCCTTGATCGCCACCAGCTGCTGCTTCTCGCCCTCGGCCAGGTAGACCACGCCGAAGCCGCCGGCGGCCAGCTTCTTGACGATCGAATAGCCGCCCACGACCGTGCCCGAAGGCAATGGCGCAGGCTTGGGCTTTGACATAATCGACAGGTTGAATCAGGCGCGGACGCGATGGCTGTTTATAGCATGACGGGGTACGCCGGCGCGGCGTCCGAAGCGGCGGACGCCGCCCCTGCGGTGACCGTGGAAGCACGCTCGGTCAACGGACGCTTTCTCGACCTGGCCCTGCGCCTACCCGACGAATTGCGTGGTCTGGAGCCGGCGCTGCGTGAACTGCTTTCCGCGGCCTGCCGCCGCGGCAAGATCGAGCTGCGGGTCTCCACGTCCCGCGAAGCCGATGGTGCCTGGCCGTCGCCCACGCCTGAGCAGCTCAACCGCCTGTCGCGCCTGGAAGGCTCGGTCCAGTCCTGGCTGCCGCAGTCGCGGGGCTTGAGCGTCAACGAAGCCATGAACTGGTGCCGCGCCGGCGGCGCCGCCGTGCGGCTGGACGAACCGGCGCTGGCCGCCGCCAAGGCCTGCATCCAGGGCCTGCGCGAAGCGCGTGCCCGCGAGGGCGCCCGGCTGGTGGCGATGCTGCTCGAGCGTGTGACCCGGCTGCGCGAACTGGCCGCCCAGGCCGGCCCGCTATTGCCGCAGGTGGTGCAGCGCCAGCAGGCGCGCTTCCTCGAGCGCTGGAACGAGGCCCTGGCCACCGTGCAGGCCGGTGCGGCGGTGCCCGCACAGTCGCTGCACGAGCGCGCGCTGGGCGAGGCCGCGGCCTACGCCATCCGCATCGACGTGGCCGAAGAACTCTCACGACTGGCCTCACACCTCGACGAAATCGAGCGCCTGCTCCAGGCCGGCGGCGAGCTCGGCAAGCGGCTGGAATTCCTGATCCAGGAGCTGCAGCGCGAGGCCAATACCCTGGGCAGCAAGTCGGCCGCGCTGGAGCTCACCAACATCTCGGTGGAGATGAAGGTCGCCATCGAGCAGATGCGCGAGCAGGTGCAGAACATCGAGTAGTGCACCGGCGCAGCTGGCGTCTGGTGGAAAATCCGCGCATGGAAACACCCGGCAACCTGTTCTGTGTGGCCGCGCCCAGCGGCGCTGGCAAGTCCAGTCTCGTGAAAGCCGTGCTGGAGCTCGACTCGCGGCTGGCGGTGTCGGTCTCGCACACCACGCGCTCGCCGCGCGGGCAGGAACTCGACGGCCGCGAATACTGGTTCGTCGGGGAGCCCGAGTTCCGCGCCATGGTCGAACGCGGCGAGTTCTTCGAGTGGGCGCAGGTGCATGGCCACCTCTACGGCACCTCGCGCAAGGCCATCGAGGAGCGGCTGGCGCGCGGCGAAGACGTGGTGCTGGAAATCGATTGGCAGGGCGCGCTGCAGATCAAGCAGATCTTCCCGCACGCCGTGCTCATCTTCGTCCTGCCACCGAGCTGGGACGAACTCGCCCAGCGCCTGAACCGCCGCGGCGAAGACCGCCTGGAGGTCATCGCCACGCGGCTGGCCAACGCGCGCACCGAGGTGGCCCAGGCCCGCCACTTCGACTTCGTTATAATCAACGCCTTGTTCGAGACGGCGCTGTTCGACCTGAAGACGGTCGTTCACTCCCAGCGCCTCAAGTACGCCGCCCAGTTGCGCAACCGCTCGCAGGTCTTTGCGGCACTGGGCCTGGCCTGAAACCGACATCCACATCCAAGGCACCCATGGCCCGCATCACCGTCGAAGATTGCCTCGTCAAGATCCCGAACCGCTTCCAGCTCGTGCTGGCCGCGACCTACCGCGCCCGCATGCTGAGCCAGGGCCACGCGCCGAAGATCGAGACCAAGAACAAGCCCGGCGTGACCGCGCTGCGCGAGATCGCCGCGGGAGAAATTGGCGTGGAGATGCTGCGCAAGGTGCCGATCTGACCCGACCCTGAGCTCAAGCCCCACGGGCGCCCGGTCATCGCGACGGGCGCCCGTCTGCATTTGTGGGCCTGCCCTGCCCGCGCAGGCAATCCGCGCTAAATTCCGGGCATGAGCCTGCGCTCCCTCGCCGCCGATTTGCTGCCTGCCGCCTTGCACGGGCTGCAGCGCGCGCCGCTGCAGCAGGTGGCACTGGAGCCCAGCACCGAGGCGTCGTCCTTCGCGACGTTGCTGGAGAAGCTCTCCTACCTGGCCAAGGTCGACCTGAAGCTCGTGCGCGAAGCCTACAAGTTCGCCGACGTGGCGCACCTGGGCCAGTACCGCGCCAGTGGGCAACCCTACATCACGCACCCGATCGCCGTGGCCGGCTTGTGCGCCGACTGGAAGCTCGATGCCCAGGCCATCATGGCCGCACTGATGCACGACACCATCGAGGACCAGGGCATCACCAAGGCCGAGCTGATCGAGAAGTTCGGTGCACCGACGGCCGATCTGGTGGACGGCCTGACCAAGCTCGACCGGCTGCACTTCAGCACCCGCGAAGAAAGCCAGGCCGAGAGCTTTCGCAAGATGCTGCTGGCGATGGCGCGCGACGTGCGCGTCATCCTCATCAAGCTGGCCGACCGGCTGCACAACATGCGCACGATGCAGGCGGTGGCGGCGGACAAGCGCCAGCGCATCGCACGCGAGACGCTCGACATCTACGCCCCCATCGCCCACCGCCTGGGCCTGAACCAGACCTACCGCGAGCTGCAAGAGCTGTGCTTCGCCATGCTCTATCCCTGGCGCCACGCTGCGCTGGCCAAGGCGGTGACGCGTGCTCGCGGCCACCGCCGCGACATCGTTGAGCGCGTGCAAAAGGACGTTGAGCGGGCTTTCGGGCAGCACAAGATGAAGGTCCGGGTCTCGGGGCGAGAGAAGACCATCTACGCCATCTACCGCAAGATGCACGAGAAGCATGCGGGCTTCGCGCAGGTGAGCGACGTCTTCGGCTTTCGCGTCGTCGTGCCCACGCTCACCGAGTGCTACGTCGCCCTGGGCGTGCTGCACCAGCTCTACAAGCCCGTGCCGGGCCGCTTCAAGGACTACATCGCCATCCCCAAGGCCAACGGCTACCAGAGCCTGCACACCACGCTGGTCAGCCCCCTGGGCACGGCCGTGGAGTTCCAGGTGCGCACCGAGGTCATGCACGCGGTGGCCGAGAAGGGCATCGCCGCACACTGGCTGTACAAGGCCGGCGACAAGACCAGTGCCACGGCCGATGCGCAACGCCTGTCCACCATCTGGCTGCAGAGCCTGCTCGACATCCAGGACGAGACCCGCGACGCGGCCGAGTTCCTGGAACACGTGAAGATCGATCTCTACCCCGACGCGGTCTACGTCTTCACGCCACGCAGCAAGATCCTGGCGCTGCCGCGGGGTGCCACGCCGGTGGACTTCGCCTACGCCATCCACTCCGACGTGGGCCAGCACACCGTGGCGGCCAAGGTCAACGGCGAGTCCGTGGCCTTGCGCACCGTGCTCAAGAGCGGCGACGTGGTGGAGATCATCACCGCCCCGGGCGCGAACCCGCACCCGGGATGGCTGAGCATGGTGCACACCGGACGCGCTCGTTCGAAGATCCGCCAGCACCTGAAGAATATGGAGGGCGAGGAATCGCGCGCCTTGGGCGAGAAAATGCTCACCCAGGCCCTGCGTGCAGAAGGCCTGGCGCTGCCGTCCACCGACCCCAACGACGCGCAAGGCAGCGCGCTGTGGCAGCAGCTGGCACGCTGGAGCGGCAACCGCCATCGTGGTGAACTGCTCGTGGACATCGGCCTTGGACGAAAGATCGCCACCATCGTGGCCAAGCGGCTGACGCAGATGATGGGCGAGCGCGGCATCAAGCCCGACGCCGTGACGCTCACCCTGGGCCGCTACGCTGCCGACGACGGCGCCCTGTCGCAAGGCGTGGTCTTCGTTGACGGCAGCGAAGGAGCCTCGATCTCCTTCGCCCATTGCTGCCGCCCCATTCCCGGCGACCAGATCGTCGGCTACCTGGGCCGCGGCGAGGGCCTGCTCGTGCATACCGTCGAGTGCCCCGCCGGCAAGCGCCTGTTCGAGCGCGACAGCGAGCGCTGGATGCAGGTCGAGTGGGCCGATGAACCCGTCCGCATCTTCGAAACCAGCCTGCACGTGCTGGTGAAAAACGGCAAGGGTGTGCTGGCCCAGGTGGCCTCGGCGATCAGCGCCGCCGAGGCCGACATCACCCACATCGACATGGACCCCGAACCGATGGAAGAAAGCACCGAGCTGCGCCTGCTCGTCAGCGTGCGCGACCGCCTGCACCTGGCCGACGTGCTGCGCACGCTGCGGCGCTCTCCGGTGGTGCTGCGCGTGTCGCGCTACCGCATGACTTGAGCGCGCGGCGGCCCGCCGTCCCGGGGTCAGCCGGGCGCCGGGTAACGGACGGCCACGATCTCGATTTTCTCCACACCGCCGGGCGTGAGGAGTTGCACCTCGTCGCCCTCGCGCGCCTTGAGCAGGGCGCGCGCGATCGGCGAGACCCAGCTCACCTCGCCATGCAGGTTGTCGGCCTCGTCGATGCCCTTGATGGTGACCGTGCGTTCCCCGCCGCGCACCGTGGCGTAGGTGACGGCGGCACCGAAGAAGACCTGGTCGCTGCCCAGGTGGGCCGAGGGGTCGACCACCTCGGCAATGCCCAGCCGCTTCGTCAGGAAACGAATGCGGCGGTCGATCTCGCGCAGGCGCTTCTTGCCGTAGAGGTAGTCGCCATTCTCCGAACGGTCGCCGTTCTTGGCGGCCCAGGAGACGGCCTCGACGACCTTGGGGCGTTCGCCATCGAGCAGCGTCATCAACTCCTCGCGCAAGCGGCGGTAGCCAGCGGGCGTGATGTAGTTGCGCGTGCCCGCAGGCAGGGCCGGCAAGCCTGGCGCATCGTCGTCATCGTCGGCGCTGTCGGCGCCGTCGGCGGCCTCTTTCACGAAGGCTTTGTTCATGGCCCGGCCATTGTGGCAGCGAGACCGAGGGACGCACCAGAATGCGGGCGCGATGATGAACCCTGCCCCACCCCTTGCCGGCCTGACGATCTTCGAGCGCGGCTGGCTGTCCTCGAACAATGTCCTGCTGCATGGAGAGGGCGCAGGCGCGGTGCTGCTGGACACCGGCCACGTGCTGCACGCCGGGCAGACCGTCGGCCTGGTGCGCCCGGCGCTGCGTGGCGAGACGCTGGCCGGCGTCGTCAACACCCACCTGCACTCGGACCACTGCGGTGGCAACGCCACGCTGCGGCGTGAATTCGCCTGCACCATCACCATCCCCCCCGGGCAATGGGCCGCCGTGGGGGCCTGGGATGAAGTGGCGCTGAGCTACACGCCCACCGGCCAGCGCTGCGAGCGTTTCGTGGCCGACACCTGCATCGAACCCGGGCAGACATTGAGCGTGGGCCGCCAGCGCTGGCAAGCCTTCGCTGCGCCGGGGCACGACCCTCATTCGATCATCCTCTTCAACGCCGCCACAGGCGTGGTCGTCACCGCCGACGCGCTGTGGGAGAGAGGCTTCGGCGTGGTCTTCCCCGAACTCGAGGGCGAGCCCGCTTTCGACGATGTGGCACGGACGCTCGATCTCATCGAGTCGCTGGATGCGCGCTGGGCCGTCCCCGGACACGGTGCGCCCTTCGGCGACCTGCGCGGTGCCTTGCAGCGTGCGCGGCAGTTGCTGACCCGAGTGCGCGCCGATCCGGCTCGCCATGCCCGGCATGCCGTCAAGGCACTGCTCAAGTACCACCTGATGGAAGTACAGCAGCAGCCCTGGTCCGATCTGCTGTCCTGGTTTTCCAGTGCGACGCTTTACGAAACGATCTGGCGGCGCATGGGCCGGCCCGCGGGCAGCCTGCCGGCCTTTGCGCAAGTCATCCTCGGCGAACTCGTCGCCGGCGGCACGCTGGCGCTGCGCGACGGGACGGTGTTCAACTCTTGAATCCCTGGTCCGCCCGGGCCCCACGGCGACGCGGGCGGCTTCAGGCTGCGTTCAGCGCACCTTGCCCAGCAGTTTCTGCACTTCTTCGAGCACGGCGCCCAGCGCATCCCGTTGGCGTGGGCTCAGATCCACGCGCGACCGCAGCTGCTCCTCCATGAAGCACACGGCCATCCTCGCGTAGGCGCTGTCCACGGCCCTGCGCACGGCGTCCATCTGGCGGGCGATGTCCATGCACCCCTCGCCTTCCTCGACCATGCGCTGAATCCCGCGCAAGTGGCCCTCGGCACGCCGCAGGCGGTTGAGAAGCTCGGTTCGGTGCGCGGCGTCGGCAAGTCTGGACATGGGGAAGTGCTCGATCAGAGGCCTGCCTGATGCCAGCGCTTCTCGATGCCAGGCGGCCACGACATGGCTAGCGACCGCAGGCCGGCTCAACCATGGCCGACAGGTAGGCCTGACAGAACTCGGGCGGCATTCTGCGCGCCCGCCCGCTGCTGAGCTCGATGCAGACCAGAAGCCAGACGCCGCGAAGCACCGTGGCCTGGTCACGCTGGCGGATCACCTGAAATCGGCGCTGCAGCGTCAGCTTGCCATCGCTGGCCACCAGCCAGGTGGCGATGGTGAGCTCGTCGTGCAGTGCCGTGGGCAGCAGGTAGTCGTACTCGCCGCGGCGGATCGCCATCGCACGGTCGAGCCGCCGGTAGTCGTCCAGAGCCAGTCCCAGCGAACCCGAGTGCGCCCATGCCACCCTCTCGCACCACTGCACATAGACCGCATTGTTGGTGTGGTTCAAGCCGTCGATCTCATCGGCCTGCGGCATGACCTGCAGGGTGAACGGGTGCGCAAAGTCCCAGGCCATCGGTGCTGTCGGTTCACTCACGGGGCATGATAGCCACGCGCCGGGCGGTTCGAGAAGTCGAGGTCAGGAGAATCTCGGGACTCCCAGGCGGTCGAAGCAGGCCATGGGCATCACCCGGTTCAGACCCATGCGGCCATTGCGCCACCAGCGTCTTGCATTGCCGGCAACGCGTGCGGCTCAGGCCTGCAGCCAGCCCCGCAGCTCGCCGATGGCCGGCTCGTAGGCCAGCGCGGCGCCTTCGGCCAGTGCGGCGGCGTAGGCAGGCTCGCCCAGGCGCTGCCGCGCCTGGGCCAGGTGCGGCGCCAGGAACGCCGCATCGACGACATCGCGCCGGCGCCCCATCTGCAGGGTGTGCACTTCGGCGGCCCCATCGAAACGCGCCGCACGTTCGCATTGCCCCAGGTGCGCGGCCAGTCCGGCGCAGACCTCCATCACCACCAGGCGCCCACGGCGCGAATCCAGCTCGTCGCAGATCGCCAGCGACTCGACCAACTGCGCCCGGGCCTGCGGGGCCTGGCCACGGGCCACCGCCACCATGGCCAGGTTGTTCAGGGCGATCATCACCGACAGGCGGTCGCCATCGGCGCGCGCGAGTTGCAGGCCTTCTTCGTACAGCGGCGCGGCGGCATCCGCCCGCCCTTCCAGGCGTTCGAGCTCGGCCAGGTGGCCCAGCACCAGGCGCCTGAGCGCCCGGTTGTCGCCCTGCTGCCCGGCCAGCGCCACAGCCTCTTCCATGCAGGCCCGCGCACCCGCGCGGTCGTCCAGGCTCATGCGGGCGTAGCCCAGGCGGGCCAGGGCCTCCGCCACAGGCGCCGCCGCACCGCAGGCCCGGCCCAGGGCGACGCTGCGAGACAGCAACTCGGCGGCCTCCAGGTCGAGGCCGCGGTAGGCAGCCAGCCGGCCCGCGTGCAGCAGCGCTTCGGCCTGCAGGCCTGCGAACTTCTCCGCGCCCGGCCGCGCCAGGGCCTCCAGGGTCACGCGCTGGCCCTGCACCAGCAGGCTGCGGCTGAGCCAGTAACGCATCAGCGCGTTGACCAGGCGCAGTCCCTTCTCGGCACCCTGCGGCAGGCTGTCGCAGGCGCTGTGCGCAGCCAACAGGTTGTCGCGGTCGAGCTCGAGCCGGTCCAGCCACTGGCCTTGCTGCGGGCCCTCCAGTGGCGCGCGTGCTGCCAGCGCCAGGGCCAGGAAGAAGACCAGGTGGCGCTCGCGCAGCGCCGCGTCTTCGCCCGCACCAGCCAGTTGCTCGAGTGCGTGCTGGCGCACCGTCTCGAGCAGGCGAAACCGCGGCTCGCCCGCAGGCCCGATCTCGGCCGTGACCATCGACTTGTCCACCAGCGCGCCCAATGCGTCGAGCACATCCCACTCGTCGATCTCGGCCGCGGCCGCGACCTGCTGCGCCGCCTCCAGACCAAAGCTGCCGGCCATCACCCCCAGGCGCCGATAGACCACCTGCTGCGGCGGCGTCAGCAGGTCGTGGCTCCACTCCAGCGCGGCGCGCAGGGTGCGGTGGCGCGGCGGCAGGTCGCGCGCGCCACCGGTGAGCAGGCGCAGCCGCTCGCCCAGGCGCAGGCGCAGCCCCTCCACGCCCAGCAGCGGCACGCGCGCGGCGGCCAGCTCGATGGCCAGCGCAATGCCGTCGAGCTGGCGGCAGATGTCCACCGCCGCCGCCACGTTGGTGGCGTTGAGCGCGAAGTGCTGGTCGGCCGCGCGGGCGCGCTCTTCGAACAATTGCAGCGCGCCGGCATCGCGCGCCTGCTCCAGCGTACTGGCAGCGCCGGCGGCCGGCAGCGCCAGCGTGGCCAGGCGATAGACCTGCTCGCACGACAGCCTGAGCGGCTCCTGGCTGGTGGCCAGCAGGCGCAGCTGCGGCGCCTGGGCCAGCAGCGCGGCCGCCAGCTCGGCCACCGGGCGCTGCAGGTGCTCGCAGTTGTCCAGCACGAGCAGCAGTTGCCGCGCCTGCAGGCTGGCGGCCAATGCCGCCAGGCCCGGGCCCGCACCCAGGCTCAGGTGCAGCGCGCCGGCCAAGGCCGGCAGCAAATGCGCGGCGTCGGTGAGCGGCGCCAGGTCGATGGTGCAGACACCGTCCCTGTATTCGCCTTGCAGGGCCTGCGCCAGGGTGCGCACCAGCGCGGTCTTGCCGACCCCGCCGGCACCCACCACGCAGACCAGGCGATGCGTGGCCAACAACGCGCGCAAGGCCCGCAGATCGGCCGCGCGGCCGAACAGGGGCGGCAAAGCGACGCTCGCCGCCGCGGCCGCCGCGGCCGTCGCACCAGGCTCCACGGCGCTCACCACTGCAGCCCAGGCCGGCGTGGGCGGGTCGGTCTCGACCAGGCTGAACTGGTAGCCCCGGCCCGGCACGGTGGTGATGGCCTGCGGCCCGAGCAGCTTGCGCAGGGCCGAGACATGCACCTGCAGGTTGTTCTCTTCGACCACCAGGCCAGGCCAGACCAGGTCGAGCAGCTCGTTCTTGCCGACCACCCGATCGCGCCGCTCGACCAGGGCCAGCAGCAGGTCGAAGGCGCGCGAGCCCAGCGCCGCTGGCTGGCCGGCAATGAGCAGCTGGCGCGTGGCCGGCCTCAGCACACAGCGGCCGAACGCCCGCTCATCCCGGCTGCGCATCGTCTCTTCAGGCACACAGCCCCCCGGCCCGGAACCCCGCAAGCGGCCAGCTTAAGCGAGAAGGCAGCCCTGCGCATTCAGAACGCTTAAGCGCCCCCCAAGGACAAGGGACAGGCGCGGCGTCCACAGTCCCCCCATGGACGCGACCGCTGCCCACCTCGCCAGGGTGCCGCCCGGCACATGGGCGGGCCTCAAGCAGCGCAGCCAGGGGGCCCTGCGGCTGCGAGCCGGCCAGCGCGTGCTCGACCTGGGCTGCGGCGCGGCCACCGACACGCTGGCGCTGGGCCGCCGCGTGGGCCCGGCCGGCCAGGTGAGCGGCGTGGACTACGACGCCGGCGTGGTGCAGCAGGCGCGGGCGCGGGCGCTGGCCGAAGGCCAGGGCGGCTGGGTCTCGCACCACCATGCCAACGCCACCGCGCTGCCCTGGCCCGAGGGCGCCTTCGACGCCAGCCACTGCGTGGCCATGCTGCAGCACCTGCTCGAGCCCGACCGGGCGCTCGACGAATTGCTGCGTGTGACGCGCCGCGGCGGCCCGGTCGTGGTGGCCGATATCGACTGGGCCACGCTGAGCATCGAGTGCGGCGAGCCCGGGATCGAGCGCCGCCTGGTGCGCCACCGCATCGGTTTCGGAGTGCCCAACCCCCACGCCGGCCGCCGCCTGCACGGCCTGTTGTGGGCCCGTGGGTTGGAGCAGCTGCAATGCGAGATCTGGCCCCTGTGGGCCAGCGAGCTGGCCGCCGCCGATGAGCTGCTGCAGCGCCGCCAGCTCGAAGACGAGGCGCTGGCCGCCGGCGTGGTGGATGACCAGGACTTGCTGCGTTGGCGAGCCGCCCTGGCCCGCAGCAGCGCCACGCACGCCTTGTTCGTCAGCGTCAACGCCGTGCTGGTCAGCGGCCGCAAGCCTTGACTCAGGCGAGAAAGCCACGCGCCCGAAGCAGATCGCGCAGTGCCGCCGAATCCAGCGCGAACTGGTCGGGGTCGTACTTGATCTTGCTGGTATAGAACTGCGCCAGTGAAGTGATGCCGTGCTCGGCCCAGCGCTGCGCCATCCCTTCGCCGGCCGCCAGATAGCGCTCGCGGCCGCGGCGCTCGCGCTCGGCGAAGTCGGCATCGATAGCGGCCGGCGTGGGGCGCCGGTAGCGCTCGTCGTGGATCCACGCCGCCGGCGGCAGGCGGTCGCGCTGGGCCGGCGCTTCGGCGGGCCAGCCCACCACCATGCTGGTCGCGGGAAGGCAGTTCTCGGGCAGCTCCAGGAAGTCGGCAATGGCGCCCATCGAGTGCAGCGTGGTGCCCATGTAGCAGATGCCCAGGCCGTGCGACTCGAGCGCCAGCGCCGTGGTCTGCGCCAGGATGACGGCGTCGAACGAGGCCACGTGCCAGCTGATGAAGTCGGCAAAGCCGGGCCGCGCACCGCGCTGCGCCAGCCACTGCCGCGTGCGCCATGTATCGGCGCAGAAGGTCAGCACGAGCGGCGCCTGCAGCACCATCGGCTGCTCGAAGTGCAGCTCGTACAGGCGGCGCTTGCGCTCGGCGTCGCGGGTCTTGATGACCGAGACCATGTTGAGGTTGCCGCTGGAGGACGAACCGGCCAGTGAATCCTGCAGCACGCGGTCGACCAGTGCCGGTTCGATGGATCGGCTTTCGAACTGACGGATCGAGCGATGCGCCTGCAGCAGGCGGGTCAGGTCGGTGGCGGTCATCGGGGCTCCTTGCGGAATGGCGGGCCGCGCATGATGCCAAGGTCTGGCTCCCGAGGCCTGGCACCTGGCGAACCGCCCGTGTCGAACCGCCCGAGTCGAACCCCTGATGGCCGCTGATACACTGGCCAGCGTCAGGAGAGAGCTCCGCTCGCCGGGGCCGCCGAAGGCGCAGAGGCCACTTGCGTGGCGCTTCGAACGCTCAGGCAAAAGGACTGATTTTTTACCTCACTGGAGAGAGGTTGCCGAGCGCCAAGCGAGGCAGCCCACCGAAGGGGCAAGGCCTGCCGGTCCTCGCGGATGCGGCGGCGCTGAATCTCTCAGGTAAAGCGGACAGCGAGGGCCCCCGGTACACCGAATGCGGTGTATGCGTCGAAGCCCTTTGAGGAGTGCGCCATGTCCGCCACCGAACAAGCCCCCTTGCAGCACACGCCGCTGCACGAACTGCACCTGCGCCTGGGCGCGCGCATGGTGCCCTTCGCCGGCTACGCCATGCCGGTGCAGTACCCCGCCGGCGTCATCGCCGAGCACAAGCAATGCCGTGAATCGGCCGCGCTGTTCGACGTCTCGCACATGGGCCAGGTGCGGCTGGTGGGCAGCGATGCGGCCGCGGCGCTCGAGACCCTGGTGCCGGTGGATGTCGTGAACCTGGGCGAAGGCAAGCAGCGCTACGCCTTCTTCACCAACGCCAGCGGCGGGCTGCTCGACGACCTGATGGTCACGCGGCCCGCGGCCAACGCGCGCGCCGCCTTCGGCGACCTCTTCCTCGTCGTCAACGCCGGCTGCAAGCAAGCCGACATCCGCCACCTGCAAACAAACATCGGCCACCGCTGCCAGGTGGTGCCCATGCCCGAGCGTGCGCTGCTGGCGCTGCAAGGGCCCAAGGCAGCGCGCGCGCTGGCCGAGCTCAACCCCTGCGTGGCCCAGCTCGTATTCATGAGCGGGTGCGTGCTCGATCTGGTGGGTGTGCCCTGCTTCGTCACGCGCTCGGGCTATACCGGCGAAGACGGCTTCGAGATCTCGGTGCCGGCCGCCACCGCGGTGACGCTGGCCGAGGCCCTGCTGGCGCGGCCCGAAGTCCAGCCCGCCGGCCTGGGCGCGCGCGATACGCTGCGCCTGGAGGCCGGCCTGTGCCTGTACGGCCACGATATCAATGAGACCACCAGCCCGGTCGAGGCCGGCCTGACCTGGGCGATCCAGAAGGTGCGCCGCCCCGGCGGCGCGCGCGAAGGCGGCTACCCGGGCGCGGCGGCGATCGCGGCGCACCTGGGCGGCTCTGCGCCGAGCAAGCGCGTCGGCCTGGTCGGCCTGGAGCGCGTGCCGGTGCGCGAAGGCACCACCCTCTTCGATGCCCACGGCCACAAGCTGGGCACGGTGACCAGCGGCACGCTGGCGCCCACCGTGGACCAGCCCATCGCGATGGCCTACCTGCCCGTCGATCACGCCAGGCCGCAGCACGAGGTCTATGCCGAGGTGCGCGGCCGTCGGCTGCCGATGCGCGTGACGCCCATGCCTTTCCACCCCCACCATTACCACCGCGGCTGAAGCCACCACCCCCCCACAGGAGCCCGTCCGATGACCACCATGTACACCCCCGATCACGAGTGGATCAACATCGAAGACCACGAAGCTGCCGTCGTCGGCATCACCCACCACGCGCAGGACGCACTGGGCGATGTGGTCTTCGTCGAACTGCCCGAAGTCGGCCGCACCTACAAGCAAGGCGAGGTCGCCGGGGTCGTCGAATCCGTCAAGGCCGCGGCCGACATCTTGATGCCCGTCACCGGCGAGGTGGTCGAGGTCAACGAGGCGCTGCGCGCCGACCCGGCCCTGGCCAACAGCGACCCACTGGGCAACGGCTGGTTCTTCAAGGTCCACGTGACGAAGATGGAAGAGTTCGACCAGCTGATGGACCCGCCCGCCTACGACAAGCTGCTCAAGACCCTCTGATCCGCTGACCCACTGACCCAAGGCGGCGACGCGCCCGCCCTGACCGGACCCTCCCCATGCTGATGTCTGCCCTGAAGCCCCTGGACGAACTCGAGAACGCCACCGAGTTCGCTGCCCGCCACATCGGCCCCTGCGCGCAAGACGAGCAGCACATGCTGTCGGTCATAGGCGCCGCGAGCCGCCGCGCGCTGATCGATGCCATCGTGCCGCGCAGCATCGCTCGCCATCAGCCCATGTGCATCCCCGCAGCCGTGGGCGAGGGGCAGGCGCTGGCCGAGCTCAAGGCGCTGGCCTCGCGCAACCAGGTGCTCAAGAGCTTCATCGGCCAGGGCTACCACGGCACCCACACGCCGGGCGTCATCCTGCGCAACATCCTCGAGAACCCGGCCTGGTACACCGCCTATACGCCCTACCAGGCCGAGATCTCGCAAGGCCGCATGGAGGCCCTGGTCAACTTCCAGACGATGATCTGCGAGCTCACCGGCATGGCCATGGCCAACGCCAGCATGCTCGACGAAGCCACCGCCGCGGCCGAGGCCATGACGCTGGCCAAGCGCAGCGTGAGGAGCAAGAGCGACACGATCATCGTCGCCGGCGACTGCCACCCGCAGACCATCGAAGTCATACGCACGCGCGCCGCGCCGCTGGGCGTGCAGGTGCAGCTCGCCAACTCGGCCGAAGAATGGCAGCGGCTGATTGCCGCGGGGGACTACTTCGCCGCGCTGGTGCAGATGCCCACCACTGACGGCAGCATCCATGACGTGCGCGAAGACGCGGCGCGCATCCATGGCCACCAGGCGGCCTTCATCATTGCCGCCGACATCCTGGCGCTGACGCTGATCACGCCGCCGGGCGAGCTCGGTGCCGACATCGCGCTGGGCAGCACGCAGCGCTTTGGCGTGCCCATGGGCGGCGGCGGCCCGCATGCCGCCTACCTGGCTTGCCGCGACGAGTTCAAGCGCAGCCTGCCCGGCCGGCTGGTGGGCGTGAGCGTGGACGCCCACGGCGCGCCCGCTTACCGCCTGGCGCTGCAGACACGCGAACAGCACATCCGGCGCGAGAAGGCCACGAGCAACATCTGCACGGCGCAGGTGCTGCTGGCGGTGATGGCCAGCATGTACGCGGTCTACCATGGCCCGGCGGGCCTCAAGCGCATCGCGCAACGCGTGGCCAGCTACACCGCCGTGCTGGCGCAGGGCCTGCGCGACATGGGCGTGGCGGTGCGCAGCAAGACCGCCTTCGACGCCATCGTCATCGACACCGGCGCGGCCACCACCGAGATTGCCGCGCGCGCCCTCGCCGCCGGCATGAACCTGCGGCGCTTCCGCGAATGGGGCGACACGATGCTCGGCATCGCGCTCGACGAGACCACCACGCGCGCCGACATCCAGGCGCTGTGGCGCGTGTTTGCCAAGCCCGGCCAGGCGCTGCCGGACATGGCCGCGTTCGAGCGCGGCGTCGAGCCGCTCATCCCCGCGGCCCTGCGCCGCACCAGCGCCTTCCTCACCCACCCGGTATTCAACACGCACCACAGCGAGACCGAGATGCTGCGCTACATCCGCAGCCTGTCGGACAAGGACCTGGCGCTGGACCGCAGCATGATCCCGCTGGGCTCGTGCACGATGAAGCTCAACGCGACCAGCGAGATGATCCCCATCACCTGGCCGGAGTTCACGCACATGCACCCCTTCGCGCCGCAGGACCAGCTGGCGGGCTACTGGGCGATGAACGACCAGCTCTGCGCCTGGCTGGCGCAGGCCACGGGCTACGCCGGCGTGAGCCTGCAGCCCAATGCAGGCAGCCAGGGCGAGTACGCCGGGCTGCTGGTCATCAAGGCCTGGCATGAATCGCGTGGAGATGCGCACCGCGATGTCTGCCTCATCCCCGCCTCGGCGCACGGCACCAACCCGGCCAGCGCACAGATGGCGGGCATGACGGTGGTGGTGACGGCCTGCGACACCCAAGGCAACGTCGACATGGACGACCTCAAGGCCAAGTGCGAGCAGCACAGCGCGAACCTGGCTGCGATGATGATCACCTACCCCAGCACGCACGGCGTATTCGAGGCCCGCGTGAAAGAGCTGTGCGAGCTGGTGCACCGGCACGGCGGCCGTGTGTATGTGGACGGCGCGAATATGAATGCACTGGTCGGCGTGGCCGCGCCGGGCGAGTTCGGTGGCGACGTCAGCCACCTCAACCTGCACAAGACCTTCTGCATCCCGCACGGTGGCGGCGGCCCGGGCGTGGGGCCGGTGGCGGTGGTGGCCGACCTGGTGCCCTTCCTGCCGGCGCACCGCACCGCGGGCCTGGGCGGGCCGCACAGCGTGGGCGCGGTGAGCGCCGCGCCGCTGGGCAATGCGGCCGTGCTGCCGATCAGCTGGATGTACTGCCGCATGATGGGCGCCGACGGCCTGCGCGATGCCTCCGAGGTGGCCATCCTCAGCGCCAACTACATCGCCGCGC
Source organism: Rubrivivax sp. (assembly GCA_030681795.1). Classification (GTDB taxonomy): domain Bacteria; phylum Pseudomonadota; class Gammaproteobacteria; order Burkholderiales; family Burkholderiaceae_C; genus Rubrivivax. The sequence continues at coordinate 125,609 of JAUXRG010000098.1, forward strand.
GGCTGAACGAACATTACCCGGTGCTCTACAGCGGCGGCGACGCCGCGCTCAAGGGCGGTGGCGTGGCGCACGAGTGCATCCTGGACCTGCGGCCGATCAAGGAGGCCACCGGCAAGGACAAGTCAGCAAGCGGCGCCGATGGCGCCACGGGTATCTCGGCCGAGGACGTGGCCAAGCGCCTCATCGACTACGGATTCCATGCGCCCACGCTGAGCTTCCCGGTGCCCGGCACGCTGATGGTCGAACCCACCGAGAGCGAGCCGCTGGCCGAGCTCGACCGCTTCTGCGACGCCATGATCGCCATCCGCGCCGAGATCGCCAAGGTCGAATCCGGCACCTGGCCGCTCAACGACAACCCGCTGAAGAACGCCCCGCACACGGCCGAGGCGCTGCTCAAGGCGGACTGGCCACACCCCTACAGCCGCGAGGAAGCCGCCTACCCGGTGGCCGAGCTGCGCCGGCAGAAGTACTGGTCACCCGTGGGCCGCGTGGACAACGTCTATGGCGACCGCCACCTGTTCTGCAGCTGCGTGCCGCTGGACGAGGACGCGGCCGGCCCCACGCCCGGATAACGCCGCAAGTGAGGTGTCCGCGGGGTGCGATGGCCGCCCCGGCCGGACCACAGCAAAAGGAGCAGCACCATGGCAAGCAAGGTACTCGTTCTGGGCGACGGCACGGGCGGCTTGGTCGTCGCCAACCAGCTCGCCAAGGCGGCACGGCGCAAGGACCTGCCGCTCGAGGTGCGGCTGATCGGCAACTCACCGCTGCACACCTACCAGCCGGGGATGCTGTTCCTGCCGTTTCGCAAGCCGGGCTACCGCACGCTGGCCGACATCCAGCGCAAGAACTCCGACTTCATCGGCCCCGGCGTCGAGTATCTGCGTGAAACCATCACTGCGATCGACACGCACGCGCGCACCGTGACCACCGACCAGGGCCGCCACGGCTACGACTGGCTGGTGCTGGCCCTGGGTTGCCGCACGGTGGTCGATGCGATCGAAGGCCTGCCCGAGCGCTGGGGCACGCGCGCACACGGTTTCTACACGCCGGACAGCGCACTGAAACTGGCCGCCGCGCTGGAGAAATTCGAGGGCGGCGACTTGCTCGTCGACATCGCCGAGATGCCGATCAAGTGCCCGGTGGCGCCGCTGGAATTCGTCTGCCTGGTCGACGAATATCTGACGCAACGGGGCATCCGCTCGCGCACCAAGCTGACCCTGATGACCCCGTTGAGCGGCGCCTTCACCAAGCCGGTGTGCAACGACTTGCTCACCGACATGCTGCTCGCCAAGGGCGTGGTGATCGTGCCGGACGCGCCGCTGGCCGAAGTCACCGACACGGAGGTCTCCTGCCCCGACGGCAAGACCGTGCCCTACGACCTGCTGGTCACGATCCCGCCGCACGAGGGTTCGGAGCTGATCGACGACGCCGGCCTGGGAGACGGCCTGGGCTTCGGCCTGACCGACAAGCACACGCTGAAGTCGAGGAAGGCCGAACGCGTATTCCTGCTCGGCGACAACACCAACGTGCCGACCTCCAAGGCCGGCTCGGTGGCGCACTTCCAGGCCGACGTGGTGGTGCACAACCTGCTGCGTGAACTGGCCGGGGAGGCCGCCGAGCCACTGGCCGACGGCCACGCCAACTGCTTCATCGAGACCGGCTTCGGCAAGGCGATCCTGGTGGACTTCAATTACGACATCCAGCCGGTTCCGGGCAAATTCCCGCTGCCCGGAATCGGCCCCATGACCTTGCTGAAAGAGACGCGCCTGAACCACCTCGGCAAGCTCGCCTTCAAGCCGATCTACTGGCATATGCTGCTGCCCGGCCGCGCCATCCCGCTGGTGGGTTCGCAGATGAGCCTGCGCGGCAAGCGCATGGACGTGCTGGCCGCACGCGGACACACCTAGGCGCGCATGGCCGTCAGCGTCTTCGACCTCTTCAAGATCGGCATCGGCCCCAGCAGCTCGCACACCGTGGGCCCCATGCGGGCGGCGCGGATATTCGCGCTGCGGCTGCAACACGACGGCCTGCTGCCGCGCACCGCGCGGGTGCAAGCGCAGCTCTACGGCTCGCTGGGCGCCACCGGCAAGGGTCATGGCAGCGACAAGGCGGTGCTGCTGGGCCTGGCCGGGCACGAGCCCGATACGGTGGAAGTGGACGCCGTGCCTGCACTGCTGGCGACGATCCGCAAGCAAGCCGGGTTGGACCTGCTGGGCCGGCACCGAATCGCCTTTCACGAGAAGGACGACCTGAAGTTCCTGCGCCGCGAGAGGCTTGCCTTCCACGCCAATGGCATGCGCCTCACGGCCTTCGACGCCGCGGGCAGCGAGCTCGCGAGCCGCGTCTACTACTCGGTGGGCGGCGGCTTCGTGGTGAGCGACGAAGCCGCGGCCGACGGCAGCAAGCACAAGGTGATCGCGCCCGACACGACGATCCTGCCGCACGCCTTTCACAGCGGCGAAGAGCTGCTGCAGCGCACGCGCGAGCTCGGTGGTTCCATCGCCGAGGTCATGCGCCGCAATGAACGCCACTGGCGCAGCGACGCCGAGATCGACGCCGGCCTGCTGAAGATCTGGCGCGTGATGCAGGACTGCGTGGCCCGCGGCTGCGCCACGGGTGGCATCCTGCCCGGTGGCTTCAAGGTCAAGCGGCGCGCCAAGGCCTTGCGCGATGCCCTCACCGCGCACCCCGAGCAAGCCCTGCGCGACCCGCTGCAGGTGCTGGACTGGGTGAACCTCTACGCGCTGGCAGTGAACGAGGAAAACGCCGCCGGTGGTCGCGTGGTCACCGCGCCGACCAACGGCGCGGCCGGCATCGTTCCGGCCGTGCTGCACTACTACGCGCGCTTCGTGATGCATGACAGCCCACCGCCGTGGCTCACCTGGCAGACACGCGACGGCCCCCCGCGGGGGCTGAGCGCCACCGACGCCGGCGTGATCGATTTCCTGCTCACCGCCGCGGCCATCGGCATCCTCTACAAGGAAAACGCCAGCTTGAGCGGCGCCGAGGTCGGCTGCCAGGGCGAGGTGGGCGTGGCCTGCAGCATGGCCGCGGGCGCACTGTGCGCGGTGATGGGCGGCACGCCCGAGCAGGCCGAGAACGCCGCCGAGATCGGCATGGAACACCACCTGGGCCTGACTTGCGACCCGGTGGGTGGGCTGGTGCAGATTCCTTGCATCGAGCGCAACGCCATCGCCTCGGTGAAGGCGATCAACGCCGCGCGCATGGCGCTGCGCGGTGACGGCACGCACTTCGTGAGCCTGGACCAGGTCATCAAGACCATGCGCGAAACGGGTGCCGACATGATGAGCAAGTACAAGGAGACGGCCCGCGGCGGCCTGGCGGTGAATATCGTCGAATGCTGAGCCGGGACACGAGGGCGCGCCCGCGCGCCGCCTGCGGCCGCGCCTCAAGCGGAGCCGGGCGAGGCCGATAAACCCGGGGAGATGCCCAAGCCACCCGGTGCGGGCTGCACGCTCATGCCGCTGCGCCCCGATGTCCGTACCGCCCACCCCCGCCCGCCCGCCCCCTTTGCCCCGCCACAAGCTCACGGCGCTGGGCGTCGTGGGGGCGCTCATCGTGGCGCTGCCCCTGGTGCAGGTGCTGCGCTACCAGAACGCCGAATTGCGTGCCGTGCTCAGCGAGCGCGCCGCGGTCGACCCCGTGGCGCGGGCCGTGGCGGTGCAGCGTGGGCTGCTGGCACACCGCGACGTGGCCGCACAGGTGCTGCGCGGCCACCAGGCACTGGAGCCCGAGCGCCGGCTGCGCCAAGGCGAGGTGGACGACCGCCTCGCCTCGCTCTCGCTGGCGCTGGCCAGCGGCCACTGGGAGAGCGCCCTCCAGGAAGCCAAAGCACTTTACGAGGACTGGTCGCGGCTCTCGCGCCAGGTGCTCGCACGCGGTGTCAACGCCACCGAGAGCGACCAGGCGCACCGCCTGCTCGTCGAACAGACCCTGCAGGTCATCGACCTGGTGGCCGTGGCGTTGGCGCCCGACGGCTCCGGCGCGCCCGGCGGGCCGGCCTCTCGCGCGGCGCTGGCGCTGCCGTCCCTGACCTGGCGCATCGCCGCGTTGACCGACGGCAACCCTGACGCAGACGCACGTGCCGCAGCCAGCACCGCGCTGCAAGCGCAACTCCAGCGCGTCGAGCGGGCCCAGGAGGCTCGCGCCGCCGCCCTGACCCGGCGTGCGGACGCCATCGAACTCGAGCGCAGCGCCTTGCTCACCGCGCTGGCCGCGCTGCTCGGCGCGGCCGGCGTGCTGGTCAGGCGCATCGGGCGCGCCCTGCGCCAGCGGCAGGCGGGGGCCGCCCCAGCGCCGGCGGTCGACCTGCCGCCGCACTCGCAGCCGCTGGCGCCACCGCAGCCCGCCGGGCACAGCGAAGCGGGTCATCTGCTGCGGCGCCTGCGCGAACGACGCGACGGCTCGCCCGCGCCCGCGCCCGCTCGCGCCGAGCCCAGCGCCACCCTGCCACCCGAGGAGTGAACCTCGGGGCACGGGCGCCTTTTGCATTGGGTTTACACCTCCGATACAAATCCAACGTACATCCTGTCATCATTCGATGAGAGGATGAGGCGCCATGGAACTCAAGACCGCGCGGCTGACCGTACTGATCGATCCGGCCAAGAAGCGCGCCTTCGAGGCCTTGTGCGCGCGCAGGACGTCACACCCTCGCAGGTCGTGCGGCAGTTGATCCGTGACTACCTGCAACGCCACGGCGTGCCCTGGGTGCCCAGCGGCCTGGTCGAAGCCGGCCCCGAAGAGACGCCCCCCCAGTAAAACCCCAAAGGAGAGACCCGATGAATGTCCAGACCCTCAGCCCCTTGTTGGTGGCCCTGGTCCTTGCAGCCTGCAGCAGCACCAAGCTGCCGGATGCCGCACCGGCGGCGCCGACGCGCGGCGCCACCGCCGCCCCCGCGACGACGCCCGCCCCCGCTGCAGCCACGACCGGCGGCGCACCTTCGGGCACGGTTCAATCGAACGCCACCGCTGCGGCCGCAGCCGCCGCAGCTGCGGCAGCCGCAGCGGCCGCCGGGATCCCCAGCCAGCGCGTGGTCTATTTCGATTTCGACAGCTTTGCCATCACCGCCCCCGCCGCGGCGACGCTGGAAGCCCACGGCAAGGCGCTGAGCACACGCAAGAGCGAGCGCGTGCGCCTGGAGGGCCATGCCGACGAGCGCGGCGGGCGTGAATACAACCTGGCCCTGGGCCAGAAGCGCGCCGAGGCGGTGCGCAAATCGCTGGTGCTTCTGGGCGCCGGTGAGGCCAGCCTGGAAGCGGTGAGCTTCGGCAAGGAAAAGCCGGTGGACCCCGGCCACGACGAAGCGGCCTGGGCCAAGAACCGCCGCGTCGAGCTCAAGTACAGCAGCGCGCGCTGAAGCGACATCGGGGCGGCTGGCGGGTCGCCCGCGCCTCAGCACACCGCGGGTGAGCGCGGGCGAGTCGCGCCACGGCGGGATCGGATGCGTTCGCCTCTCAGCGGTCTTTCGTCTCGTCAGTGCGGGGAAACCATCGCTCCAGCAGTGCCGCGGCGCGGTCGCGACCGCCGATGCCGAAGGCCAGCGCCAGTGCCAGCACGACGCCGGTGAGCAGGATCAGGAAGGTCTGCTGCACCAGGCCGCCACCGATATCGACGTGGTCGATCGCGATGAGCAGCACGAAGGTGACGATCGCGTACTTTGCGACACCCGCCAGCAGTTCCGCATCCCCGATGCCGACATTGCGGCAGTAGGTCAGCACCGACTGGCCGACGAAGCGCGCGAAGTACAGGCCGAACACGAGCACCAGCAGGCCCACCATGAGCTTGGGCAGGAATAGCAGCACCCGACCGAGCAGCTCCGTCACCTGGGTCAGGCCCAGGCCGTTGAAAGCAACGATGAGTGCACCCAGCACCACCAGCGCATAGACGAACAGGCCAAACAGATCGGTCGTGTCCCGGCGCGTGCCGCCCTGCTGCAAAAAGGCATCGACCCCGGCACGTTCGGTGAGCACGTGGAAGTTGAGCGCGCGCAACGCGCGCACGGCGCCGAAGCGCAGCGCCTTGGCCAACAGCCAGCCGACCAGGACGATGGCCATTGCGACGCCCAGGCGAGGCAGGTAGGCGCCGATCTCGACCAGGAAGGCCCGCAGCGGTTCGACCGCGATGTTCAGGGAATCCATAAATTCTCCAGGCAAGAGTCAAACGCCAGCCAGGGCCGCCAGCCCGGCCAGCGGCGCAACGGCAGCCTCGGGTCGGTGCCGCAATTCATCGGCAAGTTCATGCAAGGCCCGGTCGATCTCGAACAGATCCAGCAGCGCTCGCTGGGCCGAAAAGACAGCCAGATCAGGGTACAGCCCTGCGGCCACCGCCGAGCGCGCGTAAGCCTGCAGGAAGGCCTGGCGCACGGCATCGCTCCACGCCTGCGCCGCCCGCTCGCGACGGGCCATCTCGGCGTCGGCATGTGCGCCCATGTGCAATGCCACCTGGCGCGCCAGCTCGAACGAGCGCAGCATGCTGGCGACATCGCGCAAAGGCGACTGCTTGGCGCGCCGCTCCTGCAGCGGCCGCGCCGGGTCGCCTTCGAAGTCGATGATGACGAAGTCGTCGTGCACCAGCAGAACTTCCTGCAGCCGATAGCCACCATGCACGCGGGTCTTGACGCCGCTAGCCGGTGTCGCGGCGCAGTTGCCGATGCGCTGGTCGAGCGCACTCGAGGCACCCACCATGCGTTGCGCCAAGGCCTGCACACCGGCAGGCAGATCGGCGGCCCGCTCGCGGAGCAAGCCGATCGTCGATGCCGCGTGCTGGCGAGCCTGCGCGACCCAGCCCTGAACGTCCGCCGCAAGCAGCGGCTCGGGGTCGAATGCGGCGTCGCCGCTGCGCCGGCCCAGCGCGACATGCAGCCCCGCGGTGCGCTGCGCCAGTAGTTGCACGCGGGCCAGGAAGCCTGGGTCCACGGGATGCGCGGCGCCGCCCTCTAGGGTGACCGGCACGCGCTCGAGTTGGCGCGCGAGGTGTTCGACGGCGAAGACCCAGGCATCCCCCTGGTTCGTCACGCTGGCCTGCAGCAGCGCGAGCACGCTGGTGCGGCCATCGGCCGCCACATGCTCGATGTGGCCGAGCACCGGTGCGCAGTGCTTGAATTGCGCCACCTCGGCCAGGAAGCGGCCGACCTCCAGCTCGACGTTGATGCCTGCGCGAACTCGACGTGCGACCTTGAGGAATACCCGGTCCCCGAGGATCATCGCGCAAGCCCGTGTATGCGGCAGCATGCGCAACCCGGCGAGGGCCTCGGGTGTCGCCCCGGCCGTCGCCCCGAAGGCACGGGTAGGCCGAAAACGCAAGCGCCCGTGCGCGCTGCGCAGCTCGCGTTCGGCACCCACAGCCTGCACCAGGGCACGGGCGAAGCACTCATCGGCCACGGCATCGGCCACCACGCCCACCCGCGCCTGCATGCGCACCTTGGCCAGTGCGGCAGGCGCCAGGCGGCGCAGACGCTCGTCCTCGCCGTCTTCCCACGCCAGCGCGAAGGGCATGAACCAGCGCACGCCTTCGGTCGCCGGCGTGGCGTCGAGCAGCGTGATCAGCCAGTCCCGCCCACCGTGGTCGAGCACCGCGTGATCGGCGATGCGGGTGCGCGCCAGCGTCTCGTCGCAACCCGCGAACCAGCGCTGGCGGGCAATGAAGCGCGGCAGCAGCTCGTCCTCGAACTGGGCCAGCGTCTTGATCGCCATTCCGATGCGCCAGGGCACGACGCGGTCGCGGAACAGGCTGTTCCAGCCGTCGAACAGCACCAGCACCGCCAGGTCGTCGACCGGCCGCCGGTCCGTATACCAGTCGGGCGGCGTCGCATCGCTGCACAGGCGGAACCAGTAGAAGCCGTGAGCGGGCAAGGTCAGGACGTACGGCACCTTGCCGACCGGCGGGAAGGCGACGTCGCCCACCATCTCCACCGGAACCCGCCCTTCGAAGCGGGCCAGGTCGATCTCGACGGGTTGCGCCGTGCGGCCCATATTGGCCACGCACAGCACCGTTTCGTCGCCCATCTCACGCAGGTAGGCGAGGATCTTGCGGTTGCCGGGGTGCAGCATGACGATGCGACCACGCCCGAACACCTGCGTCGAGCTGCGCACGGCCAGCATGCGTCGCGTCCAGTTCAGCAGCGAAGACATGTCACGCGACTGGCGCTCCACGTTGACGGCCTCGAAGCCATAGACCGTGTCCTGGATCGGCGGCAGGACCAGGCGCTGAGGGTCGGCACGCGAGAAGCCGCCGTTGCGCTCGTTGCTCCATTGCATGGGGGTGCGCACACCGTCGCGGTCGCCGAGGAAGATGTTGTCGCCCATGCCGATCTCGTCGCCGTAATACAGCACCGGCGAACCCGGCATCGACAGCAGCAGGCCCGTCATCAGCTTGATGCGCTCGCGGTCGTTCTCCAGCAGCGGCGCGAGCCGCCTGCGGATGCCCAGGTTGATGCGCGCACGCGGATCGGCGGCGTACATGCTGTACATGTAGTCGCGTTCCTTGCTCGTCACCATCTCCAGCGTCAACTCGTCGTGGTTGCGCAGGAAGATGGCCCACTGGCAGGCCGGCGAGATCTCTGGCGTCTGTGCCAGGATCTCGACCACCGGGTGGCGGTCTTCCTGCGCGATGGCCATGTACATGCGCGGCATGAGCGGGAAGTGGTACGCCATATGGCACTCGTCGCCTTCGCCGAAGTACTCGCGCACGTCCTCGGGCCACATGTTGGCCTCGGCCAGCAGCAGCTTGTTCGGGTATTTGGCGTCGAGCCGCCGGCGCAGTTCCTTGATGACCTCGTGGGTCTCGCGCAGGTTCTCGTTGCTCGTGCCTTCGCGCTCGATGAGATAGGGAATCGCATCGAGCCGGAACCCGTCCACGCCCTGATCGAGCCAGAACTCCATCACGCCGAATACCGCTTCGCGCACCAGGGGGTTGTCGAAGTTCAGGTCGGGCTGGTGGCTGAAGAAGCGATGCCAGAAGAACTGCCCGGCGACCTCGTCAAAGGTCCAGTTCGACTTCTCGGTGTCGGTGAAGATGATGCGTGTGCCGCTGTACCGCTTGGGGTCGTCGCTCCAGACATAGAAGTCCCGCTCGGGCGAGCCCCTGGGTGCACGCCGTGCCGCCTGAAACCAGGGGTGCTGGTCCGAGGTGTGGTTGATCACCAGTTCGGTGATGACACGCAGACCGCGGCCATGCGCTTCGGCCACCAGGCGTGCGACATCGGCCACCGAGCCGTAAGCCGGATGCACGCTCATGAAGTCGGCGACGTCGTAGCCATCGTCACGGAACGGCGACGGGTAGAACGGAAGGAGCCAGATCGTATTGACTCCAAGGTCGCGCACGTAATCCAGCTTGGCGATAAGACCGCCGAAGTCGCCGATGCCATCGCCATCGGCGTCGCAGAACGCCTTGATGTGCAACTCGTAGATGACCGCGTCCTGGTACCAGAGCGGGTCGTCGGTCAGACTCAGCGCAGCGGGTGTGTCGCGCTGGACGGGCAAAGGTTCGATCTTCACTGGTAGGCTGTCCTGCCGTGACCGAGATGGATATGTATTTGCGTCCATGTATGCTGCTCTTGTCTGCAACGCTCATCACCTCGGCATTGCGCGAGCTTCACACATAAATCATGGCGCTGAAGACCCTTCGGCTGCAACTGCGGTTCCTGTTGCCGCTGGTGGCCACGCTGGTGTTGGCGGCCACACTCGCGGTGCCTTTGCTCGACCAGGTCACCCTGCGCTGGTTCAGCCGCGACCTGAACAGCCGCGGTGTCCTGGTCGCCAACGCCCTGTCCGATTCCGTGTCCGAGGCGCTGCTGTCGGGCCGCCCGGCCAAGTTGCAGGCCCTGTTCGACCGCGCGGCGCAGGACGAGCGGATGTTCGCCGTCGGGCTGTGTTCCCCCAACGGCCGGCTGCTGCAGGCCACCGAGCGCTTCCCGGCCACGCTGTCCTGCGCAGCGGCGGCTGACCTGGCTGGCCAAACCGAACCTCACCTCGCTTTGCAGGGAGGGTCGGTGCATGTCGGTGTCTACGACGTCATGGGCCAGGGGCCGCGACCGCCACCGCCACCGCCGGCGCCACTGGTCAACCCTGCCCCGGAGGTGCTGCCCGAAGAGGCCGTGGCGACGCTGCCCCGCGCACCACTGAATGCCGAGGAGCCGGCCGTGCCGGTGCGGGTCGGTCGCCTGGTGTTGCTGCACGACCTCAGTTTCATCGAACGGCGCAGCCAGGACACGCGGCGCTACCTCATCGGCCTGATCACCGCACTCGGCCTGGTCATCGCCTTGATCACCGTGGTGGTGGCGCAGCTGAGCTGGCGTGGCTGGGTCAACGGCGCGCGCGCGCTGATGCGCGGCGAAGGCCTGGTCAGCCCGCTGATGCCGGTCCCTGAACTGGCCCCTTTCGCCGCTGATCTGCGCGCCCGGCTGCGCGACCTGGAGGACGAGTACCGGCGTGCGCAAGGGCCGGAGGCGGAATGGACGGCGCAACGCCTGCGAACGCTCCTGGGCACCCAGCTCAGCGGCGATCAGGTGATCGTGGTTTCCAACCGCGAACCGTATATCCACGAACGCAGCGAGGCCGGCATCGTCGTCAAGCGACCTGCCAGCGGGCTGGTGACCGCCGTGGAGCCCGTCATGCGGGCCTGTTCAGGGACTTGGATCGCACACGGCAGCGGCAGTGCAGACCGCGACGTGGTGGACTCTGGCGACCGCGTGCTCGTGCCACCCGGGCACGGCGACTACTGGCTGCGGCGCATCTGGCTGACACCCGAAGAGGAGCAGGGCTACTACTACGGCTTCGCCAACGAAGGCATGTGGCCGCTGTGTCACGTGGCGCATGTGCGCCCCGTATTCCGCGAATCCGACTGGGAAGCCTACCGTGCGATCAACCAGCGCTTCGCCGACGCCGTCGTCACCGAGGCGCGCAGCGAGGACCCCATCGTGCTGGTGCAGGACTATCACTTCGCGCTGCTGCCCGCGATGATCCGTGAGAAGCTGCCGCAGGCCACCATCCTGACCTTCTGGCACATCCCCTGGCCCAACCCCGAGTCCTTCGGCATTTGCCCGTGGCGGCGCGAGATCCTGCAAGGCTTGCTCGGCAGCACCATCCTGGGTTTCCACACGCGCTTCCACTGCAAGAACTTCATCGAGACCGTGGACCGCTACCTCGAGGCCCGCATCGAGCACGAACACTCGACCATCGCCTATCAGGAGAAGGAGACCCTGATCGAGAGCTACCCGATCTCGATCGAATGGCCGCAGGATGCCGAGGTCGCCACCTGGCCCCCCGTGGCCGCCTGTCGCCGCCAGGTCATCGAGCGCTTCAGCCTGCCCGCCGACGTGTGCCTGGCCGTCGGCGTGGACCGATTCGACTACACCAAGGGCATCCTCGAGCGGCTGAATGCCGTCGAACGCCTGCTGGAGAAGTGGCCCTCCTGGATTGGTCGCTTTGTCTTCGTGCAGGTCGCCGCGCCGACCCGCTCATCCCTGGACGAATACCGCAGCTTCCAGGATCGCATCCAACGCGCCAGCGTGCGCATCAACGAACGCTTCAGTCGGCCCGGCTACCAGCCCATATACCTGCTGGCGCAATACCACGAACCCGACGCCGTGACCGAGCTCTTCCGCGCCGCCGACATCTGCGTCGTGACCAGCCTGCACGATGGCATGAACCTGGTGAGCAAGGAATTCGTCGCCGCGCGAGACGACCTGCAAGGCGTGCTCGTGCTCAGCCGCTTCGCCGGTGCCGCGCGCGAAATGGCCGAGGCACTGATCGTCAATCCGTACCACGTCGAGGAGACCGCCGACGCGCTGCACCGTGCGGCCACCATGCCGGCGGCCGAGCAGCGCGAGCGCATGGCCAGCCTGCGCAGCACGGTGCGCGAATTCAACGTCTTCCGCTGGGCCGGGCGAATGCTCTCCGACGCGGGGCGGTCGCGCCTGCGCGAACGCATCGCGGCGCGCGTGCGGCGCCACCGCGCCGGCTGAAACGGCGCCAGGAGCCAGTGTCCGTGCCGATACCGCACCTGTTCGGCCCCGACGGTCAGGCCCGGCTGGCCACGCTTCTCAAGCGGCGACCGCTGCTGGCTTTCGACTTCGATGGCACGCTGGCCCCTATCGTGCCGCGACCGGCCGACGCCCGCCTCTCGCGCGCCGTGTCCACGCGGCTGCGTGCGCTGTCGGCGCATCTGCCCGTGGCCATCGTGACCGGGCGTGCGGTGGCCGACGTTCGCGCCCGGCTCGATTTCGAGCCCGCGTACATCGTCGGCAGTCACGGCGCCGAAGAAGCCACAGCCGGTGCGGGGGGCGCAGGGCTGCCGCCCGCGCCCGCGCTGGACGGATTGCGCGCACTCCTGCGACGCCAGAGCGACGAACTCGCCGCCTTGGGCGTGACGGTGGAGGACAAGCAGCTGTCTTTGGCCTTGCACTACCGCCTGTCACGGCAGCGCGAGCAGGCCCTGGCGTTCATCGGCGACCTGCTCGCGCCACTGGCGGGCTCACTGCACGTCTTCGCCGGCAAGATGGTCGTCAACGTGTCGCCCAAGGATGCGCCGGACAAGGCCCAGGCGGTGCATGAGCTGGTTGCGCGCAGCGGCGCCAGCTGCGCCTTCTTCGCCGGCGATGACGTCAACGACGAGCCGGTGTTCGCCTCGGCGCCGGCGAGCTGGCTGACCGTGCGCGTCGGCTGCGCCGACGCAGCCTCACTGGCTCGCTACTCTCTCGACGGGCCGCATGAAATGGCGATGCTGCTCGAACGCATGCTGGCGTGGCTCCCGCCCCGCAAGGAGGCGTGAGCTTCCAGGAGGCGCACCTCTCTCGAGGGCCCGATTTCCTCGCCGCCCGGGTCGAGACCTGCGCTGCCGAATCAGGAGCCGGTCGGCGCCGGCACCGGCGCCGGCGTGGTCAGGCCCGTGCCTGGCGTATGGATCCCGCGGCCGGCACCGCCTGCCGCGCCCTGGCCGGCGGCCGAACCGTCTGCAGCCACACCGCTGCCCGGCGTGCGGGTGCGCAACTGCGTCTGCGTCGCCGTCCCTGTGGCCGTCCCAGTGGCCAGGCCGGTGCCCGGGGTGTGGATGCGCAACTGCGTCCCCGAGGCGTTCGCGCTACCGCGGCCGCCACCCTGCCCTGCGGCATACGCGGCTGAGGTCAGCGCGAGCGCGGCGATGGCGAGCATGGACAGCATGTGAGTCGATTTCATGATGATTCCTTGGTGGAGTGAACAGAGGGTTGAACCACGTTTCCTCCTCCTCCGTCGCCATTGGCACCCACACCCCGCGCCACACCACCCGTCGGCCGTGACACGGTCGCAAGACAGCTTGGCGATGGGGTGCTGAACGGGTGCTGCATGGTGTGGCGTCGAATGAGGATGCGGTGCCGTCATCATGCTCAAGCGGGGTAACCGCCGAATGTCTGCTCGGCCTTCGTCGGTGTCGTCGTGTTTCCATGCATTTCACTGAACGACGCTTCTCCACCCGCGGCCGCGGTTTCGCGCATTCCGTCGAAGCGGGCTCGCGGTTGCATTTTTTAAGTACTGGTTTAATATTGTCCACATGCACACCCGCCCAATCTTTCCTCGGGTCATGGCCTCCACCCTGTGTGCGCGCGCGGCGCAGTACCCGGTGGTCACCGTCACCGGGCCCCGCCAGGCGGGCAAGACCACCCTGTGTCGACAGACCTTCGCCGACCGGCCCTACGCCAACCTGGAACGCCCCGACACCCGCGAACAGGCCTTGACCGACCCGGCGGGATTCCTGGCCCAGTTCCCGAACGGTGCCGTGCTGGACGAGATCCAGCGCGTGCCGCCGCTGCTGTCGTGGCTGCAGGTGGATGTGGACGAACGTCCGCAGCCTGGCCGCTGGATCCTCACCGGCAGCCACCAGTTCGAGCTGATGCGGGGCATCGGCCAATCGCTGGCGGGCCGGACCGCCTTGCTGCAGCTGTGGCCTCTTTCGCTGGCCGAACTGGCGGCAGGCGGCATCGCGCCCGGCGTTGGCACCACCACCGTGGATGACCTGCTGTTCAACGGGGGCTACCCGCGCATCCACGCCGACCGCCTGGATGCCCAGGTGGCCCTGGCCGACTACTTTGCGACCTATGTCGAGCGCGACCTGCGGCAGTTGATCGAACTGCGCCAGCTCGACACCTTCCGACGCTTTGTCCGTCTGGCCGCGGGCCGCGTGGGCCAATTGCTCAACTTGTCATCACTGGCCGCCGATGCCGGCGTGAGTGCCCCCACCTCGCAAGCTTGGGTCACGCTGCTCGAAGCCAGTGGCATCGTGCACCGCCTGCCTCCTTGGCATGCCCACCTCGGCAAACGCCTGGTGAAGCAGGCCAAGCTGTATTTCTGTGACACCGGCCTGGCCGCTTGGTTGATCGGCGTGCGCGAGGCCGGCCAGATGGCCACCCACCCCTTGCGCGGCGCCCTGTTCGAGAACCTGGTGGTGAATGAGTTCGCCAAGCACGCGCTGAATCAGGGCTTTGCGCCAGACCTGCACTTCTTTCGCGACCGCCACGGGCTGGAGGTGGACCTGCTGGTGGGCTACGGCCTGCCGCCCGGCCGGACCGGGCTGGTCGAGATCAAGTCCGGCCAGACCGTGCAGCGCGAGTGGCTGATGTCGATGAACCGCGTTGCCACACTGCTCGGCCCGCAGGTGGGCCGGCGCATGCTCGTGCATGGCGGGATCGGGCAAGGCCTGCTGCGCGATGGGGTGGAACTGGTCGGCATCGGCGCAGGCGCGCCCTCGAGTCCGGGCTTCAGTCCCGGTCCGCCGGCATGACCAGCGGTCCACCGCTGCCGCCGGTGACGCGCGGCGCATCGGCCACGCGGGCGCGGGGCTTTTGCTGGCGTGCCATGTAGCTGTAGAGCACCGGCACCACCACCAGCGTGAGCAGCGTCGAGGCGATGACGCCACCGATGATGGCGCGGCCCATGGGGGCCTGGATCTCGCCCCCCTCGTTGAAGGCCAGGGCCAGCGGCAGCATGCCGAAGACCATCGCCATCGTCGTCATGATGATCGGCCGCATGCGTGTCAGCCCGGCCTGCAGCAAGGCCTCGGGCACCGTGGCGCCACCCCGGCGTGCGTGGTTCGCGAAGTCGACCAGCAGGATGGCGTTTTTGGTCACCAGGCCCATCAGCATCACCAGGCCGATCATGCTGAAGATGTTCAGCGTGCTCTTCGTGAACAGCAGCGCCAGCATCACGCCGATCAAGGCCAGCGGCAGGCTGGCCATGATGGCGATGGGCTGCAGGAAGCTGCCGAACTGGCTGGCCAGCACGATGTAGATGAAGATCGCCGCCAGCGCCATCGCCGCCAGCAGGCCGCCGAAGGCCTCCGACTGCTGCTGCATGCGGCCGCCGATGTCGAAGGTATAGCCCGGCGGCAGCGTCGTGGCCTTGATCAGCTTCTGCACGTCTTCGCCCACCTCGCCGGCACTGCGGCCCTGCACACCCGCGAACACGGCTTCGCGGCGCTGCAGGTTCTGGCGCCGGATGACCTCGGGATTGAACACGCTTTCGATGGTGGCCACGCTGTCCAGGCTGATCGGCGTGCCGTCCTTCGCGAAGGCCACCGGCAGCGCCCGCAGCTGCTCCACACGTTCACGCTGGCTCTCGTTCAGGCGCAGCACGACGTCGACCTGGTCGCCGTCGGGCGTCGTCCAGTAAGTGGCCGTCTCGCCGTTGACATAAGCACGCAGGCTGCTGGCCAGCTGCGGCGCCGTGAGCCCGAGTTCACGCACGGCACCGGGCTTGAGCTTCACCGCAAAGGCCGGCATGCCCTGCTGCACCGAGCTTTCGACATCGACCACGTTCGGGATCTTCTTCACCTTCTCGGCGAAGTCCGTCGCCACCTTGGCCAGGCCCTCGGCGTCGCTGCCCAGGATGGCGACATAGATCGGCCGGTTGAAGCCCACGCTGGCGTCGGTGCCGGGGATGCGCGCGATGTCCTTGCGGATGGCCTCTTCCACTTCCTTCTGGCTGCGGCTGCGGTCCTTGCGGTCCTTCAGCGCAATGTTCATCCAGGCCTGGTTGCGCTGGCCGGCGCCGCCGACCCAGGTCGACACGTCCTTGACCTCGGGCAGCGCCTGCACGATGGCCTCCACCTGCCGCACCTTGGCGTCGGTGCGGTCCAGGCTGCTGCCCACCGGCATGCGCAGGTTGAGCTGGGTGTAGCCCTGGTCGGTCTCGGGCACGAACTCGCTGCCCACCAGCGGCGCCAGGCCCAAGGCGGCGACGAAGCTCAAGGCGCCGACGGCCATCACCACACCACGGGGCGTCAGCGTGGCCAGGCGCCAGTGGCGGGCGCTGCCCTTGTCGCGCCGGTTCTGCGCGTCGAAACCGTGCGCGTAGACCGGGATGCCCAGCCAGAACCGGCGCAGCCCCAGCGTCCAGCGCCGCTCGCTGAAGATCCAGTGGATGGCGCGCTCGTAGACGCGGTGCAGTGCGTCCATCGCGGCGTCGGTGGCGCGGATGGCGTGGCCGATGACGGGCCAGCGTTTCATGCGCACCGACGGCGGGTCGTGCCAGACGCTGCTGAGCATGGGGTCGAGCGTGAAGCTGACGAACAGGCTCACCAGCACCGCCACCACCACGGTGATGCCGAAGGGGTAGAAAAACTTGCCGATGATGCCGCCCATGAAGGCCACCGGCGCAAACACCGCGACGATGGCGAAGGTGGTGGCCATCACCGCCAGGCCGATCTCCTCGGTGCCCTCGCGCGCGGCGCGGAAGTGATCTTTGCCCATGCCGACGTGGCGCACGATGTTTTCGCGCACGACGATGGCGTCGTCGATGAGCAGGCCGATGCACAGGCTCAGCGCCATCATCGTCATGAAGTTCAGCGTGAAGCCGAAAGCGTAGACGGCGATGAAGCTGCTGATGACGGCAATCGGCAGCGTCAGCCCGGTGATGATGGTGCTGCGCCAGCTGTGCAGGAAGAGGAAGACGATGGCCACCGTGAGCAGCGCGCCTTCGATCAGCGTGTTGCGCAGGCCGTCAAGGCTGCCCTTGACCCAGTCGCTGTCGGCGCGGATCAGGCGCAGTTCGACATCCGGCGGCAGCGTCTTGCGCACCTCGTCCAGCGCCGCCTTGATGGCCTCGCCGGCGGCCACGATGTTGGCGTCCTGCTGCTTGAAGACGTTGAAGGTGATGGCGCGCTGGCCGTTGATGCGGGCCACCGAGTCGGGTTCACGTTCACGCTCGACCAGCGTGCCCAGGTCGGCCAGCGTCAGCGACAGGTTGCCGCGTTTGGCGACCACCAGGCCTTCGAACTGGCGCGGGTCGCGCACGCGGCCCTCGACCCGCAGCAGCACGTCCTGCGTGTGGTCGGACAGCAGGCCCACCGGCTGGTCGGCGTTGGCTTCCTTCAGCGCCGCGGCGATCTCGGCCGGCGTCACGGCATAGGCGCGCAGGCGGGCCGGGTCGAGGTCGATGCGCACTTCGCGCTGCGTCAGGCCGTTGACCTCGACACGCGCCACGCCTTCGACGCGGCGCAGCCGCTTGTCGACGCTGTTCTCGGCCAGCACCGACAGTTCGCGGCCGCTGCGGGTCGGGCTCACCAGCGCCGCGTTGACGATGGGCTGGTTGTTGTCGTTGTTCCAGCGCGCGAGGGTCGGCGCCTTCACGTCCTTCGGGAAACCGCCCTGCACGGCCGCCACGCGGTCACGCAGGTCCTGCATCGCACGGCCCATGTCGGCGTCCAGGCTGAACTCGATGTTCACCCAGCCCGTGCCTTCGCGCGCGCCCGAGGTGATGCGCTTGACGCCGGCGACGCCGTTGACGGCTTCTTCGAGCGGCTTGACGAGTTCACGCTCCACCGCCTCGGGCGAAGCACCCGGGTAGCGCACTTCCATCCAGGCGCCGGGGAAGCTGATGTCGGGCATCTGTTCGACACCCAGCTTGGCGTAGCTGAAGAGGCCCAGCACACACAGCGCCACCATCACCATGGCGGCGAAGACGGGGTTGTTGATCGAGACCCGCGTGATCCACATGGCCGGCTCCTTATTTGACGAGCGGTGTCGACGCGGCAGCCGACGCTACCGGTGCCGTCTTGTTCGCCACCACCAGCGCCTTGGCGCCTTCACGCAGGTTGTCGAAACGTGCCGCCAGCACCTGGCTGGCGGGCGTGACGCCCTGCAGCACCTCGACGCGGCCTTCGCGCGGGTCCTTGCGGCCCAGCGTGACGGCGCGCCGCGCGAGCAGGCCGCCTTCGATGACCCAGACATGGTCCTGGCCCGAGGTGTTGCCCACGGCGCTGGACGGCAGCGTCAGGCGGTCCGCGTCGTCGGCCAGCGTGGCACGCGCCAGCGCGTACTGGCCGGCGCGCAGGCGCTCCTGCGGGTTGGCCATCGCGATCGTCACGCCGATGCTGCGTGTGCCGGGTTCGGCCGCCGGCGCGATGCGCGCAATGCGCCCGGCCACCGGCTTGTCGACACCCTCGACCTGCACGTCCACCGCCATGCCCGGCGCGATGCGGCTGACCTCGTGCGTGCCGACGTTGCCGGCCAGTTCCAGCGTCGTCAGGTCGACGATGGTCAGCACAGTCTGCTCGGCAGCAATCTTTTCGCCCGGCACGGCGTGGCGCTTGGCGACGATGCCCGAGATGGGCGCCAGCAGGCTGGCGTCGCGCAGTCCGACACGCGTGGTGTCCAGTGACGCCTGCGAGGCGTTGAGCTGGGCGCGTGCGGTGTCCAGCCCCGCACGCGAACTGTCCAGCGCGCTGGACGAGATGAACTGCTGCGCCGCCAGGCGCTCGTTGTTGGCGTGGGCACGTTCGGCCTGGGCCAGCGTGGCGCGCGCCGATTCCAGCTGCGCGCCGCGCTCGGCCACGCGGCTGGCCAGGTCGGCGAGGTCGACGCGGCCCAGCACCTGCCCGGCCTGCACACGGCTGCCCTCGGCCACCGCCAGGCTGAGCAGCGTGCCGCCGGCCTTGGCACGCACCATCGCCGTCTGCGGCGCCACCAGCGGGCCCGAGAACTCGACCACGCCCGGCAGGCGCGCCAGCGCCGGCTGCACCACCTCGCGCGGCGCGAACTCCAGCGGCACCTCGGGCTTCTTGCCGTCCTTGGACTCCTTGCCGTCGGCCGCGGCCGAAGCGGATTGCGCCACGGCGTTGCCCAGCGGGCCGCCCACCGGCTTCAGCCAACCGGCCTGCCAGGCGCCGCCGGCCGCGGCCAGCACCACCCCAAGCAAACCACCCGTCAGCCACCACTGCTTTTTCATGTTCCGCCCCTGTCAGATCGCCGCTCCGGCCTCGTGCCAGTCAGCGCGGCGCAGTGTAGGCAAGGCCCCCGGCAGCCGGGCGGGCTTGCGACGAAGCGTGCAAAGCGGAGGACGAACTGCAGACCGGGCCACCGGTGCCGTTCAGACAGTGTCGAGCGCCTGCGGCATCCGGGCAAGGGCCCAGCGTTCGAGTTCATCGGCCGGCAGCGGCCGGCTGAAGAGGTAGCCCTGGCCGGCGTCACAGGTCAGGGCGTGCATCAGCAGCGCCTGGCCTTCGGTCTCGATGCCCTCGGCCACCGTGTTCATGCCCATCGTGCGCGCGACGCGGATCGTCGCTTCGATGAGCACGCGGTGGTACTCCACGGTCTCGGCGTGCTGCACGAAGCTGCGGTCGACCTTCACCGTGTCCACCGGCATCTGGTGCAGGCAGGCCAGGCTGGAATAGCCGGTGCCGAAGTCGTCCAGCGCCAGCCGCACGCCCAGCGCCTTCAGCTCGCGCAGCGTGGTCTGCACACGTTCGTCCTGCGCCGCCAGGCTCTCGGTCACCTCCAGCTGCAGCTGCGTCGGCAGCATCTGGTTGGCCTGCAGCACGTCGCGCACCTCGTCCACCAGCGCCGCGCGCTTGAGCTGCGCCCGCGACAGGTTCACGGCCAGCTGCCCCGGTGCCGCGTCACCCAGGCGGCGCTGCCACTGCGCAAACTGCCGGCAGGCCGTCTCCAGCACGAAGGCCCCCACGGCGTCGATGAGGCCGCATTCCTCGGCGATGGGCACGAACTCCACTGGCGGCACCAGGCCGCGCTGCGGGTGCTGCCAGCGCACCAGCGCCTCGACGCCCGACATCTGCCGGTCGGACAGCCGCACCACCGGCTGGTAGACGACAAACAGCTCGGCCTCCTTCAGCGCGCGGCGCAGATCGGCCTCGACCTCCAGCAGCCGCACCACACGTTCGTGCATCGCGGGGTCGAACAGCACCCAGCGGCCGCGGCCGGCACGTTTGGCCTCGTACATCGCGGTGTCGGCGTTGCGCAGCACCTCCTCGGCCGCCGCGGCATCGGTGATGTCATCGGCGCCCAGCCGCTGCGGGTCGTCGCAGACCACGAGGCCGAGGCTGACGCTGCCCTGCACCGGGGCGTTGTCGATCAGGTAGGGCTCGCCCAGCTCCTCGAGCAGCCGCTGCGCGATGTGGCCGGCGCGCGCCACGTCACCCACGCCGTCGAGCACGACGACAAACTCGTCGCCCCCCAGGCGCGCGGCCATCGGGCATTCCAGGCGCGCCACGGCGTCGCCCGGGCGCAGGGCCAGCGTCAGGCGCTGTGCCATCTGGCGCAGCAGTTCGTCGCCGGCACCATGGCCCAGCGTGTCGTTGACCTGCTTGAAGCGGTCGAAGTCCATGAACAGCACCGCGAAGCCGTAACCCGCATGGCGCCGCGCATGTGCGACGGCCTGCTGCAGGCGCTCCATGACCACGGCGCGGTTGGGCAGGCGGGTCAGTGCGTCGGTGCGTGCGCTGGTGTGCAGCTGCTCCTGCAGCTCACGGCCCTGCGTGATGTCGCTGAAGCAGGCCACCACGCCTGACACCTGGCCGAGGTTGTCGCGCTGCGGCTGGGTGTTGACGAGCAGCCAGCGCAGCTCGCCCGAAGGTGTGTGCACGCCCATGGTCTCGTTGCTCAGCGCCTGGCCGGTGGCCAGCGTGCGTGCGGCGGGCAGCTCGCCCGGCGGGTAGTCGCTGCCGTCGGCACGCAAGCAGCGCCAGCGGGCGTCCATCGCGGCCACGCCCTGCATCTGCGCCAGGCTCAGGCCGAGCATGCGCTCGGCCTCGCGGTTGGCGTCGAGGATCTGCGCCTCGGGGCCCAGCACCGTCACGCCGGCCGGCAGCGCCGCCCACAGCGCCGTCAGCTTGGCCTGCTGCTGCACACGCGCCGTGGTGTCGCTGCACACGCGCACAAAACCGCGCAGGCGGCCCGCGCCCTCGGCCGGCGACGGCGGCGCAGCGCCGGGCGCGGCGGCGGTTTCGTCGCGCAGCGGGCGCAGGTCGACGTCGAGCCAGAGGTCGCGCCCGTCGCGGGTGCGGTACAGGCTTTCGACGCGCAGGCCCTGGGCTTCCTGCACGGCCAGCCGCAGGCGCGCATGCACGGCGGCGTCGGCCTGCGCATGCGCCAGCAGGTCACCGGGGCGCTGGCCCTGGGCATCGGCCAGCGGCCACCCGGTGCCGCGCGTGAAGGCGGCGTTGACCCAGACGATGAGGTCCTCGGCATCGGTGATGAGCACCAGCGCCGTCGTGTGCTCGGCCACCAGCGCCAGTCTCTGCAGCTCGGTCGCCTGCTCGCGCAGGCGCAGGCCGTGCCGACGCACCGAACGGGCCGTCGGCTCCACCACCGCCAGGCCGAGCAGGCCCAGCAGCACCAGCATGCCGGCCAGGCCCCAGCGCACCTCCTGGCCAAAACGCTGTGCACGTTCTTCGGCCGCTTCGCGCAGCCGCGCGCTCAGCCGCTGCGCAGCGGCCAGCGCGGGTTCGGTCTCGGCCTGCAGCGCGGCGGCACTGGGGCGCAGCAGCGCGCCGGTCTCCCCGTCGGCCTGCCGCAGCAGGATCTGGCTGCGGTACCAGAGCCGCTCGCGCGCGGCCTGCCAGTCCTGCAGCGCCGGGCCGACACGCTGCTGCAGTTCGGTCGAACGCGCCATCTGGCGCGCCAGCAGCGCCTCCATCAGCAAGGCGTCCTGCGCCGAGCCGTTGACCAGCACCTGCAGCGCCTGCAGGTGGCGCGCCCGCACCGGCGCGTCGTCGGCCGCATCCACCAGCAGCGCGGCCAGGCGGCCGGCCTGCTGCGAGAGGGTGCGCTGCAGGCCGGCATGGTCGAGGATCTCGGCATCGGCGGCGCGCAGTTCCTCCAGGCGCAGCGTGCTCAGGCCCTGCAGCACCAGCGCGACGGCCAGCACCACGAAGGCCAGGTACATGGCCAGACGCACGCGCCTCTGGCCCATCATGGGCGCGCCCCCCCCTTCGCCGGCCCCGGGGGGTGGCATCTTGACGGGCGGGAGGGCGTTGGGCGGCATAGGCTGGGGGCGGGGTCGGGGCAGCACGTCACGAACGCGCAAGCGACTCGCCCCACCCGGGATATCGGCGCCGCACGCGCCAGATGAAGCGCCGCGCCGCCGCGGCGTGGCGGCGCGTCAGGCTGTCGGCAACCTGAACTGCGCCACCTCGCCGGCCAGCAGCACGGCCTGATCCTTCAGCGAACCGGCGGCGGCCGCGGTCTGCTCCACGAGCGCGGCGTTCTGCTGCGTCACGCGGTCCAGGTCCTGCACGGCCTGGGCCGATTGCGCGATGCCCTGGGTCTGCTCGCGCGCCCCGTTCGACACCTCGGACAGCAGTTCGCGCACGCGGCCGGCGCTGCCGACGATTTCATCGATGGTGGCGCCGGCTTCGCGCACCACGAGCGTGCCGCGCTCCACCTGCTCGAGGCTGGCGCCGATGAGGGTCTTGATCTCGCGCGCCGCCTCGCCCGAACGCTGCGCCAGCGCCCGCACCTCGGCGGCCACGACGGCAAAACCCCGGCCCTGCTCGCCGGCACGCGCCGCTTCCACGGCCGCGTTCAGCGCCAGGATGTTGGTCTGGAAGGCAATGCCGTCGATGGTGCCGATGATGTCGCCGATGCGCGCCGACGAGTCGTTGATCTGCTGCATGGTGGCCACCACCTGGCCGATGATCTTGCCGCCACGCTGTGCCGCGTCGGCATTCGTCAGCGCCAGCTTTGCGGCCTCGCCCACGGTGCCCTCGTTGTTGCGCACGGTGGCCGCGATCTGCTCCATCGACGCCGCCGTCTCTTCCAGGTTGGCCGCCGACTGCTCGGTACGCCCGGACAGGTCGAGCGCGCCGCTGCTGATCTGCGTGCTGGCGGTGACGATGCCGTCGGACGCACCGCGCACCTGCGACACGATGCGGCGCAAGGAGGCCTGCATGTCGGTCAGCGTGTGCATCAGGTTGGCGGCCTCGTCGGCGCCCCAGGCACGTGGCTGGGTGGTGAGGTCGCCTTCGCGCATGGCGTTGATGTGGAAGGCCACTTCCTTCAGGCCGCCTTCGAGCACCTTGCGGAAGGAAACGAAGAGGTAGGCCACCGCCACCAAGGTCAGCAGCAGCAACACCGCCACGGCATTGCGGTGCAGGGTCAAGGCGCCGACACGCGCGGCCAGCAGTTCGTCCAGCCGCTTCAGCGATGCGCTGCCGGCCTTGTCCAGGCCGTCCAGTGCGGCATCGGCTGCCACCAACACCTTGGCCGGGGCGTCGCTGCTTTCCGATACCTCGTGGAACCGGTGCAGCGCCTGGTAGGTGGCGTCGAAGTTCAGCAGCCCCGAGACTTCGGGTCGCACCTTGAGCACCTTGTCGACACCGGCCTTCCAGCGATCGGACAACTGGTCGGCGATGGCTTCCTGGGCGTGCAGGGCCTTGAGCATCCCCGCGGAGGCGGTGCCCCCATGGGCTATCGCCAGCGCAGTGTCGCGCATGCGCGAGGTGGCCTCGATCAGTGCCGGCAACGCCCCCGTGCCACCGTCCATCAGGTAGTAGGTGTCGATGTCAGGGTCGAGCGTGAGGTTGGAGTTGTCGGTGGCGGTGGTCATCAGCTGCAGCGCGGCGGCCACCGCCTCGCCGTAGCCGGACAGCACCTTGTCGACGCCGGCGCCGGGCGCCGGCAGCGCCTTCAGCCTGGACAGCAGCGTGTCATGAGCGCCGCCGGTGTCCAGGACGGCGCCATGGGCCGCCTGGGCAGCCGCCAGTTTCTTCAGCGCGGCGTCGAGCGCCGCACGGGCCGTGGCCAGTTCCGGCGCTTCGCTGCCCTGGGCGGCCGCCTGCGCGGCCCATCGGCGCTGCGCTTGCAGGGCCTGCACCACCGGCGAGGCCTCGGTCAGGTAGGCCACCCCGACACGCTCACGCGCAGAAAACTCGATGCTGGCCCCCTTGTCGCCGAAGAAGCTGTAGGCCAGCACGGCGATGGGCACCGTGAACATCACGGAAATGACGAAGGCCTTGGCGCGAAAGCCGATGGCGCGGAACAGGCGCACACCGGGTGACCAGATGCCGTGGTAACGGAAGAACTCGGACACCCCCCGGGCCGGAGCCCGGGCGGATACGCTGACGGAACGAGGAACGGCCTTGGGTGCCCGAGGGCTCAGAACTGCATGCATGGCGACTCCGGAGCGATGCACCCGACATGGGCACCCGTCGACTCCCGATCCCATTTTCGGCAGCACCTTGAAGGGCTTGAGGCCGGAAAAGCGGGCTCCGGGCACCGCTGTTCGTCGCTCGGCCCGGCGGCCCGGCTTGGCCTCAGGCCCCGTGCCGCGCCGCGCGCTGTGCGCAGCCCCAGGCCAGCACACCAGCCCCGGCGGCGGCCCAGAACACCGCCGGGTAACCGTGGCCTTCGATCAGCCAGCCGCCGCCCACGCCACCGATCACGCCCGACAGGCCATAGCCGAGCATGGTGTAGAGCGCCTGGCCGCGGCCGCGCAGGCGGTCCGGGAAGTGCCGGTGCACCAGCGCGATGCAGGCCGCGTGGTGGCCCGCGAAGGTGATGGCGTGCGACGCCTGCGCCAGCGCCAGCACGACCGGCACCGCGCCCCCCGCGGCCACGGCGACAAAACGCAGCGTCGTCACGCCCGCCACCAGCTTCAGCCAGCCCACGGGCGACAGCCAATGGAAAAAGCGCCCCTGGAACCAGAAGAAGGCGATCTCGGCCACCACGCTGACGGCCCAGAAGGCCCCCACCGCGGCCTTGCCGTAGCCCAGCGACACCAGGGCCAGCGAAAAGAAGGAGAAGTGTGTACTTGACACACCCATGATTTGGGCGCACATTACGGCCACACCGGAGCAAAACATGGCCGCCTCGATCTTCAACCAGCCGCACTTCCAAGACGCCGACAAGGCGCGCGAGTACCTTGAAGCGATGCGCTGGGCGAACGGCGTCTCCTGCCCTCACTGCGGCGTCATTGACGGCCACTACAAGCTCGAAGGCAAGACGCACCGCGCTGGCCTGTGGAAGTGCCGCGCCTGCCGCGAACAGTTCAGCGTCACGGTCGGCACCGTGTTCGAGTCCAGCAAGATCAAGCTGCACATCTGGCTGCAGGCTTGCCACTTGATGAGCGCCAGCAAAAAGGGCGTCAGCAGCAAGCAACTGGAACGCATGCTCGGCGTGAGCTACAAGACCGCCTGGTTCATGTCGCACCGCATCCGCGAAGCCATGAACATCGCCCCCACCGGCCAGCTTGGCGGCGAAGGCTCTGCCGTTGAGGTTGATGAAACCTATTGGGGCAACGTCGGCAAGCACGCGCCGGGCGCACGCGGCGGCGATCACAAGATGAAGATCGTCTCCCTGGTCGACCGCGAAGGCGAGAAGCGCTCTTTCCACGTTCCTACCGTCACCGCCAAGACGGTGCGCCCGATCATGGAGAAGCACATCAGCGAGCACGCGGCCCTGATGACTGACGAGGCCGCGATCTACAAGAAGATCGGCACGGCCTTCGCCTCACATGACTCTGTGAACCACGAGCGGGCCGAGTACGTGAACAAGATTCGCCCCTGGGTTCACAGCAACACGGTCGAGTCCAGCTTCGCGCTGCTGAAGCGCGGCCTGCACGGCACCTTCCACAGCGTCAGCGAGCAGCATCTGCAGCGCTACGTCAACGAGTTCGACTTCCGCTGGAACCATCGCGTCAAGCTCGGCGTCAACGACGTGCAGCGCACCAGCGCTATCCTGATGAACATCGCCGGCAAGCGCCTCACCTACCGTGCCTAGATCACCCGCAACCAAGTCTGGAAGGCCATCAGAGTCGCCGCAGAAGCGGCAGCAGCCGAAGACCGAGCCGCCCGACGAGGGAAACGGCATCGGGTTCGATGACTTGCTGCGTCGGATGTTGAGCACACCTCCACAGCCAAAGATCGCAAAGAAGAAGGCAAAGGGGCAAGGCGCTTGACATTGCGCCTTGCCCCTTCATCATAGTGGTGCACCAGACGGGATTCGAACCCGCACGCCTGCCAGCATCGGTTTTAAAGACCGCCGCGTCTACCAATTTCGCCACTGGTGCAGTTTGTGGAGGTGAGGGGATTCGAACCCCCGGGGACTTGGATGGAAAGCCGGACCCCACACCAGATCACCCCCATCGAACATTCAAACGGTCTGCCCCGCAAGGAGCAGGCCGTTTGTCTTTCTACTGTGCTTCGATGTTGCTTTGATCTCCCTCCCGATTGACGACATTGAAGCGCCCATCGTCCAGCCGGACGATCTCCTTCGAGTAGGACAGATGGGCTGAGAGGTTGGCCTTCGGGTCTTTGCCGTTGATGTGCGTGCCGGTGGACACCAACGCCTCGTACAGAGAGGTTCGATCAAGCGGCCCGCGCTCCCGCAAGACCTTGATGATCGCCTCGGTCAGGGCGCCGGGCTTTGATCGCTTAGCTCTGGCAACGACTCCCGAAGGCGTCGGCGCCCATGCTGGAAGAATCGGCAAGTCGACCTGTGGCTCTGTCGGATTGGCGTGGCTCAATGGCTGTGGGCGACCCTCCATAGCCTCTGCGATGACCCCGAAGCGGCGGAACACTTCTGTGTCAAGTTCAGACAGTCTTGCAGTGGCCTGCGCTACCGCATCGGCGGCCTTTGCGCGGTCAGCCAGGAGTTCTGTGAGTGAAGCCATGGCGCAGAGTCTACGACTGGGGAGGGCAATCCCCTATGGCACTCTAGTGCCAATTTCATGGCACTAGAGTGCCATTCTTATCCACATATTATTCAGTAGCTCCTGGGATCGGCCGCAATCTCCAACTGTACAGCGGCGATCAACTCGGCTGGCTGTATGTCCAGTGCCTTGGCTATCCTGAAGATAGTGTCGAGCTTGGGCGACTTGAGGCCGCGTTCGATTTTTGAGATTGCAGACGCGCTCATGCCGCACTTGAAGGCAAAGTCATCTTGCGCGAGTCCGCGCTGGCGACGAAGCCGGTGAAGAACGCGGCCGAACTTTTGCTCTTCGCTGCCCACGCTATGCGGGCGCGTCTAGGCGCCGTGCCAGTTACAGACCGCTCATGGTCGCCTAAGCTTATGGGTGTGTCAAGTACACACTTCTCAAAAGAAGGCATACAGGCTGGTGTGCGCCAGCACGGTAAAAAACACCGACGCAAAAAACCAGGCCACGACGGGCTGGCGCAGCAGCGGCAGCACGGGCGGCGCGGCTTCGTCGTGCAAGGCCTCGCCGCGGGTGGCCGGCAGACGCAGCGCCGCAGCCAGCAGCAGCGCATTCATGGCCGCCACGAACCACGGGAAGACGCCGATGCCGGCGCCCTCGAGCAGCGCGCCGAAACCCGTCACCGAGACGATGAAACCCACCGAGCCCCACATGCGCACGCGCCCGTAACGCGCCGGGTCGATGCCGGTGGCGGTGTTCAGGTGCTGCGACAGCAGCGCCTCGTAGAGCGGCACGACGCCGCTGTTGGCCAGGAAAAGCAGCGACACGACCAGTGCCACGGGCACCGCGGCGCGCACGCCGAAGAGGCCCAGCGCCGCCAGCAAGGCGCCGAAGGCCGCCAGCCGGATGAGCTCGACACGGCGGCCGCTGTGGTCGCCCCACCAGCTCCAGGCATAGGGCGCGAGCACCCGTGTCCAGCTCTGCAGCGAAGCCAGCGTGCCGATCAGCAGCGTCGAAAATCCCAGCGACTGGAACCACAGCGGCGCATACGGGTTGAAGAGCCCGATGGCCGCGAAGTAGGCGAAGGACAACGCGCCGAAGCGCAGCAGCGGGCGGCCGGCCGGCGCCGGCGTCGGCGCGGTCAAGGCGCCCGCGCGGCGATGGCCGGCACGGGCAGCTGCACGTCGCCGTTCTGCGCACGGTGGCGCAGCGCGTGGTCCATCACCACCAGCGCCAGCATGGCCTCGGCAATGGGCGTGGCGCGGATGCCGACGCAGGGGTCGTGGCGGCCGTGCGTTTCCACCACCGTGGGCTGGCCCTGGCGGTCGATGCTGGCCTTGGGCAGGCGGATCGAGCTGGTGGGCTTGATGGCGATGCGCACCACCAGGTCCTGCCCGGTGCTGATGCCGCCGAGCACGCCGCCGGCGTGGTTGCTGGCGAAACCCGCGGGCGTGAGTTCGTCGCCGTGGAAGCTGCCGCGTTCGGCGACGGTGGCGAAGCCACTGCCGATCTCGACACCCTTCACGGCGTTGATGCCCATCATCGCGTGGGCGATGTCGGCGTCGAGCTTGTCGAACAGCGGCGCGCCCAGGCCCACCGGCATGCCGCTGGCCCGCACCTCGATGCGCGCGCCGCAGCTGTCGCCGGCCTTGCGCAGCGCGTCCATGTAGGCCTCCAGCGTGGGCACGATGGCGGCGTTGGGCGCGAAGAAGGCGTTGTGCGGGATGTGCTCGGCGCTGTCGAAGGGGATTTCGACCCCGCCCACCGCAGTCATCCAGCCCAGGAAGGTGGTGCCGTGTTTTTCGTGCAGCCACTTCTTGGCCACCGCGCCGGCAGCGACCATCGGCGCCGTCAGCCGGGCCGAAGAACGGCCGCCGCCGCGCGGGTCGCGCAGGCCGTACTTGCGCCAGTAGGTGTAGTCGGCGAGGCCGGGACGGAAGTTGTCGAGGATGTTGCCGTAGTCCTTGCTGCGCTGGTCGGTGTTGCGGATCAGCAGGCAGATCGGCGTGCCGGTGGTGCAGCCCTCGTAGACGCCGGACAGGATCTCCACCGCGTCGGGCTCGTTGCGCTGTGTGACGTGGCGGCTGGTGCCGGGGCGGCGGCGGTCGAGGTCGCCCTGGATGTCGGCCTCGCTCAAGGCCAGGCCGGGCGGGCAGCCGTCGATCACGCAGCCGATGGCCGGGCCGTGGCTTTCACCGAAGTTGGTGACGCAGAAGAGTTCGCCGAAAGTGCTGCCAGACATCGCTGCGATTCTAGTGGCGGGACCCTGGCCGTCAGAGCCACTGCCGCAGTGCACTGGCCAGCATCGCCAGGCCCGACAGCGTCAGCAGACCGAGCACGATGCGGCGAAAGGCCAGCGGGCTGACGCCGACATACACCCGCATGCCCAGCAAGGCCGGCAACAGCAGCGCCGGCGCCACCACGGCCATCAACGGCCACATCGTGGGCGTCACCACACCGGTGGCCAGGTAGGCCGCCATCGTGGCGGCCAGCAGCGCGAGATTGAAGTTCTGGATGATGGCGCGCTGCGTTTCGCGCTCGTAGGCTCGCAGCGTGCACCACAGGGTGGGCAAGGCGCCGGTGAAGCCGCCCAGCGGGCCCATCAGGCCGCCCAGTGCGCCGGCCACGGCGTCGCCGGCACGGCCGCCGCCCACGCGCGGCAGCCGGTCGGACAGCAGCATCACCGGGCACCACAGCGCCAGCAAGGCGCCGATGAAGGCGCGGAAGGCCACCGCGTCGATGTGCGGCAGCAGCCACAGCCCCAGCGGCAGGCCCAGCAGTCCACCACCGATGAAAGGCAGCACCGCCCGTGCGTCGAAACCACGGCGCACCGTGAAGGCCGCCAGCAACTGGCCGCAGAGGCCGCCGAAGACCGCCAGCACGGCCGCCAGTTGCGGCGGCAGCGCCCAGACCCAGAAGCTCAGCGCCGTGAGGCTGAAGCCGAAACCCGACAGGCCTTGCACGAAGCCGGCACAGGCCGCGCCGAGGACCACCAGGCCCAGGCTGACATCCATGCGCCGGGTTGCGGCGTGCTCAGTTGCCGGCGCCCGGCGTGCCGTCCTTCTCGGGCCAGTCGCGGATGTAGGCCTTGAGCATGCGGTTCTCGAAGTCCTGCGCGTCGACCACGGTCTTGGCCACGTCGTAGAACGAGATCACGCCCATCAGCGTGCGCTGGTCCAGCACCGGCATGTAGCGCGCATGGCGCTCCAGCATCATGCGGCGCACTTCATCGACGCCGGTTTCGGGCGTGCAGGTGAGCGGCGCGTCGTCCATCACGCTGCGCACGTGGCGGTCACCCAGGCTGCCGCCGCCGGCCACCACGGCCGAGATGACCTCGCGGAAAGTCAGCATGCCCACCACGTCGCCGTGTTCCATGACCACCAGCGAGCCGATGTCGAGTTCGGCCATGGTCTGCACGGCCAGGGCCAGGCTCTGGTCGGGCTGCGCGGTGTAGAGCGTGTTGCCCTTGACACGCAGGATGTCGGTGACTTTCATGGCATGCGGACCCGGTTGGACGGGCCACGGCGGCCCGGCTGAACGCAGGACAATATAGCCCACAATGATCGGGCTTCCACAGCCACCGCAAGGCACGCCATGGCCGGTTATTCAGACCCCGGATTCGACACCCTGGCGCTGCATGCCGGTGCCGCGCCCGACCCCGCCACCGGCGCACGCGCCGTGCCCCTGCACCTGTCGACGAGCTTCGTGTTCGAAAGCAGCGAACACGCTGCGAGCCTGTTCAACCTGGAACGTGCCGGCCACGTCTACAGCCGTATCAGCAACCCGACGAACGCGGTGCTGGAAGAACGCATCGCGGCACTCGACGGCGGTGTCGGCGCCATCGCCACCGCCAGCGGGCAGGCGGCGCTGCACCTGGCGATCACGACGTTGGCCGGTGCCGGTTCGCACATCGTCGCCAGCAGCGCGCTCTATGGCGGTAGCCACAACCTGCTGCACTACACGCTGGCGCGCTTCGGCATCACGACCACCTTCGTGAAACCCGGCGACATCGACGGCTGGCGCGCCGCCCTGCGGCCCGAGACGAAGTTGCTGTTCGGCGAAACCCTGGGCAACCCGGGGCTGGACGTGCTGGACATCCCGACGGTGAGCGCCATCGCGCAGGAGGCCGGCGTGCCCTTGCTGGTGGACAGCACCTTCACCACGCCCTGGCTGATGCAGCCCCTCCGGCACGGCGCCGACCTCGTCTTCCACAGCGCCACCAAGTTCCTGTGCGGCCACGGCACGGTGGTCGGCGGGCTGCTGGTCGACGGCGGGGCCTTCCCCTGGCACGCCGCCGAGCGTTTCCCGGAGCTGAACCAACCCTACGCCGGCTTCCACGGCATGGTGTTCAGCGAAGAGTGCACCGAAGGCGCCTTCCTGTTGCGCGCGCGCCGCGAAGGCCTGCGCGACTTCGGCGCCTGCATGAGCCCGCACACGGCCTGGCTGATCCTGCAGGGCATCGAGACGCTGCCGCTGCGCATGGCGCGGCATGTCGAGAACACACGCAAGGTCGTGGACTTCCTGGCCGCGCACCCGATGGTGGCCGGCGTCGGTTACCCCGAACTCGAAAGCCACCCCAGCCACGCGCTGGCGAAGAAGCTGCTGCCGCGCGGCTGCGGCGCGGTGTTCAGCTTCGACCTCAAGGGCTCGCGACGACAAGGCCAGGTGTTCATCGAAGCGCTGAAACTCTTCAGCCATCTGGCCAACGTCGGCGATTGCCGCAGCCTCGTCATCCACCCGGCGAGCACCACGCATTTCCGCATGGACGACGCGGCGCTGGTGGCCGCCGGCATCACGGCGGGCACGGTCCGGCTGAGCATCGGGCTGGAGGACGCCGACGACCTGATCGACGACCTGAAGCGCGCCTTCAAGGTCGCGGAGAAGGCATCGTGATCCTCGAAGTGCAAGGCAGCCCGGCCTATGCCTACACCGGCGGCAAAACCTTCGACCCCAACCTGCCCTGCGTCGCCTTCGTGCACGGGGCCGTCAACGACCACAGCGTGTTCACGCTGCTGGCGCGCTGGTTTGCGCACCACGGCCACGGCGTGCTGGCGGTCGACCTGCCCGGCCACCTGCGCAGCGGCGGCCCCGCGCTGCACAGCGTGGAAACGATGGCCGACTGGCTGCTGTCGCTGCTGGACGCCGCCGGCGTGGCGCAGGCCGCCTTCGCCGGCCACAGCATGGGTTCGCTGGTGGCCCTGGAGGCAGCGGCGCGCGCACCGGCACGCGCCACGCGGCTGGTGATGCTGGGCAGCTGCGTGCCGATGCCGGTGCCGCAGGCGCTGCTGGACCTGTCGCTGGCCGACCCCCACGCGGCCATCGACCGCGTGGTGAGCTTCTCGTTCTCGACCCTGGCCGCCAAGCCGTCCTACCCCGGCCCCGGCGTCTGGCTGCGCGGCGCGACACGCGCCCTGATGCGGCAGGTGCTGGCGCAGGGTGAGCCTCAGCTCTTCCACACCGACTTCGCCGCCTGCCATGCCTACACGGGCGGCCTGGACGCGGCGGCGCGTGTGGCCTGCCCGGCGCACCTGGTGCTGGGCGCGCAGGACCAGATGGCGCTGCCACGCAACGCGAAGGCGGTGGCGCAGGGCCTGCGCGCCACCGTGCACACGCTGCCATGCGGCCACTTCCCGATGCAGGAACAGCCCGACGCCACCCTGGCGGCCCTGCGCAGCGCGCTGGGCTGACGCCCCGACGCAGCGCCAGCGCTGCGTCCGTCTTCAGCCGCTGCCCAGCACCTCGGACAGCAACAAGCCGTCCACGCCGGCACGCTGGCGGAACACCGTCGTCGAAGCGCTGGGCGTCAGCAGGGTGCGGTCGAGCAGCGACTTCAGCGGCGTGCTCGCCGGGTCGCACAGCAGCACCAGGCGCGGATCGCCGTCCTCGTCCAGGCGCGACACCCAGTCGATGGTTTCCAGCAGTTCGACCACCGGTTCCAGTTGCAGCGGGTCGGCGCGCAGCACGCGCGCCAGCCCGGCCAGCGACAGGCCGCGCTCGGTGCCGCTGCGCGCCGTGGCCAGCAGGCGCAGCACGGCCAGCGCCAGCTCGAAACGCCAGCCCGGCAGGGCCTCGCGGGTGCTCACGCGCATCTGCAGGCTGGGTGCGTAGGCGGCGATCACCGCGCCCAGCAGCACGATGACCCAGCCGAAGTAGATCCACAACAGCAGGATGGGCACGGTGGCAAAGGCCCCGTACACCGCCGAGTAGCTGGGCACCGAGACGACATACCAGCCCAGCGCCTGCTTGGCGCCCTCGAAACCGACGGCCACGAACAGGCCGCCGGCCCAGGCGTGGCGCCAGCGCACCACGGTGTTCGGCACGAAGTGGAAGAGCGCCGCGGTGGCGGCCGCGAAGAGGCCGAACTGCACCGTTTCCAGCAGCAGTTCGACACCGCCGGGCAGGCGGCCCACCAGGCCGCGCGAGGCCGACACCGCGTACGAGGTCAGCGACAGGCTCACGCCCAGCAGCAGCGGCCCCAGCGTCAGCCCGGCCCAGTAGACGAGGATGCGCTGCGCAAAGTGCCGCCGGCGGCGCACGCGCCAGATGGCGTTGAGCGTGCGGTCGATGGTCAGCGCCATGGCCAGCGCCGTGGCCACCAGCAGCAGCAGGCCCAGCGTGCCCATGCCACGCGCCTTGGACGCGAAGGTCGTCAGCGCACGCAGCACCGGCCGCGCGATGTTGTCGGGCACCAGGTTCTGCAGGAAGTACTTCTGCAGCGCGGTCTCGAAACCCGAGAACATCGGGAAGGCCGTGAACACGGCCAGCATCACCGTGACCAGCGGCACCAGCGCGATCAGCGTCGTGAAGGTCAGGCTGCCGGCGGTGAGGCCCAGGCGGTCGTCGCGAAAGCGCGCGCGCAGCGTGCGCAGGGTGTCGAACCAGGGCCAGGTGCGCAGCGTCTGCAGCAGCTCGGCGGCGTAGGCGCCGCCTCGACCCTGCAGGCGCAGGAAAGCATTCATGCTGGCTATGATGCCGCATGACCCTTGCGACCTCGCCCGACACCCTTCCTGCCACCGCCCCCGATGCCATCGTGCGCGGCACGCGCATCGCGGTGCTGGCCGCGCTGCTGGCCCTCATCGCGCTGGGCCTGGCCTGGGAGTTGTGGCTGGCCCCCACCGGCAGCGGCACGCTGGCCATCAAGGTGCTGCCGCTGCTGCTGTGCCTGGGCGGGCTGCTGCGCCACCGCATGTACACCTACCGCTGGTTGAGCCTGCTGATCTGGCTGTACTTCATGGAAGGCGTGGTGCGCGCCAGCAGCGAAAGCGGGCTCAGCGCGGCGCTGGCCTGGGGCGAGATCGGGCTCAGCCTGGTGATCTTCGGCATCTGCGGGCTGCACATCCGCTGGCGGCAGAAGCAGGGCCGGCTCGCCGCCGCGGCACGCGCATGACGGCGCCGTCACCTGCGCCGTCACCCGCGCAGGCCTCGGCCGTGCTGGCGGCGCTGCGCAACGCCGTCGGCGCCGCCCACGTCATCACCGAAGGCGACCGCAGCGCCTGGGAACGCGACTGGCGGCGCCGCTGGCAAGGCAGTTCGCTGGCCGTGGTGCGGCCGGGCAGCACGGCCGAGGTGGCGGCCGTGGTGCGCGCCTGCAGCGCGGCCGGCGTGGCCCTCGTGCCGCAAGGCGGCAACACCGGCCTGGTGGGTGGCGGCGTGCCCGACAACAGCGGCACGCAGGTGCTGCTGAGCCTGCAGCGTTTGAACCAGGTGCGCGCCTTCGACGAGACCAACCTGACGATGAGCGTCGACGCCGGCTGCGTGCTGCAGACGCTGCAGGCAACCGCCGCCGCACGGGGCCTGCTGCTGCCGCTGAGCCTGGCCGCCGAAGGCAGCTGCACCATCGGCGGCAACCTGGCCACCAACGCCGGCGGCACGCAGGTGCTGCGCTGGGGCAATGCGCGCGAACTCTGCCTGGGCCTGGAAGTGGTCACCGCGCAGGGCGAGGTCTGGGACGGCCTGAGCGGCCTGCGCAAGGACAACACCGGCTACGACCTGCGCGACCTCTTCATCGGCAGCGAAGGCACGCTGGGCATCATCACCGCGGCGACGCTGAAGCTGGCGCCGCTGCCCGCGGCCACCACCACCGCGCTGGCCGCCTGCCACACGCTGGCCGACTGCGTGGCGCTGCTCTCGCTGGCGCGCCGGCGCCTGGGCGCAGGGCTGACGGGTTTCGAGGTCATGGGCCGTTTTGCGCTGGACCTGGTGGCCCGGCACTTCCCCACCCTGCCCCGGCCGCTGCCGACGGCGCCGTGGACGGTGCTGCTGGAGCAGAGCGACACCGAAGGCGAGGGTCCGGCACGTGAGCGTTTCGAGGCCCTGCTGGGCGCGGCGCTCGAAGCCGGCACGGTGGTCGACGCCGTGGTCGCCGAGAGCCTGGCGCAGAGCCAGGCGCTGTGGCAGGTGCGCGAGAGCATCCCGCTGGCACAGGCCGAGGAAGGCCTGAACATCAAGCACGACATCGCGGTGCCGGTGTCGGCCATCCCCGGTTTCGTCGAACGCGCCGACGCCGCGCTGCAGGCCCGCTGGCCGGGCGTGCGCCTGGTCAACTTCGGCCACCTGGGCGACGGCAACCTGCACTACAACGTGCAGGCACCACCCGGCGAAGACGGCGCCCGTTTCCTGGCCGACGAAGAGCACGCAGTGAACGCCGTGGTCTTCGACGAGGTGGCGCGCTGTGGTGGTTCGTTTTCGGCCGAACACGGCATCGGCGCGCTGAAGCGCGACGAGCTGGCGGCGCGCAAGTCGCCGGTGGCACTGCAGATGATGCGGGCCATCAAGGCCGCGCTGGACCCGCAGAACCTGATGAACCCGGGCCGGGTACTCTAGCCGCCGCTACTGCACCGGGCCGTCGAGCGCGCGCGGCACGGGAATGGCCACCGTCTCGATGCCTTCGTCGAGCAGCGCCTCGCGCTCTTCCGGGCTGGCGTGGCCACGGATGCCGCGGTTAGGCGCTTCGCCGTAATGCATGCGGCGCGCCTCCTCGGCAAAACGCAGGCCGACGTCCTCGGTGCGGGCCAGCAGCTGGCGCATGCCGGACAACCACGCCGCCTGCAGGTCGGGCGGCTGCATGCCGCTGACCGAGGCCGTGACCGCGGACACCGTGGGTGCAGGGGCTGCCGCTTCGGGCTGCGGCGCCGGCGCAGGTTCACGCGCGCCCGACAGGTTCAGCCGCGGCGCCGAAGGCAGGCGGCTGACGACGCGGTCGGCGCACAGCGGGCACTCGATCATCGCGCGGCCGTTCTGGTCGAGGAAGTCGTCTTCCGAGCCGAACCAGCCTTCGAAGCCATGGCCGTTGGCGCAACGCAGGTTCAGCACTTTCATCGTGGCGTCATCATAGGGCGGGCGAACCGGGCACGGTGTGCCAAGGTAACGCGCGGTGACCGGCCTGCCAGCGCTGCAGCCAGCCGAGCCCGACCTGGGACTTCACATCGGGCAGTTCTCCACGGTCGGCCAGGGCCTCGAGCTCGGGCTGCGTGAAGCTCACGGTCTCGACGAACTCGCCCGCGTCCGGCCGGGCCGGGCCCGGCAGCAGGCCGCGCGCGAACCAGATCCAGATGCTTTCGCTGGAGTAAGCCGCCGCGTTGTGGATCTCGCCGCCGTAGGCCCATTCGCGCGCGACGTAGCCGGTTTCTTCCTGCAGTTCGCGCATCGCGCAGGCCAGCTGCGCCTCGCCGGCCTCCAGCCGGCCGGCCGGAAACTCCAGCAGCACCTTGGCCAGCGGGTAGCGGTACTGGCGCACCAGCACCAGGCGCAGCACCGGCCCGTCGTCGAGCAGCGGCACCACGGCCACGGCGCCGCCATGGCGCAGGTATTCACGCGTGGCGGTGCTGCCGTCGGGCAACTGCACGGTGTCGCAATGCAGTTCGAGGAAACCGCGGTGCAGCAGCCGGCTCTCGCCCGTGGCAAGTTCGCTCAGGTGTCGGTCGTCGGCCACGCCCAATACGCCGAGGCTAGCTGCCCAGCGCCTTGACGATGGCGTCGCGGCACATCGCCATCAGCCCGCCCGAGAGCGGACCGAAGAGGAATACCGCGGCGCCGTTGGCGGCCAGCAGCAGCGTCACGCCCTGGGTGCGCGACATCGGCTCGCTGCGCGTGGGCGCGTCGAACCACATCACCTTCACCACACGCAGGTAGTAGAAGGCGCCGATGAGCGAGAACACCACCGCCACGACAGCCAGTGCGATGTAGAAGGGCACGTTGGTCGTCACCAGCGCCTGGATCACCGCCAGCTTGGCGAAGAAGCCGACCATCGGCGGCACGCCGGCCAGCGAAAACATGAACACCGTCATCACGCCGGCCACCCAGGGGCTGCGCTGCGACAGGCCGGCGAGGTCGTCGATCTGCTCGCTCTCGAAACCCTGGCGGCTCAGGTACATGATCAGGCCGAAGGTGCCCAGCGTCGTCAGCACGTAGGCCACGAGGTAGAACATCGCCGAGCTGTAGGCGTTGGCCGCGCTCAGCGTATTGCCGCTGACGACACCGGCACTCAGGCCCAGCACGATGAAGCCCATCTGCGCGATGGTGCTGTAGGCCAGCATGCGCTTGAGGTTGCTCTGCGCGATGGCCGCCAGGTTGCCGATGGCCAGCGAAGCCACGGCGAGCACGATGAACATCTGCTGCCAGTCGATGGCCAGGCCCAGCATGCCTTCCACCAGCAGGCGGATGGTGATGGCAAAGGCCGCGAACTTGGGCGCACCGCCGATGAGCAGCGTCACCGGCGTGGGTGCGCCCTGGTAGACGTCGGGCACCCACATGTGGAAGGGGGCAGCGCCCAGCTTGAAGGCCAGGCCGGCGACGATGAAGACGACACCGAAGACCAGCACTTCCTGGTTGATGCGGCCGGTGGCGATGCGGTCGAACAGGCGCGGGATCTCCAGCGTGCCGCTGGCGCCGTACATCATGCTCATGCCGTAGAGCAGGAAGCCGCTGGCCAGCGCGCCGAGCACGAAGTACTTCATGGCCGCTTCGGTGCTGATGGCGTGGTCGCGGCGCAGCGCGGCCAGCGCATACAGGCTCAGGCTCATCAGTTCCAGGCCGAGGTAGACGACGAGGAAGTTGTTGGCCGAGCACATCACGCTGATGCCCAGCAGCACGAAGAGCGTGAGCGTGAAGAACTCACCCTTGAGCATGTCGCGCGCGCCGAGCGTGGGGCGTGCGTAGGCCAGCGTGATCATCACGCTGAGTGCCGCGAAGAAGGCCAGCAGGTGGCCCATCGGGTCGACGACCACCATGCCCTTCATGCCGTAGGCGGTGGCGCCGGCGTTGTACATCGACAGCTGCAGCGCCGCGAAGACGGCGATGCTGGCCTGTGTCAGCCAGAAGGTGGGGCGGCGCTCGGCATCGGTGGTGAAGAGGTCGGCCAGCAGCACGCCGCAGGCGGCCACGAGCAGCCAGATTTCGGGGTAGACGACGTG
The DNA here is from genome assembly GCA_030681795.1 of Rubrivivax sp. Taxonomy (GTDB): domain Bacteria; phylum Pseudomonadota; class Gammaproteobacteria; order Burkholderiales; family Burkholderiaceae_C; genus Rubrivivax. The sequence continues at coordinate 163,894 of JAUXRG010000098.1, forward strand.
CCAGTTCATCGAGGTCATGGTCTTGTTCTCTTGGCCGTCAGTTCAGCTTGGCACGCGCCACGTGCTGCAGCAGTTCGGCCACCGACACGTTCATCACGTCGGTGAAGGGCTTGGGGTAGAGGCCCATCCACAGCACGGCGCCGGCCAGCAGGGCCAGCATGAGGAATTCGCGGCCGTTGATGTCCTGCAGCGCCTTCACGTGGGCGTTGGCGACGTCGCCGAAGTAGACGCGCTTGACCATCCAGAGCGTGTAGGCAGCGCCGAAGATCAGCGTCGTGGCGGCCAGCAGGCCGATCCAGAAGTTGAACTGCACGGCACCCAGGATGACCATCCACTCGCCGACAAAACCGGCGGTGCCCGGCAGGCCGCAGTTGGCCATTGCGAACAGCACCGCGAAGGCCGCGAACTTGGGCATGGTGTTGGCCACGCCGCCGTAGGCCGCGATCTCGCGGCTGTGCACGCGGTCGTAGAGCACGCCGATGCACAGGAACATCGCGCCCGAGACGAAGCCGTGGCTGATCATCTGCACGATGGCGCCGGCCACGCCGAGCTCGTTGAAGATGAAGAAGCCCAGCGTGACGAAGCCCATGTGCGCGATGGAGCTGTAGGCCACCAGCTTCTTCATGTCGGTCTGCACCAGCGCCACCATGCCGATGTAGAGCACCGCGATCAGGCTCAGCGCGATCATGAACCACGCGTATTCGCGCGCGGCGTCGGGCGCGATGGGCATGGAAAAGCGCAGGAAACCGTAGGCGCCCAGCTTCAGCATGATGGCCGCCAGCACCACCGAGCCGCCAGTGGGCGCTTCGACGTGGGCATCGGGCAACCAGGTGTGCAC
>JAUXRG010000117.1 GCA_030681795.1 Rubrivivax sp.
TCCAGGTCTTCGGCGGCTACGGCTATGTGAGCGACTTCCCGGTCGAGCGCATCTACCGCGACGTGCGGGTGTGCCAGATCTACGAGGGGACGTCGGAGGTGCAGAAGATCCTCATCGGCCGGGCGCTGGCGTAAGCCGGCGAGCCGCCCGCCTGTTGATGCAGGCGGGCGCTGGCGCAATACGCCTGGGCCCGCGGTGCCTTGCGATGCCCGGGTCGATCGCTCGGACTGCCCGCCCTGCCCGCCGTGCTGCAAGGCCTGATGCAGCATGCCGAGCGTTGGGACGTGGTCAAGCTCTCGGCCGTGCACCGCGGCACGCCGCAGCCGTATCTCGAGGTGGCACCCGCCCACTTCCTCGCCGTGATGCTCAGCCGCTGCACCGGCAGCAGCGCCTAGCTGATGAACCGCCGTGCCGCGTTGGCCTATCTGCGGCAACCCGGCGGCCTGCTGCCGATGCAGCTGCCTTACGACCATGTCTTCGACCAGGGCTGGCGCTTCGGCATCAAGTTCCGCCTCGTCACGCCCACGCCCTGCGGCCACGACGAAGCCATCGCCTCGACCATCGTCGCGCCGGCTGGCGTGCGGCGCAAGTTCCGGGCCGTGCGGCGGCTGCCGGCGTTTGCGTATCGGCTGGGCAACGAGGTACGGCGGCTGGTGTACGGGCTGCGGGAGACGCTGCGCGAGCGGCGCTCCACGGCACGAGCCCCCTAGTTCTAGGCGTGTCGGGCGCATGCATCCGGCCTGCGCGAGAAAGGGCCAGAACTCAGTTCGGAGGTTTCCATGACTTCACTGCGTCCCGGCGTCATCGCCGCCATGCTGGCCTGCGCCCTGGGTAGCGCCAGCGCCGCCACGGTCACACTGACCAACATCGTCGCCACCTGGCAGAACGCCAACCCGGCAGCGAACATCGACCAGTACACCGGCCTCGGCACGGGCAGCACCACAGCCGCCTGGGGCGGCAACGCCAGCCTGGCCAACGGCGACAGCGGCTACGGTTTCGTATCGGTGGGAACGGCCAATGCCGTCGTGCCGCCTTCGCCATCGCCCAACTTCTCGCTGGGTATCTTCACGCACTACAACCAGCCGATACCGGCCGGCACGAGCATCGTCGGCATCGACCTGAAGATCACGGCCGACGTGGCGGTGGACGCCGTCAACCAGGGCTTGGGCGACTTCGTCTTCCACTTCACCCACAACGAGACGCCCAACGGCTCCGACCCCTGCGCAGACGCTGGCGCCCTCGGCGTCGGCGTGAACATCAACGGCTGCGCCGACAACGTCTCGATCTCCTTCCTGGATACCTCGAGCACCTTCCTCGTCGGCACCGACGTCTACACGGTGAACATCATCGGCTTCCAGCAGGGCGCGTCCTTCTCGAGCAGCTTCTGGACAACCGAGCAGGCCAACAGCAGCGCTCAACTGGTCGCCAACGTCGTACTGCGCAGCAGCATCCCCGAGCCGGCCTCGCTGGCGCTGGTGGGGCTGGCGCTGGCGGGGCTGGGCCTCAGCCGCCGTCGCCTGTCCTGACCTGCGCCGCACGGCACTGCGCCTCGCGGCGGCCGACGCGCCCGCTGCGCAGCGCGTCGGCCCAGTCGCCGCGGCCGTTCGCTTCGGCCCGCAGTGCGGCAGCTTCCCAGTCGTAGACCACCTGGCGCAGCCGCACATGCCAACGTTGGCCGTCGTGTTCGACAACCGCATATCGTGCATGCGGCGAGCCCGACTCGTTGACATGCGGGTGGTCATGTTGGTCGTCGAACGCGGGCAGGCCCACGCTGCCCGGGTTGGCCACCTGCACGGCGCCCGAGGCCAGGTCGACATGTCTCTGCCGCTGCAGGTGCGCGTGGCCGCACAACACCAGCGTGGCCTCGGGCTCGCCCAGGCGCCGCGCCACCTCGGCGGCCGTTGCGTCGCGCTGGCCGGCGGCGGTGACGGTCTGCAGCAGGTACTTCACGTCACTGCCCGGCGTGCCGTGCACGCAGAGCAGGCCCGGGGCTGGGCGCAGTGATGCGGGCTGTGCGCCACCATCAACAGCGACGATCCGGCCTACTTCGGCGGTTACCTCAACGACAACTTCGTCGCCACGTTCGAGGCGCTGTCGCAGCTCGATGCCCGCCACGCCTACACGCTGGCCCGCAACAGCTTCGAGGCCAGCTTCGCTCCCGCCGCCGACAAGGCGCGCTGGCAGCGCGAACTCGACGCGGTGTTCACGCGGCTGGTGGGCTGAGAAGGCGTGAATGAACCTGCTGCGCAACCCGATCTGGCGCCTGCGATGTTCGCCGTACGGGTGTACGGCTGCGCTTCTCGGAGCCAGCTCGGGCTGCTCGCGACGGTTCCGTCAAACCTTCTGCGTGTGGGCGGCGGCACGCACCAACGATGCCGATTCGGACGAGGCCCGCGCGCTCAGGCCATTGCAGGCCGCGGCCTGTACATACCGCATCGTCTTCGGCCCGCGCGCCGGCCAGAAGGTGCTGACGGTGCAGGGCACGATGCCGAGGGCGGCGGAGTTCCA
>JAUXRG010000096.1 GCA_030681795.1 Rubrivivax sp.
CCGGCCCAGCGCGCAGCGACATAGCTGGCGCCAAATTTACCGAGGGTGGCCAAGGCAATCAGCAGTAGGCACCAGCCCCACGACTCCATCGAATCGAGGCTGCCGACGTTGGTGCGCAGGCCGGTGTAGGTGAAGAAGATGGGCAGGAAGAAGACCATGACGAAGTGGCCAATGCGTTCCTTCCAGGCTTCGATCAGCTCATGCTCGTCATGCAGGATGACGCCCATCATGAAGCCGCCGAAGATGGCGAAAATGCCGATCTGGTAGGTGGTCATGGCCGAGATGAAAATGGCGGCGAGCAGGATGCCGAGCATGTTGTGGGTGAGCTTGCCGCGCCCGGCTTTTTCACCGACGGGTGCTGGGCTGGCCTGGGCGAGAAGAATCACGCGCTTCATCAGCGGCCGCACCACGAACCACCAGATCAGGAAGAATACGCCGACCAGCACCAGCTTGAGGGCAAAGGCGCTGGCGCTGAATTCGGCCAGGGTAAGCGCGGTGATGAGCGCAAGCAGCAGCCAGCCGACGACGTCGTTGATGGCTGCGGCACTGCTGGCGATGACGCCGATGGGCAGGCGGGTGATCTTGAACTCCATCATGATCCGGCCAAGAACAGGCAAGGCGGTGATGGAGAAGGCGGTGGCGATGAACAGCGCTGAGGCGAGCCGGTCGATTCCGGGCGACAGCAGCGGCGCAGTGAGCCAGCCAAAGCCAAAGCCGAGCGCAAACGGCGCGACCATGCTGGCGCTGGCGATATAGGTGACGGCGCGGCGGTTGTTACGCTCGGTCAAATGCGCGAAATCAAATTCGAGGCCGATCTGGAACATCAGCAAAATCAAACCAATTTGCGACAGCATCTGCATCGGTGCCGGTGGCGTCGAGTGAAACACATACTGGAACAGATCGGGTGCGAGCAGGCCGAACAGCGACGGGCCCAACAGGATGCCGACGATGATTTCGCCCACTGCAGGCGACTGCCCGATGCGCTGCGCCAGCACGCCGCCGAGGCGGCCGGCCAGCACGATCAGCGTCAATTGCAGGAGGGTGAAAAACAGCAGCGCTTCAGTTTGATGGACCGCGAGGGTGTGGACGGGGGTGCTCAAATCATGCCTCCATGGACCGAGATGATCTGGCCGGTGAGATAGCTCGCCTGCTCCGAGGCAAGAAAGCTGACCACGTTCGCGACTTCTTCCGGCCGTCCTGCGCGTTTCATCGGCACCATGCTCTCGATCGTCTTGGCGTCGAACACGCCGTCGATCATCTCGGTCGCGATGATGCCCGGCGCCACCGCGTTGACCGTGACGCCGCGGCTG
>JAUXRG010000020.1 GCA_030681795.1 Rubrivivax sp.
AAATCACTTGCGCGCCACTCCCATCGTCCACGATCCCGCTGAAACGGCGTCCACGATCAGACTGAAACGCCGTCCACGATCACGCTGAAATCCCGTCCACGATCAGCCTGAAATGCCGTCCACGATGGGCTGAAATACGCAACGATGGGGTCACGGCATCACGGAACGCGGCTTCTCAACCGGCGGCTGGGGCCGCCGCAGCGCGAGACGCGATCAGCGCACGCAGGCCGACAGCAGGGCGAGATCGATCGTCGTCATGGCGGCCTCCGTGGGTGAGTGGAAAGGAGCGCGCAATGTGCCCCTGCCCACACCCGGCGTCAAGACCCTGGAGCCCCTGGAGCCCGCGCTGTGGCGGCGTACCCACGGCGGGTCGATATCCTTGCCGGCATGTCTGAACCCGCCGTGGTGCATGCCGACGAAACGCTGCTCGTCGTCGACAAGCCCGCCGGCCTGCTCGCCGTGCCGGGCCGCGGCGAGGCGGGCCGCGACAGCCTCGCCTCGCGCGTGCAGGCGCTGTACGCCGACGCGCTCGTCGTTCACCGCCTGGACATGGCCACCTCGGGCTTGATGCTGTTCGCGCGCGGGCAGCACGTGCATCGCCTCCTCAGTGCGGCCTTCGCGGCACGGCAGGTCGCCAAGGCCTATGTCGCGGTGGTGGAGGGCTGCCCTCTTGCGGACCGTGGCGAGATCGATGCGCCCCTGATGGCGGACTGGCCACAGCGCCCGCGGCAGAAGGTCGACGCGGCGCTCGGCAAGCTTTCGCTGACGCGCTGGCATGTGCTGGACCGCGGCGACGACTGCACCCGCCTGGCGCTCGAGCCCGTCACCGGCCGCTCCCACCAGTTGCGCGTGCACCTGCAGTCCATCGGCCACCCGATCCGGGGTGACGCGCTTTACGCCCCGCCACCGCTGCGCGCCCAGCGCTTGCTGCTGCATGCCACGCGACTGGCCTTGATGCACCCCGGCCGTGGCGAGTGGGTCGAGTTCACCAGCCCGGCCCCGTTCTGAACCCGGATGCATGGCCTTGCCCGCAGACCCAAGCTCTTGCTGCTAGCCCGTCTTTCTCAACTCACCGTTGCATTCCTGCAAATCGGCCTGGTTTGCGCGCGCATGTGGCTGATTCGCAGAAGCGCGGCTCGCCAAAACGGTCACTCCCACTCAATCATTTCCTGCTTCTCTAACCCATTGCCGTCATTGCATTAAACAACTAGACGCGCTGTCTTTACCATCAGATTTACCGTCAAACTGGAGAAGTTCGAACTTCGGTTGTTCAGAACCATTCTGACCGGCCGGCGGCCCGCGTTCGCCGACTATCGAAGACCATTGCGAACATTGTCACCGCTGCCAGACACGGACCGCCGCGGCGCGGCGCGGCCCGAGAAGACATCGCCCGCTGGCGGGCTGTTGGTCGATGCCGGCAATCACTGAGCTTGCCGGTTATGCCACCCTCACCTCGCTCAACAGTTCGGGGTGGCGATCCAGCACCTTCAGCAACTTGACCAGCGCCACCGGTGGCTGGGTCTTGCCGTTCTCGTACCTGGAGAACGCGTTCACGCCACCGCCGAAAATCTCACCAGCCTCGCGTTGGTCAAGGTTGAGCTTCTTGCGCACGCCGGCGATGAACTCCGGATCGACATACGAGCCATTGACCTGCTTGCTGAAGGCCAACATCAGTTCCATGGTGCGGCGCGACTCCGACGCGTCGAGGATCGACTCGTCGCAGGCCGGACAAAAGTCGCCGGTCACCTGAGGAAGGATCGTCGACTCGCCCTTGTAGGTGTAGGGCATGTCGCGGGTGTCATGCACCAGCTTGGCCGCTCCGCAGCTCGGGCACTTCATGGTCACAGCTCCTTGAACGACACGACGAGCACGTCATCGATCACCGTCAGCTTCAGATAGACCTCGCCTGCCGGCGTCATCGGCCGGTACACGTCCTGCCACACGCGGTGATCGGCGTGCGTGGTCATGCTCTTGTGGAAATCGGCCGAGGTCAGCGCCATCACGATGGCGAGCATGCCGTCGAAGTCCAGGCCCAAGGCGACTGCGCCCTCCCGAGCGCTGCGTGTTGTTCGTACGTGACCGGCGCCAACCAGTGCCTTCACAACGCTGAGCTTGCAGTGGGGAGCGGCCTTTTCCACAGGAAGCAATACTAACCTAGTAGGTTATCCGCAGCAAGACACTGCTTGGGCTCTTTCCGATCTGTCAGTGCACCCAAGAGCAGCTGGCGCTTCTGGATCGATGGATCCGAGACTGCGATGCTGTTACCCACCCTGCCCCTCGTGGAAGCCGCACGCAGGAGTCGCTGAGTCCCCGTCCTCGGCGACCAGCCGCTGCGTGGCGGAAACCGGGCATCCGACGGCACCTCGCGTGGACCCGCAAACGACCCCAAGCAGACCTAAATCCGGTTCGAAAGCGGCCGCTCGCGTGTCAGTTGTAAACGGTTGGCCACGGCGTCCATTTCATTCTGCCAATGCATAGACCTTGCCGTCCTCTGTCTGCGGCTACACGCCTGGTCAACTTCGCCGTTAGTCGCGCTCAATTGAAAACTCAAGGCGTTGACTGGACGCATCGGCTTAACTAAGCCGAAACGCTATTGGCGTCGGGGATAGGCAAGGCGTCAACCGGCGTCCGAAAATCGAAACGATCGTCTTAAGACGCCAACCCCGGCTAGGGGACCTTGCCTTAGGTCTGGTGCCGAGTCGCTGGCGCTCATGGTTGGATAAACGTCGGTCAAGCTCTTTGAACACAACTGGCAGCCGTTGTCAACACCAATGCTGAGCGCCGAGTTTTAGCCTGCAGGTGCGAAGATGACAAATAACCATCCAAGAAACCACTATGCCAACGATCAAGAAGCGCAGCGATAGGCAAGGCAGCTCGACCAAGGAGAGTCGTCGGGAGTCTGTCGGCATGGAGTTAGCAGGGGCTGAGGTCGACTCATTTGACAGCGTACAAGCTCTCTGGGAGACGCTCCGGAAGCGTGCCTCGACCGAGGCCGACGTAGCCCGCTTTCGACATTGGCATGTCGAGCCGTTGCTCATGGCCTCGGCCGAAATCCTGGATCGCTGCGTCGCCCACGTACTGAGACTTGAAGGACTCTTGCTGGCAGAGTTGACACGGCGGGTCGAGGACCTTCGAGTGGAAAACGAGCGGCACGAGGCGGAACTCGCCTACGGCGAAGGCGCCAGCAACGGCTACTACTATCTTGAGCAGCAGATCGAGGCAAAGGTGCTTGAACAAATCAAGGCTGAAGCCGTCCTGTGGGACACCGCGAAAGTCAAGCATGATGCTTGGTACTACGATAAGGATGAGCCTGAGACTCCGCGCCAGACTGCCAAGGAAATGACGCTCGCGATATTTGCTCAACAAATGTGGCGATTCACGGGCGAGGTTCAGCTTGCGAACATGCGGGCGGAGCGAGCGGAACATGATGCTGCGCCGAAACGCTCCATTGGGCGAAAGTACGGGTTGCAGGTAGCAGTGAAACAGCTCAGAGACCGTGCAAGGGAGGATAATGGTGCCCTCAATCACGAAGAGCAAATCAAGCGCACTGAGAAGTTACTTCTTCGTGATTACGACGAAGCGATGAGTCGAATTCACGCAGCGGTTAAAGGGCTTGCCTTGATCTACGGTTTTTCGACCAAGGAAACGGATCGATTTGGCTCCCAAGCACTTGAAAAGTTAGTCGCGACCACGGGGGATGCGGTGGTCAGCGCGATCACTCTCGTACGCAATGCACTGGCCTGGCTTGCCGCCTTTTCCACCGGCGACCAAGCATTTACGTGTTCGTTCTCTGTGAGCGAACTATGTACTGCGGCAGATATGGATGACCTTCGTGCAGGGCGACCAGTTAAATTTTCGCTGCCGCCTGCGTGGTTCGCAAAGCACTACTACGTGCGCGTAAAGGGGGTCAGCGCCAGCCATACCTCAGACTCTGGAGCGACCGACGGGATCGTGCAAATAAGCATGGTGCCGCCAAGCAAAGGATCCGTCAGATGGTCAGCTTTGAATGGCGGAGTTCTTGATCAGGGCGATGTCCCGCCCTGCATCCTCGGACGAGTGTGTCACTTGATGTCGCCGCAGAGCCCGGAAATCACCGGCGGTGCCTCGTGGATGAATATCAGCCCATTGGGTGCGATGGACTCAAAGTGGATGATTCAGATCACGCGTGCAACAAACGCTCAAGTCTCCGAAACAAAGGACTTGATTATCGACCTACGCTGCAGCGGGCGCCCGGCGGTCGCACTAGGCCTACCGATCCTAGATTTGGCCTACGTACCAGAGTGAGAGCGAATTGAAGAAGAAGCTTGTCGACGCCAAAGCCCGCCTGCGCCGCACTTACGTTAAACCCACTGGGGGGGCCAGTGGAGAGGTTAGCGAGCCTCCTGACCCTCCGGAGGGGGGTACAACACCTCAGCCGTCAAGCGCGCCCTCGTTTACGAACGCGAAGACTCCTGATGCAGGTGCCCCTCCTCCTTCGAGCGAATCTGGATACTTCGATGAAGGCAGGGGCTCGGATCTATTCTTTGGCGTGGCAGGAGTAGTGCTGGGGGTGATCTCCCTTCCACTTACCGTAACTGCAACCGGGACGCTTGCATTGACTTTTACGGCAATAGGCGTCGTCGGTACGGTCAACTCGGGCATGAAATTGGCGTTGGATGCGACGCTCTCCCATAAGGACCGAGAAAAGGTCAGTGAGGCTTGGGGTTGGACGACGATCGGTGGCCAGCTATCGGGCTTAGTAACCCTTGCCCTCAATCATGATGCCAAGCAGGCCACAAAAGCGGCGGGCTATGGATCGAAAGCCCAGGATGCCCTCAGTGGCGGCGAGGGTGTCTATCAGGCGGTTAAGTCTGGCCTGCGGAAGGAGCTCGTACTCTCTGGGGTGTCGGCCGGTCTTACCGTGACTCAGATTGTTCTGGATGAAATTCAGTCGACGAATGAGGATCAGATGCTTCATGATATGTGCAAGCTTCCTCCGGCCTCTTTCGGAATGGACTCGCCAGGCCGAACATTCTTCCATTCACCCGCGACGCCGGAACCAATTCCCAGGTGCGAGGTGCGCAGACTCCCTTGACGTCCCTGAGTCTTTGCTAACGCCTAATTCCAGGCGACACCTCGTCGGAGATTGGCTGCTTTCAAAAATGTTGCACTTCCTTAATCAATTTCGGTATGAAAGATGACGAGTAGCCAGCATAGAGTGAATAGCGCAATGGTCACTGCCACTGGCGCATTGGCTGAGGCGTGCCGACTGCTCAATGGCGATGTCTCGAACGTCTGTTCCTGGCCGACTGCAGGTCTACGCATCAGACGCTCGCATGACAGCTCAGGAACAGACAGCCGACATCGGCTGCACGGATCCCGTTCCACGCGCGGCTACGCACACACCGTTGATGATGTGGTTCCATCTATCAACGACAGGCCAAGCTTCAATGATGGCCAACGCCCTGCCCTCCACCTCGGAGTTCGCAAGGCAGAGCAGATTGGAGTGAACTGTTGCGGCGCCGAAGTCCATGCGATTTACCGTCAGCAGCCAAAATTGCCGCCGCGGCCCGCAAACCCGCATGAATGCTGGCGATTCGCCTCCGAATTTACCGTCAGGCCCGACACTGACGTGACGGTAAGGCGCCGTCGAAGCTTCGGCGTCAAGTTTTGACCGTCAGCTATACCGTCAAAAGTTTCCGCTTGCTCGCGATCGTTGCCGATAGTCCGCGAAAGCTCGCACAGCGCTCAAAACACGAAACCGATTGTCAATCAATGACTTGCGAGAGCCTGAAAGCGCCTCCCAGCGCAGCTTCCGATAGTCCCCGATAGACCCGGTAGCCCCCAAAACCAACACCCCTCACTCCCACTCGATGGTCGCCGGTGGCTTGCTGGAAACGTCGTAGGTGACGCGGTTGATACCGCGCACTTCGTTGATTATTCGGCTGGAGACCTTCTTGAGCAGTGCGTACGGCAGCTCGGCCCAGTCGGCGGTCATGAAGTCGCTGGTCTGCACGGCGCGCAGCGCCACCACCCACTCGTAGGTGCGGCCGTCGCCCATCACGCCCACGCTCTTCACGGGCAGGAATACGGCGAAGGCCTGCGAGGTCTTTTCGTACCAGCTGCGTCCATCCGTGGGGTCGATGGTGGCGCGCAGTTCCTCGATGAAGATGGCATCGGCGCGGCGCAGCAGCTGGGCGAACTCCGGCTTCACCTCGCCCAGGATGCGCACCGCGAGGCCGGGGCCGGGGAACGGGTGGCGGTAGACCATGTCGGGCGGCAGGCCGAGCGCCACGCCGAGCTCGCGCACCTCATCCTTGAAGAGGTCGCGCAGGGGTTCGAGCAGCTTCAGGCCCAGCGTCTCGGGCAGCCCCCCCACGTTGTGGTGGCTCTTGATGGAGGTGGCCTTCTTGCTGCCTGTCGCTGATTGGGCCCCGCCGGATTCGATGACGTCCGGGTAAATCGTTCCCTGCGCCAACCACTTGGCGTTCTTGAGCTTGGCCGCTTCGCGCTGGAAGACCTCGACGAACTCGCGGCCGATGATCTTGCGCTTGGCCTCGGGGTCGGTCACGCCTTTCAGATGGCCGAGGAATTGCGCGCTGGCGTCGACGTGCACGACCTTGGCATGCAGCCGGCCGACGAACATGTCCATCACCATCTGCGCTTCGTTCAAGCGCAACAAGCCGTGGTCGACGAAGACGCAGGTGAGCTGCTCGCCGATGGCGCGGTGGATGAGCGCGGCGGCAACACTCGAATCGACGCCGCCCGACAGGCCGAGGATGACTTCCTCGCTGCCGACCTGCTCGCGAATCTTCGCCACGGCCTCGGCCACATGGTCGCGCATCACCCAGTCGGGTTGGGCGCCGGCGATCTGCAGCACGAAGCGCTCGAGCAGCGCCCTGCCCTGCAGGGTATGCGTGACCTCGGGGTGGAACTGCACGCCGTAGTAGCCGCGCGATTCATCGGCCATGCCGGCGATCGGGCAGCTCGGCGTGCTGGCCATCAGCTTGAAGCCTGGCGGCAGCGCGGTGATCTTGTCGCCGTGGCTCATCCAGACCTTGAGCATGCCGTGGCCCTCGGCGGTGGCGAAGTCCTCGATGCCGTCAAGCAACCTTGTGTGGCCGTGCGCGCGCACCTCGGCGTAGCCGAACTCGCGGTGCGCGCTGGCTTCGACCTGCCCGCCTTGCTGCACGGCCATCGTGAACATGCCGTAGCAGATGCCCAGCACCGGCACGCCCAGCGCCCACACCGCCTGCGGTGCGCGCAGGTCGTGCTCTTCGTAGGTGCTGGCGTGGCTGCCGGAAAGGATGACGGCCTTGGGCGCGAACTCGCGGATGAACGCGTCGCTCACGTCGTTGGGGTGGATCTCGCAATAGACATGCGCTTCGCGCACGCGGCGCGCGATGAGCTGCGTGAGCTGGGAGCCGAAGTCGAGGATGAGGATCTTGTCGTGCATGGGGTCGATTCAGGCTGCAGCCGACGACGCCGGGCGAGCGCGCCGGGTCTTGTTGAAGTGGGTCAGGGCAAAGAGCAGCGCCGTGGCCTGCAAGGCCGCGCAAAAGAACATCGGCATGCCCATGCGCCAGTCGCCCGCCGGCAGATGGGACACCACGCCGAGCAAGGGGGCCGCCAACATGGGCGCAAGCACCGCCATCAGGCTGTTGAGCGCGCTCACCGAACCCATGGTCTGGCCTTGCTGCGTCGCGTCGGCCGCGCTCGAGATGAGGCTGTTCATCGACGCCGCCACCGTGTTGCCCAGCACGTTGGCGACGATGACCACGTACATCATCCAACCCTGGGTGGCCAGACCGAAACCGATGAAGGCCAGCGTCGACGACGCCAGCCCCATCACCGCCAGGCGTTGCGCCGGGAAGCGCTTGAGCAGCCGACCCAGCAGTACCCCCTGAACGGTGGCCGAGACCACGCCGACGGCGAACAGCGACCAGCCGTTTTCCGTGGGGCCCCAGTCAAACCTGAAGGTGCCGTAGAGCACCCAGGTGCTGTACAGCACGAACTGCGCCAAGGCCGTGCAGGCCAGCACGCCGAAGAGCAAGCCCACGCCCTTGAGCCGTGCCAGGTCCTGCAACGCGGTCAGTGGATTGGCACGCGCCCATTGCAGCGCTCGGCGCCGCTCGGGCGGCAACGACTCCGGCAGCACGAGAAGGCCGTAGACCAGGTTCGCCAGCGCCAGGCCCCCGGCCACGAAGAACGGCAGCTGCAGGTCGATGCCGCCCAGAAGACCGCCGATCACCGGCCCCAGGATGAAGCCGATGCCGAACATCGCCCCCAACATGCCGAAGCGCTTGGCGCGCTGCTCGGGCGGCGAGATGTCGGCGACGTAGGCGTTGGCCACCGCCGCATTGGCCTGCATGCCACCGCCGAAGATGCGCGAGACCACCAGCATCCAGACGCCAGTGGCCATGGCCGTCATGAAGAAGTTGATGGTCATGCCGCAGAACCCGATCAGCAGGATGGGCCGGCGGCCGAAGCGGTCGGACAACGCGCCAAGGATGGGCGCCCCCAGGAAGCTGGCCAGGGCGAACGAGAACACCACCGCGCCGTACCAGTAGGTCTGCTCGGCGGGGTTGGCCGTGAACTGCCCCACCAGTGCCGGCAACACCGGGACGATCAGGCCCACCCCGAGCATGTCGATGAGCACCGTGAGCATGATGAAACGCATCGCCGCCGGGCGGCCGGCGGCGATGGGCGGGTTCGGTGGCATCGCGCGCGCCGTCATTCCATGCGGTAGTTCGGCGCTTCTTTCGTGATCTGCACGTCGTGGACATGGCTCTCGCGGATGCCTGCGGCGCTGATCTCGACGAACTCGGCGCGCTCGTGCATCTCTTCGATGCTCGAGCAGCCGCAGTAGTGCATCGAAGCCCGCAAACCCCCTGCCATCTGAAAGACGATGGCCACCACCGAGCCCTTGTAGGGCACCTGGCCCTCGATGCCTTCGGGCACCAGCTTGGCGGTGTTGGGGTTGTTGGCGCTGTCTTCCTGGAAGTAGCGGTCCGCGCTGCCCTGCTGCATGGCCCCCAGCGAGCCCATGCCTCGGTAGCTCTTGTAGGTGCGGCCCTGGTAAAGGATGGTCTCGCCCGGCGCCTCTTCGGTACCGGCGAACATGCCGCCCATCATCACGCTGCTGGCCCCGGCCGCGATGGCCTTGGCCAGGTCACCCGAGTAGCGCACGCCGCCGTCGGCGATCAGCGGCACACCGCTGCCCCTCAAGGCCTTGGCCACATTCACGATGGCAGTGATCTGCGGCACGCCGACCCCAGCGATGATGCGCGTGGTGCAGATCGACCCCGGGCCGATGCCGACCTTGACGGCATCGGCGCCGGCCTCGGCCAGCGCCAGCGCGGCCGCGCCGGTGGCGATGTTGCCTCCGATGACGTCCACCTGCGGGAAGTGGCGCTTGACCCAGCGCACGCGCTCGATGACGCCGGCGCTGTGGCCATGCGCGGTGTCGACCACCAGCGCATCCACCCCGGCCTTGACGAGCAGCTCGACACGTTCCTCGGTGCCCTCGCCCACGCCCACCGCCGCACCCACCCGCAGCTTGCCTTGAGCGTCGCGCGCGGCGTTGGGGAAGTCGGTCTGCTTGGTGATGTCCTTTACCGTCATCAGCCCGCGCAGCTCGAAGTCTTCGGAGACCACCAGCACGCGCTCCAGGCGGTGCTTGTGCATCAGCGCCTTGCCCTCTTCGAGCGAGGCGCCTTCGCGCACCCAGACCAGCCGCTCGCGCGGCGTCATGATGTCGCGCACGGGGGCGTCGAGCCGGGTTTCGAAGCGCAAGTCGCGGTTGGTGACGATGCCGACCACCGTCTTCCCCTGCAGGACGGGAAATCCCGAAACGCCGTGCTGGCGCGAAAGGGCGATGACCTCGCGCACGCTGGCCTCGGGCGCCACGGTGATGGGGTCGCGCAGCAGCCCCGACTCATAGCGCTTCACACGCGCGACCTCGGCCGCTTGCTGGCGCGGCGTGAGGTTCTTGTGCACGAAGCCGATGCCACCCTCCTGCGCAATGGCGATGGCCAGGCGCGCCTCGGTCACGGTGTCCATCGCGGCAGACACCAGTGGAACGTTGAGGGTGATGTTGCGGGAGAGCGGGGAAGTCAATCGGGTGTCGCGCGGCAACACCTGGGAGAACGCTGGCACCAACAACACGTCGTCGAAGGTGAGCGCTTTGCCGAGTAGGCGCATGCAATGGCTCCAGACTCAAAAGGAGATTATAGGGAGGCGCGGATTTGCTCACGGCCTGTGACACACCGGTCTGGCCGCCCCCTGCGAGCCGGAACTACACTGTGCGGATGCGATTCGCGCACTCGATGGCCCTGCGGTGGGCGCTGCCTCTGACGGCCCTGCTCGTGTTTTCCATGCTGGCGGCCCCCGCCCATGCGCAATGGAAATGGCGCGACAAGGACGGTCAGGTCAACGCCAGCGATCGACCCCCGCCCAAGGACGTTCCGGACAAGGACATCCTGGGCCGTCCATCGCCCGAGTTGCGGCGCACGGTCGCCGCGGCTCCCGCTGCGGCGCCGGCCGCGTCGGTGGCCTCCGCGCCCGCCAAGACGGCCCTGGATCGCGAGATCGAGGCCCGCAAGAAGAAGGCAGAGCAGGAACTGGCCGCCAAGGCCAAGGCCGACGAAGAGCGCCTGGCCGCACAGCGCAGCGAGAACTGCCGGCGCGCGCGCGGGCAGCTGGCCGCGCTCGAGAGCGGGCAGCGCATCGCCCGTGTCAACGAAAAGGGCGAACGCGAAGTGCTCGACGACCAGGGGCGCGCCAACGAGCTGCGCCAGGCCCGCGAGGTCATCGCCAGCGACTGCCGTTAAGGCGCCGGTGGCCGGCCCTTGGCGGCGCTGCGCTCCTTGTGCTGCTGGTAGCGCTGGCGGCGCGCTTCCTTCGGGTCCACCTGCAGCGGGCGGTAGATTTCAACCCGGTCGCGGTCGCGCAACGGCGTGTCGGGCTCGCTGGCCCGGCACCAGATTCCGGCGCGCAACCCCGCGGTCGCCAGCCCGTGGCGTTCGAGCAGGCCGCTGGCCTGCAAGGCATCGGCCAGGGTGGCTCCGGGCGCCAGCGTCAGCGAAACCAGATCGGTATGACCGGGCCGCGGGCAGTACACGACTTCGACACGCAGGGGCTCAGCGCTGGCCATAGACTTCTTCGGCGCGGCTCACGAAGCGCTCGACGAAGGTGTTGGCCACCTTGTCGAATACCGGGCTGACCAGCTTTTCCAGCGCCTTGCTGGCGAATGTGTAGCGCAGATCGAACTCGATCTTGCACGCCTGCCCTGCGCGGCCTGCTGGGCCCAGCGGCCTGAAGAGCCAGGCGCCGTCGAGCCGGGAAAAGGGCCCGTCGACGAGTTCCATGGCCACGCGCTCACCCGGCACCTGCACATTGCGCGTGGTGAAGGCGTGGCGCACGCCCATGTAGGCCAAACCCAGGCGGGCGGTGACGCCATCGTCGTGCTGCGCCAGCACCTGTGCACTGTTGCACCAGGGCAGGAACTGCGGATAGGCCTCGATCGCCGCAACGAGGTCGTACATCTCGACGGGCGAATACATCAACAGGACCGACTTGCGCACATGCTTCATACAATCCGGCAATTGTAGGAGCGCGCGCCGACCCCACCTGGGGTTCAACCGCCCGCGCCGTCATGACCCACATCGCCGAAAACCGCCGCGCCCGTTTCGACTACGCCATCGACGAACAGTTCGAGGCCGGCATGGTGCTGTCCGGCTGGGAGGTCAAGGCCATACGCGCCGGCCAGGTGCAGCTCACCGATGGCTATGTGCTCATCCGCGACGGCGAGCTGTTCCTCATCGGCTGCCGCATCAACGCCTTGCGCACCGCCTCCACGCATGTGCAGCCCGAAGCCGACCGCACCAAGAAGCTGCTCATGCACAAGGAGGAGATCCGTCGCCTGATCGGCAAGGTCGAGCAGAAGGGCTACACGCTGGTGCCCCTGAACCTGCACTACAAGGGCGGCCGCGTGAAAGCCGAGATTGCCCTGGCCAAGGGCAAGGCCCAGCACGACAAGCGCCACACCGAAAAGGCGCGCGACTGGGAGCGTGAACGTGGCCGCCTGATGCGGCACAAGGTCTCCTCAGCCGGCAAGGCCTGAGGCCGCGGCTCCAAGCCCGAGAGTTCGGGCTTGGACGGCCGAAGGGGCGCTGCGTCTCGCAGCGCGCGGGCTGCAAGCCTGAGCGCCGAAGCGCCTGCCTCGCGGCGGCTGGTACCTACGCCACGCTGCCGAACCCCGCGGCCAGCGCCTGCGCCAGATCGGCCTGAAGGTCTGCAACGGCCTCCAGACCGACCGAGAACCGCACCAGGTGGCCACGCAGATGCGCCGGGCGCGCGGCCGGCGCGCCGCGCATGGCCGCCAGGTCGTAGGGCACCACCAGGCTCACCGGCCCGGCCCACGAGTAGCCCAGCTTGAAGAGCTCGAGCGCATCGACGAAGGCGTCCACCTGTGCGGGCGTGTAGCGCTCGTCGAACATCACCGAGAAGAGGCCGGCCGCCGCCTTGCAATGCGCCCGCCAATGCGCATGCCCCGGCGAGCCTTCGAAGGCCGGGTGCAGCAACTGGTGCACTTCGGGTCGCGCCACCATCCAGGCCGCGAGCTGGCGGCCGACGGCGTCCTGCGCCGCATAGCGCAACGCCAGTGAAGGCAGCGAGCGCAGCACCAGTTCGGCGTCGTTGCCGGCCACGCCCAGTCCCAGGTGCATGTGGGTCAGCTTGATGCGCTCGTGCAGTGCCGCGTCCCGTGTGACCACCGAGCCCATCAGCACGTCGCCGCCCCCGCTGGGGAACTTGGTCAATGCCTGCATGACGATGTCGATGCCCAGATCGAAGGCCTGGAACGCCACGCCGGCACCCCAGGTGTTGTCCAACGCCGTGGTCACGCCGCGCGCTCGAGCGGCCGCCACCAGCGCGGCCAGGTCGGGGAACTCCATCGTCACCGAACCCGGTGCTTCCAGCCACAGTAGCTGGGTCCGCGGGCCGATCATCGCGGCCAGCGCGGCGGCATCCATCGGGTCGTACAGGCGATGCGTGATGCCCCAGCGCGCCAGCTCGTGGCGTGCCAGTTCACGGCTGGGGCCGTAGACGTTGTCCGGCAGCAGCACCTCGTCGCCCGCGGACAGCAGCGCCTGGTCCACCAGGGCCACCGCCGCCAAGCCGCTGGGCGCCAGCACGCACTGCTCGCCACCCTCCAGCGCCGCGATGCGCGCTTCGAGCGTGAAGGTCGTCGGCGTGCCGTGCAGCCCGTAGGTGTAGCCGTTCTTGTAGCGCCAGTCGCGCGAGCGCAGCGCCGCCACGTCGGGGAAGATCACCGTCGAGGCCTTGTGCACGCCCACCTGCGGCGCATCGAAGCCACTCGGTGGCGCGTAGGCATGGTGGATGAGTTCGGTGGCCAGGTCGCGTGGCATCGCGGAATCCTTCAAAGGGGTTGGGCCACGAGGTCGTGGCCTTCGGTGGCCACGATGCGGGCGCGTACGAACTCGCCCACCTTGAGGGTGCGCGAGGCCTTCTCCGGCGGCAGCAGCCGCACCAGGCCGTCGATCTCCGGCGCATCGGCGTAGCTGCGGCCGATACCGCCCTTGCGGCCCAGCGCCGGGGCGTGGTCCACCAGCACCTGCATCGAAGCGCCGACGCGCCGCTGCAGCTTGGCCGCCGACACCGCTTCGGCCACGGCCATGAAGCGGGCACGCCGTTCCTCGCGCACCTCGGCCGACAGCATGCCCGGCAGTTCATTGGCGGTGGCACCTTTCACCGGCGAATAGGCGAAGCAGCCCGCGCGGTCGATCTCGGCTTCCTTGATGAAGTCAAGCAGGGTCTCGAACTCGGCCTCGGTCTCGCCCGGAAAACCGGCGATGAAGGTGGAGCGCACCACCAGCGGCGGGCACAGCTCGCGCCAGCGCGCCAGCCGCTCCAGGTTGCGCTCGCCGCTGGCCGGGCGCTTCATGCGCTTGAGCACCTCGGGGTGCGCGTGCTGGAACGGCACGTCCAGGTAGGGCAGCACGCGGCCCGCGGCCATCAAGGGCAGCACGTCATCGACGCTGGGGTACGGGTAGACGTAGTGCAGCCGCACCCAGGCGCCGAAGGGCTCGGCGAGGTCGGCGAGCCGCGTGCACAGCTCCAGCAGCCGGGTCTTCACGGGCTGGCCGTCGAAGAAGCCGGTGCGGTATTTCAGGTCCACGCCGTAGGCGCTGGTGTCCTGGCTGACGATGAGCAACTCCTTCACGCCCGATTCGAACAAGGCCCGCGCCTCGGTCAGCACGTCGCCCACCGGCCGCGAGACCAGGTCGCCGCGCAGGCTGGGGATGATGCAGAAGGTGCAGCGGTGGTTGCAGCCCTCGCTGATCTTCAGGTAGGCATAGTGCCGTGGCGTGAGCTTGATGCCGGCCACGCCGCGAAACTCGGCGCGAGCCTCGGGAACCAGATCCACGAAAGGGTCGTGCGGCTTGGGCACATACCGGTGCACGGCGTCCATCACTTTCTGCGTGGCATGCGGCCCCGTCACTGCCAGCACCTTGGGGTGGACCTGGCTCACCAGGTTGCCGCCATCGTCGGCGGATTTCGCGCCCAGGCACCCGGTGACGATCACCCGGCCATTGGCCGCCAGCGCCTCGCCTATCGTGTCCAGGCTCTCCTTCACCGCGTCTTCGATGAAGCCGCAGGTGTTCACGATCACGAGGTCGGCCCCCTCGTAGGTCTTGCTCGTCTCGTAGCCCTCGGCACGCAACTGGGTGAGGATGAGCTCCGAATCGGTCAGCGCCTTGGGGCAGCCCAGCGAAACGAAACCCACGGTGGGCGCGCGGGTGGGGGCCGCCGGCGCGGTGGGGGTGTCGTTTGGGCTGGTCATGGCGCGATTTTCATGCATCGCGCCGGTGCGTCACTTCCTGGCTGGAGGAAACCCCGCCATGCCCGGGAACAGCGAGCTGGCCTGCTGCATTTTCTCGAAGACGCTGCGGCTTTGCTCGACGTAGCTGCCCATGAGGTTCTGCAGCGCGGCGGGCTGCGCCGTCATGAACTGCGTCCAGGCCTCGGGCGAGAGCTGCTTGGGGTCGTACAGGCCCTTGCCCTGGTTCAGGAACTGGCCCTGCAACTCGGTGAAGGCCTGCAGGTTCTTTTCCAGCATCGTGCCCATCACGCCCTGCATGGCGTGGCCATAGAAGCGGATGATCTGCGACAGCGCCTGCGTGCTGAACATGGGCACGCCGCCCGACTCTTCCTCGAGGATGATCTGCAGCAGGATGCTGCGCGTGAGGTCGTCGCCGCTCCTGGCGTCGCGCACCTCGAAATCTTCGCCTCCCAGCACCATCTGCTTGACGTCGGCCAGCGTGATGTAGCTGCTGGTGCGTGTGTCGTAGAGGCGCCGGTTGGGATATTTCTTCAAGGTACGCAGCGGGCTGCCGGCGCCGGGCGCGGCCGCGCCCACAGGTTCGGGCGGCGGTGAGCGGCGACTGGACGGCATGAGCGCTTTCCTTGTGCGGGGGTTCAGACCATTCTAGGAGCCGCACCCCTGCACGAAGCGCAGGTTTTACCCGGCCGCTCCGGGGCCGCCGAGGGCCACGAAATGCGGGTTCTCGAAGCCTGGTTTGCCATAGCGCAAGGGCTGGCCGGCCAGATCCACCACGCGGCCGCCCGCGGCGGCCAGCACGGCGTGGCCGGCGGCGGTGTCCCACTCCATCGTGCGCCCCAGGCGCGGGTAGAGGTCGGCCTGTCCCGCGGCCAGCAGGCCGAACTTCAGCGACGAGCCGGCCGTCACCCGCTCGGCCACGTGGCGGCCGCGCAGCCAGGCCGCCAAGGCGGCTTCATCGCCATGCGAGCGGCTGCAGGCCAGCGTGGGCCCGGCCGCAGGGACGGCGCGGCAACGGATGGCGCGCCGCGCACCGCGCTCCACGACCCAGGCGCCCTCGCCCACCGCGCCGCTGAACAGGCGGTCCTGCACCGGCACGAAGACCACGCCCATCTGCGGCTGGCCGTCCTCGATGAGGGCAATGTTGACGGTGAACTCGCCGTTGCGCGCCACGAACTCGCGCGTGCCGTCCAGGGGGTCGACGAGCCAGAAGCGCGCCGCAGCTGCCGGGGCTTCGCCGCGCGAGGCGGCTTCCTCGGCGACCACGGGCCACCGCGGCGACAGCGCCTGCAGGGCCGGCACGATGACGGCTTCGGCGCGTTCGTCGGCCTCGGTCACCGGCGAGGCGTCGGCCTTGGTCTGCACGCTGAAAGCCGAGCGGTAGACCGCCATGATCACCTCGCCGGCCTGGCGGGCGATGCCTTCCAGCGCCCGCAGCATGGCCGGGGGTGGAGACTCGGGTGCGCGGCTTGGCATGGCGGGCATGCTATGCCATGCGCCGGGCTGCGGGCGCGACCCTCAGGCCGGCTGTGCCTTGCGCGCGCGGCCGCGCCACCAGCGTGCCGCCCGGGCCAGCGCACGCCACAGCCCGCGCAGGAAGAGCACCGTGAGCAAGGCCTCCAGCAGCGTCACCATGAAGGCAAAGGCCGTAGGCCAGCGCGCATCGCGGGCGAGAAACTTGGCCAGCGCACGGTCGCGCGAGGTCTCTATGCTGTCGTAGAAGCTCGGGATGACCAGCAGCGTGAGCAGCGTGCTGGTGATCGTGCCACCGATGATGGCCACCGCCATGGGCCGGTAGAACTCGCCGCCCTCGCCCACCCCGATGGCCACCGGCAGCATGCCGGCGATGAGGGCGAAGGTCGTCATCAGGATGGGCCGCAGCCGCTTGCGGCCCGCGGCCATGAGCGCCTCTTCGCGGTCCATGCCCTGTGCTTCGCGCACCCGCGCCGCATCGAGCAGCAGGATGGCGTTCTTGGCCACCAGGCCCATGAGCATGATGACGCCGATAAAACTCATCAGGTTGAGCGTGCCACCGGTGGCCAGCAACGCCAGCACCACGCCGATGAGCGACAGTGGCAGCGACAGCATCACCGCCAGCGGCGCGGTGAACGAACCGAACTGCATGACCAGGATCAGGTACATCAGGGCAATGCCCGAGATCAGCGCGATGCCCATGTCGCGGAATACCTCCTGCTGGTCGCGCGAGGCACCCGCCAGCTCCAGGCCGAAGCCCGGCGGGTAGTCCATCGCCTTGGCAATCTTCAGCGCGTCGGCCGTCACCTCGCCCGAAGAACGACCCTGCGCGTTGGCGGCGACCGAGATGGTGCGCTTGCCGTCGGTGTGCTGGATCTGCGAAGGCCCCTTGCCCATGGAGATGGTGGCGATCTGCTCCAGAGGCACCATCTGGCTGCTGCCGCCCACGGCGATGGGCAGGCGCTCGATATTGCTCGCGTCCACGCGGTCGTCGGGATGCAGGCGCACCGCCACGTCGCGCGTCTCGCCGCTGGGGTCCACCCAGTCGCCCACCTCCAGGCCGGCGAAGGCCACGCGCAGCGCCTGCGCAGCGTCGTTCGCCGAGATCCCCAGCGTATTGGCCAGGCTGCGGTCGAGTTCGATCTTCATCTCGTCCTGCGGGTCCTGCTCCGACAGGCCCACGTCCACCGCGCCCGGCACCTTGCGCAGCTGGTCCATGAACTGGTTCGTGAGGGCCAGCAGGCGGCGCGAATCGGTGCCCGTGAAGCGGATCTGCACCGGCTTTTGCACGCCGTTGTTGAGGTCCTCGAGGACGACATACTCGGCGCCCACCAGGCGCGAGGTCAACGCACGCAAGTCGGCGGCGATGACGATGGCCGAGCGCTCGCGCTTCGTGCTCTTGCCGATGTCCACGTAGATGCGCCCGCCGCCCGGGTTGACGTAGCTGTTGGTGGCCACCGTCTCGGGCAGCGTGCGGGCCAGCGCCGCCGCGGCCTCGACCTTGCGGCGCGAATACTCCAGGCTGCTGCTCGATGGCGCGCGGATGTCCACCGCAATCACGCCGGCGTCGGACACGGGCAGGAAGCTCGAACCCCCAAAGGCGTATTGCAGCGCCAGCGCGCCGACCAGGCTGGCCACCGCGAACAGCGCCATCCAGCGCCGGTGGTGCAGCGCCCAGGCGATGACGCGGCCGTAGCGGTCGGCCTGGTGGTCGAACCAGATGTTGAAGCGCGCCAGGATGCGGCTGATGCCGCGCTTGGGAGCCTGGTGGTGCCCGGGCGGGTCGCCCCAGTAGGCCGACAGCATGGGGTCCAGCGTGAAGCTGATGAACAGGCTCACCAGCACCGAGGCCACCACGGTCAGCCCGAAGGGCCGGAACCACTCGCCCGACACCCCGGGCATGAAGGCCACGGGGATGAATACCGCCACGATGGAAAAGGTGGTCGCCGCCACGGCCAGGCCGATCTCGGCCGTGCCTTCGAGCGCCGCGCGGCGGCGGTCCTCGCCCAGCTCCATGTGGCGCACGATGTTCTCGCGCACCACGATGGCATCGTCGATGAGCACACCGATGGCCAGCGACAGGCCGAGCAGGCTCATGAAGTTGAGCGTGAAGCCGAACAGCCACACCGCGATGAAGGCCGCCACCACCGAGGTCGGTAGCGAGAGCGCCGTGATCAGCGTCGAGCGCCAGGAATTGAGGAACAGGTAGACCACGAGGATGGTCAGCCCGGCGCCGAAGATCAGTGCGTGGACCACGTTGTCCAGGCTGTTCTGCGCATCCTCGCCGCCGTCCTGCGTGACCTCGAGCCGGGTGCCCGCGGGCAGGGTCTTGTTGATCTCGCCCGTGAGCTTGCGCACGGCATTGCCCACGCTCACCGTGCTGGCCTCGCGCGTGCGGGTGACCGAGAGGCCCACGTTGGGGTTGCCGCTGCGCACCGAGAAGCCGCTGAGTTCGGCGAATCCATCCTGCACCACGGCCACCTGGGCCAGCCGCACCATCTCGGCCCCGCGGCGCTTGATGACGATGCGGCCGAATTCCGCCGGCGACTCGATGCGCCCGACCAGGCGGATGCTCTGGTCTTCCAGCGTGCCACGCACCTTGCCCACCGGCGCGGTGGCGTTCTGCGCCCGCAGCGCCGCCACCACGTCGGTGACGGAGACCTCGAACTCGCGCAGCTTCTCGGAGCGCAGCAGCACCGACAGCTCGCGCCTGAGCGAGCCGTTGACGTTGACCACCGCCACGCCGGGCAGTGCGCGGAAGCGGTCGGCGAGCTCGTCCTCGGCCAGGCGCGAGATCGCCGCATGTGCCAGCTGGGTCGACGACAGCGCGAGCTGCATGATGGGCTGCGCCGCCGGGTCCAGCCGCTGCAGGATCGGCTCGCGGATCTCCACCGGCAGCTTGTAGCGCACCGCGGCGATGGCGTTGCGCACCTCGTCGGCGGCCACCACCAGGTTCTTGTCGAAGTTGAAGATGATCACCAGCTGCGCATTGCCCTCGCTGGCGGTGGAGCGCAGCTGGTAGACGCCGGCGATGCCCTGCAGCGACTTCTCGATGCGGTTGACGACCTCGCGCTCTACCGTGTCGGGGCTGGCACCGGGGTAAGGCACGTTGACCAGCAGCACCGGCTGTTCGACGTCCGGGATCTGGTTGACGCGCAGCTTGGACAGCGCCAGCAGCCCCAACGCCATGAGGCCGATGATGACCACGACCATCGCGACGGGCCGCTTGACGCTGAATTCAGAGAGAAACATGCGGCCTCACTGGGCAGCCGAGCCGGCGCGCGCCGCGGCTGCCCACTCGAACTTCTGGCCTTCGACCAGCGAACCGCCGGGCTTGCGCAGGATGCGGTCCCCCGCGGCCAGGCCCTCGACAACGGGGTACTCGCCGCTGCGCGCGTCGCGCTCACCGAGCTTGACGGCCACCTTGGCCAGCGTCCGGTCCTTGGCGCGCCAGACGAAGACCGCCTCGCCGGCGCGCACGAGCGCCGCTTCCTGCACCATCAACGCCAGCGAGCTGCCGGTCTCTATGCGGCCCTCGGCAAAGAGGCCGGCCACGCGCGGCGCGCTCGCCGGCTCGGCAAAGGCCACCAGCACCGCCACCTGCCGGGTCGTGGCGTTGGCCGCCGAGTCGATGCGCTGCAAGGTGCCGGCGAAGTCGCCCTGCGTGAAGCCGTTGATGCGGAAGCTCACCGGCTGGCCGACCTTCAGCGCCTGCATGTGGTCGGCCGAGACCAGGCCCTCGAAGCGCATGCTGCGGGGGTCGATGACCTTCAGCAGTTCCTTGCCCACCTGCACCGTATCGCCCACCGATGCCTTGCGTTCGCTGACCAGGCCGTCGAAAGGGGCCCGCACGCTGGTGCGCTGCATTTGCTGGCGCGCGGCCACCACGCGCGACTTGGCGGCCACCCAATCGCTCTGGGCGTTGTTGCGCCGCAGCTCGGCATCCTCCAGCGCCTGGGTGGAGGTCATGCCCTGCTGCTGCAGGGTCTTCAGGCGCTGCACCTGGCGCTCGGCCTGCTCCAAGGTCTGCGCCGCGGCGCGCACGGTTTCCTCGGCGGAAGCCAGGCTGTCGCGGATGGCGGTGTCGTCCAGCCGCACGAGCAGCTCGCCGGCACGCACGGCCTCGCCGTTGTCCTTGAGCACCTGGAGCACCACCGCGGGCACCTCGGCGCGCAGGTCGGCACGGCGCGCGGGCTGCACCGAGCCCGTGACCACGGGCCCGCTGGCCAGGGGGCTGGAGGCGAGCGTGCGCAGGTCTTCGCTGGCCAGCAGCAGGGTCGGCGCGGTCGCCTTGCCGGCGCTCCCGGCCGCAGCGGACGGCGCGGCCTTGTCGGCCTTGCCGCAGCCCACCAGCAGGCCGGCCAGGAGGAGGATCGCAATCAGGTGGCGCATGAAGTTCCGAGAGCCGGCCGGACGGCCGGGCTTGAAAGTGTGGAGGCGCAAGGGTAGCGCCTCGGCGGCGATCCGGAATCCCTACTGCGACGGAATGGCGGGTGGGCGGTGCCAGACGCCAGGCGGCGGGATGGGTTCGGTCCCTTCGCCGTCAGCCGGAACCGGGTCGCTGCAGCGGCGCGGCGGTCAGCGCCTGCAGGTCGTCGAAGGACAGGCCTGGCACGATGTCCCGCACCCGAAGCGCGCCGGATTCGATATCGATCACCGCCAGGTCGGTGTAGATGCGGCTCACGCAGCGCAACCCGGTGATCGGGTAGGTGCATTCGGGCACGATCTTGCTCTGCCCGTCCTTGGTGCAATGCTCCATCAGCACCAGCGTGCGCTTGGCACCGATGGCCAGGTCCATGGCACCGCCGACGGCGGGAATGGCGTCGGGCGCGCCGGTGTGCCAGTTCGCCAGGTCACCCGCGGCAGACACCTGGAAAGCACCGAGCACGCACACATCGAGGTGCCCACCGCGCATCAGGGCAAAGCTGTCGGCGTGGTGGCAGAAACACCCGCCAGGCAACAGCGTGACAGGTTGCTTGCCGGCATTGATGAGGTCGTAGTCCTCCTGCCCCGGGGCCGGCGCCGGGCCCATGCCGATGATGCCGTTCTCGCTGTGCAGGATCACTTCGCGGCCGGCGGGCAGGTGGTTGGCCACCATCGTGGGCAGGCCGATGCCGAGGTTGACCACCGCTCCTTCGGGGATGTCCTGGGCCACTCTCGCGGCCATTTGCGCGCGGGTCCAGCGCGGCACGGCGGGGGTGGCCCTCATGCGGCCTCCTTGAACCCGCCCGCACCGGTGGCGGTGCGCTCGATTCTCACCACCCGCTGGACGTAGACCCCCGGGGTGATTACGGCCTCCGGGTCCAGCGCGCCGAGCTCCACCATCTCATGCACCGTGGCCACCGTGACGCGCGCCGCCATGGCCATGGTCGGGCCGAAGTTGCGCGCCGTCATGCGGTAGGTCAGGTTGCCCCAGCGGTCGCCGCATTCGGCCTTGATGAAGGCGAAGTCGGCGTGGATCGGGTACTCGAGCACATACATGCGGCCGTGGATCTCGCGCGTCTCCTTGCCC
Source organism: Rubrivivax sp. (assembly GCA_030681795.1). Taxonomy (GTDB): domain Bacteria; phylum Pseudomonadota; class Gammaproteobacteria; order Burkholderiales; family Burkholderiaceae_C; genus Rubrivivax. The sequence continues at coordinate 21,828 of JAUXRG010000020.1, forward strand.
CGGGCCAGCTCGGTGCCGTAGCCGGTGGGCGTGAAGAAGGCCCCGATGCCGGCGCCCGCGGCGCGGATGCGCTCGGAGAGGTTGCCTTGCGGCACCAGTTCGAGCTCGATCTCGCCCTTGCGGTACTGGCTGTCGAAGTGATGGCTGTCGGCCTGGCGCGGGAACGAACAGATGATCTTGCGCACGCGACGCGCCGCGATCAGCGCGGCCAGGCCCCGCTCGCCATTGCCGGCGTTGTTGTTGACGACCGTCAGCTCGCGTGCGCCCTGGTCGACCAGGGCATGCACCAGTTCATTCGGCAGCCCGGCCGTGCCGAAGCCCCCGATCATCACGGTGGCGCCATCGGGCACGTCGGCCACGGCCTGGGCGAGTGTCTGGACTTGCTTGTCGATCACGTTTGGCCCTGAGCGCGGATCCATCCGCCTGGGATGGATTGTGCTTGCACGCGGCGCCCGTTCTCGACCCTGCCCTTTGCGCTGCGGCCCGGTCCCGCTGCGGCCAGGTCGCCCTGCGAATCAGGCTGGCCGCAAGCGCTGCCCGCTGGCGGCGTCGAACAGATGCATGCGTTGCGGCTGCCAGGCCAGGTGCACCTCGTCGCCGATCTTCAGCGTCGGGCTGCCCGGAACCCGCGCGGTGAGCCGGCCGATGGCGGTTTCGGAGGTCACATAGGTCTCGGGTCCGGTGGGCTCGATCATGACCAACCGACCCTGCAGCCCGCTGGCGGCGAAGCTCAGGTCCTCGGGGCGCAGGCCCACGATCGCCTCGCCCCCGGCGCAGGCCTGCAGCGCCTGGCCCGCGATGGCAGCCCAGTCGGTGGCCTGGGCGTGCAGCGCCGGACCCACGGCGCTCGCCGCCAGCATATTCATCGCCGGCGAGCCGATAAATTCGGCCACGAAGCGCGTCGCCGGGCGGGTGTAGATGTCGTCCGGCGTGCCCAGCTGCTCCACCACGCCTTCCTTCATGACGGCGATGCGGTCGCCCAGCGTCATGGCCTCGACCTGGTCGTGGGTGACGTACACCGTGGTGGTCTGCGTGCGCTGGTGCAGCAGCTTGATCTCGGCGCGCATCTCCACGCGCAGCTTGGCGTCGAGGTTGGACAAGGGCTCGTCGAAGAGGAACAGCTTGGGGTCGCGCGCCAGGGCCCGGCCCATGGCCACGCGCTGGCGCTGGCCACCGGAAAGCGCACCGGGTTTGCGGTCCAGCAGGTGGCCGATCTGCAGCATCGCTGCCACGCGCTGCACGGCGGCATCACGCGCGGGCTTGGGCACCTTGCGCATTTCCAGGCCGAAGGCGATGTTCTGCGCCACGCTCATATTCGGATACAGCGCGTAGCTCTGGAACACCATCGCGATGTCACGGTCCTTGCTCGGCAGATGGGTGATCTCGCGCGTGCCAAGGTGGATGCTGCCGCTGGTGGGCGCGTCCAGGCCGGCGATCATGTTCAGCAGGGTGCTCTTGCCGCAGCCAGAGGCCCCTACCAGGATGAGGAACTCGCCGGACTCGATCTCGATATCGATGCCCTTGAGGATCTCGTGCTGGCCGATGGTCTTGCGCACGTTGCGGATGGACAGCGCTGTGGTCATCTCAGTGCCCGCCCGGCCGCCCGAAGGGCACTGAGCGCCCCCTCGGGGGGCAGCGAAGCGGCGAAGCCGTGAGCTTGGGGGTCGTCATTTCTAGCCCTTGACGGCGCCGGCGGTGAGGCCGCGCACGAAGTACTTGCCGGCCAGCACATAGACCGCCAGCGTGGGCAGCGCGGCGATCAGCGCCGCTGCCATGTCGACGTTGTATTCCTTGACGCTGCTGGACGTGTTAGCCAGGTTGTTCAGGCCCACCGTGATGGGCTTGCTGTCGGCGCCCGAGAAGACCACGCCGTAGAGAAAGTCGTTCCAGATATTGGTGAACTGCCAGATCAGCGTCACCACCAGGATGGGCGTGGAGAGCGGCAGCACGATGCGCCGGAAGATCTGCCAGAAATTGGCGCCGTCGAGCATCGCCGCCTTGATCAGCTCGTCGGGCAGGCCGACGTAGTAGTTGCGGAAGAACAGCGTCGTGCTCGGTATGCCGGCGATCACGTGCACCAGGATCAGCCCCCAGATCGAGCTGGCGATGCCCAGCCAGCCCAGCACCTGGCTCATCGGCAGCAGCACGACCTGCATGGGCATGAAGACGCCGAAGAGCAGCAGCGCAAACATGAACTCGCTGCCGCGGAATTTCCACTTGCTCAGCACATAGCCGTTGAGCGCGCCGATGGCGGTGGACACCGCCACCGCCGGCACCACCATGAGCAGCGAGTTCATGAAAAAGGGCTTCAGGCCGCCGCAATCGGTACCGGTGCAGGCCGTCCCCCAGGCCTTGGCCCAGGCTTCGAAGCCGGGGCTGGCGGGCAGCGACAGCAGCGTGCCGCTGCGGATCTCGTCCATGCTCTTGAGCGAGGTCGCCAGCATCACCCACAGCGGCGCCAGGAAGAACGCCGCGAACAGGCCCAGCGCGGCGAAGAGCAGCACGCGGTGCAGCGCCGGCGGCGAGTTCGGCCTCACTTGCGTACCCGCAGTTCGGAGTACAGGTAAGGCACCACGATGGCCGCCACCGTGGCCAGCATGACGGTGGCGCTGGCCGCGCCCAGGCCGATCTGCCCGCGCGTGAAGGCCATGGTGTACATGAAGGTGGCCGGCAAGTCGGTGGCAAAACCCGGGCCGCCGGCGGTCAGCGCCATCACCAGGTCGAAGCTCTTGATCGCCAGGTGGCTGACCACCATCAGCGTGCTGAAGAATACCGGCCGCAGCGTGGGCACGATGATGCGCCAGTAGATGCGCGGCAGGCTGGCGCCGTCCACCTGCGCGGCCTTGATGATGCTGTCGTCGATGCCCCGCAGCCCGGCCAGGAAGAGCGCCATCACGAAGCCCGCGCTCTGCCAGACGCCGGCGATGACGACGCAGTAGATGGCCATCTCGGGATCCACCAGCCAGCCGAAGCTGAAGCCCGTGAAGCCCCATTGCTGCATCAGATGCTCGATGCCCAGGCCCGGGTTGAGGATCCACTTCCAGGCCGTGCCGGTGACGATGAAGCTCAGCGCCATCGGGTACAGATAGATGGTGCGCAGCACGCCCTCGGCGCGCACCTTCTGGTCAAGCAGGATCGCCAGCAGCAAGCCGATGGCCATGCCCCCGCCCACGAACAGGCCACCGAAGAGGCCCAGGTTCTTCAGCGCCACCCCCCAGCGTTCGGACTCGAACAGCAGGCCGTACTGCTCGAAGCCGACGAACTCGTAGTTGGGCAGCAGGCGCGAAGCCGAGAGCGACAGGTAGCCGTTCCAGGCCATCAGCCCGTAGATGAAAAGGAACGACAGCAGGAACGACGGCGCAACGACGAGCCGTGGCAACCACGCCGTTCCTGGCTGGTGCGATGGGGTCATGCTTCGAGGCCCGGAGCGGCCGGCGCGCTTACTTGGTTCTGCCCGCGCTGGCCAGCTTGTCCATCGCGTCCTTGGCGCTCATCTTGTCGCTGTTCCAGAACTGGCTGACCACGTCCTTGAGCGCGCCTTCGGCCGCCGAGGGCACGGCCATGCCGTGGGCCAGCGAAGGCAGCAGCGAGCCGCTCTTGGCGGAGGCCACGAAGTCGGCCGAGGAGAGCTTGGCGCAATCGTCGAACTTGTCCATCTTCAGGCCCAGGCGCACCGGGATCGATCCCTTGTTGAGGCTGAAGGTCTCCTGGAATTCGGGCGACATGATGGCCGTGGCCAGGTCCTTCTGCGCCTTCACGGCGGCCTCGCTCTTGAGCTTGAACATGGCAAACGAATCGACGTTGAAGGTGAAGGCCTTGGCCGTGCCGGGTGCCGGCGCGCAGACGAAGTCACGCCCCGGCACCTTGCCCGCGGCGATGAACTCGCCTTTGGCCCAGTCGCCCATGATCTGCATCGCGGCTTCGCCCTTGATGACCATCGCGGTGGCCAGGTTCCAGTCCCGGCCGGCGGCGTTGCGGTCGGTATAGGGCTTCAGGCGCTTGTAGGTGATGAGCACCTTTTCCATCGTCGCGCTCTTCAGCGCGGCGGGGTCGAGCTGGACCAGCGCCTTCTTGTAGAAATCGGCGCCTCCCACGCCCAGGACCACGGCCTCGAAGGTCGTCAGGTCCTGCCAGTTCTGGCCGCCGTGCGCCAGCGGCGTCACGCCGGCTTTCTTCAGCAGATCGGCCGCGGTGAAAAACTCCTCCCAGGTGGTGGGCACCTTGGCCCCGGCCTTCTGGAACACCGCCGGGTTGGCCCACAGCCAGTTCACGCGGTGCACGTTCACCGGCACGGCGATGTAGTGGCCCTTGTATTTCATGATGTCGGCGACGACCTTGGGCAGCAGCTCGTCCCACTTCTCGGCCTTGGCCGTGTCGTCGATCTGGGCCAGCACGCCTTCGCGCGCCCACTCCTGCAACGAAGGGCCCTTGATCTGGGCCGCCGCCGGCGCGTTGCCCGAGACCACGCGCGACTTGAGCACGGTCATCGCGGCGTCGCCGCCGCCACCGGCCACGGCGAAATCCTTCCAGACATGGCCCTTGGCCTGCAACGTGGCCTTCAGGGCCTGCGCCGCCTTGGCCTCGCCGCCGCTGGTCCACCAGTGCAGCACTTCCACCTCGCCCGCGTGGGCCAGGCCGGTCAGCCCGAACGAGGCCAGGCAGGCCCATGCGACGGGAACGGCGAACAGCGGCCGGCGCGCCGGGGTGGGGATGGGGCTCATGCGTGTCTCCTCGTCGTTCTGGCTGCGACCTGCGCCACCGAGGGGGCACAAGCGGACGAATCTTAATGAAACATTAACGCCGATGAAGCCCGGGCTTTCCCTGTCAGGTGGCGGGCGGCGCGCAGGCGGGCAAGGTGACGCAGGCCAGCGCCCCATGTGGCTGCACCGCCTTGAGCTCGACGCTGCCGGCATGGCGCTCGACGATCTCGCGCACGATGGCCAGCCCCAGCCCGCAGCCCGTGCCGTCGCTGGTGGCACGCACGAAGCGCTCGAAGACATGTTCGCGTTCGGCCTCGGGAACGCCCGGCCCGTCGTCCTCGACCTCCAGCCACACCAATGGGCCTGTCGCCCGCACCCGCACGGTGACGGTGGCGCCGCGCCCGGCGTAGCGCAGCGCGTTGTCGATGAGGTTGACCAGCGCCTCGCGCAGCAGCAGCGCGATGCCGCGCACATGGGCGGGGGCCTGCGCCGCCGCTTCGCCGGCCGCATCGCCGGCATTGCCGGCCCCAGCGCCGGGAGGCTCGTCCATCCCGAGGTCGACGCCGGCGGCCAGGGCACGCGGCACCATGTCGGCCGTCACCTCGCGCGCCAGGCGCCGCAGGTCCACCGGCACGCGGTCTTGCAGATGGGCGCTCTCGGGCTCGGCGCGCGCCAACACCAGCAACTGGTTGACGAGGTGGGCACTGCGCGCGGCGCTCTCGTGCACGCGCTTCAGCCGTCCGATGAGCGCCGGATCGGTGAGGTCGCGCAGCGCCAGCTCGGTCTGGCTCTTCAGCCCGGCCAGCGGCGTGCGCAGCTGGTGCGCGGCATCGCTGATGAAGCGCTTCTGCGCCACCACGTTGTGACGCACCTCGGCCAGCAGGGTATTGATGGCGCGCGCCAGCGAGCGCACCTCGGGCGGCGCGGCTTCGAGCTCGATGGGCGCGAGGTCGTTGGGGGCGCGGCCTTCGACCTGGCGCTTGAGCAGCGCCAGCGGCTTGAGCCCGGCGCGGATCCCGGCCCAGACGATCAGCGTCATCAGCACCATCAGCAGCGACAGCGGCAGGGCCGTGTCGAGCAGGATGCGCCGCGCCAGCTCCTCGCGGTTGGCGCGCGAGCGGGCCACCTGGACGAGCATGGTGCCGGTGCTGGCTCCCTCGCCGCCATAGCGCAGGTACAGCGCCACCACGCGCACATGCTCGCTTTCGCCAGGGGCCGGGGCCATGCCCGGCTCGCCCATCACGCCGTCGTAGAAATAGGGCTCACCGAGGGCCGGCTTGGCAATCGCCGGCGGCGGCGGCAGGTGGCGGTTGCCCAGGATGAACTGGCCCGGCGGCGTGCTCACCGTGTAGAGCACGCGGTCGCTGGGGTCGGACTCGAGGATGTCCTGCGCCGAGCGCGGGAAATCGATGAACAGCCCGCTCTCCACCGGCTTGACCTGCCGCGCCAGCGCGCGCGAGGCCTGCAGCAGGCTGGCGTCGATGGCCTCGTTGGCATAGCGCGCGGCCAGGTTGTAGGTGAAGAAGGCCGCGGCGAGCCACAACACCACCTGCGGCAGCAGCAGCCAGATGAAGAGCTGCCTGTGCAGCGAACGCGCGCGCGGCACCGCGGCCAGCCAGGGGCTGCCCGCGGACGGATTCACGTCTTGGCCGCCTCGGCTTCGAGCAGGTAGCCCAGGCCCCGCACCGTGCGGATCGACAACCCCGAGAGCTCCAGCTTGCGCCGCAGGCGGTGGATATAGACCTCGATCGAACTGCTTCCGCCGCCTTCGCTGCGCTCCAGCGTCCAGGCCTGGCCGATCTGGTCCTTGGTGACCACATGGTCGCGCTGCGACAGCAGCAGCTCCAGCAGCATCCATTCCCGCGGGCTGAGCTCCAGGGGCTCGCCACGCACGGTGGCACGGTGGGCGTCGCGGTCGAAGCTCAGGTCACCCAGGTCGGTGGCGGCGCTGGAGGCCGGGCGCGAGCGGCGCAGCAGCGCATGCAGCCGCGCCTCGAGTTCGGGGAAATCGAAGGGCTTGGGCACGTAGTCGTCGGCGCCGGCGTTCAGGCCGCCGACCCGGTCGTCCAGGCTGTCCAGCGCGGTCAGCACCAGCACCGGCAGCGTGCGGCCGGCGGCGCGGATGCGGCGCAGCACGGTCAGGCCATCCACCATGGGCAAGCCCAGGTCCAGGATGGCGACATCGAAGGGCTGCTTCATCAGCAGGTACTCGGCCACCGCGCCGTTGAGCGCGTGCTCGACCTCGAAACCGGCGCGCTTGAGTTGCGCCGACAGGGCGTCGGCCAGGATGGCATCGTCTTCGGCAAGCAAGAGGTGGATCACGGAGGGCATGGCGCGCACTGTAGCGCCCGCAGTGTCAGCGAGCCGCAGCACCCGGTTGAGGCGGTATTTGCACCCATCTAGGGTTAACGTTTAGTTAATAAAATTCCATATTCATTAAGAATTCGCAACGCCGCGACAGACCCACCTCGCCCGGATGGGCCCGCAGCCCGAGACCGACGCCAGAGCCTTGCCTCTACGAGCCCCAGGAGACACTCCATGACGAACGCGCCCAAGCCCCATCCCCTGAGCCCGAAGCGGTCTCGCGCCGTCTTGCGCTACAGCCCGATCGCCGCCGCCTGCTCCACGGTGCTGCTTGCCGCGGGTGCCGCACAGGCGCAGCAGGCCCAGCCTGCCGACGCGCAGACGGTGGTCGTCACCGGCATGCGGCGCTCGATCGAGAGCTCCATCGCCGTCAAGCGCAATGCCGACTCCATCGTCGAGGCGATCTCGGCCGAAGACCTGGGCAAGTTGCCCGACCAGAGCATTGCCGATGCCCTGGCCCGCCTGCCCGGTCTGGCCGGACAACGTGTCGGCGGCCGCACCCAGACCATCTCGATCCGCGGCCTGGGTCCCGACTTCGCCGGCACGCTGCTCAACGGCCGCCAGCAGGTGACCACGGGCGACAACCGCTCGGTCGAGTACGACCAGTTCCCCTCCGAGCTGATCAATGGCGCTGTCGTCTACAAGACCCCCACGGCAACGGTCATCGGCCAGGGCCTGTCGGGCACCATCGACCTGAAGTCGATCCGCCCGCTGGACTACCGCGGCCGCCAGATCGCGTTGAACGCGCGCGTCGAGTCCAACTCGCAGGGCCAGCTCAACGCCAATACCAAGACCCAGGGCAACCGCTTCAGCGCGTCCTACGTCGACCAGTTCGCCGACAACACCATCGGCCTGGCGCTGGGTGCGGCGCACCTGGATACGCCGGTGCAGCAGCTGCACTACAAGGCCTGGGGCTTCTCGACCTTCCCGTCCACCTGCCGCGCCGACTGGGGCTGCGGCCAGCCCAGCGGCGGCCCGACCGGCTCGACCTACCTCAACGGCTACGAAGCCACCGCCGTTTCCAGCAGCCAGAAGCGCGACGGCCTGATGGCTGTGCTCGAGTACAAGCCCAACAAGGACGTGCACAGCACGCTGGACCTGTACTACTCCAAGTTCAAGAAGGACGAGACCATGCGCGGCCTGATGGGCGGCCTGGGCGAGAACTGGAACGGCGTGCCGGGGGTGGCCTACACCAACGTGGTGACCACGCCGGTCGGCGGCTCCACCACGCTGGTCACGCAGGCCAACCTGGCCAACGTCGTGCAGGTGGTGCGCAACGATCTCAACACCCGTGACGACACGCTCAAGTCGGCGGGCTGGAACACCCTCGTCAAGCTGGGCGGCGGCTGGTCGGCGGTGGCCGACCTCAGCTACAGCAGCGCTCGTCGCGACGAGAACGTCATCGAGACCTACGCCGGCCCCTACGCCGGTGCCGCCAAGCAGACGGGCACGTTTGCGATCAATATCCCCACCGGTTCGGGCTTCCCCAGCCTGGTGCCTGGCCTGAACTACGCCGACGTCAACAACGTCAAGCTCAGCGACCCGGCGGTCTGGAGCCACGACGCCCTGTGGAAGAAGCCGGTGATGTCCGACGAGATCAAGGCGCTGCGCCTCGAAGGCCGGCGTGAACTCGGCGGCATGTTCAGCGGTGTCGACTTCGGCGTGGACTACACCCGGCGCCAGAAGGACCGCCAGATGAACGAGCAGACCGCCAATCTGAAGAACGCGCGCGCTCCGGTGGGGGTGTCGTCGGACCTGCTGCAGCCGGCCACCTCGCTGGCCTTCGCCGGAATTCCCTCGGTGCTGGCCTACGACGTGCTCGGCGTGCTGGGCAAGTACTACGACGTCGCGCCCACGGCCGAAGGCGAAATCATCAACCGCAACTACGAGGTCAGCGAGAAGGTCAGCACGGCCTATGTCAAGCTGAGCATGGACACCACCTGGGGTGTGCCGGTGACGGGCAACCTCGGCTTGCAGCTGGTGCACAGCGACCAAAGCTCGCACGGTTTCTCGAGCGTCGGTGGCACGGTCTCGGAAACCACTCGCGGCACGACCTATGACGACGTGCTGCCCAGCCTGAACCTGAGCTTCGACCTGGGCTCGAACATGCTGCTTCGTGCGGGCATCGCCAAGACGCTGGCCCGCGGCCGCATGGACGACATGCGGGCCGGCGCTTCGGCCAGCGTCAGTGCCACCTCGCATCTGTGGAGCGGCAGCGGCGGCAACCCGCAACTCGAACCCTGGCGCGCCACCTCCTACGACTTGTCTTTCGAGAAATATCTGGGCAAGCGCAGCTACGTGGCGGTGGCGGGCTTCTACAAGCAGTTGGACACCTACATCTACACCCAGACCCTGCCCTACGACTTCACGGGCATCCCCAATACCAGCGGCAACGTCGCCAGCAGCCCCATCGGCCTGTTCACCCGTCCGGTCAATGGCCAGGGTGGCCATGTCTCGGGGGTGGAGCTCACCGGGTCGATCGACGGCGGCCTGTTCAGCAAATCGCTCGACGGCATCGGCCTCATCGCCAGTGCCTCGGTCAACGAGAGCAACCTGCAACCCAGCGGCCCGGGCGCGCCGGAAAAGCTGCCCGGTCTTTCCCGCGTCGTGACCAGCCTGACCGCGTACTACGAGGTGAACGGCTTCTCCGCCCGCATCAGCCATCGCTACCGCTCGGCCTTCCGCGGTGAGATCACCGGCCTGCACAACGCACGCTCGTTCGACGAGATCCTGGCCGACCGGCAGGTCGAACTTCAGCTCGGCTACGAGTTCCAGAGCGGCAGCCTCAAGGGCCTGGGTGTGCTGTTCCAGGTCAACAATCTGACCGACTCGCCCTACGCCACGCGGCAGGGCAATGGCTTCGGCGACGTGATTGCGCCGCTGGAGTACAACAAGTATGGCCGTCAGTACCTGTTCGGCGTGAACTACAAGCTCTGACCCCGCCGCGGGCGAACGGCTTCGCGCGCCCCCTGCCAGGCTGATTCTGGCCGGGGGCGCGTTCGATTCCGCGGCGGGTTCGGCGCGCAGCAGCCCCGGTCCGCAACGACCCATGTCCGCTACCCGATGACCCCACTTCCCTCGTTACGCGTCGCGACGCTGGCCTGCGCCACCCTGTCGGCTTGGCTCCTGTCGGCCTGCGCCGGCAGCCTGGTTGCACCGGCTTCTCCTGCGATGACCCAGTGGCCGCTGACGGACTGGCCCACCATCGCCAGCGCCATCGCCCGCGACCCGGCGCTGGAAGCCCGCGTGGCGGCCATCGTGTCGGGCATGACGCTGGAGCAGAAGGTCGGGCAGATGACGCAGCCCGAGATCGGCAAGATCACGCCCGCCGAGGTCACACGCCACTACATCGGCTCGGTGCTCAACGGGGGGGGCTCATGGCCCGGCGGCGACAAGCGCGCGCGCCTGGCGGACTGGCTGAAGCTGGCCGAGCAGTTGCACGACGCCTCCATGGCCACCGACATGCGGGTGCCGGTGCCGCTGATCTGGGGCACCGACGCCGTGCACGGCCACAACAACGTCTACGGCGCGACGGTCTTCCCGCACCACATCGGCCTGGGCGCGGCGCACGACGCGCCACTGGTCGAGCGCGTGGCGCAGGCCACCGCGCGCGCGGTGCGCGCCAGCGGCATCGGCTGGGTCTTCGCCCCGACGCTGGCCGTGGCGCGCGACGACCGCTGGGGCCGCACCTACGAAAGTTTCTCGGAAGACGCTGCGCTGGTGCAGACCTACGCGGCGGCCTATGTGCGCGGGTTGCAGGGCCGCTTCGCCGACGACGGCAACGTGGTGGCCACGGCCAAGCACTTCATCGGTGACGGCGGCACCGAATTCGGCCGCGACCAGGGCATCAACCCGAGCACGCTGGCCGAGATGATCAACATCCACGGCCGCGGCTACTACGGTGCGCTGGGCGCCGGCGCGCAGACGGTGATGGCCTCGTTCAACAGCTGGAACGATGTGGCCGCAGGCGTCGACCACGGCAAGCTGCACGGCAGCCGCGCGCTGCTGACCGATGTGCTGAAAACCAAGATGGGTTTCGACGGCTTCGTGGTGTCCGACTGGAACGGCATCGGACAGGTGCCCGGTTGCAGCAACGCCAGCTGTGCGCAGGCCATCAACGCCGGCATCGACATGGTGATGGTGCCCGAGGACTGGAAGGCCTTCATCACCCACACCGTGGCGCAGGTGCGCAGCGGGCAGATTCCCATGGCGCGCATCGACGACGCCGTGACGCGCATCCTGCGCGTCAAGATGCGCGCCGGGCTCTTCGGCCAGCGGCCTTCGAGCAGCGCCCATGCCGGGCGCGAGGCTGCGTTGCAGGCCCGTGAACTGGCACGCGAGGCGGTGCGCAAGTCGCTCGTGCTGCTGAAGAACGACGGCGGCGTGCTGCCGCTGGCGCGCGGCCAGCGCATCCTGGTGGTGGGCAAGGGCGCCGACAGCCTGCAGAACCAGACCGGCGGTTGGACGCTGGGCTGGCAGGGCACCGACAACGCCAACGCAGACTTCCCCGCGGGCGACACCCTTTTGGCCGGCATCGCCGAGGCCGCGGGCGCGGGCAAGGTCGTCTTCAGCGCCGACGCCAAGGGCGTGGACGTGGCCGCCTTCGCTGCCGTCATCGCCGTCGTCGGCGAGACCCCCTACGCCGAGGGCAACGGCGACATCACGCCCTCGGGCACGCTGCGCCACAGCGGCCGCCACCCCGAAGACCTTGCCGTGTTGAATGCCGTGGCGGGCAAGGGCCGTCCGGTGGTCACGGTGCTGCTGTCGGGCCGGCCGCTGTGGGTGAATGACCTGCTCAACCGTTCCGACGCCTTCGTGGCCGCCTGGCTGCCGGGCACCGAGGGCAAGGGCGTGGCCGATGTGTTGTTCAAGCCGGCGGCGGGCGGCACGGGCCACGACTTCACGGGCCGGCTGTCGTTCTCCTGGCCCAGGGCGGCGTGCCAGACGCCGCTGAATGCCGGCGACGCGGGCGACGCGCCGCTGTTCGCGCTGGGCCATGGCCTGAGCTATGCCGGTGCAGCCCGGGCCGCGCCACTGGGTCGGCTCGACGAAGCCACCCCTGAGAGCGGCTGCGGTGCCCCGGCCGTGCTGCAGATCTTCAACACGACCGTGCAGCCGCCCTACACCATGCACGTGGCCAGCCTGGACCAGCGCTGGCCCGACACCGGCGTGCCCACCGACCCCAACGCCGTGCTCGAGCTGCCCGGCCTGCGCGTGACCACAGTGCAGATCAATACCCAGCAGGACGCCAAGCGCGTGGCCTGGGCCGGCCCGGCACGGCTGGTGGCCTGGTCGGCGCAGCGCGCTGAACTTGCCACCTGGCGCGATGCAGCGCTGGTCTTCGAGCTGCGCGTGGAGCAGGCCCCTGCCGACACCGTGACACTGGCCATGGGCTGCACGGCGCCTTGTGGCGCGCTCGACCTCACGGCGCTGCTGCGGCACCTGCCGCTGCAGGCCAGGCACAGCTTGAAGATTCCGCTGGCCTGCTTCGCCGCCGCCGGGGTCGACCTGAGCCGCGTCGACACCCCCTTCATCTTGGCCACGCGCGGCACCTTGACCGCGGCGGTGGCCCATATCCGCATCGCCGCCGGCGCCGCCAAGGACGCCGACGCCACGCCCTGCGTCGCGGTGCCGCCGCGCGCGAGCCTGTAGCCTGGCGAATTCTCGACCTCGGACCCGGAAGCACCATGCCAGACACCGACGCCCTGCCCAAGCCCATGCCCAAGCGCGCCGACTTCGGTGCCGACTTCCTTTGGGGCTGCGCCACCTCCTCGTACCAGATCGAAGGCGCGGTGCACGAGGACGGCCGCGGCGAGTCGATCTGGGACCGCTTCTGTGCCACGCCAGGCCACATCCGCGACGGCTCCAGCGGCGCCGTCGCCTGCGACCATTACCACCGCTGGCCGCAGGACCTGGACCTGGCGCGCAGCCTGGGGGTGAATGCCTACCGCTTCTCGGTGGCCTGGCCACGCATCCAGGCCAGCGGTCGCGGCAAGCCCAACGCCAAGGGGCTGGACTTCTATTCGCGGCTGGTCGATGGCCTGCTCGAACGTGGCATCCAGCCCTGGGCCACGCTCTACCACTGGGACCTGCCGCAGGCGCTGCAGGACGCCGGCGGCTGGGCGCAGCGCGACACGGTGGAGGCCTTCGTCGAGTACAGCGACCTCGTGACGCGCCACCTGGGTGACCGCGTCAAGCACTGGATCACGCACAACGAGCCCTGGTGCACGGCCTTCCTCGGCCATTTCGAAGGCCACCACGCGCCGGGTATCAAAAGCTGGAAGACGGCGATCCAGGTCGTGCACCACCTGCTGCTGTCACACGGCCAGGCCATCCCCGTGGTCCGCCGCAACAGCGCAGGCGCGCAAGTGGGCATCACGCTCAGCCTGCACCCCATCGTCCCCGCCAGTGGCAGCGCGGCCGATGCGGCGGCGGCGCTGCGGCACGATGGCTCGCGCAACCGCTGGTTCCTGGACCCGCTGCACGGCCGCGGCTACCCGGCCGACGTGCTGGCGTTGCTGGGCACTAACCCACCAACGGTGGTGCCAGGCGACCTGGACACCATCGCCACCGCCACCGACTTCCTGGGCGTGAACTACTACTTCCCCGAAGTCGTGGCCGACGCACCCGGCGCCGGCGACATCGCCACCCGCGTGGTCGAGCGGCCGGGCGTGGAGCGCACCGCCTTCGGCTGGGAGGTTTCGCCGCAAGGCCTGGTGACGCTGCTGCAGCGCATCCACCGCGACTACGCGCCGCCGCGGCTGTACATCACGGAAAACGGCTCCACCTTCGACGATGTGGTGCAGCCCGACGGCAGCATCCGCGACCTGCAGCGCTGCAGCTACCTGGCCCGCCACATCGAGGCCTGCCGTGAGGCCGTGGCCAGCGGCGTGCCGCTGAAGGGCTACTTCGCCTGGAGCCTGCTCGACAATTTCGAGTGGGCCGAAGGCTATCTACGCCGCTTCGGCATCACCCACGTGGACTACGCCACGCAGCAGCGCACCCTCAAGGCCAGCGGCCAGTGGTACGCGCAGTTCCTTCACGGCTGAAACAGCAAGGGCTTGCCCATGAACACCCGCCTCAGGACCCTCGCCGCCGCCGCGGCACTGGCTTGGGTCACTTTCGCCGGTGCCCAGCCCGCCGGCCCGCGCGCCGAAGTCATCCACTGGTGGACTTCGGGCGGCGAATCGGCGGCCGTCAAGACCCTGGCCGACGCCTACCGCGCCGCCGGCGGACAGTGGGCGGACATGGCCGTGGCCCTGGGCGAGCAGGCGCGTGCGGTGGCCATCAACCGCATCATCGGCGGCAACCCGCCCACGGCCGCGCAGTTCAATACCAGCAAGCAGTTTCTCGACATCGTCGAGCAGGGCATGCTCAACCATATCGACGAGGTCGCGCTGCGCGACGGCTGGGACAAGTTCCTGCCCGAGACGGTGCTCAATGTCGTGCGCGTGAAGGGCCACTACTACGCCGTGCCGGTGAATATTCACATGCCCGCGTGGATCTGGACTTCGAAAACCGCGTTCAAGCAGGCCGGTATCGCCGCCGAGCCCAGGACCATGGACGAGCTCTTCGCCGCGCTCGACAAGCTCAAGGCCGCCGGCCTCATCGCACTGGCGCATGGCGGGCAGAGCTGGCAGGACAACATCGTCTTCACCGCCGTGCTCACCAACGTGGGCGGGCGCGAGCTCTACCTCAAGGTGCTGCGCGACCGCGACCCCAAGGCCATCCAGTCCGACGCCTTCAAGCAGGTGCTGCTGACCTTCAAGCGCCTGCAGGGCTATGTCGACAAGGGCTCGCCCGGGCGCAACTGGAACGACGCCACGGCGATGCTCATCACCGGCCGTGCCGGCGTGCAATTCATGGGCGACTGGGCCAAAGGCGAGTTTTCGCTCGCCGGCCAGCAGCCCGGGCGCGACTACGGCTGCATCGCCGGCTTCGGCCCGGCCTCGCCCTACATCATCCAGGGCGACGTGCTGGTGTTCCCCAAGACCAGCAAGCCCGAGGCCATCAAGGCGCAGAAGCTGCTGGCCACGGTCGTCACCGCGCCGGCCACGCAGGTGGCCTTCAGCATGAAGAAAGGCTCGATCCCGATCCGCACCGACGTCGATGCCTCGAAGATGGACCTCTGCGCCCAGCAGGGCATTGCCATCATGAAGGACAAGTCGCGCCAGCTCGGCAACGGCGAGATCTATCTGACCCCCGACCAGAATGGCGCCCTGGCCGACATCCTGACCTCCTACTGGAACCGCAATATCGCGGTCGAGAAGGTGCAGCGGGACATCGCCGCGGCGTTGAAATGACCCCCCCCCGAAGCGCCTTCGGCGCTCCCCCCCAGGGGGGCGCCGCCAGCGGCCCGGCGGAGCCGGTTCCGCGGCGGCTGCTTGGTGGCGCGACCTGGCGCCGCATCGTGCCCTGGGCGGCGCTGCTGCCGATGGCGCTGACCGTGCTGGTGGGCTACCTGGGCACGGCGCTGTGGTCGCTGCGCGTGTCGATGTCGAGCTCGCGCACTTTCCCGTCAAGCGATTTCGTCGGCCTGGCGCAGTACGAGCGCCTGTTCGACAACGAGCGCTGGCTGCTCTCGCTGCACAACCTGGCCGTCTACGGCGTGCTGTTCATCGCGGCCTGCATGGTCATCGGCTTCCTGCTGGCGGTGTTCATCGACCAGAAGGTGCGCTTTGAGGGCCTGCTGCGCACCATCTTCCTCTACCCCTACGCAATGTCCTTCGTCGCCACCGGCCTGGTCTGGCAATGGGTGCTCAACCCCGGCGACGGCCTGCAGCGCGCCGTGCGCCAGATGGGCTGGAACAACTTCACCTTCGACTGGATCATCGACCAGGACAAGGTCATCTACACCATCGTCATCGCCACCGTCTGGCAGGCCTCGGGCCTGGTGATGGCGCTGATGCTGGCGGGCTTGCGTGGCATCGACGAAGAGATCTGGAAGGCTTCGCGCATCGACGGCGTCCCGGCCTGGCGCGTGTATGTCTCCATCGTGCTGCCGATGCTGGCCCCCACGGTGGCCACGGTCTTCGTGCTGCTCTTCACCGGCGTGGTGAAGGTCTTCGACTCGGTGGTCTCGATGACGCAGGGCGGCCCCGGCACAGCCAGCGACGTGCCGGCCAGGTTCATCATGGACCACCTCTTCGGCCGCGCCAACATCGCCCTGGCCTCGGCCGGCTCGATGGTGCTGCTGCTCACCGTGGTGGCCCTGGCCGCGCCGCTGATCTACGCGCGCAGCCGCAAGGCCGAGCGTGAGGCCAGCGCATGAGCGCCGCACGGCCGTTCCGAAGGCGCTCGCTCCCCCTTGGGGGGACCGGCGCGCAGCGCCGTAGGGGGCTCCAATGAAGCCCGCGCGCATCGGCATCTACGCCTTCCTGTTGATGGCCGCGCTGTTCTTCCTGGCGCCGCTGTATGTCATGGTCGTGACCTCGCTCAAGACCATGGACGAGATCCGCCTCGGCAACCTCTTCGCCCTGCCCTCGCACGTGACGATCGAACCCTGGCGAGCCGCCTGGAGCGAGGTCTGCACCGGCGCGTCGTGCGACGGCATCCGGGTGGGCTTCTGGAACTCGGTGCTGATCGTCGTGCCCAGCACCGTGCTGCCCATCCTCATCGGCGCGCTCAACGGCTACGCGCTGAGCTTCTGGCGCCCGCGCGGCGCCGGCTTGCTGTTCGCGGTGCTGATGCTGGGCGCGTTCATCCCGGTGCAGGTGATGATCTACCCGCTGGTGAAGATCCTGGCCGCGGTGGGCCTGTTCAGTTCGCTGCCCGGCATCGTGGCCATCCACATCGTCTTCAGCATGCCGGTGATGACGCTGCTCTTTCGCAACTACTACGCATCCATCCCGCAGGAGTTGTTCAAGGCCGCGCGCATCGACGGCGGCGGTTTCTGGCGCATCTTCGCGCAGCTCATGCTGCCGATGTCCACGCCCATCGTCATCGTGGCGGCCATCATGCAGATCACCGGGGTGTGGAACGACTACATCCTGGGCCTGGTCTTCGCCGGCAGCGAGAACCTGCCGATGACGGTGCAGCTCAACAACGTGATCAACACGACCACCGGCGAGCGTCTGTACAACGTCAATATGGCGGCCACCATCCTGACCTCGATGGTGCCGCTGGTGGTCTACCTCGTCTCCGGGCGCTGGTTCGTGCGCGGCATCGCGGCCGGCGCGGTGAAGGGCTGAAGGCATGGACAGCGCCCGACGTCAGGTCCTCGCCGGTGGCCTCTGGATTGCCGGTTGTGCGGCCGGTGGCAAGGCCGCGCTCAAGCCCGGACAGCAGGCGCTGCGCATGGAGGTGGTGGCCGCCAATGGGCCACCTTCGACCCAGCGCCTGTGGCTGTACCTCCCGCCCGGCTACGCCGCCGACAACCCGCCCTGGCCACTGGTCTTCTTCCTGCACGGCTCGGGCGAGCGCGGCAGCGACCTGCAGGCGGTCAAATCCCAGGGCCCGCCCAGGCTCGTCGACCAGGGCCGCGAGTTCCCTTTCATCCTGGCTTCGCCGCAACTGGACGTGGACCGCCGTTGGGACCCGCACGAGTTGCAGGCGCTGTCTCAGGCGCTGCAGCGGCGCCTGCGCATCGACGCCCAGCGCATCGCCGTCACCGGCCTGAGCCTGGGTGGCCACGGCGCCTGGGACTGGGCCACGGCCTACCCCGAGCAGCTGGCAGCCATCGCGCCGGTGTGCGGCTACGGGGACCCGGCGCGGGCCTGCGCGATGCGTGGCGTGCCCGTGCGCGCCTACCACGGCCAGGCCGATAGCGTCGTGCCGCTGGCGCGCCAGCAGGCCATGGTGCAGGCGCTGCGCGACTGCGGCGGCCAGGCGCAGCTGATCGTCTACCCGGGCGTCGGCCACAACGCCTGGGATGAGGCCTACGCCGACCCCGACCTCTACCCCTGGCTGATGGCGCAGCGCCTCGGCCGCAACCAGGCCCTCGCATGAACGGCGTCAGCGTCCGCAACCTCAGCATCCGCTTCGGCAGCCAGGCCGTCATCCAGGGCCTGGATCTGGACGTCGACGTGGGGGAGTTTCTCGTCCTGCTGGGCCCCTCGGGCTGCGGCAAGAGCACGCTGCTGCACAGCATCGCCGGCCTGATCGACGTCGCCGAAGGTTCGATCGAGATCGGCGGCCGCGACATGACGCACGCCGAGCCCAGCGAGCGCGGCATCGGCATGGTCTTCCAGTCCTATGCGCTGTACCCCTTGATGACGGTCGAGCGCAACATGTCCTTCGGCTTGCGCGTGGCCGGCATGCCCAAGGCGGAGATCGAAAGCCGCGTGCGGCGCACCGCGCAGATGTTGCAGCTCGAGGCGCTGCTGCAGCGCAAGCCGGCGCAGCTGTCGGGTGGCCAGCGCCAGCGCGTGGCCATAGGCCGCGCCCTGGCGCGCGAGGCCGGTGTCTTCCTCTTCGACGAGCCCTTGTCCAACCTGGACGCCAAGCTGCGCACCGAACTGCGCCGCGAGCTCAAGCTGCTACACCGCAAGCTCGGCAGCACCATGATCTACGTCACCCATGATCAGGCGGAAGCCATGACGCTGGCCACGCGCATCGTCGTCATGCGCGCGGGCAAGGTGCAGCAGATCGGCGCACCGGCCGAGGTCTACGAGCGGCCCGACAACCTCTTCGTGGCCGGCTTCCTGGGCGCGCCGGGCATGAACTTCATCCCCGGCACGCTGACGACGCAACCGGCCGGGCCGGCGTTCACCTCGTCCAGCCTGGCGCTGGACTTGACGGGCTACACCTTCACCGCGGCACCGGCCAGCGCCAAGGCGGTCGTGCTGGGCATCCGGCCCGAGCACCTGCAGCTGCGCGCCGACGGCGAATGGAGCGGCACCGTGCAACTGGTGGAGCCCATGGGCAACCATCAGGTGGTGTGGCTGCAGACCGCAGGCCTGACGCTCTCGGTGGTGGTGCACGACGAGCCGGCGCTTCAGGTCGATGACAGCGTGCGTTTCACGGTGGACCGCGCCAAGGTCTCGCTCTTCGACCAGGCCAGCCAAGCACGCCTGTGATCCACCCTATGACCCTGCCTCAACCGGAGCGCTGACATGATGACCCTCACCCCCGTGCGCCGCATCGTCATTGCCGGCGGCGGCACCGCCGGATGGATGACCGCCGCCGCGCTGGCCAAGCTGCTCAATGAGCAGTACCAGATCCGCCTCGTCGAGTCCGACGAAATCGGCATCATCGGCGTCGGCGAAGCCACCATCCCGAACATCAAGAACTACAACCACGCGCTGGGCATCGACGAAGACGAGTTCCTGCGCGCCACCCAGGGCACCTTCAAGCTCGGCATCGAGTTCGTCAACTGGGGGGGCATCGGCGACCGCTACATCCATGGCTTCGGCAAGATCGGGCAGGAGATGGACGGCATCCCCTTCCATCACTACTGGCTGCGCATGCAGCGCGAGGGCGATGTCAGCCCGCTGGGCGCGTACTCGATCAACACCGCCGCGCCGGCGCAGGCCAAGTTCATCCGCACCCAGACCCAGATGCCCGGCTCGCCACTGGGCGATATCGCCAACGCCTTTCACTTCGACGCCGGGCTGTACTCCCGCTACCTGCGCGCCTTCGCCGAGAAGCGCGGCGTGGTGCGCACCGAGGGCAAGATCGGCCAGGTGCTGCAGCGCGAGGGCGACGGTTTCATCACTGCCCTGGTGATGGAAAACGGCGAGACCATCGAGGGCGACCTGTTCATCGACTGCACCGGCATCCGCGCCCTGCTGATCGAACAGACCCTGATGACCGGCTACGACGACTGGCGCCACTGGCTGCCCTGCGATCGCGCCATCGCCGTGCCCTGCGAGTCGGCCGCGCCCTTGCTGCCGCTGACGCGCTCGACCGCGCATTCGGCGGGCTGGCAGTGGCGCATTCCGCTGCAGCACCGCACCGGCAACGGCCATGTCTATTCCGCCAGGTTCATGAGCGACGACGAGGCCTGCGCGATCCTGCTCAACAACCTGGACGGCGAGCAGATGGCCGACCCGCGCTTCATCCGCTATGTGCCGGGGCGGCGCAAACAGGTCTGGAATCGCAATTGCGTGGCCATCGGCCTGGCCGCGGGCTTCTTCGAGCCCATCGAGTCGACCAATATCCACCTCATCCAGACCGCCATCGCGCGCCTGGTGACGATGTTTCCGCACGCCGGCTTCGACGCAGTGGACATCGAGGAATTCAACCGCCAGGTGACGACCGAGTACGAGCAGATCCGCGACTTCATCGTCCTGCACTACAAGGCCACCGAGCGCGACGATTCGCCGTTCTGGAACTACTGCCGCCACATGGACATCCCGGCCACGCTGCAGCACAAGATGGACCTCTTTCGCAGCAACGCGCGCATCTTTCGCGTCGACGGCGAGTTGTTCGGCGAGCTGAGCTGGCTGCAGGTGATGATCGGCCAGCGCGTGCGTCCCAGGGGCTACCACCCCTTGGCCGATCTGCACACCAAGGAACATGTCGCGGCCTTCCTGGGCGACATCGAAGGGGTGATCAGCAAGTGCGTGGCGGTGATGCCCACGCACGCCGAGTTCATCGCCAAGAACTGCGCGACCGCGGCATGAGCGGCGCACGCGTGTTCCTGTGCGTGCTGCTGTGGCTGGCCTGCGCACCCGCGCAGGCGGCGGGCCCGGCGCCGTTGAACGCCGCCACCTACAACCTGCGCCTGAACCTGAGCGAGGACGGCGCCAATGCCTGGCCGCAGCGCAAGGAGGCCGTGAAGGCGCTCATCCGGTACCACGAGTTCGACCTGCTGGGCACCCAGGAAGGCATGCCCGAGCAGATCCGCGACCTCGAGGAGATGACCGAGTTCGCACGCGTGGGCGTGGGCCGCGACGATGGCCAGTCGGCCGGCGAGCACGCCGCCATCTTCTACCGCCGTGCCCGCTTCGAACGCCTGGCGACCGGCCACTTCTGGCTCAGCGCCACGCCCGACGTGCCCTCGATAGGCTGGGACGGGCGCTGTTGCAAGCGCATCGCCAGCTGGGTGAAGTTGTCCGACCGAACCAGCGGCAAGACCTTTTTCGTCTTCAACGCGCACTTCGACCACGAAGGCGTGGCGGCGCGGCGCGAGTCGGCGCTGCTGATGCTGCGCAAGATCGCCGAGATCGCGGGCGGGCAGCCGGTCATCTGCATGGGCGACTTCAATTCCACGCCGGGCATGGACGCCATCCGCACCTTCGGCGGCGCGCTGCGCGATGCCCGCGCCGCGAGCGAGACGCCGCCCTACGGCCCGCTGGGCACCTTCAACGATTTCAAGCTCGACGCGCCCATGCTCGAGCGCATCGACTACGTCTTCGTCGGCCCGCGCTGGCGCGTGCTGAAGTACGGCGTGCTCAGCGATTCGCTCGACCGGCGCTATCCGTCCGACCACCATCCCGTCGCGGTGCGGCTGGTCCTTGACTGAGCGACGCGGACTTCTTCCCTGCCCAAACCATGAACCACCTCGTCCGACGAAACTTCCTCACGGCAAACCTGGCGCTGGTGGCGCTTGTCTGCGCCTGCGGCTCCAGCGCGGTGGCGCCGGCTCCCAGCGGACCGACCACCGGCCCCGGCGTCGAGGCCTGGGTCACGACCGGCGACAAGACCCGGCTGCTGGCGCGTGAAACCGGTCTGGCCTTTGCCGACAGGGCGGCGCTGGCGGTGAATGTCGATGTCAACCCGGCCCTGCGCTACCAGACCATGGTGGGCTTTGGCGCCAGCCTCACCGACGCCTCGGCCTGGCTGCTGCAGAACCGCATGTCCGAGGCCCAACGCGAAGCGCTGCTGCAAGAGCTGTTCGGTCGCGGCACCACGGGCGTGGGCTTCGACTTCATGCGGCTGACCATAGGCGCGTCGGACTTCTCGCGCACGCACTATTCGCTGGCCGATCGCCCTGCCGGCCAGACCGACATGGCGCTGGCCAGCTTCTCCATAGACGCCAACCGCGCCGACGTGCTGCCCATGATCAAGCGCGCCCTGGCGATCAACCCCAAGCTGCAGATCATGGCCTCTCCATGGAGCGCGCCGGGCTGGATGAAGACGACCGACAGCCTGATCAAGGGCACGCTCAAGCCCGAGATGTTCGACGTCTTCGCGCGCTACCTGGTGCGCTATGTGGAGGCCTACGGCGCCGAAGGCGTGCCCATCTTCGCGCTGACCTTGCAGAACGAGCCGCACTTCGAACCGCCGGACTACCCAGGCATGCGCCTGGACCCGGCGCAGCGCGCCAAGCTCATCGGCCAGCATGTCGGCCCGCTGCTGGCCCAGCGCGGCCTGAAGGTGCAACTCATCGACTGGGACCACAACTGGGACGAGCCGCAGTCGCCGATGGCGGTGCTGGCCGACCCGGTGGCGCGGCCCTTCGTCGCCGGCGTGGCCTGGCACTGCTACGCCGGCAACGTGCAGGTGCAGGCCGCCGTCCACGACGCCTTCCCCGACAAGGACACCTGGTTCACCGAATGTTCCGGTGGCGAGTGGAAGACCAATTGGTCCGAGACCCTGCCCTGGATGGTGCGCCACCTGATCATCGGCAGCACGCGCGGCTGGGCGCGCGGCGTGCTGATGTGGAACCTGGCGCTGGACGAAAACTTCGGCCCCCACCTGGGCGGCTGCAAGGACTGCCGCGGCGTCGTCACCATCGACTCGCGCACCGGCCACGTCACGCGCAACCTGGAGTACTACGCACTGGCCCATGCCAGCAAGTTCGTGCGCGCCGGTGCGCAGCGCATCGCCTCCACCGCGGCGGTGGACGGGCTGGAGAGCGTGGCCTTTCGCAATGCCGACGACGGCACGGTGGCCCTGATCGTGTGCAACACGGCCGCGGCCACCCGCCCCATGACGGTGACGCAGGGCGGGCAGGTCTTCGAGTACGCGATGCCGCGCGAAAGCATCGCCACCTTCGTGTGGACGCCGCGCTGAGGCCCGACGAAAGGCCGTTTCAGCCGGCGCGGGGCGGC
Source organism: Rubrivivax sp. (assembly GCA_030681795.1). Classification (GTDB taxonomy): domain Bacteria; phylum Pseudomonadota; class Gammaproteobacteria; order Burkholderiales; family Burkholderiaceae_C; genus Rubrivivax. The sequence continues at coordinate 44,830 of JAUXRG010000020.1, forward strand.
TGGCGCCGTACCCTGGCCGTGCTGACGCTGGCCCTCCTCGGCAGCGCCGGCGCACTGGCGCAAGCACGCCTGGCCGGCGTCTTCGGCGACCACATGGTGCTGCAGAGGCAGGTGCCGATCCGCGTCTGGGGCTGGGCCGCACCGGGCGAACTGGTGACCGTGGTATTTCGCGGCAGCCGGCGTAGTGCGGTGGCCGGGCGCGACGGCCGCTGGCAGGTAACGCTGCCTGCCGCGCCCGCCGGCGGGCCCCATGAATTGCGTGTGCTGGCCCGCAACGAGCTGGTGCTGCGCGACCTGCTGGTGGGCGAGCTGTGGGTGGCCTCTGGCCAGTCCAACATGGAGTGGCCTCTCAAGGACGTCGACGACGCCGAGCGCGAAGTGGCCGCCGCCGACCACCCACTGATCCGCCATGCCAAGGTGGCGCACCAGGCAGCGCTGCGCCCGGCGGACGATATCGCCGCCCTGCGCTGGCAGGTCGCCAGCCCCGCCACCGCCGGCGAGTTCAGCGCCGTGGCGTACTTCTTCGCGCGCCGCCTCAGCCGCGAGCTGGGCATCCCGGTGGGCCTGATCAACAGCTCCTGGGGCGGCTCGCACCTCGAGACCTGGACCAGCCCGCGCGCCGCCCTGGCCGACCCGGACCTCGCGCCGCAGGTGCAAGACCTGCCTGCCAGCGCCACGGAGCTGCTGGCTCGCCGCGGCCAGCGCGCCCTGGCGCTCGTGCAGGGCTGGCAGCCGGGCCTGCCAGTCACCCCGCCCGAGGCCGAACCCGCGGCGTTCGCAGCGCCGGATCTCGACGACCACGCCTGGCCCACGCTGGCGGTGCCGCGCCTGTGGGAGGAGCAAGGCCTGCCCGGTGTGGACGGCGTGGTCTGGCTGCGCCGCCGCGTGGACCTCAGCCCGGCGCAGGCTGCGGGGCCGGCCACGCTCCACCTGGGAGCGGTGGACGACTGTGACGAGGCCTGGGTCAACGGCCAACGCGTCGGCGGCCTGTGCGGGTGGGACACCCCCAGGTGCTGGCCCGTGCCGGCGGGCGTGCTGCGCGCCGGCAGCAACTCGATTGCCGTGCGCGTGACCGACACCGGCGGCGGGGGTGGCCTGCATGGCGACGCCGCGGTGCCGCAACTGGCCACCGTGGCAGGGGTCGTGCCACTGGCCGGGCCCTGGAAGGCCCGCGTGGCGGCTTTGCAGCAACCCACCGAACTGGGCATGAACGACGCGCCCACGCTGCTTTTCAACGGCATGGTGCATCCCCTGTTGCCGCTGCGCATGCGCGGCGTGCTCTGGTACCAGGGCGAAAGCAACGTGGCGCGTGCGGCGCGCTATGCCGGCGCCTTTCAGCGCCTGATCACGGACTGGCGAATGCAATGGGGGCAAGGCGACTTCCCCTTCTACTACGTGCAACTGGCGTCCTTCCTGCCGGCCGGGCGCAACAGCCTGGCCGGCAGCACCTGGGCCGAGCTGCGCGACGCGCAACGCCAGGCGCTCTCGCTGCCGCGCACCGGCATGGTGGTGGCCACAGACGTCGGCGATGCCCACGACATCCACCCGCGGCGCAAGCAGCCGGTGGGCGACCGGCTGGCCGCCTGGGCACTGCGGCACCTGCACGGCAAGGCCGTCGCCTTCAGCGGGCCGGTGCTGCGCGGCCTGCGCGGCCTGCGCGTCGGGGACGGGCGGGTCAAGCTGCAGTTCGCACACGCCGAGGGCGGCCTGCGCTCGCGCGGCGGCGGCCAGAGTCTGCAGGGCTTCGCCATTGCCGCGGCCGATGGCCGCTTCCAGCCCGCCCAGGCCCGGGCGCAGGGCCGTACGGTCAGAGTCTGGCGCGAGGGCGTGGCCGCACCCGTGGCGGTGCGCTACGGCTGGGTCGACAACCCGCAGGAGACCGACCTCGTGAACGCGGCGGGGCTGCCCGCCTCGCCCTTTCGAACCGATCGGTGGCCGCTGCTCACCGCCGCGGGGCGGTACGGGCAGTGAGCAGGGGTTTCGGGGCTGTCCGCTCCGGGCGCGGCTGCCACAGACTCACCACTCCATCAGGGCGAAGTTCGCCTGGCCGGCCTTGCACTGCGGACGGCGTCAGTCATCGTCATCCCGGTGTCGGTCCGACGGAAACGGCGCCGTCCCCTGTGCCGGAATCAACCCGTTGGGCGACTGCTGCCACTCCAGGCCGACGAAGGCCACCACCGCGATCAGCAGCAGGGCCGCCAGCCGGGCGTGGTTGCGCTTGACGAGGTCGGGCCCGGCGCCATCGATGCGCCCGGTCAGCATCGGCCGCGCCTGGTTTTTGCGTCGCATCACGCTCAGCCCCACGATGAGGGCGATGTGGCCGAGCACCACGGCCAGGACGGCATTGCCGAAGAACTCATGCACGTCTTCGAGCCAATCTCCGCCGAGGAAGTCGCCCCACCCGTTGTACGTGCCGTAGCCGCTGAGCGTGAGGGGGACGACCATCACCAGCAGCGCCACGACCGCGAGCGCCATCAACAGGTTCTGACCCTGCCGCCAGTTGATACCGTGGGTCGTGCGGCGGCTGATGGCTTGTGCGACCGAGCGGAGCCACATCGGCGCGCTGACCAACTTGCGCAACAGGAGCCCCAGGCTGGCGTGGCGAGGACCGAACAGGCCGTAGAGCACGCGGAATGCCAGCAGGCCGGCCAGCGTGTAGCCCAGCGTGACATGCAACGCGCGCCAGCGTTCGCCTTCGGCGCTGAGGTAGGCGCCGACGAAGCTCAACGCGAACAGCCAGTGGAACATGCGCGTGGGCGCGTCGGTGACGAGACGCTGCGGCGCGGCGCACGTGCCTGAGGGCCCGGCGGCGGCGGGCTGAAATGCGGGGGCGGTTTGCATCTGGGGTCTCTTTCGCGATCAGTCGTTCCAGGGCCGGCGCAGGCGCGCGTCCAGCCCCTCGGGGAATTCCAGGCCGTCATCGTCGAAATCGCCGCGATCGGCAGCCGTGTGGCAGGCCGCGCAGTTGGCGGCGCTCTTGACGCTGGCCAGCTTCCAGACCGAGGAGTCGACCTTTCGGTGCTTGCGCTCGAACCAGGCCGAGCGGGTGATGCGGTCCTGGGGAGGTTGCTCGCGCACCCTCTTGTAGGTGCCGGCATGGGCCTGCAGCCAGGCATTGAGCTGTTGCACGGTCGCCGCGTCGAGCGAGGCATCCGTGCCGTAGTGCTTGTCCAGGCCGCCCATGACGCGTTGCCACGAGCGCGCGGGCAACATGCCGGGCGGATAGGCCGTGTGGCAGGACGCACATTCCTGCGTGTACGCAAGGGGTGCGTTGAGGGGCATCTGCCTGCCACCGTCGGCCTGGGCAGAGGTGATGGCGATCAGGCCGAGAACGGCGGCCAGGGTCCAGGTGCGGGGTCGGGATGGGTGTGTCATGGTGGGTTTCTGCGAGGACCGAACGGTGCGTCGTTTCATGGCTTGAGACTGATCAGATAGGCCAGCACATCGGCCTTCTCACCCGCGCTGCACTCGCGCTTGAGCACGTCATTGCAGTTGCGGCGGAACCACTTGTCGACCTTGGCGGTATCGGTGAAGGCCTTGGGGTTCGCGGCCGGCGCCATGGGATCGATCGCCTTGCCGGTGCTGGCATGCTTGCCAGGCGTTGTCGGCGAGTTGCCGTGGCATGAAGTGCACGACCACTCGCCACCGTGGCGGCCGGAGAAAAAGACGTGACCACGGTCGGCCCGCCCGGCCGCCCCGGCCTGCGCACTCCAGCGCTCGAGTTGCTGCGCGGCAGACGTATCGGCAGCCTGCGCGGCAACAGACAGCAGTGTTAGACCTGCACCCGCCGCGATCCACGCCATCGGCAGGAGTGGGCGGCATCGCATGGCGAACAAGGAAGTGAAGTTCATCGCATCTCCTGAGGGTGACCGGCATCAGCGGTCGATGGCGCCATTCTTCGGGCGCACGCTTGAACCGATCCTGAAGGGCTCGTTCATCTGCGGTTCAGACTCGACGGCAGACAATCAGGCCGTGAATACCCTCCGCACACCCGTCTGCGTCCACCGTGGCGACCGCCGCCTGGCCGCGGTGCGCACCACGCTGGTGGTGCTGCTGTTGACCGCCTTGGCGCTGCCCGTCGCCTGGGGCAGCGACCCGCGCGACCAAGAGAGGGCGCGCGCGGCGGTCCAGGCCGGCGAGGTCCTGCCCTTTTCGACGCTGCTCGAGCGACTGCAGCGCACACACCCGGGCCAGGTACTCGAACTCGAACTCGAGCGCGAGGGCGGCCGCTGGATCTACGAGGTCAAGCTGCTGCAGTCCAATGGACAGTTGCTGAAGCTCGAGCTCGATGCCGGCACGGGGCAGGTGCTCGAGGTCAAGCGCAAGGACGAACGCAAGGCCAGGCCCGCGAAGGACGCGCCGAAATGATCCCCTGCACATCGCCGATGCCCGCATGAGAGTGCTGCTGGTCGAAGACGAGCCTACGCTGCGCGCGCAGTTGCGCGCCGGGCTGGAGGAAGCCGGCTACGTGGTCGATGTCGCCGACAACGGGCGCGATGCGCACCACCTGGGCGCGAACGAACCGTTCGACGCGGTGGTGCTCGACCTGGGACTGCCGGTGCTCGACGGGCTCAGCGTACTCAAGCGCTGGCGCGAGGCAGGCCAGACCTTGCCGGTGTTGATCCTCACCGCCCGCGACAGCTGGCACGAAAAGGTGGCGGGCATCGACGCCGGCGCCGACGACTACCTGGCCAAGCCCTTCCACATGGAAGAGCTGCTGGCCCGGGTTCGCGCGCTGATCCGCCGCGCCCAGGGCCTGGCATCTCCGCTGCTTCAGTGTGGCGCCCTGGCGCTGGACACCCGCAGCGGCCGCGTCACCCTGGACGGGCACCCGGTGAACCTGACGAGCCACGAGTTCAGGCTGCTGTCGTACCTGATGCACAGGCCCGGGAGCGTGGTGTCGCGCAGCGAACTGACCGAGCACATGTACGCGCAGGACTTCGACCGCGACTCCAACACGATCGAGGTCTTCATCGGTCGACTGCGCCGCAAGCTGCCGCCCGAGACCATCGAGACCGTTCGCGGCATGGGTTATCGGCTGGCGGCGAGGGCTTGAAGCCCATGGCGGGCCAGCGCTGGATGCGTTCGCTGCGGTTCCGCCTGCTGGCGGCCACGCTGGTGGCCTTGCTGGTGGCGCTGGTACTGGCCGGCCTGCTGTTGGCGAGCCTGTTCCGCGAGCACGTGATGCGCCAGTTCAGCGGCTCGCTGACGGCCCAGCTGGACCAAGTCACGGCACGCCTGGAGTTCGACGCCACGGGGCAGCCGCAGATCGACCCGCAGACCCTGATCGACCCACGCTGGTCACGCCCGTATTCCGGCCTTTACTGGCAGGTCGATGGGGCAAGCGGCGCGCAGCAACGCGGCCTGCTGCGGTCGAGATCGCTGTGGGATGCCACGCTGACGCTGCCGAACGACATGCGGGCCGACGGCGTGGTTCACGTCCGCGAAGTGGCGGGCCCGGGCGACGCACGCTTGCTGCTCGTGGAACGCACCGTGACGCGCGACGACGTGGCGGCGACACCGTGGCGACTGATGGTCGCGGCGGACCTGCATGAGACCACTGCGGCGGTTGACCGATTCAACGGTGTACTCGCGGCTTCATTGGCCGTCCTGCTCGCTTTGCTGTGTACCGCGGCCCTCACGCAGGTGACCATCGGCCTGGCACCCATGCGAGCGCTACAGCGGGCGTTGGCTGCCATCCACGGCGGCAGCGCACAGCGACTGGAGGGACGTTTTCCCGCAGAGGTGCAGCCCCTGATCGACGACTTCAACGCTGTACTCGACCGCAACGCCGAGGTCGTCGCCAGGGCGCGCACACAGGCCGGCAACCTCGCCCATGCCATCAAGACGCCGCTGGCGGCGATGTCGCAGGCTGCGGCTTGCACGCTGCAGCGCCCGGAGACGGCCGCCGAACTGGCGGCGCTGGTCGAAGAACAGGTGGGCGTTGCGCGCCGACACGTCGACTGGCATCTGGCTCGCGCCCGTGCCGCCGCCGCCCAAGGGGTGCCTGGCGCGCGCGTGGCGCTGCAACCCGTGGTCAGCGGATTGCTGCGCGTCATGGAACGCGTGCATGCCGGGCGAGACCTTGCACTGCTGTGCGAGCCGATGGAACCCGGATTGACCTTCGCGGGCGAGGTCCAGGACCTGCAGGAAATCCTCGGCAACCTGCTCGACAACGCATGCAAGTGGGCACGGCGCGAGGTGCGTGTCAGTGCGACATCGGTCGAGTCCCGCAGCGGCGCGAGGCTGCGGGTGGTGATCGACGATGACGGCCCCGGCATCGATGCCGGGCGGCGCGACGTCGTGATGGCGCGCGGCGCACGATTGGACGAGTCGGTACCCGGCAGCGGATTGGGCCTGGCCATCGTGCACGAATTGGTCAGTCTGTATGGCGGGAGCGTATTGCTGCAAGCCGCGCCAGGCGGCGGGCTGCGCGTCGAGGTCGAACTCCCTGGCGGTTGAACGGCATGCCGCAGGCAGGCTTCGCGATCACCGCCTTCATCAGAGCCGATGCACCGCCGCAGGCCTCACGACGCAGCGGGAGGGACAGCATCAACGCCAAGGGGTTGATGCACCAACGAAAAGGCCCGATCTTTCAGGCGAAAGACCGGGCCGATGTTGGTAGGCGCGATTGGACTCGAACCAACGACCCCCACCATGTCAAGGTGGTGCAGATCGTTGATTCGTAATAACTTTCCCCGCTGCGGTGTACATCCTTGGTGCCATTTGCGGCCCTAGAACCCGTGTTTGTCCGTTCACTCAACCAAGGAACGGAACCATCATGGCAAGCCTCATCACGAAGAACGGAAAGCTGCTCGCAAGGGTACGGATCAAGGGCTTCAAGCCCGTAGCAAAGGCATTTGACAAGGCCAGCGACGCCCGCAAGTGGGCACAGGAGACAGAACAGGCCATGAGGAGCGGCACCTACTGCCCCGACGCCGACACCGACCGCCCAACGGGCGCCAGCCTGTTGACCTTCGGTGAGGCCCTGAAGCAATACCGCGAAGCTGTGGGCGACCGACTCAAGGGCGCCGACACCTATGCCTATTGGTTCGATGAGATCGCGGCAAGTGCCCTGGCACCGAAGCTGCTGCGCGACGTGACGCCGGCCGAGGTATCGGCGTGGAGAGATGAGCAGGCGAAGACTCGGGCAGCGGGGACCGTGGCCCGCAAGCTGGGGTTGCTCGGCGGGTTCCTTGGATGGGCGGTGAAGGACAAACACTGGCTCGCCAGCAACCCGGTACATAGCGTGCGCAAGCCGCGCGCAGCAACTGCCCGCGACCGTGTATTGACGACTGAAGAACGGGCTTACCTGATGGAAGCGGCGGCGACAGGGCGGGGCAAGTGGCTGGGCGATGCCTTGATCGTGCTTCTACAGTCGGCCATGAGGCGGGGAGAGCTGGCGAAGCTGCGGCGCGGTGACGTTGACTATGACAAGGCCACGGCGCACCTTGTCGAAACGAAGAACGGGGCAGACCGACTCTGCCCGCTCGACCCCCAGGCACTTGCGGCTCTCAAGCGATTGGATGAGGCAGCGCGGGAGCGCGGGACCGAGTGCATGATCCCCGTGCAGAGACCCCACGCCTTGACCCTGGCATTTCGTCGGGCCGTGGCGCGTGGCCGGGCACTCTATGCGGCCGATCGCATCGGCGTGAAGGCGCCCGATGCGGGGTTCCTTCAATGCCTGCACTTGCACGACTGCCGGCACACGGCAATAACGCACTGGGCCAGTACCGGCGGGCTCAACCTCTTGGAGCTTCAGGCGATCTCGGGGCACCGTACCGTTTCGATGTTATCTCGATACACCCACCTTGATAGATCGGCGCTGGCGGGGAAGATGGCGCGGGTGGCAGCGTGAGCGGCGCCGGTTTTGAGTTTCTGGCCCAGCCCATGACGATTGCCGCGCTGACTGTCATGAGGCCCGCAGAGTGGGCGCCGCTCTCGATCAACGATATGGACGCTTCGGCCGATGAACTGGGCAGGGCGGCGCGTGCATGGCTCTGGTTGTGCGACGTGGCGCCTGGCTCGCCCGAGGCAGAGCGCGTGCGGCTGGAGTGCCTGGATGACGCACCCCTGATCTGTGCGCTGCACCTGCCGGCGCCTGAGTTCGTGCATTGGTTCAAGTGCGAAGCCTGGGGCGACTTCGATTCGACAGAGCGCACGGGCTCTGAGGGGTGGGCAGTGGCCGTGCTGGTTCGCGCGTGGGGAAGGTGCGAGGCGCTGGGGGCGCTCGCTGCTTTTGCTTGCGGGGGTGGCTACCCCTCCCCGACAATCGTTGAGTCTGTGGCAGGGTCGGATTAATTACCCGACCTGCGCTCCCCGATTCGCGCAGCCACAGACACTCTTCATAGGGAGTCGGGCTGCAAAGGAATCGGGCTATGAGTGACGTTGTGGCGCTTGCCTCGCAAGGGGAACTCAAAGGTGATTTGACGGTCGCGGAGGTGGCGCTCCTCATGGCCGATCAGAGCTTGGCGGGGCACAGTCATTCCCAGCATGAGGCGGCAGTAACGGCCCTTCTACAGCTTGAGCGCCGGGCCGCCTTGGCTACGCACCCTCGACACCGTGAAGAGCCTTACGAACGCGTTTACTTCACCCCCTACAGCGACGACATCTATGCCTCGAACTATCGAGGCAACAGGCTCGGCGACGGTATGTGGCGCACGCACGAGGGACCGAACCGGCCCGAGGTTTCGAAGCTGCGGTATCGAACAGTGAGTGAGAAGTGCATCGCTCCCGATGCCATGGCAGCGTGCCTGGAAGGGGCGCATGGCGAATGGCTCAGGGCGCAAGGGCTGGTCACCGAAACCCTGTTGGGCTGGCTTGAGGCCAGCGGCGCGAAGGCGCCGGCAGGGTTGACCAGAGAAGCATTGATGGCGGGGTGGGAGCTTGTCACCCTTTCCAACGGGTCGAGTGTTGGCTGGTCTGACGGCATCAAGAAACTGAACACACAGCTGGCGAGGGGCGGCAAAAAGGTGCGGGGCACCTACAGCCTGCCCGATTGCGTGGACGCCGCCAGAGTCCTGGGGTACGCCCTGCGCAAGAAGGCCGAAGCCGAACGGGGACGGGTGGGGCTGAACGGCGGGCTTGCCCTTGGGGGTGGGGCCTTCGGCACCATTGCCGACACTCTCAAATAGCGGGCTTGTGGTGGACTTGTGGTGGATTTGCGGTGGGCAATGGGGGGCGGCACTGTGGCGACTGCTCTCACTCCCAAAGCGACAACATGCCCACCAAGAAACGCAACCAGCCCGGCCCGTGGCCTGAAGGCGGTGAACTTTTCGCCGACATAGCCGGCAGGAACGACCCGGCTCTGACAAAGGGCCAGTTGCACAAACTGGCCCGCCTGTTCCTTGATGAACCTGGGCCAAAACCGGGTTGGGCGCCGGGCGCCGGGCAGAGTGCCCGTAGCGTGCTGGTCGAGGAAACAACCGTCATGGCCTTGATGGTGCAGGCTTGGGCTGGTCGAGCTGCCTGGGCACTTCCTCAGTGCCCCGACCACTTGGCGCAACGCAACTTCGGCGCCGCCGTCCGGGTCTTGCGCGCTGCGATTCGGTATCTGCCCGACGGCGAGGTGCAACCGTGACCGGCGCCGACTTCAACCCCGGCGACGACACCAAGGCTGGGCAGTGCGCGCTGGTGCTGGCGGCGCTTCGGTCTGGCCCAAAGACCACGGCCGAACTGCGCGCGGTGCTTGGTGCTGCATCGTCGCCAGCGGCGCGGGTCATGGACCTACGAAGGGCCCACCGAATCGAAACCTTGCGCCGGGGCCGGATGGGTTGCTACGTGCTGATGCCGGCTGAGGTTCTTCTGTGAAGGGCCGCCTAACCCTCTTCGAGTCGGGCTCGCTGCTAGCGAAGAGATGGGAACCCGACGCCTCGGGGAAGCCGCAGAAAACATCGGCGGCGCAGATGACTCATGGCACCTACAGCGTGCGTGAGTTCGGCAGCGCCGCTGATCTGGCGGCGCTCCTGGACACAGTGACAACACATCAGGCCGTGTGCGCCTCGCTGGCTCACGATGGCAGGGTGGCGGGTGAGATCGTGACGAAGGCAGCTCTGCCGGCGCACCCAGGGGCGAAGGCGCGGGGCAAGGCAGCTTTCGGGTTGCAGGCTTCGCCCGGCATGTTGTTCGTCGATCATGACGCAGCCAGTGCCGAAGGGGGCATGAGCCGTGCCGATCTATGGCAGTGGTTGGTGCGTCTCATACCCGGGCTGAAGTCGGCGGGTGTTGTGTGGCGCCCGAGCGGATCAAGTCACATTCACCACGGCGACAAAGACCTTACGGGCTTGCGTGGGCAGCATTGCTTCGTTCTGCTACAGGACGCCAGCGATGGGCCGCGAGTCATGAAGATTCTCGCCTCGCGATTTTGGCTTGAGGGGCTGGGCCGGGTGGAAGTGTCGAAGTCGGGCGCCCTACTACAGCGCTGCCCTATCGACACTGCGCCCAGCGATGCCGCCCGCTTGATATTCGCAGGTGGCGCCGATTGCGTGCCGCCCCTTGAGCAGCGGCGCGGCCCTTGTGTCGTCTTGAGCGAAGGCGGATTTCTGGACTCGCGACGTGAGGTGCTCGACCTAACCGCTGACGAACATGGACGCTATGAAGGTTTGATCGAGCAAGCCAAGGCTGCGGCGCTGCCCCTGGCAATGCAGCGTCGCGCAGAGCATCGCGGGGAGACAGTGGCGCGGCGCCTGCCCGCTCTGATTCGGCAGGGCTTGAGCGCGGGGGAGGCTGAAGCCCGCATCAGCGCCGCCGTTGATGCTGCCTATGGCGGCATGTTGCTCGGGGACTTCGAGCTGACCATCGTTCATGAAGAGGGCAAGCGCGAGGTGGTGACGGTGGCGCAGGTGCTGGCCGACCGGGACCGATACCACGAAGCCGATTGCCTCGACCCGCTCAACCCCGAGCATCGCAGCGGCTCGCCGGATTGCCGCTTGTATTTGCACAGTGCTTCCCCTATCGCCTACAGCCTGGACGACGGCGGCACCGTGTACAGGCTCAGGGCCGCGCAGCAGCGAATGACAGTTGTGCGCGGTGCTCGGGGTGAACTGGTCAGTGGGCTTTCAGAGTTAGTCGCGGGCCTCGACAACGTGTTCGCCACTGACACCGGCCCGGTGCTTATCGAGCGAGGGCGCCGACTCGCTCTGACTGTGGACCGCCTCATGAACCTGGTGGGCACATCCGTAGTGCTCACTGCGGCAGGTGCAAAGGGCCAGCTCCCGATGGACTTGCAGCGCGAGACAGCGGGGCTTGTGCTCGCTGCCCTAAACACTTGAAGGAAAAAGCCATGCTGATGCCCCGATACCTTGCCGCAATGATTGATCTGCCCCTTGTGACCACCTCGGGCCGGGTAGTGACCAAGCCGGGCTATGACGACGAAACCCACCTCTACCTTGAGTTGCCCCGCGAGTGGCAGCCGTGCGTGCCGCTCAATCCTTCGGTGTCGGAAGTGAGGGCGGCGCTGGTCACGATGATGGCGCCGTGGAGTGCTTACCGCTTCGCCGACGCCGACAGTGCCGCCGGCATGGTCAGTGCAGTTGTCGCGGCAGTGTGCCGCCCCGTGCTCGATCTGTGCCCCGCCTACTTGTTTGATGCTTCGCAGCAGGGCTCGGGGAAAACTAAGGCGGCGTGTGCGCTGGGCGCCTTGATCGAAGGACGGCGCCCGGCAGTCACGCCCTTTGCGGGTTCGAGCAATGACGACGAAATGCGCAAGCGCATGGTCGCTGGCGCCGCCGATGGCTTGCTCTTTCACTGCACCGACAATGCAACAGGACACCTGAAGTCGTCGGCGCTTGCGGCGGTGCTCACAACGGGCAGGCTGACTGACAGGTTTCTCGGGCAGTCGCGCATGGTGACGGCCGATATCCGGGCTCTGATTACTTTGACCGGCAACAACGCATCAATCGATGCTGACCTACAGCGCCGAACGGTGGTGCCGAGAATCGACGCCGGCATCAACCCGACACATAGGGCTTACGCGTTTTGCCCAGTCTCGGAAGCGCTGAAGCAGCGCCGCCAGATCGCAGAGGCAGTGTGTTGCGTGCTGAGGGCCTACTTCGACGCCGGCGCCCCCGACACCATCAAAGGCGACGCCGGCGGGTTCGCGGATTGGAACCGGCTGTGCCGGCAGCCCGTGCTGTGGCTGGCCCGCGAGGGCCTGGCCGATGGCCTGCCCTGGACCCTGGGTGACCCCGCCGGCAGCATGTTGGCCGACCCTGCGGCCGGCGACCCCGAAATCGAAGCGACAGGTGATCTGCTGCGCGCCCTTCATGAGATTGCCGATGGCGCCGTCTTCACTGCCGCCGACGTGGTGAAGTGGGCCGGGATGGGCCAGCACGCCGGCGAGGGCAGCCCTTTCGGTGCTCTGCGCTCGGCGGTGCTGGAGTGTGTGGGCCGGGCCGAGCTGACAGCCCGCAGCATGGGCCGCGTCCTGATGAACCGGCGGGACCGACCTACAGGGGGTTGGAAACTGCTTACGCGGGCAGGACACGACAACACGAAGGTCTGGCGAGTCGTCGCAGTTGGGAGCTGAAATCGGTCATATACCCCCATGGGTATGGGGGTTGGGGGGTGACGGGGGGTTCACTTTCCAACCACTCTAGGAAACAAATCTTTTTTGGGCCATTGATTGAAAAGTGAACCCTCAAAACCCCCCAACCCCCCGGTTTAGGACGACCGATCGAAAAGTGAACACTCAAACCCCCCCGATGAGAACGATTCTTGTTTGGAACCCACTATTCCACCCCCGACCCCCAGAAAGAGCCCATGAACCCGACTTCGACCGATCTTGAGCCCGCGCGCAAACCACCTGCCACCGAGGACGAGGCAGCGGCCTACCTCCTGGCCCTGGCGCTGGGCGACCCCGCCATGACGCCGACAAAGGCCCTGGACCTACAGCGCCAGCGCGTGGCTGCCCTGCGCGACCCGACTTCGGCGCGTAGCCTCGAAGTGCTGGCCCGGCAACTCCCCGTGCTGGAAAGTCTGTGGCAGCGCTTCTCGGTGGAAGCCCTGCGCGCCAAGGGCTTCGGCAACAAGGCCCAGATGCTCCGGGCTGCCTTGCAGGCGCAGCAAGCCCACGCGCGAACCTTTGCCCTACTCCGGGGGATGGCGCTACAGGCCAAAGGGCAGGGCGTGGTGAGTCTGGAGGACGACGCCGACGCCGACGATTCCCCCGACACCTTCAACCTGGACGCTGACAGGCCATGAGGCCCGCCCGTAGGCGGGGGCTGCCCAGCCCAACCCCGACAGCGCCCACGCACGGCGCCCCCGACAGCGCCCGAGCCCCTGCCACCTACGCCGACAGCGACAGTGCCGCCGTCGGGGGGCCAACCCAAGCCGGAACCCTGCCCGACCTGCAAACGGTGCTGCAATACATCTTCGCTGTACAGGAGTTGCTGGATTGGGCGCCTACGGCGCTGGTGCCTGTCAGGGGGTCAATCTCGGGACTCAAGAGGAAGCGGCACCGCCTGGGGTGAGGATGGGCGAGAGTCAGCGACGCCGACGAGTGACAAAGAAAGCCGCGAAGGTGGCTGCCAGGAGCGAAAGCGTTGCAGGTTCTGGTACGTCAACACGCGTGAGAAGGAAACCGTGATTCACGCCATCAACGAAGCCCGATCCCACGATTTGGCCCAAGTTATTCACCGACTGGGCTGCCCACAAGTCCCAGTGTTCGCTGAACACGGGTTCGATCAGGTCGTTCAGGTCCAGGACTTGCCCGTCAATGAAGAGCAGGGCGCGTGGGCTGTCTCCTTGGTGGGCAACGCCCTGACCGACTACTACACCCGTATCGTTCAGGCCGTTGGCTACGGTCGAAATGAATACATCTGAACCTATGTCGATCCACTGCCCCTGTCGGTAGACAGCCGCCCGATTTGCCAGTCCGCTGCCCCACACTACCCCGGCAACGTTGCCGCTCTCGTTGATGTCTAGGCCCTGACTTGACATGTAGCCCGGAAGGGTGCCGATGTCAGTCATCACGCCGCCGCTGTAAATGAAGGCGTGAGAAGTCGCGCCATCGGCGAGGTATGAGTAGCCCGCGATTGAGCCCGTGTTGTTGATTGCCAAGGCGCCGCTGTAGCTGCCGCCAAGGGTGCCGAGGTCGCGCATCGATGTCCCGTCGTGCATGAATGCGTGCGCGTCCCCAGTTGCAACGTGGGAGTCACCAACTACCCACCCCCTCGAATTGATCCCCAACCCCGCACTGTGCAGGCCCCCGAGTGTTCCTAGGTCAACCAGTGCGTCTGTGTCCGTGGTTCTGAAGGCATGGAACGCACCAGACCCATCTCCAAGTGCTGATATTCCGGACACAAGACCGGAACTGCTGATTGCGTATGCCCCGCTGAACTCACCGCCCAACGAGCCAAGTGCCGCCATACCAGACCCCATCGAGAACCGAAATCCCCGGGCACTCCCGTCTGAAGTCGCGGCGGTTCCTGCCACCTGCCCCGCGTCGTTGATGAAGCCGGCCGAGGACCACGCACCGCCAAGCGTCCCGATGTCTGTGACTCGATAGACGGGGGCGCAGTACGCGCCCGATGTCAGTACAAGGGCACTTAACCCGAGCAAGGTGCAGGCAAGTCGATGAGGCATGGTCGTGCAGCGCCGTCAACGCGGAAGCAAGACTCCCGATCTCAGCGCCGATCCTTGTTTTGGGTTTCATTGTCATGATGCACCGACAGCAACCGGCGGCCTCACCCCCCCCCCCCGAAGCGGGGGCCCCAGCGACGCTCAGCAGCAACAAGCGCTGTTATTGCCCGATTCCAAATCCCTAGACTTCCTCGGCAGGACTTCATCTCACGTGATGGCCACTGAATGGCCGATGGAACAGACACCGAGACCGGCAGACTGACATTGAGCGAGCGAGTGCAGACACGCAGGCTGGTTTCCAAAGTACCCCAAAACAGAAAATTTCCAAAGTGACCCAGGGCGCGGCGAGGCCCTGCCCCCGCCCACGAAAGCCACCCCGTCACCGGCACCGACAGGGGTCACCGGCGCCGCGCACTGCCCCCGGCGGCGACGCTGAGGGGTCACGGTGGGCCTGCAAGGGGGCTTCACGGCGCCTGCTCTGCTCCCTGCCCTGCACCTGCAAGCACTGCCCTTGATGGGGCATTGGGCACCCTGCCCTGCACCTGAGCGGCGCCGTGGCCCACGACAGCGGCAGTGTCGGCGGCGCAGTGCTTCCCTTCGCCCGCTTGTGTCATGCCTGTTGCTTGCCGTGTACACCGGCAAGGGCTTGGTGTACATCGGCGGTGTACACCAGACCCCGTTTTGCTGTACACCATGGGGGCGGCGAGCACGGATTTAGGTCATCGGGTGCCACCTTGGACGCCGCAGTGGGCAATAAAAAGCCCAGTAAATCAATGACTTACTGGGCTTTTCCTACCAAAGATGTTGGTAGGCGCGATTGGACTCGAACCAACGACCCCCACCATGTCAAGGTGGGAAAGCGGTACTTTCTGGGATGTCCTGGGACGCTGTTTTACCTATGAAGATGGCTTGTTCTTGTCCCTGGAAGTTCGATAAAGTACGGGAAAGTTTTCCGTACTTTTTCCGTACTCCAAATCGACCGTGGCCACCAAGATCGACACCGTTTCATCGCGCGACAGACTCAAGCCGCGTCGCGAGCCGTACTGGCATCGAATGAGCAAGGGCTGCTATTTGGGCTTTCGCAAGATGGTCAGTACAGGACATGGCAACTGGATCGCCCGAGCCATGCAGGAGAGTTCTGGAAAGGAGAACTACAAGGCTCTTGGCGAACTTTCTGGACTGCCTGATCACCTCCGCTTCGACGCAGCGCAAAGGGCCGCGCAAGCGTGGTTCGAGCATCTTGGTCGCGGCGGTACGGCAGGCTCGCCAACCGTCGCGGATGCGTGCTCGAGGTATGTGCGCCACTTGCGGGCTACCAAGTCGGAGCGAGCTGCCAACGATGCCGAGGCACGGTTCAAGACCTACGTGCTGAACCACGCGAAGCTGGCGGCGACCGAGTTGCCCAAGTTGACGCCAACGCAACTTGAAGGCTGGCGCAAGTTCCTACGGGAGCTGCCCACGCGCAGCGGCGGGCGGCGGGGCGAACGTCGATCGGACAGCACGCTGAACCGCGACATGACGTGCTTCCGTGCCGCCCTGAACCTCGCGTACCTGGATGGACTGCTGACGACGGACTTTGCGTGGCGCAGCAAGCTCCGACCTATCAAGAACGCCGACCAGCGCCGAGAGCTGTACCTGGATCGGGCACAGCGCCTCAAGTTCATCGAGAAGGCACCGGCCGACCTCGGCGCCTTCTTGCGCGGTCTGTGCCAGCTCCCGCTGCGGCCTGGGGCACTGGCCATGCTCAAGGCTGGGGACTTCGACCGGCGGCTCAAGGTGCTCAAGATCGGCCAGGACAAGAGCGGCAAGGATCGGCGGATCAAGTTGCCGGACGTGACCGCGGAGTTGTTCGAGACGGCAGCCAAGGACAAGTTGCCGACAGCGCCGCTGCTCTCGCGCGCCGAGGGCAAGGCATGGAACAAGGACGCCTGGAAGTGGCCGATCAAGGCCGCAGTCGAAGCAGCCAAGCTGCCGGACGGGACCACCGCGTACACGTTGCGCCACAGTGTCATCAGCGACCTCGTGCACGATGGGCTCGACCTGCTAACGGTGGCGCAGATATCCGGCACCAGCGTTGCGATGATCGAGCGGCACTACGGCCACCTACGCAGTGATGTGGCCGCAGGTGCGCTTGCCCGCCTAGTTCTCTGAGCTCGCACGAATCTCGCCAGGCGTCCGCCGCAATCCTGATCGCTGGCGCGAAGTGGAGTGTCGACCATGGGCGGCCGAGCGACCCCTACTCCCTCGGCGAACAGCCTGCCTGGACCATATGCAAAACTCGACGCATTGCCGAGGTTTTTGCGTATGAGTTGGGTCCGCAGGGCGTTTCCACCCCAGAAGCACCCGCCCTAGAAAAACGGCGATCTGCCTCATCGATTGATCCAGCCGACGATCTCCGAGTTGATCGCGTGATCGACTCTCGCGTCTAAATGCGCGATGGCTTCTCGCGCTACTCGACAGATCGGCATGCGTGCCGACGCGCACGAAGACGATCTGCTCGCTCGCACCGCTGCCCTGCAGCTGGTAGATGAGCAGAAAGTCGCCGCCGATGTGGCACTCGCGATGGTCGGCCCAGTCGCCGACGAGTGCGTGGTCCAGCGACGGAGGCCCGAGCGGCCCGTCGTTCGCGACCAGCGCCAACATGACCTCCTTCAGGCGCTTCATGTCGAAGCGGCCTGAATGCGTCAGGCGGGTCCAGTCCTTGACGAAGACCTTGGTTCGGTCCGACGCCCGCGGCAGGACCGCGCGCCTATCGCTTGGCGCCCTTTTCAAGATCGTTAATCAGCGCTTTGGCCGATGCGAAACGCGCCTTGCTGATCGCCCGCGCCTCTTCCATCGCCGCGCGCGTGTCGGCATTGGGCGCCTTCAGCGCAAACGGAAGCTGCTGCTCGGCCACGACCCGCGTGAGGAACACGCGCACGGCGTCCGACACCGAAAGGCCCATCGCCGCCAGCGTCTCTGTAGCCTGAGCCTTGATGTGTTCGTCCACACGCACGTGGACCATGCTGGTCGCTGCCATCACAAGTTCCTTGTTGATGAGTTGCGATACATTGTATCTCAGATGGATCGCGGTCGGACTGGTCAGCTTATGTCGCCAGGGCCTGGCCACCTCCATCCGGGCTTCGACAGCGTCGGCGCGAGTAGAACGCGCATGGACACGCGCCGGGTACGCGGGGCGCATGTGCGAAACCGGCCATGCCGCAAACTGCGTCGGCAGAGGTCCGCCGTGCGAGATTTCGACGCGAATCCAGCGCGCCATTGACGTCAAACCGAGCCTAGAGTTGCCCACATAGGTCACACCGGAGGCTGTCTGTGCAGCGTACCCCACCTGAGTCATCGTCAGCCCGTGCCGACTCCACGACGCCTGTGTTCTTGCGCATGCCTACGGTCATGCGAATGACCGGCCTCGGGCGTTCGACGATCTATCGCCTGATCGCCGACCAGAAGTTCCCTTGCCCCGTTCGACTCGGCCCGCGCGCCGTCGCGTGGCGCCGCTCGGATCTCGATCGGTGGAGCGAAGCGCGGCCTGCCGTCACGCACTGACCGCGCGCTCAGCACACGGGCCGCACGATGGGTCTGATCTATGCACCGAACACCACGCGGTGGCGTGTCGGCGATTTCGTGATCCACGATGCCGACGCCAAGCGCGCGGACATGCTGATGATCGTGATCGGCTGCAGCAGCGAGGGCATCTACCGAACACGCTACGCGTTCCCGGAAGAACAGCCTCGTTCGTGGCGTCGCAAGGTCTGGCGAAACACTCTCTCGCCGCTGCACAATCCCATTCGCTTCGGCATCGAGGTGCCGCGCCCGTCGGTCACGCCGGCAGCATCAGCTTCATCACCATGCCCATCAGCAGCAACGCCGCCACGATCCGTCCCCAACGCCACGTCGTGAACCGGTAGCGGTGGTTGATCCACAACGCGCGGTGCAGCCGACTCAGCGCGAACAAGAGCGCCACGGCTGCAACGAACGGCGCGGCGAGGCCGACAGGTTTCGGCGCGTGGCTGAACACCAGCACCCACAGGAGCGGCCAGGCAGCCGCATCGACGGCCGCGAGCATGCGCCGGCCGGGCCAGTACGGCGCGTCCGGTGGCGGTTCGCGTGCAACCAGCAGCCACATCATTCGCTCCGACCCGGATCGCGCGGGCGGGTTCAATCCGCCCGCACGATCCGGTCAACCTGGTGGTCGCCGCAGCGACGCAGGCAACCAATGCTTGCCGGCCAGCCGCGACGCAGCCTTGACCACCAGCACGTCCTTCTTCATCGCGCCGACACCGTCGTCGGCCAAGTCGGGACCGGCCTCCTTGAGTGCCTGAACGATCTGCGCCTTGGGCACATGGTTCAGGTAGCCCTGTGCCGTGGGCTCCCACCAGTCGGCCATGTCCAGGCTCGTGGCCTCGGCGAGCGCGTTTGCGTCGTTCGCAGCACCAGCGCTCGGCAGTGCGTTCAGCGTCAACGCGGCGCACAGCGCCAGCAGGTCAAGCAATTCAGACTGCGGCAAGGCGATCAACCAGGCGAACCAGGTGCTCGGCTGCTCGGGAAGTCGCTCCTTCCACGCCAGCTTCGCCGCCTCGACGGCTTGCCATGCCGCGCTCTCCTTCAAGTCGTCAGCCACCGACAGCAGCCCGTGCGCCGGCAGTTGGGGCGTGATCTGCAAGGCGGAGCCGGCACGCCGGTACTCGTGCCCGAAGACACGCTGCACGAGGACATGCGCCAGCGATGCCAGCGCCACCGCCGTGTTCCGCGACAGCATCACCTGCAGCGCCAGCGTCCGATGTGCGGCGAGCCGCTTCGCGAGGCTCTCGCTGCAATCCGGCGTGCGACGCTCAACCGTGGTGGACCCGGATGCCGACGCATTTGGCGAGTGATCAGCGGCGCTGCCCGTTGACCGGCGTCCCTCCTTCTGCGCCGAAGCCAAGGCCTTGCGGTCCGCTTCCCGCACGAGGCCACGGATCACCTCCGCATCCCCCTCGCGGTTGACCGTGACGATCGCGCCCGCATGCGCCATCGCATCCGGCGCCCAGGTTCTCAGGCCTTCGTGAATCGCCTTGCGCCGCGCCGCAATGTCCTGCTCTTCCAGGTCGATGCACTCGGCCTCGTCGGCCGACCACGCCGGCGCATCGTCGAGCGCCTGCGCTTGTTGTTCAAGTTCGGCGTCGCGACGGCTGAGCGCGTCCAGTTCCTCTTGCTCCTGCGGCGTTGGCTCGCGCAGCACGTGATCGCACGGTGCGAACTGCCGCAGCGCATGCGAATCGACCTCGATACGCGCCTCGACCCAGGCCCAGCCCTCCTGGCGCACGGCCTCGGCAAACGCCTCCAGCTTCTCGACCACCAGCCGTTGCAGCAGCGCGGGGTCCGACAGAAACCGGCTCTGCTCGTCATCGAACAGGTCCCGCCGCACGACTCCACCCGCCGCTTCATAAGCCTCGATGCCGACAAAACGCACCAGGGCGTTACCGGCCACCTCGACCTCGCCGGCCGTCAGCTTGCGCCGCAGCGCAACTGGTGCTCGATCCCAGGGCTGTGCATCGAACCAGGCCTGCTCCTGCGCTGCGTGATCGTCGCTGAGCGCGAGCGCCATCAGTTGGTCGAGGTTGATGCCGTCCTGCCGGTACAACGCCAACAGCTTGGGCGACACGGCCGACAGCTTCAAGCGCCGCTGCACGGTCAGCACCGACACGCCAAAGCGCGCCGCAACGTCCTCGACGCCCTTGCCGTCGCCGATCATGGCCTTGAAGGCCTCGAACTCATCGGCCGGGTGCATGACTCGCGGCCGCTGTTTTCGGCCACGCTGACCTCAAGTGCCCGCTCAGTCGGCACCAGCTCGCACAGCACTTCGTGCGCCTTGGGCAGACGACCCTGCTGCTGCAACAGCAGCAGCGCCCGTCGCCGCCGCTCCCCGGCTGCCACAGCGAACTTGACGTTGCGCGCCTTGCCCCTCCCGACCACCTGCTCGGTGACGACCAGGTTGTGCAGCAGCCCCTGCGAATCGATCAAGGCCGCCAGTTCCTCGACCTGCCCGGCGGTATGCCGGCGCACGTTGAACTGAGAGGGCACCAGATTCGCCACCTGAATCGACATCAATTCCTTCGTGTGTTCCATGATTGAACTCCATTGGTTGAAGACACTTCGCCAGATCTTCCGAAGCGGCGATCACGGAGGCACGCCAGGCCACGGCCATACACGGCGTCTGAGCGGCAAGGCAACCGCTCGTAAGAACTGTCGTCCCGAATTGCCTCGGTTGGTATTGCCTTGCATCCGCATTTCGCCTTCCTTCCACGGCCCTGCCCTAATTTCCGAGGGAGCCGCTTGTGGTTGTTGATCCCTCGGCGTCGGATGAGGTGTTGAGCTGAGTTCTGCCCCGCATTCGTCGGTCGCCGTGCGAGACCGACAGCGACGCGGAACAGCACGGGCGCAAGGGCACCGTGGAATAAATGGCAGGGGCCCGCGAGAGCGAAGCGAGCGGGGGAAGGCCGCCGTTTATGCCGCGAAAGGCCCTTGCGTCCGAGCGCGCGGCGCTACGGTTCGCACATCAGGCGACCGATGAATGCGGGCCAGCTCAACCTGACCGACGAGGGATGCGGACGCTCGCAGGGAAGCCTTCCGGAGAGCGGCCGACGGTCAGTGCCCGCGAGCCGCGGGCACTCATGAATTGAACCGCACGCGATGTCACATTGACTGACGCCTCGGTAACCACCGACACACAGCCGATACAACCTCCTCGTGGACAAGTCGCGCACCGGCGCACTTAAATGCAGAAGTGGTGTGGCACGAGCAAGCGTCGTAACCGGGAGCGAATCAAATGTTGGATCGCGATCAGTTGGAAACGTTTGCGACCGTGGCCGAAACGCAGAACTTCGAGCGCGCGGCCTGCCTGCTCAACATCACGCGCGGCGCAGTGTCACAGCGCATCAGGGCGCTGGAGGAGTCTCTGGCATCGGTGCTGCTGGTCCGCGAGAAGCCGATTGCACCGACACCCGCAGGAGAGATCCTGCTTCGCCACGTCCAGGCCTTGCGGATGTTGGAAGGCGCGGCCCTGCAGGCGTTGATGCCAACCGGCAAACCGCACGCGCCCGTGCCGATTGCCATCGCCGTCAATGCGGATTCGCTCGCGACCTGGTTTCCCCAGGTCCTGCGGGCGCTTCTCCTCCAGCGCCGGGTCGCCCTCGAGGTCGTGACGGACGATCAGGACCACACCAGCGTGCGTCTGAGTCGAGGCGAGGTCGTCGGCTGCATCTCCACCGATGCCAAGGCGGCCGCCGGATTCCTGGCTGAAGGCCTCGGTGCAATGGAGTACCGCTGCTACGCCACGCCGGCCTTTGCGCGAGAGTTCTTTGCCGACGGTTTCACCGTTCCAGCCGTCCTCGCTGCACCGGCGGTGCTCTTCAATCGCAAGGACTCGCTGCACGACGAGTTTCTGCAGCGCCGATTCGGGTTCTCCATCGATCGCTATGCAAAGCACTACCTGCCCTCCCCGCTTGCCTTGTTGGAGGGGATCGGCATGGGCGTGGGTTACGGCCTCGTCCCCAGCCAACAGGCCCGTCCGCTGGTCGACGATCAGCGGCTGGTTGAGTTGGCGCCAGACGAACCCATGAATGTCGACCTGTATTGGCACCACTGGGAGATCGAGCCGCCGCTCTCGAGTGAGATTACGCAACTCGTTGTCAGCGAGGCCCGGCAACAGCTCATGCCCAGCGCCAGCGCAGTCGCGTCGGCCCTCTGTACGGCGTAGTCCATCAGGGGCCTGTGCCCCGGATGCCGTGCGCGCTTCCAGCGGCCCTCGCAGCAAAGAACAGCGCCACGACCGCCGATGCGCCGAGACCGCACCCCAGTGAAATCGTGTCGGCGTTCTCGCCCAGCCATCCCGCCCAGCCCGCCAGGTAGGCGGCAAAGGACACCAAGAAACCCGCTGCCACGATTGCGCCGGCATGGGCCGCAGGCATCACGGCCCCGCGAAGCAGCACCGCAAACGTTACCCCGATGCTGGCGATGTAGATGATGTTGACGGACACCATCGTGTCGACGATGCCCTGGCCGCGCGCAGCGACAACAGCGCCGATCGCGATGGCCACCACCGCAAGGCCGGGATGCGACTCATGGCGCTTGTGTGGAGCCACCGACGCGAGCGCACTGGTCATGGCGCGCACGATCGCTGCCCCCGACCCGAGCGCGGCTGCGGAAAGCGCAACGAGCAGCATCTTGTCCGCCCCGGGCCCGAGCGTTCCAGCCACACGGGCGAGCACGAAAGGCACAACCTGCTTCGCGTCAGGAACGCCGTCGAGCGATCCGGCGTGGTTCATGGCCACGACGACTGCGGCCGGCAGAAAGCCGATCAATATCAGGCACAGACCCGCCAGGATGCAGCCAACGGTGGCAGCAGACGGCCGCCGGGCCGCGAGCACGAACTGGTGGTAGTCGGCGCCGGTGCAGACCAGGATGCCGACGGCCAGCATCATCGACACCACGCGCGTCGGATTGAACGTCGCAAGGTCTCGCGCGAACGCCGGCACGGCGCCAATGTAAATACCCATGCCGTCGGCCACCAGCAGCGCATAGACGAGTACCACACCGCTCGCCAGCAGGCACACTGCAAACGCGCTGGACGCGAAACGCAGGTCGAGTCGTGACGCACCATAGATGAGCAGCAACACCGCGCCCTGGCCGAAAGGCCCGGGCAGTCCAAGCAACCCGACCACGGCCACACCGCCCTGGATCTGCGCGGCGAGGACACCGGCCATCCAGACCAGCGACAGCAGCGCAACTGCGTTCTGCAGTCGCGCGCCGTAGGCCCGGCCAAACATCTCCCAGACCGGAATGCCTGCCTTCCAGAGCCGCTTGGCGAAAACGGCCAGCACCAGCATGCCGAGCGCCGTCGCAACGCCGTAGATGCTGCCAGCCATTCCGTGCTGGAGCGCCAACTCGCCCGAGCCGAACAGGAAGCCGATACCGTAGCTGGCCGAGACCAGCAGCGCGGCCACCTGCAGGCTGCTCAGCACGCGCTGCGTCACGCCGTTTCTCCTGCGCACCAGCCGTGCGTCACGGCGCCGGTCCCCGCGAAGTACGCATCGCAGACCTGCCCCCTGGCCCGATAGACCGGCATCTGGCGGAACAAGCGATGCGCCTGGGGCAGCCGGTAGTAGGGAACAGCCGGCAACAGGTGGTGCGTCAGGTGATAGCCGTTGTTGCGCGGGTGGATCACGTAGCGCCAGAGGCTGTGGCAGGCCATGTCACGGGTGAAGCTGAAGATGCCCCCGGGCCGCAAGCCGAAGTGGTCACACATCTCGCGATACGTCGTGATCAGATGGAACAGTGTGGCTCGGGCCACGAGCCACAGGGCCACGAAGGTCAGCGTGAACTCATGCCCCGTGAAGAAAACCATCAAGGCGACAACGATGCACCACCAGGCGACGATGAACAACTTGGCCGACGCCGCCACATCGCGTGCAGCCAGGTGGCCGGCGACAGAACTCAGCCAAGCCGGCCACGAACACACATTGCGCTGATAGCTGGTGCGCCAGTGTTTCGGCGGATGGTCCGGGATCGGCAGGAAGTCCGGGTCACTGACACCGTCGCCCAGCGCCAGATGGTGCTTGAAATGCGCAGCCCGATAGTCTGCGAGGCTGGCAAACAAGAATGGCGCGACCAGCGCGTGGGCCAACGAATCGTTGATCTGGCGATCGCGCCACAGGTTGCGATGACCCGCGTCATGCAGGATGTTGCCGAGGGCGCGCTGCCGATTGGCAATCAAGCAGAGCGCCAACGGCGCAAGCCAACCGCTCAGCCAGACGACGGCACCGACGCTGGCAAGGATGGCCAGCCAGTCGAAGGCGATATCGGTGAGCGGGCGTGCCAGGTTCAAGCGCACGAGGTCGCGATGCGCGCAACCATGAACGCGCAGTTGCGATCGGAGTTCAGCAACGTCCGACAGGACTGCCGAATGCAACACCATTCTGCAAGCTCCTTTGCGCCCAGGCGCCTCGCGGGTCTCAGTCCACACCAAAAGGTATCAGGCGCAATGGCCGGTCCGACCGCGTTTAGGAACTTTGCAGACCCAGCAACTTTGCTAAACCACGGTGCGGGTCGTGGTGCCGTCACGGTTCTGTTCGCTGCGCGGCGATTCCCTTCTCGCGCAGGGTTCACACCGCAGGTGAACGCCCATAATGTGTTGCGCGGACAACGAGTGTCCAGACCACCCGAGGAGCCTGTCGAATGACTGGAGAGCGAGACCTTGCGAGATTGCAGCGCGACATGGCGCCGCAGATGCACTCTGAGACCTTCGTCTATTGCAGTTTTGCGGACGGGAAGATCCCGTTAGGTATGAGCCCGATCTGTACCTTCATGGAGGCCGAGGGCACAACGGTAATCGTCGAGAAGGCCCAGGCCGAGCGGTGCGCGGTGGCGTATGTGTTCGAGGCCAGGCTCATCACGTTGGCGGTTCACTCGTCGCTAGAGGCCGTCGGATTTCTCGCGACATTGGCCGCCAGTCTGGCCAAGGCCAACATTCCCTGCAACGTGGTGGCCGCCTATCACCACGATCATCTTTTCGTGCCGACAGCCAAGGCCGACGAGGCTTTGTCGCTTCTCACTGCCCTGACTGTGTGCGCAGCGATTGCGCCCACTTCAACGGGCGTCGGCGGCTTCACGAACCGTTGAATCCTGGCACTGATCGCGCGCACTGGATCATCGTTTAGCGTTTTTGCCTGCGCCGCAGTTTTCGACTGGTGCGCGGGCGAAGCATTGACATCGTGAGTGCCCTCTCACTACGCTGCATGCAAGTTGGCTATCGCAGGCAACGCCGAATCGGCGCGGTGACTGACGAGGCAGGCCCATGCGCAGCCGCCGTTGCGAGCGGTCCGCAGGTCCACAGTGACCGGTTGGAGCACGGATGAACAACCAGCAAGAACCATCGCCCGAGTTGAGCGCGACGGCCGCCGAAGCGTCCGCGCTGCGCGGGCGCGCTCGCCGCGACGAGGGGATCGATTCGACGCACCCTCTCGGCCCCAAGGCTGCCGCGCTGCATGTGCGACGGCGACGACTTGTCGCCACCAAAGCAGCGTCGACGGGCAAGGCGAAGGATCGTGAGCCGTCGGGTCGGTTCGCCCTGGCCAGCGAGGATGGTGGCGTCGCGTTCGTGCTGAAGCCATCAAATGCAGGTCTCTACGTCGAGCGCACGCAGCGCAGGCCCCTCGATGCGCACATCGTGCAGTCAATGGTCTTCGAGAACGTCGAAACGTTCTTCCGCTGGTGCGAAGCAGATCCCGTCCGCTTCGATCACCCCGTCCTGTACAAGCGCCTGCGGCGTGACGGCGATGACCTCCTTCACGCCAAACGGTGAGCGGCTTAGCCTGCTCGAACGTACGCGATCGGCGGACTGCCACTCCCAGTTCTGCGAAGCAGTGGGGCGGATTGAATTGGCAGTCGACGAAGCTGAGGCCATCGACCTCCTGAGGCAAACGATGGAGCGACTGGGCGCCGAAGGGGCCGTGTTCACGAGCTTCATCCGCGACGATGCGATGTTCGCGTCGTACCGGTACCTCCTGGCATGCGATCCGCGGTGGGGCGCCGAGTACGCTCGCAACGCGTGGTGCGCCGATGATCCCTGGGTGAAGTACGCGATGCAGTGCAGCGACCCGATTCGTGCGAGCGAGATGGCGCCCAAGACACCACGACAACAGGTCGTCGTGGACGCTGCTGCTGAGTACGGCTTCAGGTCGGCCGTCATCGTTCCGGCACCATCGTCTGCGGGGCAAGCGCGGGTCGGCGTGCTGTGCATCGGGTCCGCGACAGCCGGCTACTTCGAGGGCGAAGGCTATGCGGCCGTCAAGGTCCTGGCCCGGCCGTTGGCGATGGAACTGCATGAATGGTGGCATCGCCGTATCAAGCAGGAGTTGATCGCGCGCGTGCACATCACGGACGACGACCTCGTCCTGCTTCGGCACGAGGACGACCGCCACAGCAGCAAAGTCATCGCCATCACGCTGAATACCGAGGCGAAGACGATCGACTGCCGTTTTCAGCGCTTGAGCGCCAGGCTCGGCACCGCAAACAGACGTGACGCAGTCCGCTTGGCCAAGCTGTATGGACTGATCTGACGGCGATGCGTTTCGAGCGAACTACGATGGCCGCGGTCGGCCGGCAGCTACCGCGCGAGTATCCGCTGGCCGGTGTCCACTGCATTGCTGTCGCCCGGTGTCGGCCTCTCTATAGCCGCGGTCGACCCCTTGCTGTCATTCACCTCGGAGAGCTGAGCGACAGCTGTGCAGCGGTTGCTGCCGGTGGCAGCCAGCCATCGAACTCACGGTCTCGGACACCTTGCAGTCGTTGGGGCACGTACGCGCCGTCGCCACCAGCGGCCGCTAACAGCGGTACTGCTGACATTGCCGATGACCATGGAGACCGCCGGGGCCCACGCCCTTCGACCGGCGGGAAACTTCGTCCGGGCCCGATCGAACGACTGCTCCTCCTCGGCTCGACGGGTCGCTGCCGACCCGTCGGCGACACTCGCGACCCTGAACTCGCCGCCCTGAAGCGGCCGGTCGAACCCACACACAGGCACCCCACCCCCTCGCGCGCCGGCCCGTGGCCAGGCGCTCCAAGCGGCCTGACGCTGCCCAACCGCGACAGTTCAAGCGACCCGGCGACACGGGCCGCTCGGGTCGGCTGCGTCCAAGGGCCCTCGAGACCGATGGATGAGGTCCGACGAAACGCGGTATCTGTAAACGGCGCCAGAGAACGATGCCTTTCCGCTGGACCGGCTGAGCGGCCCGCGCCCAACAGATCTCAGCCCGCATCCAAAGACAGGTCCAAGGCGCTTCGGGCGCTATGTTCCACCCCTGCTCTGCCGTGCTCGGGGTGTGCCGGGCAGGGGAAAGGGCGTTTGATGAACCTATCCCCGGTCGATACCTACGACCATCACCGCATGGCCATGTGCTGTGCGCAGGCCGCGGCCTGCGGCGTGCCCCTGCACATCAAAGACCCACAGTGCGTATCGAAGACCTTTTTGGACTTTTTCACGCGCTTGGCTGGGCTGGTGCCAGCTGCGCCGTCGCGGCCGGGCCGGCACGCAACTGATTCGGTGCCGCCGACGTGAAGCGCGCCCAGGCACGCTCATGCAGCAGGTAGGCGACCGTGTTGGCGGCGGGCTCGATCAGCGCGATCGCGCTGGCGATGGCGAGGCTGCCGGTGAGCAGATAAGCGATCGAAAACGCCACACCGAAGTGCAGCACTGCGAAGGTGCCGGTCTTGGCAAGACTCTGTGAGAACGGGACGCGCATGGCGGTAACTCCTGTGGTGTGACGCATGATTGGCCTGCCCGCCGTTGCCGTCCATTTGACTATTCCAATGTCAGCTATAGCCGCGACGAATCCGGCGATCGTCATCGACAGCCCGACCGCCGTTGCTGCAACGCTGCAGCCGCGCTTTGCCGAACGCATCACGCTCGAGGGCGAAGACGTGACCGATGGCCGAGTCGGTCGACATCGCGCCGTTTATCCGCAGCGGCCCGGCTCGCGCCGTGGGCCGGCGCGGGGGCCCACAGGCGTCATTCTTCGAGCAGCGAGCGCAGCATCCAAGCCGCCTGCTCATGCACCGTCAGGCGTTGCGTCAGCAGGTCGGCCGTCGGTTCGTCGGACGCCTTGTCGGCCAGCGGAAACACGCCGCGGGCGGTGCGCGCCACCGCCTCGTGGCCCTCGACCAGGATGCGCACCATCTCGAGCGCCTTGGGTGGCGTCGCGGGCGCATCCTCGAGCGAGCTGAGCTTGCCGAACTGACCGTAGCTGCCCGCCGCCGGGAAGCCGAGCGCGCGCACCCGCTCGGCGATTGGATCCACTGCGTTCCAGAGTTCGGTGTACTGCACCATGAACATGGTGTGCAGGGTGTTGAACATCGGCCCGGTCACGTTCCAGTGGAAGTTGTGGGTCGTGAGGTAGAGCGTGTAGGTGTCGGCGAGCAGCGCGTTCAGTCCCTTGGCGATCGCGGCCCGGTCCTTCTCCGAGATGCCGATGTTCACCGGCGGCGTGGCGTTCCTGGTCTTGGCCATGAGGTGACTCCTTGTTAAGTCGTGCGGTTGCGAGAGCGGATGAAGTGGGTGGCGTGGATGGAGATGCACCCTGCCCGTAAAGCCAGGGTTGACGGCAGCAGCGCAATGAGTGCCTGATTCTGCGCGGTCGCACTGCCGAGCAGTGCGAAGCCCCGCAGTACGCTGGACTCGCTCATGAACAGAAACTTAGCAGGTGTGGCGCAGGCGGCGCGAGCCCGCAGCCGCCCGGGCCGGGCGGCAATACACGCCGGCAATGCCTTTCATTGCAATTCTCAACTAGATCGAAGCGGCTGTTAGTCAAACACTATGCCCTCTACTGTCATCCATTCAAGGAAACATCTATGAGCAATGAAGCCAAGTGCCCCTTCCACGCCGCCGGCGCCCGCGCGACCCAGGGTGCCCAATCCAACGCCGACTGGTGGCCCGAGCAGCTGAATCTGGCCATCCTGCACCAGCACCAGCCCGTCTCCAACCCGATGGACCCGGATTTCGACTATGCCGAGGCCTTCAACAAGCTTGACTATGCGGCGCTGAAGCAGGACATGGTCGCGCTGATGACCGACTCGCAGGACTGGTGGCCGGCCGACTGGGGCCACTACGGTGGCCTGATGATCCGCATGGCCTGGCACGCGGCCGGCACCTACCGCACGGCCGACGGCCGCGGCGGCGCCAGCACCGGCAACCAACGCTTTGCGCCGCTGAACAGCTGGCCCGACAACGGCAACCTCGACAAGGCACGTCGCCTGCTGTGGCCGATCAAGCAAAAGTACGGCGATGCCATCTCCTGGGCCGACCTCTTCATCCTGGCCGGCAACGTGGCCATGGAAACCATGGGCTTCAAGACCTTCGGTTTCGGTGGCGGTCGCGCCGACATCTGGGCGCCGGAAGAGGACGTCTACTGGGGCGCCGAGAAGCAGTGGCTGGCCACCAGCGACAAGCCCAACAGCCGCTACAGCGGTGAGCGCCGGCTGGAGAGCCCGCTTGCGGCCGTGCAGATGGGCCTGATCTACGTGAACCCGCAGGGCCCGGACGGCAAGCCCGACCCAATGGCTTCCGGCAAGGATGTGCGCGAGACCTTCGCCCGCATGGCCATGAACGACTACGAGACCGTGGCCCTGGTGGCCGGCGGCCACACCTTCGGCAAGATGCACGGCGCCGGCGATGCGGCCCTGGTCGGCCCCGAGCCGGAAGGCGCGCCGATGGAGGAGATGGGCTTCGGCTGGGTCAACAAGCACGGCACCGGCAAAGGCGGCGACACCACGACCAGCGGTTTCGAAGGGGCCTGGAAGCCCAATCCCACCACCTGGGACATGGGCTACCTGAAGGTGCTGTTCAAGTACGACTACGAGCAGATGACGACCGCCGCCGGCGCCATCCAGTGGCGCGCCAAGGACGTGGCGCCCGAGGACATGATCGTCGACGCGCATGACCCCGGCAAGAAGTACCCGCCGCACATGACCACGGCCGACTTGTCGCTCAAGTTCGACCCGGCCTACGAGAAGATCGCCCGCCACTTCCTGGCCAACCCGGCCGAGTTCGCCGACGCCTACGCCCGCGCCTGGTTCAAGCTGACCCACCGCGACATGGGCCCGAAAAGCCTGTACCTCGGCCCGGAAGTGCCGGCCGAAGACCTGATCTGGCAAGACCCGGTGCCCGCCGTCGACCACCCGCTGATCAACGCCGCCGATGCGGCCGATCTGAAGGCCCGCGTGCTGGCCTCCGGCCTGTCGGTCAGCGAGCTGGTGTCCACCGCCTGGGCCGCGGCCTCCACTTTCCGCGGCAGCGACAAGCGTGGCGGTGCCAACGGCGCACGCATCCGGCTGGCGCCGCAGAAGGACTGGGAGGTCAACCAGCCGGCCCAGCTGGCCAGGGTGCTGGCGGTGCTGGAAGGCATCCAGAGCAGCTTCAACAGCGCACAGAGCGCCGGCAAGCGCGTCTCATTGGCCGACCTGATCGTGCTGGCCGGCAATGCCGGCGTCGAGGCTGCCGCCAAGGCCGCGGGCCATGCGGCGCAAGTGCCCTTCACGCCGGGCCGCACCGACGCCAGCGAAGCGCAGACCGATGCGGAGTCCTTCGCGGCGCTCGAGCCGCAGGCTGATGGCTTCCGCAACTACCGCAAGGCGGCCTACAGCGTCTCGCCCGAGTCCATGCTGATCGACAAGGCCCAGCTGCTGACGCTCAGCGCGCCGGAGATGACGGTGCTGGTCGGTGGCCTGCGCGTGCTGGGCGCCACGGTCGGCGGCGCCAAGCAAGGCGTTTTCACACAGCGCCCCGGCCAGCTCAGCAACGACTTCTTCGTCAGCCTGGTCGATATGGGCACGGTGTGGAAGCCCACCGGCGACAACGCCTTCGAAGGGCGCGACCGCCAGACAGGCGCGCTGAAGTGGACGGCCACCCGCGTTGACCTGGCCTTTGGCTCCAACTCGCAGCTCCGCGCGCTGACCGAGGTCTATGCGCAAAGCGGCGGCGGCCCGAAGTTCGTGCGCGACTTCGTCGCCGCCTGGACCAAGGTGATGAACCTCGACCGCTTCGATCTGCGGTGATCCGCCTCGCGGCTTCGCCTGGCGAAGCCGCGCCACAGCAGGTCTGTGCCCTGTGGACAGACCTGCTGGCGCGGCTGTTGCTGGCGGCGGTGGCCAGCAAGCAGACGCAGACCCATCTGCAGCTGCGTGCGCTGGGCGTGCGCCGCACCGGCACGGTGGCCAGCAACCTGGCGCGCGAGTTGGCGGAGGCACAGCGCATGGCGGCTTCGGCAGGCGTGCAGGTGCAGCTGCTGGCGCTGCAGCGCCGCGTGGGCGAACTGGCGCAACCCGAGGCCTTGCTGGAACACCTGCGCGGCCTGACGGCGGCCTACCAGCGCATCCAGCTGCACGCAGGCCTGCCGCCGGGCGGGCCGCTGCTGCGTTGGCTGGACGGGCGCCAGCGCGTGCATCGGGTGCAGATCGGGGCGATCGAGCAACTCACCGGGCCGCTGCAGCAGGCGGGGCGGTCGCCGGCGCCTGCAAGCCCAGCTGCCGCGAGGCCAGCTCGTTCATGATCTCCTCGGTGCCGCCGCCGATCGTCATCACCTTCACCTCGCGGTAGATGCGTTCGGCCGCCGTGCCCTGCATGAAGTCCGTGCGGCCGAGATCTGCACCGCGGCATCGGCGCAGAACTGCATGGTCCGCGTCGCGTAGTTCTTCAGCAGGCAGACCTGGGCTATCCATTCGGCGCCCTTGTCGTTGGTGTCGGCGCGCAGCGTCACCGTATCCAGCCAGGCGCGGGTGGACTCGATGCGCATGCGCATGTCCATCAGCTTGTGGCGGATCACCTGGTGGTCCAACGCGCACGCGTCGAGGGCCGTGTTCGGGGCGCCGTGGGGAAGGAAAGAGGGGCGTCTGAAAATCCCTTCCTCTTACGCTGCGCGCTTGTTGCTGCACACACGCTGGATCACCCGTCAGCAGCCGGTGGCTGCCGACTCCTTATGGCCGGGAGCGTGAGTCCAGGGCTGTGCCAGTAAGCTGACTGTCGAGGTAGGGGGGTTGGTCAACGGGAAGGTCGGGGTTGCTCAGCCCCCCGGCCCTACGATCGCTGAACTTCTGCAGACCAACGATGGCTACCCCAGCGATCACCGTCGAGGCACTTCCCGCGGGCTATGGCGACTGCCTACTGATCTCCTGCCCGGTGGGCCGACGCACTTGGCGGCTTCTCATCGATACCGGTCCCGACGAGTGCCTCCCCACCCTGGTGGATCGCTTGAAGGCGATTCCCCTGACCGCCCAGGGCCGGCGCCGGATTGACCTCGCCGTCATCAGCCACATCGACCACGACCACATCGGCGGCGCAGCCAGGCTCTTTGCAGACGCGTCGCTGAAGCTGGAGTTCGGGGACATCTGGTTCAACGCCCCAAGCCGACCGGTGAGCCGAGGCGTCAGGGAAGGGGTTGGGCTTGCGGCGGTACTAGGGACTGCCGCCCGCGGCCTGCCCTGGAACCTCGCCTTTGGAGGGCGAGATGGGGTGACCGGCCCCGAGCTGTTCGTCGAGATCCCGCGCAAGCGGGGGGAGCCGCGGATCACGCTGCTGTCGCCGACCCGCCAAAGGCTGGACGAGCTCTACCGGGTGTGGGCAAGGGAACTCCCGAAGGTGAAGGTCCCGGCCGAGGCGGAGCCCCTGGCCACGCCACGAAGCGGTCTGGACGTCGAGGCACTCGCCCACCGCGTCACGCCTGAAGATCGAGCGCCGGCCAATGGGTCCAGCATCGCGTTTGTGCTCGAGCACAGGGGGGCATCGGCGCTCTTGACCGCGGATGCCTTCCCGTCTGTCCTTCAGCGCGCACTGGCCGCGCTGGCCGCCAGCCGACGCCAACCACTGCCCTGGACGCCTGACCTCATCAAGCTCAGCCATCACGGCAGCAGGGCGAACACCACGACCAAGCTGCTGGAGACGGTGCAAGCTCATCACGCCCTGGTCAGCACGAACGGCGCGATCTTCGGCCACCCGGATCAGGAAGGGATCGCGCGCGTGATCGCCGGCGGCGCGCCCGGCTGCGAAGTCTGGTTCAACTTCAGGACGCCGCGGACCGAAGTATGGGCCAGTGAATCGCTGCAGGCGCGCTATGCCTATGTCGCGCGGTTTCCAGCTGCTGCTGGCGCCATCACGACGGTCCACCTGTCCGCCAAGGCATAGGTTGAACTGTGCCGGGCATGATCGTTTCCTTTGGCCGCAAGCGGATGCCATGCGGGACACACCCAAGGCACAGAATGCCGCCCCGCAGGTCTGATGAACCCGACTGGGGCGGCCAGGCGTTCTTCGATCAGATCTCCGTCTGTTCGGAGATCTCCAGCGCATCGTCCACCTCGATACCGAGATACCGCACCGTTGACTCCAACTTAGAGTGGCCCAGCAGCAACTGAACCGCACGCAGGTTCTTCGTGCGCCGGTAGATCAGAGTCGCCTTGGTGCGTCGCATCGAGTGCGTGCCGTAGTCGGCGGCATCGAGGCCGAGTTCCTCGACCCAGCCTTCGAGAATCCGCGCGTATTGCCGCGTGCCCAGATGTGGTGAGTCGTGTATGCGACTCGGGAAGAGGAAGGCGTCGGACTTCAACGCCGCCAGCTTGATCCACTTCTGCACCGCGTCACGGGTGGCCGGTGTGATTTCGAACTGCACCGGGCGCTGGGTCTTGTGCTGCAACACCATGGCACGGGATGCGACCTGGTCCCCGTGGCAGATGTCCCGGACTTTCAGGCTGACGAGGTCACAGCCCCGAAGCTTGCTGTCGATTCCCAGATTGAAGAGGGCGAGCTCTCGCACCCGGCTTTCCATCTGCAGGCGAACACGAAGGGCCCAGATTTCTTTGACCTTGAACGGCGCCTTCTGACCGACGATCTTGCCCTTGTTCCATGGCTCGTGATGAACAACGGTGGCAACAGATTCCATGATGAACTCCCATCAAGTTGAGGGGCAGGAAAGATGCGCCTTCGACGAAGTCATGACATTGCCGTGGGTCAAGC
The DNA here is from genome assembly GCA_030681795.1 of Rubrivivax sp. Classification (GTDB taxonomy): domain Bacteria; phylum Pseudomonadota; class Gammaproteobacteria; order Burkholderiales; family Burkholderiaceae_C; genus Rubrivivax. The sequence goes on from JAUXRG010000020.1 coordinate 78,941, forward strand.
TGTCAGTGACCGGATGAGACAGGCCGCAAACCAGGTCCCCCAGGGCCGCTGACAGCCCGCGCCGGGCTGGCACCAGCCGAGGTGGTCGTCCTCGCCGCAACCCGATCTTCGGTTCTGACGCTCGCCGCCAACGCGTTGCGGACCAGCGACGGATGCGCCGACGCTGCGTCCAGTCCCCAATGCCTTCCATGGCGGATATGCTGTGGCCTAGCCATGTACATCACCGACCTCACGCACTTTCTCGACAAGTCCGGCGCGATTGGCCCGGTCAAGGGCCCTGCACGCGCGATGGCTCAGTTCAACGTCGATGCGGTCGCACATGCCTCCGACAGCACGTCAGAGAACCTTCCCGCGCCAAAGTGCTTCAAGTGCAAGAAGGGCGTCGTCGAAGCGGTCTTGGCACAGGACAACGCGGTCGTGTGGGTCTGCCCCAAGTGCCGCATAGAGGGACGCATCTCGAACTGGCAGGGCAGCCTCTGGGATCTGCGGAACCGCCCGCCGACGTCAGGCTGACCAGAACGGCGGATCCGGTGAAGCTGTCGTCGAAGCTATTCCTGCTGTCCGCTGACGACACGCTGCACGCGCTGGCCAGCACCGCCTTCATGCGCATGCTTCGGCAGGAAGACTTGGCCCGTGTACCCGACTTTGCTGGACAGCGTGTGCGCCAAGCCAGCGTCGTCGTCCAAGTGGTCGACGGCACGCCGTTGCGGATGGTGCGCTCGACTTTCTCCATTCTTGACATCAAAGCCGATGGTTTTCTGGATGTCGACCGCCTCAACACCCAGCAAATCGCCAGACTGGACGTGAGTTTTGATCGTTCAAGGCCTGCGGATGAGGTTGCCGGCGGCCCCGTCATCGACGCTGCCCAGAGATTTGTTGCTCGGGGCGGCTCTTGGGAGCCTGACGCGCGCCTTCTGCGCCACATCGAAGCCGCCGCGCTGGGACAGGTGTCGTGCCCTCGAGTTCGACTGCTTCGGTGAAGGACTGGAGGCAAGGCAGTTCATCGACTCGGCAGCACTGATGGGCGCATGCTTCCAAGCCAAACGCCTTGCCTCAGATCTCGACCCAATCTCGTCGAGCGGCAGCTTACCGGTGCAGCCAGTAGTCTTCGGTCTCGGCCATCAGGAGTCAGTCACGACAGGCAGCTTTGTGGCGGGCCAACATCATGCTGCGGCAGCGCCTGGTCGTCCGCCACGCCGCCACCGACGAACGTGCGCGCCTGCGAGATGCGGGCGGGCGACACGCTCACCCGTTCGTTCGTCCTCGAGTGGAGCCACGCACTCGCACCCTACGGCCGGCCACACATAGCAGGGTGAAAGCGATGGGCTTCATGCTGAGTTTCTGCTTTGGTCGCGTCACAGTTTTGGCGGCGCGGTGTTCTTGGCCGCCTTCGCCGTCTCCTGCTCACGCCGCTGCTGGTCAGCTTGCGCCAGCGCCTGCTCCGTGCCGGTGACGAGCTGGTAGCCGCCGGCCTGATCGACCACGCCGACTTGCAGCGATACGGCCAGCTCGGGGTTCTCGCGCAGCGGCATCACGATGGCCGTGACGACGGTGCCACAGTCGGGCGACAGGTTCACGCCGCCATTCGGGCTGGCATTGCCGCTGCAGCGGTTGAACAGCGGCGCGCCCTGCGTGACCAGGCGCCCTGCCGGGTCGTAGGACCAGGTGATGTAGCGCTGGCCCTGGTTGTTTTGCTGTTTTGTCGGCGGGCCGTACTTTTTGAGCAGCGCCTGCTCGATGCTGGTGATGGTGGGGCTGGCGCCGGCTTCGAACCTCTCTTCGCGCGCCACGTTGATGACGCGCTCCTGGCCGGGCAGGCCCATGGTGCCGACGTACCACTTGGCCTGGCCGGGCTTCATGTCGTCACGCGCCGCGTTGCCGCTGCGCGCAACGATGTCGTCCATGCTTTCGATCTTGGCGCGCTTGGCGCTCCACTCGACGCGCGGCTCGGCGAAGCGGGCGCCGAAGCCGTGACGCGGCTTCTGGCCATAGGTCTTGATGTTGAAGCCGCGGGTGATGTCGAGCTGCATCACCAGCAAGTCGTGGCTGCACAGCACCTGGTTGAGCGCCTCGTCGTAGCTTATGCCCGGGCGCACGCCGATCACGTCGTCCACCGGCGCGCCGCTGGCACGCGGGGCCGATTTGTTCTTCGCCGGGCAACTCACGTCGGCGCGCGCCTCCTTGGCCACTTGCTCGGCCGTCGCGGCGCCCTGGCCGGCGGGCTTGGCCTTCGCGGCAGGTGCGGCCGGTCGCGACTCGTTCGGCTTGTCGCAGGCAACCAAGGCAAATGCCATCACTGCAATGACCCAAGGCACGACTCGCATGGACTCACCCCCTTCGCGTGGAAACGGAATTGAAACGCCTGATCTGTGGCCGCCGCGCGCTATCTCGCGCCGGGCGCGCACTTGCCGAAGACTTGGAGCGCTGCCGCCATCAGGCCCTGTTGCTCCTTGTCGCTGAACTTCGCTTTCAGCGCCCGTGCCTCCTGCTTCTTGTTTTCCATGTTGAACATCATCCAGCGGCGGCCCTCCGGCGAAACAGTCGTCTGCACCTCCTTGGCGGCGCACTTGCAGTAGGCGTCCCGATCGACGCCCATCTGTTTTGTGATGGCCTGGTTGACGCGGGTCTGCCCTTCCTTCAGGCACACCGCGAGGTACTCCGATTCACTCGGCCCGCTGCCGCAGGCCGTGAGCAGGGTGGCGACGATCAGTGCAGTGGTCTTGTGGAACATGGTGAACACCTTGGCTCCTGCTCATCGCGCAACGGTGAGTTGCACGTTCTTGGGTTGGGCCATGCGGTCGCGGTGGCCCGAGTTGACCTGCGTGATCCAGTCCTTCACGCAGAGCATCACGCCGTCGTACTGCGGGCTCTTGGTGAAGATCGCGACCTTGCCCTTGGAGAAGATCGCGGCTTCGACGTAGGGCACCGGCCCGGCATCGGCGATGCAGACGATGGCCTCTTCCTCGCCGCCCTTGTGCGGCGCGTTGCCGTTGAGCATGAGCGCGCCATTGCTCAATTCGACTTCGCCCTTGACGTTCAAGTTGCGGATCAGCGTCGGCAGGTTTTTGCCGAGCATGGCCTCGAGCTGCGCGCGCACCGCCGGCTCCCTCAGCAGCGCATCGGTGTCGGGGTTGCCGATGTACTTCTTCAGCAAGGGGCGGGTCGGGGCTTGCGCCGCGGCGCCCATCGGCAGGAGCAGCAGCAGGGCCAGCACGCCGGTGTGGAGTGCTTGATTATTCATGGGCATTTCCTCAACGCTGCGGTGCCGAGCGGAAAGCGCGCACCGAGCTTCTTGTCGTTGCTGAAGTCGACCGTCAGCGTGGGTGTCTTCTTCTTGCGGTCGAGATAGATCATCCAGGGCGAGTCGCCCATTGCGTCGGTGGACAACATCGTCGGCGGGTCGATGTCGCGCGCGCCGCCGGCGCAGGAGAAACACTGCTCGAGCTTGCGGAACTCGGCACGCTGGCCGCCGTTGATGAAGGTGACGGCATTGGCCTCGATCACCAACTTGAGCGGCGATGCGCAGGCTGCCTTGGCAGGCACCCAATCGCCGCGGAACTTGGCGTCGATGTTGTCGCCCGTCATGGCCTGTGCGGCAGTCCAGGCGAATGCGGACAGAGCCAGTACCGCTCTAGTGATGGCGTTGTTCATGACGTGCCTCCTGTGACGGTGGGTCGGTGCGATTACTGCGCCGCATGCGTCACGGCTTGACCCAAGACACGATGTCCGGTTGCTCCGTGTGGCGCGGTCCGATCGCGTGTCGCAGCACGCAAGTGTTGGCCCAGGGTCGGGGCGCACCGGGGCCGCTGAAGCTCGCGACGCGGCATTTCGAATCCTCATCACAGCGCTGCGCGCACGCCTGCGGATTGGTTGCATCCGCGATGGTCTGGTAGTGGTTGCCCCAGTAGTTCGCCCGCTCGAAGCGGTAAAGAGCCCCCGGAGCCAGAACGGGCGCGGTCACCGCCGCGCCGCCATCGAAAGGTGCCGTCGGCAGCGTCGATGATGGCAACCCAGGCTGGCCTGCATGCGGTTGCGCCTGTGCCAGGGCCTGATCGGCCAGTACCACCGTGAGCCTGCCGGCCGAGAGGCTGAACAGGCCCGGGCCCTGGCGGTTGTTGGCCTTGCGGATGTTGAAGCCAACAAAGTGCACGCCGGAGGTCACCGCCTGCTGGCGCACGATCGCGGTCACATCGATCGGCCGCGAGAACGCGTTCTTGTCGGTGCAGTCGGCGCTGAGCTGCGCAATCCGCGACCCCGCGCTCGCATCGGAGGCGTCGGACTTGCCGTCTGCGGCGTAGGCATAAACGTCGATGACCACCGGCTCGGCACCGCTGCATTGCGACGGCCGGCCACTGAACTGGAAAGTCGCCGAACGCACGCGCGCCGGTGCAGCCTCGGGCAGTTGGTATTCGATGGTGGACACGAACACCGAGCCCACCCCGGCCTTGGCCCCGCTGGAGCGCTGCCAGAAGCCGACGGCCATCGTTCTGTGCGGACTGGCCTTGGCAGCCGGGATCGGGTGGCTCCAGGACATCGCAAGCGTGGGCGGAACGGGGATTGAGCGATCCGCGGCCCAGCCCGCACCAGTGACCAGGGCCAGCCCCAACGTGAGCATGGTGTTGCGCCGCATGATCGATCTCCTTGACGCCCCCGAGCGCTTGTCGCTCCGGTATGGCGCTAAGGTAGGCGCGACCCTGTTACCGGCGAGTTACCGCCGCGCGGCTATCGACTCAGGCGCCGGTCGGCAGCGGCGAGCAAGGCCCGGTTGGCCGGGTTGCGCGACAGAAAACTGTCGCGAAATTCCTCGGGGACGTTGGGCAGCGCAACGCGGCGCACCCAGTCCGTTCCCTGGGCCAGCGCCATCAGGGCCTGGGCGCTGTCGCCCGCGGCATCGAAGACTTGCGCGGCCAGCCACCAGGCCTGGCCGCGGTAGAGATCGGCCGGCGGCACGCGCGGCATCTCGGCCACCAGCTCGCGCATCGCGGCAGCGGCCTCCGCGGTCTGGCCGGCGCGGCTTTGCGCATGGGCCCGCAGCAGGCTGGCCTTCATCGCCACGCCGCCGAATTCGAGTTGCCGGGCCATGCGCAGCACTTCGTCGCAGTCCCGCATCGCGGCCACCGGATCGTTCTGCTCGGCAAGCTCGAGCATCACGTGCATGCGCACATGCGGGTCGTTGGCACGGTCGAGGGCTTCGAGCGCGAACTGCAGGCGCTCGGGCGCGGGGTGATCGAGGGCGCGGTCGATGCGCGCCGAGAGGTGCGCGCGGCGTGCACCCACCGCCTCGACCGGCGGGTCGGCGTAGTCGAGGGCCTGGCGCGCGCGCGCGAACTGGCCGACGTCGATCAGCAGTTGTGCCTTGTGGTTCGAAGCCGCGCCGAGCAGGGACAACTGGCGATCGCGTGCGAGGCAGTCGATGCCGATGTCCAGATGGTCGAGCGCTTCGCGATAGCGCCCGGCCATGCCGCAGTACAGGCCCGCATAGGCGCGGATCACGCCGCCTTCCGGGCCATCGATGTCGCCCAGCTCGGTCTTGAGCGCCAGGGCGCGCTGCGCCAAGACGAGCGCTTCCTCAACCTGTCCCAGGTTTCCCTTGACGGTGGCGAGGTTCGAGGTCTGCATCGCCAGCTCGGCCAGGTCGCCGAGCGACTGCGCGCAGGCCAGCGATTGTTCGAGCGCAAAGGCCGTCTCGCGCAGGCGCCGCAGCACGTTGAGCACATAGGCGTAGTCGGCCCAGAAGCCGCCGCGCTGCTCGGTGTTGCCTTCACGCTCGATCAAGGCGCGGTAGGGCTCGATGATCGCCAGCCCCTCGGTGGCGCGGCCCGATTGCGCCAGGCCCACCGCGTGCAGGCGCGCTGCGGCGAAGGCCGGCCAGGGCGACTCGAAATGCCGCGCCAGCGTTCCGGCCTCGACCGCGGCGGCAATGCCACGCGCATGGTCGGCCGTCATCAGGGCCGCCTGCGCGCGGGCGTTCAGCGCCGCCACGCGCTCCTGCGGTGTGTGCGCATCGGCCAGCAGGCGGTCGATCACCGCATGCGCACGCTCGACGCCGCGCACGATGATGCAGGCGTGGATGCTGTCGCAGCGCGCTTCGAAGGCGCGCGCCGGCTCGCCGGCCTGGTCGAAGGCCGCAGCGGCCTGGTCCCAGTAGTCGATCTCGTGCGTGCGCTGCGACGCGCTTTGCGCGCGCCGCGCCGCCGCCGCATAGGCCTGCCCCGCCTGCGCCCAGCGGCCGGCGCCGGCCCAATGCGGCGCCAGCGCGGCGGGCGCGCCGCCGTGGGCGTGCAGGTGCTCGGCAATGCGTTGGTGCAAGAGCGCCGCGATGGGGGCCGGCACCGAGGCCAGGGTCGCTTCGAAAATCAAGTCGTGCGCAAAGGCGCCATCGCGGATCACCTGCGCGGTTTCGAGTTCACGCCAAGGCTCGGCAATATCCAGGGGGTGCAGGCCGAGTACGGCCGCCGCCAGTTCTGCATTGAAATTCGCGCCGGCCAAGGCCGCCACACGCGCCAGCTTGAGCGCCGCACTCGACAACTGCGCCAGGCGCCGCTCGACCAGCGCGGCGACGCTGCGCGGCTGCGGCAGTTTGTTGCCGGCCTCGATGGCCGCCACGTCGCCGGACAGCACCAGATCGCGCAGGGTTTCGAGCGCGAACAAGGGGTTGCCGCCGCTGTGGCGCATCAGAGCCGGCGCCAGGCGCGCGGCATCCAGCTCGGGCAGGCCGAGCGAATCGACCAGTTCGGCGAGTTGCGCCAGATCGAGTGGCACCAGCGCGATGACGTCGATGCGCTGGCCTTCTTCGAGTGCCGAGCGCAGTGACGCGGCGCCACGGCCGGCATCGGCCGGCCGTTGCGCCAGGCCCCAGCGCAGCGCGGCCAAACTGTCGGCCTCGATCAGCGCCTGCAACAGCTCGAGGCTGGCGTCGTCGGCGAAGTGCAGGTCATCGACGATCAGCGCGCGCAGGCCCAAGGCCATCGCGTCAGTCAGGCTGGCCTCGATCGTGCGCTGCAAGAGCAGGCGCTGCGCCGCGCCCGACCAGGCCACCGGCGTGCCGAGCTCGGGCAGCAGCAAGGCCAGCTCCTGCGCACGCGTCGGCGCGAGCTCGATCGGATGCCGGTCGAGCACCGCGCGCAGCAGGCGCGCCATCACGGCGCCGGCCACGCCTGCATCGCCGGGCCGAGCCTTGATCGCGCTGACACCCTCCTGCTCCTGGGCAAACTCGCCAAGCAACCGGCTCTTGCCGATGCCGGCCTCGCCGAGCACGAGGAAAGTGGCGCATGCGGCCCAGGCCCGCGCGAGGGCGCGCAACTCGCGCTCTCGGCCGATCAGGCGCGGCGGCCGCAGCAGGCTGGCCGGTGCCACGGCACGCCGCACCGGCAAGGCAGCTGCGCCGCGTTCGATGGTGCCCAGCAACTCGATGGTTTCGGCCGACGGGCGTGTGCCGAGTTCGTCCTTCAGGGATTGTTCGAAATGCTCGAAGGCGGCGATGGCCGCCGCCCGATCGCCGCGCAGGTAATGCAGGCGCATCAGGCGGCGCTGCGCATGCTCGGCCAGCGGGTTGGCGTCGATCAGTCGTTGGGCGTAGACCAGGCCGCGCACGACGGCGCCTTCCTTCTCGCACAAGGATGCCGCCGCGGCCAGTGCCTCCTCGCGATGCTCGCGCCAATGCTGACGCTGGCTGCGAACCCAATCGGCCAGGTCAGGCAGGTCGTCGTAGTCGATGTCGCCGAGCAGGTCAGGCGCGCCTGCGTTCTCGTCGTGCCCGATGCGATCGAGTGTGGGCCGCAGGTCGGTGTACACCTCGGGCGTCAGCTTCAGCAGCGCGCCACTGCTCACGAGTGTCATGCCAGTCTCCTGCCGCAAGCGGTAAATGCGCTGGCGCAGGCTGGTGTCGGCCCGCTTGGCCGCAGCCAGCGGCCACAGCAGGCCGGCAACGCGGTCGGCGCGCAGCGGGCCGGCCAGCGCCGCCAGCGCGAGAAGCGCGGCGTCTTTGGCGGATAAAGCAATCGAGCGCTCGCCCACGACCAGACAGGGCGCGCCGAGCAGGTGCAATGCACAAGCCGCCGAGCTTGGGCTTGCGGTGGAAGACGGGGCCATGTTGCGCAGTGTCGTGCCGCCTGCGGTGGCAGGCAACCTCAACCGGGCGCGACCATCGAGCCCGGCCGCTCAGGTATAGGCGCTACCTCGTTACCGCGCGGTTACCGCGGCCGTCATCGGCCGACCCTACAGACCTTGAGCATGCCTCAAAGGCGACACGGATGTACGACAGCTCTGGGGCACCGAATCCCACGACTCGTAGTAACGCAATGGGTCGGGATGCGCCTGCCGCAGCTTCAAATTAGGGGGATGGCAGCAGTCGCTCGTCCCGGCAAGCCGAGTTGCGGTCGATCTCCTTCGACGGTCCCGGCCATCAGCCGACGGTGGTGACGCGCAGCTTCCTGGCAACTCGTCTCTGCGACACTTTGAACGGGGGGCAACCACAAACAGAAAACCAGAGCGAGGCGACGGCGTGCGGACGCGGATGTCGATTTGAGCCGCGACCGGGGGCGTTGGTACTGCGAGCCTGAGCGGCTGCCCGGCCCGTAGTCCGCCGCAAGGTGGCTGGCAATCCCAATCTTGGTGGATGCAAGGCCGCTGTCGCGACTGCAAGATGCGCCGGAGAGGGGGACAGCGATGTTCGACTTCCGAAAGCGAAAGGCAGCGCCACAAGCCGTCGATGTCGAGGCGATGCTGAAGGGCGAGTTTCAGTATCTAGCCGGCCCGCTGTGGGTCGACGACGCCAGCAGGCCCCTGGGTGAGGTCTTCGCGCGCATCCACGCCCTTCCGACCGAGCAGCGCCCATCAGCGCTGTGCCTGTCGGGAGGCGGCATCCGCAGCGCGACCTTCAGCCTCGGCGTGCTGCAGTCGCTGGCCCGCAGCGGGCGGCTGACCGGCTTCCACTACCTGTCGACCGTGTCGGGCGGTGGCTACATCGGCAGTTGGTTGAGCAACTGGCTGCGCGTCGAGAAGTGGAAGTGGGAGAACGTGCGCCGCAAGCTCGCGGACGGCACTGCGCAGCCGCCGCCAGCAGCGCCAACGTGCGTGCCGCCCCCTGCAGGGCCGACTGAGAGTGCCGAGGCCTCGGCCGCCGAGCCGCGCTCGCAGGATACCGACGCGAGCGCGCACGATCCCGTGACGAGGCTGCGGGCCTACAGCAACTTTCTCAGCCCGGTCGTCGGTCTGTCGAGCGACTCGCTCAGCCTGGCCGCGATCTTCCTGCGCAACCTCCTGCTCAACTGGCTGGTCTGGGTGCCGCTGTTGGCGGCGGCAGTGGCGGCACCGCGCTTCTATCTGGCGCTGTTGTCGTCGCCGCCTGAAAGCCCCCTCGCGCCGGTCATCGCGCTGACCGCCCTTTCTGCTGCACTCATCGTCGTCGGCATTGCCTACGTTGTTGCTGACCTACCCGGCAAGCGCCCCGACGAGCCCGACAAGAGCGCGCCGGATGCCTTTGACGGCGTCAAGAGCTGGTTCGCCTTCGCCTGCTTTGCACCCGTTGCCATGGCCGCGGTGATCTTCAGCGTCGTGGGCGCATGGGCAGCCTCTTTCCGCGACATCGACTGGCACTGGTTCACGCTGGCAGGCATCGGCGCGCACCTGGCAGGCATCGGCGTCGGGCTGCTCTGGCGCCAGCGCCGCAAGCTGCCTCTGCGGCAGGGCGGTCGTGACTGGTTCGGGTTCGGGATGGTGCTGGCCAGCGGTGGCGCCGGTGGGCTGCTGCTCTGGTTTGCGCTGCAGCACACCGGCCTGCCCCCCGACGCGGCCAACGAACGACGGCTGCTCTATGCCGCGGTCGCAGTGCCGGCCATGCTGGGCGCGTTCTGGCTTGCCATGACGCTCTATGCCGGCTTGGCCGGCCGCGTCACCGACGAAGACGACCGCGAGTGGTGGGCGCGCGCCACCGCATGGTGGCTCTACGGCAGCCTGGTATGGGTGTTGGCGTTTGCAGTCGTGATCTACCTGCCGCTGCTGCTGCTGGACAATTTCGCGGCCAGCCTGCCTACGGGTGCGCAGATTGGTGTCGGCGGCGGCCTGTTGGGGGCGCTGACGAGCGCCATCGGCTACTGGAGCAAAAACGGCGCCGATCTAAAAAGGCGCGCCGACGGGCTGTTGCAGAGGTCTGGCCTGCGCTTGCTCGACGTGATGGCCCTGCTGGTCTTGCTGGCCGCTGTGGTCGGCCTGAACCTGGGCTGGAGCTCAGCACTCGAGCACTGCCACCGCTGGATGCCGGTGCTGTGCAAGGCCGACCTGCGCGCCGAGAGCGATTACCTGCGCAGCGAGTCGATGTTGGCAGCGCTGCCGGCAGGCAAACCGGCCGGCGCGGCCGTGGCGCACGCAGTCGAACCTGCCGCTGCGCCGGTGCGGGGGTACGAATCGCGGGTTTACGAACATGTGCTGCTCAACGCCGACTGGCGTGCGGTGTTGGGTGCCATCGTCGTGCTTGCGCTGGTCGGCGCCGGCATGTCGCGGCTGATCGGCGCCAACACGTTTTCGCTGCACGGCATGTACGGCAATCGGCTGGTTCGTGCCTATCTGGGTGCGGCGAGGGCTCGCCGCCACCCGCACTGGTTTACCGGATTCGATCCTGAAGACAACTGCCGGCTCGCCGAGTGTTCGGGCCCCTGGTGCGGTGACGAGCCGCCACGCCTGTTTCATGTCATTAACATGGCCTTGAACCTCGTGCGGCCCTCGAACCGCCGGCTCGCCTGGCAACAACGCAAGGCGGCTTCTTTCACTGCGACCCCGCTGCACAGCGGCGCCGCCGGCATCGGCTTCGTGCCCACCGCCGCGTACGCTGGCGCTCAGGGCATGTCGCTGGGCCGCGGGTTGACGATCTCCGGTGCCGCAGCCTCGCCCAACATGGGGTACCACAGCTCGCCGCTGGTAACGCTGGTGATGACGCTCTTCAATGTGCGCCTCGGATGGTGGCTGCCGAATCCCGGCCCCGCGGGTGCCCAGCGCTGGTCCGAAGATGGCCCGCGCACCGGGCTGAGCGCGATGCTCGACGAAGCCTTCGGCCGAACCACCGACGACCGCGATTCGGTCTATCTGTCCGACGGCGGCCACTTCGAAAACCTCGGCCTCTACGAGATGGTGCGACGGCGTTGCCACCGCATCGTCGTCGTCGACGCCACCTGCGACGGTGAATTCCAGTACAGCGACCTGCTCGACGCCGTGCGCAAGATTCGCATCGACCTCAACATTCCGATCGACCTGCCGCCGCTGCTGCCCGGCCCTGATCGCCGCACCGCGCATGCGCGGCGCATCGTGGCCCGGATCCGCTACTCGGCGTGCGACGGCAACCCGCCTGAAAGCGACGGTGTGTTGATCCTTCTGAAGCCGCGCCTGATGCCCGAGGATCCGCCCGATGTCGCGCAATACGCCGAGTCCAGCAAACGCGCTGGCAGTGCCTTTCCTCACCAGAGCACCGCCGACCAGTTTTTCGACGAGAGCCAGTTCGAGAGCTATCGCGTGCTCGGGATGGTCACGGCGGAAGCGGCGTTTCCCGGCGCGCCGGAGCAGTGGCCCGCGGTCGACACGATGTTGCTGCAGCCTCCCGCAGCTGGTCCGGTCAACGGGCAGTCCACTTGCAAGACCCCGGTCGGCGGCGCGGCAGGAGCGGGTGCTGTGGGCGGCCTGGGTGGCGTCATCCACAACTTCGGCACCGGCGCCGCACTGGCCACGGCGCTGACCGTCGGCGGAACGCTCGGCGTTGCGGGCACAGTAGCACTGGCGCCCGGCGAGGTCTCGTTGTCGGCGACAGACCGCGCGCTGTTGAAGGACGGTCTGTCTATACGGCTCGCGGCGCCCGATCTGCGCCTCGCCGACAGCGACCGGGCGTTGCTGGCCGGCCTGGGCGGCGGTGTTCCAGCAGGTCCCGACTGGCGCGGACCGGCGTCGGCTCTCGAAAACGCGGCGACCAGGCTGAGCGAAGTCGCGCGGTCGTTGGCGGGCTCGGGTTCCGGCCCGCGCGGCGGTGCGGGCGGTGCAACCGGTGCAGGTGGTTCAGCCGGCGCGGGTGGGGCCGCTGGTGCCGCGGGTGCGACTGGTGCCGCTGGTGCCACCGGTGCAAGTGGGGCCGCCGGTGTAGGCGGCGGTGCCGGGCCACGCGGTGAGAGCGGCGGTCCCACGGCAGCTGCCGATCAGCGGCTGATGCGGGCAGTCGAAGAGCTGACCACAGCGCTGCGCGATCTGGGTCGCAAGCTGCCGGCGGCTGGAAACCCCCCAGGTCCCGGACTGGAGCCGGGGCTGAACCGGCTGAACCTGCAGGTCGAATCGCTGGCGCAAGCGCTGGCGGCAGCCCAAACCGACAACCGCGGCAGCAGCGCTGCCATGAGCGCGATCCTGCGCGAAATCCGCCAGGCTTTGGCCGACCTGAAGGTGGCCGTCGAGACCGCTGGACCGCGTCGCAACGTGCGCGGCCAGGATGGGGGCTCGCGATGATCGCCGCCGGCCATTGGGCGACGCTGTCAGCCGCGTTGGCACTCTGCGGGTGTCAGAGTTGCCCGCCGTACCGCGCCGGCTGGTACCTCAACGACGCGCCGCCCGCGGCCCCGACGGTTTATCTGGCGCTGCTGCACGAAGGCCAGATCCCGACTTCGGTCAAACGCGTGGTTCTCAACCCTGGACCCGACGGCGCGTCGGGGTGGTCGCTGGGGCTGAACAGGACGTTGCCGGCAGGCGGGCTGCTGCTTCTGCCGGCAAGCTCGTTCGAAGGCGATAGCGGACCTTTCGGCATCTGCCAGCTGCCTGTTGCCGTCCGTATCGAATGCACGGCCGGGACACGCCAATTCCCGGTCACAGGAACCTTGCCGAACTATCTGCATGACGGCTGGCTACAGGCGTGTTCGCGATGAAGGCCGGTTGCCGCGTCCTGGTCATCGCCTGTGGACTTTCACTGGCCGCGCCCATGGCCATGGGGCAGCGCAGCACAGCGGAAGTGAGAGAGTCGCAGCAGCGCTACGAATCCAGCGCCGCCGGATGGCGCAAGAGTTCGCTGCGCAGTCCTCGTTTATCTCCGGCCGAAATCGAGACCCTCAACGACATTCGCTTCATCTACGAACGATCGCCCTCGCCGAAGGCGGCGTCGTTGCGCCGCTTCGGCGAGCGCAAGGTCGTCATCAGCGATGGCTTGATGTCGCTGGTCGAAGACTTGATCCGTGCCGATGCGATCACCGCTGCGGCGACTCCCAGACAAGCCGCCGATCGGCGCGACTGCTTCACGGCGTTCGGCCGCCTGGCGCTGGGGGTCGCGCGGGACAACGCGCGCCTCGCGACGCAGGACAGGCGCGCGCGGCTGCGGGCGGTGCCGCGGTTGTCGGCTTTCGTCGACGGCAGGTCGGCCGACGGCTGTCGCGGCATCGAGCCGGCCGAACTGGTCCAGCCGGCGATCGAAGAGGCGGTGGCTGTGGCCGCCGATGCTGCGCTCGTTTGGTTGCTCGCCCGCCAGGCAGCCTTGCACTTGCTGCCGGCAGCCAATACGGGAGCCGCAACTTGTGCCAGTGAAATTGCCGATCGGGCCGCGGTGCAGCATGCAACTGCCAGCGGCGTCGACGTGCTGCGGGCTTATCCGATGGTGCTGGCACATGCCGTGCTGTTCGGCCAGGCCCCACCTGGCGCGCCGTCCGCGTCCTGTCCGCTGGCGCGCGAACGGATCGCCGGTTTTTTCCAAGCCGCTGCGCCTCAAGCTGCGGGTTCGGATCTCCCCGCGCTCCGATCGCGTGCGCTGGCGGCATGGCCCGACTACTAGCCTGACCTCGTGCGACGGCGCCGTAGCAGGTCGACCCCTTCGGGTGTCCCTGCATGAATCCGAGCGAGTTGCGCGAGCGGCGGCTTCGAGGCGACGAACTCAACACAGCGGATGTCGCCGAAGGGTCGGGACCCGGCCTAGACGAACGATAGCTGTATGGCAGCCCAACTCGACCGGCAGGTTTCGGATAACGAGTTCAGGAGCTTGGTTGGCCGCACCCGACCCAATGCCGAAGTAGACGGTGCGCGATTCGCCGCCCGTCAGCAGTCGCACAGGCAACGGCTCGGAACTGTCTACGCCAGCCCGGCCTGGAGACAAGGGCCCTGACAATGCCCGGGCGGGTCTGATGGATCAGCTCAAGGTCCGCAGCGGCGCCGCGCGGCCACAGGCGCAGCGCAGCGCGGTATCGGATAGGTGCCCCGCAAGAAGCGTTTGACGGCACTTCCGCCTTTCCGCTGGTGAGTGCGCCCGCCCAGCCGCAGACTGAGCGCCCGAACACCCAGCCTGTGCTGGGCAGCGATCTCCAGAACAGGTGCATTCATGAAGCCAGCATCCCTTGTCAGCGCTTGCGCACTTGCGGCTCTTGCGGTGCTCAACGCCGGCTGCGTTGCCTTGCCGATGCAGGTCTACGTTTCGGATGGCGCCCAGGGATCGCCGGTATATGAGCGGTGCTCATTCAACCCGGAGGTGCCTCTCGGCGTAAAGCTGGAACAAGCGGGCGTGCACGCGATCATCTCGGTCGTTCAGCATCGGGACCACGCCTTGGTCGGCGTCCGGTTCGATGTGCCGCGAGGCACGACCCTGGTACTGCGCGAGAACACGATCAAGGTCGACGCAAGAGACGGCGTGGCGCCGCGCGTGGCACCGTTCCCGAACGTCAATCCGGCCGCGCCCGCTCTATTCCCGGAATCGCCCGCGATCCAGAAGCTGGTGCTGCCGGTCGATACGCCCCTCCGTGGCGACACCTCTCGGATGGGCAACACGTCGTATGACAGGCACTACTGGATCGCCGCACCGCTCCAAGGATTGTTGGCGCCTGAGGTGTGGGTGACCCTGCCCGAATTCGCGACCGACTCCGGGCCGTCAGGCTTCCCGGAGGTTCACTTCATCAAACGATTCGTGATCGGACAGGCCTTGTTCAACTGTTAGTGCCGCGCCACCGCCGCTCCCTGTAGCAAGCCACAAAACGGCCTTCCTTGGGCGCCGGTTCGTGGCCTGGACTTCGTGCAGCAAGTGGCAGCTTTGCTGCCGCTCATCGCGAACGTCAGCTCGCTGCCTTCGAGATCAGAGTTGTGACAGGTCGAGCCCGACCCGAAGCGGTCGATCGCGCAAGGCGATGCCGGACGTGCACGCCAGTGCGAGCCCGTTTTGACTGTGTGGGTCGTGAGCACGACCTGCGCAAATAGCACTGGCCTCAGGAGTCGGCCAACGCACAGACGCGTGCAGCGGCAAACCGACGGGCACCAGTCGGCGTGCCCGCGCCGTTTACATCTTCGTCATGACAGCGCGTGAGGTCCAGTCCAGAATCTGAAGCGCTTGGTTTCGGGAGTCCACGCCATGGAGAACAGTCATAGCCAGTTCTGCACGGTGGCGCGCAGCGCCGAGGTCCTGTGCGAACGCTGGACACCGCTGGTGCTGCGCGAACTGCTGTGCGGCAGCCGGCGTTTCAACGACCTGCATCGCGGCGTGCCGCGCATGTCGAGCAGCCTGCTGGCGCAGCGGCTTCGCCGTCTGGAGGAGTTCGGTGTCGTGCGCCGCACGGCCCTGGGCAACGTGTGGGAGTACAGCCTCACGTCGGCGGGCGAGGATCTGCGCCCGATCATCATGGCGCTCGGCCATTGGGGCGCGCGCTGGATCGGCACCCGTCTGCGCAAGGACGAACTCGACGCCGGCCTGCTGATGTGGGACGTGCGCCGATCGGTGCGCATCGAGGAGTTTCCGTCCGTCTGCGTCGTCATCCACTTCCGATTCCGCGACGCGCGCGCGGGCGAGCGGCAATGGTGGCTCGTGGTGGAGGATGGCGCGGCCGACCTGTGCCGCGACGATCCCGGCCGCGAGGTGACGCTCGTTGTCGAGGCCACGGTGCGTGGCCTGACCGAGGTCTGGGCCGGTGACCGCACGCCCGAACAGGTGACGCAGTCCGGCGAACTCCGTGTCGACGGCGCTCGGCGCAGCGCGGCCAAGCTATGGACGTGGCTGGGCGCCAGCGCGTTTGCCCCGACGCGGCGCGAAGCCGTGCAGATGGCCGCATCTCCCTAGTTCACAGCCCAACGCTTCAGATTTTGGACTGGTCTGCCCCCGTCGTGGCAACGAGACTGACCTGCATGTCAGCTCGACATCACGACTCTCGAAGGGGCATGAAATGGCGACCAAGCTCGCAGGACTCAATGGCAAAACGGTAGAACTCAACCCCGAGACGCTGCAAGCCTTCAAGACGGCGTTCAAGGGCCAGGTACTCAGCGCAGACGACGCAGGGTTCGAGGACTCGCGCAAGATCTGGAACGCGATGATCGACCGCCGGCCGGGCCTGATCGCCCGCTGCACGGGAACGGCCGATGTGGTGCAGGCCGTGCGCTTCGCGCGCCAGCACGGCGTGCTCAGTTCCGTGCGCGGCGGTGGCCACAACATCGCCGGGCTCGCGGTCTGCGAGGGGGGCCTGATGATCGACATGTCGCTGCTGCGCGGCGTGTGGGTCGATGCCGCGCGTCGCGTCGCGCAGGCGCAAGCCGGTTGCACGCTCGGCGATGTCGACCGCGAGACGCAGCTGCACGGCTTGGCCGCCGTGCTCGGTTTCGTCTCGGCCACCGGCATCGCGGGGCTGACGGTCGGCGGTGGCTTCGGCTACCTGACGCGAAGCCACGGCTGGACGTGCGACAACCTGGTGTCGATGGAAGTCGTCACTGCGGCGGCGCAAGTGCTGCGCGTCTCAGAGACAGAACACACCGAGCTGTTCTGGGCCCTGCGCGGTGGCGGCGGCAACTTCGGCATCGTCACGTCCTTCGAGTACAAACTCTTTCCCGTCGGCCCCGACATCCTCGGCGGTGCGATCGCCTGGCGCGGCGAAGACGCCAAGCAGGTGCTCGATGCGTACCGCGAATTCAGCGCCAAGGCGCCGCGCGAGCTGACCACCGTCGCGGTGCTGCGCCGGGCGCCGCCCGCGCCCTGGCTGCCGAAGGAGGTGCACGGCCAGCCGATCATCGCGCTCTTCGTTTGCCACAGCGGCAAGGTCGAGGACGGCGAGGCGCTGCTCGCGCCCTTGCGCAAGCTGGGCCGGCCGGTGGCCGACACCGTGATGCGACGGCCTTACGCGCAGATGCAGAGCCTGCTTGACGCGACTCAACCCAAGGGACGGCGCTACTACTGGAAGTCGCACTACCTGGCTGGCATCGACAGTCGCACGATCGACCTCGCCGCCGAGCATGCGGGCCGCATCCGCTCGCCGCATTCGGCGATCCTGCTGTTCCAGATTCAGGGCGCGCTCAACGAGCGTCCCGCCGGCTACTCGCCGGCCGGCAACCGCAACGCGGCCTACGTGCTCAACATCGCCGGTGCGTGGGAGAGCGCGGCCGACGATGCCGTCAACGTGGCCTGGGCGCGCGAGTGCTTCGAGGCCATGCGCGCCTGCTCGACCGGCGGCACCTACATCAACTTCCTGACCGAGGAAGAGGGCCGCGACCGCATCGAGGCGGCGTACAGCCCGGCGGACTTGGGCAAGCTCGCTGCCCTCAAGCGCCGCTACGACCCGGACAACCTCTTCCGCCACACGAAGAGCATCGCAGCCTGACAGACGGGTTTGCGCGCTGTCGCTCAACGCGGGCTGCTGCATGGATACCACCCAGCCGTGCGCAGGTCGTCGCAGCAAAGCATCTACGCGGACGCCACTCGATTCAACGGATGACCACCACCGGAGTCAAAAATGAAACTCATCGCTTCCCTCTGCCTTTCCCTCGGCGTCCTGTGCGCGACGGCCGCCCATGCCGATGCCGTCACCGACTGGAACATCGTGTCCGGCGACGTGATCGTCGAAGCCAAGATTGGCACGCCACCTGCCGTTCGCGTGATGGCGATCGTGCAGACCGCTGCGCATCTGGCGGTGCAGACCGCGACGCACCGCGGCGCTTCCGTCGAAGCCGCCCTGGCCGCGGCGCACCGCGTGACGCTGGCCAAGCTGTTGCCGGCGCAGCAGGCGATGATCGATGCGGCGTCCCGGGCTGCGCTCGGCCAGATGGCCGACAGCGCCGCGAAGTTCGACGGCATCGCTGACGGCGAAAGAGCGGCCAACGCCGTGCTCGGCGCACGCACCGACGATGGCGCCGCGACGCCCGAGACCTATCGCCCGCACACCACCGCCGGCGTCTATGTGCCCACGGCCACGCCCGCCGTCACGCAGTGGCCGCAGCGCAAGCCCTGGCTGATGACGAACGCCGCGCAATTCCGCCCCGCCGCGCCGCCGGCGCTGACGAGCGATGCCTGGGCGCGCGACTTCAACGAAGTCAAGACTTTCGGTGGCCGCACGAGCGCGCGCCGCAGCGCCGAGCAAACCGAGGTGGCGCGCTTCTGGGACTATTCGGCACCGCCGATCTACCACGCGCTCGTGCGCTCGGTGGCGCTGCAACCGGGGCGCGACGTGGCGCGCAACGCGCGCCTGTTCGCCGCTGTTGCGCAGGCAATGGACGACGCGCTGATCGCCGTGTTCGACGCCAAGTACCACTACAAGCTCTGGCGCCCCGTCACCGCGATCCGCAACGCCGACCTGGACGGCAATGACACCACCACCAGCGACGCGGGCTGGACGCCGCTGATCGACGTGCCGATGCATCCCGAGTACCCGAGCGCACACAGCGTGCTCGCGTCCGCGCTCGGCACCGTCCTCGAAGCCGAGATCGGGTCGGGTCCGATGCCCGTGCTCGAGACGTCGAGCCCCACAGCCAAAGGCGCGACGCGGCGCTACACCAGCGTCGGCGCCTTGGTGCAGGAAGTTGGCGACGCCCGCATCTGGGGCGGCATTCACTACCGCACCGCGACCGAAGTCGGCGCGCGCATGGGCCGCCAGGTGGGTGAACTCGCGGCGGTGTGGTTGCGCTCAGCGCTCTAGCAACAGCAGGCCGACAGTTGACCCGAAGGCCTTCTTTCTGGCGGCGGTGGTTGCAGTCCGCTCCTGGCCGGCAGCGTGAGCGCACTTCCGAGCGCGAAAGCGGAAGTCAGCAGGAGCTTCGCGCTCAGGCCTTCGCCTTAGGTTGAGAAGCATGAATGACCTCGCCGCGCGCCAGCATCGCCACCAGTTGGGCGATGCGCTTGGCGCGTGTCTCGGGCTTCACGGCAGTCTGTATTCGCCAAAGCACCGCATAGCGGTTGGCCGCGTTGACGGTCGCGAAGAAAGCCTTGGCCTTGGGCTCGGCTTCCAGCGCCATCAACAGGTCACTCGGCACTGCCGACGTGCGCGCTCCGTCGTAAGCCTGCGCCCAACGACCGTCGGCCTTGGCCGCCTCGATCTGCGCAAAGCCAGCTTCTCTCATGCTGCCCGCGTCGATGAGCGCGGCAACCTTCTCGACGTTGATCTTCGACCAGACGCTGCGAGCGCGCCGCGGCGTGAAGCGCTGCAGAAAGTGCTGGTCGTCGAGGCCCTTCTTTTGGCCGTCGATCCAGCCCCAGCACAGCGCGATCTCTACCGCCTCGGCATACGTGACGGTGGCTTCAAGGGCGCCACGCTTGGCAAGCATCAGCCACAGGCCATCGGAGGTGGCGTGATGCTTCCTCAGCCACGTCTCGAACGCCTTTGCGTTCTTGAACAGGACCGGCATGGTGTCGGGTGAGCTGGCGGAATTGACGGCAGGCATCACTTCGAGTGTGACGCATCAGAGCCTGCACGCCCTTTCTTGGCTGCCGGCTGCGATGGAGCAAAGCGGTCAGCGGCGAAAGACGGATCGTGGCCGTCCAGTGCCGGCCGCGGAAGTCAGCTGTCTGGCTGCGCAGCGCGGATGTCAACTGTGCGGCGGTGAGATCGCGCGCCCCGCTGTCGCTGGCCGACCCACAAGCGACATCCGCTGCCCTGTACACGTCGCCCCAAAAGCGGACGCTCGGACTCGACCTAGCCGTCCGCGGGCCAAGCCGAAGCGGGTGAAATTTCCTACGCACCACAAGTGCGAGTTGCTGTACACCCTGGGCTGCGACGATCTCCTTGCGGTTGTATAGGTTTGGGTGCCCTGGCTTTGAGTCCAGCCCGTTCAGCACCGGGCAGTGAGGGTGGACGGCGCGAGCGGCAACTCGAAGGACCAGCGCGGCAAGCCGTCAGGTGCCGCCCAGCGCCCTTTGGCGCCGCCGCAAATCGACCCGATCGATCGCCTGCAGGATCGACTCGTTGGACAGGAAATGCTGCTGAGAGCTGGCCACCGACTGCAATGCCGAGATCAACTCGGATTCGTCCAAGTTTAAGCCCACCATGTGGTCCAGTAGACGCGCGCCGTCGGACGGCACGGTCGGCTGTCGGAGCGCCTCGACGCAGGCTCGCAGATGGGCGCGGAGCGCCTCCTGGTCTGCTGCCTCGGTAGCGCGCCGGGTGAGCGCGCCGAGGCGCAGGCGCGCAAAGGCACGGATGGCCCCTTCGGCCAGCGCGGTGAGCGCTAGCGCCGAGACTATGCGCGGCCAGGATGGCATCGGCAGGCTGGTCGCGGCTACATAGGCCAGGATGACAACCGGTGTGGCGAAAGTGAATAACACGGCCACGCGATGCCAGGCCGGCAGGGCCAAGCCGACGCGGAAGTAGCGCGTCAATGAGTTGCGCAACCACACGCCGCGTCGATAAATTGGCGAGACCGACAGGTGGTAGAAGAACAACGCGATGGTGATGCGCTGCGCCGTCAGCACTGGCAGCATGGCGAACGACAGACTGCACATCAGCACGATCGCCAGGGTCGTGCGCCAGCCGCCGACCAAGCCAGCAATGAGCGTCAGGGCAAACAGCGCCCCGGCCAGCGAAAGCTGCGCCGGGACTTGCTGCAGCTCGGCGGCCGTGAAGAAGCCCACGTATGGCGAGAGGCTGAGCACGACCAGTAGGACCATGGCCACAAGGGCCAACATAACTGCGACGTCGGTCAACAGAGCGCGCAGTGCGTTGCGCCGAGCCTTCTTCGGCGCCGCCCGCAAAAGCGCGGACCATGACAGCCCCTTGACGGCGAACAGACGGGTCAACAGTCTGCGTTCGGACTTCGAGCCCAGGAGGGCGGCCAGGATCGTGCTGAACTCCGGGCTGCCGAAGTCGGCTTCGTCGATAGCCGCAAAGACCTCGCTCGCCAGCCAGTCAGAGTCCGTGGTGGCCAACGCAGCCAGCGCCGGGTGTGAATGGCGGATTGCAATGCCGCGCAGCGAGCGCGCCAAGCGCACCCGCTCGATTAGGCTGCCCTTGCTCGGAATCGCCATCACCAGCGGCGCGAGCCATTCAAACAGCTCGGACGAGACCGCTGCTTCCCGCTGCCGCATGCAGGCCAAGGCCAGTTCCAGCGCCACGATGCCGTTCAGGCGAAGCTCCTGGGAGTCGTCGACCTGGGTCGGCGGTGGAGCATCGCCGATCCGCAGATGCAACACCGACAGGTAGCGGGGGTCGATCGCAAGCACGACCCTTTTGATCAAGGCCTCAGGCTCGGCCGTGATTGCCGCCCGCAACACCAGGGTCTCGCGCCACCAAGGGTTGGTCAAGTGGTCGCGCTCGATCGCCAGCATCTGGTCCTGCCGGTCCCAGTGGAGTGCCGCCAAGTATTCGAGCAGGCGGTGGTGCTCGAATCGCACCGCGCCGTCGGCCTCTTCGCGCAGCAAGCCGCAGTGCACGCCGATTTCCAGCGCCTCCGTGGAAACTTTGGCTTGCGCGGTGGATCCTTCGGGCCGGCGCAGATAGGTCCCCAGGTTGTTCTGCAGCGCGTCGAAGGCCATCGCCTGCCATGCGGCGAGGACCTCAGCCTGTCGGGCTGGCGTGAGCTTGCGGCGCGCGCCTTCGATGGCCAGCCGGCGGCTGACGTAGTTGTCGAACAACTCGGCCTGCGCCGCAGGAACCCGCCCGCCTGTGGCGAAGAAGTAGTTCGCCACCAGCTTGAGCGAGAAAGGATTGGTCGCAAACCGATACATCGGATGGCCGGGATCGGCCAGTGCCGTGTAGGCCCGGTGCACGGCAGGGTCGGCCGCGGCAACGCCCAGCCGGCTCGCATAGAGTGCCCAGTGCTTGTCCAGGTAGGCGCGGATGTGTGATGGACGGAACGGCTCGACGATCAGTTCGGCATGCGGTAGCGCGCCGGTGTACTCACGGCGGCGGCAGGCGATGACGACACGGTTGCGCCCGCCATGTTCGACCAGGAAGCGCTTGATCTGCTCCACGCGCTCGGCGTAGTGCCGGGTCGGCATCTCGTCCATCGCGTCCAACAGCAGAAAGATGCGGCCCTGCGCGAGCGCATCGTCCAGCACCGACAGCACGACCTCGCCGCGTGGCACCGCTTGCTTCAACTCATCCTTCACGAACTGGGCGAATCGCTCTGGGAGGCCGCCCTTGCCAATTTGCCGGTAGCGCCCCAGATGCAGATAGACGGGTAGCAGGGGCATCGCGTTGACATAAACCGGCTGTGCCGCGAGCGACTGCGCCAAGTGCCTGAGCGTGACGCTTTTGCCGCTGCCCGGGTCGCCCAGGAGCACGATAGTCTGGCGGGCGTCGCGCAGCGCCGCCGTCACGTCGCCGACCCGGCGCGCGGCGTCGCTGCCCGTGATCTCTCCCGGCGTGAGGCCCAAGGTGTCGGCGGCCTTGGCGCGCCGGAACACGTAGCGCAGGTTGATCTGCGCCTCGTCCACAACGCGCCCTTCGCCGGGCGTGAACTCGTCGGCCGCGTAACCCAACGGGCGGTTCAGCTCCGACATGTAGGGTCCAACTGCCGCCAAATAGGCCAGCTCCTTATCTTGCGGCAGGCCATCGCCGGCCTCCTTGCGTGCCCGTGTGCGCCAGTGGCGCAGAAAGAGAAACATGCCGAATGCTGCCGCCGGCAGCGCCACCAGCGCGGCAGCGATGCTCAGCCAGTCTCTTACGTCGGTGTGCGTCATCCCCTCCTCCGCATCAGGCGTCGGCCGTGTCGGCGCGTCGCCAGAGTGTCGCCGACGAATAGGCGTGCGAGCAACGGCACGCCGTAGGGAGCCGTGGCTCAGCGGGCGCATAGCTGGCTCGAGGCCGGACTGTGTCCTGGCGCGTCGGTCACCGCATTGCCCCACGCCACGGTCTCCCCCAACGTCGTGAGCGACGCGCCTACGGGAAAACCACGCCGACCAGGGTCGTGGGCCTGAGCTCACCTTTTCGGCCGCTGACAGCCTCGTGCGGCGCGTGTGTCAACGACGGTGCGCGCCTGATGCGCGGATGCTGCTCAGCCAGCTTGAAGACGTCCCGGCTCGTGCGCCGTGGCCATAGGCGGCCGGGCCTGCAATCCAGGTGCTTGAGGATCTCCTTGACAACCTTCCACTCCAGGATGGCCTCGATGATCTTCAGCGCGCCGGAAAGCTGCCGGCAGCGGGCGACGGCAAATGGCCGTCCAGTGCCGGCCGCGGAAGTCAGCTGTCTGGCTGCGCAGCGCGGATGTCAACTGTGCGGCGGTGAGATCGCGCGCCCCGCTGTCGCTGGCCGACCCATCTGCGACCTTCGCGGGGACGATTTCGTTGCCGAGAAGCTGTCGTTCAGCGGTGAGAAGGATCCGGGCATGAATCCAACGCTAATACTGCTCGACTGCGGCCATCCGATGCACGAACTCCAGCGGCGACATCACCAAGTGCGTGGTGCCGTCGCGCCACGCCACGCCATAGATTAGCGCCGCCACCGAGGACTTGGCCGTCGTCGTGGCCGACTCCCGCTCACCGCTCCGAACTTTCCGTGCCCCGCCCGCCACAATCCCGGCGCGAGCTCTGCCGCTGCTCTAGCCGTCCTGA
This sequence comes from Rubrivivax sp., assembly GCA_030681795.1. Classification (GTDB taxonomy): domain Bacteria; phylum Pseudomonadota; class Gammaproteobacteria; order Burkholderiales; family Burkholderiaceae_C; genus Rubrivivax. The sequence goes on from JAUXRG010000020.1 coordinate 102,663, forward strand.
GCGCCTACCGAGAATCGATGTCATCGGATTCAGGAACTGCCCGGGGGTGGTGCTCGCCTGGCAATTGCCGCTGCGCGCAATCTGGCCAACTTCTCGGGGTGCTCGGGGTGCCTTGGGCACCTTGACGAGCCCATTTTCCTTTTGCAGGATGCACGCGCACCTGCTCAATTGACCGCTCGGCGTTCTTAGCCTACTTTCCCATTGATCGAAACAGGGGTCCAAGGTTAGGTCCCTATCGCCCCGAACCCTCCCGAGCCGGCTGCTGTTGAACCGGCAGTTCATCGCGACGCTTCGAAGCGGGCACCTTGGCTCGGCCGGGCTACCTGGCGGTCGAGGCGACCCCTAGGTGCCCAGGTCCCCGGGCAACAGCGCGTCGGGCATGTTCTGGTAGCACACGGGGCGAAGGAACCTGCGGATCGAGAGCGTGCCGACCGAGGTCGCGCCGAAGTTGGTCGAGGCCGGGTAGGGGCCGCCGTGGACCATGGCGTCGCAAACCTCGACCCCGGTCGGATAGCCGTTCGCCAGCACCCGGCCGGCCTTGCGCTCCAGCACCGGCATCAGCCGCTGGCCGAGCGCGGTGTCGCCGGCGTCGAGGTGCAGAGTGCAGGTCAGCTGGCCGTGCAGCGAGCGGGCCATCGCTTCCATCTCGCCATCGTCGTCCACCCGCACGATCAGGCCGAGCGGCCCGAAGACCTCCTCGCCCAGGACCTCGTTCGCTAGCCACTCCTTGCCGGTGGTGGCGTAGAGGTAGGGCGCGGCGTTGCGCAGGTTGCAGGTGCTGGCAATCAACTCGCGCACCCCGGCCGTCGCCGCAATCCGGTCGCGGCCCTGGCGGTAGGCGGCGGCGATGCCGTTGGTCAGCATAGTCTGCGCGCCGATCGGCTCCAGCGCCTTCGTCATGGCGTCGATGAAGGCGTCGGCCTCCGGGCTGTCGATCAGGACCGCGATGCCGGGGTTGGTGCAGAACTGCCCCGCGCCCATGGTCAGCGATCCGGCCCAGCCCGCGGCGATGGCCGCGCCGCGGGCCTTCAGCGCATGTGGAAGCAGGAACATCGGGTTGACCGAGCCGAGCTCGCCGAAGAACGGGATCGGGTCGGGCCGCCCGGCGCAGAGGTCGAAGAGCGCGCGGCCGCCGGCCAACGACCCGGTGAAGCCCACGGCGCGGATGAAGGGGTGCTGGACCAGCGACGTGCCGACGTCGCGCTTTCCGCCCTGGATAAGGCTGAAGACGCCGGCGTGCACGCCGCAGGCCTTGATCGCGTCGTGGATCGCCTCGGCCACGATCTCTGCGGTGCCGGCGTGGGCCGAGTGGCCCTTGACCACAACCGGGCAACCGGCGGCGAGCGCGGCGGCGGTGTCGCCGCCCGCGGTCGAGAAGGCGAGGGGGAAGTTCGAGGCGCCGAAGACCGCGACCGGGCCGATCGGTCGCTGGACCATCTTGATGTCCGGCCGCGGCAGGGGCTGGCGGTCGGGAAGCGCCGCATCGTGCCGGCGGTCGAGGTAGTCGCCGTTCAGGATGTGGCTCGCGAAGAGCCTCAGCTGGCCGACGGTTCGCCCACGCTCGCCCTGGAGCCGCGCCACAGGCAGGCCGGTTTCCTGCGTGCCGATCTCGGTGATTGCCCCGGCGCGGGCCTCGATCTCGTCGGCGATTCGGTTCAGGAACGCGGCGCGGTCGGCCCGGGTGGAATAGCCGTAGCTCCAGAACGCCTCCTCAGCCGCGCGCGCCGCCGCGTCGACATGTGCCGGCGTACCGACCGAGAAGTCATGCGCAGACCCGTGGGCGGGGGCCGAGGAGAATCGTGCCTCTCCGGCGACCCATTCGCCTGCGATCAAGTGGCGTCCGTGCGGTGTAAAGGTGGTCTTGTCTAGCATCTGATCCCCATTCAAAGCAGGTTGCGGCCGGCGAGGTTGCGCATCAGCGCGGCCAGCCCGAAGGTCCATTCCGGGCATTCGGTCGAGAGCCGAACGGTGTTCGTCAGCGCCCCCAGCCCGTGGCAGGCGATAGTCACCACGTCGCCCAGCTTGTGGGTGAAGCCCTGGCCGGGCACGTCGCGGTCCTCGGTCGGCGCGAAGAGCGTGCCGAGGAACAGCACGAGGCCGTCGGGGTACTGGTGGTGCCGCCCGACGGTCTGGCGCACGATGTCGGCCGGATCGCGGCTGATTTCGGCCATCCGCGACTGGCCGTTCAGGACGAAGCCGTCCGGGCCCTCGACCGTCAGCTCCAGCACCGCCTGGCGCATGTCGGCCATGGTGTAGGTCTGGTCGAAGAGCCGAAACATCGGGCCGATGGCGCACGACGCGTTGTTGTCCTTGGCCTTCGAGAGCAGCAGCGCCGAGCGCCCTTCGAAGTCGCGCAGGTTAACGTCGTTTCCGAGCGTCGCCGCGGGGACCTGACCGCGCGAGTTCACCGCCAGCACAATCTCGGGCTCGGGGTTGTTCCAGACCGACTTGGGGTGCAGGCCGATGTCGGCGCCCCAGCCGACCGAGCTGAGCGTTTGGGACTTCGAGAATACCTCCGCGTCGGGGCCGATGCCGACCTCGAGGTACTGGCTCCACAGCCCCTCGGCGATCAGCGCAGCCTTGGCGGCCATCGCCTGGTCCGACCCCGGCACGATGTTAGTCAGACTCGCGCCGATGCGCGCGCCGATCCGGCGCCGGATTGCGTCGGCCTTTTCGGGGTCGCCGGCGGCCTTCTCCTCGATCACCCGCTCGACCATCGACTTTGCGAAGGTCACACCCGAGGCCTTGACTGCCTGCAAATCGCAGGGGGCGAGGACGGCAAGCTCGCCGGGATCGCCGTGGTCGGGGGCGACGTCGGGCAGGGCGCAGACGATCTCGCCCGTCGCGTGGCGGACGTGGTCGGCGGGGTCATCCAGTTCGAAGACGTCGCGCACCGTGGGCGCGGTCCGCGAGGTGATGTCGACGAGTTCGCCGCCGCGGAGCGTCACCACGCAGGGGCCGATCCCGGGCCGCCAGACGCGGCCAAGCCAGAGGCCGTGGGCTTCGTCTTCGCTGAGGTGCAGGCGCATGGTCAGTGTCCCCAGGTAAGCGCGAGCGGGTTCGCCTCGCTCGCAAGTTCCAGCAGCTGCGCCCGGGTGTCGGGGTGCAGCGGGCGGGTCGGGTGGCGGACGTGCTCGGACCGGATCACCTTGCCCTCGGCCATCACCGCCTTGCAGGACCGCCAGCCGCACTGGCGGTTCTCGAAATTGATGAGCGGAAGCAGGCGGCTGTAGGTCGAAGCGGCGGAGGTCCGGTCGCAGGCGAGGTAAGCGTCGATCGCCGGCTTGATGAGGTCTGGCAGCGTCGCCGAGGTCATCGAGCCGGTCGCCCCGGCGTCGAGGTCGGCCATCAGCGTGATCGCCTCCTCGCCGTCGAAGGGGCCCTCGATGGCGTCGCCCCCCGCCGCGATCAGGGCGCGCAGCTTGGCCGCCGCCTGCGGGGTCTCGATCTTGAAGAGCTTCACCTCCTCGATCTCTCTTGCCATTCGCACGAGAAAGGGGACGGAGAGCGTGACGCCCGAAATCGGCGCGTCCTGGACCATGATCGGGACTCGGCCCGCCGCCCCGGCGCGGGCAAAGTGCTCGAAGGTCGCCTCCTCGTCGGCGCGCAGCAGCGCTCCGTGGTAGGGCGGCATCATCATCACCATCGCCGCACCCATGGCGGCGGCCTCGTGGGCTCGGGCCTCGACGACCTGGGTGGCGAAGTGGCTGATTGTGACGATCACAGGCACCCGGCCGGCGGCGCGCTCGAGGCAGACGCGGGTCAGGACCGCGCGCTCCTCGTCGGTCAGCAGGAACTGCTCGGAGAAGTTGGCCAGGATGCAGATCCCCGTCACCCCCTGGTCGACCATGCAGTCGATCACCCGCTCCATGCCTGGAATGTCGAGGCTGCCGTCCTCGTTGAAGGGCGTAGGCGCCACCGGCCAGATGCCCGCATAAGGTCTTGTCGTCATGGGCTTACCCCCCGTTACTCCGATCGGCCACGACGCGAATTCCTCGACCCCCACGCCCAGCACCTCGCTCTTCGAGCGCTTGCCGCTGGCGACGTCCAGGAGCTAATGGAAGATCGCCGCGCCCATCTCGTCGAGTGTGGCTTCGCCGTCGATCACGGTGCCGCAGTTGATGTCCATATCCCCTTCCTCGCGCGGTACGTCGGGGTGTTGCTGGCCAGCTTGATCGTTGGCGCAGGGTAGGAGCCGAAGCGCGAGCCCCACCCGGTGGTGAAGGCGATCAGGTTGGCCCCGCCGGCGATCTGGCCGGCGGCCGCGCCTGGATCATAGCCCGGCGTGTCCATGATGACGAGGCCGCCTTCGGTCACAGGCGCAGCGTATCGGTCGACAGCGTCGATGCCCGTCGAGCCGCCTTTCTTCGCCCCGCCAAGGGCCTTCTCGATGACGCACCGGCTCTCGCGCCGGCGCCCTGGGCGGCGGCTGCGGTTCCAACCCCAGGTGCGTGAGGATCTTCTCGATCACCGGCCTCTCCAGGATGGCGGTGATGATCTTGAGCTCCCCGCCACCGCAGTTCGGACAGTGTTCCATGTCGATCTCAAACACGCGCTTGAGCAGGCGGGCCCGGCTGATGCTTGCGTGATCGCTGAGCCACCCGTCAGCAGCCGGTGGCGGCTGACTGTTCATGGCCGAGCACCGCCTGCCACGACCGACAGGTAGCTGGCCGCTCAGCTTGAGGGTCAGCTCTACGGCAGTGGGATCACGGGGAGGGTCGGCTCAAGTCGACCCAATCCAGTCGAACAACCGCTCCAGTTCGCAGGAGCAAAGCCGACCTTCAGGTCACTGCCAGCTTCAGCGTTCGCTCTGACTTATCTCTTGCGGCAGCTGGGCAGCCCGTTTACCAATCGTGAATGGCTGGCATAGGTGCTGGCTCCCGCAGCGGCGACCCAAAACGAATGTCAATGGCATGACCTCGAGTGCGATGTTGCTCTGGGCGCGGGACCGGAAGCATGTGGCATCGCCCATGTTGGAAGCGAACCAAACCCGAAGCGGCGTCGGCCGGCGATCAGAATCCCGAGGCCTGCCCGTCCCGCCGCGAATCGCTGGCCGCCACGTAGCCATCTTCCAGATCATCTGACAGCTTCCAGATGAACTGCCCGCTGCCGTAGTCCATGTAGGTATCGGGCGTGGCTTCGAACCGGTGACCCAAGGCCTTGAGCTCGGCCACCAGCGCCGGCGCCATCGTCGATTCGAAATCGACCGCCAGCCCGCTGCCCACCTTCCAGCGCGGCGCATCGCAGGCGGCCTGCGGCTGCTGGCGGTGGGTGAGGATGCGCACCAGCGTCTGCAGGTGGCCCTGCGGCTGCATGTTGCCGCCCATCACGCCGAAGCTCATCTGCGGCTGGCCATCTTTGCTGAGGAAGCCGGGGATGATGGTGTGGAACGGCCGCTTGCCGCCAGCCACCACGTTCGGGTGCTTCGGGTCCAGACTGAAGCCGTGGCCGCGGTTCTGCAGGCTGACGCCGGTGCCTGGCACCACTACGCCACTACCGAAGCCCATGTAGTTGGACTGGATCAGGCTGATCATCATGCCGCGCTCGTCGGCGGCGCTGAGGTAGATCGTGCCGCCGGCCGGCGGCGTGCCGTGCCGGGGATCACCAGCGCGCTTCGGATCGATACGCTTGGCACGCTCGGCGAGGTAGGCATCGCTCAGCAGGTCGGCCGCCGTCACCTCGGTCATGTGGCGCGTATCGGCCACCCAGCGGTAGGTGTCGGCGAAGGCCAGCTTCATCGCCTCGATCTGCAGGTGCTGCGACTCGACACTGTCGACCGGGAAGCGCCCGAGGTCGAGCTTGTCCAGCATGCCGAGTGCCATCAGCGCGGCGATGCCCTGGCCGTTGGGCGGGATCTCGTGCACCGTATATCCCGCAAAGTCCTTCTGGATCGCCGTCACCCACTCGGGGCGGTAGTTGGCCAGGTCGCTCATCGCCATGCTGCCGCCGTGCACGCTGGCGTGGGCAACCAGTCTCTCGGCGATCTCGCCACGGTAGAACGCCTCGCCCTTGCTCAGCGCGATCTGGCGCAGTGTGGCGCCGGCCGCAGCAAAGACGAAGCGCTCGCCTGGCTCCGGGGCACGCCCGCGCGGCATGAAGGCCTCGGCGAAGCCGGGGAGGCCTTGCAGCGCCGGCAACTGGCGGCCCCATTTGTCGGCGACGATACGGCCCACGCCGTGGCCGCGCTCGGCCAGCTCGATCGCGGGCTCCAACAAGTCGGCAAACGGCAGCTTGCCGAAGCGATCGGACAAGGCCACCCATCCCGCCACTGCACCCGGCGTGGTGACGGTGTCCCAGCCGCGCACCGGCATCTTGTCACCGTGCTTGCTGCGGATGTAGTCGGGGTTCCAGGCCGCCGGTGCCACGCCCGACGCATTGAGGCCGTGCAGCCGCTGCCCGTCCCAGAGGATCGCGAAATTGTCGCTGCCCAGGCCGTTGGACACCGGCTCGACGATGGTCAGCGCCGCGGCCGCGGCGATGGCCGCATCGACCGCGTTGCCGCCCTTGAGCAGCATGCGTAGCCCCGCCTGCGAGGCCAGCGCCTGCGAGGTGGCGACGACGTTTCGCGCCATCAGCGGGCTGCGGATCGTCGGGTAGGGGTTGTTCCAGTCGAAGTTCATGGCTTGTCTCGGGTCGATGGGGCGTTGAGGGTGTGTCAGCGCTGCCGGGGGTCCAGCGCATCGCGCAGCCCGTCGCCCAGCAGGTTGAACGACAGCACCAGCCCGAAGATCGACAGGCCGGGCCATATCGCCATCCAGGGCGCGTTGTCGACGAAGTTCTTCGCAGTGTTGAGCATGCTGCCCCAGCTGGGCGCGGGCGGCTGCTGGCCGAGACCCAGGAAGGACAGGCTGGCCTCGGCGATCACCGCCGAGGCGATGGCCAGCGTGGCCTGCACCATCACCGGCGCGGTGATGTTGGGCAACACATGGCGCAGCGCGATGCGCAGCGGCGGGTTGCCCACAGCGCGTGCGGCCTCGATGTAGTCCTCGACCTTGACGTTGAGCACCTGGGCGCGCGTGAGCCGCACGAAGATCGGCGTAGCCGAAATGCCGATGGCGATCATCGCGTTGGTCAGACTGGGGCCCAGAAAGGCGGCCAGCGCGATCGCCAGGATCAGGAACGGGCAGGCCAGGAAGGCATCGGTGATGCGCGAGATCAGCGCGTCGACCCAGCCACCCAGGAAGCCCGCCACCAGGCCGATCGGCACACCCAACAGCAGCGAGATGCTCACCGACACCACGCCGGCAAGCAGCGAGGCCCGCGTGCCCCAGATCACGCGTGACAGCACGTCGCGGCCGATCTCGTCGGTGCCAAACCAGTGCTCGGCGCCGGGCGGCTTGCGGATCGCGCCCCAGCTGGTGGCGATCGGATCCTGCGGCGCGATCCAGGGCGCGAACATCGCCAGCGCGACGAACATCAGCACCACGGCGCCGCCGATCATCGCGCCGCGGCGGCGGCGCAGGCGGCGCCAGGCGCGGCGCCAGGGTCCGGCCTCGGCAGATGGCGTTGAGGCAGTCGGAACCGGCAACACCGCGCTCATGGGGCCCCCTTGGGCCTGCGGCCCGCCCCCCCGAGGGGGAGCCAGCGCCTCCGGAGTGGCCGCACGGCGCTCATGCCCTCAACCTCGGGTTGACCAGGAAGTAGGCCAGGTCGGCCAGCAGGTTCAGCGTGATGTAGGCCGTGGCGGTCACCAGCACCACGCCCTGCACCACCGCGTAGTCGCGGTTGAAGACCGAGTCGACGATCAGCTTGCCGAAGCCGGGGATGGTGAACACCTGCTCGGTGAGCACCGCGCCCGACAGCAGCGTGCCCAACTCCAGCGCGCCCAGCGTGATGATCGGCGTCAGCGCATTGCGCAGCGCATGCTTGAGCACCACCGTTCGTTCATTCAGCCCCTTGGCCCGCGCGGTGCGCACGTAGTCGGACGACAGCACCTGCAGCATCGCGCTGCGGGTGTGGCGCATCAGCACGGCGGCGATGGCATTGCCCAGCACGAAGGCCGGCATGATCATCGCCGCCAGGTTGGCGCGCAGGTCCTCGAACGGGCTCACGTAGCCCGAGGCCGGCAGCCAGCCCAGCTGCACCGAGAACAACAGGATCATCAGGATGCCCAGCCAGAAGTTGGGCGTCGACAGGCCCCACAGCGCGAACACGTTGGCCGCGTAGTCCCAGGCCGAACCGCGGCCCACCGCCGAGACGATGCCCGCGGGGATGCCGATCAGCAGCGCGATCACGAAGGCCAGCAGCGCCAGTTCGACCGTGACCGGCAGCTTCTGCACGATCAGCTCGAGCACCGGCTGCTGGGTGCGCACCGATTCGCCCAGGTCGCCGCGCAGCACGCCGCCGACCCAGTAGGCATAGCGCAGCGGCAGCGGCTCGTCCAGGTGCAGCTTGGTGCGCAGATAGGCCACTACCGCCGGATCCTGCTCCTCGCCGGCCAGGATCTTGGCCGGGTCGCCCGGCAGCAGTTGCTGCAGGCCGAAGATCAGCATCGACACGAACACCAGCGTCGGCAGGATGCTGGCCAGGCGTTTGACGAGGTACTCGATCATCGGCGGCTCACGCGGCTTGCGGGGCGGGGGCGCGGCTCAGGCCTGCGCTCAAGGCGTCATCTTCAGGCCGCTGATGCGCAGCAGCCCGTCGGGCACGTTGCGCACGCCTGACAGCTTGGCGTTGTAGGCCCACAGCCAGTTGCGGTGGTACAGGTAGATGATCGGCCGCTCCTTCATCACCCGGGCCGCGATCTGCTCGAACACCTTCCTGCGCTCGGCCGGCTCGCGCAGCGTTCTTGATTGGGCCAGCAGCTTGTCGGTCTCGGCATCGCAGTAGCCGGTGTAGTTCAGCGGCTGCTTGCAGCCGTGGAAGCTGAACAGGTTGCCGTCGGGGTCGGCACGGCCGCTCCAGGCCAGCACATAGGCCTCGAACTCGCCCTTGTCGGCCATGTTCAGCGAGGTGGCGAACTCGGCAGCCTGGATCTTGACGTCGAAACCGGCCTCGCGCGTCATCGCCTGCACCACCAGCGCCAGGCGCTGCGCATCGGACGTGGTCGGCGTCACCAGCGTGAAGCTGGGGTTGGGCACGCCCGCTTCCTTCAGCAGCGCCTTGGCGCGGGCGATGTCGCGCTTGGGGACGGGCAGGCTCTTGGCGTAGTAAGGGTTGTTGGGCGCCACCCACTGGTTGCCCACCGTGGCCTCGTTGTCCATCACCACTTGCGACAGGCCTTGCCGGTCGAGCGACAGCTCGAAAGCCTCGCGCACCCGGGCATCACGGCCCAGCGGGTTCTTCTGCGCCAGCTCGCTCTTGCCGATGTTGATGGTGATGCCCTGGTAGCCGATCTCGGTGATGCGCGAGGTCTTGAGCTTCTTGTCGGTCTGCAGCTTCTCCATGTCGCTGGAGGCCACCCGTTCGGCGAAGTCGAGCTGGCCCGCGCGCAGGTTGGCCAGCCGCACCGTGGCATCTGGAATCGGCGTGTAGATCACCTTGTCGAAGTGCACCGCGTCCTTGTTCCAGTAGGCCGGAAAGCGCTCGAACACCATGCGGTCCTGCGCCACCCGCTCGACGAACTTGAACGGGCCCGAGCACACCGGCCTGGCCCCGAACTTGTCGCCCGCCGCCAGCGCCGCCTTGGGCGAGACCATCATGCCAGCGCGGTCGGCCAGCTGGGCCAGCAGCGGCGAGAACGGTGCCGACAGGTTCAGCCGCACGGTGGCGGCATCGACCACGTCGACGCTGGCCACCGGCGCCAACTCGCCGCGGCGGTTGCTGCCGGGCATTGTCTTGTGGCGCTCGATGTTGTACTTGACCGCCGCGGCGTCGAACTTCTCGCCGTCGTGAAAGGTGACGCCCGGCCGCAATTTCAGCGTCAGCGCTTTGCTGTCGGCCGACCATTGGTAGCTGGTGGCCAGCTGCGGCACGATGTTGAGTTTCTCGTCGACATCGAACAGCTTGTCGCACAGCGCGGTGAACACCACCCGGCCGACGAAGGTGCGTGCCAGCGTGGGGTCGAGCACATCGGGGTCCTCGGCCAGGCCGACGCGCAGCGTCTGGGCTGCGGCGGCCAGCGGCAGCAGGGACAGCAACAAGGTGGGCAGCAGGACTCGTGCGCTTGGTTTCATGGGAAAGTCTCCTCGGTGGGGAAGAAAGGCGTTGCGGGTCAGGATGACAGTCCGGCGGGTGCCGGGGTGACGAAGGCGGATTGCAGCCGCGCCAGTCGCCGTCGCGCCGGTGTGGGCGCGGCGGTATCGGTCAGCACGGCCAGCGCGGGCAAGTCGCGCCAGAAGTGGCAGGCCACGGTCTGGCCGCCGATCGCCTCCAACTGCGGCGCGCGCTGGTTGCACAGCGGCTGCGCCTGCGGGCAGCGGGTATGGAAGTTGCAGCCCGGCGGCGGGTTCAGCGGGCTGGGCACGTCGCCGGCCAGCAGCACCCGATCCCGTTGCAGTCCGGGTTCGGGCAGCGGAATGGCCGACAGCAGCGCGCGCGTGTAGGGGTGGCGCGGCGTAGCGAACAGCGCGGCCTTGTCGCCGATCTCGACGATGCGCCCGAGGTACATCACCGCCACCCGGTGGGCGATGTGCTTGACCACCGCCAGGTCGTGCGCGATGAACAGGTAAGCCAGGCCGAAGCGCCGCTGCAGGTCCTGCAGCAGGTTGACCACCTGGGCCTGCACCGACACGTCCAGCGCCGACACCGCCTCGTCGCAGACGATCAGCTTGGGCTCCACCGCCAGTGCCCGCGCGATGCCGATGCGCTGGCGCTGGCCGCCCGAGAACTCGTGCGGGAAGCGCTGCGCGTGTTCGGGCGCCAGCCCCACGGTGCGCAGCAGCTCGGCCACCCGTTCGGCATGCCGTCCAGTATGCAGGCCATGCAGGCGCAGCGGCTCAGCCAGCGTCTGGCCCACCGTCATGCGCGGGTTCAGCGACGAGTACGGATCCTGGAAGATGATCTGCATCGCCCGGCGCTGGGCACGCAGCGCGGCGGCGTCCAGCGTGCCCAGGTCCAGGCCGTCGAAGCGGACGCGCCCGGCGCTGGGCTCGATCAGCCGCAGCACCAGCCGGCCCAGCGTCGACTTTCCGCAGCCCGATTCGCCCACTACGCCCAGCGTCTCGCCGGCGGCGATCGTCAGGTCGACGCCGTCGACCGCGCGCACCGCGCCGCTGACCCGGCCGAGCAGGCCGCGCCGCACCGGGAAGTGCTTGACCAGGCCATCGACCTGGAGCAACGCCGGGTTGACGCTCATGCCAACACCGCCTCGGGCCAGCCGGCCATCAGCGTCACCGGATCCAGCGGCGCCTTCCAGCAGGCCGAGCGGTGCTGCGGGCCAACCTCGCGCAACTCGGGCACCGCCGCCCGGCACTGCGCATCGGCAAACGGGCAACGATCGGCGAAGCCACAGCCGGGCGGCCGTCGCAGCGGGCTGGGCACCTGGCCTTCGATCGCAGCCAGTCGGCCGGCAGAGCCGTCCAGGCGCGGGATCGAGCCCAGCAGCCCCACGGTGTACGGGTGCTGCGGCGTCTCGAACAAGGCCCTCACCGGCGCGTGCTCGACCACCCGGCCGGCGTACATCACCAGCACCTCGTCGGCCACCTCGGCCACCACCCCCAGGTCATGGGTGATCAGGATGATCGCGCTGCCGGTCTCCTGCTGCAGGCTGTTCATCAGCGCCAGGATCTGCGCCTGGATGGTGACGTCCAGCGCGGTGGTGGGCTCGTCGGCGATCAGCAGGCGCGGCTCGCAGGCCAGCGCCATCGCGATCATCGCGCGCTGGCGCATGCCGCCCGACAGCCGGTGCGGGTGCTCGCCGAAGCGCTGCTCGGGTGCAGGCATGCGCACCTTGCGCAGCATCGCCAGCGCCCGCTCGGTGGCCTGAGCACGGCTGATCGGCCGGTGGCGCAGCAGCGCCTCGACGATCTGCTCGCCGATCGTGAAGGCCGGGTTCAGCGAGGACATCGGCTCCTGGAAGATCATCGCCATGCCGTTGCCGCGCAGGTCCTGCAGCTCGGCGGCGGGCGCGCCGACCAGCTCGCGGCCTTCGAAGCGGATCGAGCCGCCAGCGATGCGGCCGGGCGGGTTGGGCACCAGGCCCATGATCGACAGCGAGGTCACACTCTTGCCGCAGCCCGATTCACCGACGATGGCCAGCGTGCGGCCGGCCTCGACCGAGAAGCTGATGCCGTCGACCGCGGCGAACTCGCCGTCGTCGGTGCGGAAGTGAGTGCGCAGCTCGCGCACCTCGAGCAGTGCCGTCATGCCGCAGTGCCGCCCTGAGCGGCATGGAAGCGGGCGATGCGGGCCTCGATCTCGCTGCGATCGGTCAGACCCACCGGATCGTGGCGGCCGGCCAGGCAGGCGGTGAAGGGCTGGTAGCGCTCCAGGCTGACGCGGTACAGGCGCCGCAGCTCGGCGATCGGCTCGGGGTGGTCGTCGACGCGCAGGTCGAGTTGCGGGTGGTCCTCGTCGCCGTGAATGCGCAGCGCGGCGGCCTGCTTGCCGCGCTTGTCGCCGCCGAAAGCCTCGCCCGCCGCCATCGCCGCGAGCAGGCGCTCGGCCAGCGGCTGGCCGGCGCTGGCCTGGAAGGCCTGCGCGGTGGCGGCGATCACCTGCGGGCCGGCCAGCATGTTGCCGGCAACGCTGAAGTCGTCGAACAGCAGGTGGCCGCACCAGTCTATGCACTGGCCACCCGTGTGTGCGGCGGCCGGTCCGGTGGCGGGCAACACATGCAGCTGGCGGTGGTCGCGGCCGGCATCGGCGGCGGTCAGCGTGGTCACCACCTCGGCGGCCGGGCGGCCCTCGGTCAACAGCGCCAGGCCGGCCGGGCCGTAGAGCGGGTTCATCAGCGCCTGGGTGGCCAGCGCGCCCACGCCGCGCCGGGTGTGCATGCACAGCGCGCCCACCGCGAAGAAGCGGCTGGCGATCGCCACGCCGAAATGGCCTTGCGCATCGCGCGCCAGGATCGACCAGGTCATCGGATCAGCCTTTCATGGGTCCATTGCGCCGCGGCCAGCAGGGGGTGGTCCTGGCCCCAGCGGCCGACCACCTGCAGGCCGGCCAGCAGCCCCAGCCGGCCCTGGGTGAACGGCAGGTGGATGCAGGGCAGGCCCAGCAGCGTCCAGCCGCGACAGAACAGCGGGTCGCCGGTGGCGGCCAGGCCGGCCGGTGCTTCGCCGGTGGCGCTGGGCGCGAGCAGGACTTCGATCTCGTCGAACAAGGTGTCGACGCGCCGCTGCGCTGCGGCGGTGGCGGCCAGGTGGGCCGGGTGCTCGGTGCCCGGGATCGCCGCGCCTTCGTCGAGGAAGGCCTGCAGGCGCCCGCTGGGCCGGGGGCGGTGGACCAAGCGATCGTGGCTCAAGGCGCGCGACATCTCGAAGGCCATCACCGCCTTCTGCAAGGCCACCAGGTCGGGCAGATCGGCTGGTGGCTCGACGTCAGTCAGCGCTGCGGCCTGCGGCGCCAGCGTGGTGTGGTCCTGGTCCCAGGCGCGGGCCGTGTCGTCATCGGCCATCGGCCACCGGGGTGTGCGGCAAAGGCCGATGCGCGGCGCGGCGCCCAGCGCCGGCAGGTCGAGCAGCCGCGCATTGCCGGCGAGCACCGCGCCCGGCAAGGCCACATCGCGCACGCTGCGGCCGAAGCCGCCGATCGCGTCCAGCGTCTCCGACAGGCTCTTGACGCCGGCGCGCGGCACCCGCCCCCTGCTGGGCTTGTAGGCGACCACCCCGCAGTAGGCCGCCGGCCGGATGCTCGAACCCGCCGTCTGTGTGTCCAGTGCCAGCGGCAACCTGCGGTCGGCCACCGCGGCAGCCGAGCCGCTGGACGAGCCCCCGGGGGTGTGGTCCGGGTGGCGCGGATTGCGCGTCGCGCCGCGGTGGAAGTAGGTGAACTCGGTAGTCACCGTCTTGCCCAGCACCAGCGCGCCGGCCGCGCGGCACAGCGCCACCGCGGCGGCGTCGGCGGCCGGGCGGTGGCCGGCATAGATCGGCGAGCCGTAGGCGGTGGGCGCGTCGACCGTGTCGAACAAGTCCTTCACGCCCAGCAGCAGGCTGTGCAGCGGGCCGGCGTCCACTGCCCGGGCCCGCGCCTGGGCCAGCACGGCATCGGGGTCGACATGGGCGAAGGCCTGGACCTCGCAGTCGCGCTGCGCCACCCGTTCCAGGCAGGCGCGGGCAAGGTCGACGGCGCTCAGCTCACGCCGGGCCAGCAGGCGAGCAGCCTGCCAGGCGTCGAACTTGCCCGGCCGAGCAGCAATTGAAGGGGACAGCATGCAGCCGCCTCGCACCAGTCGGAAATCAGTTCGATGGACTGCGCAAAGGCCTCGGCGATGCAGTCGACCTCGCAGTACTCGTCGGTCTGGTGCGCCATCGCCTCGATTGAACATTATGAAGCCGAAAAAGCAAAGTTCATGCCTGATCTTGCCTCCGGGGCAGCGCCGTGCACGCTAATACATCAACCAGTAAATAACGGAACGTAGCGCCGCCCGAGCCTCCAATCCGCGTCCTGTCGCGTGGATATCCACTCGATGGTCTGCCCTGTGGCGTTGCGTGCGAGATGCCGCTGGTGGACTTCACGCTAATGGGTTTGCCTGTCGACCGAGCGTCGATCCAGGCATGGGCGGGTGAGGATGCCAATATCGATCTCCGCCATGTTCAGCCAGTCGCCACGAATTGCACCTCGCTGCGGGTTCAGCCGTCGCAATTGCGCTCGGTTTTCTTGCATGGCGAAATCAAAAAATAGGCGCCAACTGGTTGAGGCCTTTCTTTGCACTTCCCCAACTTCTTTGGCGATGGTACGGCCGCGCCAACAGCCGATTGACGACTACGCCACCAACTTGGTGCGAACCCGTACCCGCTATGGGGCACACACGAGCGCGGCCGCCACCTCCGAGGTCGGAATCGGCCGGAAACGGCTGGCACAAATGCTGCTAACGACTGGACGCCGGGATCTTTGGATCCAGTGATACGGACCCGGAGTCACCTCGGGCGGAAACACGAGTTGCCATCAGTCATTAAAGCATGAATGCCCCGCACAGTCTGGATTTCGGCATGCCCGGCGCAGCGGCGCACGACGAGGCCTACTCGCACATCCTCTCCGCGCTGCGGCTGGGCCGCTTCCGCGTCGGCGAACGCCTGATCCCCGAGACCATCGCCTCCGAGATCGGCACCAGCCGCATGCCGGTGCGCGAAGCGTTACGGCGCCTGGCTGCCGAGGGCCTGGTGACGATGCGCGCCAACCGCGGCGTGACGGTGAATGCACTGAACCTGCAGGACATGCGCGAGGTCTTCGAGATGCGCGCCGTACTCGAAGGCCTGGCTGCGCGCCTGGCAGCGCCGCGCCTGGGGCCGGCCCAGTTGCGCCAGCTGGGGCACCGCCTGGACGTGATGGAAGACCGCGCTGAACCCGGGCTGGACTGGACCACCGCCCACCGCGCCTTCCATGAGGCCTTGTGCGCCTACAGCGCCAGCCCGCGCTTGATGCGCCAGATCGCCAGCCTGCATGCCGTGGTCGAGCCGCACATGCGCGTCTGGGACGCCATGCCCGACCGCCCTGTCGGAACACGCGAGCACCATGAAAAGCTGATCGACATGCTGCGCGGCGGCGACCCGAATGCCTGCGAGGACGCGATGCGCCAACACGTCCTCGACACCGTGCCCGACCTCGTGCGCCAGATGAGCGCGGCGCCCGAACCCTGAACGCGCCGGTACACCGGGCTACGCCCATTCACCAACTTCCAAAACGCACGGCCAAGCGTCGGGCGCAGCGGAGCTCTTGCCCCCGCATCTTTCCGTCCCTACCCACCCTGGAGGTTTCCACCATGTCCGGACACGACCACAAGGCGGCCCTGGCCGCCGCTCTTGCCACCCGCTTCAGCCGACGCGGCCTGCTCCAGGCCGCCGGTGCCGGTCTGCTGTCTGCCACCGCAGCCGGCATGGCGCCGGCGATGGCCGCGCCCAAGAAGGGCGGCACGCTGACCCTGGCCTGGGTGGAGGCCATCGACACGCTGGACCCGCACCTCACCGCGTCGGCCGGCTCGATCAAGATCATCAACAACGTCTTCAACGGCCTGCTCAAGGTGGCCTTCGACGGCAAGACCGTGAGCTTCGCCCCGGACCTGGCCTCGAAGTGGGACATGCCCGACGAAAAGACGCACATCTTCAAACTGCGCCCTGGCGTGAAGTTCCACAACGGCGACGCCTGCGACGCCGAGGCCGTGAAGTGGAGCCTGGAGCGCGTGAAATCCGCGGCGCTGAAGTCGCCCCACGCCTGGAAGCTGGAGCAGCTGGACGGCATCGACATCGTCGACCCGCTGACCGTTCGCCTGCGTTTCAAGAAGCCCTTCGCCTTCCTGCCGGTGGCGCTGACCGGCAGCACCGGTCGCGCCGGCACCATCGTCAGCAGGCGCGCGGTGGAAGCCGCGGGCACTGGGTTCGGTCGTGCGCCGGTGGGCACCGGCCCCTTCAAGCTGGCGGGCTGGAAGGAGAACGACTCGATCGAGCTGGTGCGCAACCCCGACTACTTCCAGGCCGGCCAGCCCTACCTGGACCGCGTCGTCATCAAGCTCATCAAGGAGCCCAGCGCCGCCGTCGCGGCGCTGATGTCGGGCCAGGTCGACGGCCTGTCGGTGTGCCCCTTCCAGTTCATCCCGCAGTTGCGCAAGAACCCCGCCGTGCAGGTCTTCGGCCAGGTCGAGGGCAACTACGCCTTCCTGGGCATGAACAACAAGCGCGCGCCCTTCAACGACGCGGCGCTGCGCCAGGCGGTGTCCTTCGCCATCGACCGCCAGGTCATCGTGCAGCAGAGCTACTTCGGCGAGGCCATTCCCGCATACACCTGCATCTCGCCGCCGATGACGCAGTTCTACGACCCGGCCATCGCCAAGAGCGGCCGCGGCCAGTTTTTCGACCTCGCCAGGGCGCGTGCACTGCGTGCCAAGTCCAAGGTGCAGGGCGAGATCACGCCGTCCTACATCGTCACCGAGGGCTTCACCGGCTCGGGCGGCCTGGGCACGCGCAATGCGCAGCTCATCGCGCCGATGCTGGCGCAGATCGGCATCAAGCCGAAGATCGAACTCGTCGACCGCGCGATCTGGCTGCAGCGCCGCAACGCTGGCGACTTCGACCTCTACGACGAAGCCTGGGTGGCCGACCTCGACCCGGACGAGACCATCACCCCGGAATGGTCCACCGGCCGGCCCTGGAACTTCGTCGGCTACAGCAACCCGAAGTTCGACCAGGCCGTGCAGGCCGCCTCGGACACGACCCACGTCGCCAGCCGCCGCAAGCTCTACGTCGAGGCCGAAGACCTGCTGATGGCCGACGCTCCGCTGGCCGTGCTGGCGCACATGAAGGTGTTCAAGATCCTGTCCAAGAAGGTGCAGGGTTTCGAGTACGTGCCGGCCGACCTGCTGAACCTGCACACGGTCTCGCTGGCCTGATCCGGCGATGACGACGGCCACCCGACCCAGGCGCTACGCCGCGCCCCGCTTCTGGCAGGCGCTGGGCACGGTGGCCCAGACCGCGATCGTGTTGCTGGTGGTCTCGGGGCTCAGCTTCGGCTTCCTGAAGCTGAGCCCGGGCGACCCGGTGGCGCTGCTGCTGGGTTCCGACTACTCGCGCGAGGCCTACGACCAGCTATACCGCCAGCTCGGCCTCGACCAACCCTGGCTGCAGCAGTACGTGGGCTGGCTGGGGCGCTTCGTGCGCGGCGACTGGGGCATCAGCTACGTCAGCAAGCAGGACATCTTCGAGTTCGCGGTGATGCAGGCGCTGCCGGTGACGCTGACGCTGGCGGCGCTGTCGCTGGCGGTGGCGCTGGCGGTGGGCATCCCGCTCGGCGTGCTGGCGGCCGTCAGGCGCAACAGCTGGGTCGACCTGCTGGCCAGCGCCATCGCCATCGGCGGCAACGCCTTCCCCAGCTTCTACCTGGGCGTGCTGCTGATCTGGATCTTCAGCGTCGCCTTCGGCTGGTTCCCGAGCATGGGCTATGTCTCGCCCTGGTCCGACCCGGCCGCTGGCCTGTGGCACCTGACGCTGCCGGCGCTGACGCTGGGCGCCTGGTACGTGGGGCTGATCGCCACCGTCACGCGGTCGAGCCTGCTGGAGGTGCTGGAGCAGCCCTACATGGCCGCCGCCCGCGCGCGCGGCGAACCCGAGTGGCGCGTGATCTGGGTGCACGGCATGCGCAACGTGCTGATGCCGCTGGTCACCGTCATCGGCCTGCAGCTGGGCGGCATGCTGCGCGGCGCCGTGATGACCGAGGTGGTGTTCACGCTGCCCGGCCTGGGGATGATGATCACCGGCGCCGTGCAGACGCGCGAATATCTCGTCGTGCAGGCCGGGATCATGATCACCGCGCTGCTGTTCATCACGGTCAATTTCCTCGTCGACCGCACCTACACCCTGCTCGACCCGAGGCTGCGCCAGGCATGAACACCACACTCACTTCAACGGTCACCCCGACGGCACCCGCGGCGCGCCTGGCCGCCAGTCTGGCACGCGCATGGTGGCTGCTGCGGCAGCAACGCAAGGCGATGGCCGGCGGCCTCATCGTGCTGCTCTTCGTCCTCGCCGCGGTGTTCGCGCCGCTGCTGGCGCCTTACAGCCCGACCGAGCAGATCTTCGCCGATACGATGCAGGGCCCGTCGGCGGCGCACTGGATGGGCACCGACTCCTTCGGCCAGGACATCCTCTCGCGCACCTTCTACGGCGCACGCTCGGCGCTGTGGATCGGCTTCGCCTCGGTGGGCCTGGGCGTGGGGGTGGGCGTGGCCGTGGGCCTGTTTGCCGGGCTGCGCGGCGGTCGCGTCGAGTGGCTGCTGATGCGCATCGTCGACGGGCTGCTGGCCTTCCCCGAACTCATCATGGCCATGGCCTTCATGGCCGTGCTCGGGCTGGGCATGGGCAACGTGATCCTGGCGCTGGCGCTGTCCTTCGTCGGGCCCTTCGCGCGCACCGTGCGCGCCGACGTGCTGCAGGTCAAGGCCCGCCCCTACATCGAGGCCGCGCAGCTGATGGGCGTGCCCGAGCGCGAGATCGTGCTGCGCCACGTGCTGCCCAACATCGCCTCGCCCATCCTCATCCAGGCCGGCATGCGCATCTCCATCGCGATCCTGCTGGCCTCGGGCCTGTCCTTCCTGGGCCTGGGTGTGGTGCCGCCCACGCCCGACTGGGGCCTGATGATTGCCGAGGGCCGTGGCTTCATCAGCATGGCACCCTGGATGGCCGGCATGCCCGGCCTGGCGCTGGCGCTGCTGCTGGTGGGCCTGAACCTGCTGGCCGAAGGCCTGCGCGACGCGCTCGACCCGCGCACCCGCGGCGACCACGCATGAACGCCACCATCCTGCGCGCCGAGCACCTGACGCTGCGCCGCCGCGGCGTGGCCGTGCTCGACGATGTCTCGCTGACCCTGCCCGCCGGCCAGACGCTGGCCTTGATCGGCGAAAGCGGCGCCGGCAAGTCGACGCTCGCCTATGCCGCGATGGGCCTGCTGCGCCCGCCCGAGGTGGCGCTCGAAGGCGAGCTCTGGGTCGGCGACACCGAGGTCGTCGGCGCCTCGGAACGCACGCTGCGCCCGCTGCGCGGCGTGCGCATGGGCATGATCTTCCAGGACGCCTCGGCCGCGCTGAACCCCTGCTTCACGGTGCTGGACCACCTGGCAGAGCCGCTGCGCCGGCACCGCAAGCTGGGCAAGGCGGCATGCCGCGAACGCGCCATCGACTTGCTGGCCAGCGTGGGCATCGGCGACCCGGCTTCGCGCCTGCAGGCCTACCCGCACGAGCTGTCGGGCGGCATGCAGCAGCGCGTGATGATCGCCATCGCGCTGGCCTGCGAGCCGCAGCTGCTGATCGCCGACGAGCCCACCAGCGCGCTGGACGTGACCATCCAGGCGCAGATCATGTCGCTGGTGCTCGAACGCGTGCGCGCCCTGGGTGCCTCGGCGATCTTCGTGCTGCACGACCTGGCGCTGGCCACCCAGGTGGCCGACCGCGTGGCGGTGATGTACGCCGGCCAGATCGTCGAGGAAGGACCGGCGCGCGAGGTGCTGAATCACCCGAGGCACCCCTACACGCGCGGGCTGCGCGCCAGCGCCGTCGAGTTCGACGCGCATCGCCTGGCGCCGATCGCCGGTGTGGTGCCCTCGCTGTCGGCCATGCCGAGTGGCTGCCGCTTCGCGCCGCGCTGCGCTGCGGCCAGCGCGCAGTGCAGCCAGGCCCGCCCCACCCCCACCGCCCACGGCGACGTGCACATCGCCTGCTGGCACCCATGAAGCCCGACCCCATGCCGAACCCCTCGACCGACGCCACCGCGCTGCCGCTCTTTTCCCTGCAGGACGTCGAAAAGTCCTTTGCCCTCGACGGCGGCCGCCGCCAGCTGCGCGCGCTGGACGGCATCCGCCTGACCGTGCAGCCGGGCGAGTCGATCGCACTGGTGGGTGAGAGCGGCTCGGGCAAGTCGACGCTGGTGCGCGTGATGCTGGGTCTGGAGGACGCCAGCAACGGCCGCGTGTTCTTCGGCGCCAGCGAGCTGTCGCAGTTCGACCGCGCACAGCGACAGCGCTTCGCGCGCGAGGTGGCCTACATCTACCAGGACGCGCGCGGTTCGCTCAACCCGCGCATGACGGTGGCCGAGCTGCTGGCCGAGCCGGTGCGCCTGCATGGCCTGCGCGAGCGCGCCGAGATCCCGGGCCGTGTCGACGAACTGCTGGCGATGGTGGGCCTGCCGGCCGACGTCCGCGGCAAGGTGCCGTCCGAGCTGTCGGGCGGCCAGGTGCGGCGCGTGGCGGTGGCGCGCGCCCTGGCCTGCGAGCCGCGCGTCATCGTCGCCGACGAGTCGGTGGCGGGGCTGGACGTCTCGGTGCAGGCCCAGCTGCTGAACCTGCTGCGCGACCTGCAGCGCGAGCAGGGGCTGGCGATGGTCTTCGTCACCCACGACCTCGGCGTGGCGGCCTACCTGTGCGAGCGCGTGGCGGTGATGTACCTGGGCCGCATCGTCGAGCTGGGCCGCACGCGCGAGGTGCTGGCCCGCCCGCTGCACCCCTACACCCAGGGGCTGATGCGCGCCTTCCCGCGCTTCGATGCGCCGCTCACCGTCAGCCTGCGCGGCGAGATTCCCAGCGCCGCCAACCTGCCGGCGGGCTGCCGCTTCCGCTCGCGCTGCGACCGCGCACAACCCGATTGCGCGCAGGAAGACCCGACGCAGCGCCTGGTCGGCGACGACCGTTACCTGGCCTGCCTGCACCCTCTGGAAGCGCCCACGCCGACGCATTGACATGGAACTGCTAGCCGGACATTCCCTGGCATGGCTGCTGGGCCTGGCCGCATCGCTACTGGTCACCGGCGTCGTCGCCGGCCTGCTGGCCGGGATGCTGGGCGTGGGCGGCGGCATCGTCATCGTGCCCGTGCTCTTCCACCTGTTCACGCTGCTGGGCATCGACCCCGCGGTGCGCATGCACCTGGCCGTCGGCACCTCGCTGGCGTCCATCATCCCCACTTCCATCACCTCAGCCCTGGCGCACTGCCGGCGCGGCAATTTGGACCCGGCGCTGATCCGCCACCTGCTGCCTTCGGTGCTGGTGGGCGTGCTCGTGGGCAACCTGCTCAGCGGCCAGCTGAGCGGCAAGATCCTGACGGCGGTGTTCGCGTGCATCGCCCTGCTGGTGGCGCTGAACATGGCCTTCAGGCCCGAGCGCATCACACCCGGTCACCGGCTGCCCGGGCGCTGGGGCACGGCCGGCATCGGTGGGTCGATCGGCGGCCTGTCGACGCTGATGGGCATCGGCGGCGGCACGCTCAGCGTTCCCATCCTCAGCCATTTCGGCACGCCCATGCACCGGGCCGTCGGCACCGGGGCGATGCTGGGCACGGTGATCAGCATTCCCGGCGCGCTGGGCTTCCTGGTCAACGGCTGGCACGCGCTGCACCTGCCGCCAGCCAGCCTGGGCTATGTCAACCTGCTGGGCCTGGCGCTGATCGTGCCCGCCACGATGCTGACCACGGGCCGGGGCGCCCGGCTGGCGGCACGCACCGATGCGCGCCGATTGCGTCAGGTCTTCGCCGCGTTCCTGGCGCTCACGTCGGTGCGCATGTTCATCGCACTGCTGGGCTAGGCTCCGGCAGGCACTCACGCAAAGGTTTCCATGCGGCACACGCTGAAAGCCACCGGTGGCATGCTGGTGGCGCCCCATCACCAGGCTGCCCAGACTGGCCGCGACGTGCTGCGCGAAGGCGGCAACGCTGTCGAGGCCATGGTCGCGGCCGCCGCGTCCATCGCCGTCGTCTACCCGCACATGAACGCAATCGGCGGCGACGGCTTCTGGCTCATCCACGAACCGGGGAAGGCGCCGGTGGCCATCGACGCCTGCGGCAGCGCGGCTGGTCTGGCCGACCGCAGCTGGTATGCCGGGCGCGAGGCCCTGCCGACGCGGGGCCCGGGCGCGGCGCTCACGGTGGCCGGCACAGTCGGCGGCTGGGCGCAGGCGCTGGAGTTGGCCGCGGGCTGGGGCACGGCACTGCCGCTGCAACGCCTGCTGGCCGACGCCATCCGCCATGCCCGCGACGGTGTGGCCGTCACTGAAAGCCAGACGCGGCTGACCACGCAGAAGCTGAGCGAGCTGCAAGGTCTGCCCGGCTTTGCCGAGACCTTTCTCGTCGGTGGCGCGCCGCCGGCCGGGGGCCACCTGCTGCGCCAACCGGTACTGGCCGAGACCCTGGGCCACCTGGCCCGCCACGGCCTGGACGACTTCTACCGCGGCGAACTGGCGCGCCACATGGGCAGCGAACTCGCCCGGCTGGACAGCCCCCTGCGCGCAACCGATCTCGCCGACTACCGCGCCGCGACGGCGGCCCCGCTGTCGGTGCGGTTGTCGGACTGCAGCGTCTACAACCTGCCGCCGCCGACGCAGGGCCTGTCCTCGCTGATGATCCTGGGCCTGTTCGAGCGCCTGGGCGTGCGCGAAGGCGAGGGCTTCGACCATCTGCACGGGCTGGTCGAAGCGACCAAGCAGGCCTTCCGCGTGCGTGACCGCGTGGTGACCGACCCACGGCGCGTGCCGGGCGACCCGCGCCGCTTCCTGGTGCCCGAGGACCTGGACACACGCGCCGCCGCCATCGACCGCCAGCGCGCGCTGCCCTGGCCCGACCCGAGCGCTCCGGGCGACACCGTCTGGATGGGCGCCATGGACCGCGAAGGGCGGGCGGTCAGCTTCATCCAGAGCGTCTACTGGGAATTCGGCGCCGGCGTGGTGCTGCGCGACACCGGCGTCACTTGGCAGAACCGTGGCTGCAGCTTTGTGCTGGACCTGGCGGCTCTGAATACGCTGGAGCCGGGGCGCAAGCCGTTCCACACCCTGAACCCGGCGCTGGCCCTGTTCGACGACGGCCGCGTGATGCCCTACGGCACCATGGGTGGCGAAGGCCAGCCGCAAACCCAGGCGGCGGTCTTTACTCGCTACGCACGCTTCGGCCTGTCACTGCAGCAAGCGGTGACGGCACCCCGCTGGCTGCTGGGACGCACCTGGGGCGAGGCCAGCACCACCCTCAAGCTCGAGAACCGCTTCGATGCGTCCCTGGTGCAGGCCCTGCGCAGTGCCGGGCACGCTGTCGAAGTCCTCGACGAGGCCTTCAGCGACACCATGGGCCATGCCGGAGCGCTGGTGCGGCACGCCAACGGGCTTATCGAAGGCGCGGTTGATCCACGAAGCGACGGCATCGTCGCGGCCGCCTAGTCTTGAGGTCTTGGATTCGCCAAAGCCAGCGCCTGGACATGCCATGAGCTGACGCTGGTGAGCGGCTAGAAGTGGCCGGGATTGTGAATTCGCGGGGCTGAACTCAACTGGCGGCTTCCATCGCAAGCAGTCGCTCACCTTGCGCCTTTTGACCGCCACGTTTGCGTCGAGATTTCGTGTTGCCGCCGTCCAAGGCGGCGGTCCAAATCGGGGACGCGCACGGCGCGCATCTCCGGCCAACCGCCACCGGATTGCTAGAAAGGACCACAAATCCAGCGGCTGAGCGTCGTGGTTTCGAACCTAGAGTGTCCTTACGACGTCACCCGACGCGGCCAGGGAAAACTTCTTCGAACCACCTCCACCGAGAGACTTGCCATGCACAACCTACCAAGCGGCGAGCGTGCGCCAAAGCATGCCAAACGCAGCAGTGCGAACATCGGTCGCAACTCCGCGGCGTTCCGCGTCAACACATTGGGAGCGCTGTCGGTGCTGGCGGCGATGTGGTTGCCAATGCCGGCAAAGGCGGTGGACGGCTGCCTGGTTCTGCTGTGCTTCGCCGCACCAAGCTGGCGCGCCATTCCGCAGTGCGTGCCACCCATCCGCGAGGTGCTGCGAGACATGGCGCGTGGCCGGCCATTCCCGACCTGCGCCATGGCGGGTGTGGGCAACTCCGCGAACCACGCCTGGGCCAGTGCACCGGCCTACTGCCCCGAGCAGTACACGCGTGTCTTCGAAAGCGAGAGCGGCCCGGTCTATTCCTGCGACTACACCGGCGCCGTTTCTGTCTCCATCAACGGCGCTCCGTTCGCTCGCACCTGGTGGAGCATGGCCGGCGACACGGTCACGCAGTTCACCCCCGCCGCCAAAGCCCAGCTCGGCAGCTGGGACTCGCGATTCGATGACGACTACGCCACTTGGCTGGCGTCCTTGCCGGCGGCGGCGCCGGCCGACCCGGGCCGTTGAGGCGCGCGATGGACAGCACGATGTTCCTCGCCTTGGCGCTGGCCTGCGCCCCGCAGGTCGATGCCGGCACGGCCCGAGCACTGGTCGCCGTGGAGAGCGGATTCAACCCGCACGCGATCGGTGTTGTGGGCGGTGCGCTGGTTCGGCAACCCCGACATCGAGCCGAGGCACTCGCCACGGCGAGAGCGCTGCATGCGGGCGGATGGAACTTCAGCATCGGCCTCGCACAGATCAACGTGCGCAACCTCGCCCGCCTCGGGCTGAGCATCGACAGCGCGTTCGATCCCTGCGCCAACCTCACCGCGATGCAGGTGGTACTCGGTGAATGCTTCGAGCGGGCTTCAACGCGCGACGGCCCCGACCAACGCGCCCACCAACGCGCGCTGCGTCACGCCCTGTCCTGCTACTACAGCGGCAACTTCGTCACCGGCATCAAGCATGGCTATGTGCACCGGGTGGTGGCGGCGTCAGCAGGCCGACCCTCCCCCGCTTCCCTCACACCGAAGGAGTCCTCATGAAGCCCATCGTTCCGAACCGTCGTCTCGGCAGCGCCGCCGCAGCGGCGCTGCTTGCCGCCCTGCCCACGTTGGCCATGGCGCAGGGCTTCGACAGGATCAACACGACGGTGACCAACGTCAACACGATCCTGGTCACGATCTCGATTGCCGTGGTCACGATCGCGATCATCTGGGCCGGCTTCAAGATGATCTTCCAGGGCGCACGCCTGTCCGACGTGGCCAACGTGCTGATCGGCGGCACGCTGGTCGGCGGCGCCGCGGCGTTCGCGAGCTTCATCGTCAGCTGACGCTGCACGAAGGGAACAGCCCATGCTCGCCGAAGTCATCTACAAGGGCGCCACCCGGCCGGCCATGAAGCTGGGCATTCCGCTCGTGCCGCTGGTGGTGCTGTTTGGCACCGGGATGCTGCTGATCATGTGGGGCGGCATCTTGCTGAGTTGGTGGTTCGCAGTGGGCGTGCTCGTAGCCTTCTTGCCTGCGCTGGCCTGGATGCGCTTCCTGACTGCCAAGGACGACCAGCGATTCCGGCAGGTGTTCGTCGCGATGAAGCTGCGGCTGCACGATCGCAACCGCCGTTTCTGGCACGCGCGCAGCTATGCGCCCACCCTCTACCGGGGAGCCCGCGATGCTTGGCATGTCTGACAGCAAGGCCGTTGCTGCCCGCCCAGGCCGAAGCAGCCTTCGTCCGCGGCACTGGGCGCGGGCCAAGGCCGAGAACCCGCTCGCGCGGTTCGTGCCGTTCTCATCCCTGGTCAGTCCCCACGACGTGATCACGCGCGGTGGCGACTACCTGCGAGTCTGGCGGCTCGACGGTGTGGCCTTCGAATGCGCCGATGAGCACCTGATCGCCGAGCGGCACGAAGCCCTGTGCAGCCTGCTGCGCAACCTGGCTGGCGGACAGTGGGCGGTCTGGACGCACCGGCTGCATCGTGTCGTCGGCGATGCGCTGCAGAACCCGGCCGCGCCGGGGTTCGCGCGCGACCTCTCCATCGCGTACCAGGCGAAGCTGGGCGAGCGACGGATGATGAGCAACGAGCTCTACCTGACCCTCGTCTACCGGCCGAACGTCTCTCGCATGAGCCGCGCGCTGCAATCGACGCAGCGCTCGCGCGCAACCATCGCCGAAGCCCAGGCCGACGCGTTGCGGGTGATGGAAGAACGCTCGGCGCTCGTCGGGCGCGTGCTGCGCGGGTTCGGGCCTCAATTGCTCGGCACGCGCCATAAGCGCGGCCGCAGCTACTCGGAGGTGGCCGAGTTCCTCGGCTACCTGGTCAACGGCTGCTGGCGCGCCATCCCGATGGCCGCTGGCCCGCTGTATCGGACTCTGCCGACCACTCGCCTGTCCTTCGGCGGCGACAAGCTCGAACTGCGCCACGGTGATCGCCGGCACTATGCCGCGCTGGTGGACATCAAGGAATACGCCGACGCCGTCGAGCCCGGCATCCTGAACGCGCTGCTCTACGAAGCCAGCGAGTTCATCGAAACGCAGAGCTTCTCGATCATGCCCCGACGTGAGGCCATGCGCGCGCTCGAGCTGCAGCGCGACCAACTCATCGCCAGCGATGACGTGGTGGCAACTCAGGTCGCAGAGATGGACGTGGCTCTCAACGAACTCGGCGATGGCCAATTCTGCATGGGCGAGTACCACTACAGCCTGGTTGTGTTCGGCGACGACGTGGCCGATGCCGGGCGCCGTGCGGCGCAGGCGATCGGCGCGGTCGGCGAGGCGTCGAGCCTGCAGATGTCGCCGGTCGACCTGGTCGCAGACGCTGCGTGGTTCGCCCAGATGCCCGGCAACTGGCAATGGCGGCCCCGGGACGCGAAGCTGTCGTCGCGCGCCTTCGCGGCGCTGGCCAGCGGCCACAACTTCGCGCGCGGTAAACGCGACGGCAACCCCTGGGGCGAAGCACTCGCCCTGTTGCGCACACCGTCGGGCCAGCCGTTCTACCTGAACCTTCACAGCAGCCCCGAGGGCGAAGACTCTGGCGACAAGAAGTTGCCGGGCAACACGCTCATCATCGGATCAACCGGCGTCGGCAAGACGACGCTGGAGATGTTCCTGCTGACGTTGACCCGCAAGTGGGAGCCGGCGCCGCGCCTGGTGCTGTTCGACCTCGACCGCGGCTGCGAAATCGCGATCCGCGCGCTGGGCGGTCGCTACTTCACGCTCGAAGCGGGCAAGCCCACGGGCTGCAATCCGCTGCAGCGGGAGCCCTCGCCGGCGCGCATCCAGTTCTGGGAACAGTTGATCCGCACCTGCATCGCCACGCCGGCCATGCCGCTGCTGCCGTCCGACGAGCGCGCCATCGCCGACGCGGTGAAGGCGATCGCGATGATGCCGGTGAACCTGCGTCGCTTCTCGACCGTCCGGCAGAACCTGCCGAAGTCGGGCGAGAACAGCCTGTACGAGCGGCTCGGCCGCTGGTGCCAGGGTGGCGCGCTCGGTTGGGTGTTCGACCAGGCCGACGATCGGCTGCTCGACCTGCAAGCCGCATCGGTGATCGGCTTCGACACCACTGAGTTTCTCGACCTGCCCGAGGTCCGCACACCGGTGATGATGTACCTCCTGCAAGTCATGGAAGAGCTGGTCAACGGCGAGCGGCTGATCTACGTGATTTCCGAATTCTGGAAAGCGCTGGACCACGAAATCTTCAGCGACTTCGCCAAGCAGAAGCAGAAGACCATCCGCAAGCAGAACGGCCTGGGCATCTTCGACACGCAGAGCCCATCCGACGTGCTGCGCCACCCCATCGGGCGGACGATGATCGAGCAGAGCGTGACGAAGATCTTCCTGGCGAACCCCGAGGCGGTGCGCGAGGAATACGTCGAGGGCTTCGGGCTCAGCGAAGCAGAGTTCGAGATCGTTCGCAGCCTCGGCGCGCAAGGCGGCCGGCGCTTCCTGGTCAAGCAGGGTCATGCCAGCGCGATCTGCGACATGGACCTGGCGGGCCTGGACGATTTCGTGACCGTGCTGTCAGCCACGACCGACAACATCGCGCTGCTCGACAGCGTTCGCGAACGGCATGGTGACGATCCGTTTCAATGGCTTCCCGTTCTCCTTCGTGAGGTGCAGGATCGCAAATCCAGAACCTCCAGGAGTGCAGCATGAAAGTCATTCAACTCATCGTTGTTGTCGCTGCGTTTGCGTTCGGTCCGTCGGCCGCGTTCGCGCAGTTCGTCAAGGGCAACGAGGCAGTCAAAGTGATGGCCGACGGCTCGAAGCGCGTCGAGACCGCGCCCCTTCCGGCAACGGGCCCGATCCGAACCACGAAACCGTGCCTAGCGAATGCGGGTTGTCACGCAGGTTCATGGCACATGGTCGAAACGGCCGACGGACTGCTGGAATGCACCGAGGCCTACGCACGGCCCGGCACATGTCGGGCATCGACCTACGGAACAACCAAGATGTCCCGACTATGGGTGGTCAAGTCCGGTGGCAATTGGCTCCAGTGCCAATACCCTGACTTGGGTAGCAAGTGCGTGAACATGTTCGCGCGGCCACCCGCCAATCTTCCGTTCGACGCAGTCCAGTAGGAGAGCCGGATCGTGTTTGCCTGGGTCGGTTCCAAATTCGATGCAATTCTGAGCACCTACGTTCTTGACGTGGTGTCAGCGCTGATGGCCGCTATTGCACCGATCGCCCTGACAGCGATGACGATCTGGGTTGCGCTGTATGGCTGGGCGGTCCTGCGCAACGAGGTCTCCGAGACTGTTCCGATCTTTCTGTGGAAGGTGTTCAAGATCGGCTTGGTACTTGCGTTCGCCCTTCAGTCAGGGTTCTACATCGCCAACGTCTCTGACACGGCAAACGCGCTCGCCATGGGCGTCGCTTCAACCTTCCTGCCAACGGGCGTCGACCCGGCGACGGTGGCGACACCCTACGCGTTGCTCGACAAGTTCAATGACGATGCAAGCGCGCAAGTCGCCGACATCATGAAGGAGGCGAGCATGTTCCGACTCGACTTACTTCTGGCCGCAGCGACATTCTCGATCGGTTCCGTTCTGTTCCTTTGTGTCGGGCTATTCGTCGTCACCCTCGCGAAGCTCTTCCTCACGTTCGTCATCGCGATCGGGCCGCTGTTCGTTCTGTGCCTGGCTTGGCGGCCGACCGCGCGGTTCTTCGACAGTTGGCTGTCGATGGTTCTCAACGCCGTTGTCCTGACTTGGTTTGCATTCTTCGCCTTGGGACTCAGCACGTACATGGGCGCCGCCATGTTCAAGGCCATCCTGGACGGTGGCGGCTTCCTCGGCGGCACGTTCAACGTCCTCGGCGAAGCCACACGCTACTGCGTGCTGATGATCCTCATGGCCATCATCTGTTTCCAGGCCCCCAGCCTTGCCTCTGCGCTCACCGGCGGCGCCGCCATCCAGCAAGGCATCCAGATGGTCCAGAACGCGATGATGGTGGGTGGCCTGCGCTCGGCGTCTGCTGCCCGTGGCGCCGGAGCGGGAGCAGCCGGCGGTGTCATCCGCGCTGGCGCAGGCATCCCCCATGCCGCCGGTCGCGCCACGGGCGCGGCGGCCGTTGCCGGCGCGCGATTTGCAGGAACCATGGCCACCGGCGCAGGCGCCATGGCCCGTCAAGGCTACGGGGTTGCCCGAGCCGCCGCCTACAAGCTCGCTGCCCTGCGCGGTCGGGCTTAGTTGTCAACCAGCACAGGAGCGTCGATATGAACAAACGTCTCAAGGTCGTTGCCGCCGCGTGCCTCGTTGCTGGCACCTTCGGTGCCGGCAATGCACAGGCGCAAGGCATTCCGGTCATCGACGTCGCCAATCTCGTCCAGACCATCATGCAGGTCATGAACGACGTGACCGAAATCAACAACCAGGTGCAGCAGATCACCCAGTTGCAGAGCCAGCTCAACAGCATCAACGGCATGCGCAACCTGGGCAATATCCTCAACAACCCGTTGCTGCGCAACTACGTGCCGGCCGAGGCCTATACCTACCTCAACGCGATCAACACCTCGGGCTATTCCGGGTTGAACGCCACCGCGAAGACGCTGCGCGATGCGGGCATGGTCTACAACTGCATGGACCTGGCGGGCGCTGCGCGCACCGGCTGCCAAGCGGCACTCGCTCAGCCGTACCAGCAGAAGGGCCTGCTGCAGGACGCGATGAAGTCCGCCGCAGGCCGGCTCACACAGATTAACTCGCTGATGGACCAGATCAACACCACCAGCGACCAGAAAGCGGTGCAGGAGATCCAGGCCCGCATCGGCGCCGAGAACGCGCTGCTCGCGCACGAGATATCGCAGGTGCAGATGCTGCAAGGCATGGCCGACAGCGAGGAACGGATCGCGCGCTCGCGCGAGCGAGAGCGGCAGTACCAGATGCTCGGCCGCACCGGCAAGGTCTCCGATTTCTTGCCATAACCCCGTGCCCTGACCGCGCGGTTCACAAGAGACAACCCCATGAGTGCCGTCCTGACGCCAGGAAGAGCCGCTGCATTGCCCGGTCGCGACCGCGACAGAGGTGATGCGGCAGATTCCACCACCGTCGAAGCGAATCGAGTCTGGGAGGTCGACCGCGCGCTGATGCTCGAACGCTCCGAGCGCCGCGCATGGTGGGTGGCGATCGCCGGGCTGGTGTTGGGCCTGGTCGGTATCGCGGCGGTGTTCGTCCAGGGCCCGCTGCGCCGCGTGGTCGAGATCCCGATCGTGGTCGACCGTGTCACCGGCGAAGCGACGATCCAGCAGCGCCTGAGCGTCGAGACCATTCCTCCGATGGAGGCACTGGACAAGCACAACCTGGCCACCTTCGTCCGGTCACGTGAAGGCTACAGCTGGATGTTCCTTCAGCGGGACTTCGAGCAGGTCGCCCGGATGGCAGTGCCAGCAGTCTTCACCGACTACAACCGGCAGTTCGAAGGCGATGGCGCGCTGCAAAAAAAGATCGGCGCCAGCGAGGATTGGCGCATCAACGTGGTTGGCGTGCGCCTCACAGCCTCGGGCCGCAGCGGCAACCGTGGCGAAGCGACGGTGACCTACGACAAGGTTGTGCGGCTCACCGACCGCAACCTGCCGGAAGTGACGACTCGGCATGTGGCCAGCGTCGTGTTCCAGTACCAGCCGAAGGTACTCGCCAAGGAACGCGACCGACTGGAGAACCCGTTCGGGTTCGTGGTGACGGCTTACCGTTCGGACCCCGAGATCAACACCGTGTCCGCTGGAGCCAAGCCATGACCGGCCCGGCGGTGATCGCCGTGTGCCTGCTTGGCGCCGCTACTGCGTCAGCGGTCTGCGCTGCCGAGACCGCGATCGCCGACCCGCGTCTGCGCGAGGTGCTGTATGACGCCCAGGCCGTTGTGACCGTGCCAGTCAAGCGCGGCGTCGTCACGCTCGTCGTCCTCGATGCCGACGAAGCCATCACCGAAGTCGCGGCTGGACTGGGCGGCGACTGCACGAAGACCGAAGCCGCCTGGTGCATCGCCGCGCAGCCGGGCGGCCGCAACCTGTTCATCAAGGCGAAGAGCACCGCCGGCGCGCCGAACAACCTGGCTGTCGTCACCGATCGGCGTACGCACTCGTTCCGGTTCGTGGTCCTGGCGGACAACGATGCCAAAGCGCCGGTGTATCGGCTCGTGATCAAAGCGCCCGTAGTGCGGCCGGCCATGCCGGCGCGGCCCACACTCCGCGACGCCGCGCCACTTGCAGTTCTGCCTGCGCTGCCGCCACAGCCATCGCCGCAGGAAGTGATCGCCGAGCGACTGCAGGCCAAGGCGCAGGTGCTGAACTCCAGCTACTCGATTGCCGAGGGCAACGGCTCCGAAGACATCGTGCCGACCCTCGTCTTCGATGACGGCCGTTTCACGTACTTCCACTTCCCTGGTAATCGGGAAGTGCCGGCGGTGTTCCATGTGCTCGGCGACGGCAGCGAGACCCTCGTCAACGCCCGCATGGAGGATGACCTGCTGGTGGTCGATCGGGTGAGTCGCCGGCTGATGCTGCGTGCCGGCTCGGCCGTCGTCGGCGTCTGGAACGACGCGTTCGACCTTGACGGCGTGCCGCCAGGCGGTGGCACCACCGTGCCCGGCGTGCAGCGCATTTTCAAGGCCGAAGCCAGCCCGACACGCCGGCCGGGCGCTACGCGGGAGCAAAGCCGTGAATGATCGCCTCGACGCTCGCACTGCTGGGGATGCAGAGGAGGCCGACGCCAATGGCGACGGCAACACGATCTCTCCACTGCCTGGCGAGCCCGGCATCCCCAACGTCGCCGCGAGGCCCCGGGGCACGATGTCGAAGAAGGGATTGCTGGCAGTGGGTCTGCTGATCCTGTCGCTGGTGGCCGTCTCGGCGTTCTCGATCCAGCGTTTCACCGCCAGCGGCAAGAAGACCGACGATGGCGAATCCAAGCGCGTGAGCGACCGTCCATCAGCGGCGACTACCGAACCCCGAAAGCTTGAGATGCCGGCTGCCACGGCAAGCGCTGCCGTCGCCGTGTCGCCACGCATCCCGGCCCTGGTGCCTACGGCAGCGGAGTCCGCTGAGCCCATCGGCGTGCGCCGCACCGGGCAAGGTTCAGCCGGGACCGGCGGCGCGAAGGCCATCCCTCCGGAGGACGCGCCGGTTCTGTTGGTGTCCACGCGCCCGGGTGCAACGGGCCTGCCCGGTGCGCGACGACCTGAAGTCGTGGCCGCCGCCGCGGACCAAGGCCCGGAGGCAGACCCGAGCGACCCCATCGCGGCCACCACGCGCAATCTGCAGGGCTACCAAAGGCAATTGCAGGGTCTGCTGGACAACCTGACCAAGACCACGGCCATGGCCGCAGGTCAGGCGACTGGCGCAGCACCCCTCGGAGCAAGCTCCTTTGGAGTGCCACCAGTTGGCGGCCCCTTGGGCGGCGGTGCGCCCGCCCCTTCGGGTGGCCTCTTCGGTGGGCAGCTCCAGGGCTCGGCCACACCGCGCGTGGCGGCCACGATGCTCGGCAATCGCAGCCTCACACTGCCCAAGGGCACTGCCTTCACCTGCGCGCTGAAGACCAAGGTCATCACTGCCACCTCAGGGTTGGTCGGCTGCCAGGTTCAGCGCAACGTCTTCAGCGATGACGGCCGCGTTCTGCTGATCGAGCGCGGATCGCACATGGATGGGGAGTACCGGACGACTTCGGTACGGCCCGGCACGGTTCGTATACCGGTGCTCTGGACTCGCATCCGCACGCCCAACGGCGTGACAGTCGACATCGATTCGCCTGGCACCGGCCCGCTTGGGGAGTCCGGCATGGACGGCTTTGTCGATAACCGATGGATGGAGCGTATCGGCGCCGCGATGCTGGTGTCGCTCATCAACGACGCGGTGCAACTGGTCATCCAGGACAGGGCCAGCCTCAGTGACAACAGCGGCCAGTCCAACACTGTTCTGCTGCCCTCGACCACAGCCAACGCCAGCAAGCTCGCCGAGAAGGTGCTGGACAGCACGATCAACATCCCGCCGCTGATCTACCAGAACCAGGGTGGCATCGTCGGCATCTACGTCGCGCGCGACGTTGACTTCTCGTCGGTGTATGAGCTGCGGCCGACGCCGAGTCAGGGGCGGCCATGACCGACGGTGATCAAGCCACGGCTGACGCCCTGCTGAGCTTCTTCGCTGCAGGCCCCACGGGATGGCAAGGCGACGCAACCTCGGTGAGCGAGTTCCTGCGGCCCTTGCGTGCCCACCTTGACGCGCCGGGCGTTCTTGAAGTCTGCGTGAACCGGCCCGGCGAACTGCTCGTCGAAACCGTTCAAGGCTGGCAGACCGTCGCGGCACCCGAGATGACCCAGGAGCGTTGCCTGTCGTTGGCGACGGCGGTGGCCACGTTCTGCGATCAACAGGTCAACCAGGAGCGGCCGCTGCTCTCGGCCACGCTGCCCAGCGGCGAGCGGATCCAGTTCGTCATCCCACCGGCGGTCACACGGGGCACGGTGTCGATCACCGTGCGCAAGCCATCGCACCTGATCAAACGCCTCGATGACTTCGAGCGCGACGGTCTGTTCGAGCGCACCGCCACGGTCAGTCGCACGCCGTCGAGCGACTTGCTGCCGTTCGAGCAAGAGCTCGTGACGCTGAAGGAAGCCGGCCGCTACGCCGAGTTCCTTCGCCTGGCCGTGCGCAAGCACCAGACCATCGTGGTCAGCGGCAAGACCGGTTCGGGCAAGACGACCTTCATGAAGGGCCTGGTCGAGGAAGTGCCGAAGCACGAGCGCCTGATCACGATCCAGGACACCGCCGAGCTGACGCTGCCAAACCACCCGAACGTGGTGCACCTCTTCTACAGCAAGGATGCACAGGGAACCGCAAAGGTCACGGCCAAACACCTGCTCGAAGCCTGCCTGCGCATGAAGCCGGACCGCATCTTCCTGGCCGAAGTGCGCGGCGACGAGTGCTTCTACTTCGTACGCCTCGCGGCATCTGGCCACCCGGGCAGCATCACCAGCGTGCATGCTGGCAGTTGCGCCCTGGCTTTCGAGCAGATGTCATTGATGATTCGCGAGAGTGGCGCCGGCGGCGGCCTGCGCATGAACGAGATCAAGTGGTTGCTCGGCGTCGTCGTCGACGTGATCGTGCAGTTCGACCGCGACGAGCGCGGGCGTTTCATTTCCGAAGTCTTCTACGAACCGCGCCGGCTACGGCTCGGGCGTTGGGACGAATCGACGGCGGCGGCATGAACGGCGTCACGTCCCTGCCGATGTCGAGCTGGCCCACCGGGCGCAAGGTGGCGGCGGCCGCGTTTGCTGTCACCAGCCTCGCAGCACTGGCCTGCGCTGCGGTGTACCTGTCGGCGGTGCTGTTCCTGGTACTGAACAAGGCCAACCCAAGCCAGGCGCAGTTCACCAGCATCGCGCAATACTGGGATTTGTACGCCGACGATGTGGCGCTTCGCAAGAAGCTCGTCGCTTCGATCGCCGTATCGGGGCTCGGGCTGCTGGTCGTGCTGCCCGGTGCGCTCTTCGCCGCGACGCGACCGCGGCGTCCTCTGCACGGCGATGCACGGTTTGCGAACCCGGGCGAGGTGGCACACGCCGGCCTGCTCGACACCGCGAAGTCATCGAGCCCGAGCATCCTGGTCGGGCGCTACCGCGGCAAGTTCCTCGCGCTCCCCGGCCAGCTCTCGGTGATGCTGTCGGCGCCAACCCGCAGCGGCAAGGGCGTCGGCGTGGTCATCCCGAACCTGCTGAACTGGCCCGACTCGGCCGTGGTGCTCGACATCAAGGGGGAGAACTACGACATCACGGCCGGCTACCGTGCCGAGCGTGGCCAGGCCGTCTATGCGTTCTCGCCCTTCGAGGAGTCGGCGCGCAGCCACCGCTGGAACCCGCTGACTGCGGTGCGCACCAGCCCGCTGCACCGTGTCGGCGACCTGCTCACCATCGGGCAGGTGTTCTTCCCGAACGATGGCAGCGGCACGTCGTCGGAAGCGTTTTTCAATGACCAGGCGCGCAACCTTTTCCTCGGGCTCGGCCTGGTGCTGCTGGAGACACCCGAGCTGCCCCGCACCATCGGCGAACTGCTGCGCCAGTCCTCGGGCCGGGGACGGTCGCTCAAGGATCACCTCTCGGGCTTGATCGAACAGCGCAGGAACGAAGCGAGTTTGGAGCGCCCGCCCTTCTCGGACGAATGCACGGATGCCCTGCAGCGGCTGCTGTCGAATTCAGAGAACACGCTTACCAGCATCGTCTCGACGCTCAACGCGCCGCTGACGATCTTTGCCGATGCCGTGGTGGACGCGGCCACCAGCGCCGACGACTTCCGGCTCGAGGACGTGCGACGCCGCCGGATGTCGATCTACGTGCGCATCCCGCCGAACCGGCTGGCCAATGCCCGGCCGCTGCTGAGCCTGTTCTTCTCGCAACTGGTGAGCCTGAACACCCAGCACCTGCCCGAGCAGGACCCGAGCCTGAAGCTGCAATGCCTGCTGGTGAACGACGAGTTCGCAGCGATGGGGCGGGTCGGCGTGATCTCATCCGCCGCCGCTTTCCTTGCCGGCTACAACCTGCGGCTGCTGACGGTGGTGCAAGCGATGTCGCAACTCGACGCGGTCTATGGCGACAAGGACGCCCGCACCTTCGCGACCAACCACGGCCTGCAGATCCTCTACGCGCCGCGCGAACAGCGTGATGCCGACGAGTACAGCGCCATGCTCGGGCAGTTCACCGAACGAGCCACCTCGCGCGGGCGCAGCCGGTCCTTCAGCGAGCATGGCCACAGCTCGGTCAGCCGCAACGAAAGCGAACAGCGCCGCGCGCTGTTGCTGCCGCAGGAATTCAAGGAACTCGGCAGCGAGCGCCTGGTGGTGATCTTCGAGAACTGCAAGCCGATCCTGGGCGAGAAGATCCGATACCACCGGGAGAAGGTCTTCACCGCGCGCCTGCGGCCCGCACCGAAAGTGCCACAGATGGATATGGACCTGCACCTGGCCCGCGTGCAGCAGCGCTGGCGCTACGCCGACGACGACCTGGCACCGGGTGAAGGGTTGAGCGTGGAGGCGCTCGCGCACGACACCAACTTGCTGCCGGACAACTTCGAAGGCCCGCCTGACAAATCCGCGGACAGCCTGCTCGACTTCTTCACCGCAGGGCGCGCACCTCCGGGCGCGGTGGCCGGCTGTGGTGGCTCCATCGAGCCCGCATCTGATGACGACGGCGTGCTGATCGCCGAAGGGCTGACCGCCGAAGCATCGGCGCCTGAGCACGCGCTCATGTCATCCAGTCAGCCTTGACTCTTTGGCCTTGAGCACCACACGGGAGACTCGCCATGCGTTCTGCTCTGCCCTTGATTCCCATGCTGCTGGTGCTGGGCTCCTGCGGCTCACCGCCGAAGCCGCCCACCGTGGATGAGTCGCTCAAGCGGCCGGTCAACTCAGCGATGGCGGTGGAGCTGCAGGTCTGCAAGAGCGATCTGCAGAACACGCGCATCGTCGCCACCGAGTCAGGCCGACTCGCGGAGATTGCCGCTGCAACCCTTGAGCGTGTGTCGGCGCGCCAGCAGGTCATCGTCGCCATGGCTTCGGCGCCGCAAGCAAACAGTGTCTTCACCATTCGCTTCGACTTCGGCAGCACGCGCGTCGTTGTCCCGGCGGACAGCGCATCCGCCCTGATCGACAACGCGCGCGCCGCGCCACTGGTGCTGCTGCGTGGCCGAACGGACGGCGCCACCGACTCCACCGCCGAAAGCCGCATCGCGCGCGAGCGGGCGGTGGCGGTGCGTGACTACCTGGTCGGCGCGGGCGTTGATCCGGCCCGCATCCGGGCCACGTATCAACCGGTGGGTGACTTCGCCGCTGACAACTCGAGCCCGTCCGGCCAGGGAATGAACCGGCGGGTCGAGATCGAGGTGTACCGGTCGCTGCCCGTCGCGATGAGCACGACGCCGGCGGCGCTTCCTTGACCAGCCGCGCCGGTCGCTTCTTGCTTCACTCCCAACGTCGATTCCGACAAGCCTTGCGAGGTCGCCATGGATGCAGAGAACAACCAAACCCGCCGCCTGGCACCCGCCCATGGAGGCACAGTCGAACCCGCCAATCGAGCGACCATCGCGAAGGATCGGTTCCAGACGCCGATCGAAGTCCCAGGCGAGCGGTACGAGCTCCGCGATCCGTTCGCCGAAGTGACCTACAGGGCGAACACTCTTCCGGAAATCGTGGCCAAAGCTGATCAGCTCGGCAGCAGCAGGTTCACGGCGATCGATACGCAAGGCTCGCGAACGACCTTGCAGAAGGTCGATGGCGAGTGGCAACGTGGCACTCAACGCGCC
This sequence comes from Rubrivivax sp., assembly GCA_030681795.1. Classification (GTDB taxonomy): domain Bacteria; phylum Pseudomonadota; class Gammaproteobacteria; order Burkholderiales; family Burkholderiaceae_C; genus Rubrivivax. The sequence goes on from JAUXRG010000020.1 coordinate 140,584, forward strand.
GCCTTGCCCGAGCGGCCACTGGACGCCACACCGATGCGCGACGATGGACCACAACCGACAAACGTGGTGCCGATCCCCAGGCCTGCGGCGCAGCCCGAGGCGGCAGTTGCCCAATCCCTCGCCAAGATCGACGCACAGGCCGAGCGCGCCGCCCAGGTCGCGCGGCTGGAAGCCGCGTTGGTCGATCGCTACCTCATCAAACGGGCCCCTGTGACGGTGGGCGACGTGACGATCGGCCGCACCGAGTACCGGTTCCGCGGCGACACATCGCGGGTGGCTTTCACGGAATCGACCTTCCGGCTGGCGACGGACACCAATAGCCCTTCGGTGGCACGGTCGATGGTCGATGTGGCCGAGGCGCGCAACTGGCGCGCGCTGCGCGTGTCGGGCAACGAGGACTTCAAACGCATGGTGTGGCTGGAAGCGTCGGTGCGTGGCGTCAAGACGCTGGGGTACGAGCCGAACCCTGCTGACCTGGAAGTGCTGAAGAAGGAACGTGAAGCACGGCTGGTCAACCGGATCGAGCCGGAAAGGTTTGCAAAGGGGGACAGCCCCGGGGCTGCTGCGGCGCCCGCCGAGAAAGCCTCCGCCCGTGGCGGTGGCGGGCGCAAGGCGGTGCTGGCCGCCATCGAGGCGGTGCTGGTCGCCAAGCGCGTGCCCGAGAAGCAGCGCGAGGCCGTGATGGCGGCGGCCACAGAGAAGCTCGCTCAACGCCTGCGCGAAGGTCAGTCGCTCAAGGTCAAGGTCTACGACAAAGCGGCACCTTCGCAGCGGCCGGTGGTCGTGCCGAGTCCGGAAGTGCAGCGCAGCCGCGAGCGTGCTGCGCCGGTGCGTTGAGGCAATGACGTGCAAGAGCCAGCGCCTGGCCACGGCCTGACTGCGCCACCGTCCGTCTTCGAGGTGGGTGGTCAGCGGTTTGAGGCGGCATCGCGCGGGTTCGCCGAAGCCATTGCAGATGCGCACACTGCGCACGATCGACCTCGCTGCATGTGCCTGGTCGAGGGCGTCGAGATGTACGTGGCTCGCCTCGCGGGCACGAATGAGGGCTTCATCGTCAAGCGCATGCCGAACACCGGCAGCCACCACGCACCCGACTGCCCATCCTACGAACCGCCTGCGGAGTCCTCCGGCCTGGGGCAGGTCTTGGGATCGGCGATCACCGAAGACCCGACCACCGGTGAAACGACCTTGAAACTCGACTTCTCGATGTCGAAGATCGCAGGACGCGCCGCGATGCCGGCAGCCGGTGGGGACAGCGACAGCGTGGCCAGCAGTGGCACGAAGCTCTCTCTGCGGGGGCTGCTGCACTATCTGTGGGACCAGGCCAACCTGACACGCTGGCAGCCTGGGTTTGCAGGCAAGCGAACCTGGGGCACGGTGCGCAGGCATCTGCTGCTGGCGGCAGACAACAAGATCGCGCGTGGAGATTCACTCCGCTCGCGGCTCTATGTCCCCGAGGTCTTCTCGGTCGATCAGCGCGATGCGATCAACGCCAGGCGGATGGCGCAGTGGTCGCAGGCCATCGCGGCACCCGGCAAGCCACAGCACCTGATGCTGCTGGTAGCCGAGGTGAAGGAGATCGTGCCGGCGCGCTATGGCTTCAAGGCCGTGTTGAAGCATGTGCCCGACCAGGCCTTCGCGCTGGACGAGCAACTCTACCGCCGGCTCGGCCGGCGCTTCGAGTCGGCGCTGGCGCTGTGGGGCGCCGCCGACGACATCCACATGGTGATGATGGCGACCTTCAGCGTCGCAGCGGCGGGCGTCCCGACCATCGTGGAGCTGTCGCTGATGCCGGTGACACGGTACTGGCTGCCGGTCGAAGACGGATTCGAAAAGCAGCTCATTGAGCGGCTCGTCGCTGATGGGCGGTCCTTCGTGAAGGGGCTTCGCTACAACCTGGGTGCGGGGAGCGCGCTGGCCAGTGCAACGCTGACCGACTGCGAGGATTCGGCACCGTTGCTGTTCGTCGTTCACGCGGGCATCGAGGACAGCGGGCGGTACCTTCAGGTGGGCGAACCTTCGGCACCGGCGTGGCTTTGGAATCCATCGAACGAAGCGATGCCATCGCTGCCGCCTAGGCAACCGCATCACCCAAGAGCGGCTGAATCCGCGGTCGAGTGCCGATGAGCGACTCTTTCCTCGCAGCCCCGCTGAAATGGTATAAATGCTCGGATGTTTCGTTGATTCGCCCGAGGATTCATACCATGCCTGCCTCTGATACGTCCACGCAGCGCACCCAGGCGCTGGCGCTGCTCAAGCGGCGGGGGATGACGCGGCTCGGGGAGTTCAGTGCGGCGGGCATCACCGCCACCACGGTCGGCCGCATGGAGCGAGCCGGCGAGGTCGTGCGCCTCGCCCGCGGGCTCTACCAACTGCCCGACGCCGCGCTCGATGCGCAGCAGCCCCTGGCCGAAGCGGCCCGGCTGGTACCTAAAGGCGTCATCTGCCTGGCCTCGGCCCTGGCGTTCCATGGCCTCACCGACCAGATGCCGCCGAAGGTCTGGATCGCCATCGGGCGCAAAGACTGGCGCCCCAGGTTCACCTATCCGCCGATCCGCATCGCCCGGTTCTCTGACGAGCTTCTGTGCCGCAGCGTCGAGCGCAAGAAGATCGCCGGCACGCCCGTACCTGTGTTCGGTGTTGCCAAGACGGTGGCCGACCTGTTCCGCTACCGTCGAACGGTGGGCGATGCGCTTGCCATCGAGGGACTGCGCCAGGCGCTCCGCCGGCGCAAGGCCACGCCTGCCGAGATCGCTCGCGAGGCCGAAGCCGCGGGCGTTTGGGCCACGATGGAGCCCTACGTCATGGCGCTGACCAGCGATGCCTGATCGCCCGCGCAACGTCGGCGCCTCAGTGCGCCAGCGCCTATTGAACCTGGCACATGCGCGCGGCCAGCCCATGGAACTGCTGCTCACGCGCTATGCGCTGGAGCGCCTGTTGCATCGGCTGAGCGTTTCCCCGCACCGCGAGCGGTTCGTGCTGAAGGGTGCGATGCTGCTGGCCACCTGGTTCGACGAACCACACCGCGCGACGCGCGACGTGGACCTGCTTGCTTTCGGGGACGCAGCGGAGGATGCGCTGCTCGGGACATTCCGCGAAATCATGGCGGTCGAGGTTGACGACGGCGTGAGCTTCGACATCAAGGGCCTGCGAATCGAGACCATCCGCGAAGAGGTCGAGTACGGCGGGTCGCGCCTTCGCACCACGGCGGCACTCGCTGGCGCGCGCATTCCTATCACGGTCGACATCGGCTTCGGCGATGCCGTCGAGCCCGGTGTCGAAGACATCGATCTGCCGGTGTTGCTCAACATGCCGTCGCCTCACCTGCGCGCCTATCCGCCCGAGACTGTCATTGCCGAGAAGTTTCATGCGATGGTGACACTGGGTATGGCCAACAGTCGGATTAAGGACTACTACGACGTTTGGATGCTCATGAGTGCTTTCGAGCTCGACCCAGAGCGACTGCGAAGGGCCATCGTGGCGACCTTTGCGCGGCGCAGCACGGCGATCCCTGCGGAGGTCCCTGATGGGCTCAGCGACGCCTTTGCAACCGATCCTGGGAAGCATCGGCAGTGGAGTGCTTTTGCTCGAAACCTCTCTGGTTCGGTCCCTGGCCTTGGTCTCATCGTCGGCGACCTTCGACAGCGACTGTCAGTCTTCCTAGCGCCGAACTGATTTTCAAGACACCTGCCCGTTCAGGTCGGCCGCGAAAGTGGGCGGCCATGGCTCTTTCAGGATGTCAAGCCAAGGGTACTCAGCGGGCACCTTGAATCGTGCCTAGACCGCACCGGATTGGTCAGCGGCGGTCAGTGCCCAAGCCAACGTATTGCCAGCCGAAACGGTCAACAACGCGAGACCACCAGAACCGATAGTCCGACCCACGATGAGCATCACCAATGAATTGCTGTTGAGCTTTGAACTGGCGATGAGCCGGGTCATCGCATCGCTGTCAAGGTTGGAAGCGCTCGGGTGGTCCTCCGCATGGGTATGCCACTCACCGAGGTACAGAAGACCCGCCATCGATTGAGCTTCAACGGCACGCTGAGCCGCTGCCGGATTCGATCGGTAGCGGTAGCGTGTGCGCTCGTCTCCAGCATAGGGGCCGGTGGCACAAACAATTCTCACGAAAGCCTCGTCGACAGTACCAAAGAGTTGCCCACCCGCCTCTGTGGCTCTGGCGGAAGTCTGCCGGTGGCGTTGAACGTGCGACAACACTTCTGGCTCGAGCCGCACACGTTGGGTGTAGCCGTCGGCGTGACCAACGATGGGTTGCTGTGCCTGCTGCCGAAAGACGCGCGACAAAGCCTTCAGTACCAAGCCGACTCCCTCACAACATTGCTCGCCGAGAAATCAGGCGTCGTAGTGCCGCCGTTCGAAGCAACGGCAGCCAAGTCCCCTTGCCAGACACGCCTGCATGAGGTGGGAACTCGTCCGAGGAGCACGTCAATGGCTAGGCGAGCTGCGAGTACGACAGTTGGTTGCAGATCGATGGCACCGTGTGGCTGAAACAGGTTGCCGCATCCAGCTTCCACCACCAAGGCTTTGCCGTCGTCAGGCCAGTCGGTAAGCCGAAACAACGGCCGCTCACTCTCGTCAAAGCCCGCGATCAGCGATTGGGTTCCGTACAGCAGGACAGCGTGCCCGACGATCGCGTGCGCTTCAGTCCAAGTGCACAGGTGCGGCGGCGGCGTCACGAGTTCCCGGCGCCAAGCGTCGACCTTGGCGTCGCCGTCGAAGTCGATTCCGGCGCTGATGATCAAGTCAGCCTTAGCCACGGCTTCGAGTTCCCGAGCGCCTAGCCACTGGAAGCGTTTCGCGTGCGGCGTCACTGCCGCGATGTGTGGAAAGTCCCGCCGCAGCATTTGGGCAATAGCCTGGGCCTTGTTTTCACCGACAGATCGAATGCCGAGCGCATGCCGGGCGACGTTCGCCGGCGTGAGATCGTCAGGGTCGATGAGCAAGAACGTGCCCACGCCGGCCTGCGCCAGCAGTCTCGCCAATGACCCTCCTAGTGCGCCGCAGCCGACCAGTGCGACGGATTGGGAGCGGATAGCGGGATAGTCTTCGTCATGCCCGCGACCATGGACCCAAGGTCCATCAACGCGAGTCACCGGGCATCGCTGAACCGCACGACCGCTGAACGATGCCAGGATGCGGCTGATCGGCACCTTTGCCATGCTGCGGAAACCCTTGATCAGCTCTCGCTCAGCGGCGCCGTGCAGCAGGACGGCGGCAATGGCCGGCCCCGTTGTGGTCCTGGCTTCGAAGAGCAGCGGACATGCTTGGCCTGGGGCAAGCACTCGGCGCAGTATCTCCTCGGGCAGCTGGCTCAGTACGTCACGCCCAAATTCCGGGTACTCCTTCGGTATCCATGGCCGCGCAAGGCGAAGCAACCACGTTGGCAAGACTTCGCGGTCTGATGGATTGGAGCCGCTATTTCGCAACCAGCCGACAAGCTCGGACTTGCTGTCGGCCAAGACTATGCGTCCGTTGACCCGATCACTGTAGTAAACAACCTCGCGAGATTCACCGCCGGGCTTGCTCAGGCTCAAAACGTCAGGCCGCTTTTTCTTGGCGACTGCACGCTGGTTCCAATAGGCGACGAACTCGCGCTCGAACTCGCGTCGGCATATCACATCGCTGTAGTTCAGAAGCTCTTCGGCCCAAAGCAAGTGCTGCAACACGCGCTGACCCGGAGCGGCAACCACTCGAGTGGATTTCAGGCACAGAAGACCTTCAGCCTCTACGTGCGGCCATCGGAAGTCACTTCCCGCTTGAGGTGCGAAGACCCTCGGTTGCGAATTGGGAAATGCGGTGTCAACGACGACAACAAAGTGGTCGACACCGACAATGCGTACCGAAGCAGCCGGAACATCAATGCGCCAGCCAGCACAGAAAATGTTTAGGGGCTGCGCAGCCAGTTCAGGCACATTGAGCCGCCGCCACCGACCCGGCAACTGCTCCTGCAAGGCCAACTCGATATCTGGAACATACGCTGCGTCGAAGGGCACAGCGATCAGCCGAATCTTCCACCGCCGTCGCTGCGCCGAGCAGTTTCGACGGACGTCACCAACATGGCAGACCCTTCGGATTTCTTCGCAGTACCGTCGTCGGGCTGATCGCTGAAGAACACAGTATCGAAGACCACTACTGTCCGGTTAAACGAGCCTCGCCGCGGCGAATCGCAAGCATTGGCGCGGCCTAGCGGCCGATTTTGTTTGGTGCCGATTTGAACTTCGATCTCTCAAAACCGCGTACTTTCCCGGGCTTGACAGCCTCTGGGGA
>JAUXRG010000021.1 GCA_030681795.1 Rubrivivax sp.
CGCGTGCTCGTCTGAGGCGGCCACTCATGCCGGCTCGACAACCAGCGGGCGTCTACAAAAACGTAGTGCCATACGCGCGGAAACGCGGCTCTAAGCTGTTGATTTCATTGAGATCGGCAGGGCTCAGTGACAAACTCGGGCTAGTTAAACCAGTTCGGGCGACACCACGGCGTGCAGCACGACCTGCAGCACGCCGTCGCGCTCACGCCCGCGCAGCCACCACACCGAGCCTTTGCGCACCGGCCAGGGCTGCGGCTGGCCCGATAGAAGGTAGGCCGCCACCACGCCCAGCGTCGGCTGGTGGCCCACCACCAGCACGGGCTCCTTGGCGTCCGGCCAGCGCGCCGCGTGCAACAGCCCTTCCACCGTGCCGCCGGGCGCCAGCTCGGGGGAAGTCTTCACCTTGCGCTCCAGCGCCGCCGCGGTCTGCAGCGTGCGCCGGGCCGGGCTGGCGAGCACGCGCGTGCTCGCGGGCAACTGCCGATTCAGCCAGGTCGCCACGCGCTGGGCCTGGCGCTCGCCCTTGGGCGTGAGCGCGCGGTCGAGGTCGTCCTCCACCTCGCGCATCTCGAAGGCTTCGGCGTGGCGCCAGAGGATGAGATCCATGCCGCCTTCAGGAGGCGTAGCGTTGCATCAGCGCCTGCTGGGCACTGACGCCGGCGTCCGACGCGCGCCGGTAGCGCCCCGTGCCGTCCATCAGCCAGGCGTCGCGCTCGTCGTGCAGGTAGGGCACCAGGCCCTCGTCGATGATGCGCTGGCGCATGGCCTTGTCGCGCACGGGCCAGGCCAGCTCGACGCGGCGGAACATGTTGCGGCTCATCCAGTCGGCACTGCTCAGGTACAGCACTTCGTCCGCCTCGCCTTCGCCCCAGCAGAAATAGACGATGCGCGAGTGCTCGAGGTAGCGGCCCACCACCGAGCGCACGCGGATGTTCTCGGTCTGCCCCGGCACGCCCGGGGGCAACATGCAGGCGCCGCGCACGATGAGATCGATGCTGGCGCCCGCGGCCCCGGCCTGGATGAGTGAGCGGATGAGCGCCTCGTCGGTCAGCGCATTGATCTTCACGACGATGCGCGCCCGGCGCCCGGCACGCGCTGCACCGGCCACCTGCGCGATGTGCTGGAGCAAACGCCGGTGCAGCAGCAGCGGCGCCGTCACGAGCTGGCTGGCCGCCTTCACCCGGGTCTGGCTGGCCAGTTGCAGGAATACCGCGTCGGCATTCGCGGTGAGACCGGGATCTGCGCTGAGCATGCCCATGTCGGTGTACAGGCCGGCCGTGCGCGGGTGGTAGTTGCCCGTGGACAGGTGCACGTAGCGACGCAAGACCTGCGCGCCGGCCTCGGGGCCGGGGGCGCCCTCGCGCCGGGTCACGAGCATCATCTTGGCGTGCGTCTTCAGGCCCACGATGCCGTACACCACCTGCGCGCCCACGGCCTCGAGCCGCTCGGCCCAGTTGATGTTGGCTTCTTCGTCGAAGCGGGCCTTGAGCTCGACCACGGCCAGCACTTCCTTGCCGCGGCGCGCGGCCTCGATGAGCAGGTCCATGAGCACGCTTTGCGTGCCGGTGCGGTAGATGGTCTGCTTGATGGCCAGCACGTCGGGGTCGTGCACGGCCTCGCGCAGGAACTGCACCACGGGCTCGAAGCTCTCGAAAGGGTGATGCAGCAGCACGTCGGCCGCGCGCAGGCACTCGAAGATCGACTGCCCGCGCGGCAGGCTGGCGGCCGGCCAGGCCGCCTCGAAGGGCGCGAAGCGCAGACCATCGGCATCGGCGAGTTCGATGAGCTGGTTCAGCCGGGCCAGGTTCACCGGCCCCTTCACCTTGTACAGCGCGCCTTCGGGCAGGGCGAACTGCTCGAGCAGGAAATCGTGCAGCTCCGGCGGGCAGGTGCTCACCACCTCGAGCCGGATGGCCTGGCCGAACTGGCGCGTCGTCAGGCCCGTGCGCAAGGCCTGCCGCAGGTTGGTGACGTCTTCCTCGTCGATCTCGAGCTCGGAATCGCGCGTGACGCGGAATTGCGAGAACGCCTCCACCTGGCGCCCCGGGAAAAGCTCCCCGAGGTGGGCGCGGATGACGCTGGTGAGCAGCACGAAGCCTTGCTGGCCTTCGCACAAGGCATCGGGCAGGCGCATCACGCGCGGCAGCGCCCGCGGCACCTTGACGATGGCGATGAGGTTCTCGCGCCCGAAGGCGTCGCGCCCGCCCAGCCGGGCGATGAAGTTGAGCGATTTGTTGGCCACCAGCGGGAAGGGGTGGCTGGGGTCCAGGCTCACCGGCACGAGCAGCGGGCGCACCTGGGTTTCGAAGAAGCGCCGCACCCAGCGGCGCTGCGCGGCGTTGCGCTCGGCATGGTTGAGCACGACGATGCCCTCGCGTCGCAGCGCCGGCACGACGGCGTCGTTGAGCAGCGCGTACTGCTCGTCGATGAGCTCGTGGGCGGCCTCGGCCACATCGGCCAGGTCCCGGCGCGTGACGCCCGAGCCCGGTTGGCGCGTGGCCTCGACGATGTCGGCCACCCGCACCTCGAAGAATTCGTCGAGGTTGGACGAGACGATGGTCACGTAGCGCAGCCGCTCCAGCAGCGGCACGTCGGCGCGCCGCGCCTGGGCCAGCACGCGGCGGTTGAACTGCAGGATGGCGCGCTCGCGGTTGAGCAGGCGAGGCAGCACGGCACCCGGCGGGGCCGCCTCGGGCGTGGCAGCGGCTTCTTCGTGAGACGGGTCGGACATCCTCTGGAGTTTAGGGATGCCGTGCGACAGCGGCGTGACAGCGGCGGCGGTGCCGCCGCCGTTCACACCGAGAGCAGGTGCTGGCGGTAGTGAATGAGCTCGTCGATCGACTCGTGGATATCGGCCAGCGCGGTGTGCGCCTGGACCTTCTTGAAGCCGTCCAGCGCTGCAGGCTTCCAGCGCCGTGCCAGCTCCTTGAGCGTGCTGACGTCGAGGTTGCGGTAGTGGAAGAAGGCCTCCAGCGCCGGCATGTAGTTGGCCAGGAAGCGCCGGTCCTGGCAGATGCTGTTGCCGCACATCGGGCTCTTGCCTTTGGGCACGTACTGCTGCAGGAAGGCGATGGTCTGGGCCTGGGCGCTGGCCTCGTCGGTGGTGGAGGCCCGCACGCGCTCGGTGAGACCGCTCTTGCCGTGGGTGCCCTTGTTCCAGGCGTCCATGCCGTCGAGCACGGCGTCGCTCTGGCGCACCGCGAAGACCGGGCCTTCGATGCGCACGGTGAGCTGCGGGTCGGTGACCACCACGGCGATCTCGATGATGCGGTCCTGGTCGGGCAGCAGGCCGGTCATCTCGAGGTCGATCCAGACCAGGTTCTGTTCGTTCGGGGAAAGCGTGGCTTCGGACATGGGGCCTTTTTGCTCTTGCAGGGCATTCGATTCTCGCCCATGCGCTCGGCGTCCTGCGCCCCCGTGCCGCCCCATATGGCGCAGCCACGGGATGTCGGAACTAAACTCGCGGCCCATGCCCTCTTCCGCCGTCACCCTGGCCTTCGTCGCCGCCGTGCTGCTTTCGCTGGTCACCAAGCTGTGGCTGACGACGCGGCAGATGCGCTTCGTGGCCGGCCACCGCCAGCAGGTCCCGGCGGCCTTCAGCGCCACGGTGACGCCGCAGGCGCATGCCCGCGCCGCCGACTACACGCTGGCCAAAGGCCGGTTCGCGCTCTTCAGCACGGCCTTCGGTACGGCCCTGTGGGTGGGCTGGACGCTGCTGGGCGGGCTGGATGCGCTCAACGTCGCGCTGCGCGATGCCCTGCTGCCGCGTTTCGGCCCCATGGCCTACCAGCTGGCGCTGCTGGCCGGTTTCTCCCTCATTGGCGCGCTCGTGGAGCTGCCCCTGGAGTGGTACGGCACCTTCCGCATCGAGCAGCGCTTCGGCTTCAACCGCATGACGCTGCGGCTGTGGGTGGCCGATCTGGCCAAGGGCACACTCATCGGCGCCCTCATCGGGCTGCCGCTGGCGGCGCTCATCCTGTGGATCATGGCGGCTTCGGGCGGCCTGTGGTGGCTGTGGGCCTGGGGCGCGTGGGTGGCCTTCAACCTCGTGTTGCTGGTGCTCTACCCCACGTGGATCGCGCCGCTGTTCAACAAATTCGAGCCGCTGGCCGACGAGCCGCTCAAGGCCAGGGTGCAGGCCCTCATGCAGCGCTGCGGCTTTGCCGCCAAGGGCCTGTTCGTGATGGACGGCAGCCGGCGCTCGGCGCATGCCAACGCCTATTTCACCGGCCTGGGCTCGGCCAAACGCGTGGTCTTCTTCGACACCTTGCTGCAGCGCTTGACGCCGGGCGAGGTGGAGGCCGTCCTGGCCCACGAGCTCGGCCACTTCAAGCACAAGCATGTGCTGCAGCGCCTGGTGGCCATCTTCGCCCTCAGCCTGGCCGGACTGGCCTTGCTGGGCTGGCTGGCCCGGCAAAGCGGCTTTTACATCGGCCTGGGCGTGGCGCCCAACCTGGCCGCGCCCAACGACGCGCTGGCGCTGCTGCTGTTCATGCTGGCCTTGCCGCCGTTCCTGTTTTTCGTGGCACCCGTGACAGCGCACTTCTCGCGCCGGCACGAGTTCCAGGCCGACGCCTACGCCTGCGCGCAGGCCGATGGCCGAGACCTGGCCAGCGCGCTGCTCAAGCTCCACGAGGACAACGCCGCCACCTTGACGCCCGACCCGCTGTACGTGCGCTTCTACTATTCGCACCCGCCGGCCTCTGAGCGCCTGGCCGCGCTGCCGCCTTGACCGCACGCGGCGCCCACCGCGCGAGCACCGAGGTGCCTGACGCACTCGCACTCGCGCTCGACCTCGGCCTGGTGGTGGCCGCGCATGGACGCCACGTCGTCGTCGAGACGCCCGAAGGGCGGCGCGTGCTGTGCCACCCGCGCGGCAAGAAGAGCGAACTCGTGGTGGGCGACCGGGTGCGCTGGCTGCCCACGGGGGACGAAGGCGTCATCGAGCACCTGGAGCCACGCCGCAACCTGCTGTTCCGCCAGGACGACTGGCGCACCAAGTCCTTCGCCGCCAACCTGGACCTGATGCTGGTGCTGGTGGCCCCCGAGCCGGTGTTCAGCGAATCGCAGCTCACGCGCGCCCTGATCGCGGCCAGCGCGGCGGGCATCCCGGCGTTGATCGGCCTGAACAAGACCGACCTGGCCTCGGCGCCCGCGGCGCGCGAGCGCCTGGCGCCCTACCGCGCCATGGGCGTGGCCACGGTGGAGCTGGCGCTGAAGAGCGATCCGGCCGCCGCGCGGGCCACGCTGGCGCCGCACCTGGCAGGCCGCACGACGCTGGTGCTGGGCCCCAGCGGCATGGGCAAGAGCACGCTCATCAACCTGCTGGTGCCACGCGCGGCAGCGCAGGTCGGCGAAATCTCCCAGGCCCTGGGCACCGGCCGCCACACCACCACCACCACCAGCTGGTACTGGCTCGACGAGGCGCGCAGCGGTGCACTCATCGATTCACCCGGCTTCCAGGGATTCGGCCTGCGCCAGATTGCGCCCGAGCAACTCGCCGCCCTGATGCCGGACTTCGCTTCGGCGCTGGGCCAGTGCCGCTTCCACAACTGCAGCCACCGCCACGAACCCGGTTGCGGCGTGCGAGAGGCCATCGCCCGCGGCGAGATCACCGCCTCGCGCCAGCGCATCTACGAAGAGCTGTTCGAGGAGCTTTCGAAGAAGCGGTGGTGAGCGCTCCTGGCTCAGCCGAGCACGTTGGCCAGTGTGAGCAGCGCCACCAGCAACATCCACAGGATCACCGAGCGCCACACCAGGCCCACCACGCTGTGCAGGTGCCCCGGCTGCGCCGGAACGCCGGCGGTGGAGCCTTGCGCGTTGGCCATGCCGGCCTCGCTGCCCGCCGCGAAGGTCTTCGAGCGGTCGGGCGTGACACCGGGCGCTGCGGCGCCGCCGAGTTGCACGCCCACGGCACCGGCCGCGGCGGCCAGGATCACGCCCTCATTGGGGTGCTGCCACAGGCCGCCGTCGCGCCGCCAGCTCGCCACCGCTTCCTCGAAGTTGCCGACCACGGCGAAACCGAAGGCGGTGAGCCTGGCGGGCACATGGTCGATGAACTCGAACAGCCGCCGCGACAGAGCCAGCAAGGCATCGTTGGCTGGTGCGTCCAGCGTGCGCTGGCGGTAGCCCCAGTAGCGGACCGAGAACTCGGCCATGCGGTACATCACCGCTCCCATGGGCCCCAGCCCCAGCGCCGACAGCAGCACGAACCAGAAGAACACGCCAAATACGTGCCGGTGCGCGGCCAGCAGCGCATGCTCGATGACGTGGCGCAAGACCTCGGTGCGCGGCAGTTCGCTGGCATCCAGGTGGCGCCATTCAGCGAGCAGGCGGCGCGCCTCGTTTTCGTCGCCGCGCTCCAGCGCGTCGCGGATGTCGGTGAAGTAGTGGCTGAACTGACGAAACCCCAGCGTGAGATACAGCATCAGCACGTCGAAGGCCAGCGCCAGCAGCAGGCTGTAGTAGCCGATGGCCAGGTGCAGCAAGGCCACGGCCAGCGAAGGTGCCAGCACCGACACGCACCAGACCACCCAGGTGTGATGGGGTCGCCCGGCATCGAAGTTGCGACCGGTCCAGGCGACCCAGGACCTCAGGGTCTCGTGGACCCAGTTGTCACGTGGCAGGGGCTTGAGCTGTTCGATCAGCAGCGCGAACAGGACGGCGAAGAAACTCATCGCTGTCGATCATAGAGGCAGGCATGTGCCCACGCCGCCGCCTCAATGCGCAAGGAAGCGGTAGAGGTTGCGCAGCATCGCTGCCGTGGCGCCCCAGATGAAGTATTCACGCGGTGCGCCGTCGGGCCCGCGGCCGAGCCAGGGCATGGACAGGAACTGCCGCTGGCCGCCCTCATAGGTGAAGACATGGCGGCGGTGGTGCGCCGGGTTCATCAGGAAGGGCAGCGGCACCTCGAAGGCCTCGGCCACCTCGAAGGTGTCGAGCACCAGATCGAACGGCGGCTTCACCAGCGCCACGACCGGCGTCACGACGAAGTTGGTGACCGTGGTGTAGGCCGGCATCTGTCCGATGACGCTGACCTGCCCGGGTGGCAGCCCGACTTCCTCATGTGCCTCGCGCAACGCAGTGCCGGCCAGGTCGTCGTCGTGGGCCTCGACGCGGCCGCCCGGAAAACTGATCTGCCCGGCGTGATCGCGCAGGTGCTCGGTGCGGCGGGTGAGCAGCACGTGCAGGCCGTCGTCGCGCTGCACCAGCGGCACCAGGACGGCCGCGTGGGCTTGCAGGCGATGCGCGCGGATGCCGCCGTCGCCGGCGTGCTCGGGCTGCCAGGCGCCGATGTTCGTGAAGCGCTCGCGCAGGGCCGGCGCCGAGAGCCTGCTGGCAGGCACGGCAGGCAGGTGCGCATCGGTGCCGCTGACCGGCACCTGGTGCGGGTCGAGGATGCGCGGTGGGTTCATCTGCGACATCGGGCTCGCCCTTGACGCGGCCGGCTGCGCCGGGTCGCGTCGAAAACTCGCTTCGCGCTGGCGCGCGACCTGCGGCCTGGCCGCAGGCTGACCTTCGGTCAGGCGAGCTTCTCCTTGATGCGCGCCGACTTGCCGCTGCGCTGACGCAGGTAGTACAGCTTGGCGCGACGCACATCGCCGCGGCGCTTGACCTCGATGGTGGCGATCAACGGGCTGTAGGTCTGGAAAGTGCGCTCCACGCCTTCGCCGCTGGATATCTTGCGCACGATGAAGCTGCTGTTCAGGCCGCGGTTGCGCTTGGCGATGACCACGCCTTCATAGGCCTGCACGCGCTTGCGTGTACCTTCGACGACGTTGACGCTGACAATGACCGTGTCGCCCGGGGCGAAAGGCGGGATGGTGCGGTTGAGACGGGTGATCTCTTCCTGCTCGAGGGTGGCGATGAGGTCCAAGGGGTTCTCCGGTGCGATCTTGCCGCAGGCGCTTTGGAATGGCGACTCGATCGAGTCTTTGAAGCCTGGCAGAGGATCGAAAAGCCTTTGATTATAGCCCGAGCCCTGCCAGGAACTGCTCGTCGACCCGGCTCAACCGCCCGGCCTGCCGGGCGGCCAGAATCAGATCAGGCCGCCGCCGCGCCGTGACTTCGAGCGCGCGCGCGCGCCGCCAGCCGGCGATGTCGCCATGGTGGCCCGACAGCAGCACCGCGGGCACCGCGCGCTCCACACCATCGATCACCAACGTTTCGGGGCGACTGTAGTGCGGCCCTTCGAGCAGTCCATCGCCAAAACTGTCCTGCTGGTGCGAAGGTGCGTTGAGCACGCCCTCCTGCAGGCGCGCCACGGCGTCCAGCAGCGCCAGAGCCGGCAGCTCTCCACCGGAGAGCACGAAGTCGCCCAGGCTCAGTTCGTGGGTCACGCGCGCTTCGATCAGACGCTGGTCGATGCCCTCGTAGCGCCCGCAGAGCAGCACCGCGCCCGGGCCTTCGGCAAAGGATTGCACCACCGCCTGGTCGATGCGCTGACCGGTGGGCGTGAAGTGCACCACCGCGGGCCGGGCCTCGCCGCGATCGGCGACGATGGCCGCCAGCGCGCGCAACAAGGGCTCGGCCAGCATCACCATGCCGGGGCCGCCGCCATAGGGCCGGTCGTCGACGCGGCGGTAGGCGTCGTCGGCAAAGTCGCGCAGAGGCCACAGCCGCACGTCGATTTGGCCTGATTCGTAGGCACGCCGCGTGATGCCCTGCGTCAGGTGCGGGCCGAACAGCTCGGGAAACAGGGTGACGACGTCGAAACGCATTCGCGTCAGTAGTCGGCTTCCCAGTCGACGACGATGCGACGCCCGGGCAGGTCCACCTGCACCACGTAGGCGGCGACGAAGGGGATCAGCACTTCGGGCGCATCGGGGGTGGGTGGCTGAGCGCGCAGCACGCAGTGCGGTCCGGTCTCGATGAGGCCCACCACCGGTCCGAAGGCCTCGCCCTTGGTGTTGGAGACCTCCAGCCCGATCAGGTCGACCCAATAGAACTCGTCGGCGTCGGGCGTCGGGAAGCTCGAGCGCGCGACGAACACCCGGGCTCCCTTGAGCGCCGCGGCCGCGTCGCGGTCGGCGATTTCTTGCGCTGTCGCCACGACACCATCGCCTTGCTCACGCGCGGTCACGACGCGCAGCAGCCCTGGCCAGGGTGGCGCAGGCCGGCCGCCCGGTGGACGTGGCGTCTCGGGCGGCTGGATGAACCAGCGTTTGGAGGAGAACAAGGCCTGCGGGTCGGCCGCGAAGGGCTTGACCTTGATGGCGCCCTTCACCCCCCAGGCGCCGAGCACGCGGCCGACTTCGATGGCGTCCGCCGGCAGCGCCGGCGCATCGTCACCGTCCACCGTGGGGGGCGGTAGGGGGGCCGCCACACTCACGCCTTGAACGATCAGGCTGCCTTCTTGGCCTGCTCGACCAGGCGAGCCACCGTGGGCGAGAGCTGTGCGCCCACGCCGGCCCAGTGGGTGATGCGGTCCAGCGCCACGCGCAGCGGTTGCTCGCCACCGGCGGCCACCGGGTTGTAGAAGCCCACGCGCTCGATGAAGCGGCCATCGCGGCGCTCGTGCGAGTCGGCCACGACGATGTTGTAGAACGGGCGCCTCTTGGCGCCGCCACGGGCGAGTCGGATCACGACCATGTGCAGATTCCTTGGGTCGGGGTGGACAGTCCAGCCACGGGAGACACACCGGGCAGACCATCGTATTGGCCGGCAGGACATCCCACCAGCCGCGGCCGGCGCCGTAGATACGCCCGGTGTTCCCACCCTGGCCAGCGCCGTAAACCGCGCATTATAAACTCTGCCATCCTCATTGACCGACAGGATCGAACCATGCCGCCCGGCACGCAGCCGAACCGACCGGGCGCCGACCCTCGACCGGGCCCGCCCTACCGCTCCAAGACCCTGGCCGCTTGGCTGGCCCTGCTGCTGGGGGCTCTGGGTTTGCACCGGCTGTACCTGTACGGCATGCGCGACCGCCTGGCATGGCTGCACCCGCTGCCGACGGCGCTGGGCGGGGCGGGCGTGCTGCGCATGATCGCGCTCGGGCAGGACGACAAACTCGCCTGGGTGTTGATCCCGCTGCTCGGATTGATGATCTCCATCGGCATGCTGACCGCCATCGTCCACGCCCTCACTCCCGACGAGAAGTGGGACGCCAGGCACAACCCGGGGCATGCCGTCCAGCCCACCGGCTGGGGGGCCGTGATGGCCGCCGTCGTGGCGTTGATGGTGGGTGGCGCGGTGCTCATGGGCACCATTGCCTTCAGCGGCCAGCGCTTCTTCGAGTGGCGGATCGAAGGCGACGAAGCCACGCCGCCCGCACGCCCGTAGCCCAAGCCCTGCCGGTCAGAAGAGCACGCGGCTGACGCCGTAGAACACCGCCGCAACCAGGGCCGTGACCGGAATCGTCAGCACCCAGGCCATCACGATGTGCCCGGCCAAGCCCCAGCGCACCGCCGAGGCATTGCGCACCGAGCCGACGCCGAAGATGGCGCCGGTGATGGTGTGCGTCGTCGAGACCGGAATGCCCAGGGCCGAAGCCACGAACAGCGTGATCGCGCCGCCGGTCTCGGCACAGAAGCCCCCCACCGGCTTGAGTTTGGTGATGCGCTGGCCCATGGTCTTGACGATGCGCCAGCCACCGAACATCGTGCCCAGCCCGATGGCGATGTAGCAACACCAGATGACCCAGGACGGAGGCATGCGGTCGCTGGCCGAGCTGTAGCCGGCCGCAATGAGCAGCAGCCAGATGACGCCGATCGTCTTTTGCGCGTCGTTGCCCCCGTGGCCCACCGAATACAGTCCGGCGGAGACCAGCTGCAACCGGCGAAAGATGTTGTCCACCCGCGACGGCGACCAGCGACGACACAGCCAGGAGACCAGCACCAACAGCAAGGATCCGAGCAGGAAGCCCATGGCTGGCGAGATCAAGATGAACGCCACCGTCTTGAGCAGCCCGGCACCGACCAGCGGCCCGGTGCCCGCCTTGGCCATGGTGGCACCGACGATGCCGCCGATCAGGGCGTGCGAACTGCTCGAAGGGATGCCCCGCCACCAGGTGATGAGGTTCCAGGCGATGGCCCCCACCAGCGCGCCGAATATCACATGCTGGTCGACCACGCCGGGGTCGACGATGCCCTTGCCGACCGTGGCGGCCACCTTGAGCTGGAACACGAAGATCGCCACCACGTTGAAGAAGGCGGCAAAGGCCACCGCCTGGGCAGGCTTGAGCACGCCCGTGGAGACCACCGTGGCGATTGAATTGGCTGCGTCGTGAAAGCCGTTCATGAAGTCGAACAGCAGCGCCAGCGCGACGAGCATCACCACCCCCCACAGGGCGATCGGCATCGTTTGCATTTCTCGGCTCAGGAGTTCTCGAGCACGATGCCTTCGACCAGGTTGGCCACGTCTTCGCAGCGGTCCGAAATCGACTCCAGGTGCTCGTAGACGGCCTTGAGCTTGATCAGCTCGCGGGTGTCGGGCTCTTCGCGGAACAGGCGCGACATGGCGCCACGCATGACGCGGTCGGCGTCGGATTCGAGCTGGTCGATTTCCTCGCAGGTCTTGAGCACCGACTCTGCCACCGCAGCGTCCTTCAGCCTGGGCAGCAAGGTCAGCACATGCTGCACACGCTCGCAGCAGCGCACCGAGATCTCCGACAGGCGAATCACGTCTTCGGACAGATGCTGCAGGTCGTACAGCGACATCACTTCGCTGGTGTCCTGCAACAGGTCCAGCACATCGTCCAGGGCGTTGATCAGGCCGTGGATCTGGTCGCGGTCCAGCGGCGTGATGAAGGTGCGGTGCAGCAGGCGATGCACCTCGGCAGTGATCTTGTCGGCCGCGCGCTCGGAGGCGCCCACCGCTTCGGCGTGGCGCTCGCGCTGGGCGACGTCGCTGTAGTTCTCCACCATGGCCAGGAACGAACGCGCACCCTCGGCAATGTGCTGGGCATGCTCGTTGAACAGCTGGAAGAAGTTGCCGTCGCGCGGGAGCAGCCTGCCGAAAACCATGATTTCTCCGGTGGAGTCTTCCGGTCTCTCACCGGCTTGTCACTTGGATTCTATGAGCCGCGCGGCCTACTCCGCGCTCAGCTTCTCGATGGGCTGGCCGGTGGCGCACGCGGCCCACGCCGCCACCGTGCCCAGCCCCGGCATCACGAGTTCGGGTGCCAGTTCGCGCAGTGGCTGCAGCACGAAGGCCCGCTCGTGCAGCCGCGGGTGCGGCAGGGTCAACCCGGCCTCGTGCACGACGCGCTGGCCGTATAGCAGCAAGTCGAGGTCGAGCGTGCGCGGCGCATGGTGATAGGGCCGTTCGCGACCGTGGATCTGTTCGATTTCCTGCAAGGCCTGCAGCAGCGCGGGCGGTTCCAGCGTGGTGGCCAGCTCGGCCACGGCATTGACGAAATCCGGGCCCTGCGCCTGGACCGGTGCGCTGCGGTAGAAAGATGAGACCGCGACCAGCCGGGTATCGCGCAGACCCGCCAGCTCCTGCAGCGCCGCCGCCAGTGTCGTTTGCGCGTCACCCAGGTTGGCGCCCAGGCCGACGAAGACACGCTCCGCCGACATCACTCCGCGGCAACGGCGCCTTCGCCCCCGCTGCCGCCGGGCCGGCGGCGCCGCCGGCGGCGTTTGCGCGGTGCGCCGCTGTCGGCTGGTCCTTCGGCCGGGGCCGAGGTTGGCGCCGGGGTGGCGCTCGACGCCGGGGCGCCTGCGTCCGCTTGCACCTCGGCCCGGGGAATGCGCCGCACCCGCGGCGGCGAGACAGCGCGCACATCCTGCAGCAGCGCCTCGCGCTCGTCGTCATCGCCCAGGTGGTAGTCCTCCCACCAGTCGGCCAGTTCGGCGGGAATCTCGCCGCAATCGGCGCGCAGGCGCAGAAAATCGTAGCCCGCCCGAAACCGCGGCTGACCGGTCAGAGCCTGCGCCGAACTCGGCGTGCGGCGGTCGAAGCGGGGCTGCATGAGCCAGATCTCGCGCATGTCGGCGGCCAGCTTGCCGCGACCCGAGATGTCGCCGATGCGGGCCTCGAACACCGCGTCCACCGCCTGCTGCAGGGCCGGGAACGGCGACTCGCCGCCGGCGCGCAGCGCGGTCCAGCGCTCCTGCACGTCGTGCCAGAGCATGCAGGCGAGCATGAAGCTCGGCACCACGGCGCGATCCTCGGCCACGCGGCGGTCGGTGTCTTCCAGCGCCAGGCGCACGAAGGTCTCGCGCGCCGGGTTGGGCTGGCTGGGCGCCAGCGCCGCGTCGAGCACGGGGAAGATGCCCAGCCGGCCGCCGATGAGCCCGTACTTGCGCAGTTGCTCCACGCTGGCCAGCGCGTGCCCGGTCTGCAGCAGCTTGACCATCTCGTCGAACAGGCGCGAGATGGGCACGTTGGCCAGCAGCGGCGACATCGTGCGCACTGGACCCTCGGTGGCCGGCTCGAGCGCGAAGCCGAGCTTCGCTGCAAAGCGCACCACGCGGATGATGCGCACCGGGTCCTCGCGGTAACGCGTCTCGGGGTCGCCGATCATGCGCAGCAGGCGTGCCCGCGAATCCGCCAGCCCGCCGTGGTAGTCGACCACGGTCTGCGTCACCGGGTCGTAGTACATCGCGTTGATGGTGAAGTCGCGCCGCGCCGCGTCTTCGATCTGCGGGCCCCAGACGTTGTCGCGCAGCACGCGGCCACTGGCGTCGACCACGTGCTTTTTGTCGGCCATGTCGCGCTGGCTGGTTTTCTCGTTGCCAGCCACCTGGTCGGCGGCCGCCGCGTCCAGATAGGCGCGGAAGGTCGAGACCTCGATCGTTTCGTGCTCGCGCCCGCGACCGAACACGACGTGCACCAGGCGAAAACGCCGGCCGATGATGAACGCGCGGCGAAACAGCCCCTTGACCTGCTCGGGCGTGGCGTCGGTGGCCACGTCGAAGTCCTTCGGCCGCAGGCCCACCAGCAGGTCACGCACCGCGCCGCCGACGATGTAGGCCTCGTGCCCCGCGTCCTTCAGCGTCTTGACCACGCGCACGGCGTGGGCGTCGAGCAGCGCCGCGTCGATGCCGTGAACGGCCGCCGCCACTTCCACCCGGGCACCCAGGGGGATGACGGGCACGGCCTCGGCCGCAGGTTTGTCGCCCTGGCCGAACAGGCGCTGGATGAACTTCTTGATCATGGGAAGAATTTCAGGACGGGCCAGCCGCGTTCGAGCGCGATGCGCTCCAGCGCGGGGCCGGGGTTGGTGGCCACGGGTTCGCTGACACGCTCGAGCAGCGGCAGGTCGTTGGTGGAATCACTGTAGAACGTGCTGCGGGAAAAGCCCTCGAGCGCCAGCCCCCGGCGGGCCAGCCACTGCTGCACCCGCGTCACCTTGCCTTCGCGGAACGAGGGCACGCCATGGATGGCGCCCGTGACGCGCCCGAGCTCGTCACGCGCCAGCTCGGTGGCGATGAGCTCGCTCACACCCAGCGCCTGCGCGATGGGCCGGGTGACGAAGTCGTTGGTGGCCGTGACGATGGCCACCACGTCGCCCGCGCGCTGGTGGCGCTGCACCAGCGCCAGGGCTTGCGGTGCCAGCATGGGCCGCACCACGGTTTCGACGAAGCGCTCGGTGGCCTTCAGGAGTTCGGAATTCGATCGGTCGCGCCAGGGTGCGGTGGCGAATTCGACGTAGGCCTCGATGTCCAGCCGGCCGGCCGTGTAATCGTCGTAGAAGTCATCGTTGCGGCGGCGGAAGTCACCCGCGTCGGCCCAGCCCAGCGTGATGATGAACTCGCCAAAGGCGTGGTCGGAGTCCTTGGGGATGAGCGTGCCGTCGAGGTCGAAGAGCGCCAGGTTCATGCCGAACGCACCTCGTCGCGGGCTGGCTCGGTGCCCTCTTCCGCCAGCATCTGGCGCAGCAGCGGGACGGTGATGCGCCGCGCCTTGGCGAGCGCGAACTCGTCCAGCCGATCGAGCAGGCCCATCAGGTGGGCCAGGTCGCGCGGGAAGCGCGTCAGCAGGTGGTCCATCACCTCGTCGGAAAGGAAGATCCCGCGGTGGTCGCCCTCGCGGCGCAGGGCCGCGCGGGTCTCGGCTTCGGACAGGGGTTCCAGCGCAAATACATGCCCCCAGGCCAGGCGGGTGCGCAGGTCGTCACGCAGCGGCAGGTCCACCGGCGGCACGCGGCCCGCCGCGGCCACCTGCACGCCATGCGTGGCGGCCTCGATGAAGAGCGCGAAGGCGGCGTGCTGCGCCTGGGCGTCGAGCCGCTCGCAGCGGTCGATCACCACCAGGGCCCACTCGGGCGCCAGCACCCAGGGCTGCGCATCGGTGGCGTCGAACCAACCCACGGTCTGGCCCGCCGCCTGGCTGCGCGCAACCAGGGCGCGCAGCAGGTGGGTTTTTCCGCAACCCGCCGGCCCCCAGAGGTAGACGGGTGCGGCCGGCGACACCAGAGCGGCCAGGTGGCTCAGCGCGGCGGCATTGGCACCGGTCAGGAAATTCTCGAAGGTGGGCAGCGGCTCGGGGCCGATGGCCAGGGGAATCTGCTTCATGGCCTCAATGCCTGCGCCGCCAGGCCGCCAGTTCCAGGCGCAGGGCCGCGGCGTCGGCGGCCTGCGGGCGGTGCTCGAGGTACAGCGCCAACTCGCTGGCGGCCAGCTCAAGCCGGCCGAGTTGGAACAGCGCCAGCGCGTGGTCGCGCCGCTCTTCCCAGTCCTGCGGCAGCAGGACCACCAGGCGCTGCAGCGTGGCCACGATCCGGGGCCAGTCGCGCGCGCTGCGGTGCACTTCCTTCAGGTTGCGCAGCAGGCGTGCAATCACCTCGCGCCCCGATGCCGCCTGCAGGAACAAGCCCAAGGGCACCGCGTCGTCGCCCGTCAGCCCATGTTCACGGCGGTACGGCAGCAACCGCTCCTCGAGGTCTTCGCGTGTCAGCGAGCGGCCGCTGAAGGGGTCGATGACCACTTCGCCGCGCGGCATGTGCAGCTTGACGAGGAAGTGCCCCGGGAACGACACGCCGCTGGCCGGCAGCTCCACCGCCGCAGCCATCTCGATGTACAGCAGCGCCAGCGTGATGGGGATGCCACGCCGGGAGCGCAACACCGCCGGCACCGAGCTGTTGCGTCGATCGTAATAGTCGTTGACGTTGCCGGCGAAGCCCAGCTCCCGGAAGAAGTACTGGTTGAGCAGGCGCAGCCGCTGCAGAGGTGCGGCGTCCGCCGGAAGGCGCCGGCGCAGCCGGTCGGCCAGCGCATCCACTTCGGCCAGCACGCCCTGCACGTCGAGCCCGGGCGCATCGTCCTGCGCCACCGCCACCGCGGCTTCGAGCACCGAAAAACTGGCGTCGTCGGCCACCAGCGCCGCAAAGTACTCGAGTGCGGTGGGCGCTTCGAATTGCAGGTATCCGGCCATTCGCATCAGTGTAGGTCAGCCACGCCGCATGAAGTCGCGCGGGCGCAGGCCGCAGGCCACCAGCACGGCGAAGTACAGCGCCGCCACCCCCACGAGCACCAGGGCCACCCAGGCTGCACGCTGGCCCCAATGGGCCTGCAGGCCGATCCAGTCGATGCCGAGCGCAGCCCAGGCCAGCACGCCGCCCAGGGCCAAGTTGGCCAGCATCAGCCGCCCTGCAAAGCCCAGCCACCCCGGCCGCGGCCGATAGACACCGAGCTTCAGAAGACCCCGCAGCAGGAAGCCGGCATTCGCCATCGCGCCCAGGCCGATCGACAAAGCCAACCCGGCGTGGCCCAACCAGGGCACGAAAATGGCGTTCATGGCCTGCGTCGCCAGCAGCACGCCGATGGCGATGCGCACGGGCGTGCGCATGTCCTGCCTGGCGTAGAACGCCGGCGCGAGCACCTTGATGGCCACCAGGCCCAGCAGCCCGACACCGTAGCCGCGCAGCGCCAGCACCGTCATGGCCACGTCGCCGGCGGAGAACCTGCCGTAGTGGAACAGCACCGACACCAGGCCGACCGGAAAGATCAGCAACGCCAGCGCGCAAGGCAATGCCAGCAGCGCCACCAGGCGCAGGCCCCAATCGAGCATGTCGGAGTAGCCCTGCGCGTCCTGCCGCGCCTGCGCCGCCGAGAGTTGCGGCAGCAGCACCACGCCCATCGCCACGCCCAGCAGCGCGGTGGGGAACTCCATCAGTCGGTCGGCGTAGGTCAGCCACGACACCGCCCCCACTCCCACGTGCGAGGCGATCTGCGTGTTGATGAGCAGCGAGACCTGCGCCACCGACACGCCGAGCACCGCCGGCGCCATCTGCCGCAGCACCCTGCGCACACCGGGGTGGCGCCAGGCGCGGGCCAGCGCACCCGGCAGCAGACCGATGCGCGGCAGCATGCCGAGCGCCGCCAGCGCCGGAATCTGCGCCGCGCCTTGCAGCACGCCGCCGAGCATGACCCCACCGGCCAGTGCATAGATCGGTTCGATGCCCTTGCCGGCGAGCCACGGCGCACCCCACCAGGCCGCGCCGATCACGCACAGGTTCAGCAGCACCGGCGTCACCGCCGGCACGGCAAAGCGCCTCCATGTATTGAGGATGCCCGCGGCCAACGCCACCATCGACATGAAGCCGATGTAGGGGAACATCCAGCGCGTCATGACCACCGCGGCGTCGAAACGCTCGAGCCCCGAGCCCATGGCCCACACCAGGATTGGCGCCCCGGCCACGCCGAGCACGCAGGTGACGATCAGCGCCCAGGCCAGCACGGTGGCCACTGCATCGATGAGCAGCCGGGTGGCGTCGTCGCCCTCGCGCTCGCGCGTGGCCGCCAGCAAAGGCACGAAGGCTTGCGAGAACGCGCCCTCGGCGAACAGGCGGCGAAAGAGGTTGGGGATGCGGAAGGCGACGTTGAAGGCGTCGGTGACGGCACTGGCGCCAAAGAAGCCGGCCACCAGCTGCTCACGCACCAGACCGGTGACGCGCGACAGCAGCGTCAGCAGCGAGACGGTGGAGGCGGCCTTGAGCAGGTTCACGAAATGGGATGTGGGCCGGGGGGCAGCGGGAACGGCCGGCAGGGTCGAAAATAAGTCGCCTGGCGAGCGATAAAGGCCCGGATGGGAGCCCGCGGATTATAGGCAGCATGCGGTTGAGCCCTGTTCGCCCAGACAGTGTCGTGCTACACTTGAAAGTCTTTGCACCCAACGTCCCACAAACTCGGACACCCCGAACCAGCATGGCCACTTCGTCCAAAGCCAAGAAGAAAACCGTTCGCCTCGCCTCGGGCCGCAAACGCGCCCGCCAGGACGTCGTGCTGAACGCCGCAAACACCTCGCTGCGCTCGCGATTTCGCACTGTCGTGAAGAATGTGCTGAAAGCCGTGACCGGCGGCGACAAGGCCAAGGCCGGCGAAACCTTCAAGTCAGCCCAGAGAGTGATCGATTCCGTGGCCGACAAGGGCATCTTCCACAAGAACAAGGCCGCCCGCCTGAAGAGCCGCCTGGCCGCCAAGGTCAAGGCGCTCTCGCTCGCCGCCTGAGACCGCGGTTTCGGTGCAACAAGGGCCCGCAGCGCGGGCCCTTCGTCGTTTTCGGGCCCTCAGGCCCCCTCGTCGGGATGGCCAACGGGGACCACCGCCAGGTGGTTGTCGCGCGCGAAGTTCATGACGAAGTCCCAGGCCATGGGCTCCAGCCCGCGCAGCGCATCGCTCACCCGCACGCACCGCACCCCATCGATGACCTGCGGCACGCAGTAGGGCGAGTAGCCGATGCAGGCCCCGATGCCGCCACCCGAACCACCCGGCCGGAACGACGACATGGCACCCGCCAGGCGCTCGGCCCAGTCGCTCGGGCGAAACGTCTTGCCCTCGGTCGTGACACCGCGGATGTAGAACTGCTGGGGCTGGGCTGGGATCATCGGCGGCGGCTCGGCGCGCGTGCCGACCTGTGTTGAAGGCCGCCGTCGCAGCGAGCTGCTCCTGGACACCATTGTGCCTCGGGTGCGCTGCGTCGCAGCATGCACGGCGGCCTCGAAGCCGCCCTGGAACGCATGGCCGCACGCAGGCACCGGCCCGTCCGCAAGCCCACTTTAGAATCCATCTCCGCCGGGCCGTGACCGCTGCGTCGCCGACCGGCTTTTTCTTCTGGGCCACCGAAGGAACCCTCGATGAATGCACCTGAGCTCGCCGCCTCGCGCCCCATGCCTCACGTGATGAACACCTACAGTCGCCTGCCGATCGCGCTGTCGCACGGCCGGGGCTGCTGGCTGTGGGACACCGAGGGCCGACGCTACCTCGACGGGCTGGGCGGCATCGCCGTCAATACGCTGGGCCATGCGCACCCGCGGCTGGTGCCGGCGCTGCAGGAGCAGGTGGCCAAGCTCATCCACAGCTCGAACTACTACGAGGTGCCACTGCAGGAGCAACTCGCCGCCAAGCTGTGCGAGATCTCCGGCCTGGACGCCGCGTTCTTCTGCAACTCCGGCCTCGAGGCCAACGAGGCGGCGCTGAAGATCGCGCGCAAGTTCGGCCATGACAAGGGCATCGCGCGGCCGGAAATCATCGTCTACGAGGGGGCCTTCCACGGGCGCTCCATCGCCACACTCTCGGCCACCGGCAACCCCAAAGTGCAGAAGGGCTTCGAGCCGCTGGTGGAGGGCTTCGTGCGCGTGCCGCTCAACGACCTGGCGGCCATCGAAGAAGTCGCGCTCAGCCACCCCAACGTGGTGGCTGTTTTCCTGGAGACGATCCAGGGCGAAGGAGGCATCAACCCGTCGCGCTGGGACTACCTGCAAGGCCTGCGCCGCACCTGCGACGCGCACGGCTGGCTGCTCATGCTCGACGAAGTGCAGTGCGGCATCGGTCGCACCGGCAAGTGGTTCGCGTACCAGTGGGCCGGCATCCAGCCGGATGTCATGCCGCTGGCCAAGGGCCTGGGCTCGGGCGTGCCCATCGGGGCTGTCGTCGTCGGGCCGCGGGCCGTGGACGTGCTCGGCCCGGGCAACCACGGAACCACCTTCGGCGGCAACCCGCTGGCCATGAGGGCCGGCGTGGAGACGCTGAAAATCATGGAAGAAGACGGCCTGCTGGCCAACGCGGCCGCGGTGGGCGCGGTGCTGCGCGGCGGGCTGGAACGTGAACTGAGGGGCGTGGCCGGCGTGACGGAGATTCGCGGCGCCGGCCTGATGCTGGGCATCGAGCTCGACCGCCCCTGCGGCGCGCTGCTCGGCCGCGCGGCGCAGGCCGGGCTGATGATCAGCGTCACCGCCGACCGCGTGATCCGCCTCGTGCCAGCGCTCATCCTCTCGGCCGAAGAGGCCGAACAGATCGTGGCCCTCCTTTGCCCGCTGGTGAAGGCCCTCCTCCAGGAATCATGAAACCCGGCCTGTCGCTGATGAAGCACTACCTGCAGTTCAAGGACCTACGTGCCGAGGAGTACGCCTACCTCTTCGGGCGCGCCCTCGCGATCAAGACGCGTTTCAAGAACTACGAGCGCTACCAGCCCCTGGTGGACCGCACGCTGGCCATGATCTTCGAGAAGGCCAGCACGCGCACGCGCGTGAGCTTCGAGGCCGGCATGTACCAGATGGGCGGCTCGGTGCTCAACCTCACCACCGGCGACACGCACCTGGGCCGTGCCGAGCCGGTGGAAGACACGGCGCGCGTCATCAGCCGCATGGTCGACATCGTGATGATCCGCACCTACGAGCAGAGCATGCTTGAACGTTTCGCCGCGCATTCACGCGTGCCGGTGATCAACGGGCTGACCAACGAATACCACCCATGCCAGATCCTGGCCGACATCTTCACCTTCATCGAGCACCGCGGCGACATCCGCGGCAAGGTCGTGGCCTGGGTCGGCGACGGCAACAACATGGCCAACACCTGGCTGCAGGCGGCCGAGATCCTGGGCTTCACGGTGCACGTCAGCACGCCCAGCGGCTATGAGATCGACCCGGCCGTGGCCGGCGTGCGCGACACCAACTGCTACAAGCTCTTCAACCACCCGATGCAGGCCTGCGAAGGCGCCCACCTCGTCACCACCGACGTCTGGACGAGCATGGGCTACGAGGCCGAAAACGAGGAACGCCGCAAGGCCTTCGTCGACTGGTGCGTCGACGAGGAAATGATGGCCGTGGCCCAGCGCGACGCGCTGTTCATGCATTGCCTGCCGGCGCACCGCGGCGAAGAAGTCACCGCCGAGGTCATCGACGGCCCGCAGAGCGTGGTCTGGGATGAAGCCGAGAACCGCATGCACGCGCAGAAGGCGCTGATGGAGTACCTGCTGCTGGGCCGCATCGGCTGAAGGTGCGCGCCGCTTCAGGCGCGCACGAAGGCCGTCACCAGCGGTTCGTCACCCACCTGGCAGCTGTTGTGGCCGTGCAGCGCCGCGTCGAAAGTGGCGCCGGGCGGCAGCGTGTCGGCCGAGAAGAAGTGGTCGCCCGGCTTGAAGAGCCGCGTGCTGCCGTCCTGCAGGCCGATCTGCATCTGCCCGCCCAGCACGAAGAGCCACTGCGGGTGCTCGGTGCAATGAAAGTCACTGCGAAAACCCACCGGGCTCATGCGCAGTTGCAGGCCGCCGCTGGGCATCAGCGGCGACAGCCGCGCCTGCGGTTTGCCTTCGGTCAGCGGCACGGCCTCGTCGCGGAAACGGGCGCGGCCGTCAACGTCTGTGTACAGCACGACCTTGGTGAATTGCATGTTGCGGTGATCCTGCAGATGTACGGGGTTCTACGGCTCCGGCGGGCCCTGCCGGCGCCCTAGTATCGGCGCGCCGCGGCAGCCCCGCCCGCGGGAAAGCCACCCCATGAAAACCGCACTCGTCACCGGCGCCGGCAGCGGCATTGGCCAAGCCTGCGCCACCGCGCTCCTGCGCGACGGTTGGCAAGTCGTCTTCGTCGGCCGCCGTGAATCCACGCTGCAGGAAGCCATCGCGGCCGCCGGCGCCGATGGCACGCAGGCCATCGCCCTGCCCTGCGACGTGGCCGACGCCGCCGCCGTGCGGACCCTCTTTGACACCGTGGCGCAACGTTGCGAGCGGCTCGACCTGCTGTTCAACAACGCCGGCGGCGGGCTGGCCTCGAAGACCCCTGACCTCATCGACGCGGACGAGTGGCGTCAGGTCGTCGACGTCAACCTGAACGGCGCCTTCTACTGCCTGTCCAACGCCTTCCGGCTGATGAAGGCGCAATCGCCGATGGGCGGCCGCATCATCAACAACGGCAGCATTTCGGCGCATGCACCCCGGCCAGGCTCGATCGCCTACACCGCCACCAAGCATGCCGTCAGCGGCCTCACGAAGACCGCCGCGCTGGACGGCCGGCCCTATGACATCGCGGTCGGGCAGATCGACATCGGCAATGCCGCCAGCGATTTGACGGCGCGCATGGCCTCCGGCGTGCCGCAAGCCGACGGCAGCGTGCGCCCCGAGCCGCGCATGGACCTGCAGGCGGTGGCCGACACCTTCATGGCCATGGCTCGGCTGCCGCTGTCGGCCAACG
>JAUXRG010000101.1 GCA_030681795.1 Rubrivivax sp.
CACGACGGACGTGACGGGGGCGGTGGAGCTGCCCACGGACAAGGAGATGGTGATGCCGGGCGACAACGTCAGCATCACGGTCAAGCTGATTGCGCCGATTGCGATGGAAGAAGGCCTGCGATTTGCCATCCGCGAGGGCGGCCGCACCGTCGGCGCCGGCGTCGTGGCCAAGATCATCGAGTGACATGTGAGCCCGCCCCCGCGGGGGCGCTTCATCCTGCCCAAACCTGAGGAACTCACATGTCCAAGCAAAAGATCCGCATTCGCCTCAAAGCCTTCGATTACAAGCTGATCGACCAGTCTGCCCTGGAAATCGTCGACACCGCCAAGCGCACCGGCGCCATCGTCAAGGGCCCCGTGCCCCTGCCGACACGCATGCAGCGGTTTGACATCCTGCGCTCACCGCACGTCAACAAGACCAGCCGAGACCAGTTCGAGATTCGCACGCACCAGCGCCTGATGGACATCATCGACCCCACCGACAAGACCGTGGACGCGCTGATGAAGCTCGATCTGCCGGCGGGGGTGGACGTCGAAATCAAGCTGCAGTAAACGCGGGTCGGCGGTTGCGGGATTGACCGCGGCTGCTATACTCGCAGGCTTTCCAGGGCCCGGCTCAGGCCGGACTCTGCATTTATCACCCCGGCCAATCGATGTCGGGATCGTGAACAAGGCGCCTCAAGTCAGGTGCTGGAGAAAACCATGAGCATGAGCGAACAGCTCGGCTTGCTGGGCCGCAAGGTGGGCATGATGCGCATCTTCACGGACGATGGCGATGCCATCCCCGTGACCGTGCTCGACGTGTCCAACAACCGCGTCACGCAAGTCAAGACGGCTGCCACGGATGGCTACAACGCGCTGCAAGTCGCGTTCGGCGCCCGCAAGGCCAGCCGCGTCACCAAGCCCGAAGCGGGGCACCTGGCCAAGGCCGGGGTCGAGGCGGGTACCGTCCTCAAGGAATTCCGCGTCACCGCAGAAATCGCCGGCCAATACAAGGCGGGCGCTGTGGTGCCGGTGAGCGTGTTCATCGCTGGCCAGAAGGTCGACGTGCAGGGCTCGTCCATCGGCAAGGGATTCGCGGGCACGATCAAGCGCCACAATTTCAAGTCGCAGCGCGCGTCGCACGGCAACAGCCGTTCGCACAACGTGCCAGGCTCGATCTCGATGGCGCAGGATCCGGGCCGCGTATTTCCGGGCAAGAAGATGACGGGCCACATGGGCGACGAAACCGTCAGCGTGCAGAACCTCGACATCGTCCGCGTGGACGAGGCGCGTTCGCTGTTGATGGTGCGCGGCGCCGTGCCGGGTTCGAAGAACGGCCACGTGGTGGTGCGTCCGGCCATCAAGGCCCGCGTTGCGAAGGGAGCCCAGTGATGCAGCTCGAGCTCCTCAACGACCAGGGTCAGGCCACCTCGAAGGTCGACGCGCCCGACACCTTGTTTGCGCGCGACTACAACGAAGCGCTGGTGCACCAGATCGTCGTCGCCTTCCAGGCCAACGCGCGCCAGGGCACCCGTGCCCAGCTCGATCGCGGCGAAGTCAAACACTCGACCAAGAAGCCATTCCGCCAGAAGGGCACCGGCCGCGCCCGCGCCGGCATGACCTCTTCGCCTCTGTGGCGTGGGGGCGGCCGCATCTTTCCGAATCGGCCCGACGAGAACTTCTCGCACAAGGTCAACAAGAAGATGTACCGCGCCGGCATGGCCGCCATCCTCTCGCAGCTGGCCCGTGACGGCCGCCTGGCGGTGGTGGACTCGCTCAGCGTGGATGCACCCAAGACCAAGTTGCTGGCCGCCAAGTTCAAGGCCATGGGCCTGGACTCGGTGCTGGTGATCGTCGACCAGATCGACGACAACCTGGCGCTGGCTTCGCGCAACCTGGCCAACGTGCTGGTGGTCGAACCGCGTTATGCCGATCCGCTGTCGCTCGTCTTCTACAAGAAGGTGCTGGTGACCAAGGGCGCGATCGAGCAGCTCAAGGAGATGTTCGCATGAGCCGCATCAATGCCGTCGGGCAGAAGTTCGACGAAGGCCGCCTGGCCACGGTGCTGGTAGCGCCGATCATTTCCGAAAAGGCCACGCGCATCGGCGAGGGCCAGAACCAGGTCGTGTTCAAGGTGCTGCGTGACGCGACCAAGCCCGAAATCAAGGCGGCGGTCGAGCTGATGTTCAAGGTCGAGGTGGCTGCGGTCAACACGTCCGTGCAGAAGGGCAAGGTCAAGAAATTCGGCCGCTCCATCGGCCGCCGCGACCACGTCAAGAAGGCTTGCGTGTCGCTGAAACCGGGCCAGGAGCTCAACTTCTCCGGGGAGGCCGCTTAAATGGCTGTCATCAAGGTCAAGCCCACATCGCCAGGCCGTCGAGCCGTGGTCAAGGTGGTGCACAAGCACCTGCACAAGGGTGCCCCGGAAGCTTCGCTGCTGGAACCGCAGAAGCAGAACTCGGGCCGCAACAACAACGGCCACATCACCATGCGCCACAAAGGTGGGGGCCACAAGCACCACTACCGTGTCGTCGATTTCCTGCGCAACAAGGACGGCATTCCGGCGAAGGTCGAACGCATCGAATACGACCCCAACCGCACCGCCCACATCGCGCTGCTGTGCTACGCCGACGGCGAGCGTCGATACATCATTGCCCCGCGCGGTGTAGACGCCGGTGTGACGCTGCTGAGCGGCGCCGAGGCGCCCATCAAGGCCGGTAACACGCTGCCCATTCGCAATATTCCGGTGGGTTCCATCGTGCATTGCGTGGAGATGATGCCCGGCAAGGGGGCGCAGATCGCGCGTTCGGCCGGGACGTCGGTGACGCTGATGGCGCGCGAAGGCATCTATGCGCAGCTCCGGTTGCGCTCGGGTGAAGTGCGCAAGATCCACATCGACTGCCGTGCGACGATCGGCGAGGTCAGCAATGAAGAGCACAGCCTGCGCCAGTACGGCAAGGCCGGTGCCATTCGCTGGAAGGGCATCCGCCCGACCGTGCGAGGCGTGGCGATGAACCCGGTGGATCACCCGCACGGTGGCGGCGAAGGCCGCACAGGCGAAGGCCAGCCGCAAGTGTCACCGTGGAACACGCTGACCAAGGGCTACCGTACCCGCAGTAACAAGCGCACGCAGACGTTC
Organism: Rubrivivax sp.; assembly: GCA_030681795.1. GTDB lineage: Bacteria > Pseudomonadota > Gammaproteobacteria > Burkholderiales > Burkholderiaceae_C > Rubrivivax. The sequence goes on from JAUXRG010000101.1 coordinate 3,122, forward strand.
ATCGTCTCGCGTCGCAAGAAGTGAGGCCGCGCAAATGGCACGTTCACTGAAAAAGGGTCCCTTCGTGGACCACCACTTGATGGCCAAGGTCGAGAAGGCCTCTGCCACCAAGGACAAGAAGCCGATCAAGACCTGGTCGCGCCGCAGCACCATCCTGCCCGAGTTCATCGGTCTGACGGTGGCCGTGCACAACGGCAAGCAGCACGTGCCGGTCTACATGACCGACCAGATGGTCGGTCACAAGCTCGGCGAATTCGCCCTCACCCGCTTGTTCAAGGGTCACCCCGCGGACAAGAAGGCCAAGAAGTAAAGGGCTGCGCGAATGGAAACCAAAGCAAGTGTGCGTGGCGTTCGCCTCTCCGTGGACAAAGGCCGGCTGGTGGCCGACATGATCCGTGGCAAGAAGGTCGACCAGGCCATCAATATCCTGAGCTTCACGCAGAAAAAGGCCGCCGGCATCATCAAGAAGGCGGTCGAGTCTGCGGTGGCCAATGCCGAGCACAACGACGGTGCCGACATCGACGAGTTGAAGATCAAGTCGATCTACGTCGAGCAAGGTGCGATCCTGAAGCGCTTTTCCGCGCGGGCCAAAGGCCGCGGCGCGCGCATCAGCAAGGGCACCTGTCACATCTACGTGACCGTCGGCAACTGAGGAGCTGGGAAAGAACATGGGACAAAAAATCCACCCGACCGGCTTCCGTCTTGCGGTCACCCGCGCCTGGCAGTCGCGCTGGTTCGCCAACCGCCGCAACTTCGCCGGCATGCTGGCCGAAGACCTGAAGGTCCGCGAGTACCTGCGTGCCAAGCTCAAGAGTGCCGCGGTGTCGCGCATCCTCATCGAGCGTCCGGCCAAGAATGCCCGCATCACGATCTTCTCGGCGCGCCCGGGCGTGGTGATCGGAAAGAAGGGTGAGGACATCGAGAACCTCAAGGCCGAACTGACGCGCCGCCTGGGCGTGCCGGTGGCGGTCAACATCGAAGAAATCCGCAAGCCGGAAGTCGATGCGCAGCTCATCGCCGACAGCATCACCCAGCAGCTCGAGAAGCGGATCATGTTCCGCCGCGCCATGAAGCGCGCGATGCAGAATGCCATGCGCCTGGGCGCGCTGGGTATCAAGATCATGTCCTCGGGCCGCTTGAACGGTATCGAAATCGCCCGCTGCGAGTGGTACCGCGAAGGCCGCGTGCCGCTACACACCCTCAAGGCCGACATCGACTATGGCTTCTCCGAAGCCAGGACAACCTACGGCGTGATTGGCGTGAAGGTATGGGTCTATCGTGGTGACCGCTTGGCCAATGGCGAAGCCCCGCAACTGGCCAAGACCGATGGGGGTGACGATGACCGTCGCAATCGCCGCGGGCCTCGCCCTGGTGCCCCCGGCGCAGGCCGTGGCGGACGCCCGGGTGACCGCGGTGCCCCGCGCAGTGATGCCGGGCCGGCCACTGCAGCGCCTGCCGGCGCGCCGGCTGAAGGCCCCAAAGGGCCGGCCGTCAAGCGCGTTCGTCGCGCTGCCCCGCCCGCTGCGCCTGCGGCTGGCGAGACCAAAGGAGAATAACGATGCTGCAACCAGCACGTCGAAAGTACCGCAAGGAGCAAAAGGGCCGCAACACCGGCCTTGCGACTCGCGGTGCGAATGTGTCTTTCGGCGAATTCGGGCTCAAGGCCACCGAGCGCGGCCGCATCACGGCGCGCCAGATCGAGGCCGCCCGGCGGGCCATCTCGCGCCACATCAAGCGCGGGGGCCGCATCTTCATCCGCATCTTCCCCGACAAGCCGATTTCGCAGAAGCCGGCCGAAGTGCGCATGGGTAACGGCAAAGGCAATCCCGAGTACTACGTGGCCGAGATCCAGCCCGGCAAGGTGCTGTACGAAATCAATGGCGTGCCAGAGCAACTCGCCCGCGAGGCCTTCTTGCTCGCCTCGGCCAAGCTGCCCCTGCGCACGACATTCGTCATGCGCCAGGTCGGCGCCTGAACGCCAGGAGAGACGCAAATGAAAACATCCGAACTGCGCGCCAAGGAAGTCACGGCGCTGGAAAAGGAAGTCTCCGACCTGCTCAAGGCCCACTTCGGCCTGCGCATGCAGAAGGCGACGCAGCAACTCACCAACCACACTCAGCTGGGCAACACCCGCCGCGATATCGCGCGCGTGAAAACCATCATCGCTGAGAAGAAGCGTCAGACAGGGGCCGCCCAATGAGCGAAGCACAAGCCGCCACCCCGGCGAAGAACACCCGCACGCTGGTGGGGCGCGTCGTCAGCGACAAGCGCAGCAAGACGATCACGGTGCTCGTTGAGCGCCGCACCGCTCACGAGCTGTACGGCAAGATCGTCGCCAAGTCCCGCAAGTACCACGCCCACGACGAGAATGGCGAGTACAAGACAGGCGACCTGGTCGAAATTGCCGAGGGTCGGCCGATCAGCAAGACGAAGTCCTGGGTCGTGACGCGACTCGTAGAGAAGGCCAAACTCGTCTAGAGATTGAAGCCGGGGCATGGCCCCGCACCATTGCCGAAGCGACCGGACGCTGATCACCGCAGCCCGGTCGTTCTTTTCTTCAGCCAGGAACATCGTATGTTGAAAGTCGGAGACAAGCTGCCCGCTGGCAGTCTGCTGGAATTCATCGAGGTCGAGGGCGGCGGCTGCTCGCTCGGGCCGAACAGTTTCGACATCGGCAAGGCCACCGCCGGCAAGAAGATCGCCCTCTTCGCGCTGCCCGGCGCCTACACGCCCACCTGTTCGGCCAAGCATGTGCCGGGCTACGTGGAGCAGGCCGAGGCCCTGAAGGCGGCGGGGGTGGACGAGATCTGGTGCATGGCAGTCAACGACGCCTTCGTCATGGGCGCCTGGGGCCGTGAACTGAAGACCGCCGGCAAGGTGCGCATGATGGCTGACGGCAATGCCGACTTCGCCAAGGCCAGCGGGCTCACGCTGGACCTCACCGCAAAGGGCATGGGCGTGCGCATGCAGCGCTGCTCGATGCTGGTGGCGGATGGTGTGGTGAAGACGCTGAACATCGAAGGCCCTGGGAAGTTCGAGGTCAGTGACGCCGGCACGATGCTCAAGCAAGCCGCGGAAGTGCTGGCCTGACGTCAAAGACGGTTGACGCGCGCAGGTTGTGCGTGCGATAATTGAATGCTTCGCCGTTGAAAAGCCTTCTGGCGTTCGCCAGCAGGCGAACCAACGGATCCACCCATACACGGGCCCAAGACTGACCACTGCGGTGTCGCAAGACGCCAAGGCGGGGCAAGTTGGGGAGACACAATGATCCAAATGCAAACGCGGCTTGACGTGGCCGATAACACGGGCGCGAAGTCCGTCATGTGCATCAAGGTGCTCGGCGGCTCCAAGCGTCGCTACGCCGGCATCGGTGACGTCATCAAGGTCAGCATCAAGGAGGCCGCGCCGCGCGGTCGCGTCAAAAAGGGCGAGGTCTACAGCGCCGTGGTGGTCCGCACCGCCAAGGGCGTGCGCCGCCAGGACGGTTCGCTGATCAAGTTCGACGGCAATGCGGCCGTGCTGCTCAATGCCAAGCTCGAACCCATCGGCACCCGCATCTTCGGCCCGGTGACGCGCGAGTTGCGCACCGAGCGCTTCATGAAGATCGTTTCGCTGGCCCCCGAAGTGCTTTGACGCACCGCTCCTGAGGACTCGACCATGAACAAGATTCGCAAGGGCGACCAAGTCATCGTGACGACTGGCCGCGACAAGGGCAAGCGCGGCACGGTGTCGCTGCGCGTCGACGAAAATCGCATCGTTGTCGATGGCGTGAACGTGGTGAAAAAGCACGTCAAGCCCAATCCGCTCAAGGGCACGACCGGTGGCGTGGTGGACAAGACCATGCCCATCCACCAGTCCAACGTGGCGATCTACAACGCGGCCACGGGCAAGGGTGACCGTGTGGGCATCAAGCTGCTGACCGATGGCAAGAAGGTCCGCGTTTTCAAGTCCAGCGGCGAAGAGATCAAGGCTTAATCGCCAAGCATATGAGCCAAGGGTTAATGCATCATGGCAAAAACTAAAGCAGCAGCGGCCGCCACCGGCCCGGCCCCGCAGGCCCGTCTGCAGACCATTTACCGCGAGAAGATCGTTCCCGATCTGATGGCCAAGTTCGGCTTCACCTCGGTGATGCAGGTGCCGCGCCTGCAGAAGATCACGCTCAACATGGGTGTGAGCGAAGCGGTTTCCGACAAGAAGGTGATGGACAACGCCGTTGGCGATCTGACCAAGATCGCCGGCCAGAAGCCCGTCGTCACCATGAGCAAGAGGCCGATCGCCGGTTTCAAGATCCGCGAAAACCAGGCCATCGGTGCCATGGTCACTTTGCGCGGCGTGCGGATGTACGAATTCCTGGACCGCTTCGTCACCGTGGCGCTGCCGCGGGTCCGCGATTTCCGCGGCATTTCTGGCCGCAGCTTCGACGGCCGGGGCAACTACAACACCGGCGTCAAAGAGCAGATCATCTTCCCCGAGATCGAGTACGACAAGATCGACGTGATCCGTGGGATGAATATCAGCATCACGACCAGCGCGAAGACCGACGACGAGTGCAGGGCACTGCTGACGGCCTTCAAATTCCCGTTCAAGAACTGAAGGCAAGACATGGCTAAAACGTCCGTCAAGCAGCGCGAATTGAAGCGCGAGAAGCTGGTCGCCAAGTACGCCAAGAAGTACGCTGAGCTCAAGGCCGTCGCCAACGACGCGCAGCGCACGGACGAAGAGCGCTACGCCGCACGCCTTGAGTTGCAGAAGTTGCCCCGCAACGCCAACCCGACGCGGCTGCGCAACCGTTGCGCACTCACCGGCCGTGGCCGTGGCACGTTCCGCATGTTCGGCCTGGGCCGCAACAAGATCCGTGAGCTCGCCTTCAAGGGCGACATCCCCGGTGTGGTCAAGGCCAGCTGGTGATCCGGCGAGAAGATCAGGAGATTTTTCATGAGCATGAGTGATCCCATCGCCGACATGCTGACCCGCATCCGCAACGCGCAAGCTGTGGACAAGGCCGTGGTCAACATGCCGTCGTCCAAGCTGAAGATTGCGATCGCGCAAGTGCTGAAGGACGAGGGCTATATCGACGGCTTCGCCGTGCGAAACGAGGGCGGCAAGGCCGAACTCGATATCGCGCTGAAGTACTACGCCGGTCGCCCCGTCATCGAGCGTATCGAGCGTGTCAGCCGTCCCGGCTTGCGCATCTACAAGGGCCGCGACGCCATTCCGCAGGTGATGAACGGTCTGGGGGTGGCGATCGTCACCACGCCCAAGGGCGTCATGACCGACCGCAAGGCCCGCCAGACCGGTGTCGGTGGCGAAGTCCTGTGTTACGTGGCCTAAGGGGGAGCTGAGAAATGTCCCGCGTAGGAAAGATGCCGGTCGCCGTCCCGCAAGGCGTGGATGTGGCGATCACGGCCGATCAAATCACCGTCAAGGGCAGCAACGGCACGCTCGTGCGTACCTTGCACCCGCTCGTGGCGCTCAAGAACGATGCCGGCATGATCAGTTTCACCCCGGTCAACGGGTCGGCCCAGGCCGACGCGCTCAGCGGCACCTTCCGTGCGCTGGTGGCCAACATGGTGGGTGGCGTGAGCAAGGGCTTCGAGAAGAAGCTCAACCTGGTGGGGGTGGGCTTTCGCGCCCAGGCCCAGGGCCAGAAGTTGAACCTGCAGATCGGCTATTCGCACCCGGTGGTCAAGGAAATGCCCGCTGGCATCAAGGTGGTCACGCCGACGCAGACCGAGATCGTCATCACGGGCCCCGACCGCCAGGTGGTGGGCCAGTTGGCAGCCGAAGTGCGTGCCTTCCGTCCCCCCGAGCCGTACAAGGGCAAGGGCATCCGCTACGCCGGTGAGCGCGTGGTGCTGAAAGAGACGAAGAAGAAGTAAGGAGTGCAGCTATGAGCATGACCAAAAAGGAACAGCGCCTGCGCCGCGCGCGCCAGACCCGGCTTCGCATCGCGAAGCAGGGTACCGCGCGGTTGGCGGTACACCGCTCCAACCTGCACATCTACGCCGCCATCGTCTCCGACGATGGTGCCCGTGTGCTGGCCAGCGCGTCCACGGCCGAGAAGGAAGTGCGCGAGCAGCTTGCCAATGGTGGCAACGTCGCGGCCGCCTCGATCATCGGCAAGCGCATCGCCGAAAGGGCCAAGGCCGCCGGCATCGACAAGGTCGCATTCGACCGTTCGGGTTTCGCCTATCACGGCCGCGTCAAGGCGCTGGCCGAGGCGGCACGCGAAGCCGGCCTCCAGTTCTAAGCGGCCCGGCAGCCAAGGAATATCAAGATGGCAAAGTTCACTCCCCGCGCGCAGACCGAAGCGAATGACGACGGGCTCAAGGAAAAGATGATTGCGGTCAACCGCGTCACCAAGGTCGTCAAGGGTGGCCGTACCCTGAGCTTCGCGGCGCTCACGGTCGTGGGCGACGGCGACGGCCGCATCGGCATGGGCAAGGGCAAGGCCAAGGAAGTGCCAGTGGCGGTGCAAAAGGCGATGGAAGCCGCCCGCCGCAACATGGTGAAGGTGAGTCTGAAGAATGGCTCCATCCACCACAAGGTCGAAGGCGAGCATGGCGCGGCCCGGGTGCTGATGGCGCCGGCCAGGTCGGGCGACGGCATCATCGCTGGCGGCCCGATGCGCGCCGTTTTCGAGGTGATGGGCGTGACCGACATCGTGGCCAAGAGCCTCGGCTCGAGCAACCCGTACAACATGGTTCGTGCCACGCTGGACGCGCTCAAGCGTTCGACCACCCCCGCCCAAGTTGCGGCCAAGCGCGGCAAGTCGGTCGAAGACCTCTTCAACTGACAGGCCAGCGGAGAACACCCATGTCCGACAAGAAGACCCTCACGGTCAAGCTCGTGAAGAGCATCGCCGGCACCCGTGAATCGCACCGCGACACGGTGCGCGGCCTGGGCCTGCGCAAGGTAAACAGCGAGCGTGTGCTCGAAGACACGCCCTCCGTGCGCGGCATGATCAACAAGGTGGCGTACCTGGTGAAGGTGCTGTGATGGAAATCAACACGATCAAGCCGGCTGTCGGCAGCAAGCACGCCAAGCGCCGCGTGGGGCGTGGCATCGGTTCCGGTCTGGGCAAGACCGCGGGACGCGGCCACAAGGGCCAGAGCTCGCGCGCCGGGGGCTACCACAAGGTGGGCTTCGAAGGCGGTCAGATGCCGCTGCAACGCCGCCTGCCCAAGCGTGGTTTCAAGTCGGCGCAACTCAAGTACAACGGCGAAGTGACGCTGTCTGACCTGGAGCGCCTGGGCGCCGATGAAGTCGACCTGCTGACGCTGAAGGCGGCGGGCCTGGTGCGCCAGTTGATCAAGACCGTGAAGGTCATCAAGTCCGGCGAGCTGACGCGCAAGGTGCTTCTCAAGGGCGTCCTGGCAACGGCAGGCGCCAAGGCTGCCATCGAGGCCGCGGGCGGCTCGGTCCAACCCGTGCCTGGCGCGGCGGCCTGAGGGAAGCTGAGCGAACGTGGCAACCAACGCGAACCAGCTGGCCAAGAGCGGCAAGTTCGGCGATCTGCGCAGGCGGGTCGTCTTCTTGCTGCTTGCCCTGGTGGTCTATCGCATCGGCGCGCATGTCCCCGTGCCGGGCATCGACCCGCAGGCGCTGCAGCAGCTCTTCAAGAGCCAGAGCGGCGGCATCCTGAACCTGTTCAACATGTTCAGCGGCGGCGCGCTCTCGAGGTTCACCGTGTTCGCCCTGGGCATCATGCCTTACATCAGCGCGTCGATCATCATGCAGCTGATGACCTACGTGGTGCCCTCGCTGGAAGCCATCAAGAAGGAAGGCGAAGCCGGTCGGCGCAAGATCACCCAATACACGCGCTACGGGACGCTGGGCCTGGCCATTTTTCAGAGCCTGGGCATTGCGCTGGCGCTGGAGGGCTCGCAAGGGCTGGTGCTCGCACCCGGTTTTGGCTTCCGCATGACCACCGTGGTGAGCCTGGTGGCAGGCACGATGTTCCTGATGTGGCTGGGCGAACAGATCACCGAGCGGGGTCTGGGCAACGGCATCTCCATCCTGATCTTCGGCGGCATCGTTGCGGGGTTGCCCGCGGCCATCGGCGGCTTGTTCGAATTGGTGAATACGGGCGCCATGAGCATCGTGGCCAGCCTGTTCATCATTGCCGTGGTGATCTTCGTGACCTTCGCCGTGGTCTTCGTCGAGCGCGGGCAGCGCAAGATCCTCGTCAACTACGCCAAGCGTCAGGTCGGCAACAAGGTCTACGGCGGGCAGTCTTCGCACCTGCCGCTCAAGCTCAACATGTCGGGCGTTATCCCGCCGATCTTCGCCAGTTCGATCATTCTGCTGCCCGCCACGATCGTGGGCTGGTTCGCCACCGGCGAAGGGCTGCGCTGGCTGAAGGATCTGTCGGCGGGCTTGTCGCCCGGACAGCCCGTGTACGTGCTGCTGTACGCGTCGATGATCGTGTTTTTCTGTTTCTTCTACACGGCACTGGTCTTCAACAGCCGAGAGACAGCCGACAACCTCAAGAAGAGCGGCGCCTTCATCCCCGGCATTCGCCCTGGTGAGCAGACGGCCAAGCACATCGATCGCATCCTGTCGCGCCTGACGCTGGCCGGCGCCGTCTATATCACCGCGGTGTGCCTGCTGCCGGAATTCCTGGTGCTCAAGTACAACGTGCCCTTCTACTTCGGTGGCACATCGTTGCTGATCATCGTGGTTGTCACCATGGACTTCTGGGCCCAGGTGCAGAGCTACGTGATGAGCCAGCAGTACGAGAGTCTGCTGAAGAAGGCCAATTTCAAGACGTCCTGAAGACCATGTCCAAAGACGACGTCATCCAAATGCAGGGGGAGATTCTGGAGAACCTCCCCAACGCCACCTTCCGCGTCAAGCTGGAGAACGGCCACGTGGTGCTGGGCCACATCTCCGGCAAGATGCGCATGCACTACATCCGCATCCTGCCCGGTGACAAGGTCACCGTCGAGCTCACGCCCTACGATTTGTCACGCGCGCGGATCGTTTTCCGCGCCAAGTAGATTCCAAGCATTTAGGGTCAAACGGAGAAGACCATGAAAGTCGCCGCTTCCGTCAAGAAGATGTGCCGCAATTGCAAGATCATCCGCCGCAAGGGCGTGGTGCGAGTGATCTGCACCGACCCGCGGCACAAGCAGCGTCAAGGCTGATTTAGAGGAACACCATGGCACGTATTGCCGGCATCAACATTCCGTCGCACAAGCACGCGGAAATCGGTCTCACCTCGATTTATGGTATCGGCCGCCCGACGGCGCAGAAGATCTGTGTCGCGGTGGGCATTCCCTATTCGAAGAAGATCAAGGACCTGTCCGACACCGATCTGGAAAAGATTCGTGACGAGATCGGCCGCATGACGATCGAAGGCGACCTGCGCCGCGAACTGTCGATCAGCATCAAGCGCCTGATGGATCTGGGCTGTTACCGCGGCTTCAGGCATCGCCGTGGCCTGCCCGTGCGCGGCCAGCGCACCCGCACCAATGCCCGCACCCGCAAGGGCCCGCGCAAGGGTGCAGCCGCGCTGAAGAAGTAAGCCGTTAGCCAAGCAACACTGAAAGAGTCAAGACATGGCCAAGGCACCCGTCAATACCGCCGCGCGTCGCGTGAGCAAGAAAGTCCGCAAGAACGTGGCGGACGGCGTTGCGCATGTGCATGCGTCGTTCAACAACACGATCATCACCATCACCGACCGCCAGGGTGGGGCGCTGGCCTGGGCTTCCAGCGGCGGGCAAGGATTCAAGGGTTCGCGCAAGAGCACGCCTTTCGCGGCCCAGGTGGCTGCTGAAACGGCTGGCCGCGCGGCGCAGGAACAAGGCATCAAGAACCTGGACGTGCGCATCAAGGGCCCCGGGCCCGGCCGTGAATCGAGCGTGCGTGCGCTGGCTTCGCTGGGCATCCGCATCAACTCGATCAGCGACGTCACGCCGATCCCGCACAACGGCTGCCGGCCGCAGAAGCGCCGCCGCATCTGATGACTGGCGCGGCGCGCCCGGCGTGCGGCCAATCGCCGCAAGCGTTAGAATGAAAAGTTTTCCGAGCCGGCGAGCAACCCTTTGCGAGCCGGCTGTTTTCCTGAAGGCGCAAGCCTTCCTCAAGCCCACCGTCTGAGCGCAATGTTTCATCGCCGCCAGACTCGCGCGGGCGGTCTTTGCGAACTTTGCAAAGGCCGCTGCCGCGTCAGACAGAACTCAAGGACACGCAAGTGGCACGTTATCTCGGCCCCAAGGCCAAACTCTCCCGCCGCGAAGGCACCGACCTTTTCCTGAAGAGTGCCCGCCGCTCGATCAGTGACAAGGCCAAGTTCGACAGCAAGCCCGGCCAGCACGGGCGCACCAGCGGCTCGCGCACGTCCGATTTCGGCCTGCAGTTGCGCGAGAAGCAGAAGGTCAAGCGCATGTACGGCGTGCTTGAACGCCAGTTCCGCCGCTACTTCGCCGAGGCCGAACGTCGCAAGGGCAACACCGGCGCCAACCTGCTGGCGCTGCTCGAAACTCGGCTGGACAACGTCGTCTACCGCATGGGTTTTGGCTCGACGCGCGCCGAGGCCCGGCAACTCGTCTCGCACAAGGCCCTCACGGTGAATGGCCAGGTGGTCAACATTCCCTCGTACCAGGTCAAGGCCGGCGACGCGATCGCGATGCGCGAGAAGTCCAAGACCCAGCTGCGCGTGACCGATTCACTGAAACTGGCGCAATCCATTGGCTTGGCCGATTGGGTGCAAGTCGATGCCACCAAGCTGGAAGGCGTCTTCAAGAAGGTGCCCGACCGCGACCAGTTTGGCGCCGAAATCAAGGAAGCGCTGATCGTCGAGTTGTACTCGCGTTGATCCTTCGGCGGCCCCGCTGCCGACGCCATGCATGCGCTTCGTTCCGCCGGGCACGAAGCGAACGACAGAGCACCACAGCCCGGCGTGGTCCATCAGCCTTATCGGTGTAACGAACCGAGGGTATTGACAGGAACTAGAGAACACATGCAAACCACCCTTCTGAAGCCCAAGGCCATCCAGATCGAGCCGCTCGGCGGCCATCGCGCGAAAGCCACCCTCGAGCCCTTCGAGCGCGGTTACGGCCACACCCTCGGCAATGCACTGCGGCGCGTGCTGCTGTCGTCGATGGTGGGCTATGCCCCGACCGAAGTGACCATCGCCGGTGTGCTTCACGAGTACTCGGCGATCGACGGCGTGCAGGAAGACGTCGTCCACATCATGCTCAACCTCAAGGGCGTGGTCTTCCGGCTGCACAACCGCGATGAAGTGACGCTGGTGTTGCGCAAGGAAGGCGAGGGCCCGGTGACGGCCGCCGACATCCAGACGCCGCACGACGTGGAAATCATCAACCCCGAGCATGTCATCGCGCACCTCGCGCATGGCGGCAAGCTCGACATGCAGATCAAGGTCGAAAAGGGCCGCGGCTACGTGCCGGGAAACCTGCGCCGCTTCGGCGACGAGCCCACCAAGAGCATCGGCCGCATCGTGCTCGACGCGTCCTTCTCGCCGGTGCGCCGCGTCAGCTACGCGGTGGAAAACGCCCGCGTCGAACAGCGCACCGACCTCGACAAGCTGGTGATGGAGATCGAGACCAACGGCTCCATTCCGCCCGAGGAAGCCATCCGCCAGAGCGCGCGCATCCTGGTCGAACAGCTCGCGTTCTTCGCCCAGATCGATCCCAGCCCGCTGGACAGCATGGTGGCGCAGGTCTCGCGTCCGACGCCATTCGACCCCATCCTGCTGCGTCCGGTGGACGAGCTCGAACTCACGGTGCGTTCGGCCAACTGCCTGAAGGCCGAAAACATCTACTACATCGGCGACCTGATCCAGCGCACCGAGACCGAGTTGCTCAAGACGCCGAACCTGGGCCGCAAGAGCCTCAACGAAATCAAGGAAGTGCTGGCTTCGCGCGGGCTCACGCTGGGCGCGCGGCTGGAGAGCTGGCCCCCGCAGGGTCTGGACAAGCGATAGACATCGCTTGTCATGTGCAACCCCCGGTACCTAGTCCGGCCGGGGTTCAATAACGACAGGAAAGCACCATGCGCCACCGCAACGGCCCCCGCAAACTCAACCGCACCACTTCGCATCGCCTGGCGATGCTGAGGAACATGTGCAACTCGCTGATCCTGCACGAAGCGATCAAGACCACCCTGCCCAAGGCCAAGGAGCTGCGCAGCGTGGTCGAGCCGCTCATCACCCTGGGCAAGGTGCCCACGCTGGCCAACCGGCGTCTGGCGTTCAATCGCACGCGTGACCGCGACGTGGTGGCCAAGCTTTTCAACGAACTCGGCCCGCGCTTCATGGCCCGCCCGGGCGGCTACTCGCGCATTCTGAAGATGGGTTTCCGTGTCGGCGACAACGCGCCGATGGCTTTCGTCGAACTGCTGGATCGGCCCGAGCCCGTGGCCACCGAGGCGGCACCGGCCGACAAGGCCGAGTAAAGCCCGCTCCGGCCTGGCCGGAGTACACAAGTTGAAGTTCGCCGGCCTCGCGCCGGCGATCTGCTTTGGGCGGCCCGCCAAAGCGGGCCGGCCCTTGCGGCCTACTTCGCTGCCTTCTTCGCGGCCTGCTTGGCCGGTGCCGCAGCCCTTCTCGGCGCAGCCTTCTTGGCCACCGGCGCCTTCGCCACCGCCTTCTTGGCCACAGGCGCCTTGCGGGCCCCCGCCTTCTTCGCCGCCGCCTTGGGCTTCATGCCGGCGGCCTTCTTCAGCGCCGCGGCTTCCTTCTCCACCGCCTTCTGCAGCGCCTTGGCCTTGCGCTCGGCACTGGTCTGCAGCGCCGACAGCTTCCTGCCCGTGCTGCGCTTGGTGGCCTCGAGCTTCTTCTCGGCAGCCTGCACCGACTTTTGCGCCGACGTGCTGGCCTTGTGCAGCTGGGCTTGTGCCTTCTTCACCTGCGCCTCGGCCATCTTGACGAGCTTGCCGACCTGGGCCTTGGCGTCGTCGCGCTGATTCTCGACAGTCTTGCGTGCGCGCTTCATGCCGGCGGACATCGCGTCACCGAAGGCTTCGATCCTGTTCGTCACCGCAGTGCCGACTTCCTTGGCGGCGGTGCTCAAGTGTTCGCCGGCCTGGGCGAGTTCGGACTTTTTCGTGGTCTTGCGCGTGGCCATGGTTTTCCTTCTTGAAGTGAACGGTTGCTTGCGCCCATGCGCACAGCTTTGCAAATTTACGCTGTGCAGCGCAGGCTTTGGCGCGCTGGCGCACAAATCGGCCCCTGGAGTCGCCGCGGTGATGTCTTGGCACGACGTTACAGCGCGCGGCGTACGCCGCTGGGCGCCGGCAACCCCATGCTCGACCCGTTGCACGGGCTGCGCGAGCACCTGCTCGGCGGCCGCCTGATGCTGCTTTTCCTGGACCTCGACAACTTCAAGCAGGGCAACGACACGTTGGGCCACGCCGCCGGCGACCAGGCACTGAAGGTGGCGGCGCACCGCCTGGTGAAAGCGGTGCGTGACGCCGACACCGTCAGCCGCGCCACGGTGCGTGGCCCGGCCGCGTGTTTTCAGCGCGGCGTGGCTGGCGCCGGTCTCGCAGCTGCCGCCGGCGCGCTCGCCGCGGTCTTGGGCACCGGGTCGACGCTGTAGGTCTTCAGCTCGCGCAGCACGCCGCTGCTCTCGACGCTGCCGCTGGTCGTGCCATGGCCGTCCACGCGGGCCAGGCAGTCGCTGCGGTCGCTGCCGCTCAGCGCCTCGCAGCGCTGGCGCGCATTGGCGGCATAGGGCGCGCCACCGTCATCGAGGCCGCCGCGCAGCGCCTCGGCGTAGGACGCGTGGGCTTCACGCACGCAGGCGCTCAACTCCTGCCCCGTCTGGCCGGTGCGGCAGGCCGCCAGCTCGCGCTGTTGCAGCGCGCGCAGTTCGGCCTGCTTGGCCTTGGTCACCCGCTGGGGGGGCGCCGAGGCCTCGCCGGCCGCTAAGGCGGCAGTTGGTGCCAGCATCGCGGCCAGGCCGAGCAGGGCGCAGGCGCAGGCGCAGGCATGGGCGCGGGTGTTGCGGTCGAGCTTCATGGGGTGTTCCTCCGGGTTGCCGGGTTTCAGGGTGTGGCGGCGGCGGTGTCGATCAGCAGGCCGCTGGCCCGCTGGCGGCAGTCGTCGCGTTCGTCGCGCCCGGCCAGGTTGTTGCAGCGCCAGGTGGCGTCGGCGCGTGCCGCGGTGTTGGCGTGGCGGGCTTCGGCCTGCCGCACCACCTGCTTGACGGCCGCGCCCAGGGCCAGCAGCAGGCCCAGCGCGGCCAGCGCCGCCAGCACTCCGCCCAACAGCAGCCGCAGCCTGGCGCTGTGGCCGTCGCCCGGCACGGGCACCGGCAGCGGGTGAAGGGTGGTGGCGCCGTTCATCACTTCGTGCCGGTGACTTCGACCTCGACGCGGCGGTCGGGCTGCAGGCAGGCGATGAGCTTGGGCGTGGGCTTGGCGCCCTTGCAGTCGGCCGTGGCGGGGGTGGGCTGCGTCTCGCCCATGCCCACGGCCTTCAGGCGGCTGGCGTCCAGGCCGCCCGAGCTCGCGAGGTAGCCCCGCACGGCTTCGGCGCGCTGCAGCGACAGCTTCTGGTTGTAGGCCGCCGTGCCCAGGCGGTCGGTGTGGCCTTCGACGGTGATCACGTCGTAGCGCGTGCCGGCCAGCTCGCGGGCGAAGGTGTCGAGCGCGGCCTGGCCTTCGGGGCGCAGCGCGCTCTTGTCGAAGCCGAACAGCGACTCGGCCGAGAAGCTGACGCGGCGGCGTTCCACCGGCGGCGGCGGGGGCACGGCCACCGGGGCCTGCACCACCACCGGCGGTGCGTAGACCGGTGCCGGCGGCACGTAGGCCGGCACCGGCGCCACGTAGGCCGGGGCCGCGGCCATGCGCGGCGTTGGGGCCGGGGCGCGGCCGAACGGGAACACCAGGCTCACCGAGGCCACGTTGACGGTGCCGCGGTTGCCCACGGCGTCGTTGACGCGGTAGCGGTCGACCTCGCCGCGCACCAGGAAGTTGGGCGTCACGTCGTACTGCATGCCGACGCCGACCTTGTAGCCGGTGTCGCGCTTGCTCGGGTTCGGGTTCAGCACGCTCACCGCGCCGCTGCCGGCGAAGGTGTCACGCGTGCGGGTCCGCTGCACGCCGACGCGCCCCAGCAGCGAAAAACGTTCGCTGACCGGCAGCGTGCCCACCAGGTCCAGCCCGCCGCCCTGCATGCGGGCCTGCCCGCTCAGGCTGCCGGCCGGCGTGGTGTTGGTGTTGAAGCTGAACTTGCCGAGGTCGAAGTAGCTGGCTTCGAGCCCGAAGTTGCGGTTCATCTGGTAGCCGCCGAACAGGCGCCAGTGGTTGGACTTGTTGTCCGCCGTGAAGCCGCTGGTCGTCAGGCCGGCGCCCAGCAGCGTGCTGCTGATGCGTTCCTGGTCGATCTGGGCGCGGCCCAGGCCGGCGCCGATGCCGCCGTAGAAGTAGCCGCCTTCCTGCTGGGCCGCCGCGGGCAGCGCGGTCAGTGCAGCGAGGCAGGCCAGCGCCAGCAGGCGCAGGGTAGGTGTGCGTGTGTTCATGAAGGGCTTTCTGTTCTGTGATGTCGGTGCGGGGTGCGCGCGGCGGGAGGTGCCGGCGTTCACGGCGCGACGATCGTGGTGTTGACCAGCGTCACCGAGGCGGTGAGGCCGAGGGCGCGCCCGATCAGCGTGGTCTGGATGGCCTGGCCGGCGGTGGAGACGGTGACGCCGGCCGGCGCGATGATCGTGCCGACCATCGTGCTGCCGTCCTCGATGCGGCCGGCGCTGCCGACCTGCCACCAGACGTTCTTCGCCTGGGCGCCGTTGATCAGGACCACGCGGCGCGGCGTGGCGGGCAGGCCCACGGTGAGGGCCGAGGCGCTCTGGAAGACCCACACTGCACCGGCGTTGCCCTGTGCGTCGAGCACGAGGTCACCGCTGGTGATGGCGAAGGTGCCGCCGGCCGCGGTGTAGACCGCGG
Organism: Rubrivivax sp.; assembly: GCA_030681795.1. Classification (GTDB taxonomy): domain Bacteria; phylum Pseudomonadota; class Gammaproteobacteria; order Burkholderiales; family Burkholderiaceae_C; genus Rubrivivax. The sequence continues at coordinate 19,037 of JAUXRG010000101.1, forward strand.
GCGCCAGCGTCAGGCCGCCCAGCTGGCCGGCCGCCGGGTCGCTGCCCGGGGGCAAGGCGGCCAGCGTGTTGTAGGCCGTCTGCGCGTCGGCACGGGCCTGCGTGGCCACGGCCAGCGAGGTGGTGGTGCCGGGTGCCGGCGGGCCGCACTGGATGCTGCCGTTGACCACGCCCACGTTCAGCGGCGTCTCGGTGTAGACGTTGGTGGCGTCGTGCAGGCCGGTCACCAGCGTGCAGGCCGCCGTGGTGCCGATGTTGCCGCCGATCACGGTGTTGATGCCCTGGTTGGTGACGCCCGCGCCGCCGCCGAAGGCGCCGTAGGAAGCGGCCGAACCCAGGTTGACGCTGGTGCCCAGGCAGGCGGCGGTGCCGGTGGTGAAGTTCCACACGCGGTCGGCGGCCAGCGGGTTGCCGGCCAGGTCACGCACGCCGGTGGCCCCTGAGCGCACGGTGGCGACGAGTGCGGTGCTGGGCGCGAAACCCGCGGTGTTGCTGGGCGTGAAGGTGGCCACGCGGGTCGGCGCGTCGTAGCTGACGCTGCCGGTGACGGCCGTGACGCCGGCGCTGACGCCGAAGTTCGTCGCCGTCAGTGTGGCGGTGTCGACCGGTTCGCTGAAGGTGGCGCTGACGACCGTGCCCAGGCAGGCGCCGGTGCTGCCGTCGGCCGGGTTGATGGCCGTGATGGTGGGTGCGGTGGTGTCGGCGGTGGCGCCGGTGGTGAAGCTCCACACCTGCGCGCCGGCGGCCGGCAGCACGGCGGTGTTGCCGGCCAGGGCGTTGCCGGCGACGTCGGTGATGCCGGCACCCAGCGTCGCCGTGTGGGTCGCGCTGGCGGCCAGGCCGGTGACGGCGGTGGGCGCGAAGGTGGCGGTGCGCGTGGTGGCCGAGTAGCTCACGGTGCCGGCCACGGCGACGCCGGCGGTGTCGTTGAAGACGGTGAAGGTCGTGCCGGTGACGCTGGCCGCGGCCAGCGCCTCGCTGAAGGTGGCGCTGATGCGTGTGTTGGTGGCCACGCCGGTGGCGGCCGCGGCGGGCACGCCGAAGGTCACCGTCGGACGTGTCGTGTCCAGCGCGATCGCCTGGGCGGTGACGAAGCTCCAGGCGTAGGGCGCGGTCATCGCGAAGCCCAGGCTGTCGAGCGCGGCGGTGCTGACGGTGGCCACGCAGGTGGTGCTGGCCGGCAGTGTGGCGGCGGGCGTCAGCGTGGCGGTGCGGCTGGTGGCGTCATAGGCGACACCGGCGCTCACCGGGGTGCCGGTCGGGCAGGCCAGCGAGAAGCTGGTGGGCGTCAGCGTCGACGCGGTCATCGCACGGTCGAAGGTCACGGTGGGCCGCACGGTGCCGGCCACGCCGGTGACGGCGGGTGTGCTGTTCAGGGGTGTCGTCGCGCTGACCATCGGGGCGCGCGCCACGGGCGGCGTGCCGAGGATGGGGTCGAGGCCGCCACCGCCGCAGGCGGCCAGCAGGGCCAGCGGAAGTGTCAGGGCGGGCAGCCAGCCGCGTGCGATTCGCGACAGGGGGAAGGAGCGGGTGGACGGGTTCATGCGGTTTCCAATGCAGTGGCACACCGGCACGAAGCGTCCCGGTCGGGGTGTGGGGGTGGAGAGGGGTGCCGCCCGGCGGGGTGGCCGGGCGGCGTGGCCGGCGGGCGTGCGGCGCAGAAGGCTGCTGCCGCGCCCGCCCCGGCCCGGGTTCAAGGCTTGGGAGCGTCCTTCTTGAACCAGGAATCCGAAGCCTTGCGCTGCCATTCGGCGAGCTGGCGTTCGGCTTCTTCCTTGGCCACGCCGTAGCGTTCCTGGATCATGCCCGCGAGCTGGTCACGCCGGCCGGCCACGACATCCATGTCGTCGTCGGTCAGCTTGCCCCACTGCTCCTTGGCGTGGCCGGTGACTTGTTTCCAGTTGCCCTGGATCTGTTCCCAGTTCATGGTGTGCTCCTTATGCGTTGAGTGAGCTGCGCGCTCACGGGCGGATGGCGATCTCGTTCTTGACGCCCTTGACGCCGTTGACCTTCCAGGTCACGGCTTCGGCGGACGACTTCTCGGCGGCGCTCTTGGCAAAGCCCGACAGCATCACGACGCCGTTGAGCGTCTCGACGCTGATGGACACCGCGTCGACGATCTTGTTGTCGATGAAGCGCGCCTTCACCGCGGTGGTGATGGCGGTGTCGTCGACGTAGGCGCCGACCGTTTCCTGACCGCGCGTGACGGCGCAGCCGGTGACGGTGGCCAGGGCGATGACGGCGGCGGTGATGGCGATGGTGTGGCGAATGATCATGGTGTATCTCCGGTCTGAAAAGTGGGTTGAAGGGGGGGTTGTCTGCAACCCGTGGACCGACTTTAGAAACCGTCGCCACGCCCGCCCATCGGCGCACGGCGCGGCGCGGTGTAGGACGGCATCCCTTTGCGCCGGTGTGTGCGATGACGCACCGACGCTCGGGAGGCCCGGGTTCAAGGTCGTGGCCCCGAGACTGCGTCCGACCTGGGTCTGAAACCCGCGCTGCACACGGTCCCGCTCTGCACCGCAACGAAAGCACACCATGACCCCACGTCGGCTCACCTCCTCACGCCCCGTTCCCTGCACGCTGCAACGCACCCTGGCTTCGGCCGGCCTGCTGGCCGCGATCACCTTCGGCCTCGGCGCCTGCGGCACAACGCCGCCGCCGCCCAACGAGCAGATGGCCGTCTCGGCCGCGGCGATCCAGCACGCCGCCGCAGCCGGTGCCACCGAGCTGGCCCCCGCCGAGCTGAGCATGGCGCGCGACAAGATGACCCGCGCCACGCAGGCCGCCGCCGCCGGCGATCCGGTGCGTGCGATGGCGCTGGCGCAGCAGGCCCAGGCCGACGCGCAACTCGCCGAAGCGAAGGCCGAGTCGGCCAAGTCGAAGAAGGCTGCCGACGCCCTGGACGAAGCCGCCCGCGCCCTGCGCGAAGAGATGGCCCGCAAGGCCGCCCCCACCACCCCGAGGAACTGAAATGAAGCTGCAACACCCCACCAACTCCATCCGCTCATGCTCCCTCGGTGCCCTGAGCCTGATGGCCGCCGCTGCGGTGCTCACGCTGGCCGCCTGCGGCTCGGCGCCGCGCAACAACGACCAGCTCAACGCGGCGCGCAGCGCCTACAACGCGGCGCTGGCCAACCCCGAAACGCGTGAGGGTGCCCCGGTCGAGATGAAGGCCGCCGCCGATGCGCTGGGCCGTGCCGACAAGGCCCTGGCCGACAAGGACAACATGGCCACCGTCAACAACCTGGCCTACCTGGCCAGCCAGAGCGTCGCCACGGCGCAGGCCGCCGGCAGCCGCAAGGCCGCCGAGGCCGCAGTGGCCAAGGCCAGCGCCGAGCGCGACCGCGAGCGCCTGGAGGCCCGCACCCGCGAGGCCGACGCCGCCACGGCCAGCGCACGGGCCTCGCAGGTCGATGCCCGCGCCTCGCAGATCCAGGCCCAGTCGGCCGAGCGCGACGCCCGTGTCGCGCAGCGCCAGTCCGAAGCTTCGCAGCAGCAGGCTGCGGCGTCGCAGCAGGACGCCCAGGCCGCGCTGCAGCGCAACCAGCTGCTCGAAGAGCAGTTGCGTGACCTGAACGCCAAGCAGACCAACCGCGGCATGGTCATCACCATCGGCGACGTGCTCTTCGACAGCGGGCGCGCCGAGCTCAAGTCCGGCGGCCTGCGCGGCATGGACAAGCTCGTGACCTTCCTGCAGACCTACCCGAAGCGCCGCGCGCAGATCGAGGGCTTCACCGACAGCGTGGGCAGCGACAGCATGAACCAGGACCTCTCGGCGCGCCGTGCCGACGCCGTGCGCAGCGCCTTGGTCTCGCGCGGCATCGACGGTGGCCGCATCGGCACCCAGGGCTACGGCGAAGGCTTCCCGGTCGCTGGCAACGACAACGCCAGCGGCCGCCAGATGAACCGCCGTGTCGAGATCGTGCTGTCGGATGACAGCGGTGTGGTCGCACCCCGCTGATCCGGGGGGGAGCACGGCCTCAGCGTGTGTGGGCGCGCGGTGGCCGAATCGACGCACCCTACCTTGATGCAGCGGTGGTCAGCCTTCGTGCCTGACCGGGCCCGGCTGCGAGTCACTCGTGGCCGGGCCCTTTCACGTCGGCGGCTTGGCCGCGCTTGACGCTGCCAGCGGCGGTGGCCTGGAGGCAGTGCAGGCAGGCGTGCGTCAGCCACAGCAGCTCGTCGGAGAAATGCGTGCGCACGCCGGTGCCGCCCGCGCGGCCGCCACGGCCAGCGTGCGTGCCGCGGCCACGCCGTCGGCGTAACCCAGCAGGAAGGTGCATTCGTGCTGCGCGCCGGCGGCCAGCACCAGCGTCGTCGACAGCGCGGCCATCGGGTCCAGGCCGCTGCCGGTGGCCTGCCCCCAGTGGTCGGGCAGCACCGGGCGGCCGCGGGCGTCGTAGGCCTCGCGGCGGTCGCAGGTCCAGTCGTGCAGGTTCTCGTTTTCGCCGGCCAGCGCCAGGAAGGCGGTGCCGCCGCCCAAGCCGCCGGCCTGTTCGCGCTGGGTGGCGCTCAGCAGCAGCAGCTCACGCCCGGCCGGCGTGCTGTCCAGCGCGTGGCGGTGGCGCGCGCAGTGCACGGTGTGGCGGTCCACACGCGCCGCGCCCATCAGCCATTCGGCCAGCGCCGTCACGCGCAGGTGCTGCGTGCGGCGGCCGGTGTTGCTGAACTGCAGCCGCACCTGCTTGACGGCCTGTACGGGGTCGACGCACCAGGTGGCCACCACCTGCACGTCGCCGCGCTGGTGGCTGATGCGGGTGTGGTCCTGGCCGTGCGCCACGGTGTAGGCGACGCGTTCGTCGCCGCAGGCGCCGGGGGCCACGTTCCAGGCTTCCAGGCTGCGTCCGTCCTGCAGCCAGAAGCTCTCGCAAGGGGTGTCGGCCACGGCGTCGTTGCACCAGGCGGTGAGCTGGTTCATGCGGCTGTTGCCGGCCCAGGTGCAGCCGCCCGACGCGGCGGCGGCCGGGCCGGCCGCGTGCACCAGGCCCGGCGCCACCGTGGCCACACCCTGGCGCGCCTGCAGCGCCAGGTCGTGCGCGGCGGCCCAGGCGTTGACGTGGTGCAGCAGCGGCCGGCCGTCGGCCTGCAGCACGACACGGGCCACGCCGTGCAGCGTGGCCCCTTCGGCCGCGCTCAGCTCGTCGGTGCGCAGCAGGTAGAGGCCCACACGTTCGGCCGCCGGCAGCGCGGCGCTGTCGGCCTCGTGGCGGTCGCGCAGCGCCGCGAGGTCGCGCTGCAGCGCCCCCTGGTAGCCCGCCGGCTCGGCGTTCACCACCACCAGGTCGCAGGCCACGCCGGCGCCGCCCCACAGCGGCAGCGCACGCGCCAGTGAACGCAGCAACCCCAGCCCGTGCTGCGCGCCGACCGACACCAGCAGCAACGGCCGCTCGCCCGACAGGCCCAGGCGCCACAGCAGCCGCCGATCGCAGGCTTCGCCGCCGCTTTCGTCGCGGGCTTCGTGGGTGAGCGCCGTCTGCAGGCGGGTCAGGCCCAGCAGCAGCGCCGTGGTCAGCAGCTGGATGGCGCCCAGCTCGTCGGCGCCGATGCGCAGCGCCCGCAGGCGGATGCCGCCCAGCGTGGCCGACATCCGCGCCGCGCGTTCGATATGGCCCGTCTGGCGGTACTTGTCGACCACCGCGCGCAGCGTGGCGTCGTCGTCGCAGGCGGCGGTGGCAAAGGTCAGCCGGGCGCTGCCGCCCGGCGCGATGCGCAGGCGCACGGCCAGCGCGCACACCGGGTCGAGGCCGGTGTCCAGCGCCAGCGCGTCGGCGCTGGCGGCCAGCGGCCCGGCCGCGCCGGGCTGCGGCGGCGCGGGCAAGGCAGCAGCAGCGCCCTGCAGCTGCGCTGGCAAGGCAACAGCAGGGCCTTGCAGCTGCGCTGGCAACGAGACTCCAGGGCCTTGCAGCTGCGCTGGCAAGGCGTGCAGCCGGCCCAGCGGCCGTGCCGCGCTGTGGTTGCGGCCCAGCCACTTCGCGCGGTCGGTCTGGCCGCGCAGCGCCACCACGCCGGCATCGGGCTCGGTGAGGAAGTGCGCCGCGTGCAGAGCGCGTTCGCCGGCCAGCCGCGGTGTGCGCCGGAACACCAGCGCCTGCGCGGCCGGCCGCCACTCGGCGTGCACGAAGAGGTTGCCGAAGGCCGGGTGGGCCTCGTCGGCGCGGGCGTCGGCCAGCGTCACCTCGAAGGTCGAGACGAGCTCCAGTTCCAGCGTCTGCGTGCCCGGGTTGTGCAGCTCGACCTGGCGGAACTCGATGTCGTCCTCGGGGCTGACCCACACCGTCACGCGCGTGTGCAGCCCGGGCCAGCTGGCGTCCAGGCACACGCGGTCGGCGTGGAACATGGCCTGGTAGGCGGCCGCAGGGTCGGGCGCCGGGTGCTGCGTCAGCGACACCAGCGGTTCGGCCGCGGTGCCCGGCGCCGCGGCCGGCCCCGGCAGGCGGCGCAGGTAGAAGAAGCTGCCATGCGCGTCGCGCAACGCGTCGTCGCGCCAGCGCGTGATGCCCACCGTGCCGCGGCGGCTGTGGCCCGCGCCGTTGGCGCGCAGCGCCACGTGGTAACGGCCGTTGGACAGCAGCTGCGTCGGCTCCACCGCCTGCACGCCGGGCAGCACCTCGCGCTGCAGCGCCGGGGCGCGCCGCTCGCCAGACGGCGGCAGCGCGGCCGGGGGTTCCGGCAGCACCGGCACCTCGCGCGGTGCACGCTCGTGCAGCAGCGAGCCCAGCGCCTCGAGCTGGCGGTTGGCCATGCCCCAGCGCTGCGCCACGCCGTCCAGCAGCACGTTGGCCAGCGCCACGAGGCTCATGCCCTGGTGGTGGGCCATGTGGGTGTTGACCGGCGTGACACGCTGGCCGCCGCTCTGGCGTGCGGGCGTGAAGTCCAGCGCCTCGATGTGGCCGTAGCGTCCACGTGCGCCCAGCGCCTCCAGCGCGGCGAAGTTGCGGCAGGCGGCCGGCGCGTCCAGCTGCGCGGCCAGCGCGGTGGCGTAGGGCGCGATCACCAGCTCGTCGGGTGGCGTGCGGCGCAGCGCCAGCCGCGGTGCGCCCTGCGGCGAGTACTGGTAGGCCAGCGTGTGGTCGCAGCCGGCGTGGGCCGATTCAGAAACGCCCCAGGGCACACCCTGCGTGCGCGCCCAGGCCTGCTGCTCGTGCAGCGCGCCGTGGGTGGCGTCGTGCAGCACGCTGCCGCGCGGCTCGGCCAGCACCAGCGTGGGCATCAGGTATTCGAACATCGAGCCCGACCACGAGCGCAGCCCGGCGCGCGCGCCCACGGCGTAGAAGGGCCGGCCCAGCGCGGCCCAGTGCGCCACCGGCACGTCGCCCTTGGCGATGGCCAGCAGGCTGGTCAGACGCGATTCCGAAGCCAGCAGGTCGTAGAAGCCGGCGTCGAGCTGCTGCTCGGCGACACGGAAGCCGAGGTGCAGCAGATGGCGCTTGCGGTGGTAGAGGAAACGGAAGTCGGGCGCCCAGGCCAGCTGCTCGCAGTGCGTGGCCACGGCCCGCAGGCGCTGGGCGCTGTCGGCCTCGTCGGGGTCGGCGGCAAACTCGCGGCAGGCGCTGGCCACCGCCAGCAGGTGGCCGCTGAGGTTGCCGCTGTCCACGGTGGACACGTACATCGGCAGCAGCGGCAGCGCGGTCTCGGTGTCGTACCAGTTCAGGAAATGGCCGCGGTGGCGCTGCATGCCGGCCAGCGTGGCCAGCGTGGCTTCCAGGCGCTGCAGCAGTTCCAGCGTGCCGGTCCAGCCGAACTGGCGTGCGCAGGCCGTGCTCAGCAGGTACAGGCCGATGTTGGTGGGCGAGGTGCGGCGCGCCGGCATCTCGTGCGGCGTGGTCTGCAGGTTGTCGGGCGGCAGGTGGTGGTCGGCGGCGGTGACGGTGCGCTCGAAGTAGCGCCAGGTGTCGCGGGCCACGGCGTGCAGGCGGGCGCGGTCCTCGCCGGCCAGCGTGGGGCCGTCGGCGCCGGTCCGGGGCCGGCTGACCCACCACGTCAGCAGCGGCGCGCTGGCCCACGCCAGGCACAGCAGCAGGGTCCAGCCCGGGTGTGCGGGGGTGTGCAGCAGCAGCGCGGTGGCGATGGCCAGCGCCGCCAGCGGCACGCTGCGGTGCTGGCGCCAGCTGCCGGCCAGCGTGGTCTGCGCGGTGGCCTGGGCCTCGGCGGCGGTGGTCCATTGCAGCAGGTGGCGCCGGCTGACGAGCAACCGCCACAGCGTGCGTGCGACGGCGTCGGTGGCCAGCATCGCGTGCTGCAGCAGCATGACGCCATGCCACAGACCACCGAGCAATGTGCGCGCCAGGTCGATGCCGGCGGCGCGGTAGAAGTGCCACTTGGCCAGGCGGTCGCGGCTGGGCGCGAACCCGGCCAGCGCGCCCATCAGCGGCCCGGCGCTGAAGGCCGCAGCCACCAGCAGCACGGCGTTCAGCGGCGCCAGGCCACCCCAGCCCAGCACGCCCACCAGCAGCGCCAGCGAGGCCGGCGCCACCAGCGAGCGGCGCAGGTTGTCCACCATCTTCCAGCGGTTGACACCCCGCATCGCATACCGCCCGGGCTGCAGCAGGAAGGGCAGCAGCTGCCAGTCGCCGCGGGTCCAGCGGTGCAGGCGCGACGCGGCCACGTCGGCGTGGAAGGGCTCGTCCTCGATCAGCGCGACGTCGGTCACCGCGGCGCAGCGCACCAGCGCGCCTTCCAGCAGGTCGTGGCTGAGGATGCGTTCGGCCGGCAGCCGCCCGCCCAGCACGGCGTGCACGGCCTGCACGTGCATCAGGCCCTTGCCGGTGTAGCTGCCTTCGCCGAAGACGTCCTGGTAGACCTCGGAGCTGGCCGCGCTGTAGGGGTCGATGCCGCACTGCCCGGCAAACAGCCAGTGGAAGGGCGTGCGTTCCTGCGCCGTGGGCAGCGGCGTCACCAGGTGCGGCTGCAGGATGCCGTACCCCCGCAGCACGCGACGGCCGTCGGCGCTGAGCTGCGGTGTGTTCGCCGGGTGCGCGGCCACGCCCACCAGTTCGCGCAGCGCCCCGGGCGGCAGCTGGGTGTCGCTGTCCAGCGTCAGCACCCAGGCGGTGCCGGGCGCCAGGCGCGACAGCGCGCCCAGGTCGACGAAGGGGCTGCCCGGCTCGCCGGCCAGCGCGGCCAGCAGCTGCTCGAGCTTGCCGCGCTTGCGTTCCCAGCCCAGCCAGCGCTGTTCGGTGGTGCAGTAGCTGCGCTGGCGGTGCAGCAGCAGGAAACGCGGCGGCGCGCCCGGCGCCACCGGTGCGCCGGCGTTGAGCTGCTCGACCTGCTGCAGCGCGTCGGCCAGCAGGTCCTCGTCTCCGGCGGCCTGGGCGGCGGGCGCGTCGGCCCAGTCGGTGAGCAGCGCAAACTGGGCGTTCGCTTCCGGGTTGGCCAGCGCATGCAGGTGCAGGCGGTGGGTCAGCCGCGCCGTGCCGGCGGCGCTGGTGAGCAGGGCCGGGATGACGACCATCACGCGGTGGCTGTCGGGGATGCCGTCGGCCAGCACCAGCCGCGGCAGCGGCTGCGGGCGCGCCGACTCGCTGATCAGCCGGTGGATGACGGCGACCACCGCTTCCGATGCCGGCCACAGCATCAGCAGCACCATCAGCACGCCCCAGGCGCCCACGGGCGGCGCGCCCTGGCGCTGCAGCATCCAGGCCACCAGCAAGCTGCTGCCGCCGACCACTGCCGCCAGGTACAGCGGCAGCGCGGCCGTGCGTGCGGCCTGGCGCAGCGCCGGCAGCAGACCTTCGTGCAGGCCCAGGGCGTGCGCCAGCGCCGGCCGGCCCGCGCCTTGCAGCCAGTGCGCGGCCAGGTGATGGCGCGCGCCGTCGGCCGGCGGCGCCGTGCCGGCAGGCGCCGTTTGCATCAGGGCCAGCAGCGCCTGTGCGACCACGATTTCGCTGCAGCGGCTGCGCCGCGCCAGCTGTTCGATGCCGTGCAGCGTGCGGTCGCGTGTGCGCGTGTGCTCGGCGGCGAACAGCGGCGCGCCCAGCATCAGCCGCATCAGCGGGCTGCTGCGGGCCACGATGTCGGGCCAGTCGGCGTCGTTGATGGCACGCAGCGAGGTCACGGCGTTGCCCACGCTCAGGTTGTCGGCGGTCTGGTCGACACCCTGCTGCAGCTGCAGCGCCAGCAGCTCGGGCCGCAGGGCCTGCAGCCAGGCCTGCACCGAGGCCGGGTAACGGGCCTCGGCGCGCGCGCCGCCGCCCACGCCGCGGTCCTGCAGGCGCTGCCTCACCTGCACCACGAAGGCCGTGCCGACGCCGCGTGCGGCCATCAGCGTGTGCAGCTCGGCCAGCGCCGGGCCCGTCCAGTGGGCGATGTCGTCGCAGCACAGGTTGGCGGCCTCGCGCGCCGCCTTCTGCGTGGCCACACGCTCGGCCAGGCGGCGCAGGTTTTCCACCAGCACCACACGCAGCGTGGTCGGCAGCGCCCACATCTCGCCCAGCTGCAGTTCGCGCCTTTCCTGGTAGGCGGCGACGAAGTGCACCAGCAGCGCTTCGTCGAAGGCGCTGTCGGTGTGGGCCACGAAGGCCCAGGCCACGCCGTAGACCCGCGGCAGTCCGGCCAGCGGCTCGTCGTGCAGCACCGGCAGGCGCCGGAAGTAGCTGCGCGGCAGGCCTTCGTGGATGGCGTCGAGCTGGGTCTCGATGAGGTGGAAGTTGTCGAGCAGCCATTGCGCCGCCGGGCTGATGTCGTAGCCGGTGGCGGCCTGCGTGCCGATGTAGCGGTGCGCCTGGCGCAGCATGCGGATGTTGTCGCGCAGCCGCGGGAAGAATCCGCCGCCGGGCAGGCGCGTGGGCGCCGCCGCGTGGGTGGCGGCCAGGCTGCGCCCGTGCTGGGCAAAACGCCCGGGGCCGAAGACTTCGGACCGCACCGGCGGCGCCAGGCCCCCGGCGGCGGCGTCGAGCATGCGGCACAAGGCGCGCGGCGCCTTGGGCAGCAGGCGATGCAGGCGCTGCAGGTGGCTCGGCGCCACGGCCTAGAAGACGAACAGCAGCGCGTCGATCAGCACCACCACCACGGCCAGCGTGGTGACGAAGCGCGCCGCGACCACGCCGTGCACGGCCTGCGCACCGCGCTGCAGCGCGCCGAAGCGGCCACCGCTGCGGCGGCACAGCGAGACATGCTCACCCAGCGCCGACAGTTCCACGGGCCGGGTGTCGGCGTCGTCGCCGGCGCTGGTGGTCGCCCAGCGCGGCGCGCCGGCCGGCGTGGCGGAGCCCATCGGCCCGGCGTTCATCACCGTGGGCCGCAACGGTGGACCCGGGCGCCGGGGTCCGGTTGCGGGCAGGTGCGGGCCGGCGCGGCCAGGCGAGGTCGACGGGTGGGGTTCATGGCAGGTGTTCCGGTGGTCTGGCGTACGGCCGCCCGCGGCGGCTGGCGCGCGCCGCCGAGCGCACACGCCGCTGAAGGGGGTGGACTGGGGTTGTAGGGCCTGCCGCGTCCGCGGTCTGTGCGGTGGCGAACCAGGTGCCGCACACGCCGGGCTTGCGGCCGGCCATAGGGGCTGCCGGGGTGTACGCTACCGAACATCCACCGCACCCCTTGCCGACTGCAGTCGACAGCCCGGAGGTGCGCCCCGCAGGTACGGCCGTACCCACCGCTACCCAAGCCCGGAGCCCCGACCATGGCCGCGCACAAGAACCCGCTGCAGAACCAACTGCTGGCCGCGTTGCCCGATGAAGAGTGGCAGCGCTGGCTGCCGCAGCTGGAATGGGTGAACCTGCCGCTGGGCGAGGTGCTCTACGAGTCGGGCCGCACGCTCAGCCACGTCTACTTCCCCACCAGCACCATCGTCTCGCTGCTTTACGTGATGGAAGACGGGGCGTCGGCCGAAATCGCCGTCGTCGGCCGCGAAGGCGTGGTCGGCATCTCGCTTTTCATGGGCGGGGGCTCCACGCCCAGCCGCGCCGTGGTGCAGAGCGCAGGTGAGGGCTGGCGCCTGCCGGCGCACCTCATCACGGACGAATTCAACCGCTCGGCGCCGGTGATGCACCTGATGCTGCGTTACACGCAGGCGCTGATCACGCAGATGGCGCAGACCGCGGTGTGCAACCGCCACCACTCGCTGGACCAGCAGCTGTGCCGCTGGCTGCTGCTGAGCCTGGACCGCCTGGAAGGCCAGGAGCTGGTGATGACGCAGGATCTCATCGCCAACATGCTGGGCGTGCGCCGCGAAGGTGTCACCGAGGCGGCGCTGAAGCTGCAAAGGGATGGCCTCATCCGTTATGCCCGCGGCCACATCACGGTGCTCGACCGGCCGGGGCTGGAAGGGCGCACCTGCGAGTGTTACGCGGTGGTGAAGAAGGAATACGACCGGCTGCTGTCGGTGAAGCTGGCGGTGTAGCCGGCGCCCGGGCCGGCGCGGCGCCGGTCGCGGCCTGCCGGCGCGGTGGCGCCGGACCTCAATTGCGGCCTATGTGCGATGGCGAACAGAGCCCGGCGCTCGCCGGGGCACAGACTCGGGGACGCAGCCCTCCACCGTGGCGCCGCGCGTGGGCGCGACCGGTGGGGCCTGTCGTGCCACCGGAGAGTGCCCTTGCCTGCCGCCCAGAACCACCTCATCGAACTGCTGCCCCGCGTCGACCGCCAGCGCCTGCTGGCCGCCTGCGAGCCGGTGGACCTGGTACTGAGCGAGGTGCTGTGCGAGCGCGGCGACGCCGTGCGCCATGTCTACTTCCCGATCGACGGTTTCATCTCGCTGCTGATGCAGACCGACCAGCACCCGAGCCTGGAAGTGGCCATGGTCGGGCGCGAGGGCATGGTGGGCTCGGGCCTGCTGCTGGGCGTGGGCGCGGTGCCCTTGCAAGCGCTGGTGCAGGGCGCGGGTTCGGCGCTGCGCATGAGCAGGGACACCTTCGACAAGGAACTGGGGATGAGCCCGGCGCTGCGGCGCGTCGTCGGCCGTTTCGTCTTCGTGCGGCTGTCGCAGATGGCGGGCCTGGCGGCCTGCCTGCGGTTCCACCTCATCGGCCCGCGCCTGGCACGCTGGCTGCTGATGAGCCAGGACCGCGCGCACGCCGAGCATTTCCACGTCACGCACGAGTTCCTGGCCGCCATGCTGGGCGTGCGCCGGGTGGGCATCACGGCGGCTGCCGGTGAACTGGCGCGCCAGGGCCTCATCACCTACCGCCGCGGTGAACTGAAGGTGCTGGACCGCCTCGGCCTCGAGCAGGCCTCGTGCACCTGCTACGCCACAGACCGCAGCATCTACCACGAACACCTCGCCTAGGATGAGGCGGGGTTCGGCTTGCGGCCCGTTGCGGACGTTCGCGCCCGTCTGCCTTCTGCGCTCGACGATTTGTGCGTGTCGCGTCAGGCGGTGCCCGGCGGGAACGCTGACTGTGGCGGTCGGTGCTGCGCACCGACTCCCCTGCGCTGCTCGCCTTGAGGGGGTGCCGCATAACTCGCTTCGTTCGCTGCGCTCACTGCGCTCAAACAGGATGCGGCAGAAGTGTTGACGAAGCGCGCTGCGCGCGCCCCCCTCAAGACTCCGCTGCTCGGCGCGCCATACAGCGCCCGCGCAAGGCACCGCCTGCCGCTCAACCACCAGCGGTGGCGTGCGGGTGGCGTGCCACCGGCGGCGGTTGTAAAGGGGTGGGCGGGCTCGGGACGGTGGGCGTGGGAAGCGCCGAGGAGCGCAGGGTTCGTGGCCTGCGCGCGCAGCGCGCTTCGTAAACTGACTTGCCGCATCCTGTTTGAGCGTAGCGAACGAAGTGAGCGCAGCGAGTTATGCGGCAGGCCACGGGCCCGAGCACCGCAGGGCAGTCGGCCGCCAGGCCGACCGCTTCCGTCGCCCGCTGCGCCGAGCCCGCCCACCCCTTTGCCGCGCCTGCTCACGAACGCGCCCCCGACGCAGCAGCACGCAGCCACCGCACCCGGTAAGCAATCAAGGTGTCGCAAGCCAGCAGCGTGAACAGCAGCAGCCCCTGGAACACCCCCGTCAGACTCTTGGGCAGCCCCATGCGCGACTGCGCCAGTTCACCGCCGATGTAGAACATGCTCATCAGCACGCCCGCGAACACGATGCCCACCGGGTGCAGCCGCCCGACATAGGCCACGATGATGGCTGCGAAGCCGTAGCCGGCGGGTACGTAAGGCGTCAGCTGGCCCAGCGGCCCGGCGGCTTCCAGCCCGCCCGCCAGGCCGGCCATGCCACCGCTGAGCAGCAGCGCCGTCCACAACGCGCTGCGCGACGAAAAACCGGCGTAACGCGCCGCCGCCGGTGCCAGCCCGCCCACCTGCAGCGCAAAACCGCGGTAGGTGCGGAAGAGGAAGACCCACAGCAGCGCCACCGCTCCCAGCGCCATCGGCAGCCCGATGTGGGCGCGCAGGTTCTGCACCAGCCGCGGGATCTTCGTCTCGGGCACGAAGGTGATGGTCTGCGGGAAGTTGTAGCCCGCCGGGTCCTTCCAGGGCCCGTACACCAGCCAGCCCAGCAGTTGCTCGGCGACGTAGACCAGCATCAGGCTGACGAGGATTTCGTTGGCGTTGAAACGGTCGCGCAGCAGCGCCACGATGGCCGCCCACGCCATGCCGCCCAGTACGCCGGCCAGCAGGATGGGCACGACGATGCCGCGGCCGAGCCACACGGTGTCGGGCCCGGCCTGCATCGCCACCCAGCCCGCACACAGCGCGCCGACGACAAACTGCCCTTCGGCGCCGATGTTCCACACATTGCTGCGGAAACACACCGCCAGCCCCAGCGCGATCAGGATCAGCGGCGTGGCCTTCACGCTCAGTTCCGACAGCGCGTACAGGCTGCTCAGCGGTTCGACGAAAAACATCTGCAGCCCGCGCAGCGGGTCCTTGCCCAGCAGCACGAAGAGGCCGACGCCGAAGAGCACCGTCACGGCCAAGGCCAGCAGCGGGCTGGCCAGTGACATCAGCTTGCTGGCTTGTGGGCGCGCTTCGAGCTTGAACATGGGCAGGCCGGGCTCAGGCGATGTTCGCCATGTCGGGCTGCGCGTCCCACAGCCCGCTCATCCAGGCGCCGATCTGCGCCACCGTGGTCTCGGCCACCGGCACGCCCGGCGACAGCCGGCCCTGCGCAATGACGTGCAGCCGGTCGGCCAGTTCGAACAGTTCGTCGAGCTCCTCGCTCACCACCAGCAGCGCGCAGCCGGCGTCGCGCAGCGCCAGCAGTTCACCGCGGATCTGCGCCGCCGCGCCCACGTCCACGCCCCAGGTCGGCTGGCTGACGATCAGCAGCGTCGGGCCGGCCGCGATCTCGCGCCCGACGATGAACTTCTGCAGGTTGCCGCCCGACAGGCTCTTGGCTGCCGCGCCCGCGCCGCCGGCGCGCACGTGGAAACGCGCGATCAGCGCTTCGGCCAGGCGCTGCACACGCCCGGTGGCGATCCACCCCCACTTCGACACCGCCTCGGTGCGCGTCAGCAGCGTGTTCTGCGCCAGGCTCAAGCTCGGCACAGCGCCGCGGCCCAGGCGTTCTTCGGGCACGAAGTGCAGGCCCAGCTTGCGGCGTTTGCGCGGGCTGGCCTGCGCGATGTCCTGGCCCTGCAACGTGATGCTGCCCGGCCCGGCACGCGGGTCTTCGCCCGACAGCGCCGCCATCAGTTCCTGCTGGCCGTTGCCCGAGACACCCGCAATGCCCACCACCTCGCCGGCACGCACCTCGAAGCCGATGCCGCGCAAGGCCATGCCGAAGGCGTCGGGCTGTGGCAGGCTCAGGCCACGCACCTGCAGCACCGGCGCGCCGGCCGTGGCCGCGCGGGTCTTCAAGGCCGGTGGCTCGGCACCGATCATCAGGCGCGACAGGCTGGCGTTGCTCTCGCTGCGCGGGTCGACCTGGCCGGTCACCTTGCCGCCGCGCAGCACCGTGCACTGCGTGCACAGCGCGCGGATTTCGTCGAGCTTGTGGCTGATGTAGAGGATGCTGCAGCCCTGCGCGGCCAGGGTGCGCAGCGTGACGAAAAGTTTTTCCACCGCCTGCGGCGTCAGCACCGAGGTCGGCTCGTCCAGGATCAGCAACTGCGGTTTCGTCAGCAGCGCGCGCACGATCTCGACACGCTGGCGTTCACCGACGCTCAGCGTGTGCACCGGGCGCTGCGGGTCGACATCGAGGCCGTAGCTGGCCGCCACCTCGGTGATGCGCGCCGTCACCTCGGGCAGCTGGAGGTGTTTGTCCAGGCCCAGCCAGACGTTCTGCGCCGCCGTCAGCGTGTCGAACAGGCTGAAGTGCTGGTACACCATGCTGATGCCCAAAGCGCGCGCCTGCGCCGGGCTCTTCACGGCCACGGGCTGGCCGTTCCACAGCATCCGGCCTTCGTCGGGCAACACGGCGCCGTAGATGATCTTCATCAGCGTGCTCTTGCCGGCGCCGTTTTCGCCCAGCACGGCGTGGATCTCGCCGGCAAGCACGCGCAGGTTCACGCCGTCGTTGGCGCGAACCGCGGGGTACTGCTTGCTGATGCCGTGGAGTTCCAGTCGGGACATGGAGGGAGATTGTCGGGAAATCTCCGCGGCTGCCGATCAGGGTCGATCAGAAGGTGTGGCGCACACCCGCCGCCAGCGTCGTGCCGCTGGACTTGCCGGTGTACTTGTCGCTCATGTACAGCGCATAGACGTCGGTGCGCTTGCTCAGCGCGTAGCCGTAGCCCAGGGTCAGCATCTCGCTCTCGGGTTTGCCGGCCACGCCCGCGGTGGCGGTCTCGCTGCTGCCGTAGGCCACCTTGATGGCGCCCGGCCCCATCGGGATGGTGGCGCTGATGTTGATGATGTCCGTCTCGACCTGGGCCGTGGCCTTGGTCTCGATGCTGCCGTACTGCAGGAATACCTTCGCGAACTTCAGGTCGACGCTGCCGCCCAGTTGCCAGGCCGACTGGCTGGAAAAGCCTGGGAAGGCCGAGATGCCGCGCCCCAGCACGCCCTGCGCCTCGACCTTCTGCCAGGCGCCGGTCAGGGCCAGCGGGCCGGCGAAATACAGCACGTTGCCGCCGATGTTCGGGCCGCGCGCGTTGGTGGCGCCTTCGCCGGCGGCCACCAGCAGGTTGGCGCTCAGGCCGCCCATGCTGGGCGTCGAATAGCCGATGCCGTTGTTCCAGCCCGAGTCACCCACCAGGGCGGCGTTGTTCGACTGCGTGCCGTGAGGGAAGTTGTAGTACTGGCGGATGGTTGGCGAATAGCCGAAGGAATCGCCGTAGCTGTTGAACAGCAGCGAACTCACGAACATCGGCGGGCCCATGCGACCCAGCTTCAGCGTGCCGAAACCGCCCGACAGGCTGACGTTGGCGTTGCGCGCCCAGAAGACGTCGACACCCGGCACGCGGCCGGCGCCGCCGGAGTCGGCGAGCAGGAAGCTCTCGAGCGTGAAGCCGGCCTTCAGGCCGCCACCCAGGTCTTCGCTGCCCTTGAAGCCCAGGTAGCTGGTGCTCATGTTGCCGCTGTCCAGGCGCTTGAGCTTGGCACTGCCTGCGGTCTGGAACTGGCCGGCGGACAGGTCGATCAGGCCATAGAGCTGGACGGAAGACTGTGCGGATGCGCTGGCGGTGGCGAGCAGGCCGCCAAGGGCCAGGACGGTGGTGCGCGCTACAAGGCCAGGGGTTGCGGGACGGGGCATGGGATTCCTCCTCTTCGGTTGAAAACAGTTCAACCTCGGATTAGCAAGAAGCGATCCGGGCCTGTCACCGGCCTGTCGTCGCCCCTGCCGTCCCTCCCGTCATCGCACCCTGCACCCGCCGCCCCGCCACGTAGGTGGCAGCGAGGTTGCGCTCGTCGCCCAGTGTCATCCACGCAAAGACGCGGGCATGCAGCGCCTGCGCCGGGGCGCCGGCCACCGCGCCGCGCGCCACGGCATCGCGGTGGCTGGCCACCGGGCCGTGCGCCCAGTCCCAGACCGCCAGGTCGGCCAGCGTGCCGGCGCCCAGGTGGCCGATCTCGTGCGCCAGCCCCAGCGCTTCGGCCGCGCCGCGCGTGGCGGCGTGCAGCGCGGTCCAGGCCGTCAGCCGCGTGCCGCGCAGGGCCTGCACCTTGTAGGCCTCGGCCAGCGTGCGCAGCTGGCACAGGCTGGTGCCGCCGCCGACGTCGCTGGCGATGCTGACGCGGTGGCCGGCGTCGATGGCCGCCTGCCAGTCGAAGAGGCCGCTGCCCAGGAAGAGGTTGCTGCTCGGGCTGTGGGCGATGTGCGCACCGGTCTCGCACAGCAATGCCCTGTCGTGGGCGTCGAGCCAGATGCCGTGCGCCAGCACGGCGCGTTCGTGCAGCAAACCGGCGTGGTGGTAGACGTCGAGGTAGCTGCGCGCCTCGGGGTAGAGCGCGGCGACCCACTTCACCTCGTCCAGGTTTTCGGCCACGTGCGTCTGCATGTAGAGGCCGGCGTGGCGGCGGCCCAGCTCACCGGCCATCGCCAGTTGTTCGGGCGAGCTGGTGACGGCGAAGCGGATGGTCGCGGCATAGGCGTTGCGCCCCTGGCCGTGCCAGCGGGCGATGAGCGCCTCGCAGTCGCGTTCGGCGCCGGCCACGTCGTCGCACAGGGCCGCGGGCGCGTGGCGGTCCATCAGCACCTTGCCGGTGACCAGGCGCATGCCGCGGGCCTGGGCGGCGGCGAAGAGCGCGTCGGTGGCGTGGCGGTGCACGGTGGGGAAAACCACCGCAGCCGTGGTGCCGTGGGCCAGCAGCGCGTCCAGGAAGCGGGCCGCGCCTTCTTCGGCCACCGCGGTGTCGGCAAAACGCTGCTCGGCGGGGAAGGTGTAGGTCTCCAGCCAGTCCAGCAGCCCGGCGCCCCAGCTGGCGATGACGTCGAGCTGCGGGCAATGCACGTGGCTGTCGATGAAGCCGGGCAGCAGCAGGCGGCCGCGGTGGTCGTGGCGCTGCCAGTCGGGGCCGGGCTCGAAGGCCGCCGCCGGCTCGGCGCCGGCGATGCGGCCGCCGTCGACGAGCAGCCAGTGGTCGGGGCGGAAACGCACGCCGTCCATCGTCGGGTTGCCCCAGGACGGCGTGGCGGTGAAATCGAGCAGGTCGGCGCGCAGGGCAGTTTTCATGGCGGGGTGCATCATCGCCCAGCCGGCGGCCCGGCTTGGCGAGCGCGCTGTCGGCGCGGCAATTGCATGGTCATCGCATGCGCCCGCGCGCTGGCTTACCCTTCAGTCCCCATGCCCCCTGCCGACGAGACGATGAACACCCGCCCCCTCCGCTTCCTGCACCGCGGTGCGGTGGTCGAAGTGGCCGACGCCGCGCCCACCCGCACCGTGCTGGAATGGCTGCGCGAAGACGCGCGCTGCAGCGGCACCAAGGAAGGCTGCGCCGAGGGCGACTGCGGCGCCTGCATGGTGGTGCTGGGTGAACTGGACGATGCCGGCGGGCTGCAGCTGCGGCCCGTCAACGCGTGCATCCAGTTCCTGCCCACGCTCGACGGCAAGGCGCTGTTCACGGTCGAAGACCTGGCTGCGGCCGATGGCAGGCTGCACCCGGTGCAGCAGGCGATGGTCGACTGCCACGGTTCGCAATGCGGCTTCTGCACGCCGGGTTTCGTGATGTCGATGTGGGCGGGCTACGAAGGCCGCGCGCCGGGCGCCTCGCCTCGCAGCCGCCAGCAGCTGGCCGACGAACTGAGTGGCAACCTGTGCCGCTGCACGGGCTACCGGCCCATCCTGGACGCCTCGCAGCGGGCCTGCGCCGCGCCGCCGGTGCGGCTGGACCGCGCCCCTGTGCGCGCCGCGCTGCAGGCGCTGCGGGCCACGCCGCCGCTGCACTACCTGGCCGCCGGCCATGCGCCCTTCCACGCCCCGCGCACGCTGGACGCACTGGCCACGCTGCGTGTGCAGCGCCCCGCAGCGAAACTGCTGGCCGGCAGCACCGACATGGGCTTGTGGGTCACCAAGCAGTTCCGTGACCTGGGCGAGCTGATCTCGCTCGGCGGCGTGGCCGAACTGCGTCGCATCGAACACAGCCCGGCGCACATCAGCATCGGCGCTGGCGCGTCGCTCGAAGCCGCCTGGGCGGCGCTGGCCGCCGAATGGCCATCGCTGCGCGATGTCTGGCTGCGTTTTGCTGCGCCGCCGCTGCGCCGCGCCGGCACGATGGGCGGCAACGTCGCCAACGGCTCGCCGATCGGTGATTCGGCGCCGGTGCTCATCGCACTGGGCGCCGTCATCGTGCTGCAGCGTGGCGCGGCGCTGCGGCGCATGGCGCTGGAGGACTTCTACGTCGGCTACCTGCAGAACCGGCTGGCGCCGGGCGAGTTCGTGCGTGCGCTGGAGGTGCCGCGCGCGCGGCCGGGCCAGGCCGTGCGCGCCTACAAGATCAGCAAACGTTTCGACTGCGACATCTCCGCGGTCTGCGCGGCCATTGCGCTGCAACTGAAGGGCGACGTGGTCGAAGACCTGCGCATCGCCTACGGCGGCATGGCCGCCACCGTGAAGCGCGCGCCCTTGGCCGAAGCCGCGTTGCGGGGCCAGCCCTGGGCCGAAGCCGCGCTGCAGGCCGCGATGGCGGCGCTGGCGCAGGACTTCACGCCCCTCACCGACATGCGCGCCAGCGCCGGCTACCGTCTGCAGGTGGCGCAGAACCTGCTGCGGCGCTGCTGGCTGGAGACGCGCGCCGATGCGCCGTTGCCGGAGAGTGCGCTCAGCGTCTGGGCGCGCGGGGTCGACGCATGAACGCGGGCGACGAAGCCGCCTCGGTGGTCGGGCGCAGCCTGCCGCACGAATCGGCGCACCTGCATGTCGCGGGCGCCGCGCCCTACACCGACGACCTGCCCGAACTGGCCGGCACGCTGCACGCCGCGCTCGGCCTGTCGCACATCGCGCACGGTGTCATCGAAGCGCTCGATCTCGCCGCCGTGCGGGCCATGCCCGGCGTGGTGGATGTCTTCACGGCCCGCGACATCCCGGGCGCCAACGACTGCGGCCCGCTGCTGCACGACGACCCCATCCTCGCCGGCGAAGTGGGCGACACGCTGCGCTACGTCGGCCAGCCGGTGTTCGCCGTGGTGGCGTGCACACGCGACGCGGCACGCCGCGCGGCCGCGCTGGCCAAGCAGGTGGTGAAGGCGCGGGCGCTGCCGCCGCTGCTCACCGCCGAGGCTGCGCACGCCTTGCAGCAGTATGTGTTGCCGCCCATGCACCTGCAGCGTGGTGAGGCTGCCGCCGCCATCGCCGCAGCGCCGCAGCGCCTGCGCGCGGCATTCGACCTCGGCGGCCAGGAGCAGTTCTACCTGGAAGGGCAGATCAGCTATGCGCTGCCCACCGAGAACGGCGGCATCCGGCTGCTGTGCAGCACCCAGCATCCGAGCGAGATGCAGCAGCTGCTGGCCCATGTGCTGCAGCGCCCGGCGCATGCGGTGCAGGTGGAGTGCCGGCGCATGGGCGGCGGCTTCGGCGGCAAGGAATCGCAGAGCGGCCTGTTCGCCTGCGTGGCGGCGCTGGCCGCCGTGCGCCTGCGCGCGCCGGTGAAGCTGCGTGTCGACCGCGACGACGACTTCCTCATCACCGGCCGCCGCCACCCCTTCCACTTCGACGCCGAGGTCGGTTTCGACGCCAGCGGCCGCCTGCTGGGCGCCCAGGCCACGATGCTGGCCAACGCCGGCCATTCGGCGGATTTGTCTGGCCCGGTGATGACACGCGCGCTGTGCCACTTCGACAACGCCTACTGGCTGCCGCACGTGGCCGTGCACGGCTACTGCGCGAAGACGAACACGCAGAGCAACACCGCCTTCCGCGGTTTCGGCGGGCCGCAGGGCGCCTTTGCCATGGAATACCTCCTGGACAGCGTGGCGCGCCGGCTGGGGCTGGACGCGCTGGACGTGCGGCGCGCCAACCTCTATGGCACGGTGTCGAACAACGAGACACCCTATGGGCAGGTGGTCGACGACAACGTGTTGCCCGAACTGCTGGATCAACTGGAAACCAGCAGCGACTACCGCGCCCGCCGCGCGGCCATCCAGGCCTTCAACGCCACCAGCCCGGTGCTGAAGAAAGGCCTGGCGCTGACGCCGCTGAAGTTCGGCATCAGCTTCAACGTCACGCACCTGAACCAGGCCGGCGCGCTGGTGCACGTCTACACCGACGGCAGCGTGCTCGTGAACCACGGCGGCACCGAGATGGGCCAGGGCCTGAACACCAAGGTGGCGCAGGTGGTGGCGCAGGAACTGGGTCTGTCGCTGTCGGCCGTGCGCTGCAGCGCCACCGACACCAGCAAGGTGGCCAACACCTCGGCCACCGCGGCCAGCACCGGCAGCGACCTCAACGGCAAGGCCGCGCAGCACGCCGCGCACCAGGTGCGTGAACGGCTGGCCGCCTTCTGCGCCGCCCAGGGCGGTTGCAGCGCCGCCGAGGTGGTGTTCAGCGGTGACTGCGTGCACTTTGCCGGTCAGACGCGGCCGTTTGCCGACGTCGTGCAGCAGGCCTACCTGGCCCGCGTGCAGCTGTGGAGCGATGGTTTCTACGCCACGCCCGGCCTGCACTGGGACAAGGCCAGGCTGCAGGGTCGGCCCTTCCACTATTTCGCTTACGGTGCCGCGGTGAGCGAGGTGCTGCTGGACACGCTGACCGGCGAATGGAAGCTGCAACGCGCCGACGTGCTGCATGACGCCGGCCAGTCGATCAACCCGGCCATCGACATCGGCCAGGTCGAAGGCGCCTTCATCCAGGGCATGGGCTGGCTGACCATGGAAGAGCTCGTCTGGCACCCGGCCGACGGCTCGCCGAGGGCCGGCCTGCTGCTGACGCACGCGCCCAGCACCTACAAGATCCCGACCGCCAACGACTGCCCCGCCGACTTCCGCGTGCGCCTCTTCGACCGGCCGAACGGGCAGGACAGCATCCACCGCAGCAAGGCCGTCGGCGAGCCGCCGCTGCTGCTGCCCTTCAGCGTTTTTTTCGCGCTGCGCGACGCGGTGTCGGCCGCCGGCGGCCACCGCAGCGACCCGCCGCTGCAGGCGCCGGCCACGCCCGAGGCGCTGCTGCGCGCGGTCAGCGCGGTGCAGGCCGCGTCGGCGTGACGCCCGCGCCATGACCGACCTGCGCGCGGTGGCGCTGCGCTGGCAGGCCGAGCGCCGGCCGGCGGTGGTGGTGGAGGTGACCCGCAGCCAGGGCTCGGTGCCGCGCGAGGCGGGCACGCGCATGCTGGTGGCGGCCGGCGAAACCGCCGGCACCATCGGCGGGGGGCATCTCGAACTGCAGGCCATCGCCGACGCCCGGGCCCTGCTGGCCAGCGGTGCGCCGGTCGAGCCCGGCCCCGAGCAGCGCATCGCGCTCGGCCCCAGCCTGGGCCAGTGCTGCGGCGGCGTGATGGGCCTGCGTTTTGTGCCGCTGGCCGCCAGCGACCCTGCCGCCTGGCCCGAAACGTCGCCACGTTTCACCTTGCAGCTCTACGGTGCCGGCCATGTCGGCCGCGCTGTCGTGCGCCTCCTGGCCACGCTGCCCTGCCGCGTGCAATGGATAGACGAACGCGAGAGCGAATTCCCGGCTGAAGCGCCACCGCCGCACATCGAGCCGCGCTGCGTCGAGCCGGTGCAGGCCGAGGTCGCCAGCGCGCCGCCGGGCGCCTTCTACTTGGTGCTGACGCACAGCCACGCACTCGACCTGGCACTCGCCCAGGCCATCCTGGCGCGCGGCGACTTCGGCTGGTTCGGCCTCATCGGCAGCCGCACCAAGCGGGCCAGCTTTGAACACCGGCTGCACGAACGCGGCTTCGATGCCGCGCTGATCGAACGCATCCGCTGCCCCATCGGCCTGCCCGGCATCGCCGGCAAGGAACCCGAGGTGATCGCGCTGGCCGTCGTCGCGCAGATGCTGCAGGCCGCAGCCACCCACGCCGGGCCGGTCAGCTGCGCTTGAACACCGCCAGCAGCGCGCCCGCCGCCACGAACAGCGCGCCGAAGCAGCGGTTCATCACGCGCATGTGTGCGGCCGACTTCAGCTCGGCCAGCACACGCGAAGCCAGCGCGGTGTAGCCGGCCATCACGACCATGTCGGTGAAGCCCAGCGTCAGGCCGATCACCGCGTACTGCGCCAGCAGCGGCTGCTGCAGGTCCATGAACTGCGGCACCACGGCGAGCAGGAACACCGTGCCTTTCGGGTTGACGGCGTTGATCAACCAGCCGCGCAGCACCAGCGTGCGCGCGGTGACGGCCTGGCCCTCGGCCTGCAGCGCCGCCAGCGGCACCGCCGGTGCCCGCCACTGCTGGATGCCCAGCCACACCAGGTAGGCCACGCCGCACCACTTCACCACCGTGAAGGCGGTGGCCGAAGTGGCCAGCAACGCACCCAGGCCGACGCCCACCACCAGCAGCTGCGACCAGATGCCCAGCACCAGGCCGAGGGTGGTGAAGTAGCCGCGGCGGAAGCCGTGGTTCAGCCCGGCGCTCATGGCCGCCAGCGCGCCGGGCCCCGGCGAGATGCTGATGGCCCAGGACGCCGCGAAGAAGGCCAGCCAGGTGGAGAGTTCCATGTTTCAGGCCCGCGGCGGCCACTGTTGCAGATCAGGCGGCGATTGTCACATCCGAAGCATCCGCCCCAACCCGAACCGGCGCTGAGGTGGGCCGGCCTGCGGACGCCACGGTGGGCTGTGGGATAGTGACGCAGGAACAGCTCACTTCGCGTGTGAACCGCACTCCCGCATGACCGACCTCGTCGAACGCGAATCCGCATTGCGGGCGCTGCAGTCGCTGCTGGACGGCGCACGCACGCAGGGCCGGATCGTGCTGGTGGCCGGGGAAGCCGGTATCGGCAAGACGAGCGTGCTGCGCGCCGCCGCGGCGGCGCATCGCGCTGCGGGCGGCCAGGTCTGGTGGGGCGCCTGCGATGCGCTCGAGACGCCGCATCCCCTGGCACCGCTGCTCGACATCGCGCGTGAGGCGGCGCCGCGTTTCGCGGCCCGGCTCGACGGCCCGCGGCCGGCGCTGTTCGAGGCCGTGCTGGACGCCCTGCGGCTGGCCGAGGGTGCCGTGCTGGTCATCGTCGAGGATGCCCATTGGGCCGACGACGCGACACTCGACCTGCTGAAATACCTGGGGCGGCGCATCGAACGCACACACGCGCTGCTGGCGGTCAGCTACCGCGACGACGAGGTCACGGCCACGCATCCGCTGCGCCGCGTGCTGGGCGAACTGCCACCGGCCGCCCGCAGCTACCTGCCGGTGCCCCGGCTGAGCGCCGACGCGGTGGACACGCTGGCGCGGCAGGCCGGCCGCAGCGCAGAAGGGCTGCATGCGCTGACGCACGGCAATGCGTTTTTTGTCACCGAGCTGCTGCGCGACACCCGCGCCGGCGCCGCGGTGCCGCAGAGCGTGCAGGACGTGGTGCTGGCGCGGTATGCGCGGCTGCGGCCGGGCGCCCAGGCGCTGCTGCGGCTGGTGGCCGTGGTGCCCGGGCGCGTCGAGCGTGGGCTGGTCGACGCACTGCTGCGCCCCGCACTGGACGACCTGGAATCGGCCCTGGACAGCGGCCTGCTGCTGGCCGACGCGGCGACGCTGAGCTACCGCCATGAACTGGGCCGCGTCGCGGTGGAGTCGGCGCTGTCGCCGCCCCAGGCGCAGGCCCTGCACCGGCAAGTGCTGTCGGCCCTGCAGGGCGACGCGCGGGGCACGCCGGCAGCACGGCTGGCCCACCACGCGCTGCAGGCACGGGACGGCACGGCCATCACGCGCTGGGCCCCCGTGGCCGCCGAACAGGCCACCGCGCGCGGCGCCCACCGCGAGGCGCGGGCACACTGGCGGGCAGCGCTGCACCACGGCCAGCCGGCCGATGCGGTGCAACTTCAATGTTGGCTGGAGGCCTTCCTGGCCACCGCCGTGTTCACCGGTCGCGGCGACGACGACATGGCCGCCTTCGGCCAGCTGGAATCGCTGGCGCTGCAGCGCGGCGACCATGCCGACGCCGCGTGGCAGCGCGCACGCCGGGGCCAGGCCTGCATCCCGCTGCTGCGGCACCGCGAGGCCGAGCGACTGATCGGCGAGGCCTTGGCCATGGTGCAGGGTCTGCCACCATCGCTCGTCACGGCGCGAGTGCTGCACGTGGAAGCCTGGCGGCTGATGATCGAGCGCGAGGCCGCGGCCAGCGTGCAGGCCTCGCGCCAGGCCCTGGCGCTGGCAGAGACGGCAGGCGATGCCGCCCTGGTGCGCGCCATCCGCGGTGGCATGGGCATCGCGATGCTGTTCCTGGACGATGACGAGGCCGTGGCCCAGAGCCTGGCCCGCATCGCCGAATACCACGGCGAGGGCCGCATCACCAGCGTCGTGTCCATCCTGTCGAACCTGGGCTCCGGCTCGGGCGAGTTGATGCATCTGGCGCGTGCCGAGGCCTGGCTGCGCGAAGCGCTCGCGCTGTGCCGTGCACACGACATCGACGGCGCGGTCGACTACCTCCAGGCCTGGCTGGCGCTGTGCCGCATGTCGAGCGGCGCGTGGGACGAGGCCGCGGCACTGGCGCTGGAGGTCACCGCACGGGCCGGCGCGCTAGACATGAGCCGGCTGATGGCGCTGCTGGCGCTGGGCCGGCTGCGCGTGCGCCGCGGCGACCCTGGCGCCACCGAAGTGCTCGACGAAGCGCTGGCCCTGGCCGCGCCGAGCCAGACCCTGCAGCGGGTGGGCCCGACCCACGCTGCGCGCGCCGAGGCGGCATTCATGCGTGGCGACCTGGCGGCGGTGCGGGCCGAGGTGGAAAGCGGCCTGCCGCTCGCGCGGGCCAAGGGCCACGCCTGGTTCAGCGGCGAGCTGGCCTACTGGGGCTGGCGTGCAGGCGCCATCGGCACCCTGCCGCCCGGTGCCGCCGCACCTTATGCACTGGAAGTGGCGGGCCGCTGGCACGCCGCCGCTGCCGCCTGGCAGGCGCTGGGCTGCCCCTACGAACAGGCCCGGGCACTGGCTGCCGGCGACGAGGCGGCGCGACACGAGGCATTGGCCATCTTCGAACGGCTGGGCGCACGCCCGGCCGCCGAAGCCCTCCGCCGCGTCCTGCGCGATGCCGGCGTTCGCGGCGTGGCCCGCGGCGTGCGCGACACGACGCGGGCCAACCCCTGCCAGCTGACGCAGG
>JAUXRG010000035.1 GCA_030681795.1 Rubrivivax sp.
TGACCACCCTCGACCAGCCGCACGGCCTCTTGCTTGAACTCGAGCGTGTAGCGCGCCCTCAGCTTCGTCTTCGTCATTTCCGTTCTCCTTGCTTGGATTGAATCACTCAGCAAGGGATACGTTTTTCGGGGACAAGGTCACATCACGTCCCAATCCGGCGGATCGCCAGTAGGCACGGCAGTTCGCTGAAGCCAGGTCTCCATCATCGCTGCTCGCTTCGATGCCTATGCGATACCCCATCGCGCGATAGCCTCGCTGCCGCTTGTCCCACATCCGCAGCAAGGCCGGGTGGCCGGTGTCGACGAAGTCGATGATTCGTACGTCGGTCTTGCTGGCGTGTTCCCGGTGCAGCCGGCCCGCGTACTGCTGCAGCGTGCCTTTCCACGAAACCGGCATGGCCAGCACCAAGGTATCCAGTGGCGGATGGTCGAAACCTTCGCCGACGAGTTTTCCCGTCGCGAGCAGGATGCGTGGCGCCTCGGGCGCCAGCGCGTCAAGCTCTGCGATCAGCTCGGCGCGCCGCTTCTTCGACATCCGACCGTGCAGTACGAAGGGCGCTGGCGCCTGTGCGGTCAGGGCCAAGAGGATGGCATCGAGGTGCTCCGTGCGCTCCGTCAGCACCAGCACCTTGCGGCCTTGTTCGAAGGCCGCAGTGATCTCGGCGGCGATCGCTTCGGTCCGGGCCAGGTCATTGGCCAGGTGCCGGAACACGTCCTGAATGCCTGCTGTGGTCGGCAGGTCGATGCGGGAAAACCTTGTTCTCGGCATCACCTCCAGATCGTGCGGTGCGCTGGTCGGATTGACCGCCGTGTGCCGGATCGGCCCGCATTGCATGAAGATGATCGGCTGCTGGCCATCGCGGCGAATCGGCGTGGCCGTCAGGCCGAGCACGAATTTCGCCTTGGTCCGTCTAAGGATGGCGTCGAAAGACGCTGCGCCCACATGGTGGCATTCGTCAACGATGACCTGTCCGTAGTTCTCGACCAGCGCATTGACCTCGCCCTGGCGCGACAGCGACTGCATCACGGCGATGTCGATCTTGCCGGTGGGTTTGGCTTTGCCGCCACCGATGGTGCCGACCACGCCCTTGCCGACACCCAGGAAGGCTTGCAGACGCTCCTGCCATTGCTTGAGCAACTCGGTGCGTGCACCAGCACCAAGGTGTTCACGCCGCGCCGGGCGATGGTGGCCGCCGCCGTGACCGTCTTGCCGAATGCGGTGGGTGCGCACAGCACACCGGCGTCGTGACGCAACATGGCCGAGACGGCTACCTCCTGGTCAGGTCGCAAGGTGCCGACGAAGCCGACATCGATGGGCTCACCGTCATACCGCTGGTCCTGCAGGTCGCAGCGAATGTCGTTGTCCTTCAGCAAGGCCTGGGCTGCGTCGAGACATCCGCGCGGCAAGGCGATGTGCTGCGGGTAGTTCTCGGCATTGCCGATCACGCGCGGCTTGTCCCACACCGACATCCGCATGGCCTGGGCCTTGTAGAACCCGGGGTTCTGGAAAGCCGCCAGCCGGATCAGCCGATTGGCCAGCGCTTGGGGCAGCGCGCTCTTCTCGAAATAGATCAGATTGGCCAGCGTCACAGCCAGTGCCTGGGGCATCGTGCCCGGCAACTTCGTAGACGCACTTGCCTCGCGCTTCCACGGCGTAGCCAAGTCCTCATCGTCGACGAAGGTGACGTCCAGGGGGTGGATGCCGCCAGTGGCGCGCAGGATGGTCGGCTCGATGTCGTGCGGCGCCATGGCCTGGATGGACGCGAGGAAGGCCCACTGGTCGTGGTGCGGGCGCAGAGCGGCATCGACGAAGACACTGCAGCCGTTTTCGCGCGAGTGCTTCTGCAGCGGCAGAGCGATCAGGTTGCCGAACCCTCCTTTGGGGATCGTGTCCTGGTTGGGAAACAAGCGGTCGTAAGACGCCAGCTTGAGCTGCCGGGTGCGCGCGCAGGTGTGGCTGATGACGGCGGTTCCCAGGCGCCGGGCGTCCCGGGCAGACACCCGCCCCGCAAAGAACACCCAGACATGGGCGCCCCGGCCAGAGCGTGAAATCTCCAGTGCTGCCGGCACGCCCAGCTCGGTGCAGGATTGCATGAACCCTTGGGCATCCTCCCGCCACTCGGCCCCGTCAAAGTCCACTGCCAGGAAGTGGCAGGTGTCATCCTCCAGCAGTGGGTAGACCCCCACCGTGTGTTCGCCGGCCAGATGGTCGTAGATCACCGCATCGGACATCGGGATCAGCAGGCGGTGGCCACAGTCGCCGCACTTGATGCGCGGCTTATCGCAGACGCCGGCCCGCCACTCGTTGGCGCAGGCCGGCGCGTAGCCCGATTTGCCCGAGGTCTTGCTCTCCCAGCGGACCGGATAGACATCCGTGCGGCCATGGAACAGCCGACGAAACAGCGCTACCTTTTCGGCGGTGGAAAGGCTCGAACGCAGCGGTTCGGGCTCCGGCGCTGGAGCAGTCGGCGCGGCCGGTGACGCCGAAGATGGCGGCGGGCGCCATTCGATGCCGTGCGATCCCAGCAGCGCCACCAACCGGGCGCTCTCGGCCTGCAGCGCTGCGAACGCATCGCGCTCAGTCATCGCCCTCGTGCTCTGCGAGCAGCGCGTCCATGTCTTCGCCGACGCCGTAGCCGATGTTGTGGCTGCGGTCCCGAACCACATCGAGGCGTGCCCGGAGTGCCGGCTGCGCCAGCCAGATGATCAGCGCCGGGTCGTTCAGATGCCTCACCAGCCAGCGGGCCAGATGAAGCATCACGTCATCCCATTGGCTGCCGGCAACGCCAGCAGCCACCAGTGACATCCACGGCGCACGCCCATACCTCCCTTGGCATTCTTCCTCCCCCTACTCATTCGTGGGTGGCAGGCCAGAGCCGAGCGAAGTCAAACGAAAGTTGGCGGTGATGCCGGATCGACAGCAGGTACACGGTGGCGTCGGCCACCATGGCCGCGTAGAGCATCAGGTAGTCGCCATGCAGGTATTCACGCAGCGCGGCCGGTGCGCCGGACGGTAGCGCGGCCAACTGGGCCAGCGCTTCGGCAGACTGCGGTGGGTTGGCCAGGTAGCGCCGGCCGATGCGTGGAAACCGGCGCAGGTTGGGGATGACCGTGCCGCGCAACTCGGCCAGCAGGGTGTCAAAGGCAAAGCCTGCGTCGGCTTCCACCAAGAACGCCGCGATGGCGTCCAGGCGCTCCAAGAAGCTCGCAGTCAGCTCGACCCGGTAAAGCTGGTCAGCCACGCTTCTTGGCGGCGGGTCTGCCAGGATTTGCCGGGCTCGATGCCTTGGCAGAGGCTGCGCGGCGCTGCTGAAGCCGGCCGATGGCGCCATCGGCCTCGTAGGTTCGGCCGGCCGTGATGTCGGCCAGACCGCGCCGGGCATCGTCGATCAGCAGCAGGTGGATGCGCTCGCGCTCCAGGCGGTGGTAATAGTCCAGCCGCTCGGCGTCGATGAGTGCCACGTAGCTTTCACCGTTCTTGGTGATGATCTTCTCGGCGCCGGCCTTCACCTGGTCGGCCAGCTCGGAGAGATTGGCGCGCGCCTGGGTGAACGGCACCACATCGCCAGCAGAGATGCTCATAACCGGCCTCTTTGTGAAGTTACAGAATAGTGTGCAGTCTAAACGCCATGACGCGGTACGGCAAATCGGCGTCACGGCGCCGGCGATCAGCTTCGCCCCTGATGGCCACCCAAACTCCCCCACCCCTGGCCACCTCAAATTCCCCCACCCTGACCGCGCTTCGATGAGGTGCTGATCAGGCCGGCAAGGCCGGCTGGTCAGGGCCGAGCAGGACGTTACTTTCCACCCCCTCAACG
>JAUXRG010000040.1 GCA_030681795.1 Rubrivivax sp.
GAGGAAATGGCGCGCTCCTTCGAAGAACGTTCGAGCGGCATCCTGCTGACAGCCGTGATCATCGCCGGTCTGGCGGCGATCTACGTGCAGGGCGACTACACCTATTTCGGCACCACCCATGGCGCGATCAGCGGCTCGTCCGGCTGGCTCGGCGTGCTATTGTGCGGCCTCGCAGGCGGCGTGCTGGGCGGCGGATTCAGCCGCCTGCTGCTGGCTTTTTCGAGCCACGGCCTGCCGGGTCGGGCTGGCGTGTTCATGCGGGCGTATCCCGTGCGCTTCGCCGCCGTGTGCGGCTTTGTGCTCGCGCTCATCGGGCTGGCCTCCGGCAGCGCCGTTTACGGCAGCGGCTATGAAGAAGCCAAGCAGCTGCTCGAAGGGACGGGCGAGGTGGCCGCAGGCTACGGCCTGTGGAAGATGCTCGCGACCTTCGTGTCGTTCATCAGCGGCATCCCCGGCGGGCTGTTCGCCCCCAGCCTGTCGGCCGGCGCAGGGATCGGCCAGACGGTGGCCAGCCTGGTGTTGCAGGCCGACCCCGGCGCGCTGGTGGTGATCGGCATGGCGGCCTATTTTGCCGGCGTGGTGCAGGCCCCCATCACCGCGTTTGTCATCGTGATGGAAATGACCGACAACCACGACATGGTGGTGCCGCTGATGCTGGCCACCCTGCTCGCGACCGCGGTATCCCGCATGATTTGCCCGCGTCCCTTGTACAAGGCGCTGGCGAGCAATTATCTCGACCGGGTTCGACCCGATTCCGTCGCGCCCCCTGCCGCCAAATGAGTCGCCGGGCGTTGCGGTTGATCCGAGTTCAGCATTTGCCCGCGTAGCCCTACCGGCTTTCTGTCGCGGTAGCGGCGGTGCGGGATGTCCAGCTCAGGTCTGGAACGTTACTCATAGTCTTCCGGTGGTCGGCAGCGAGACTTTCCCGGTAGTACTTCTCATGCTCATATGGATGGATTCCGGTTTATTTCTGCATCGCCAGAAACAGGGGTGGCGCGCTGCCGTCCCTGGCCTGGCCGGGATAGAGGGTGAGATGAGGGAACGGGATCTCGATGCCGAGGCGGTCGAATTCGTTCTTGAGCCGCAGCAGAAAAGCGCGCTTCACCGTCCATTGCTGCAACGGATGAACCTTGATGCGGAAGCGGATCGTCACCGCCGAATCGGCCCAGGAGTCGACCCCGGCGAGGTCGAGGTCGTCGAGGATCAGCGGGCCGAGGGTTTCGTCGGCGCGCATCTCCGTCGCGACCTGGCGGATGACGTCGAACACCACCTCGATGTTTTCGCGGTAGGCGACGCCGATGTCGACCATCGCATAGGCGTAGCCGCGGCTGCGGTTGGTGACCGTGGTGATGCTGCCATTCGGGATGAAATGCACGCTGCCTTCGTAATCGCGCAGGCGGATGTAGCGCAGCGTGACTTCTTCCACCAGACCGCCCAGCCCCGCCACTTCCACCACATCGCCCTGATGCACCTGGTTTTCCAGCAGCAGGAAAAATCCGGTGAAGTAATCCTTGACCAGGCTCT
>JAUXRG010000048.1 GCA_030681795.1 Rubrivivax sp.
ACCTGGCCGAGGTGCAATACCGCTTCAACCGGCGCTACGACTTGCGCTCGATCCTCGGCCGGCTCGTGCGAGCTGCCGTGGCTACGCCGCCGCAGCCGGAGATGGTCATTCGTGGCGCTGAGCTTCATTGCTAATCAGGAGCAGTCATGCCCACGCAGGATGCCCTGTTCGCTGACGCCGCGCCGCCATCCGCCGGGGCAGTGCCCCTGGCGGAGAGGTTGCGTCCGCAGCAGCTGGACGATGTGGTCGGCCAGCGCCACCTGCTGGAGCCGGGGCGGCCGCTGCGCGTGGCCTACGAGACGGGCCGCCTGCCGTCGATGATCCTCTGGGGCCCGCCGGGCGTGGGCAAGACCACGCTGGCGCGGCTGCTGGCCGGCGCTACCGGGGCGCACTTCATCGTGCTGTCGGCCGTGTTGGCGGGCGTGAAGGACATCCGCGAGGCCGTCGAGCAGGCCCAGGCGCTGCGCCGCAGCGCCCGCGCCACGGTGGTCTTCGTCGATGAAGTGCACCGCTTCAACAAGGCCCAGCAGGACGCCTTTCTGCCGCACGTGGAGGCGGGCCTGTTCAGCTTCATCGGGGCGACCACCGAGAACCCGTCCTTCGAGGTCAATTCCGCGTTGTTGTCGCGCGCCACCGTGCACGTGCTCAAGCCGCTGGATGACGCCGAACTGGGCGAGCTGCTGGCGCGTGCCCAGGCCCTGCTGGCCGCACCGCCGTTGACCGAGGCGGCGCGCGGCCGTCTGGTCGAGCACGCCGACGGCGACGCCCGTCGCCTGCTCAATGCCTACGAAAATCTGGTGGCGGCCCAGCCCGGGGCCGGCGAGCTGGACGAGGCCCGTCTCGAAGCCACCCTGGGTGAACTGCTGCGGCGTGGTGACAAGGGCGGCGATGTCTTCTACGACACCATCTCGGCGCTGCACAAATCGGTGCGCGGTTCCGACCCCGACGCCGCGCTGTACTGGCTGGCGCGGCTGCTGGACGCCGGCGCGGACCCGCGTTACGCGGCGCGCCGCCTGGTGCGCATGGCCAGCGAAGACATCTGCCTGGCCGACCCGCGGGCGCTGCGCCTGGCGCTGGACGCCGCCGAAGTCTTCGAGCGCCTGGGCTCGCCCGAAGGCGAACTGGCCCTGGCGCAAGCGGCGGTCTACCTGGCCGTGGCGCCGAAGTCCAACGCCGTCTACAAGGCCTGGAACGCGGTGCGCGAGCGGGTGCGCGTCGACGGCTCGCGTGCCGTGCCCATGCACTTGCGTAACGCCCAAACGAAGCTGATGCAGGGCCTGGGCCATGGCGCCGGTTACCGCTATGCGCACGACGAAGCCGGCGGCTACGCCGCGGGCGAGAGCTACCTGCCCGATGGCATGCAGGGCGTGCGTTTCTATGAGCCCGTGGATCGCGGGCTGGAACAGCGCATCGGCCAGCGGCTGGCTGAACTGCGCGAGAGCGACGACGCGGCGAACAAGCCTCGGTGACGGCGGCCCGCGGCAGCGATTCGTGCGGGCGCAAAGGGGGTTACCCCGGCAGGATTCACCACGCTGCGCAAATTACAATGCCGCCGCATCGCCGCCTTGCCCGGGCCGGCAGGGGTGGCAAGGCTAGGTCCTTGCCTGAGTTCTCCTTGCCACGGGCGCCGTGGCAACCGGAGACCCCATTCGATGGAAACATTCTTCCAGCAGCTCATCAACGGCCTGGTGTTGGGCAGCATGTACGCGCTGGTGGCGCTGGGCTACACGATGGTGTACGGCATCATCAATCTCATCAACTTCGCCCACGGCGAGGTATTGATGGTGGGCGCGCTGACCAGCTGGACCGTGGTCTCGGCCTTGGCCGATTCAGGGCTGCCGGGCTGGTTGATCATGCTCATCTCGCTGGTCTGCGCCATCGTCGTTTGCGCGGCGTTGAACTTCAGCATCGAAAAGCTCGCCTATCGCCCGCTGCGCGATGCACCGCGGCTGGCTCCGCTGATCACCGCCATGGGCATGAGCCTGTTGCTGCAGACCCTGGCCATGATCATCTGGAAGCCCAAACCCAAGCCCTACCCGCTGCTGCTGCCCACCGAGCCCATCAACCTCGGCGGGCCGGTGATCAGCGTCACGCAGTGCCTCATCCTGGGCCTGACGGTGGTGGTGCTGGCCGCGCTGATGTACCTGGTGAACCGCACCAAGCTCGGCCGCGCGATGCGTGCCACCGCCGAGAACCCCCGCGTGGCCGCGCTGATGGGTGTGCGCCCTGACTTCGTCATCTCGGCCACCTTCGTCATTGGCGCGGCGCTGGCAGCGGTGGCCGGTGTGATGTGGGCGGCCAACTACGGCACGGTGCAGCATTCGATGGGTTTCCTGCCCGGGCTGAAAGCCTTCACGGCGGCCGTGCTCGGTGGCATCGGCAACCTCGGCGGGGCGGTGGTCGGCGGCATCCTGCTGGGCCTGGTGGAAGCCCTGGGTGCGGGCTACCTGGGCGCCCTGACCGGGGGCGTGCTGGGCAGCCAGTACTCCGACATCTTCGCCTTCCTGGCGCTCATCCTGGTGCTCACGCTGCGGCCTGCGGGCCTGCTGGGCGAGCGCGTCGCCGACCGCGCCTGAAGGAGCGCTGCACATGAAGAACAAGGTCGTCGTCTTCGTCCTCAGCGCGCTGCTGCTGCTCGCACTGCCCCTGGTGGCGCAATATTTTGGCCAGGGCTGGGTGCGCATCATGGCCCTGGCGCTGCTGTACGTGCTGCTGGCCCTGGGGCTGAATATCGTGGTCGGCTACGCCGGCCTGCTCGACCTGGGCTACGTGGCCTTCTATGCGGTGGGGGCGTACATGTATGCGCTGCTCGCCTCGCCCCACCTGATCGAGAACTTCGAGTGGATTGCGAGCGCCTTTCCCCAGGGCTTGCACGCGCCGATATGGATCGTGGTTCCGCTGGCCGCAGGGCTGGCCGCGCTGGCCGGCGTGCTGCTTGGCCTGCCGGTGCTCAAGCTGCGCGGCGACTACCTGGCCATCGTCACGCTGGGCTTCGGCGAGATCATCCGCGTCTTCCTCAACAACCTCGAACAGCCGCTGAACATCACCAACGGCCCGCGCGGGCTGGACCGCATCGACAGCATGAACCTCTTCGGCTTCAGCTTCGGCAGGGCGCTGGACATCGGCGGCTACAGCATTTCGTCGGTGGCGCTGTACTACTACCTGTTCCTCGGCCTGGTCGTGTTCAGCGTGATCATCTGCCACCGCCTGGAGACCTCGCGCATCGGGCGCGCCTGGATGGCGATCCGCGAGGACGAGATCGCTGCCAAGGCCATGGGCATCAATACCCGCAACATGAAACTGCTGGCCTTCGGCATGGGTGCCACCTTTGGTGGCGTCTCGGGCTCGATGTTTGCGGCCTTCCAGGGCTTCGTCTCGCCGGAGTCCTTCAGCCTCATGGAGAGCGTGATGATCGTGGCCATGGTGGTGCTGGGCGGCATGGGCCACCTGCCGGGCGTGATCCTGGGGGCCGTGATGCTGGCGGCCCTGCCCGAGGTGCTGCGCTACGTGGCCGGGCCGCTGCAGGACATGACCGGTGGCCGCCTGGATGCGTCCATCCTGCGCCAGTTGCTGATTGCCTCGGCCATGATCGCCATCATGCTGGTGCGCCCACGGGGCTTGTGGCCCGCGCGCGAGCATGGCAAGGGCGCACCGGCGCCGGTGCGCTGAGCAGGGGGGCGAGATGGCACAAACTGTTCTCAAAGTGGCCGGCGTGAGCAAGCGTTTCGGTGGTCTGCAGGCGCTCTCCGACGTGGGCATGCGCATCGATGCGGGCCAGATCTACGGCCTGATCGGCCCCAACGGCGCAGGCAAGACGACTTTTTTCAACGTCCTCACGGGCCTGTATGCGCCCGACGGCGGCAGCTTCGAGCTCGGCGGCGAGGCCTACCAGCCCACCGCGGTGCACGAGGTGGCCAAGGCGGGCATTGCGCGCACGTTCCAGAATATCCGGCTCTTCGCCGAGATGACGGCGCTGGAAAACGTGATGGTCGGCCGCCATGTTCGCACCAGCTCGGGGCTGCTCGGCGCGGTGTTCCGCACGGCCGGCTTCAAGGCCGAAGAGGCGGCCATTGCCCAGCGCGCGCAGGAGCTGCTCGACTACGTGGGCATCGGCAAGTACGCCGAATTCAAGGCGCGCACGCTGTCCTACGGCGACCAGCGCCGGCTGGAGATCGCCCGCGCCCTGGCCACCGACCCCAAGCTCATCGCGCTGGACGAGCCCGCCGCGGGCATGAACGCCACCGAGAAGGTGGTGTTGCGCGAACTCATAGACCGCATCCGCAAGGACGGCCGCACCATCCTGCTGATCGAGCACGACGTCAAACTGGTGATGGGCCTGTGCGACCGCGTCACCGTGCTCGACTACGGCAAGCAGATCGCCGAGGGCACGCCGGCCGAGGTGCAGCGCAACGAGAAGGTGATCGAGGCCTACCTCGGCGCCGCCAAGCATTGACCAGGGCACGCCAATGGCAACCAGCATGTTGAAAGTCACGGGCTTGTAGGTCGCTTACGGCGGCATCCAGGCCGTCAAGGGTGGGAGATTCGAGGTCAACCAGGGCGAACTCGTCGTCCTGATCGGGGCCAACGGCGCGGGCAAGACCACCACGCTCAAGGCGATCACCGGCACGCAGATCATGGCCGCCGGTGCCATCGAGTTCATGGGCCGCAACATCAAGGGCCAGGGCGCCTGGGACCTCGTCGAGCAAGGCCTGGTGATGGTGCCCGAGGGCCGCGGCGTGTTCTCGCGCATGACGATCACCGAGAACCTGCAGATGGGTGCCTTCGTGCGCGACGACGGCGAGATCGATGCCGACATCGAAATGGTCTTCGGCATCTTCCCCCGTCTGAAGGAGCGGCGCGCCCAGCTGGCGGGCACGCTGAGTGGCGGCGAACAGCAGATGCTGGCCATGGGCCGTGCGCTGATGGCGCGGCCCAAGGTGCTGCTCATGGACGAGCCCTCGATGGGCCTGAGCCCGCTCATGGTGGACAAGATCTTCGAAGTCGTGGCCGATATCCACAGCCGGGGCACCACCGTGCTGCTGGTGGAGCAGAACGCCAGTCGGGCGCTGGGCCTGGCCGACCGCGGCTATGTCATGGATTCGGGCGAGATCACCATGAGCGGCGAGGCCAAGGCGCTGCTGGCCGACCCCAAGGTGAGGGCGGCGTACCTGGGCGAGTGAGCCGCCCGGCACCCTGCCGGGTCGCGCCGCCGCCGGGCCAGCTCAATCGGCCTTGGCACCCGAGGCGGTCACCACCGCACGGTACTTCTGCAGTTCGCTGCGCACGAAGGTGGAGAACTGCTCCGGGCTGGTCGGCGAGGGCTCGGCCATGAGCAGGGCCAGGCGGGACTTCACCTCGGGTGAACCCAGGGCCTCGACAAAGGCCTTGTTGAGCCTGGCCGTGGTGTCCGCGGGCAAGCCGGCCGGCGCGAAGATCCCGAACCAGGTGCTGATATCGAAGCCGCTCAAGCCCAGCGCCGCCCCGGCCTCGGCCACCGTGGGCACCTCGGGCATGGCGCTGGCGCGTCGGCGGGTGGTCACGGCCAGCGCCTTGAGCTTGCCGCTCCTGATGTTGGCCGATGCGGCCGCGAGGTTGTCGAAGTTGAAATCGACCTGCCCGCCGAGCAACGCCAGCTGCGCCGGCGCGGCGCCGGCATAGGGGATGTGCACGACAAACAGCCCGGCTTGCGACTTGAACATCTCGCCCGCCAGGTGCCCCGCGCTGCCGTTGCCACCGCTGCCGTAGTTCAGGCGGCCCGGGTGCTTGCGTGCATAGGCCACCAGATCGGCCAGCGAGTGGATCGATAGCCGTGCTGCGGCCTCGGCATTCATCACCAGCACGTTGGGCACCTGCGCCACCAGCGTGATGGGCGTGAAGTCACGAATCGGGTCGTAGGGCAGCTTGCTGTACAGCCAGGGGTTGATGGCATGGGTGGCCACGGCGCCCATCACCAGCGTGCTGCCGTCCGGGGCAGCCTTGGCGGCCAGGTCGGCGCCCAGGTTGCCGCCGGCCCCGGGGCGGTTCTCCACCACCACCGAACCCAGGCTGTCCTTCACGCGCTCGGCCAGCACGCGCGCGCTGATATCCAGCGGGCCACCAGGCGGGTAGGGCACGATGAGGCGCACGGGCTTGCCCTGCGCCTGGGCGGAAGAGGCAGCGAACAGGGCGAGTGCAGCGCTGGCAACGATCAGCGTATGGCGGCGGTTGGGCATGGAATTCCTCGCGTGTGGGTGTTCAGGCTGCGGCCAGCTTGTCGGCCGCGGAGGTAAAGGAATCGGCGTAGAACTCTTCCTCCGGCAGTCGGCACTGGCTGATGAAGTCGCGCTGCGCAGCGTCCACCATCGCCGGCACGCCGCAGGCATACACCTGGTGGCCGCCGAGATCGGGCCAGTCGGCCATCACGGCCTGGTGGACGAAGCCCGTGCGTCCGCTCCAGGCTTCGCCGCTGTCGGCCTCGGAGAGTACCGGCACGTAGCGCAGCAGCGGCCACTCGGCGGCCACCTGCTCGCACCATTCGTGCTGGTAGAGGTCGGCCCGGTGGCGGCCACCCCAGTACAGCACCACGTCGCGAGCGATGGCCCGGTGCCGCATGTGCTCGACGATCGCCTTGATCGGTGCGAACCCCGTGCCGCTGGCCAGCAGGATGATCGGCTTGGTGGAGTCCTCGCGCAGGAAGAAACTGCCGAACGGGCCTTCGATGCGCAGGATGTCCCTGTCCTTCATCGCCGTGAAGACATGGTCGGTAAACCGGCCGCCGGGCAGGTGCCGGATGTGCAGTTCGATGGCCGGCGGGCTGCCCAGGTCGTGCGGCGCGGTGGCCATGCTGTAGCTGCGCCGCTCGCCGCCCTGCAGGATGAATTCGACATACTGCCCGGCGCGGTATTGCAGGTTCTGGTTCGCCGGCAACTGCAGCCGCACGATGGCCACGTCGCTGGCGGCCCGGGCAATCGAGATGACGCGGCTGGGCAGCTTGAGCACCGGGAAGTCGCCCGCGCCGGGCACGCTGCGGGCCTCGATTACGCAATCGGTCTGGGGCCGGGCGCAGCAGGTCAGGATCAGCCCCGCGGCCTCCTCTTCGGTGGACAGGGCCTTGGTCTGGTGCGGGCCATGCGTGACGCGCCCTTCGAGCAGCCGGCTCTTGCACGAACCGCAGGCGCCGTCGCGGCAGCCGTAGGGCAGGCCGACGCCCTGGCGGATGGCCGCGGCCAGGATGGCTTCGTCGCTGTCGACGGTGAATGCCCGCTCGGCGGGCTTCAGGGTGATGTGAAAGCTCATGGGAAGGTGGGCAATGCAGGGGCACGTAGACTCGACCGCGAATTGTGCCCGGCCTTGGCCAAGGCCTCACTTTGGATCCGCAGCCTCGCCATGACCTCGCCCTGTGCTCGCGCCCGCCGCCCCACGCTGCTCATCGTCGGTTGCGGTGAAGTCGGGCGGCGCATCCTGAAAACGTTGTCGCCGGGCTGGCGCGTGCTGGCCCTGACCACCACCGCAGTCCAAGGCGCCACATTGCGCGCGCTAGGCGCCGTGCCCCTGGTGGGCGACCTGGACGACGCCACCACGCTGGGCCGCCTGGGGGCGCTGGCCGATGCCGTGCTGCACCTCGCACCGCCGCCAGCGCAGGGCCAGACCGACTCGCGCACGCGGGCACTGGTGCGGGCGCTGGCGCGCGGCGGCCGCGTGCGCAGGCTGGTCTACGCCAGCACCAGTGGCGTCTATGGCGACTGCGCGGGGATGCGCCTCGACGAGACGCGGGCCCTGAACCCCGCCACCGACCGGGCCCGGCGGCGCGCCGATGCGGAGGCCCAACTGCGTTGGTACGGCCGCCGATCCGGCGTGCGGGTGTCCATCCTGCGCGTCCCGGGCATCTACGCGCTCGACCGCCCCGGGGGCGACCCGCGGGAGAGGCTGGCGCGCGGCACACCCGTGCTGGCCGATGCCGACGATGTGTTCACCAACCACATCCACGCCGACGATCTGGCCCGCGCTTGCGTGGCGGCGCTCGGACGCGGTGCGCCGCAGCGCGTCTACCACGCCAGCGACGACACCGAGATGAAGATGGGCGAGTACTTCGATCTCGCGGCGGCCTTGTGGGGGTTGCCGCGCCCGCCTCGGCTCACGCGAGACCAGGCGCGCCTCCAGCTCAGCCCGCTGATGCTGAGCTTCATGGGCGAATCGCGGCGCCTGGACAACCGTCGCCTCAAAACAGAACTGCGTCTGCGCCTGCGCTACCCGACGGTGCGCGAAGGGCTTCAGCGCCTGCGCCTGCCGAACGGCGGGTGACCGCGCCAGTAGCGGATCATCAGGAAGCCGCCCACCATGCCGCCCAGGTGGGCGAAGTGGGCCACGCCGCCGCCGCCGTACAAGCCAAGTACCAGTGAGAGCAGGCCGAAGACGATGACGAAAGTGCGCGCCTTCATCGGGATGGGCGGAATCAGCGGCACGATGATGCGATTGGGGAACAGCATGCCGAAGGCCAGCAGCAGCGCGAAGAGACCGCCCGAAGCGCCGACGGTGGGCACGTTCGATCCCGTGACCCAGGTCAGCAGCATCTGCGCCACGGCAGCCGCCAGCACCCCAGCCAGCAGGAACTGCCAGTAGCGCCGCGGCCCCCACAGGCGCTCGAGTTCGGCGCCGAACATCCACAGGCCGAGCATGTTGAAGAACAGGTGCTCGAACGAGCCGTGCAGGAAGGCGTAGGTCACGACCTGCCATGGCATGAAGTACCCGCTGGCCAGCGGAAACAACTCGAACCCCTGCATCAGGCCGGGCACGATGAGCTGCAGGCAGTACGCCACCGTGCAGGCGATCATCAGGTTGCGGGTGAGCGGCGGGATCGGCGGCATGGGTCGGGGCCTGAGGTGGGCTGAGGGAAGCCCAGCTGGTGCCCGCGGCCAGACTCGAACTGGCACGCCTTGCGGCGGCGGATTTTGAGTCCGCTACGTCTACCGATTTCGTCACGCGGGCGCGTGGTGCCAAGGGGCACGCTGAAGCGGCGCGAATTATCACATGCGGGCCGATCCCCGGCGGCGCTGCCACAATCGTTCTCACAGGAGGAATCAGCCATGACGCATGCAGCCCACCCGGCCTACAAGACGCTCGAGGACGCCATCGGCCACACGCCGCTGGTGCGCCTGCAGCGCCTGCCGGGCGCCTGGGGCGCGGCGCGCGGCAACGTCATTCTAGGCAAGCTCGAAGGCAGCAACCCGGCCGGTTCGGTGAAAGACCGGCCTGCCATCAGCATGATCGCCCGCGCCGAGCAGCGCGGCGAAATCCGGCCTGGCGACACGCTGATCGAGGCCACCCCGGGCAACACCGGCATTGCGCTGGCGATGGCCGCGGCGATCCGCGGCTACCGCATGGTGCTGGTGATGCCGGAAGACCTGTCGGTGGAGCGTGCGCAGACGATGCGGGCCTTCGGCGCCGAACTCGTCCTCACGCCGCGCAGCGGCGGGATGGAATATGCGCGCGACCTCGCCGAGCAGATGCAGCGCGAAGGCAAGGGGCGGGTGCTGGACCAGTTCGCCAATGCCGACAACCCGCGCGTGCACTTCGAGACCACCGGCCCGGAGATCTGGGCCGATACGGCAGGGCGGGTGACGCATTTCGTCAGCGCCATGGGCACCACCGGCACCATCACCGGCGTCTCGCGCTTCCTCAAGGAAGTGAATCCCGCCGTGCGGGTGATCGGTGTGCAGCCCGCCGAGGGTTCGCGCATCCCCGGCATACGCAAGTGGCCCGAGGCCTATCTGCCGAAGATCTACGACGCCAGCCGCGTGGACGAAATCGTGCTGGTGAGTCAGGCCGACGCCGAAGACATGGCGCGGCGGCTGGCGCGCGAGGAAGGCCTGTTCGCCGGGATCTCCGCCGCCGGTGCGTGCAAAGTCGCGCTGCAACTGGCGCAGCGGGCGGAGAACGCGACGATCGTATTCATCGTCTGCGACCGCGGCGATCGTTACCTGTCCACCGGCGTCTTCCCGGCGTGACGCCGCCAGTCCATCTCGGCCTGCCTGGTCCCGTGGCGGCCCTAGAATCCGCTGCCATGGACGTCAGCAAGGAACTCGACACCCGCGGGCTGAACTGCCCGCTGCCCATCCTCAAGGCCAAGAAGGCCTTGACCGAGATGATGAGCGGGGAGTTGCTGCGGGTGATCTGCACCGACCCGGGTTCGCTGCGCGACTTCCAGGCCTTTGCGCGCCAGACGGGCAACGAACTGGTCGAGCAGGTCACCGTCGGTGTGGAATTCCAGCACGTGCTCAAGCGCCGCTGAAGCGGCCTGGCCCGGCGGCGTGCTAGAGCTTCAGGCTCTTGAGGTACTGGCGAAAGCCCGCTCCGAGCTCTGGGTGAGCCAGGGCGAGTTCGACGTTGGCTTCCAGGAAGCCTTCCTTGCTGCCGCAGTCGTAGCGCTTGCCCTGGTAGCGGTAGGCAAAGACCTTCTCGCGCCGCAGCAGTGATGCGATGCCGTCGGTGAGCTGTATTTCACCGCCCACGCCGCGCGGCTGGGCAGCGATCTCGTGGAAGACACCGGGCGTAAGGATGTAGCGGCCCGCCACGCCCAGGCGAGAGGGCGCATCCTCCGGCGCGGGCTTCTCGACGATGCGGCTGACGTCCAGCAGGCGCTCGTTCACCTCGGTGCCGTCGACGATGCCGTAGCGCCGGGTCTGCTCGGCGGGCACTTCCTGCA
The DNA here is from genome assembly GCA_030681795.1 of Rubrivivax sp. GTDB lineage: Bacteria > Pseudomonadota > Gammaproteobacteria > Burkholderiales > Burkholderiaceae_C > Rubrivivax. The sequence continues at coordinate 10,682 of JAUXRG010000048.1, forward strand.
CGGCCAGGATCGAAGTCCGCCACTCGGCGTACTGCTCCACCATTTGCGCGAGCACGGGCGGCTCGCCCACCATCAGGTCGTCGGCCAGGAGCACGGCGAAAGGCTGGTCGCCCACCAGGCGCTGACCACACAGCACGGCGTGCCCCAACCCCAGGGCCTGCGCCTGGCGCACATAGATGCACTCCATGTCGTCGGGCTTGACGCTGCGCACCACGGCCAGCAATTCCTGCTTCCCGGCTTGCTCGAGCGCCACTTCGAGCTCGAAGGTCATGTCGAAGTGGTCTTCGATGGGCCGCTTGTGCCGGCCGGTAACGAAAATCATTTCGCGCACACCGGCCGCGTAGGCTTCCTCCACCGCGTACTGGATGAGGGGCTTGTCGACGACGGGGAGCATCTCCTTGGGTTGCGCCTTCGTGACCGGCAGAAAGCGTGTACCAAGACCGGCTACAGGGAAAATCGCCTTCCGGATGTGCATGAGCTCTTTAGAATGGGTTCACTCCGGCCGATTGTGGCATGTGGCCTCTCACCCGCCGTATGACACTTTCACGCCCGCGTCGATGGATGTCCTGATCGTCGAACCGCTCAGCGCCGACGTCCTTCAGTGGCTGGGCGCCCGCCATGCCGTGCGCCTGGCGCCGGAACTTGCCCAGGATCCGCAGGCCTTTCGCCGCATGCTGGCGCGCGTGCGGGCCGTGATCACTCCCCCGTCAGTGGCGATCGACGCGGGTGTATTGCACCGCGCCCCGCATTTGCGCATCGTGGGCCGGCTTTCGGCGGGGGCGGAAAATATCGACATCGAGGCTTGCGCCCGCGCCGGCATCGAAGTAGTGCGGCCGGCCAGTGCCAGCGCGGCGGCGGAGGCCGAATTCGCGATCGGTGCCCTCCTTCAGATGCTGCGCCGCGTGCCTGTACTCAACAGCGAGGGCCTGCTGGTCGGCCGCGAAATCGGCGGCACGACGGTCGGCGTGGTGGGCATGACGCCCACGACCAAGCATCTGGCCCAATTGCTCGCGGCCTTCGGCGCCCGCGTCGTCGGCTACGACCCCGGCGTGCATGCCTCCGACGCCGGCTGGGCGCGTGCCGGCGTGGAGCCGGTCTTGTTGACCGACTTGCTGCGCAGCAGCGACGCCGTGTGCGTGCTGCTGACCTACTTCCCGCGTTACGCAGGCCTGTTCGGGGAGCGCATGCTGTCCGAGTGCAGGCAGGACCAGGTCGTCGTGAGCCTGGTGCATTCCGGGCTGTTCGACGAAGCCGCGCTGGCCGCTGCGCTGACCCAGGGCCCGTTGGCCGCGGCCTGGTTCGACAGCCTGGAGCCGGGGCTGCTCGACCCCGGGCGGCCGCTGCGCCATATCGACACCCTGCAAGTCACGCCGCGCGTGGGCGCCACCACGCTGCAGTCGCGCGAGCGCAGCGCCTGGGCCGTGGCCCGACGCATCGACGAACTGCTCCTTGCGCTGCCCGAGAGATCCGAATTCAGGCGGACGCGGCCAGACGATCTTGCTGGGTTTGAAGACGGCCCAATGCTTGCCTGAAGTCGGCCAGGCGCGCGCGCTCCTGCGCCACCACGGCTTGCGGCGCGCGGTCCACGAAGGTCTCGTTGGACAACTTGGCCTCGGCCTTGGTGATCTCGCCCTGCAAGCGCGCAATCTCCTTGGCCAGCCGCGCCTGTTCGGCGGCGATGTCCACTTGCACGTGCAGCGCCAGTCGCATGTCGCCGCTCAGGGCCACGGGCGCGTTGGCCGTGGCCGCGGAGAAGGCTGCCTCGTCCGCCAGGGGGCGCACCTCGGCCAGCCGCGCCAGCGCCTGCAGCAGCGGCGCGGCCTCGCGCACGAAGCCTTCATCGCCCAGCGTCAGCAGCGGCACGCGCTCGCCCGGGGGCAGGCTCATTTCGCTGCGCAGCCTGCGGCACTCGGCCACCACGCCCTTCAGGCGCGCCACCCAGGCATCGGCGGCGGGGTCTATCCTTTCCGGCTGGGCCTGCGGATAGGGTGCGGTGACGATGCTGGCCGCGACCTTGCGGCCCGCCACGGGCGCCACCGATTCCCACAGTTCGGCCGTGATGAATGGCGCCACCGGGTGCAACAGGCGCAGCACGGTCTCCAGCACGCGGATGAGCGTGTGGCGCGTGGCGCGTGCCTCGGCTTGGGCGCCGGCCTTCGCCGCCTGGGCCAGTTGCACCTTGGCGATCTCGAGGTACCAGTCGCAGTACTCGTCCCACACGAAGGCATAGACGGCGTTGGCGACGTTGTCCAGCCGGTAGTCGGCGAAGCCCTGGGCCACCGCCGCCTCCACGCGCTGCAGCTCGCCGACGATCCAGCGGTCGGCTGCGGAAAGCCTCAGGTCGCCGTGGAAGGCGCCGCCGGGCGCGCCCTCGGCCGGGGCGTGCGCCTCGAGCCCGCAGTCCTTGCCCTCGCAGTTCATGAGCACGAACTTGGTCGCGTTCCAGAGCTTGTTGCAGAAGTTGCGGTAGCCCTCGCAGCGCTTGGCATCGAAGTTGATATTGCGGCCCAGCGTGGCGTAGCTGGCCATCGTGAAGCGCAAGGCATCCGCGCCGAAGGCCGGGATGCCCTCGGGGAATTCCTTTTCGGTCTGCTTGCGCACGCGCGGTGCGGTCTCGGGTTTGCGCAGCCCCGTCGTGCGCTTGTCCAGCAGCGGGGCCAGCTCGATGCCGTCGATCAGGTCCACCGGGTCGAGCACGTTGCCTTCGCTTTTGCTCATCTTGTGGCCCTGCGCGTCGCGCACCAGGCCGTGGATGTAGACGTCGCGGAAGGGCACCTTGCCAGTGAAGTGCGTCGTCATCATGATCATCCGGGCGACCCAGAAGAAGATGATGTCGAAGCCGGTGACGAGCACGGTGCTGGGCAGGAAGAGATCCTGCTCCACGGTCTTGCCGGGCCAGCCCAGGGTGGAAAAGGGCACCAGTGCGGATGAGTACCAGGTGTCGAGCACGTCTTCGTCGCGCGTGAGCGGGCCGTCGTAGCCGGCGGCGCCGGCGCGCGCACGCGCTTCGTCCTCGCTGCGGCCGACGAACAACTCGCCGCCCGTGCCGTACCAGGCCGGGATCTGGTGGCCCCACCAGAGCTGGCGGCTGATGCACCAATCCTGGATGTTGTTCATCCAGTGGTTGTAGGTGTTGACCCATTGGTCGGGCACGAAGCGAACCTCGCCGCTGGCCACTGCGCGGCGGGCTTTTTCAGCGATGCTGGTGCCATCGGCGGCGGCCTTGTTGACGGCCACGAACCACTGGTCGGTGAGCATGGGCTCGACGACCTGGCCGGTGCGCGCGCAGCGCGGCACGGTGAGACGGTGCTTCTTGGCTTCCACCAGCAACCCCAGCGCTTCGAGGTCGGCCACGACCTTCTTGCGCGCGACGAAGCGGTCCAGCCCGCGGTAGGCCTCGGGTGCATTGGCGTTGACCTTGGCGGCCAGGTCGAGCACGCCGATCATCGGCAGGCCGTGGCGCTGGCCCACGGCGTAGTCGTTGGCGTCGTGTGCGGGCGTGACCTTGACCACGCCGGTGCCGAACTCGCGGTCCACATAGCTGTCGGCGATGACCGGGATCAGGCGCTCCGTCAGCGGCAGCTTCACGCGCTGGCCTATCAGCGCCGTATAGCGCCCGTCATCGGGGTGCACCATCACCGCGGTGTCGCCCAGCATCGTCTCGGGGCGGGTGGTGGCCACCACCACCGAGCCGGAGCCGTCTTCCAGCGGATAGCGGATGTGCCAGAGGAAGCCTTCTTCCTCCTCGCTTTCCACTTCGAGATCGGAGACGGCCGACTTGAGTGTCGGGTCCCAGCTCACCAAGCGCTTGCCGCGGTAGATCAGGCCTTCGTCGAAGAGCCGCACGAAGGTCTCGGTGACGACGGCCGAGAGCTTGTCGTCCATCGTGAAGTACTCGCGCGACCAGTCCACGCTGTCGCCCATGCGGCGCATCTGGTTGGTGATGGTGGCGCCGCTGGTGGCCTTCCAGTCCCACACCTGGGCCACGAAATTCTTGCGGCCCAGGTCGTGGCGCGAGCGGCCGGCGTCCTGCAGCTGGCGCTCCACCACGATCTGGGTGGCGATGCCGGCGTGGTCGGTGCCTGGCAGCCACAGCGTATTGAAGCCGCGCATGCGGTGGTAGCGTGTCAACGCGTCCATGATGGTCTGGTTGAACGCGTGGCCCATGTGCAGCGTGCCCGTCACATTGGGGGGCGGGAGCTGGATGCTGAACGACGGCCGGGCCGGGTCCAGGGTGGGCGAGTGGGCGGCAGCGCTGGCCCACAGCGGGCCCCAATGGGCTTCGATGGCGGCGGGTTCGAAGGACTTGGCGAGCTCGGTCATGATAGGCAGGGCAAAACGATACAAATCGGCACGGCACGCCGTGTCAACGGAAAGTGGGCGGGAAGGGTTGCGATTGTAGGTCGCGACCCTCTGCAACCGCCTTCCGCAACCCCGGGCGCCCCCGGCCCCATACGCCCGTTGGAGACTCGAAAATGTCCTTGTCCACACGACTGCCCCGTGGCGTGCGAAAGCTCCAACGCCTGTTGGCCCTGGCCGCCGTGCCCGTGCTGCTGGCCGCCTGCGGCGGCGGCGGGACCGCCGAAACGCCGCTGGCCTGCACCGTGGCCGAGCAAAAGCAATGGCTGGGCGACTATATGAACGAGTGGTACTTCTGGTACCGGCTGGCGCCCCGGCCCGACCCGGCGCCCTACACCGATGTCGACAGCTATTTCAACGCGCTGCTCTACACAGGCACCGATGCCAACTTCCCGGCCGACCGCTGGAGCCGCCGCGAAACCGACGAGAGCTTCAACCGCTTCTTCGGCGACGGCGCCACGCTGGGCTACGGTGTTTCGGTGGCCGGGCTCGAGGTGGCGGGCGACGGCACGCTGCCGCTGTATGTGCGCCACGTCGAGCCGGCCTCGCCGGCGGCCGCCCAGGGCGTGCAGCGCGGCGATCAGGTGATATCGATCAACGGTCAGTTGGCCTCCGTGCTGGTCGCAGCCAACGACTTCACCGCCCTGAGCGCGGCCAACGCCGGCGACACGCTGGCGCTGGTGCTGCGCCGCAACGGCAGCGACCGCAATGTGTCGCTGACGGCTGCCGTGTTCCTCCTGACTCCGGTGACGAATGGCGCCGTGCTGCAGTCCGCCGGCGGCCGCAAGCTGGGCTACGTGGTCGTCAAGGACATGATCAGCCAGGCGCTGGCGCCGCTGGAGACCGCCTTCTCGCAGTTCAAGGCCGCCGGCGTGAGCGACGTGGTGCTGGACCTGCGCTACAACGGCGGCGGGCTGGTCTCCACCGGCGCCACGCTGGCCTCGTACATCGCCGGCCTGCGCGGCAGCGGCCTGAGCTTCGCCACGCTGCTCTACAACGACAAGCGCGCGGCCATCAACAACCAGAGTTTCATGTTCAGCTCGCTCGCCTCGTCGCTGGGGATGCCCAGGGCCTTCGTGCTGATGGGGCGGCGCACCTGTTCGGCCAGCGAGCAGGTCATCAACGGCCTGCGTGGTGCGGGCATCGAAGTCATCGCCATCGGCGAAACCACCTGCGGCAAGCCGGTCGGCTTCCTGCCCGCCAGCGCCTGCGGGTATACCTACAGCGCGGTCAATTTCGAGAGCGTCAACCAGCGCAATGAGGGCCGCTATTTCGACGGCTTCGGCGCCACCTGCCCGGTGGCGGAAGACTTCACCCTGCCCATCGGCAGCATGGTCGAGCCGCTGCTGGCGGCGGCGGCCCGCTACGCCGATGGCGGCGGCTGCCCGGCGGCGAGCACGCGCGAATTGCCGCAGTCACTGCGTGGCGCGGCGCGGCGGGCCGTCGAGCCTGGGGAGCGGCAAGGCATGCTGGGCCGCTGACCCCGGGCCGGTGGCCGCTACATGAACAGGTGTTCCCCGGCGTTCTCGCCGCCGAGCACCACGTAGTTGACCTTCTTCAGGTCGGCCAGCCTGCGCCCACCGGCGTAGCTGATCGAGCTCTGCAGGTCCTCGCGCATCTCGCGCAGCGTCTCCGCCAGGGCGCCCTTGATGGGCTCCAGGATGCGCTTGCCCTCGACGTGCTTGTACTCGCCCTTGTTGAAGTCGCTGGCGCTGCCGTAGTACTCCTTGTAGCGCCGGCCGTCGACTTCCACCGTGGCGCCGGGGGATTCCTCGTGGCCCGCGAAGAGCGAGCCCACCATGACCATCGCGGCGCCGAAGCGCACGCTCTTGGCGATGTCGCCGTGGTGGCGGATGCCGCCGTCGGCGACGATCGGCTTGGTGGCCACGCGGGCACACCACTTCAGCGCGCTGAGCTGCCAGCCCCCGGTGCCGAAGCCGGTCTTGAGCTTGGTGATGCAGACCTTGCCCGGGCCCACGCCCACCTTGGTGGCGTCGGCGCCCCAGTTCTCGAGTTCGATCACGGCCTCGGGCGTGGCCACGTTGCCGGCGATCACGAAGGTGCCCGGCAGCTTCGCCTTGATATGCGCGATGGCCTTGCGCACGCTCTCGGCGTGGCCGTGGGCGACGTCGATGGTGATGTAGTCGGCACCCAGGCCTTCGGCTGCCAGGCGGTCGATGGCGGCAAAGTCCGCGGGCTTGACCCCCGAGCTGATCGAGACGAAGAGGCCCTTGTCGCGCATGCGCCGGGCGTAGGCCACGCTGTCGAGGTCGAAGCGGTGCATCACGTAGAAATGGCCGCTGCGCGCCAGCATCTCGCTGATCGGCTCGTCGATCACGGTCTTCATATTCGCCGGCACCACCGGCAGCACGAAGCGCCGGCCGCCGAATTCGACCGACGGGTCGCATTCGCTGCGGCTTTCCACATGGCACTTGCGCGGCAGCAGCAGGATGTGGTCGTAGTCGAAGATTTCCATGGCAGGCCCCAGAAAGCAAAAAACCGGCGCGAACTGCGAGGTCCGGGCCGGTGGCGAATTCTACGCCGGGGCCCCTCCTAGAATGGGCTCATGATGCCCCCACGCTCACTTCGTTCGCTGCCCCCCAGGGGGGCGCGTCAGTACCTTCGGGCGGCCGGGCGGTACTGACATGCACCCCACCGACGAGCGCCTGCTGCAGCACCTGAACCCCGAGCAGCTGGCCGCGGTGACGCTGCCGGCCGTGCCGGCGCTGATCCTGGCCGGTGCGGGCTCGGGCAAGACGCGGGTGCTGACCACGCGCATCGCCTGGCTGTTGCAGACCGGGCAGGTCTCGCCCGGTGGCGTGCTGGCCGTGACCTTCACCAACAAGGCGGCCAAGGAGATGCTCACAAGGCTGTCCGCCATGCTGCCGGTGGCCGTGCGCGGCATGTGGATAGGCACCTTCCACGGCCTGTGCAACCGCTTTCTGCGCGCGCACTGGAAGCTCGCCGGGCTGGCGCAAGGCTTCCAGATCCTCGACAGCAGCGACCAGCTCAGCGCCGTCAAGCGCGTCATCAAGGGCATGAACCTGGACGAAGAACGCTTCGTGCCCAAGCAGGTGACCTGGTTCATTGCCGCGCGCAAGGAAGAGGGCGAGCGGCCACGGGACGTGGAGCTGCGCGACGAGCAGACGCGCAAGCTCGTCGAGATCTACCAGGCCTACGAAGACCAGTGCCAGCGCGAAGGCGTGGTCGATTTCGCCGAGCTCATGCTGCGCACCTACGAGCTGCTGCGCGACAACGACCCGCTGCGCGAACATTACCAGCGGCGCTTCCAGCATGTGCTGGTGGACGAGTTCCAGGACACCAACCGGCTGCAGTACGCCTGGCTGAAGATGTTTGCACCTCCACCCGGCAGGGTGGGGACCTCTGAGTCGCGGGCAGCGACCCAGAGCGTGATTGCCGTGGGCGACGACGACCAGAGCATCTACGCCTTCCGCGGCGCGCGCGTGGGCAACATGGCCGATTTCGAGCGCGAGTACCGCGTGCCGCGCGTCATCAAGCTGGAGCAGAACTACCGCTCCTTCGGCCACATCCTGGACGCTGCCAACGGCCTCATCGGCCACAACCAGCGCCGCCTGGGCAAGAGCCTGCGCACCGATGCCGGTGCGGGCGAGCCGCTGCGCGTATTCGAGTCCACCAGCGACTACGCCGAGGCGCAGTGGTTGCTCGAAGAAGCGCAAGCGCTGCACCGCAGCGGCACGCCGCGCAGCGAGATCGCGCTGCTCTACCGCAGCAATGCGCAAAGCCGCGTGCTGGAAAGCGCGCTCTTCAACGCCGGCGTGCCTTACCGCGTGTATGGCGGCCTGCGCTTCTTCGAACGCGCCGAGGTCAAGCACGCGCTGGCCTACCTGCGCTTGCTGGAGAACCCCAACGACGACACCAGCTTCCTGCGCGTGGTGAACTTCCCCACGCGCGGCATAGGCGCGCGCAGCCTGGAGCTGCTGCAGGACGCTGCCCGCACCAGCGCTCGCAGCCTGGCGCAAAGCGTGGGCGCGATCCCGGGCAAGGCGGGCGCCAACCTGCAGGCCTTCGTGGCGTTGGTGGACGGCATGCGTGCGGCCACGCAGGGCCTGACGCTGCGCCAGATCATCGAGCATGTGCTGGCGGACACGGGCCTCGTCGACTTCTATCGCACCGACAAGGAAGGCCAGGACCGCATCGAGAACCTCGAGGAGCTGGTCAACGCCGCAGAGAGCTTCGTCACCCAGGAAGGCTTCGGCAAGGACGCCGTTGCGCTGCCCATCGACGAGCAGGCGGCCGCAGCCGCCGGCGCAGCCGTCACGCCCGACGCCGATACCGGTGAAATCATGTCGCCGCTGGCGGCCTTCCTCACGCATGCCTCGCTGGAGGCCGGCGACAACCAGGCCCAGGCCGGTGCCGACGCCATCCAGCTCATGACGGTGCATTCGGCCAAGGGGCTGGAGTTCGACGCCGTATTCATCACCGGCATCGAGGAGGGGCTGTTCCCGCACGAGCAGTCGCTCGCCGAAGCCGACGGCGTGGAAGAAGAGCGCCGCCTGATGTACGTGGCCATCACGCGGGCGCGCCGGCGGCTGTACCTGAGCTTCAGCCAGACGCGCATGCTGCACGGGCAGACGCGCTACAACGTGAAGAGCCGCTTCTTCGACGAGTTGCCCGAAGCCACGCTGAAGTGGATCACGCCGCGCAGCCAGGCCTTCGGCTCGGGCTATGCCCGCGAATACCAGCAGGCCTGGGAGCGCGGCACGGGGCTGTCGGGCATCGTGGGGGCGGGCCGTGTCGCCCCGCCGCAGGCCGCGAATGCCGCGGGCCCGCGGAACCCGTCGAGCGCGGGCCAGAGCCTGCGGAACTCGCCGAGCGCGGGCCAGGGCCTGCGCGTGGGCCAGACGGTGTTCCACACCAAATTCGGCGAAGGCGTGGTGATGGTGCTCGAGGGGCTGGGCAGCGATGCGCGTGCCCAGGTGCATTTTGGCCGCCACGGAGCCAAGTGGCTGGTGCTGGCCATCGCCAAGCTCACGCCGGTCGATTGAAAATCAGGGCCGGATATTCGCGGGCGGCTCGGCCGCCGCTGCCGCGGCGCCGCCAAAGCTGTCGTTGAAGGTGAACAGCAGCGAGATGTAGAACACGGCCGAGAACACCAGCCCCGCGGGCACGCCCAGCAGGCCGGCCATCTGCGGCACGCCCAGCAGCGCCAGCACCAGGGCGGCCAGGGTGCCAAAGCCCAGCATCACGCCCACCCAGGCCAGCGAATAGGTGAAGAACGCGCCCCGGCAGCGCCACACCGCCAGCGTGCTTGAAAAGAGGGCCTGCGCCACGCCCTGGCCGCCCCAGTGCACGAGGGCCGGCGCGTGCCAGAACGGCACCGAGAGCAGCGCGACCAGCACCGTCCCCAGCACCAGGCCCAAACCGACCCCGGGCTCGCTGAGCAGCGCGTCGATCTGCACTTGGTCCATTTCGCCCTTGGCCATGAGCTGCTGCAGCCGCTCCCAGGCGTGGCCCGATACGGCATCGGCCACCAGCAGGATGATGAGTGCCGCCACGCCGTAGATGGCGCACAGCGTCAGCAGCGAGCGGCGGCGCGCCGCGTCGCCACGCAGCGGCTCGATGAACTGGCGAGGGTGCACGGGGCCGTCGAGCAAGGCCGACTGGCTGGCCACCATGAAGCCCAGCGAGAGCATGGGAAGCGACATCATCTGCACCAGCCCGCCCAGCAGCGGCACCAGGGCGACCAGCAACGCCGCGAAGAGGAAGATCGTGAACAGCGCCGTGAAGGCCAGGGGCCGGCGCGCGTAGAGACGGAATGCGTCGACGATCCAGCGCGGGCCGTGCGAGGCGGGAACGGGCTTGAGGAGAAGGCTCATGGCGTCAGCGTGGTGGATGCCAGGGTTGGGCGATGCGCTGGCGCAGGATGCGTTCGAAGGGGTCCGGATCCTTGGGCTGCAGCAGCGCCGCGTCACGCGGCAGGTGCCAGTCCCACAAGCGCGAGATCCAGAAGCGCAGCGCCGCGGCGCGCAGCAGCGCGGGCAGGGCGCGCAACTCGCCGCCGGTCAGCGGCCGGGCGCGTTCGTACGCGGCCACGAAGACGGCCGCCAGGCCTTCATCGAGCGCGCCGGTGGCGGCGTCACAGCACCAGTCGTTGAGGCACACCGCCAGGTCGAAGAGCAGCGTATCGGTGCCGGCGAAATAGAAATCGAAGAAGCCGCACAGGCGGTCGGGCCCGGCGGTGTCGTCGAACATCACGTTGTCACGGAACAGGTCGGCGTGGATGGGCCCGCGCGGCAGCGCCTGGAAGGCCGGCGTGGCCGCCAGATGCCGATGGAATTCGAGTTCGTCGCGCAGCAAGGTTGCCTGCTCGGTGGCCAGATGCGGCAGCACCAGGGGCACCGTCTCGCCCCACCAGGCCAGGCCACGCAGGTGCGGCTGCTGCCATTCGAAATCAGCTGCGGCCAGGTGCATGCGGCCCAGCATCTCGCCCACCTGTGCGCAGTGCAACGCCGCCGGCACGGTGCGGTGGCTGCCCGGCAGTCGCGTCACCACCGCGGCGGGCTTGCCGGCCAGGCAGTGCACCAGCGTGCCCTCGGCACCGGGCTGCGGCGCCGGCACCGGGATGCCGCGCACGGCCAGGTGCTGCATCAGGCGCAGGTAGTACGGCAGTTGCTCGGCCGAGAGGCGCTCGAACAGCGTCAGCACCCACTGGCCTTGCGGCGTGGTGGCGTAGTAGTTGGTGTTCTCTATGCCCGAGCGGATGCCCTGCAGGTCCGTCAGCGGCCCCAGGCCCAGGCGTCGAAAAAGGGCGTCGGCCTCGTCGCGGCCGACTTCGGTATAGACCGCCATCGCGCCGCTAGAACGCCAGCACCGACCAGGTGCTCTGGCCGGTCGCGCCGCGGTCCTGCGAGGGGTCGCGCCCGCCGGGGCCGACGATGATCTCGTAGGGCCGGGCGCCGCCCACCTTGCTCTGCACGGTGATGCGCTGGGCCCGGCCTCGCAATCGGGTTTCCTCGATGCGCACGCCCTCGTCTTCGATCACCGTGCGCTTGAGTTCGCCGCCGGCCGCCGCAGAGGCCGCAGCCGGGGCCGCAGCGGCCCGGGCGGGGGCCACGGCCTGGGCCGCACAAACGCCGCCTGCGCAAAGGGTCAGCACGGCGATGGCGAGCGAGCGGGCAGAGGTCATCGCAGGGATTCTACGCAGCGCGGGCGGTGCAGGCACAGCGCAGGCACGGTTGTGACGTGCCGCGCGCCACAATCGACGGATGACCGAGAAAATCATGCTGTTGGTGGACGGTTCCAGCTACCTCTACCGCGCCTACCACGCCATGCCCGACCTGCGCGCGCCGGACGGCTTCCCCACCGGCGCGGTGCACGGCATGGTGGCCATGATGAAGCGGCTGCGCGAGCAGATTCCGGCGGAGCATGCGGCCTGCGTGTTCGACGCCAAGGGCCCCACCTTTCGCGACGCCTGGTATGCCGAATACAAGGCCCAGCGCTCGCCCATGCCCGAAGCCCTGGTGCAGCAGATCGAGCCCATCCACGAGGTGGTGCGCTTGCTCGGCTGGCCGGTGCTGGTGGTGCCGGGCATCGAGGCCGACGACGCCATCGGCACGCTGGCGCGCGCGGCCGCGGCCAGCGGGCACAAGGTGATCATCTCCACCGGCGACAAGGACCTGGCGCAACTCGTCACCGAGGACATCACGCTGATCAATACGATGAGCAACGAGAAGCTCGACATCGAAGGCGTGAAGGCCAAATTCGGCGTGCCGCCGGAGCGCATCGTGGACTATCTGACGCTGGTGGGCGACGTCGTGGACAACGTGCCCGGCGTGGCGAAGGTCGGTCCCAAGACGGCGGCGAAGTGGATTGCCGACTACGGCTCACTCGACGGTGTCGTGGCCGCGGCCGACGGCATCCACGGTGCGGTGGGCGAGAACCTGCGCAAGGCGCTGGACTGGTTGCCGACCGGGCGCAAGTTGATCACCGTGGTCACCGACTGCGACCTTGCCGGTCATGTCAGCGGCTGGCCGGCGCTGGAGGCGCTGGCGCTACGCGAGGGGGATCGCGATGGCCTGCACGATTTCTATCAGCGCTTTGGTTTCAAGACCTGGCTGAGAGAAGTCGAGTCACCGCCCCGGGAAGCCAGTGCAGGGCAAGGCGCGGACCCTATCGTCGCCTCGACCACCGTCGTAGCGCCAGGCCCGACCTTGGCGCGCGAGTACGAGACCGTCACCACCTGGGAGCGGCTGGAGCACTGGCTGGCGCAGCTTGCGGCGGCCGAACTGGTGGCCATCGATACCGAGACCGACTCGCTCGACAGCATGCGCGCGCGCATCGTCGGCATCAGCTTCGCCACCGAGCCCGGCCGCGCCGCCTACGTGCCATTGGCCCACACCTACCCCGGCGCACCCGAGCAGTTGCCGCTGGACGCGGTGTTGGCGCGCATGAAACCCTGGCTCGAAGACGCGGGCCGGGCCAAGGTCGGGCAGAACATCAAGTACGACCTGCATGTGTTCGCCAACCACGGCATCCCCGTGCAGGGCTACCGCCACGACACCATGCTTCAGAGCTACGTGCTCGAGGCGCACAAGCCGCACGGCCTGGAAAGCCTGGCCGAGCGCCACCTGGGCCGCAAGGGCCTGAGCTATGAGGACGTGTGCGGCAAGGGCGCGAGCCAGATCCCGTTCGCCCAGCTCGACCTGGCCAAGGCCGCCGAATATTCGGGCGAAGACAGCGAGATGACGCTGCAGGTGCACCAGGTGCTGTGGCCTGAGCTCGAAGCCGACGCTGGCTTGCGCTACGTCTACGAGTGCATCGAAATGCCGGTGAGCATCATCCTGGAGCGCATCGAGATCCACGGCGTGCTCATCGACGCTGCGGTGCTCGCGCGCCAGAGCCAGGAGCTCGCCGAGCGCATGGTGGCGCTCGAAGCCGAGGCCTACGCCATCGCCGGCCAGCCGTTCAATCTGGGCAGCCCCAAGCAGATCGGCGAAATCCTCTTCACCAAACTCGGCCTGCCGGTGAAGAAGAAGACCGCCAGCGGCGCGCCCAGCACCGACGAGGAAGTGCTGCAGGAGCTCGCTGCCGACTACCCGCTGCCGGCGCGCATCCTCGACCACCGCAGCCTGGCCAAGCTCAAGGGCACCTACACCGACAAGCTGCCGCTGATGGTCAACCCGGCCACCGGCCGGGTGCACACCAATTACGCGCAGGCGGTGGCGGTGACGGGCCGCCTGGCCAGCAACGACCCCAACTTGCAGAACATTCCCATCCGCACGCCCGAGGGCCGGCGCGTGCGCGAGGCCTTCATCGCCCCGCCGGGCCATGTGCTGATGAGTGCCGACTACTCGCAGATCGAGCTGCGCATCATGGCCCACATCAGCGAAGACCCGGCGCTGCTGCGCGCCTTCGCCGAAGGCATCGACGTCCACAAGGCGACGGCCAGCGAGGTCTTCGGCGTTCCCGTGGACCAGGTCTCCAGCGAGCAGCGCCGCTACGCCAAGGTCATCAACTTCGGTCTCATCTACGGCATGGGCGCGTATGGGCTGGCGAGCAACCTGGGCATCGAGCAGAAGGCCGCCAAGGACTACATCGACAAGTATTTCGCGCGCTTCGCCGGCGTCAAGCGCTATATGGACGAGACGCGGGTTCGGGCCAGGGACAAGGGCTATGTCGAGACCGTCTTCGGCCGCCGCCTGTGGCTGCCGCAGATCCACTCGGGCAACGGCCAGATGCGCAGTGGCGCCGAGCGCCAGGCCATCAACGCGCCCATGCAGGGCACGGCCGCCGATCTCATCAAGCTGGCGATGATCGCGGTGCAGGCCGAACTCGACGGCCAGCGGCGCGCCACGCGCATGGTCATGCAGGTGCACGACGAACTGGTGCTCGAGGTGCCGCAGGCCGAGATCGACTGGGCCCGCGAGGCCATTCCACGCCTGATGGCCGGCGTGGCCCAGCTCAGGGTGCCGCTGCGTGCCGAGGTCGGCGTGGGTGCAAATTGGGACCAGGCGCATTGACGGTCGGGGCCCGGGCTTCGTGCGCGACAGGCTCGGTCGACGCGTCGCGTGCAGAATCACGGCCTTTGACCCAGGGGCGAGCGCAGTGGATTTGAAAGTGCCGATCACGATTTCCGATGAACTGACCGACGAGGTCATCCTCGCCACGGCGCTGCTCAACCTGGCCAGCGGCGAGATCACGCGCGTGGAGTACCGGGACTACGACGCGGATGTGCGTGGCCTGCCCTGCGAGAGCGACGACTACGAATTCACCAGCGGCACCCTGTCCAACGAGGGCAAGGACGTGGAGTTCCGTGTCGACCTGAACCGCACCACGGGCCAGTACTCGGTGAGTGCGAGCGAACTGCTGGAGATCAAGGTGCGCGCGGCGGCGCTGTTCGCCGGTGTCAGTGGCAGCGCGCTGCTGGCCAACGCCGGGCGCCACGGCGGGCGCCCCCACTGAGCGGGCGCGTCCTTCAACTCGGCTGGTAGGCCAGCCGCACGTAGATGGGCGCAAAGGCCTCGGCCTGCGTCACCTCGAGCAACTGCTCGCGTGAGAGCTCGAGCATGGCGATGAAGGTCACCACCAGCACCGGCGCGCCGCGGCTCACGTCGAAGAGCTCGTGGAATTCCACGAAGCGCCGGCCTTGCAGCTTGCGCAGCACGATGCTCATGTGCTCTCGCACCGAGAGCTGCTCGCGCGAGATCTGGTGATGCTGGTTGAGCCGGGCGCGCTGCAGGATCTCGCGCCAGGCCTGGCGCAGGTCATCGGCGTGCACCTCGGGCCAGCGCGGCTGCAGGCTTTGTTCGATATGCACCTGCGCGCGCAGGAAGTCGCGGCCCAGCAGCGGCAGCCTGTCGAGTTGGGCCGCGGCGAGCTTGATCTGTTCGTACTCCACCAGCCGGCGCATGAGTTCGGCGCGTGGGTCCTCGGGCTCGCCGCTTTCGGCGCTGCGCTTGGGCGGCAGCAGCATGCGCGACTTGATCTCGATGAGCATCGCGGCCATCAACAGGTACTCGCCCGCCAGTTCGAGGTTGTGGCTGCGGATCTGCTCGACGTACTCCAGGTACTGGCGCGTCACGCTGGCCAGGGGAATGTCGAGGATGTTGAAATTCTGGCGCCGGATCAGGTAGAGCAGCAGGTCCAGCGGCCCCTCGAAGGCCTCGAGGAAGACCTCCAGCGCATCCGGCGGGATATACAGGTCCAGCGGCATGCGAAACAGCGGCTCGCCGTACAGGCGCGCCACCGCGACCTGGTCCACCACCTGGGGCAGCGGCGCGTCGCTTTCGGGTGCCAGCTCGGTGGAGCTCAAACGCAGGTCTTGGTCTGGTAGACG
This sequence comes from Rubrivivax sp., assembly GCA_030681795.1. GTDB lineage: Bacteria > Pseudomonadota > Gammaproteobacteria > Burkholderiales > Burkholderiaceae_C > Rubrivivax. The sequence goes on from JAUXRG010000048.1 coordinate 26,358, forward strand.
TAGGGCTGCTGCTTGAGCGCGGCGTCCTGCCACTCGGCCTGGCCCGCGCAGTCCAGCGCCTGGTCCCACAGCAGGGCACGGCCGGCGCGCTGTTCGGCTTCGAGGGTGGGCTTCCTGGCCTTGAGTTCCTCGATGAAGGACGTCAGCTCGGACTTGTAGGGCTTCCAGAACAAAGGCATGGCGGGTGCGGCGAGGGGGTGGGCCATTCTACGGGCCGGTCAGACGGCCGACGGGTCGGCCAACGGGTCCTCTGCACCCAGGGCCGCAGCCATATTGGGCACGATATTCTCGGCGCCCAGCAGCGCCTCGAAGCCCGAACGCTGGATCAGCGACAGCGGCTGCTCGTTCACGTTGGCCAATACCAGCGCCACTGCGCGCCGCTGCAGCGCCCGATGCAACTGCTTGAGTGCGTCCAGGCCCGAGGTATCCACCGAGATCAGGCGGTGCATCTCCAGCACCACGGCACGCGTGCCGGGCTGCACACGCGCCGGCAGGTCCTCGATCTGCCCCACGGCGCCGAAGAAGAGCGAGCCGAAGAGCTCGAAGGCCTGCACGCCGGGGGGCAGCTCGTCGGGCCGGTGGTCCCGTACCTGAAACATCTGGCCCATGCGCCAGATGAAGAAGACGCAGGCCAGGATCAGGCCGACTTCCACCGCCACCGTGAGGTCGAAGACGACAGTCATCACGAAGGTGCCGACGAGGATGATGCGGTAGGTCAGCGCGAAGCGGGGCAGGCGCCTGAATTCATGCCATTCGCCCATATTCCAGGCCACGAAGAGCAGGATGCCCGCCAGGGCCGCCAGCGGCACGTGCAGCGCCAGCGGTGCGGCGGCCAGCACCACGACGAGCAGGGTGATGGCATGCACGATGCCCGCCACCGGGCTGGTGCCGCCGGCGCGCAGGTTGGTGACGGTGCGCGCGATGGTGCCCGTGGCCGGGATGCCACCGAACAGCGGCGTGATGAAGTTGGCGATGCCCTGGGCCATCAGCTCCTGGTTGGGGTCGTGGCGCGGCAGCTCGGCCAGGTTGTCGGCCACCCGTGCGCACAGCAGCGACTCGATGGCGCCGAGCAGCGCGATGGTGATCGTCGGGATCACCAACTGCTTGACCGTGGCCCAGCTGAACTCGGGCAGGGCGAAGGCCGGCAGGGTCTGCGGGATGCCGCCGAAGCGCGAGCCGATGGTCTCCACCGGCAGCTGCCAGACCACGGTGGCCACGGTGGCGCCGACCAGCGCCACGAGGGTGCCCGGCACATGCGCGGCCAGGCGCCGCAACTTGGCCACGGCACCCATCGGAGCCGTGGGCATGGTGTAGGACTTGGGCCACAGCACCACCGTGGCCAGGCAGGCCATGCCGATGAGCAAGGCCTGGAGATTGAAGCTGTCCAGGTGCTGGCCGAGCACGGCGATCTGGGTGAAGAAGTCGGCCGGCAGCTTGTCGATCTGCAGGCCCAGCAGGTCCTTCACCTGCGACAGCGCGATGAGCACGGCGATGCCGTTGGTGAAGCCGATGACGATGGAGATCGGGATGTAGCGCACCAGCGCGCCGAGCTTGAGCAGGCCCATCAGGAACAGCAGCACGCCGGCCATCGAAGTGGCGATGAGCAGGTTGGCCAGGCCGTAGCGTTCGACGATGCCGTAGACGATGACGATGAACGCCCCCGCCGGCCCGCCGATCTGCACGTGCGAGCCGCCCAGCGCAGAAATCAGGAAGCCGGCGATGATCGCCGTGAACAGCCCCGCCTCGGGCTTGACGCCCGAGCCGATGGCAAAGGCCATGGCCAGCGGCAACGCCACGATGCCCACGGTGATGCCGGCGCCCAGGTCGGCGAAGAAGCGCTTGCGGCTGTAGCCCGGCAGGGCGTCCAGCAGCCTGGGCCGGAAGGGCTGCAGGCGTTGAATGTCGAACCAGGAGGCCATGCCCCGATCTTGCGCCCTACCTAACCCGCAGGCCAGGCACCGCACCCGGCCAGGGTTCCAGCACATACAGGCCGGGGTGGCCTTTCTCGTCGGCATGGCTGGCGGCCAGCACCATGCCTTCGGAGACGCCGAACTTCATCTTGCGCGGCGCCAGGTTGGCCACCACCACCGTCAGCTTGCCGGCCAGCTGCTCGGGCTTGTAGGCGCTGGCGATGCCGCCGAAGACGTTGCGCAGGCGCTCTTCGCCGACGTCCAGCGTCAGGCGCAGCAGCTTGGTGCTGCCTTCCACGCGTTCGGCCGCGACGATGCGCGCGATGCGCAGATCGACCTTGGCGAAGTCGGCAATGACGATTTCCTCGGCCAGCGCTTCGCCGCCGGGCAGCAAGGGTTCGGCCACCGCCGCCGCCGGGGCCTCGAACAGCGCATCGAGCTGCCTGGCGTCCACGCGCTGCATGAGGTGCTGGTATTCGCCGATGCTGTGGTGCCCGAGGGCGCGCGCGACGTCGGCCCACAGCAACGGCTCGATCTGCAGGAAGGCTTCGACCTTGGCGGCCAGCGCCGGCATCACGGGCTTGAGGTACAGCGTGAGCAGCCGGAACGCCTCGATGCAGACGCTGCACACGTCGTGCAGCGCGGCGTCCATGCCGGGCTGCTTGGCCAGCTCCCAGGGCTTGTGGCGGTCCACGTATTCGTTCACGCGGTCGGCCAGCAGCATCACGTCGCGCAGCGCCTTGCCGAACTCGCGCTCCTCGTAGAGCCCCTTGAGGGCATCGGCGTGCGCGCGCAGACCGTCGAGCAGCACGCGGCCTTCGACGCCCAGGTCGGCCGACAGGCGCCCGGCGAAGCGCTTGCTCAGGAAGCCCGCGGCGCGGCTGGCGATATTGATGTACTTGCCCACCAGGTCGCTGTTGACGCGGGCGACGAAGTCCTCGGGGTTGAAGTCGAGGTCTTCGACGCGGCCATTGAGCTTGGCGGCGATGTAGTAGCGCAGCCATTCGGCATTCAGGCCCAGTTCCAGGTATCTGAGAGGGCTGATGCCGGTGCCGCGGCTCTTGCTCATCTTCTCGCCGCTGACCGTGAGGTGACCGTGCACGAAGACGCGGTCGGGCACCTTGCGGCCGCTGAATTTGAGCGTGGCCGGCCAGAACAGGGTGTGGAAGGTGACGATGTCCTTGCCGATGAAGTGGATCTGCTCGACCGCGGGGTCGGCCAGGTAGGCGTCGAAGTCGACGCCGATCTTGGTCAGCCAGTTCTGCAGCGAGGCGAGGTAGCCGATGGGCGCGTCCAGCCAGACGTAGAAATATTTGCCCGGTGCGTCGGGAATCTCGATGCCGAAGTAGGGCGCCTCGCGGCTGATGTCCCAGTCTCCCAGGCGGGACTTGCCGGCCTCGTCGCGCGCGAACCATTCCTTGACCTTGTTGGCCACTTCGGGCTGCAGGCGACCGTCCTGCGTCCAGCCTTCGAGGAATTCGACGCAGCGCGGGTCCGACAGGCGGAAGAAAAAATGCTCACTGGTCTTGAGCACGGGCGTGGCGCCCGAGAGTGCCGAGTACGGGTTGCGCAGTTCGGTGGGCGCATAGACGGCGCCGCAGGCCTCGCAGTTGTCGCCGTACTGGTCCTTGGCGCCACAGCTGGGGCATTCGCCCTTGATGAAGCGGTCGGGCAGGAACATGCCCTTCTCGGGGTCGTAGAACTGCTCGACCTCGCGCATGTCGATGAGATCGTTCTTGCGCAGTGCCCGGTAGATGCTGCGCGCCAGCGCGTGGTTCTCGGGGCCGTCGGTGGAATGCCAGTTGTCGAAAGCGATATGAAAGCCGTCGAGGGTGGGCTTGCGCCCGGCGGCGATGCCGGCCACGAACTGCTGCGGCGTCAGGCCGGCCTTCTCGGCCGCGATCATGATGGGCGCGCCGTGGGCATCGTCGGCGCAGACGAAGTGCACTTCGTGGCCCTGCATGCGCTGGAAGCGCACCCAGGTGTCGGCCTGGACATATTCCATGATGTGCCCGATGTGGAACGGGCCGTTGGCGTAGGGCAGGGCGGTGGTGACGAAGAGCTTGCGTGGCATGCCGGCGATTCTAGGAGGCGCACGGCCACCTTCGGGCGGGCCCTGTGCTGCACACAATGCCATCATCGAAGCTCTTTGCCCGCCGGACGCCATCGAGCGCTTGCCATGACCCGTTCATTGATTGCCCTGACCCTGTGCGGTCTCTTCGCCACGGGCGCCGCCCTGGCGGCCGACGATGCGGCCCTGCGCCGCTGCCGCGCCCTGGCCGACGCGCCCGCGCGCTTGGCCTGCTACGACGCCTTGCCCCTGGGCGCCGCGGCGGCAGCGGCTACGGCGGCTGCGCCTGGAGCGCAGACGATGGGGACCCCGCCAGTGGCGGCCGCCGCACCCGCTGCCACGCCCGCCACCTTCGGCCTCGAGCAGCAGCGTGCGGAGCTGCCCGAAATCAACAGCCGCATCGCCGGGCGCTTCGAAGGCTGGGGCCCGCGCAGCCGCATCCGGCTGGCCAACGGCCAGCTCTGGCAGGTCAGCGACGACAGCTCGGGCGTGTACGACCTCATGGACCCCAAGGTGACCGTGCGGCGTGCGACCCTGGGCAGCTTCATTCTGGAGATCGAAGGCGCGCGGCGTGCACCCCGGGTGCGTCGCGTCGAATGACTACGCCGCGCCGGTCTTCAGGCGCACCGTGAAGACGGCGCCACCGCCCTCGCGGTTGGCGGCGACGATGTCCCCGCCGTAGCGTTCGACGATGCCGCGGCTGATCCACAGCCCCAGCCCCGTGCCGCCCTTCTTGGCCGTGAAGAAGGGCTGGAACAGCCGGGCCAGGGTTTCCGGGGCCAGCCCGGGGCCGGTGTCGGCCACGGCGATTTCGACCCCGTCGGCGCCGGCATCGCGCGTGCTGAGCCTGAGCGTGCCGCCCTGGCCCATGGCGTGCAGGGCGTTGACCAGCAGGTTCACCAGCACCTGCTGCAGCTCCTGGCGGTTGATCGCCACGCTGCGCGTCGCTTGCCCGTCGCGCTGCACCTGGATGCCGGTGCGGGCCAGCAGGTGGTCCACCAGCACCAGGCCCTCGTCCAGCGCCCGCGTGGGGTCCAGGGCCTCGACGTAGCCGGCGTATTCGGTCGGCCGGGCGAACTGCAGGAGTTGCGTCACCACCAGGCGCATGCGCTCGATCTGCTCGTCCACGAGTTTGAATTCAGACGCCACGCAGGCCTGGCCTTGGGGGCCCAGCAGCTCGCGCATCAGGTCGAGGTTGCCCTGGATCACGGCGATCGGGTTGTTGACCTCGTGCGCGATCGAGGCCGTGAGCTGGCCCACCGTGGCGAGCTTCTCGCTGCGCACCAGCTGCTGCTGGGCTTCTTCCAGCGCCCGCGTGCGCTCCTCGAGTGCCAGCGTGCGTTGGGCCACCTTGGCGTCGAGCTCGGCGTTCCAGCGCCGCAGCTCGCGCGTATGTTCGTCGACCACGCCCAGCAGGCGGTCGAGGTGGCGCGCCAGGCGCCCGATCTCGTCGCCGCTGGCCACCGCGCCCACGCGCGCGTCCATCGCGCCGCCTTCCACCTGCTGCATGGTGGCTTCCATTTGCTCCAGCGGGCGAAAGATGGCGCGCGCCCAGCGCAACGAGACGAAGGCCGCCACCACCATCACGGCGATGAAGAGGGCGCTGATGCTCGCCAGCGCCACATATTTCAGCTGCGTGAACGGCTGCTCGAGGATGCCGACGTAGAGCATGCCGATGCGCCGGCCGGCGCTGTCGACCAGGGGCTGGTAGCCCGAGACATACCACTCGTCGACGACGAAGGCGCGGTCCAGCCAGGTGTGGCCGCGGCCGAGCACGGCGTCGCGCACGGTCTGCGAAACGCGGGTGCCGATGGCGCGGTCCTGTGTCTCACCACCGAACAGGCGCACGTTGGTGCTGATGCGCACGTCGTCGAGAAACAGCGTCACCGTGCCACGGCTGCCCCACTGCGAAAACGGCAGCGAGCCTTCGGGGTAGACGATCTCGTTGATATGGTCGATGAGCGCCAGGTTGCGGTTGAGCAGAACGCCGCCGCTCAAGTGGCCGAGCAGCTGCCCGTCGGCCCCGCGCACCGCCCGCGTGGCCCGTAGCACCATGGCGCGGCTCTCGACCGTGCTCGCCGTGGGCGCGGCGCTGCGCGTAGGCACGAGCGGCACCGGCACGCGCTGGCGCAAGGCCGCCGGCAGCAGGGCCAGCTCGGCCGGCGGCAGCACCTCGACGCCGGTGCGCTCGGCCAGGCGGCCCGGTGGCGCCTTCGCGGCGGCCGGGGCCGTGCCGCTTTCGGTGGCCAGCAGCGTGCCATCCGGGGCGTGTAGATGAATGAAGTCCAGCCGTTCGCGGCGCGCCAGCCTCGCTAGAAGTGGCGTCAGATCGGCCATCGCGCCGGGTTCGACCAGGGCGCGGTTCAAGGCGTGGGACTCGGCCACCGTGCCCGTGCTCGCACCCACCTCGCCGAGCACGCGCTCGAAATAGCCCTGCGCCACCGCCAGGTCGGAGCGCACCTTGGTGAGCAGCAGGCGGTCTATGCCTTCGTCGCCCCACCACAGCAGGAAGGCACCGAGCAGCGGCAGCACGCCCACCAGCGGCAGCAGCACCATCGCCAGCAGCTTGTTGCGGATCGACAGTCGCGTGCGGGGTGCCGCGGTCGCCGGGGGGTGGGGGGATGCGTGGGGGTCCATGCCGGCGGCGATCGTAGCTGCGCTACGCTCTCGGGCCATGGCCCACACCCTACCCGTCGTGAATACCGAGCTGCTGGAACGCCAGCGCAAGCGCAAGCAGCCCAAGGGCCGTGCGGTGGCCCCCGAGGTCCGTGCCGAGCTGTGGTCCTGGCTGGGCAGCGCGCCGCCGCGGCGCGACCTGCTGATCGAATACCTGCACCTCATCAACGACCGCCTGGGCGTGCTGCCGGTGGCGCACCTGGCCGCGCTGGCGCAGTGGATGAACCTGTCGCAGGCCGAGGTCTTCGAAGTGGCGAGCTTCTATCACCACTTCGAAGTCCAAAAGGACGGCGCCGCAGGCGTTGTGACACCGCCGCCCGCGCTGACCGTGCGCGTCTGCGAAGGCCTGGCCTGCGAGATGGCCGGCGCGCGGGAACTGCTGCGGCGCCTGCCCGCGATCCTGGGCCGCGAGGTGCGCGTGAAGGCCGCCCCCTGCGTGGGCCGCTGCGAAAGCGCGCCGGTGGCCGTCGTGCACCAGCATGCGCTGGCGCAGGCCAGCGTGGCCACCGTGCAGGTCGCCGTGCAGGCCGGCCACACCCAAGCCCAGGCCACGGCGCATATCGGCTATGAGGCCTACCGCAGCGCCGGCGGCTACGCCTTGCTGCGTGAATGCGTGGGCGGCCTGCGCAGCGCCGAGAGCCTGATCGCCACGCTCGAAGACGCCGGCCTGCGCGGCCTGGGCGGCGCGGGCTTCCCGGCCGGGCGCAAATGGCGCCTGGTGCGTGCGCAGCCGGCGCCGCGCTTGATGGCGGTGAATATCGACGAGGGCGAGCCCGGCACCTTCAAGGACCGCTGGTATCTCGAGCGCGACCCGCACCGCTTCCTCGAAGGCCTGCTGCTGGCGGCCTGGGCGGTGGGGGTGGACGCGGTCTACATCTATCTTCGTGACGAGTACCCCGCCTGCCGCGCCATGCTCGCGGCCGAACTGGAGCGGCTGCGCGACGAGCCTCCGGTGCCGGCCCAGGCGGGCTGGGCAATGCCGGCGCTGGAGCTGCGGCGCGGCGCCGGCGCTTACATCTGCGGCGAAGAGTCGGCGATGATCGAATCGATCGAGGGCAAGCGCGGCCTGCCGCGCCTGCGCCCGCCCTATGTCGCCGAGGTCGGCCTGTTCGGCCGGCCGACGCTGGAGCACAACTTCGAGACCCTGTACCAGGTGCGCGAGATCGTCGAAAAAGGCGCCGCCTGGTTCGCGGCCCAGGGCCGCCACGGGCGCAAGGGGCTGCGCAATTTCTCGGTCAGCGGGCGCGTGGCGGTGCCCGGGGTGAAGCTCGCGCCGGCGGGCATCACGCTGCGCGAGCTGGTCGATGAATTCTGCGGTGGCATGCAGCCCGGCCACGAGCTCTACGCCTACCTGCCCGGCGGCGCTTCTGGGGGCATCCTGCCGGCGGCGCTGGCCGATGTGCCGCTGGATTTCGACACCCTGCAGCCCCACGGCGGCTTCATCGGCTCGGCCGCCGTCATCGTGCTCTCGCAGCACGACCGCGCGGTGGATGCGGCGCGCAATGTCATGCGCTTTTTCAGGGACGAGTCCTGCGGCCAGTGCACGCCTTGCCGCGCCGGCACCGCCAAGGCCAGCGCGCTGCTCGAGGCGCCGCAATGGGACCTGCCGCTGTTGGCGGACCTCTCGCAGGTGATGCGCGACGCCTCGATCTGCGGCCTGGGCCAGGCGGCGCCCAATGTGATGGACTGTGTGATCAGGCATTTCTCGCAGGAGCTGACGTCGTGAGCGCCCTGGCACGCGATGTCGGCGCCGGCCTGAACTTCATGCTGGACGGGCGCGAAGTCAGCGCCGGGGCGCACGAATCGATCCTCGACGTGGCGCAGCGCGTGGGCCGGGCCGTGCCGCACCTGTGCTCGGCGCCGGGGCTGGAGCCCGCCGGCAACTGCCGCGCCTGCATGGTGGAGATCGCCGGCGAGCGCGTGCTTGCTGCGTCCTGCTGCCGCAAGCCCACCGAGGGCATGCAGGTGAGCACCGCCAGCGAGCGCGCGCGCAAGGCGCAGGCCCTGGTGCTGGAGTTGCTGCAATCCGATTTGCCCGAAGCCGCGCACCGCCGGCACAACGAGGTCGACGAATGGGCGGCCCGCCTGGGCCTGGGCCGGCCGCGCTTCGCCCCGCGCGCCGCGGTGCCGGCCGATCTTTCGCATGCCGCCATTGCCGTCAACCTGGACGCCTGCATCCAGTGCACGCGCTGCCTGCGCGCCTGCCGCGACGTGCAGGTCAACGGCGTCATCGGCCTGGCCGGCCGGGGCGAGCACGCACGCATCGTCTTCGACATGGAAGACGCCCTGGGCCAGAGCACTTGCGTGGCCTGCGGCGAATGCGTGCAGGCCTGCCCCACGGGTGCGCTGGCGCCGGCCCTTGAAGCGGCGCAGCAGCGGCCCGACAAGGCGGTCGATTCGATCTGCCCCTATTGCGGCGTGGGCTGCCTGCTCACCTGGCACGTCAAGGACGACCGCATCGTTTTCGTCGAGGGGCGCGACGGCCCGGCCAACCGCGGTCGGCTGTGCGTGAAGGGCCGCTACGGTTTCGACTACCCGCGCCACCCGCATCGCCTCACGGTGCCGCTGATCCGCCGCGCCGATGCGCCCAAGTCCGCCGCGAGCGTGACGGACCCCGTGAAGGCGCGCGCGTATTTCCGTGAAGCGAGCTGGGACGAGGCGCTGGCCGTGGCCGGTGGTGGCCTGCGACAGCTGCGCGACACGCATGGCGCGAAGGCTCTCGCCGGCTTCGGTTCGGCCAAGGGCAGCAACGAAGAGGCTTACCTCTTCCAGAAGCTCGTGCGCCTGGGTTTCGGCAGCAACAACGTCGACCACTGCACGCGGCTGTGCCATGCCTCGAGCGTGGCGGCGCTGCTCGAGGGGCTGGGTTCGGGCTCGGTGAGCAACCCGGTGCGGGATGTGTTGCAGGCAGAGGTGGTGATCGTCATCGGCGCCAATCCCAGCGTGAACCACCCGGTGGCGGCGACCTGGATCAAGAACGCGGTCAACGCAGGCACGAAGCTCATCGTGATCGACCCGCGGCGCGGCGAACTCGCACGCCACGCGCACCGCTTCCTGCAGTTCGCGCCCGGGGCCGACGTGGCGCTGCTGAACTCGATGATGCATGTCATCGTCGAAGAGGGCCGGGTCGCCCCGGCCTTCATCGCGGCGCGCACCGAGGGTTTCGAAGCCCTGGCGGAGCATGTGCGCGGCTACAGCCCCGAGGCCATGGCGCCGGTCACCGGCATCGCCGCCGAGACGGTGCGCGAAGTGGCGCGGCTGTATGCCAGCAGCCAGGCCTCGATGATCCTGTGGGGCATGGGCATCAGCCAGCATGTGCATGGCACCGACAACGCGCGCTGCCTCATCGCGCTGGCGCTCATGACCGGGCAGATCGGCCGCCCCGGCACCGGCCTGCACCCGCTGCGCGGCCAGAACAACGTGCAGGGCGCGTCGGACTCCGGCCTCATCCCGATGATGTTCCCCGACTACCAGCGCGTCACCGATGCGCAGGCGTGCCAGCGCATGGCCGCGGCCTGGGGCGTGGCGCCGCAGCAGCTGGACGCCGAGCCCGGTCTGACGGTGGTGGAGGTGATGAACGCCGCGCTCGCCGGCCGGGTGCGCGGCATGCTGGTGATGGGCGAGAACCCGGCCATGAGCGACCCCGACGTGAACCATGCGCGCCAGGCGCTGGCCGGCCTGGAGATGCTGGTGGTGCAGGACATCTTCCTCACCGAAACCGCCTGCCTGGCCGACGTGCTGCTGCCGGCCTCGGCCTTCGCCGAAAAGACCGGCAGCTTCACCAATACCGATCGCACCCTGCAGCTCGGCCGTGCCGCCCTGGGCCTGCCCGGGCAGGCCCGGCAGGACCTGTGGATCCTGACTGCGCTGGCGGCCCAGCTCGGGCTGGACTGGAGCGGCTACGGCGCCACGCCGGCCGATGGCAGCGCCGCGGCGGCGGCGGTCTTCGCCGAGATGCGGCAGGTGATGCCCAGCATCGCCGGCATCACCTGGGAGCGCCTGCAGCGCGAAGGCAGCGTCACCACCCCCTGCGCGCACGAAGGCGACGCCGGCGAGGCGGTGATCTTCACCGAGCATTTCCACACGCCCAACGGGCGCGGCCGCTTCGTGCCGGCGGACATCGTGCCGCCCGACGAGCGGCCCGATGCCGAGTACCCGCTGGTGCTCATCACCGGCCGCCAGCTCGAGCACTGGCACACCGGCAGCATGACGCGGCGCTCGGCCGTGCTCGACGCCATCGAACCCGACCCGGTGGCGCTGCTGCACCCGGCTGACCTGGAGCGCCTGGGCGTGCGGCCCGGTGAGCTGCTGACCCTGGAATCGCGCCGCGGCCAGGTCAGCCTGTACGCGCGAGCCGACGACGGCACGCCGCCGGGCGCGGTATTCGTGGCCTTCTGCTGGTACGAGGCGGCGGCCAACAAGCTCACCAACCCCGCACTGGACCCGGTGGCCAAGATCCCCGAATTCAAATACTGCGCGGTGCGCGCGCGGGCGGGCGGTGCGGCGCCGCTCACCGGCAGCTTCGGCGGCGGGCAGATGCTGCAGGCCAGGCCAACCGAGGGACGCCCATGAACGAGAGGATCGACCTGCGCTCGGACACCGTCACCCTGCCCACGGCGGCCATGCGCGCGGCCATGGCCGCCGCGCCGGTGGGTGACGACCAATATGGCGAGGACCCCAGCACCCAGGCGCTGCAGGAACGCTGCGCCGCGCTGCTGGGCAAGGAGGCCGCGCTGTGGCTGCCCTCGGGCACCATGGCCAACCAGGTGGCGCTGCGCGTGCTCACGCGGCCGGGCGACGAAGTGGTGACCAGCCGCGAGTCCCATGCCGGTTGGCACGAGGCGGGCGGCGCCGCGGCCAACGCCGGGGTGCAGCTGGTGGAGGTGGGCGAGGGCGGCGTCTTCACCCGCGCGCAGTTCGAGGCCGCGCTCAAGCCCAGCGGGCTGCCGGTATTCCCGCCGACCACGCTGGTGGAGATCGAGAACACCCACAACCGCGGCGGCGGCGTGGTGTTCGCGCAGGCCGAGGTGCTGGACATCTGCGCCAGCGCGCGCGAGCGTGGCATCGCCACGTTTCTGGACGGCGCCCGGCTGTGGAATGCCGCCGTGGCCAGCGGCCGCACCGAGGCCGAACTGGCCGCGCCCTTCGACCTGGTGGCGGTGGCCTTCTCCAAGGGCCTGGGTGCGCCGGGCGGTTCGCTGCTGGCCGGTTCGCGCGAACTCATCGCGGCCTCGCGGCGGCATTGCCGCATGTTGGGCGGCGCGATGCGGCAGAACGGCATCTACAGCGCCGCGGCGCTGCATGGCCTGGACCACCACCGCAGCCGCCTGGCCGAAGACCATCGCCATGCCCGCGCCCTGGCGCAAACGCTGGCGGCCAGCCCCGCGGTGGAGCTCGATCTGGCCACCGTGCAGACGAATATCGTCGTCTTCCGTCTCGCCCCCGGCGCGCCTGACGCTGCCGCGCTGGTGGCCCGGGCGCGCGAGCGCGGTGTGCTGCTGAACGCCTTCGCCACGCGCACGGTGCGCGCCGTGACGCACCTCGACGTGAGCGCCGCGCAGGCTGCGCGCGCCGGCGAGATCCTGCGCGAACTGCTCGGGTGAACGGCCCGTGCGGCCCGTGCCGCCCGGGGCGCTCAGTGGGTGGCGGGGTGGGCCAGGTCGCGCAGGACGGTCGGCCCGGCGTGGCGCTCCACGGCGGCCATCAGGCCCTTGAACAGGCCCAGCGGCGCCAGCAGCTCCAGCGCCACGAACATCGGCCCCACCAGCAGGCCGGCGGGGTCGTCTGCGCAGGCCGGCTTGCGGCCCTCGTAGTAATGGCCGACGAGCTGCACTGCCGAGCCGGTAACCAGGCACGCGGCCGCCCAGGCCAGCCATTGACCTGCCGTGCCGCCGCCCAGGCGGTGGCCCAGGCCCACGAGCAAGCCGACGCCCAGCGCGGTGACCGCGCCCAGCCCCAGGTGGCCCCGCGTGACGTACCAAAGCGCCACGAGTGCGAAGACCAGCCAGCCCGGCGTCAGGGCCAGCCCGCCCACGGCGATGGCCGGCCGCGCCAGCAGCAGACCCACGGCGAAGACGACGAGCGGCACGCCGATGAGGTGGGTGACGATATTGCGGCGGTCGCGGTGGTACTCGGCGTATTGCTGGAGCAGGGCGACGGCGGGGCGAAAGGGCGTGGCCATGGGACGGACTCCTGTGGCGTTGACTGTATCGCAGGCGGGCCCCGGGCCGCGGCCTTGCGCCTCCTAGAATCTGCCCACTTTCCGAGGGCTGCCGATGAGCATCAAGAGCGACAAGTGGATCCGCCGCATGGCCCAGGAGCACGGCATGATCGAGCCCTTCGAGCCCCGGCAGGTGCGCCAGGCGCCGAACGGCCACAGCATCGTGAGCTACGGCACCAGCAGCTACGGCTCCGACATCCGCTGCGCCCCCGAGTTCAAGGTCTTCACCAATATCTACAGCACGGTGGTCGACCCGAAGAACTTCGACGAACGCAGCTTCGTCGATATGAACGCCGATGTCTGCATCATCCCGCCCAACAGCTTTGCGCTGGCGCGCACGCTGGAGTACTTCCGCATCCCGCGCAACGTGCTCACCATCTGCCTGGGCAAGAGCACCTACGCGCGCTGCGGGATCATCGTCAACGTCACGCCCTTCGAGCCCGAGTGGGAAGGCTACGTGACGCTGGAATTCAGCAACACCACGCCGCTGCCGGCGAAGATCTACGCCGGCGAGGGCTGCGCGCAGGTGCTGTTTTTCGAGAGCGACGAGGTCTGCGAGACGAGCTACAAGGACCGCGGCGGCAAGTACCAGGGCCAGCGCGGCGTGACGCTGCCCAAGACCTGACGAATTCAGCCCCCATGACGCGCGATGCACTGGCCGCCAAGGTCTCGCTGCACGAAGTGCTGGCCCGGATCGACGACGGTTTTCTCGCGCTGGACGCCGGGCAGCGCTACACCTACGTCAACCGCCGTGCCGCGCAGATGCTGGGCCGCGAGCGGCAGGACGACCTGCTGGGCCGCCATATCTGGACCGAGTTCCCGCAGATCGTCGGCTCGTCGTTCCAGCGTGCATTCGATGCGGCGATGTCGACCCAGCAGCCGGCGGTGGTCGAAGAATATTTCGCGCCCGTCGGGCGCTGGTTCGAGGGCCGGCTCTTCCCGTCGCCCGAAGGCATGTCGATCTACTTCAGCGACATCACGCTGCGCAAGCAGGCTGAGAAGACGCTGCGGGTGAGCGAATTGCGCTACCGCCTCGCTGCCACCGGCGGGCAGGTATGGGACTGGGACGCGATCAGCGGCGAGGTCAAGTTTCCGGCCCCGTTCTGGCAGCTATTGGGTCGTGCGCCTCCACGGGTGCAAGATGTGATCGCCTCGTTCGAGGCTCTGTTGCACCCCGAGGACCTGCCGCGCTGGCGCCAGACGCTGCGTGAGCATCTGGCCCGCCGTGCGCCTTACGAGCTCGAATTTCGCGCCCGCCACGCCGATGGTGAATGGCGCTGGTTCCATACCCAGGGCCAGGCGATGTGGGACACCCGCGGCCGCGCCACCTACATGGCCGGCACCACATTCGACATCACTGAGCGCAAGGCCGCAGAGGCGGCGCTGCGCGAGTCCGAGGCCTACCGGCGCAACCTCTTCGACCAACTGGCCGACGGCGTGCTGCTGCTCGACCGCGAGCACCGCATCCTCGACGCCAACCCGCAGGCGCTGGCGATGCTGGGCTGGCGCCGCGACGAACTGCTGCAGCGCAGGCTGCATGACCTGCTGGCCGACTTCGAACGCCCCCGGCTCGATCGGGAAGTGCCGGAGATGATGGCCGGCCAGCCGCACCTGGCGGAATGGGAGCATGTGCGCAAGGACGGCAGCCGCTTCCCGGCCGAGGTCAGCGCACGCAGGCTCGACGAGCGGCGCTACCTCGCGGTGGTCCGCGACATCACGCTGCGGCGCGAGTCGGAACGCGCCATGCTGGGCTATCAGCTCGAGCTGTCCGAGCTGACGCAGCGCCTGCTGTCCCAGGAGAAGACCACCACGCAGCGCGTCGCGCAGGCCCTGCACGACCACCTCGGGCAGACCCTGGCGGTGGCCCGGCTGAACCTCGACGCCTGCGTCGCCACGCATGGCGCGGCGATGCCCGGGCCGATGCGCGAGCAGACCGCCCGCATCGCCACGCTGCTCGAGCAGGCGGTGCGCGAAGTGCGCCAGGTGCTGGCCGATCTGCGGCCGCCGCTGCTCGAGGACCAGGGCCTGGCCGCAGCGCTGGACAACGAGATCGCTTCGCGTGCCGTCGCCGGCGGCGGCACCGACGTGCTGCTGGAGCTCGCCGACGGCGCACCCGCCCGGCGCTGGCCGGCGGATGTCGAGTACGGCGCCTTCATGGTGGCGCGCGAGGCGCTGGCCAACGCGCTGCAGCATGCCGGTGCCTCGCTGATCCGCGTCGTGCTGGGCGGTGAAGAGGGCGAGCTCAAGCTCGAGGTGATCGACGACGGCAACGGCATCCCGGCGCCCCTGTTGCGTGGCCGGCCGGGCCACCTGGGGATCGTGGGGATGCGCGAGCGGGCGATTGCCATCGGCGCCCACTTCAGCGTCGAGAAGATGCCGGCGGGCGGCACCCGCATGACCCTGCACTGGCGGGCGCGCAAGTCATGAGCGATGTCTACCTGGTCGACGACCATGCGATGCTGCGCGACGGCTTGCGCGCGGTGCTCGAGGTGGGTGGGCACCGCGTCGTCGGTGAATCGGCCGATCCGACCCAGGCCCTGGCGGAGATCCAGCGGCTGGCCCCGACCGTGCTGCTGCTCGACCTGCATCTCGGCGAGCACTCGGGCTTCGAGCTGCTGACGCAACTCCAGCGCCGCCAGCTGACGGTGCGCACGATCGTGCTCACGATGTCGGCCCAGCCCCGCCATGTGGCCGAGGCGCTGCGCCTGGGCGCGCTGGGCTATGTGCTCAAGGGGGCTTCGGCGGCCGAGCTGCTGGGCGCCATCGACAGCGTGGTGCAGGGCCGGCGCCACCTCGGCGGCGAGGTGGCCGACCTCGCGGTGCAGGGCCTGACCGCACGTGAAGGCCACGAGGCCCTCGATTCGCTGTCGGCGCGCGAGCGCCAGATCGTCGGCTGGGTTGTGCGGGGCCGCTCCAGCGCCGAGATCGGCGCGCTGCTGCACCTCTCACCGAAGACCGTGGACTCCTATCGCAGCCGCCTGATGGCCAAGATCGGCGTGGCCGACGTGCCCGCGCTGGTGCGCTTCGCGATCCGCGCCGGCCTCATCGACGCCGACGAGCCCTGAGCCGGACGCGCGGGCCGGCCTGCGCCGGGCCTCGCGCCTGCGAAGGCCCGAGCCCTCTGTGGCGAGGGCTGAGCCCGCGCTGGCGCGTAGCGCTGGCACGATCACCCGCCAGCGGGTATCCAGAACTCCCCGCAGACCGCCCGGTGGGCGCTGCCTAGAGTGGCTGCAACCGGTCATGCTTTCCGGCGCCCGTGGGGCGCGGCATCCGGCAGGAGCCGCACGTGCAGCCCATCGACCCAAATCCATCCAACGAGCCCGGTGCGCCCGATCAGCCCCGCGCCGTGGGCCCGAGCGTATTGCTGGTGGTCGCGTCGCCCGACCGGTGCCAGGCCTTGCGCGGGTGGATCGTCCGGCTGGCGCCGCACGCCGTGGTCGACTCCAGCGAAAGCGTGCTCGACGCCATGTTGCGGGCGGCGCGCAAGTCGCCGGACCTGCTGGTGCTGGACTTCGGCGTCGATGGTGCGGCGGCACCGGCGCTGATCCGGCATCTGGCGCGCATCGCGCCCTCGTCGGATGTGCGGGTGTTCGACGACATCGAGCAGCCGCTGCCCGGCTCGGCCTTCGAGGTCTGGCCCTGGCACGAGGCCGAGGCGGTGTTGCAGCGCTGGTTCGAGGCGCGCCGCCCAGGCGGCACGCCGCCTGAGTGAGCGGAGGCCGAAGTGATGTACGCCCCCCTGGCGCATGACGAAGCCGCGCGCCTGCAAACGCTCACGACGCTGAACGTGCTCGACACGCCGCCCGACCCGGTGCTCGACGGCCTGGTGCGCAGCGCGGCGGCGGTGATCGGCTGCCCGATCGCGCTGGTCAGCCTGGTCGATGTGCGGCGCCAATGGTTCAAGGCCCGCGTCGGGCTGGAAGCGAACCAGTGGCCTCGCGAAACGGCCTTCTGCGCCCACGCCATTCTCGAAGGCGGCCTGCTCGAAGTGCCCGACGCCCAGCTCGACCCGCGCTTCGCCGACAGCCCGCTGGTCACCGGCGAGCCGCATGTGCGCTTCTATGCCGGCGTGCCGCTGGACGTGGACGGGCACCGGATCGGCACCCTGTGCGTGATCGACAGCCAGCCGAGCCGGCTCAACGATGCGCAGCGCCAGTGGTTGGGTGACCTGGCGCGCGCGGTCGAACACTGGTTGGTGAGTTGGCGCCAGTATCAGGAATTGCGCCAGGCCATCGTCGAGCGCCAGCAGGCGGAGCAGAAAGCCCGCTCCCTACTCGAAGAGCTGTTACGCTGGCAAGAGGCGATGCTTGGCCGGGAAGACCGCGTGCAGCAACTCAAGATTGAGGTCAATGAATTGCTCGCGGGTCTGGGGCAGCCTGTTCGCTATGGGAGCCAGACCAAGCCATGAAAGCCGCCTTGCCGCCGGACGAGTTGCAGCGAGTGGACGCGTTGCGCAGTTGCTGCGTGCTCGACACGCCGCCCGAGCAGGCGTTCGACGACCTGACGGCGCTGGCGGCGCACATCTGCCAGGTGCCGATCGCGCTGGTGTCGCTGGTCGATCAGCGCCGCCAGTGGTTCAAGTCTCGGGTCGGACTGGAGGCGCTTGAGACCCCGCGCGACCAGGCGTTTTGCGCGCATGCCATCCTGCACCCGCAAGAAGTGCTCCAGGTGCGTGATGCGCAGGCCGACCCGCGCTTTGCCGACAACGCGCTGGTCACCTCGGACCCGCACATCCGCTTCTATGCCGGGGCACCTCTGCTCGGCTCCGACGGGCACGCGCTGGGGACCCTGTGCGTGATTGATCGGCAGCCTCGCGAGCTCGACGCCAGCCAACTGAGCGCCTTGCGCGCGCTCGCTCGCCAAGCGGCCTTGCTGCTGGAGCAACGCCGCGCGCGCGCCGCCCCCGCGTCGCCGCGCCAGGGCTTGCCGGTGCCTACCTCGGCGCCTGCGCCAGGTCCTTCCGGTCTGAGGGAGAACGCCTGGTTCGGTGCCTTCATGCTGGCCGGCCTGGCGCTGGTGGTGGTGGGTGTGATTGCATTTCGCAGCCTGATCTCCTACGGTGCGGAAGCGCGATGGGTCACCCACACCCGCCAGGTCATCGAGAGCGCAGGCGCCGTGATGACGCATCTGCTCGACGTCGAAACCGGCCAGCGTGGGTTCGTGATCACCGGTGACTACGCCTATCTGCAACCCTACGTCGGCGGGGGCAATCTGCTCGATGCCGAGGTTCGGCGCCTGCGCGAACTGACGTCCGACAACGCCACACAACGCCAGCCCGTCGATGCGCTCGAGGTGCTCGCCGGCAGGCGTCTGGCGATCGCGCGCCACACGGTCGAGTTGCGCCAGGCGACCGGCCTCGCCGAAGCCCAGGCCTACATGCTGGGCGGCGAGGGCAGGGACTTGATGGACCAGGCGCGGGCGGCGGTGCAAGGCATCGTGGGCGTGGAGCACCGTCTGCTGGCGAGGCGCGAGCTGGAGATGGCAGCCGGCGCCAGGCGCACGCTGGTGGCGCTGGGTGGCGTGGGCGGGCTGTCGCTGCTGGTGATGGCGCTGGCCTGGGTTCACATCGGCAACGAGGTGCGGCGACGCAAGCTTGCGCAGGCGCAAATCGAGCGCCTGAACGCCGACCTCGAGTCGCGCGCCACCGAACTGGCCGCCGCCAGCAAGCGCATGCGCGTGGTCATCGACTCGGCCCCCAACGCATTGGTCATGGCCGACCGCGACGGGCGCATCGCGCTCTTCAACGGGCAGGCCGAACGCCTGTTCGGCCACGCGCGCGCCGAGATGATCGGCCAGCCCATCGAGACGCTCATGCCTGAACGCCTGCGCGCCGGGCACTCATCGCAGCGCGATGGCTTCTTCGCCGATCCCCAAGCCCGCGCCATGGGCGTCGGGCGCGACCTGATCGGCCTGCGCAAGGACGGCCGCGAAGTGCCTATCGAGGTTGGCCTCAGCCCGGTGACCTTCGACGAGGGCCGCTTCGTGCTGGCATCGATCGTCGACATCACCCAGCGCAAGCGTGCCGACGCCAGGCTGCGCGCCAAGAACGATGAATTGAAGGGCTTTGCCTACACCGTTTCGCACGACCTGAAAGCGCCGCTGCGCGGCATTTCGGGATACGCGCAGGAGCTGGAGCGCCGCCACAAGGCCGGCCTGTCCGAGCGGGCGCTGTTCTGCATCGATCAGATCATCACCGCGGCGAAGAACCTCGACCGCCTGATCGAAGACCTGCTCAAGCTCTCGCGCCTGGACACCGAGACGCCCACCTTCACCGAGGTACCACTCGCCGATCTCGTGCAAAGCATCCTGCGCGACCGCGGCCACACGCTGGCCGAGCAGGGGGTGGAGCTCAGCCTGGATGTGCCGCCGATCACGCTGCGCACCTGGGAGCGTGGCCTGAACCAGATGCTGAGCAACCTGATCGACAACGCCGTCAAGTACAGCCGCGACGCCAGGCCGCCGCGCCTGGCCATCCGCGCCGAAGTCGTGGCCGGGACCTGCCGCTTGAGCGTGGCCGACAACGGCATCGGCTTCGACATGAAGTACCACGACCGCATCTTCGGCCTGTTCAACCGTCTGGTGCGGGCCAACGAGTTCGAAGGCACCGGCGCCGGCCTGGCGATCGTCAAGAAGCTGGCCGACAAGCTCGGCGGCAGCATCCGCGCCGAGGCCGCGCCAGGCCAGGGGGCGACCTTCTTCGTCGAGCTGCCGATGGCCCCGGCAGCGGAGTCTTCAACATGAATTTCACCCCCGTGCTCAATCCGCTTTCGCCGCTGCGCCCGATCCTGGTCGTCGAGGACAGCGACATGGACCTCGACTTCTGCCTGCAGGCCTTCGAGGAGCACGCCATCGCCAACCCGGTCGTCGCCTGCCGCGACGGCGAGGAGGCGCTGGCATTCATCGATGCCCATGCGACGCCGGGCGATGCGCAACTGCCGCTGCTGGTGCTGCTCGACCTGCGCCTGCCCAAGGTGGACGGCATCGAGGTGCTGCGCTACGCCCGCGCGCACCCGGTGTGGAAGCAGGTGCCTTTCATCGTGCTCACGACCTCGCGCGAGCACACCGACATCGGCGCCGCCTACGAAAACGGCGTCAATTCCTATCTCGTCAAACCAGTGGACTTCGGCTCCTTTGCCGAGGTGGTCAAGCACATCAAGGTGTACTGGATACTCACCAACGAACCGCCGTTCGCGTCGCCGCGGGGTGCATGACATGACCGAAACCATCCGACTGCTCTACGCCGAAGACAACCCGCAGGACGCCGACCTCGCGCGTGCCTGCCTGGAGGGTCAGGGCGACTTCCAGCTCGAACTCGTCGACACCGGCGCGCGCTGCTTGGCCCGGGTGGCGGCTGAGACCTTCGACGTGCTGCTTCTCGACAACCACCTGCCCGACATGGACGGCCTGGACGTATTGGCGCGGCTGCGCGCCGACGGCCACACGCTGCCGGTGGTAATGGTCACCGGCTCGGGCGACGAAGAAACCGTCACCCGAGCCCTGCGCGCCGGCGCGGCCGACTATCTGCCCAAGTCCGGCGACTACCTGGCCGGGCTGCCCGAGCTGCTGCGCGCCGTGGTGGCGCGCCGGCGCAGCCGGGTGCAGCTCGACGAACAAGGCCAGCGGCGGGTCTGGCGCATTCTCCACGTCGAGCCCAATGCGATGGACGTGGAGTTGACGACCAGCCACTTCGTCGCCAGCGCGCCGCATCTTCAACTGCACACCGTGCCCAGCTGCATCGACGCGCTGGCGCTGCTGGCGGCGCCGGGGCATGGCTTCGACCTGGTGCTCGCCGACCTGCGCGTGCCCGGCATGAACGCGCTCGAATTCCTGCGCGAGGCCCAGCGCCGCGGCATCGAGCTGCCGTTCATCGTCATCACCGGCCGCGGCGACGAGGCCACCGCGGTGGCCATCCTGCGCCTGGGTGCGTACGACTACCTGGTCAAGCGCGAGAACTACCTGACCCAGTTGCCGCACGCGATCGACCACGCGCTGGAGCGCTTCCAGCTCGACCAGGCCACGCGGCGCCTGCATGCCGAGCTGGCAGCGCTGAACGCCTCGCTCGAACACAAGGTGGCGCAGCGCACGGCCAGCCTGCAGCGCGAGATCGACGAGCGCCAGCGGCTCGAGGCGGCGCTGCGCGAAAGCGCGCAGAGCTACCGCCTGCTGTTCGAGGCCAACCCGCATCCGATGTGGGTGTACGACGTGCAGACGCTGGCGTTTCTGGCCGTCAACGATGCGGCCGTGGCGCACTATGGCTACCGGGCCGACGAGTTCCTGGCGATGACGATTGCCGACATCCGCCCGCCCGAAGACCTGCCGCGCCTGCTTGAGACGATAGGGCGGACACCGCGCGAGAGCCTCGCCGCGGCCAGTGTCTGGCGCCACCGCAAGAAGGACGGCACGCTGATCGATGTCGAGATCACGTCGCACGCGCAGGACTTCCAGGGCCGGCGCACCAGGATCGTGCTGGCGTACGACATTACCGAGCGCAGGCAGGCTGAACAGAAAGTGCGCGAGCAACTCGATGAGCTGCTGCGCTGGCAGACCGCGATGCTGGGCCGCGAAGACCGTGTGCAGCAGCTCAAGGCCGAGGTCAACGAACTGCTCGGCCGCCAAGGCCAGCCGTCGCGCTACCCGAGCCAGGTCGCGCCGTGAAGGCGGTCCAGCCGGGCGCCGTGCACGGCGGGATGTCCGCGATCGAGGAGCATGCCTGATGGCCAGCCAAACCCCGCGCAGCTCCCAGGGTGCCAGCACGCGCCGCATCCTGATCGTCGAAGACGAGGCAGTGCTGGCGCAAGACCTGGTGCGCCAAATTGAGCACTTTGGCCATACGGCGCTGGAACCCGTGGCCTCCGGTGAGCAAGCCGTGGAGCACGCACGCGCGCTGCGGCCCGACCTCATCCTGATGGACATCCAGCTCGGCGGGGCGATGGACGGCATCGCCGCGGCCGAGGCCATACACGCCTTTCTGGATGTGCCGGTGATCTACCTTCTGGCGTTCTCCGATGACGAGCAGGTGCAACGCGCCGAGCTGACCAATCCGTCGGCCTATCTGGTCAAGCCCGCGCGTGAACGCGATCTTCGTACCGCCATTGCGATGGCGCTGCGCAGGCACAAGGTCGACTGCGAACTGCGTGCCAGCGAGGCGCGCAACCAGGAGCAGCTCGAGCGCCTGACGCGCAGCGAGGCCGAAGGCCGCCGGCTGCTTGCACTGGCCGAGCAATCGCGCGGCGCCTTGCTGAGCCTGCTCGAAGACCAGAAGCGGGCCGAAGACGACGCCCGGCTGCTGGCGCAGCGGCTGCAGACAGCCACCGACGCAGCGGGGATTGGCATCCTGGATTGGGATCTGAGGACCAACGAAACATTTTCCACCGCCACCTTTTCCACCATGCTGGGTTACCCGGCGGAGGCCGGCGGCACGGGGCGCGAGGTCTGGCTCGAACGCATGCACCCGCTGGATCGGGAGATGTCGGCCGCGAGGATCGGCGCCGTGCTCGCCGGCAGTGCCGAGAACTACGAATACGACGCGCGATTCCGCCACGCCGACGGGTCCTACCGCTGGATCCAGGTCATCGGGCGGGTCTTGACGGACGACGAACGCGGCAGGCCCAGCCGCATGCTGGGTGTGCGCATCGACATCACCGAGCGCAAGCAGGCCGAGCTGGCCCTGCGTGAGTCAGAAGCCTACCGGCGCACGCTGGTCGAACAGCTCGGCGACGGCGTGCTCGTGCTCGACGCCACGCACCACATCCTCGACGCCAACCCGCGCGCCGCGGAGATGCTGGGCTACACCAGCGGCGAATTGTCCGGGCGGCCGCTGCAGGACCTGCTCGCGGTGCACGAACGGCAGCGGCTCGACGAAGAAGTGCCGGCGATGCTGGCCGGCGGCGCGCATCTGTCCGAATGGGAGCATGTGCGCAAGGACGGCAGCCACTTCCCGGCCGAGGTCAGCGCGCGGGCGCTGGGGGACGGCCGGCGCTACCTGGCGGTGCTGCGCGACGTGAGCCAGCGCCGTGCCCAGGAGTTGCAGCTGCGCCAGCTTTCGCTGGCGGTGGAGCAGAGCTCCGAGAGCATCGTCGTCACCGACCTGGCCGCCAATATCGAGTACGCGAATGCCGCGGCGCTGGCCAGCGCGGGCTACCAGCGCGACGAGCTGATGGGCCGCAATGCGCGCATCCTGCAGTCGGGCAGGACCCCGGCCGAGACCCACCGCATGATGTGGGACCACCTGACGGCCGGCCGGTCGTGGAAGGGCCTGCTGTACAACCGGCGCAAGGACGGCAGCGAGTTCACCGAATTCAGCGTCATCACGCCGATTCGCATGCCCGACGGGCGCATCACGCACTATGTGGCGGTCAAGGAAGACGTGACCGAGAAGTACCGCATGGGCGAGGAACTCGACCGCCACCGCCATCACCTGGAGGAACTGGTCGAGCAGCGCACCGCCGAGCTGGTGCAGGCCAAGCAGGCCGCCGAGGCCGCGAACCAGGCCAAGAGCGCCTTCCTGGCGGCCATGAGCCACGAGATCCGCACGCCGATGAACGGCGTGGTCGGCATCGTCGACGTCTTGCGCCAGTCCAGCTTGTCGCCCCACCAGGCGGACCTGGCCGACACCATCCGCGAGTCGGCCTTCGCGCTGCTGGGCATCATCGACGACATCCTCGACTTCTCCAAGATCGAGGCCGGCCGCGTGGCGCTGGAGCACGAGCCGGTGGCCTTGCACCGACTGGTCGAAGGGGCGTGCGACGGCCTGCAGTCCGTCGCCGCCAGCCGCGGCGTGCATCTCCAGATTTTTGTCGACCCGCGCCTGCCCGGCTGGATCACCAGCGACGCCGTGCGTTTGCGCCAGATCCTCAACAACCTGCTGGGCAATGCGATCAAGTTCAGCGCCGGGCTGGAGCGCGCGGGTCGCGTACAGGTGCGCGCCGAGCCCGACGGTGCCCACGGGCTGCGCCTGAGCGTCAGCGACAACGGCATCGGCATGGCCGCGGAGGTGCAGGCGCGCATCTTCAGGCCTTTCGCGCAGGGCGAAGATTCGACCACGCGGCGCTACGGCGGCACCGGCCTGGGCCTGTCGATCTGCCGCCGGTTGGTGGAACTCTTCGGCGGCACCATCGCGGTGGCCAGCGTGCCGGGCGAAGGCGCGCGCTTCACGGTGACGCTGCCGCTGCAGGCCGACGCCGGCCCGCAGGCGTCGGCACCGGCGAGCGGGCCGGAACTCGCGGGGCTGGACTGCCATGTCGTGCTGCGCGATGCCCGGCAGGCGCTCGACTGGTGCGCCTACCTGGAGGCCGACGGCGCGCGGGCCCGTGCCTGGCCCGACCTGCCGGCACTGCAACAGGCGCTGCGGGGCGCCGGCGGCGCGGCGGCGGTGCTGGTCGTCGAGACTGACGGCGACGGAGACGACGGCCTGGCGCTGGCGCGGCTGCAGGCGGGGCACGCCGGGGCCAGCCTGGGCTGGGTGCAGGTGGGCGACGGCCAGCCGCGCAGGCCGCGGCTGCTCGGCCCGGGCCGGGTCGCGCTCGATCTCGATGCGATGCACCGCTCGGCGTTGCGCACGGCCGTCGCACTGGCCGCCGGCCGCACCGAGCTCGAACCCGACCGCGCGGCCAGCGGTCTGCCGATCGGCCTCACCGCGCCGCCCGCCGTGGACGAGGCCGCCGCGCAGGGCCGGCTGGTCCTCGTGGCCGAAGACAACGAGATCAACCAGACCGTGATCCGGCACCAGCTCGAGCTGCTCGGCCTGGCGGTCGAGGTGGTGGACGATGGGCTCCAGGCGCTGGCCTGCTGGCGCGCCGACGCGCAGGCCCGGCGCTACGGCCTGCTGCTCACCGATCTGCACATGCCGGGCATGGACGGCTACGAACTCAGCGCCACGATCCGGCGCGAGGAACCGGCCGGTCGGCACCTGCCCATCCTCGCGCTGACGGCGAATGCGCTGCGCGGCGAGGCCGAGCGCTGCCGCGCCGCCGGCATGGACGACTACCTCGCCAAGCCGATCCAGCTGGAGCAACTGTCGCTGACCCTGGCGCGCTGGATGCCGGCCGGGCCCGCCGCGGGGGGCGGCGCTGCGGCTCCTGAACCAGAACCGCCCGCGCTCGACAGCACCGTGTTGGCACGCTATGTCGGCGACGATCCACAACTGCTGGCGCAGGTCCGGCGCGAGTACCTGGCGTCGGCACGCGCGGCCGCGGCCGAGCTGCGGGCGGCCGCGGCGCAAGACGACCTGGCGGCCGCCGGGGCCGTCGCGCACCGCCTGAAGTCGTCGTCGAGCGCGGTCGGCGCAGCCGCGCTGGCGGCCTGTTGCCAGGAAATAGAGCGGGCTGACCCCGCCACCGACGGCGCCGCGCTGCGCGCGCTGCTGCTGCGCTTCGAAGCCGCGCTGGCCGTCGTCACTGCCGAGCTCACCGGCGAGCCGGTCGCCACCGCCACCGTCGGTGCGGCTTCCGCGGCCCTGCCGGGGGTGCTGCTGGTGGACGACGATGCCTTCCAACTGCAACTGCTGCAGCGCCAGCTCACCGCCCTGGGCGTGGCGCCGGTGCAGGCCTGCGACTCGGGCGCGCAGGCGCTGGGCTGGCTGCAAGGGCGCGACAGCTCGGCGCTGCTGCTGCTGCTGGACATGAACATGCCCGACATGGACGGCGTGGAGTTCATGCGCCAGCTCGTCGAACGGCGCTACGCCGGCACGCTGGCTTTGGTCAGCGGGGCCGACGAACGTGTGCTCGAAACGGCGGCCAAGCTCGCCGCGGCCTACAAGCTCAACGTGCTGAGCCACCTGCACAAGCCGGTGCCCTCGGACATGCTGCGCGCGCTCGTCGAGCGTTGGCACGCGTTCATCCCGGCGCGCGCGCGCCAGGGGGCCACCACCTACGGGGCACGCGCGGTCGAGCGCGCCATCCGCGGCGGCGAGTTGCTGCTGCACTACCAGCCCAAGGTCTCGCTGGTCGACGGCGCGCTGCTCGGCGTGGAGGCGCTGGTGCGCTGGCAGCACCCCGAAGACGGCCTGCGCTACCCCGACAGCTTCATCGCCGTGGCCGAGGCCAACGGCCTCATCGACGCCCTGACCCGCAGCGTGCTGAGCCAGGCGCTGGCCCAGGCCCGGCGCTGGCGCGACAGCGGGCTGGCGCTGCGCGTGGCGGTGAACACTTCGATGGACAACCTGGAGCGGCTGGATTTCTCGGAATTCGTGCTCGCCGAGACCGCGCGCCATGGCGTGCCGACCACCGACCTGGTGCTGGAGCTGACCGAATCGCGCCTGATGCACGACGCCCGCACGCCGATGGATGTCCTGACGCGCTTGCGGCTCAAGCATGTCGGGCTGTCGATCGACGACTTCGGCACCGGTCACTCGTCGCTCGCGCAACTGCGCGACCTGCCGTTCAACGAGCTGAAGATCGACCGTGGCTTCGTGCACGGCAGCCGCGAGCAGGCGACGCAGCGCGCGATCTTCAGCGCCAGCCTGGAGATGGCACACCAGCTCGGTCTGGTGGCCGTGGCCGAAGGCGTGGAAGACCGCGCCGACTGGGACTTCGTGCGCGCCGCGGGCTGCGATGTCGCGCAGGGTTACTTCGTGGCCCGGCCGATGCCCGCCGAAGCCTTGCCGGAGTGGGCCGCGCAATGGCGGCAACGATTCGCTGCGCTGTGACGCGCCTCACATGAGCCGCAGGGCCGCTCCCAAGGCGAATACCGAAGTGCGCAGCACGGAGGTTGCCTGATGACCCGCCTGGAACGCATCGCCGGCCTGCGCGCCGGCGGCAAAGGCAAGGTGGTGAGCGCCGCCCGTGCCGTGCAGCTGGTGCGCGACGGCGACACCGTGGCCAGCAGCGGCTTCGTGGGCATCGGCTTCGCCGAGAACCTGGCGGTGGCGCTGGAGCAGCGATTTCTGGCGCAGGGCGTGCCGCGCGGGCTGACGCTGGTCTACGCCGCCGGCCAGGGCGACGGCAAGACGCGCGGCCTCAACCACCTGGGCCACGAAGGCCTGGTGGCGCGCGTCATCGGCGGCCATTGGGGGCTGGTGCCGACGCTGCAGAAGCTGGCGGTGGACAACCGCATCGAGGCCTGGAATCTGCCGCAGGGCGTGATTTCGCATCTCTTCCGCGACATCGCCGCGGGCAAGCCGGGGCACCTGAGCCGCGTCGGGCTGGGCACCTTCGTCGACCCGCGCCACGGTGGCGGCCGGATCAACGAGTGCACGAAGGGCGAACTCGTGCGGCTGATGGCCATCGACGGCCAGGAGTATCTGTTTTACAAGGCCTTCCCGATCCACGTGGCGCTGCTGCGCGGCACCACCGCCGACCCCGAAGGCAACGTCACGATGGAGCGCGAGGCCCTCACGCTCGAATCGCTGGCCATCGCCATGGCCGCGCACAACAGCGGCGGCATCGTCATCGTGCAGGTCGAGCGCCTGGCCGAGACCCATTCGCTCAACCCGCGCCAGGTGAAGATCCCCGGCGTGCTGGTGGACTGCGTGGTGCTGGCCGAGAAGCCCGAATACCACCCGCAGACTTTCGCCGAACCCTACAGCGCCGCCTTTGCCGGCGAGCTGCGCGTGCCGGTGGCCAGCGTGGCGCCCATGCCGATGGGCGCGCGCAAGGTCATCGCCCGGCGCGCCGCGCTCGAGCTGCGGCCCAACAGCGTCGTCAACCTGGGCATCGGCATGCCCGAGGGTGTGGCCGCGGTGGCGGCGGAAGAGCGTGTGATCGACCTCATCACGATGACCACCGAGCCCGGCGTGATCGGCGGCATTCCCGCCGGCGGGCTGAACTTCGGTGCGGCGGTGAACACCCAGGCCGTCATCGACCAGCCCTACCAGTTCGACTTCTACGACGGCGGCGGCCTGGACATGGCCTTCCTGGGCCTGGCGCAGGCCGACGCCGAGGGCAACGTCAACGTCAGCAAGTTCGGCCACCGCCTGGCCGGTGCCGGCGGTTTCATCAATATCAGCCAGAACGCCAAGGCGGTGGTCTTCGTGGGCCAGTTCCAGCTGGCGGGCCGGAAGAAGTTCGTGCAACGGGTGGAGCACCGCACCTTCTCCGGGCGCGAGGCCTGGCGGCGCGGGCAACCGGTGCTCTACGTCACCGAGGCCTGCGTGCTGCGGCTGCACGAGCGCGGGCTGGAGCTGATGGAGATCGCGCCCGGGCTGGACCTGGAGCGCGACGTGCTCGCGGCGATGGAGTTCCGCCCGGTGATCGAGCGCGAGCCGGTGCTCATGGACGCGGCGCTCTTCGGCGAGGCCAGCATGGGCCTGCGCGCGCGGCTGCTCATGCTGCCGCTGGCCGAGCGCTTCCACTACGACGCTGCGTCGCGCACCATGTTCGTCAACTTCGAACACCTGACGATTCGCTCGCCGCAAGACGTGGAGGCCGTGCGCCGCGAGGTCGAGTCACACCTGGTGCCGCTGGGCCACAAGGTCTATGGCGTGGTCAACTACGACCACTTCGTGCTCGACCCCGAGATCGAGGACGAATGGGCGGCCATGGTGCGCGAACTGGTCGACCGCCACTACCTCGACGTGGCGCGCTACACCACCAGCGGCTTCCTGCGCGCCAAGCTCGGCCCGGCGCTGGCCGCGCGCGGCGTGGCGGCGCACATCTTCGAGACGGCGGCCGATGCGCGGCGCTGGGTGCAAGGGCCGCAGTAGTGTGGCGGGTGTGGCCGCGGGTCAGCCGTCGATCAACGCCGCGTCCCAGGCGTGCACCGACTGCCGCTGCTCGCCGAGCTTCTCGATGCCCAGGCGCATCACATCGCCGGGCTTCAGGAACACGGGGCTGGGCTTGACGCCCATGCCCACGCCGGGCGGCGTGCCGGTGGTGATGAGATCGCCGGGCTGCAGCGTCATGAAGCGGCTGAGGTAGCTGACGATCTGCGCCACGCCGAAGATCATGGTGCGCGTGCTGCCGTTCTGGTAGCGGTGGCCGTTGAGCTCCAGCCACATCGAGAGGTTCTGCGGGTCGCCCACCTCATCGGGCGTGACCAGCCAGGGGCCTATGGGGCCGAAGGTGTCGCAGCCCTTGCCCTTGTCCCACTGGCCGCCGCGCTCGAGCTGGTATTCGCGCTCGGAGAGGTCGTTGACGACGCAGTAGCCGGCCACGTGCTTCAGCGCGTCTGCCTCCGAGACATAGCGCGCGCGGCTGCCGATGACGACGCCGAGCTCGACCTCCCAGTCGCTCTTCACCGAACCCTGCGGCAGCACCACGGCATGGTGGCAGCCCACGGCGCAGTCCACCGTCTTCATGAAGACGATGGGTTCCTTGGGGATGGCCATGCCGGCTTCGGCGGCGTGGTCGGCGTAGTTCAGGCCGATGGCGATGAACTTGCCCATGCCGGCCCAGGGGACGGCCAGGGCGCCGACCTGCGCTTCGGGCACCACGGGCAGGGCGTTCATGTCCAGCGCACGCAGCGCGGCCAGCCCGGCCGGCGAGAGCGTGGCCGGGGTGATCTCGGGCAGGAGCACCGAGAGATCGCGGACCTGGCCCTGGGCATCCATCAGGCCAGGCTTCTCTTGCCCCTTGGGGCCGTGTCGCAGCAGTTTCATGGCAATGCCTTTCGTTTGAGTGGAGAGTGCAGCTACGGGTGGCGGGCTGCAGCAAGGCCGGCATCAAGCGGCCGCCGCGGAACCGGCTTCGCCGGGCCGCCGGGGGCGCCCCCTGGGGGGAGCGCCGCAGGCGCCTCGGGGGGGACTCAATTACTCCAGCCGCCGTCGATGACTTGCGCGGTGCCGGTGGTGAAGGCGGATTCGTCGCTCGCCAGGTAGACCGCCAGCGCGGCAATTTCTTCGACGCGGCCCAGCCGGCCCATGGGCTGGCGCGCCACGAACAGGGCTTCCACCTGCACCAGCGTCTGGCCGGTGGCCTGGGCCTGGGCGACCACGCGTTCGCGCCACGAGGGCGACTCCACGGTGCCGGGGCAGATGGCATTGCAGCGGATGCCGCGGGTGACGAAATCGGCCGCCACGGCCTTGGTCAGCCCGATGACGGCGGCCTTGCTGCTGCCGTAGACGAAGCGGTTGGGCGCGCCCTTGAGGCTGCCGACCACCGAGGCCACATTGATGATCGAACCGCCGCCCCGGGCCAGCATGCCGGGCAGGAAGGCCTTGATGGTGCGGAAGTGCGAGCGCACGTTGAGGTCGAAGGCGAAGGCCCATTCGTCTTCGGTGCAGTCCAGCACCGTGCCGGCGTGGACGAAGCCGGCGCCGTTGAAGAGCACGTCCACCGGGCCATGGGCCGCGGCGGCCGCGGTGATGGCGGCGGCGTCGGTGACATCCAACCGCTGCGTCGTGCAGCCGCACTCGGCTTGCAGGGTGTGCAGCGCCTCGGTGCTGATGTCGGTGGCCACCACGCGCGCACCTTCGCGAACGAAGGCCAGTGCGGTGGCGCGGCCTATGCCCTGGCCGGCGGCGGTGATGAAGGCGGTCTTGTCGGCCAGACGGCCCGTCTGTGCTTGTGTCATTGCGGGGTCCTTTGGTCAGCCGCGGCCGACATAGGGCATCTTGGTCGCCATCACGGTCATGAAGAGCACGTTGGCGCTGAGCGGCAGCCGGGCCATGGCCATGAAGGTGTCGGTGACCGCAGAGAGATCCATGCGCGGCTCGGGTTTGATGCTGCCATCGGCCTGCGGCACGCCGGCCACCATGCGTGCCGTCATGTCACTGGCCACGTTGCCGATGTCGATCTGGCCCACGGCGATGTCGAAGGGCCGGCCGTCCAGCGCCGCGGCACGCGTGAGGCCGGTCACCGCGTGCTTGGTGGCGGTGTAGGCGATCGAGCCCGGCCGCGGCGCATGGGCCGAGATCGAGCCGTTGTTGATGATGCGGCCGCCCTGCGGCTGCTGCTCGCGCATGAGCTTGAATGCCGCAGCCAGGCAGTAGAAGGCGCCGTTGAGGTTGGTGTCGACGACGCGCCGCCAGGCCGCGCCGCCGAGTTCGTCGGGCGTTTGCACGCTCAGGCCGGTGCCGGCGTTGTTGAAGAGCAGGTCCAGGCGGCCGAAGCGCTGGCGCACGGTGTCGAAGAGGGCGGCGACCGCGGTCTCGTCGGACACGTCGCAGGGCACGGCGAGTCCCCGCGAGGCGTGCTCGCCGGTGGCGGCGATGGCCGCGTTGAGTGTTTCGATGTGGCGCCCGGTGAAGACGACGCTCCAGCCGTCATGCAGCAGCGCCGTGGCGCAGCCCTGGCCGATGCCGCTGCCGGCCCCGGTGACGAGTGCGATCTTGTTCATGGTCAGTGGTTGTGGCCGCTGCTGCGCAGCTTAACTTGGCTGCGCCAAGTTAGCCTGCACCGCAACCATTGAAGGTCAGTGACCTTCAATGGTTGTCCTTGGGAACGAAGGCCCCGCGCTGGCCGCGCAGGAAGTCGAGGTCGGCGCCTTCGTCGGCCTGCAGCACGTGGTCGGTATAGAGCTTCCAGTAGCCGCTTTGCAGCACCGGCACGGGTGGCTGCCAGGCCGCGCGGCGGCGCGCCAGCTCGGCGTCGTCGACGTGCAGGTGCAACTTGCGCGCCGCCACATCCAGCGTGATGAGGTCGCCGTTCTTCACCAGCGCCAGGTTGCCGCCGGCAGCGGCTTCGGGCGTGGTGTGCAGCACCACGGTGCCGTAGGCGGTGCCGCTCATGCGCGCGTCGCTGATGCGCACCATGTCCGTGACGCCCTTGCGCAGCACCTTGGGCGGCAGCGGCATATTGCCCACCTCGGCCATGCCGGGGTAGCCCTTGGGGCCGCAGTTCTTCAGCACCAGCACGCAGGTCTCGTCGACGTCGAGGTTCTCGTCGTCGATGCGCTTGTGGAAGTCGTCGCTGTCTTCGAACACCACCGCGCGGCCGGTGTGCTGCATCAGCGCGGGCGTGGCTGCGCTGGGCTTGATGACGGCGCCGCGTGGCGCCAGGTTGCCGCGCAGCACGGCGATGCCGGCGTTGGCCTTGAAGGGCTCAGCCAGGGTCTTGATGACGGCCGGGTTCCAGTTCTCGGCCGCAGCGATGTTCTCGCCCACCGTGCAGCCGTTGGCGGTGACGGCACCCAGGTGCAGCACCGAGGCGATTTCCTTCATCACCACCGGCAGCCCGCCGGCGTAGCAGAAGTCTTCCATCAGGTACTGACCGCTGGGCTGCAGGTTCACCAGGCAGGGCAGTTCGCTGGCCAGGCGGTCGAAGTCGTCGATGGTCAGCGGCACGCCCAGGCGGCCGGCGATGGCGATCAGGTGAATCACGGCGTTGGTGCTGCCGCCGATGGCCGCCAGCGTGCGGATGGCGTTCTCGAAGGCCTCGCGGGTGAGGATGCTGGAGAGCAATTGGTCCTCGTGGACCATGTCCACGATACGCCGGCCGGCCTCGCGGGCGATGAGGTTGCGCCGGCCGTCCACGGCGGGGTAGGCCGCGTTGCCCGGCAGCCCCACGCCCAGGGCCTCGACCATGCAGGCCATGGTGCTGGCCGTGCCCATGGTCATGCAGCTGCCATGGCTGCGGTGCATGCAGCTCTCGGCTTCGAGGAAGTCGGCCAGCTTGAGCGTGCCGGCACGCACCTGCTCGCTCATCTGCCACACGCCGGTGCCCGAGCCCAGGTCCTGGCCGCGCCACTTGCCGTTGAGCATGGGCCCACCGCTGACGCCGATGGTCGGCAGGTCGACGCTGGCCGCGCCCATCATCAGGCTGGGCGTGGTCTTGTCGCAGCCCATGAGCAGCACCACGCCGTCCATCGGGTTGCCGCGGATGCTCTCTTCCACATCCATGCTGGCCAGGTTGCGGTAGAGCATGGCGGTGGGGCGCAGCAGCGTCTCGCCCAACGACATGACAGGGAACTCGAGCGGGAAGCCGCCCGCTTCGTAGACGCCGATCTTCACTTGCTCGGCCAGCGTGCGGAAGTGGCTGTTGCAAGGCGTGAATTCGCTGTAGGTGTTGCAGATGCCGATGACGGGCCGGCCGTCGAACTGGTCGTGCGGGATGCCGCGCCCCTTGACCCAGCTGCGGTAGGTGAAGCCGTCGCGGTCTTGTCGGCCGAACCATTGCTGGCTGCGCAGTTCTTCGGGGCGTTTGCGTGGCTTGGCGCTCATGGGTGCTGGCTTTCCCGGGTGGGGTGACGGGGCGGACACAGATAATATGGTATGACGATTGCAACCGCAGCCGTAGAACCCCTAGGAGCCTTGATCGTGTCCGATATCCATGTGCTGGCGGTGGCCCGGCTCTCGCCGCTGTTCATGCCGCAACTGCAGGCCGCTTTCCAGTTGCACGACCGGCTGCACGAGACCGACCCCGAGGCGCTGGCCGCGGTGGCCCCGCGGGTGCGTGGCATCGCCGCCAGCGCCGATTCCAGGGTCGGCGCCGAGCTCATCGCGCAGTTGCCGGCGCTGGAGATCATCTCGGTCATGGGGGTGGGCTACGACGGCGTGGCCGTGGCGGCGGCGAAGTCGCGGGGCGTGGTCGTCACCCACACGCCGGAGGTGCTCAACGACGACGTCGCTGACCTGGCCATCGGGCTGATGCTCTGCGCCGCACGCCAGTTGCCCGCGGCCGACCGCCACGTGCGCAGCGGCGAGTGGGCGCGCAGCGGCGCGATGCCGCTGGCGCGCAAGATGAGCGGGGCGCGGCTGGGCCTGATCGGCATGGGCCGCATCGGGCAGGCCATCGCGCTGCGTGCGCTGGCCTTCGGCATGAGCGTGGCCTACACGGCGCGCAACGAGCGCGCCGGGCTGGCGTACCGGTTCTTTCCCGACGCGCGCCGGCTGGCCGAGGCGGTGGACTACCTCGTCGTGATCACTCCCGGGGGTGCCGCCACGCGCCACCTCGTCAACGCCGAAGTGCTGCAGGCTTTGGGGCAGGGCGCGGGCCGGGGCATCCTGGTCAACGTGGCGCGCGGCTCGGTGGTGGATGAAGAGGCGCTCATCCACGCGCTGGAGCGCGGCGTCATCGCCGGTGCGGCGCTCGATGTATTCGAGAACGAACCCCATGTGCCCGAGCGGCTGCGCGCCCTGCCGCACGTGGTGCTGGCGCCGCACATCGGCAGCGCCACGGCACAGACGCGCCAGGCCATGGCCGACCTCGCCATGGCCAACCTCTTGGCTCACTTCAGCGGCCGGCCGCTGCCTTCGCCCGTTCCCGAATGCCGGCCTGAATCATGATCACGGCCGACACCTTTCGCCTCGATGGCCGGCTGGCGCTGGTCACCGGCTCGTCCACCGGCATCGGCCTGGCCCTGGCGCGCGGCCTGGCGCAGGCCGGCGCCGCGGTGGTGCTCAACGGGCGTGACGGCACGCGCCTGGCCGCGGCGGCGGCCGCCCTCGCTGCCGAGGGCCACCGCGTGGAGGTGCGGGCTTTCGACACCACCGACGCCGCGGCGGTGGAGCAGGCCGTGGCCTCCATCGAGGCCGAGGTCGGGCCCATCGCCATCCTCGTCAACAACGCCGGCATCACCCGCCGCGCACCCTTCCACGAGCTGGCGGCGGCCGACTGGGACGCGGTGATGCGCACCAATGTCGATGGCATCTTCCACGTCGGCCAGGCCGTGGCCCGGCGCATGGTGCCGCGCCGGAGCGGCCGCATCATCAATATCTGCTCGGTGATGAGCGAGCTGGGCCGCCCCGGCACGGCGGCCTACACCACGAGCAAGGGCGCGGCCAAGATGCTGACCAAGAGCATGGCCGTCGACCTGGCACCGCATGGCATCAATGTCAACGGCATCGCGCCGGGCTATTTCAGGACCGACATGACGGCGGCGTTGACGGCGGATGCCCGGTTCAGCGCCTGGGTCGTCGAGCGCACGCCGCTGCGCCGTTGGGGCGAGGTGCAAGACCTGGCTCCCGCTGCGGTATTTCTGGCCAGCGACGCCTCGCGTTTTGTCACCGGCCACATCCTGGTGGTCGACGGCGGCCTGACGGCTACCCTCTGAGGCCCGGCGATGCAATTCACGAAGATCGTGCTCTACACCGACACCGAAGGCCGCGCCCGTTTTCGGGAAGAGGCGCTGGCGCTGAGCGAGGGCAAGCCGCAGGCCCGCCTCTCGCCGCTGTGGCCCAGCAGCGGGTACCAGCTGCGCATGAGCCCGGTCGGCTTTCGCAGCGAGTTTCACTGCACCGAGCATCCGCAGTGGCTGTTCGTGCTGGGCGGGCAGATGGAGATCTTCCTGCAGGACGGCAGCTCGCGCGTCTTCGGCCCCGGCCAGCACTTCTATTCGGCCGACACCCTGCCTGCCGGCGCCACCTTCGACCCCGGCGTGCACGGCCACCGCAGCCGGCAGCTGGGTGACGAGCCGCTGGTGACCCTGTTCGTTCGCGGATGAGCACGCCGGGCCGTCCCAAGTGCTCATGCTCCCGCTTGGCGGGACCAGCCGAAGGCCGTAGGGTGCCCAATTGATCAAGAACGTCCACGGCCGCACGCTGGAGCTGCTGGGCGAAGCCATCGTGGCCGGGCGCTACGCGCCGGGGGGCTCGATGCCGCCCGAGCCGACCCTGGGCGAAGAGCTCGGTGTCAGTCGCACGGTGGTGCGCGAGGCCGTGAAGTCGCTGGCGGCCAAGGGCCTGGTCACCACCGGGCCGAAGGTCGGGACGCGCGTCCTGCCGGCCGAACAGTGGAACTGGTTCGACCCCGACGTCGTGGCCTGGCAGAGCCGCGTCGGCCTGACGCGCGAGTTCCTGCGCGATCTGCAGGAGCTGCGCCGCGTGGTCGAGCCCGCCGCCGCGCGGCTGGCCGCCGACCGCGCCACGGTGCAGGACATCGCGGAAATCGAGGCCGCCTACACCGGCATGAAGGAGGCCATCGAACACGGCGGCGACTACGTGCGGCATGACCTGGCATTCCACCAGGGCCTGCTGCGCGCCAGCCATAACCGCATGGTGGTGCAGATGGGCAAGGCGCTGTCGGCCTTGCTGCGCACCAGCTTTGAGCTTTCGACGCTGCGCCATGAAGGGCCCGCCGAATCACTGCCCTTGCACCGGGCCGTGCTGGACGCCGTGGTCGCCCGTTCACCCGACGCGGCCGAGGCGGCCAGCCTGGCCCAGATCGAGGGTGCGCGACGCGACATCGAGCTCGTCCTGGCTTCGCGCCGCAAGCTGCCTTCGCTCAGCGCCCCGGCCCCGCGGCTCAAGGCGCCGCGCGGGGCGGTCACTCCTTGACCGACCCGGTCATGCCCGAGACATAGTGCTCGACGAAGAACGAGTAAATGAAGGCCACCGGCAGCGAGCCGAGCAGCGCGCCGGCCATCAGCGAGCCCCAGTGATAGACATCGCCCTCGACCAGTTCGGTGACCACGCCCACGGGCACGGTCTTGTTCTCCGACGACGAGACAAAGGTCAGCGCGTAGATGAATTCGTTCCAGCTCAGCGTGAAGGCGAAGATGCCGGCTGAGATCAGCCCCGGCACCGCCAGTGGCAGGATGATCTTGGTGAGGATCTGCCAGCGGCTCGCGCCGTCGATGAGTGCGCATTCTTCGAGCTCGTAGGGGATGGTGCGGAAGTAGCCCATCAGCAGCCAGGTGCAAAACGGAATCAGGAAGGTCGGGTAGGACAGGATCAGCGCCATGCGGGTGTCGAACAGCCCGAGCTGGAAGATGATGGTCGACAGCGGAATGAAGAGGATGGACGGGGGCACCAGGTAGGCCAGGAAGATGGCCCCCCCGACGGACTTGGCGCCCTGGAAGCGCAGCCGCTCGATCGCGTAGGCCGCCAGCACCGCAGCCACCAGAGACACCGTGGTGGACACCACCGAGACGACCACCGTATTCCACAGCCACTCCGGGTACGGGGTTTCAAACAGCAGCTTGTGGAAGTGCGCGAGCGTGGGCTTCAGGGTCCAGAAAGGGTTGGCGTCACGCGAGAGCAGGTCTTCGTTGGGCTTCACCGAGGTGACGACCATCCAGTAGAACGGGAACAGCAGCACGAAGACGAAGATGCCCAGCGGGATGTAGATCGTGACCCAGCGGCGCGGCAGCGATTGCAGGAAGTCCATGCCGACGATGTCGTCATTTCGCGCGCTCACTTGTCGCCCCCTTGCTGCCAGGCGCGACGTTGCAACCCGAAGTAGCTGAACATCACCGCCGCCAACAGGAAGGGCACCATCAAGGTGGCCAGCGCCGCACCCTCGCCGAGCGAACCGCCGGGGATGCCGCGCTGGAAGGCCAGCGTGGCCATCAAGTGGGTGGCATTCAGCGGCCCGCCGCGGGTGAGCACGTAGATGAGCTGGAAGTCGGTGAAGGTGAAAAGCACCGAGAAGGTCATCACCACCGCGATGATCGGCGTGAGCAGCGGCAGCGTGACATGGCGGAACTGCTGCCACGGCGTGGCGCCGTCGATCGCCGAGGCTTCGTAGTACGAAGGCGAAATCGTCTGCAGGCCCGCCAGCAGCGAGATCGCGACAAAGGGCACGCCGCGCCAGACGTTGGCCGCGATCGTCGACAGGCGGGCGTTCCAGGGGTCGCCGAGGAAATCGATATAGCGGTCGATCAGGCCCATGCGGGTCAGCACCCACGACAGCACCGAGAACTGCGCGTCGTACAGCCACCAGAAGGCGATCGCCGACAGCGCGGTCGGCACGATCCAGGGCAGCAGCACCACGGCGCGGAAGAAGGACTTGAAGGGCAGGTTCTTGTTCAGCAGCAGCGCCAGGTACAGCCCGAGCACGAACTTCAGTGTGCTCGCCACCACGGTGTAGAAAAGCGTGTTGAAAAGTGCCAGTTGCGTGACGCTGTCGGTCACCAGATAGGCGAAGTTCTCCAGCCCCACCCATTGGCCGGGGCGGCCGATCTTCGCGTCCGTGAAGCCCAGCCAGGTACCCAACCCGAGCGGATAGGCGAGCAAGCCGATCAGCAGCACCGCCGCCGGCAGCATGAACACATAACCCAGCGCGTTGCGACTGTTCTGAAGTTTTTCAAACATCCCAAGCCCAGTGGCGCCCGGCCGCCCGAAGCCACTGAGCGCCCCCTCGGGGGGCAGCGAGCAATGGCGAGCGTGGGGGCTTCATTTCAGTCACGAGAAAAGCGCCGGGGCCGGGGCACCGGGCCGAGCGTCAGGCAAGCGCCCTGGCGCTCGAACGCGGCGAAATCACCCGGCCCTGCCGCCGATCAGACCTTGTAGTAGCGCTTTGCGCGCGCCTCGGCGCGCTCGGCGGCTTCCTTGGGCGTCTTGTTGCCACTGGAGGCTTCGGCCACCATGTCGAGCACGATGTAGTCGGCCATGGCCGCCGCCGAGGCGTAGCCCAGCGGCCCGTCGTGCCCGTTGTCGAGCATGATCGCTGCACCGTCGCGATAGACGGTGTTCTTCGGGTCGACGGTCCAGATCGGGTTCTTCTCGAAGGCCCGCAGGGGTTGCGAGACATAGCCCGTCGCCGCCTGCATCCACGGGTTGTACTGGTCGCCCTCCATCAGGAAGCGCACCAGCTCCTTCGCCGCCTGCGGATACTTGGTGTGCTTGAAGGTCATGAACTGCGTGATCTGCATGAGCTCGCTCGGCTTGCCCACCGGTCCGATGGGGAAATGCGCGTGCTGGATGTCGGCCACCATGTCCTTCACCTTGGCATCCTGCGAGTTTCTCGCTGCGTAGTAGATCGAGATGCCGTTGCCGGTGAGCGAGACCTGGCCGTCGAGGAAGGCCTTGTTGTTGTTCGGGTCCTGCCAGCCCAGCGTGCCCGGCACGAAGGTCTGGTAGAGCTGCTTGGCGTACTCGAGCGCGGCCACGGTTTCGGGGGAATTGATGACCACGTTGCCGCCCTTGTCGACCATCTTGCCGCCGTGCGACCAGAGCAGCCAGTGCACCCAGTTGTTGCCGTCGCCCACCGCCTTGCCGAGTGCGAAGCCGGGGTGGGTGCCCTTGGCCGCCATGGCCTGGCACAGCTTGAGGAAGCCGGCGGTGTCCTTCGGGATGCCGTCGAACCCGGCGGCCTTGACATGGCTGTCGCGGTAGACGATGGCGTTGCCGATCACGCCCCAGGGAATCGCGATCCACTTGTTGGTGCCGGTGCGCTGCGCGTACTTCTTGCACACGTCGTACCAGCCGCCGTACTTCTTGCCGAGGTAGTCGGCCAGGTCGGTCATGTCGAGCAGCTTGTCCGGGTACTGGTGCGGGTCGTCGAACCAGCCGATGATGATGTCGGGCCCGCTGCCGACGTTGGCCGCCACCGCCGCCTTCGGGCGCACGTCTTCCCAGCCTTCGTTGTCGACGCGCACCTCGATGCCGTATTTCTCGGAGAACTTCTTGATATTGGCCATGAAGGCGTCTTCGTCGCCCTGCACGAAGCGCTTCCAGCGCAGCAGCCGCAGCTTGGCGCCCTTCTCGGGCTTGTAGGCCAGCGTCTGCGCCTGCGCCAGCGGCGCCCACAGCGCGCCCGCGCCCAATGTCGCGGCCGCGGCCACGCCGGCCGAGCTTTCCAGGAATTTGCGGCGGTCTTGGTCTTGCATGCTCATCTCCTTGGGGTGGGGGTCGAGGTTGGGGTGCCAGAGGGATGGAACCAATTGCGGCGGGCTGGGTGGCGCTCGCCCCTAGGCCACCAGCCTTTGGCCCGACTTCGCGTCGAACAAATGGGCGTGCTGCAGGTCGGGTTGCAGGTGGATGGTGCTGCCGGGCGCGAAGGCGTGCCGTTCGCGGAATACGACCGCGAGATCGGTGCCGTGGTGGCGGCAGGTGACATGGGTTTCGGCGCCGGTGGGCTCGACCACGACGACTTCGGTCGGGATGCCGTCGCTGGCTTGGAGCGACAGATGCTCGGGCCGCAGGCCCAGGATGACGGCTTGCCCGTCGCTGCCGGCAGCGTTCGCCGGTGCACGCACTTCGGTGCCGCTGGCCAGGCGCACGCGGGCCCCATCGCCCTCGCGCCTGAGCGTGCCGGGCAGGAAATTCATCGCCGGCGATCCGATAAACCCGGCAACGAAGGTGTTCACCGGGAGGTCGTACAGGTCGAGCGGGCTGCCGGTCTGCTCGATGCGACCTTCGCGCATGACCACGATCTTGTCGCCCATGGTCATGGCTTCCATCTGGTCGTGCGTGACGTAGACCGAGGTTGTCTTCAGGCGCTGGTGCAGTTCCTTGATCTCGCTGCGCATCGCGACGCGCAGCTTGGCGTCGAGGTTGGACAGCGGCTCGTCGAACAGGAAGACCTGCGGATCGCGCACGATCGCCCGGCCCATCGCGACGCGCTGGCGCTGGCCGCCCGAAAGCTGGCGCGGGTAGCGTTCGAGCAGCGCGGTCAGCCCCAGGATCTCGGCCGCACGGCCGACTTTCTCGTCGATGGTCGCTTTGCTCATCTTCGCCAGCATCAGCGCGAAGGCCATGTTCTCGCGCACCGTCTTGTGCGGGTACAGCGCGTAGTTCTGGAACACCATGGCGATATCGCGCTGCTTGGGCGGCAGGTCGTTGACGCGCTTGTCGCCGATGCGGATCTCGCCGCCGCTGATGTGCTCCAGGCCGGCGATCATGCGCAGCAGCGTGCTCTTGCCGCAGCCCGAAGGACCGACCAGCACGGTGAACGAGCCGTCGGCAATGTCGATATCCACGCCGTGCAGGATTTCGACTTCGCCGAAACGCTTCTTCACCTGGGCGATGGTCACGCTGGCCATGCGTCGAATCCTCCGCGGTCACCTGAACCGGTGGCAACCATACGCGCCGTGCCGCGGGCTGCGCCATCGGGCTTACCCCTTGTTCGGCGATAAAGTTGTCTGATAACCTGACGACCATGGCAGCTTCGACGCCTGAGGCAATGCCGGCGGGGGCCGGGCGAACGGTCGCCGGCGGGCTGGGCCGAGAGACGCTGGCCGACCGGCTGGCGGCGCTGCTGTCCTCGCAGATCCAGGGCGGGCGCCTGAGCCCCGGCGACCGCCTGCCCACCGAGGCCCGGATGTCGGCCGAGCACGGGGTCTCGCGCAGCGTGGTGCGCGAGGCCGTGCACCGCGTCAAGTCGCGCGGGCTGCTCGTGTCGCGCCAGGGTTCGGGCGTCTTCGTCGCCGTGGCCTCCGGCCACCAGCCGCTGGAATTCGACCCCGCCGTGCTCGGGTCGGTGCAAGCCGTGGTGCATGTGGTGGAAGTGCGCCGCGTGCTGGAAAGCGAAATGGCCGCGCTGGCCGCCGAGCGCGCCACCCGTGTCCAGGTGGCCGGGCTGCGGCGGGCGCTGGCGGCCATCGATGCGGCGGCGGCCTCGGGGCACGACGGCGTGGCCGAGGACCTGGCCTTCCACCGTGCCATCGGCGAGGCCACGGGCAACCCGCAATTCAGCCTGCTGCTGGGTTTCCTGGAGCAGTACCTGCGCGAGGGCATGCGCATCACGCGCGGCAACGAGGCTCGCCGGATCGACTTCATGGAGGCCGTGCGCAAGGAGCACCGCAGCATCGTGGAGGCCATCGCCGGGGGCGACCCGCGCGCCGCGCGGCGTGCCGCGACCAGCCACATGGTGCACAGCGCGCAGCGCCTGGTGCGCGGTGGTGTCCTCGCGCCGGACGCGGGGCGAACAAGGAGTGTGAGATGAGCGAGAAAGCAGCCGTTTTGGGGGTCGTGGGCCTCGGCTCCATGGGTTTGGGCGCGGCCCTGTCGGCGCTGCGCCGCGGCGTTCCGGTCTGGGGCCTGGACACGCGGCCCGAACCCCTGGAGGCGCTGGTGGCTGCGGGCGGGCACGCGGCCGCTTCGCTGGCCGAACTGGCGGCGCGTTGCGATGCGGTGCAGATCCTGGTGGTGACGGCCGCGCAGACCGAGCAGGTGCTCTTCGCCGAAGGCGGCCTGGCCGAGCATCTGAGGCGCGGCGCCGTGGTGGTGTGCTCGGCCACGGTCGATCCGGCGCTGCCGGCGCGCTGGGAGCAGCGCCTGGCCGAGAAGGGGCTGTGGTTGATCGACGGGCCGGTTTCCGGCGGACCGAAGAAGGCCGCGGAGGGCGAGATGACGATGATGGCTGCGGGCCGGCCCGAGGCCTTCGCCGCCGCCGGCAGCCTGCTCGACGCCGTGGCTGGCAAGGTCTACCGGCTGGGTGAGCGCGCCGGCCTGGGTTCGACGGTGAAGATGGTCAACCAGCACCTGGCCGGCGTGCACATCGCCGCGGCCTGCGAGGCCATGGCGCTGGGTTTGCGCGCCGGCGCCGACCCGCGTGCACTCTACGAAGTGATCTGCAATTCGGCCGGGTCGAGCTGGATGTTCGCCAACCGCGTGCCGCACATCCTGGAAGGCGACTACACGCCGCTGTCGGCGGTGAATATCTTCATCAAGGATCTGGGCATCGTGCTCGATGCCGCGCGCGCGTTGGCCTTCCCCTTGCCCCTGGCGGCCACGGCGCATCAGCTCTACCTGGCCACCGCCGCGGCCGGGCATGGCGCCGAGGATGACAGCGCGGTGATCAAGTTCTACGCCGCGCTGGCCGGGCTGGAGCTGCCCGCCGCGCCGACCAGGCCATGAACGCCGCT
Source organism: Rubrivivax sp. (assembly GCA_030681795.1). Taxonomy (GTDB): domain Bacteria; phylum Pseudomonadota; class Gammaproteobacteria; order Burkholderiales; family Burkholderiaceae_C; genus Rubrivivax. The sequence continues at coordinate 68,578 of JAUXRG010000048.1, forward strand.
CCCGTGCTCGGCGTCATCGCCGACGATTTCACCGGCGCCACCGACGTGGCGAGCATGCTGGTGCGCGAGGGGATGCGCACGGTGCAGGTCATCGGCGTGCCGCAAGGTGCCGCGCCGCGGGACGGCGCCGACGCCGTCGTGGTGGCGCTGAAAACGCGCACCACCCCGGCCGACGATGCCGTGGCCGAGTCGCTGGCCGCACTGCGCTGGCTGCAGGCCGCGGGCGTGCGGCGCTTTTACTTCAAGGTCTGCTCGACCTTCGATTCCACCCCGGCGGGCAATATCGGCCCCGTGGCCGAGGCCTTGCTGGCGGCGCTGGGCAGCGACTTCACCATCGTCTGCCCGGCGTTCCCGGAAAACGGTCGCAGCGTCTACCGCGGGCATCTGTTCGTCGGCGACCAGCTGCTTTCCGACTCGGGCATGCGCCACCACCCGCTCACCCCCATGACCGACAGCAACCTGGTGCGTGTGCTGCAGGCGCAGTGCCATCAGCGCGTGGGCTTGCTGGGCCACGACCAGGTGGCGCTGGGGCCCGATGCGTTGCGCCAGCGCATGGCCGCATTGCGCGGCGAGGGCGTGGTGCTGGCGGTGGCCGATGCCATCTCCAACGCCGACTTGCACACGCTGGCCGAAGCCGCGCTCGACCTGCCGCTGCTGGTGGCGGGGTCGGGCGTGGCGCTGGGCCTGCCTTCGCGCTATGCCCGGCGCGGCTGGGTGAGACTGGACGCGGATGCCGCCCGGCTCGACGCCCAGGCGGGCCGCGCCGCCGTGCTGGCGGGTTCCTGTTCGCAGGCCACGCAGGGCCAGGTGGCGCAGTGGCGCGGGGCAGGGCGGGCCGCCTGGGCCCTCGACGCGCTGGCCTTGGCCGCCGACGCGCCGGTGGTCGCCGATGCCCTGGCGTGGGCGAGAGAACGCCTGGAAAGTGGCCCGGTGCTGATCCACGCCACCGTGGCGCCGGCCGAGTTGAAAGCCGTGCAGGCCGAGCTGGGCGCGGCGCGCGCCGGGGCCCTGGTCGAGCAGGCCATGGCCGCCATTGCGCAGGGCCTGGTGGATGCCGGCGTGCAGCGCCTGGTGGTGGCCGGCGGCGAGACCTCGGGGGCCGTCGTCCAGGCCCTGGGGGTGCACAAGCTGCGCATCGGCGCGCCCATCTGCCCTGGGGTGCCCTGGACCCAGGCCGAGGGCCGCGCCCTGTGGCTGGCGCTGAAGTCCGGCAATTTCGGCGCGCCCGACTTCTTCGCCCAGGCGCTCGAATGGGGCGGCGCGTCGCAATGAACCTGAGCGCCTTGCGGGAGAGCATCTGCCGTGTCGGCCGATCGCTGTTCGAGCGCGGCTACGTGCACGGCACGGCAGGCAACCTCAGCGTGCGAGCGCCCGACGGCAGCGGCTTCCTCATCACACCGACGGATGCCTGCCTGGGTTTTCTCGAACCTGCGGCGCTGGCCCAGGTGGACGCCGAAGGCCGGCAACTCAGCGGCTCGCCCGCGAGCAAGACACTGGCGCTGCACCGGCGCATCTACGAGAGTGACGCCGAAGCGCAATGCGTGCTGCACACGCATGCCACGAACCTGGTGGCGCTCACGCTCGCCGGGGTCTGGCACCGCGACGCCGTGCTGCCGCCCCTCACGCCGTATTTCGTGATGAAGGTCGGCCGCGTGCCGCTCATCGCCTACCGCCGCCCCGGCGACCCGGCCGTGGCCGACGAGGTGGCGCAGGCCATCGCCGCCGCGCGCGCCGCGGGCGCACCGATACGCGCCGTGCTCTGCGAGCGGCTGGGGCCGGTGGTGTGGCAGCAGTCCCCCGACGCCGCCATGGCGGTGCTCGAAGAGCTCGAGGAAACCGCGCGGCTGTGGCTGGTGTGCCAGCCCAGGCCGGCGCCTCTGACCGAAAACCAGATCGACGAACTGCGCCGGCATTTCGGCGCGAGGTGGTGATGCCATGCCCCAATTCGCTGCGAACCTGAGCCTGATGTATACGGAACACGCCTTCCTCGATCGCTTCGAGGCGGCCGCCGACGACGGTTTTGCCGCCGTCGAGTACCTGTTTCCCTATGCCTTCGACCGCGCCGAGATCGCCGCACGGCTGGCCGGGCATGGCCTGGTGCAGGCCCTCTTCAACGCGCCGCCGGGCGACTTCGAAGCCGGCGAGCGCGGCATCGCCTGCCTGCCCGGCCGCGAGGCCGAGTTCCGCCGCGGCTTCCTCGAGCAGGCCTTGCCCTACGCCCAGGCCCTGGGGTGCCGGCGCGTGCACGTGATGGCCGGCCTGGCCCCTGCCGGCGCGGAGCGCGCCGCGCTGCAGGCCACCTATATCGCCAACCTGGCCTGGGCGGCAGGGCAGGCTGCGGCGGCCGGCGTGGACGTGCTCATCGAGCCCATCAACACGCGCGACATTCCGGGCTTCTTCCTCAACCGGCAGGACCAGGCGCACGCCGTGCTGGCCGAGGTCGGCGCGCCCAACCTCAAGGTGCAGATGGATCTGTACCACTGCCAGATCGTCGAGGGCGACCTGGCGATGAAGCTCAAGAGCTACCTGCCCACCGGCCGCGTCGGGCACCTGCAGATCGCCGGGGTGCCCGAGCGCCACGAGCCCGACCTGGGCGAGCTTCATTACCCGTACCTGTTCGCGCTGGTCGACGCCCTGGGTTGGCAGGGCCACATCGGCTGCGAGTACCGCCCGCGTGCCGGCACCCGCGCCGGCCTGGGCTGGTTCCAGCCCTACAAGGAGAGCCAACGATGAGACTTCTGATCACCGGCGGCGCCGGTTTTGTCGGCGCCAGGCTGGCGCACGCGCTGCTGGCACGCGGCACGCTGGCCGGCCAGCGCATCGCACAACTGGTGCTCACCGACCAGGCGCCGCCGCGCGCCGAGCTGCTGGCCGATGCCCGTGTGCAGGCGCGCACGGGCCCGCTGCTCGAACAAGTGGCGGCGTTGCGCGACGAGGCTTTCGACGGCGTCTTCCACCTGGCGTCGGCCGTCTCGGGTGAGTGCGAGGCCGATTTCGATCTCGGGCTGCGCTCCAACCTCGACAGCACCCGGGCGCTGTTGGATGCCTTGCGCTCGCGTGTGGAGCGCGGCGCCGCGGCGACGAGGCTGGTGTTCTCGAGCTCGGTGGCGGTATTCGGCCCTGACCCGGCGGTGCCGCTGCCCGAGCGCGTGGCCGACGACACGCTGCCCACGCCGCAGACCTCCTACGGCACGCACAAGCTGATCTGCGAACACCTGGTGGCCGACTACACGCGCAAGGGCTATATCGACGGCCGCGCGGCGCGGCTGATGACGGTGACGGTGCGCCCTGGCCGGCCCAACGCCGCGGCGAGTTCGTTTTTCAGCGGCATCATCCGCGAGCCGCTGGCGGGCGAAGAGGCCCTGCTGCCGGTGTCGCCCGAGGTCTCGCACCCGGTGTCGTCGCCGCGGCGCACGGTGCAGGGGCTGATCGCTGTCTACGAGGCCAGCCGCGAGGCCTTCAAGGGCCGCACCGCACTGAACCTGCCCGCGCTCAACGTCACCGTGCAGCAGATGCTCGATGCGCTGGAGGCGGTGGCGGGCGCGAAGGCGAGGGCGCGCGTGCGCCTGCAGCCCGACGCGCGCATTGCCGGCATCGTGGCCAACTGGCCCAAGGGCGCCACGGCCGCCCGCGCGGCGGGGCTGGGCCTGCTGCCGGAGGAGAATTTCGAAGACATCATCCGCCAGTACATCGATGACTGTGCGGCCACGCCTGGCGCATTGAAGGGGCTTGCATGAACCAGATCGATCTGAAGGGCCGCGTCGCGGTCGTCACCGGCGGCGCGCAGGGCATCGGCTACGCCATCTGCGAGCGGCTGCTGCAGTCCGGCGCCGCCGTGGTGCTGTGGGACATCGATACGGCTCGCCTGGCCGAGGCCTGCCGCACGTTGGGCAGCCTCGGGGCGGTGCGCGGCCAGGAGGTCGAACTCACCGACGACGCGGCCGTGGCCGCGGCCACCGCCCAGGCCGTGGCCACCGAAGGCCGCATCGACATCCTCGTCAACAACGCCGGCGTCACCGGTGGTAACGCCACGACCTGGGAGCTCGACCCGGTGGTCTGGCGCCGCGTCATCGAGGTCAATCTGATCGCGCCCTATCTCACCTCACGCCATGTCGTGCAGGCCATGATCTCGCGCGGCTATGGCCGCATCGTCAATATCGCTTCGGTGGCGGGCAAGGAAGGCAACCCCAATGCCTCGCACTACAGCGCCAGCAAGGCCGGGCTGATTGCGCTGACCAAATCGCTGGCCAAGGAGGTGGCGACCCAGGGCATCCTCGTCAACGCCATCACCCCGGCCGTGGCCAGGACGGCGATGTTCGAGCAGATGACCCCCGCCCACATCGCCTACATGCTGGGCAAGATCCCGATGGGGCGCTTGCTCGAAGTGCAGGAGATCGCCGCCATGGTGGCCTGGCTGGCCAGCGAAGACTGCTCGTTCTCCACCGGCGCGGTATTCGACATCACGGGCGGGCGCGCCACCTATTGACGGCCGGAGTGGGCCGCTCGAAGGCCACGGCCAGGCTCTGACCTTTGTGTTGGCCAAGAGCCAGAGCACATCGCTTCTGCAAGATGTTCACATGACGGCGCCGACTTGCCAGGGAACAAATTCGTTTTGTCCGTAGCCGTACAACTCACTCTTGCTTTGTCTGCCCGAGGCCGTCGCCAGCACCAGCTCGAAAATGCGCCGCCCCATCTCGGGCACTGTGCTGCTGCCGTCGATGATCTCGCCACAGTTGAGATCCATGTCGTCTTCCTGCTTGCGCCACAGCGCAGAGTTGGTTGACAGTTTGAGCGCCGGCGAGGGTGCGCAGCCGTAGGCGGATCCGCGTCCCGTGGTAAAGCAGATCAGGTTGGCCCCGCCGGCAACCTGGCCAGTCGCACTGACCGGGTCGTAACCCGGCGTGTCCATGTAGACAAAGCCGTGGGTTGAAACGTTCTCGGCGTACTCGTAAACCGCCTGCAGGTTGCTGGTGCCTCCTTTGGCGATGGCGCCAAGGGACTTTTCCAGGATGGTGGTCAACCCCCCGGCCTTGTTGCCTGGCGAGGGGTTGTTATTCATCTCACCGTTGTTGATCCGGGTGTAGTGCTCCCACCACTTGATGCGTTCGATCAGTTTTTCACCGACTTCGCGCGTCACGGCACGGCGCGTCAGCAGGTGCTCGGCGCCATATATTTCCGGGGTTTCGCTCAGAATGGCAGTACCACCGTGGGCCACCAGCAGGTCCACCGCCGCGCCCAGCGCCGGATTGGCGCTGATGCCGGAGTAGCCGTCCGAACCACCGCATTGCAGGCCGATGGTGATGTGCGCGGCGCTGCAGGGCTGGCGCTGGACTGCATTGGCCTGGGGCAGGATGTCATTGATCAGTGCAATGCCTCTGGCCACGGCCTTGGCCGTCCCGCCACTGTCCTGGATGCTGAAAGCGCGCAACGTTTCGCCTTCGCGCAGGCGGCTGTTGGCCAGCCAGGCATTGATCTGGTTGGACTCGCAGCCCAGCCCCACCACCAATACGGCGGCGAAGTTGGCGTGGGTCGCGTAACCGGCCAGCGTGCGCTGCAAGATCCGCATGCCCAGGCCATTGCTGTCCATGCCGCAACCGGTGCCGTGGGTCAGCGCCACCACACCGTCCACATGGGGGAAGTCGGCCAGCGCGGCCGGATTCGTTTGGCGCGAGAAATGGTCGGCCATGGCACGCGCTACGGTGGCCGAGCAATTGACGCTCGACAAGATGCCAATGTAGTTGCGCGTGGCGACGCGGCCGTCGGCGCGCTGGATGCCCATGAAGCTGGCTGCATGCAGCGGAACATTGGGCTTGACGTCGGCCCCAAAGGCATAGTCGCGTTCGAAGTCGCCCTTGTTCGGCCCCATGTCCAGGTTGTGGGTGTGCACATGCTCGCCGGGTGTGATGGCCCGGGAGGCAAAGCCGATGATCTGGTTATAGCGTCGCACCGGGCCGCCGCAGGCCGTCGCACGCGTTGCCACCTTGTGTCCCGGTGGTATCAGACCCTTGACCGGGATGCCTTCAACCACGGTGCCGCTGACCAACTGCTCCCTGGCGATCAGTACATCGTCATTGGGGTGGAGACGGACAAAGGGCGCCATTCAGTTGAACACCGCATTGGGGAGCCACAGCACCAGCTTCGGGAAGTACGTGATGAGGGCAAGACTACCCAGCAGCGGCACCAGCCAGGGCAGGATCGCCATGGTGGTCCGTTCCACCGAGAGCTTGGCCACGCGTGCCAGGACGAACAGCACCATGCCCATGGGCGGGTGCAGCAGGCCGATCATCAGGTTGAGCACCATCACGAGACCGAAGTGGACGAGGTCGATGCCCAGCTTCTGGCAGATGGGTACCAGGATGGGCACCAGGATGGTGATGGCGGCGGTGGGCTCCAGGAAGCAGCCGACGAACAGCATCAGCAGATTGGCCAGCAGCAGGAACAGGTAGGGGTTCTGGGTAAAACCCAGCACCCACTCGCTGATGGCGGCGGTCACACCGGTGGCGGTGAGCATCCAGCCAAAGATGCTGGCCGACGCCACGATGAACAGCACCGTGCTGGTGGTCTCCACGGTGTCCAGGCAGACCTTCAAAAACGTCTTGAAATTGAGCGTGCGGTACCAGCCAAAACCCAGCACCATCGCCCACAGACAGGCGGCAATGGCGCCTTCGGTGGGCGTAAAAATGCCGGTCGTCATGCCGCCGATCAACAGCACCGGCGTCATGATGGGCAGCGCGGCCTGGAACTTGAACTGCCGGTCGGCAACGAACAGCACGATCAGGCCGACAAACACCGTCGGCTGAGCGGGCAGACCGCCGTGGACTATCAAGGCCCACACGAGGACAGGCCAGCCGGCCACCACAAGGGTTTCGAGCAGCGCCTTGATCACCCGTGGCCACTCGAACTTGACGTCGGCACCCCAGCCATTCCTGTGGGCAAAGTAGGCCACCGTCAGCATCATCAGAATCGCCAGCAGCGCGCCGGGCAGAATGCCGGCCAGAAAGAGCGAGCCGACGCTGACGTTGGCCATCATGCCGTAGATCACGAAGGGCAAGCTCGGCGGGATGATCGGGCCCAGCGTGGCCGAGGCCGCCGTCACGCCGACCGCGAACTCGGTGCTGTAGCCGTGGTCCTTCATGGCCTTGATCTCGATCGTGCCCAGACCGGCGGCGTCGGCAATGGCGGTGCCGCTCATGCCGGCAAAAATCATCGAGCCCAGCACGTTGACGTGGCCCAGTCCGCCTTTCATCCAGCCCACCAGCGCCAGTGCGTAGTTGTAGATGCGGTTGGTGATGCCGGCGTTGTTCATCAGGTTCCCGGCCAGGATGAAGAAGGGAACGGCCAGCAACGGAAAGCTGTCGATACCGCTGATCATGCGGTGGACCACTACGAACGGGGGCTGCGTCCCGGTCCACCAGATGTAGAGCAGCGCGGAGCCCGCCATGGCCATGGCCACCGGGATGCCGCCGCTCAGCAGCAATAGAAAGATGATTTTCAGCACAAGACGTCCCGCTTATGCGTCATCCATGGAGGATGTGGGGCGTTCGAGCACGCTGTAGCCCCGTCTGATGTGAAAGAGCGCCACCTGGAGCGCGCGCCAGGTCATGGCCACGAAACCGATCGCGCAGACGGCGTAGACCAGGTTCATCGGCAGGTCGACAACGGTCATGCGCGCGTCGCGCAGCTTGCTCATCATCATCAGGGTGAGCACCGCGAAGGAGGCCAGGAACACCACGCGCATCAAGTCCACCAGGAGGGCCATGCCGCGCGCCATCTTGGGCGGCATGAACTTGTAGAAGAAATCCACCTGGATGTGGTTGTTCTTCGCCACGCCGATGCAGGCACCGATAAAGACCACGCCGATCAGCAGATAGCGCGCAACCTCTTCCGTCCAGGCGGCTGAATCGTTGAGCACATAGCGCGTGAAGAACTGGTAGAAGACGGTGGCGCCGAGCATCCAGAAGAAACCGAGCGCCACCCAGGCTTCCAGCGTGGTGCCGGAGAGATCAACTGCTTCGTCCTGGGCGTGGAATTGACCGTCGTCCCCCATGACCTGGGGGAGCGAATCGATGTCCTGCATGGTGGGTTGCGCCTACTTGATGGCGATGATGCGGTCGTAGTCGGTCTGGCGGTAACCGTAGTCGGTGGGCTTGGCGTTTTTCAGCACCGCCTCGCGGAAGGCGTTCTTGTCCACCGTGATCACGTTGATGCCCTTTTTCTTGAATTCGTCAACCAGGCGAATTTCGGCGGCGATGATTTCACGCCCGGTCTTTTCGGCGGCTTCCTGCATCACGTCGCTGAAGATTTTCCGGTCGGCCTCAGACAGCTTGCTCCACAGCGACCCGCCCACGACGGTCAGCAGCGAGTCCACAATGTGGCCGGTCAATGAAATGTGCTTCTGCACTTCAAAGAACTTCTTGGCGAGGATGGTGGGCAAGGGGTTTTCCTGCGCGTCCACGGTGCCGTTCTGCAAGGCCAGATAGACCTCGGCAAACGCAATCGGCGTGGCATTCGCCCCCAGCGCCTTCGGGAAGGCGATATAAGCCGGCGCGTCAGGCACGCGGATCTTCAAACCCTTCATGTCTTCGGGCTTGGAGATGGGGCGGTTGGACGTCACCTGGCGCGCACCGTAGTAGTTCAGCGCCGTGATGTGGTTGCCGGTCTTGTCGTCGTAGCCCTTGGCGAGTTCCTTGAAGACGTCGCTCTTGGCGTATTTGAGCTGGTGTTCGGAGTCACGGAAGATGAACGGGAAGTAGGTCACGGCCAGCGGCGGGTAGCTGGAGGCGGCAAAGCTCGCGCCGGTCAGGATGATGTCCACCGTGCCCAGGGTCAGGCCCTGGTTGATGTCGGACTCCTTGCCCAACGACGAGGCCGGGAATACCTGCACCTCGTAGCGGCCATTGGTCCGCTTCTTGATCTCGTCGCCGGCCCAGACCGACCACTTGTGAAAAGGCTCTGACGTCTCGTACACGTGCGCCCACTTCAGTTTGGTCTGCGCGTGGGCAATGCCAAATGTGCCTGCCGCGCCCGTCAACAGTGCGCAAAAGGCCATCGTCTTCATGGCTTGCAGGGTCAGTTCACGTCTTTTCATGGTGTCACCTCGATGAGTCGTTGTGGAGTTGCTGGGCGTCAGGAAGGCTTTGCGCGGCGCCAGCTCGCGCTGTATCGCTTGTGGGCATTCTTCAGGTGGATTCGCATGGCGCTGCGAGCGGCGAGTGCATTGCGCGCACGGATCGCCTCGAGCACCGCCGCGTGTTCAATCAGGGCGGCCTCCCACGAGACGTCGTCCTCGAAGTGGTCGCCGAGCCGCTCGAATAGCGTGCCGTGCCGGGCCTGCCAGTAGGTGCTGATGGTGTCGCGCAGCACGTGGTTGCCGCAGGACTGGGCAATCGCACTGTGAAATGCCTCATCGCCATCGCGCGGGATTCGGCCCTGGGCAATTTCATCGCGCATTAGTTGCAGCGCATGCTCCATCTGCTGGAGGTCCGCCTTCTTGGCGTTGCGCGCCGCCAGTGCCGCGACCTCGCTCTCCACGAGCTCGCGCGCGCGCATCAGCTCCAGCGGGCCCCACTCGACGGCGGCACTGGCGTTCTTGCGCGAAGGTTGGCGGGCGCTTGGCTTGAGCACATAGATGCCCGAGCCGCCGCGCACTTCGACCACCTTTTCCACCTCCAGCGCGATCAGGGCTTCACGCACCGATGGGCGGCTTACGCCCAGTTGCTTGGCCAGTTCCCGCTCGGCCGGCAGGCGCGAGCCCACGGCGAACTCGCCCGCGCCGATGAGCGAGCGCAATTGCTCGGCGATTTGGCGATACAGGCGCTGGGGTTCGATGGATTGCAGCGGCATGCCAGGCTCTTTTGTGTCGGTGCTCCGGCTTGGGCCGTGGTGGACAAGTGGTCAGGCCAATTCATAATCCCATGATTCCATCTGCCGCGTATCCGGTCAAACCCTGCGGTGCCTGCAACGCCGTCGTGCAGCCGCAAGCCGGCATGGGATCCACTCGTTGGCGATGCCCCTTGCATCGGGCCCGGCCGACGCTTCGCCGCTCAGGGCATGAGCTGGCCGCCATTGACCTCGATGATCTGGCCGGTGATGTAGCTTGACAGCACATCGTCGGCCAGAAACAGGTAGGCCCCCACGCATTCGTCGGCGGTTCCCAATCGGCCCATCGGGATGCTGCGGCGCGCGCCTTCGAGTTGCTCCGGTGTGGAATTGCGTGTGTGGAAGTCGGTCAGGATGACGCCCGGGGCCACACCGTTGACGCGCACGCCGTGCGGAGCCATCTCGCGCGCCAGCACGCGGGTCATCGTGCTGACAAAGGCCTTGGCCGCACCGTACAGGCCCGCGCCCTCGCCGCCGCCGGTGCGCGCGGCGATCGAGGTCGTGTTGATCATGCTGCCGCGTCCGGCGTTGCGCATCACGGGCGCGCAAGCGCGACAAAGGGCGAAGGCGGCATGGGTGTTGAGGCCGATCACACGGTCAAAGTCCTCGTCGCTGGCTTGCTCCAGCGTGCGGCGACCAAACATGTCGCCCGCGTTGTTGACCAGGACATCCAGGCCGCCGAACGCCCGAACGGTCTGCGCCACCAGTTGTTCGGGCACGCTGCGGTCCAGCATGTCGCCGGCCAGTGTGAGGGCCTGGCCGCCGGCCTGGCGGATGATGCTGGCGACGCCTTCCGCGCCCTCACGGTTGCGCGAGTAATGCACGGCGACCCGGGCACCCGCAGCGCCGAGAGATTGCGCCACGGCCGCGCCGATGCCGGAGCCGCCGCCCGTGACCAGCACGGACTTGTTCGCAAACCGCAGGGCTTGGGAGGGGGTGATCATGGGGTGTCTTCCTGTGGTGTCTAGGGACTGATCGGGCTGGCGTTGCGGAGTCAGGCGGGTGCACGCGCCGCGCGCCGGCCTTCGACCAGCACCATGGCGTACTGGATGGCGTCGACCATGCTCTCGGCACTGGCGCGGCCTGTGCCCGCGATGTCGAAAGCCGTGCCATGGTCCACTGACGTGCGCAGGATGGGCAGGCCCAGCGTGATGTTGACGCCGCTGACGGCCTGCCATGCACCCGTGGCCGGGTCGATGCTGAAGCCCAGCAGCTTGACCGGAATGTGGCCCTGGTCGTGGTACATCGCCACCACCGCATCGAACTGCTGGGCGCGCAGCTTGATGAACACCGTGTCGCCGGGCCACGGACCGGTCACGGCGTGACCTGCGGCGGCGTATTCGGCGATCACCGGGGCAATGATGGCGCCCTCTTCCTTGCCCAGAATGCCGCCTTCACCGGCATGTGGATTGAGCCCGGCGACGGCCACGCGAGGCGCCAGGATGCCCAGGGCGTGCAGCGCGTCGAGTGTCACGTCGAGCACGCGGCGCAGGCGCTGCGGCGTCAGGCGTGCGGGCACCTCGGCCAGCGCGCAGTGGGTGGTGACGTGGGACACGCGCATCGGGCCATGCGCCAGCATCATGACGCCGTCGCGCATGCCGCTGAGATGGGCCAGCATTTCGGTGTGGCCCTCGAACGGATAGCCCGCCAGGTGCAGCGCCTCTTTGCACAGGGGGGCTGTCACGATGGCGTCGGCTTCGCCGCTTTGGCAGAGTCGCACCGCGCGTTCCACGGCGCGGTAGGCCCAGTGGCCACCGGCGTCGGAAATCTGACCGATGACCACCGTCTGCAGCACCGGGCCGACGTCGATCATCTCCAGTGCCGCGCAGTCGAGATGCAGCAAGCGCGCGGCCTGCTCCAGTGCCTGGCCACTGCCCAGCACCTTGAGTTCGATGCGACCCTGCGCAATGAGATCGCGCATCTGGCGCGCGGCTTTGACGACGATTTCGGGGCCGATGCCGGCCGGGTCGCCCATGGTCAAGGCCAGTCGGATAGGGGTAGGCATGTGGGGCGTTCCTTCGTCAGGCGCAGTGGCGCGAGGGGGTGATTGCGGCCAGCAGGTCGCGCAGGTCGTCCGGCGGGCCGAAGGCGCCCGAGCGGGAATAGCAGGTGAGGCCGTCCCACAACCCACCGACCAGACGGGCACGGCCCCAGCCGGCGCGCGGACTGGGGCCGGCCTGCAGGCTGCGCACGCCGGCGGCCCGGCACAGGGCGAGCAGGGTGTCGCCGCCGACCACCGCCAGCGTGGCCGGACGGGGCCGGGCGGTGACGATGCTGTGCATGGCTTGCATCATGCGCGCCTGCGCCTCGGCGGCAGAGACAGGGCGCGCCTCGGCCAGATCGATCAGTTCGGTGCATGCCCCGAGCGCAGGCAATTGCCGCAACTGCTCGCGCAGCACCGGATGGCGGCTGGCGGTGAGTACCAGGGTCAAGCCTTGCGCCGGAGCGAGCGTGGCGGCGCCTAGGGGCACCATGGCTGCGGCCTGCCGCCCCAGCGCCCAGGCCAGACCGGCGCTGCCACACCACAGCCACCGCTGCGCCTGTGGATCGGTTGTCAGGGTCGCGAGCTGGTCCAGATCGTGGTCGCTCAGGATGTCTGGGATCACGACGTGGCCCGCATGGTGCAGGCTATCCAGCCCACGGGCTGGAACCTGCGCACTCAGGCCGACGTCGGCAAAGGCCTGCAGCAACGTGGCGCTGTGATCGTGCGTGCGCGGGCCGTGGGGTTGGTGCGGTGGCGCCACCCAGTGTTGTCCCCGTGCCGTGAAACGCCCCTGCGCCGGGAATGCCGGCGCGAATACCGCACCGACAAAGCGCTCGCTGCGCATGAGCCAGGCGATTTCGGCAAAGGTGTTGCCGCGCAGCAGGCTGTCGACTTTCTTGAAGGCGCTGTGGCTGGCGGCGAGCCAGTCCAGGCTGGGCGCCAGCAGGGACGGCAGGCTGGCGGGCGGCGCATCGCGCGAACCCGTGGCAACGACCTGCACCGCCTGCACAGAGCGGCCGGGTTCATCCAGAAACACGGGCACATCGACGGCACCGGCCCATGCCGCAGCGCTGTCGAGCGCCCCCGTCAGATCGTCGGCCAGGATGTGCCAAGGCTTCATGTCGGTGCGCAGCCGCCAGTGGGCCTTGAGGGTGCGGTTGGATGAATGGGAACGCCGGACCTCGGCAGGCTGGGAGCCTATGAAGTGGGCATTGGGGCGGGCCAGAACTGGACAAGTGGTAAGACCAATTGATAATTTCACGGAATCGCGTCGGCAACATCCGGCAAAACCCCTGTCAATGAAAAGTGGCAGATTTCCAGTGCGATCAACCACCAGATTGAAGCGCTTGTTGCGTGTGGTGCGGCCCGGCCGGCGGGAAGATCGAAGGCAGCGGGAGGGCGTTTGCCCGCCAAGGCGTCGAGCCAGCCGGCCGTTGGTGGCATCGCCGTCGCACATCGCGCCTCGAACATGGCCGAGCCCCTGTGCGGCAGCGCCGCAACTTCGGGGTGCGTACGTCATGGCGGGTCCAGTGGCAGCGGTTCGGTTGCAGACAGCACGGTCCCTGGCGCTCGGCGGTGGATCTGCTCGGTCTTGCATCAGCGGTTGATCTTCAGGGCCAACGCATTGTCGTACCTGACTTGCGACCATGTTCAGCAACCCGAATGTCCCACTCTGTCTGGCATTGGACAGAGAGGCACTGCGTGGGGCGCAGCACCCGACCGGGCCATCGCGCAACAAGACATGCAGCGCGCCCTGCCGGCCTCTCGCGGCGGAGCGGGCTCCGATGGCGGCCTGCCCTGGCCGGCCATTCCTCCTTGTCGTTGCGGAGCGGTGCGCGGTGCTCCCTACAATGCGTCGATGCGCATCCTCATCTCCAATGACGACGGCTACCTCGCGCCGGGGCTGTCGGCCTTGGTCCGGGCTTGCGAGGGATTGGGCGAGATCGACGTCATCGCACCGGAGCAGAACGCCAGCGGCACCTCCAATGCGCTCACGCTGACCCGGCCGCTGAACCTCTTCGAGGCGCGCGGGGAGCATGTGAAGGGCTTTCGCGTCGTCAATGGCACGCCCTCGGACTGCGTGCACGTGGCGCTGACGGGTTTGCTGGGGCACAGGCCGGACCTGGTGCTCTCGGGCATCAACAACGGCGCCAATATGGGCGACGACACGGTGTATTCCGGCACCGTCGCCGCGGCGATGGAAGGCTACCTGTTCGGCGTGCCCGCGATCGCGTTTTCGCAAGCCGAGAAGGGCTGGGCCCATCTCGAGTCCGCAGCGGCCACGGCGCGGGCCGTCATCGAGCAGGTGCTGGCGCAGGTCAGGCCGGGCGCTGAGCCGTGGCTCCTGAACGTCAACATCCCCAACCGCGCCGATGCCCGCGCACTGCCGCGCGTGGTCACGCGGCTGGGACGGCGCCATGCCAGCGAGCCCGTCATCCGCCAGACCAGCCCGCGCGGCGAGCCGATCTACTGGATCGGCCCGGCGGGCGACGCGCGCGAGTGCGGCGAAGGCACCGACTTCCACGCCGTGGCCAGCGGCTGTGTCTCGATCACGCCCCTGCAGGTGGACCTCACCGACCACGCATCGCGGGGCACCTGGGCGGCACGGTTCGCGGGCGGCGGCGCATGACGCAAGGTCCGACGCGTCCGGCGCGCTTTCCGGTCGCGCTGGACCGCGTCCACGGCCACGAGCGGCCGGCCTGCACCGACCTCTTGCGACCGCAGGGCCCGCTGCAGCACGCCGCCCAGGATGCCGCCCGGCGCAGCACGCCCAGCGGCCTGGGCCTGGACTCCGCGGCCGTGCGCGAGCGCATGGTGCGCAGGCTGCGTGCCGAAGGCGTCCACTGCGAACCCGTGCTGCAGGCCTTCGCCCGCGTCGAGCGCCACCGCTTCGTCGACAGCGCGCTGGCCAACCAGGCCTACGAGGACACCAGCCTGCCGATCGGCTCGTCGCAAACCATCTCCAAACCCTCGGTGGTGGCGCGCATGCTTTCGCTGCTCATGGAGAGTGCCCTGGCGCGCGAGCGTGGCCACCTCGGGCGGGTGCTCGAAATCGGCACCGGCTGCGGCTACCAGGCCGCATTGCTGTGCTGGCTGGCGCGCACGGTGATTTCCATCGAACGCCTCAAGGTCCTGCACGACAAGGCGCGTGAGAACCTGGCCGATCGCCAGGGCGGCCAGGGCGATCTGCGCCTGGTCTACGGCGACGGTTGCCTGGGGCACGCGCCGCGTGCCCCGTACGACCACATCATTGCCGCCGCGGGCGGTGACCAGGTGCCGCCCGCCTGGCTGGACCAGCTGGCCGTGGGGGGGCGCCTGGTGGCGCCCTTGCATGACGCCGCGCGTGGCGGGCAGGTGCTGTTGGTGGTCGACCGGCAGCCCGAGGGGCTGATCCGTCAGTGGCACGACGCGGTGCACTTCGTCCCTCTAAAATCCGGTTCGGCATGAGCTCCTCACACCCTTCCAAGATGACCCGCCCTGGCACGACGTGGCTTGCCGCCACGGCGCTGCTGGCGCTGCTGGCCGGTTGCGCTTCACCGACCCACCGTGCACCGGTGGAAGAGCGCAAGCCCGCGGCCACGCGGCCTGCGCCCGCCGCAACGGGCGCGGCCGGCACGGTGCCGGGCGCGGCCCCGACCGAGGCCGCCAAGCCGCCGACCCCAGGCGCCGAAAACGCGGGCAAGCCGGGCTACTACACCGTCAGGCCGGGCGACACGCTGATCCGCGTGGCCCTGGAGAACGGCCAGAACTGGCGCGACGTGGCACGCTGGAACGCCATCGACAACCCCAACCTCATCGAAGTCGGCCAGGTGCTGCGGGTTCAGCCGCCCGGCGCCGACGCCAGTGGTGCGACGGTGCGGCCCGTGGCGTCCGCCGGCCGGGTCGAGGCCAGGCCGCTGGACGGCAAGCCAGCGGCCACGGCGCCTGCCGCGGCCTCGGCCGCCTCAGCGGCCGCCGCGGCGCCGGCTCCCGCGGTCGCACGCGACCCGGAAGAAGACCTGAACTGGGCCTGGCCCGCCGCGGGGCCCGTGGCCACCCCTTTCGACGACAACAAGAGCAAGGGCCTGGCGATCACCGGCAAGGCCGGCGACCCGGTGCTGGCCGCCGCCGATGGGCGCGTGGTCTACGCCGGTGCCGGCCTGCGCGGGTACGGCAATCTCGTCATCGTCAAGCACAACGCCACCTACCTGACGGCGTACGCCCACAACCAGTCGCTGCTCGTCAAGGAAGACCAGGCCGTGCGCCGTGGCCAGAAGATCGCGGAGATGGGTTCCAGCGATGCCGACCGGGTGCAACTGCACTTCGAGATCCGCCGCCAGGGCAAGCCGATCGACCCGGCGCGCCTGCTCCCCGCGCGTTAGCCCGCAGGGCGATGGAGCGCGGCCTTGGTCAAGCGCAGCGCCCCGCAAGACCGCTATGCCCCTGAGGCGTTGGCGCGGCCTGCGCTCCAGGCGCTGAAGCCGCAGGCGCCGGGCGAGCCGCCAGCGGGGCCCGACGCGGCGCCCGCAGACGAGGGCGCAGATCTGGGCGACGAGGCGCTGCTGAGGGACGCGGGCGAGGCTGAACACGGCAACACGCTGCAGAGCTACCTGCGCGATATCGCCCGCGCGCCGCTGCTGACCCCGGAGCAGGAATTCGACGCCGCCGAGCGGGCCCGTGCCGGCGACTTTGCGGCCCGGCAATTGCTGATCGAGCGCAACTTGCGCCTGGTGGTGAGCATCGCCAAGCACTACGTGGGTCGCGGACTGCCGATGACGGACTTGATCGAGGAAGGCAACCTGGGCCTGATGCATGCCATCACCAAGTTCGAGCCCGAGCGCGGTTTCCGCTTCTCCACCTACGCGTCGTGGTGGATCCGCCAGGGGGTCGAGCGCGCGCTGATGCACCAGACCCGGCTCATTCGCCTGCCGGTGCATGTCGTGCGCGATCTCAACCAGGTGCTCAAGACCAAGCGCGCACTGGAGCGTCGCGCGGTCGACGAGCACGCCGTCACCGCCGAAGAGGTGGCCCTCGAGCTGGGGCGCCCGGCGCACGAGGTGACCGACCTGCTGCACCTGGCGGAGGTTCCGGCGTCGCTGGACGTGCCGCTGGGCCGCCCGGCGGTCGATGGCGGTGGCACCTTGATGGAGCAGATGGTCGACGAGCAGAGCGCGGACCCCCTGGGCCGACAGCTGTGCATGGAATCCGGGCGCTTGCTGGAGTCCGGCCTGGACGGCCTGAGCCCGCGCGAGCGCGAGGTGCTGTGCAGCCGCTACGGCCTGCAGGGCCTGGAGCCCTGCACGCTGGATGAGTTGGCCCTGCGGCTGGATCTGACGCGCGAGCGCGTGCGCCAGATCCAGCTCGAGGCGCTGCGCAAGCTCAAGCGCCATCTGGCTCGCCGAGGCGTTTCGCACGACTCGCTGTTTTGAGCGCGGGCGAAGGCGGGCCCGGATAATCCCGGGCCATGACAAGCGGATTTGATTGGCTCGAGGTCGAGTCGCTGGACCTCGAGGCGCAGGGCGTGGCCCACCGCGCCGATGGCAAGGTGGTCTTCATCGAAGGCGCGCTGCCCGGTGAGCGGGTGCAGGTGCAGGTCTCGCGCAAGAAGAACCAGTGGGAGCAGGGCCAGGTCACGGCCATCGCCCGCGAAAGCTCGCAGCGCGTGCGACCGGTCTGCCCGCACTTCGGCCTGCATGCCGGCGCCTGCGGTGGCTGCAAGATGCAGCACTTGCATCCCGCGGCCCAGGTGGCGGTGAAGCAGCGCGTGCTCGAAGACAACCTGTGGCACCTGGCCAAGGTCAGGCCCGAGCGCGTGCTGCGGCCGATCGAGGGCCCGGCCTGGGGTTACCGCGACCGCGCCCGCCTGTCGGTGCGCTTTGTCGCCAAGAAGGGCACGGTGCTGATCGGCTTTCACGAGCGCAAGTCCAGCTATATCGCCGACATGCAGGTGTGCCCGGTGCTGCCACCAAAGGTCAGCGGCATGCTGATGCCGTTGCGTGCGTTGATCGGCACCATGGACCAGCGCGACCATCTGCCGCAGATCGAGCTTGCGGCGGGCGAGGGTGTCACGGCGCTGGTGCTGCGCCACCTCGAGCCGGTGTCCCTGGCCGACGCGCAGCGGCTGCGCGATTTCGCTGCCGCCCACGATGTGCAGTGGTGGTTGCAGCCCAAGGGCCCGGAGACCGTTCACCGGCTGGACGAGGGGGGCCCGGTGCTGGCCTACCGGCTGCCCGAGTTCGGCATCACCATGCCCTTCAAGCCCACCGATTTCACACAGGTCAACCCGCACATCAACCGCGTGCTGGTGGTGCGCGCGCTGCAGCTGCTCGCCCCGCAGCCCGCAGAGCGCGTGATCGACTGGTTCTGCGGCCTGGGCAACTTCACCCTGCCGCTGGCCACGCGATCGGGCACGGTGCTGGGCATCGAGGGCAGCGAGGCACTGGTGGCCCGGGCGCGCGAGAACGCCCGCGCCAACGGGCTGGCTGAAAAGGCCAGCTTCGAGGCGCGCAACCTGTTCGAGATCGGCCCCGATGACTTGCGCGCCCTGGGCAACGCCGAGCGTTGGCTGGTGGACCCGCCGCGCGAGGGCGCCTTCGCGCTGGCCAAGGCGGTGGCCGATCTCCACGGCACGCCGGGGTGGGAGCCACCGCAGCGCATCGTCTATGTCAGCTGCAACCCGTCCACGCTGGCGCGCGACGCCGGCTTGCTGGTGCACCAGGCGGGCTACCGATGCTCGTTGGCCGGCGTGGTGAACATGTTCCCGCATACGGCGCATGTCGAGTCGATGGCCGTCTTCGACCGCGCCACCCAATGAAACGGGGCCCCGCAGGGCCCCGGTCATCGTCCAGCGAATCCGGCGAAGCCGCTTGCGGGGTGGGCGTTCAGTCGCGTTCGCCGCCGAAGATGCCCAGCAGCATCAGCAGGTTGGCGAACACGTTGTACAGGCTCAGGTAGACGCCCAGCGTCGCGGTGATGTAGTTGGTCTCCGTGCCGTCCTGCACGCGCTTGAGGTCATACAGGATGAAGGCCGAGAAGATGCCGATGGCCAGCACCGACAGCGTGATCATCAGCGCGCTGCTCTGGATGAAGATATTGGCAATGCCTGCCACGAGCAGCATGATGACGCCGATGAACATGAACTTGCCCATCGCGCTGAGGTCGCGCTTGATGACGCTGGTCAACGAGGCCATGCCGAAGAAGATGGCACCGGTGCCGCCGAAGGCCGTCATGATCAGGCTGCTGCCGTTCTTCAGGCCCAGCACCGTGCCCAGCAGTTGCGACAGCATCAGGCCCATGAAGAAGGTGAAGCCCAGCAGGATGGGCACGCCGGCCGCCGAGTCCTTGAATTTCTGGATGGCGAACATGAAGCCGAAGGCGCCGCCCAGGAAAACGATCGCCCCGATGCCGGGCGACAGAGTGCGTGTCAGCCCCGTCTGCACGCCGATCCAGGCACCCAGCACGGTGGGCACCATCGACAGCGCGAGCAGCCAGTAGGTGTTGCGCAGCACGCGGTTGCGCTGCTCGGACAGCGCGCCGCCTCGGGCGAGGCCAGAAAGATCTTGCACGCTTTGGGTCATGAAACCTCCAGGGTTGGGTGAGACACGCCTTGGACAGCGCGGATGCATTCTAGGTTCCCTGGTCAATACCTTGCACGGCAAGAGATACATGCGCGTCGGGTGTGTATGGGAGGCGGCTGCGCTGCGCTATCGTTGTCGTCATGAAAACCAAATCCACCCTCACCCTGGACGACGCGCGTGCCATTGCCGCTGCCGCCGAAGCCGAAGCCCTCAAGAACGCTTGGGCGGTGTCGATTGCCGTTGTCGACGACGGCGGCCACCTGCTGTGGCTGCAGCGTCTGGACGGTGCGGCCCCCATTTCCGCCCAGATCGCCCCGGCCAAGGCCCGCACGGCCGCACTAGGCCGGCGCGAGAGCAAGGTCTACGAGGACATGATCAACCAGGGACGCACGTCGTTCCTGAGTGCGCCGGCGCTCGAAGGCATGCTCGAAGGGGGCGTGCCCATCATGGTCCAGGGGCAATGCGTCGGCGCCGTGGGCGTAAGCGGCGTCAAGTCCAGCGAAGACGCACAAATGGCGCGCGCCGGGATCGCCGCCCTGGGCGTTTGAGTGGGGCGCCCGCGCCCGCGCTCGCGCCGCGCCAGCGGCAGGCTTGAGTCAGCACGCGCAAGCTAGAATCCACCGGTTTACCCGCAAACAGCGCAAGCCTAGCGAAACTCCGTCTTGGTTTCCCCTCGGACCCTTGGCGAACCACCCGGTCGCCGCTGGTGCCGGGCTTGCGCGAAACCCGGAGCCATTGCCTTGCTGCCCGTTCTGCCCCCCGCACTCCTCGCCCTCGCAGACGGCACGACTTTCGTCGGCACCTCGATCGGTGCCGCCGGTCGCACCGTGGGCGAAGTGGTGTTCAACACCGCGCTCACCGGCTACCAGGAAATCCTGACCGACCCGAGCTACTGCCGGCAGATCGTCACCCTGACGTACCCGCACATCGGCAACACCGGCGTCAACCCCGAGGACGTCGAGGCTTCGAAGGTCCATGCCGCCGGACTGATCGTCAAGGATGTCTCGCTGCGCGTGTCCAACTTCCGCGCCACCCTGACCTTGGCGCAGTATCTCGAGCGCGAAGGCACGGTCGCCATCGCCGATATCGACACGCGGCGCCTGACCCGCGTGCTGCGCACCACGGGCGCCCAGAGCGGCTGCATCGTCACCTTTCCCGCCGGCCATTCGGTGACGGTCGAAGATTTGCGCTCGGCCACGGGCCAGGCGCAGGCTGCACCTTCGATGGCTGGCCTGGACCTGGCCCGGGAGGTGTCGACCCGCGAGCCCTATGAATGGACCGAGACCGAGTGGCAACTCGGCCACGGCTATGGGACCTTGCGCGATGCCAAGCACCATGTCGTGGCCTACGACTTCGGTGTCAAGCGCAACATCCTGCGCATGCTGGCCAGCCGTGGCTGCCGTGTCACGGTGGTGCCGGCGCAGACGCCGGCGGCCGAAGTGCTACGGCTCAAGCCCGACGGCATCTTCCTCAGCAACGGCCCGGGCGACCCCCAGCCTTGCGACTACGCCATCGCCGCCGCACGCGAGCTGATGGCCACCGGCACGCCCACCTTCGGCATCTGCCTGGGCCACCAGATCATGGCCCTGGCCTCGGGCGCTAAGACCTTCAAGATGAAGTTCGGCCACCACGGCGCGAACCACCCGGTGAAGGACCTCGAGAGCGGCCGCGTCAGCATCACCAGCCAGAACCACGGTTTCGCGGTGGATGCCGCCACGCTGCCTGACCAGCTGCGCGCCACGCATGTCTCGCTGTTCGACGGCACCTTGCAGGGCCTGGTGCGCACCGATCGGCCCGCCTTCAGCTTCCAGGGTCACCCCGAGGCGAGCCCCGGGCCGCACGACATCGCTGACCTGTTCGACCGCTTCGTCTCCCTGATGGAGCAACGCTAAATGCCCAAGCGACTAGACCTCCAGAGCATCCTCATCATCGGTGCCGGCCCGATCGTCATCGGCCAGGCCTGCGAGTTCGATTACTCCGGCGCCCAGGCCTGCAAGGCGCTGCGCGAGGAGGGCTACAAGGTCATCCTCGTCAACAGCAACCCGGCGACGATCATGACCGACCCGGAGATGGCCGATGTGACCTACATCGAGCCCATCACCTGGCAGGTGCTCGAGCGAATCATCGCCAAGGAGCGGCAGGCCCACCCCGACGAGAAGATGGCCCTGCTGCCGACCATGGGGGGCCAGACGGCGCTGAACTGCGCGCTCGAGTTGCACCAGCACGGCGTGCTGGCACGCTGGGGCGTGGAGATGATCGGTGCGAACGAGGCCGCGATAGAGAAGGCCGAGGACCGCCTGAAGTTCAAGGACGCGATGACGTCCATCGGGCTGGCTTCGGCCAAGAGCGGCATCGCGCATTCCATGGAAGACGCCCTGGCGGTGCAGAAGCACATCCAGGGCCTCATCGGCGGCCCGGGATTCCCCATGGTCATTCGCCCCAGCTTTACCCTGGGGGGCACGGGGGGCGGCATCGCCTACAACCCGGAAGAATTCGAAGAGATCTGCAAGCGCGGGCTGGATCTCTCGCCGACCAAGGAGCTCCTCATCGAGGAGAGCCTGATCGGCTGGAAGGAATACGAGATGGAGGTCGTGCGCGACAGCGCCGACAACTGCATCATCGTGTGCTCGATCGAGAACCTCGACCCGATGGGCATACACACCGGCGACTCCATCACCGTGGCCCCGGCGCAGACGCTCACCGACAAGGAATACCAGCTGCTGCGCAACGCGTCGATTGCCATCCTGCGCGAGATCGGCGTGGACACCGGCGGCTCGAACGTGCAGTTCTCGATCGACCCGAAGACCGGCCGCATGGTCGTCATCGAAATGAACCCGCGCGTCAGCCGCAGTTCGGCGCTGGCCTCCAAGGCCACCGGTTTCCCGATCGCCAAGGTGGCGGCCAAGCTGGCCGTGGGCTACACGCTGGACGAGCTGCGCAACGACATCACCGGCGGCGCCACGCCGGCGAGCTTCGAGCCCAGCATCGACTACGTGGTGACGAAGATCCCGCGTTTTGCGTTCGAGAAGTTCCCCGCCGCGGATCCGCATCTCACCACGCAGATGAAGAGCGTGGGTGAGGTGATGGCCATCGGTCGCACCTTCCAGGAGAGTTTCCAGAAGGCGCTGCGCGGGCTGGAAACCGGCATCGACGGCCTGAGCGAACGCACCTCCTGCAAGGAAAGCGACCGCGACGAAATCATCGACGAGATCGGCAATGCGGGACCGGAGCGCGTGCTCTTCGTGGCCGACGCCTTTCGCATCGGCATGACGCTGGACGAGATCTTCGACGAGACCGCCATCGACCCCTGGTTCCTGGCGCAGATCGAGGAGCTGGTCGCGATCGAGGCGCAGGTGGCCCTGCGCAAGCTGGTCAGCCTGTCCGAAGCCGAGTTGCGCTATCTCAAGAAGAAGGGCTTCTCGGACCGCCGACTGGCCAAGCTGATGGGGACCCACCAGCATGCCGTGCGGCAAGCCCGCCACGCCCTGGGCGTGCGGCCGGTCTACAAGCGCGTGGATACCTGCGCGGCAGAGTTCGCCACGCAGACGGCGTACATGTACTCGACCTACGACGAAGAGTGCGAGGCCGAGCCGACCACGCGCAAGAAGATCATGGTGCTGGGCGGCGGGCCCAACCGCATCGGCCAGGGCATCGAATTCGACTACTGCTGCGTGCACGCCGCGCTGGCCATGCGCGAAGACGGGTACGAGACCATCATGGTCAACTGCAACCCGGAGACCGTGTCGACCGACTACGACACCAGCGACCGCCTGTACTTCGAGCCCGTGACACTGGAAGACGTGCTCGAAATCGTCGACAAGGAGAAGCCCTTCGGCGTCATCGTGCAGTACGGCGGCCAGACGCCGCTCAAGCTCGCGCTCGACCTGGAGCGTGCCGGCGTGCCCATCATCGGCACCAGCCCGGACAGCATCGACATCGCCGAGGACCGCGAGCGCTTCCAGCAGCTGCTGCACCAGCTGGGCCTGAAGCAGCCGCCCAACCGCACGGCGCGCACCGAGGAGCAGGCGCTGGTGCTGGCGCAGGAGATCGGCTACCCGCTGGTGGTGCGCCCGAGCTACGTGCTGGGCGGCCGCGCGATGGAAATCGTGCACGGCGACAAGGACCTGGAGCGCTACATGCGCGAGGCGGTGAAGGTGAGCGAGAAGTCGCCCGTGCTGCTGGACCGCTTCCTGGACGACGCGATCGAGGTCGATGTCGATTGCATCAGCGATGGCGTGGACGTGATGATCGGCGGCATCATGGAGCACGTTGAAGCCGCGGGCATCCACAGCGGCGATTCGGCCTGCTCGCTGCCGCCGTACACGCTCAGCGCCGCGCTGCAGGACGAGATGCGCCGCCAGGCCACGGCGATGGCGAAAGCCTTGAAGGTCGTCGGCCTGATGAACACGCAGTTTGCCGTCCAGGGCGAGGGCGACCAGGCGGTGGTCTACGTGCTGGAAGTCAACCCGCGGGCTTCGCGCACGGTGCCCTTCGTCAGCAAGGCCACCGGCCAGGCCCTGGCCAAGATCGCCGCGCGCTGCATGGCGGGGCAGTCGCTGGCCTCGCAGCGCAGCGCCGACGGCCGGGCACCGCGCGAAGTGATTCCGCCTTACTTCAGCATCAAGGAAGCGGTCTTCCCGTTCAACAAGTTTCCGGGCGTGGACCCGATCCTCGGCCCGGAGATGCGCTCCACCGGCGAAGTCATGGGAACGGGCCGGACCTTCGGCGAGGCCATGCTCAAGAGCCAGCTCGGTGCCGGCTCGCGCCTGCCCGCCAAGGGCACGGTGGTGATCACCGTGAAGGACGGCGACAAGGCCCGCGCCGTGGCCGTGGCGCGCGACCTCGTGGCCCTGGGCTACCAGGTGGTGGCCACCAAGGGCACGGCCGCAGCCATTGCTGCGGCGGGCATCGCGGTGCGGGTGGTGAACAAGGTCAAGGACGGTCGCCCCCACATTGCCGACATGATCAAGGGCGGCGAGATCCAGCTCGTCTACACGACGGTGGACGAGACCCGCACGGCGATTGCCGATTCGCGCTACATACGCACGGCGGCCCTGGCCAACCGGGTGACTTACTACACCACGATGGCCGGTGCCGAGGCCGCCACCGAGGCGCTCAAGCACCAGGCCGATCTGGTGGTGACCTCGCTGCAGGAGTTGCACGCCGGGCTGCACTGACCGGCACCGGGTGGTCTGCCCCGCTACGTCGCGGGCGCGAGTTGGTTGTGCAGCCATCCTGTCGTGCAGCAATCCGAAGTCGGGGCTAAAATCCGGTCCACCCTCCGCCGCACGATGCCCCACCGGGCTTCTGCGGCGGATTCACTTTTTCCGACTGCGAAACCCGCCATGGCCACAATTCCCCTCACCAAGCGCGGCGCCGAGCTGCTCAAGAGCGAACTGCAACGGCTCAAATCCGTGGAGCGGCACGCGGTGATCCAGGCCATCGCCGAGGCGCGCGCGCAGGGCGACCTGTCGGAGAACGCCGAATACGAGGCCGCCAAGGACAAGCAGGGCTTCGTCGAGGGCCGCATCAAGGAGCTCGAATCCAAGCTGGCCGCCGCGCAGATCATCGACCCGGCCACACTGGACGGCGGCGGGAAGGTCGTATTCGGCTCGACGGTCGATCTCGAGGACGACGCTTCCGGAGCCAAGGTCACCTACCAGATCGTGGGTGACGACGAGGCCGACCTGAAGCTGGGTCTGATCTCCATCAGCAGCCCGATCGCCCGCGCCCTGATCGGCAAGGAAGCCGGTGACGTGGCCGAGGTCCAGGCCCCGGGCGGCCTGCGGCACTGGGAAATCGTGGGCGTGCGCTACCTCTGAAGCCGATGGCGACCCTCCTCGAACGCGCCCGGCGCATCCTGCCCGGCCTGTGGGCCGGCTGGCTGCTGTGCGTGGGCCTGCTGGCCACGCCGGCGCCGTTCGCGCTGCTGGCCGGCGCCGAGGCCGGCCGCGTGGTGGCGCGCATGCTCGCGCAGGAGGCCTACACCAGCCTGGCCCTGGGCATCGTGCTGCTCGTCCTGGAGCGCCTGGTGGCACGGCGCGCTGCCGTGGCGGGGCGTGGCTCGCAGTTCAGCTTGGGCATGGCGCTGGCGCTCGGCGCAGTCTTCTGCACGGTGGCGGGCTATTTCGCGGTCCAGCCCATGCTGGCGGGCGCCCGGGCCGGGCAGGGCGCTCTCAGCTTCGGCCAACTGCACGCCGTGAGCGCGGCATTCTTCGTCGCCAAGGTCGGGCTCGTCGTCGCGCTGGCCTGGCGGGCAGCCGGCCCTGCGGGCGCCGTACCCGTAGCCGCTACTCGGCGGCCTTCTTCTTGACGCTGCCCAGGCGCCGCTTGACGCGCTTGATCTGCCCGCCGGCGGTGACGCGTTCGTTGCCGAAGACCTTGACCTTCTTCACGGTGGCACGGTGATTGCCGCTCTTGGAAAAACTCACCAGCTTCACGGTGCGTGGGCCGGGCTGGCGGTCTTCGCGCTCGGCCTTTTCCTTCGGAGGAATGGGGCGCCACAGGACCAGCAATTTGCCGATGTGCTGTATGGGCGCGGCGCCGAGCTTGTCGGCCAGCGCGGCGAACATCGCTTCGCGCGCCGTGCGGTCGTCGTTGAAGACGCGCACCTTGATCAGGCCGTGGGCCTTCAGGGCGGCGTCCACTTCCTTTTCCACGGCGGCGGTCAGGCCGTCGCCCCCGATCATCACGACCGGGTCCAGGTGGTGGGCGTCGGAGCGGTGCTCCTTGCGTTCGGCGGGGGAGAGCTGGATTGCGGTCATGCCCGTATTATCGGCTGCACATGAAGGTCACCTCGAAAAGCAAGAAGATCAACAAGGCGTGGCTCAACGACCATGTCAACGACCCGTACGTCAAGATGGCGCAACGCGACGGCTACCGTGCCCGCGCGGCCTACAAGCTCAAGGAGATCGACGAGGCCTTGCGCCTGTTGCGTCCGGGCCAGCTGGTGCTGGACCTGGGCGCGGTGCCCGGTGCCTGGAGCCAGTACCTGCGGCGCAAGTTCGCCGGTGCGGGCGCTGCCGTGGGCGAGCTCGACGGCACCCTCATCGCCCTGGACCTGCTGCCCATGGAGCCGATCGAGGGCGTCGAGTTCATTCTGGGCGATTTCCGCGAGGAAGCCGTTTCCCGGGCGCTGGCCGATCGCCTGGGCGGCCGGCCGGTGGACGTGGTGCTGTCGGACATGGCGCCCAACCTCTCGGGCATCGAGTCCTCCGATGCCGCGCGCATCTCGCATCTGGTCGAGCTGGCCGTCGAATTTGCCCTGGCCCATCTGCGGCCCGAGGGTGCGCTGGTGTGCAAGACCTTCCATGGCAGCGGTTATAGCCAGCAGGTCAAGCTGTTCAAGGACAGTTTTCGTATCGTCAAGCCGATCAAACCCAAGGCTTCGCGCGACAAGTCGGCCGAGACCTTCCTGGTCGGCGTGGGGCCCAAGGTTCGTCAACCTGCCCGCTAGTGGCTTCGCTACTGCCTTCAATTGGCAGCAAGATGGCGCGCTGACGGAGCGGTTTGGAAGGCGAAACGGGTCGTTTCCGAAACTCCGTTGAAACCCTTGACTGCTTTAGAATCGCCCCTACATACCGTGGAATCCGGCTCGTCGGCTCCGACGTGTCGCCCCGCTCAACTGGAAAAGGAACCGCGGTGAACAATCAATGGTTCTCCAAAGTCGCTGTTTGGATGGTGATCGCACTCGTGCTGTTCACCGTATTCAAGCAGTTCGACCGTGGAGCCGTGCAGGGCAGCCAGATCGGCTACTCCGACTTCCTCGAGGAAGTGCGGGGCAAGCGCATCAAGGCCGTCACGCTGCAGGAAAGCTCGGGCGGGGGCACCGAGATCATTGCCACCACGAGTGACGACAAGCGCCTGCGCAGCACGGCGACTTACCTCGATCGCGGGCTGGTCGGCGACCTCATCGCCAACGGTGTCAAGTTCGACGTCAAGCCGCGCGAAGAGCCTTCGCTGCTGATGAGCATCCTCGTCAGTTGGGGCCCGATGCTGCTGCTCATCGGCGTGTGGATCTATTTCATGCGCCAGATGCAGGGCGGCGGCAAGGGCGGCGCCTTCAGCTTCGGCAAGAGCAAGGCGCGCATGCTCGACGAGGCCAACAACACCACCACCTTCGCCGACGTCGCCGGCTGCGAAGAGGCCAAGGAAGAGGTCAAGGAACTCGTCGACTTCCTGAAAGACCCGCAGAAGTTCCAGAAGCTCGGTGGGCGCATCCCGCGCGGCGTGCTGCTGGTCGGCCCCCCGGGCACCGGCAAGACGCTGCTGGCCAAGGCCATCGCCGGCGAGGCCAAGGTGCCGTTCTTCAGCATCAGCGGCTCCGATTTCGTGGAAATGTTCGTTGGCGTGGGCGCGGCGCGCGTGCGCGACATGTTCGAGCAGGCCAAGAAGAGTGCGCCCTGCATCATCTTCATCGATGAAATCGATGCGGTGGGCCGCCACCGTGGCGCCGGCCTGGGCGGCGGCAACGACGAACGCGAGCAGACGCTGAACCAGATGCTCGTCGAGATGGACGGCTTCGAAACCAACGTCGGCGTCATCGTCATGGCCGCCACCAACCGGCCTGACATCCTCGACCCCGCGCTATTGCGTCCGGGCCGCTTCGACCGGCAGGTGTTCGTGTCGCTGCCCGACGTGCGTGGCCGCGAAGCCATCCTGAACGTGCACATGCGCAAGGTGCCGGTGGGCCAGGACATCCGGGCCGACATCCTGGCCCGCGGCACGCCCGGTTTCAGCGGCGCCGACCTGGCCAACCTGGTCAACGAAGCGGCGCTCTTCGCCGCGCGGCGCAGTGGCCGCGTGGTGGAGATGGTCGACTTCGAGAAGGCCAAGGACAAGATCATGATGGGCCCGGAGCGCAAGTCCATGGTGATGCCCGAGGAAGAGCGCAAGAACACGGCCTACCATGAGTCCGGCCACGCGCTGGTGGCCAAGCTCATGCCCAAGACCGACCCGGTGCACAAGGTCACGGTGATCCCGCGCGGCCGAGCGCTGGGCGTGACGATGCAGTTGCCCGAGGGCGACCGCTATAGCCTGGACAAGGAGCGCATGCTGTCCACCATCAGCGTGCTCTTCGGCGGGCGCATCGCCGAGGAAGTGTTCATGAACCAGATGACCACTGGCGCTTCCAACGACTTCGAGCGCGCCACGGCCATCGCCCGCGACATGGTCACGCGCTACGGCATGACCGACGAGCTCGGCATCATGGTCTACGCCGAGAACGAAGGTGAGGTCTTCCTCGGCCGTTCGGTCACCAAGACGACCACCATGTCCGAAGAGACGATGCGCAAGGTCGACCTGGTGATTCGCCGCATCATCGACGAGCAGTATGCGATCGCCCGCAAACTCATCGAGGACAACAAGGAAAAGATGCACGCGCTGGCCAAGGCCCTGCTCGAATGGGAAACCATCGACGCCGATCAGATCGACGACATCATGGCGGGCAAGCCGCCGCGCTTGCCCAAGGACTGGACGCCTGCGTCGACCAAACCGCCCGGCCCACCGGCCGCGCCCATGGGGACCGACGGCGCTCCCGCCGCAGCCTGATCCGGCCGGGGTAGACTGAACAACAGCGGGGCTTCGGCCCCGCTTGGCTTTTCTCCGGGCCCATGCACTGGCAAACCACGCGCTTCACGATCGATCTCTCGCGGCCGCGGGTGATGGGCATCGTGAATGTCACGCCGGACTCCTTCTTCGACGGCGGGCGGCATGCCGCGCTGGCTGCCGCGGTGGCGCAGTGCGAGGCACAAGTGGCCGCAGGTGTCGACATCCTGGACATAGGCGGCGAATCGACGCGGCCGGGCGCGGTGGCGCCGAGCGCCGAAGAGGAACTGGCGCGCGTCCTGCCGGCGGTGACCGCCGCGCTGACGCTCGGCGTGCCGGTGTCGGTGGACACCAGCGAGCCACTCGTGATGCGCGCTGTGCTCGATCTGGGGGCTGACATCATCAACGACGTGCGCGCGCTGCGTCGCCCGGGCGCATTGGACTGCCTGGCCGCGCACCCGCGCGCCGGTGTGTGCCTGATGCACATGAAGGGCGAGCCCGACACCATGAACGCCTTGGCGAGCTATGGCGATGTCGTGATCGAAGTGGCCGCCTTCCTGGAGCAGCGCCTGGCCGAAGTGCAGGCGGCCGGCGTGGCCGCCGAGCGCGTCGTGCTCGACCCCGGCATCGGGTTTGCCAAGTCGGCCGAGCACAATCTGGCCCTGCTGGCGCGGCAATCCGAGTTGTTGGCGCTGGGTCGGCCGCTGCTCGTAGGCTGGTCTCGCAAGGGCACGCTCGGGCGGCTCACGGGCCGGCCCGTGGGCGGGCGTCTGGTGGCCAGCGTCGCCGCGGCCTTGGCTGCCGTGGCCCGGGGTGCGGCCATCGTGCGCGTGCACGATGTGGCGGCAACCGTCGATGCCCTCAAGGTGTGGCGCGCCGCGGAGCGTGGTTTCCTGGAAGAAGATTTTTGAGAAGCGCGCCCAACCCATGTTCGTCGGAAAATCCAGGCAGGAGGAAGCACAGTGAGCAGAACATTTTTCGGCACGGACGGCATCCGTGGCACGGTGGGCCAGGCACCGATCACCCCGGATTTCATGCTTCGCCTGGGCCACGCGGTGGGTCAGGTGCTGCGTCGCGCCACGCCCCGGCCCACCGTGCTCATCGGCAAGGACACACGCATTTCGGGCTACATGCTGGAGTCCTCGCTCGAAGCCGGGTTTGCCTCCGCCGGCGTGGACGTGTTGCTCAGCGGTCCTCTGCCCACCCCCGGCGTGGCCTACCTGACGCGGGCCTTGAGACTGGACCTGGGCGTGGTCATCAGCGCCTCGCACAACCCGTTCTCCGATAACGGCGTCAAGTTTTTCTCCGCTCGCGGCGAGAAGCTGCCCGACGAATGGGAGGCTGCAGTCGAGGCCGAATTGCTGGAAATGCCCCGGTGGGTCGACTCTGCCGGCCTGGGCAAGGCCAAGCGGCTCAGCGACGCCGGTGGCCGCTACATCGAGTTCTGCAAGAGCACCGTGCCGCACAGCCTGTCGTTGCGCGGCATGAAGCTGGTCATCGACGGCGCGAACGGTGCGGGCTACCACGTGGCGCCCGACGTCTTTCACGAGCTGGGTGCGGCCGTCGTCACCATCGGCTGCCAGCCCGACGGGTTGAATATCAACGAGGGCTGTGGCGCCACGGCACCGCAGGCACTGGTCAAGGCGGTGGCCGAGCATGGCGCCGACTACGGCATCGCGCTGGACGGCGATGCCGACCGGCTGCAGATGGTCGACTCCCGGGGCCGGCTGTACAACGGTGATGAGCTGCTCTACGTGCTGGCCGCCGACCGCCTGGCCCAGAACTGGGCCGTGCCGGGTGTGGTGGGTACGCTGATGACCAATATCGCCGTCGAGCTGGCGTTGGCCCGGCTGGGCGTGGGCCTGGTGCGCGCCAAGGTCGGTGACCGCTACGTGCTGGAAGAGCTCACCGCACGCGGGTGGCAACTCGGCGGCGAGAGCTCGGGGCACCTGCTGGCGCTGGATCGCCACACCACTGGCGACGGCATCGTCAGCGCGCTGCAGATTCTGCAAGCCGTGCGCAGCAGTGGGGTCACGCTGGCAGGCCTGCTCGAAGGCGTCACGCTGTATCCGCAGACCATGATCAACGTGCGTTTGCGCGAGGGCAGCGACTGGAGGCTCAATGCCGCGCTGGCCACCGCCCGCGAAGGCGCCGAGCGCGAGCTGGGCGAGGCCGGCCGCGTGCTCATCCGCGCTTCGGGCACCGAGCCCGTGCTGCGCGTGATGGTCGAGTCGCGCGACGCCGAGCTCGGCCGACACTGGGCCCAGCATATGGCCAGCGCCGCTGCGGCGGGCTAGGCCTGCGGTTCCCGGCGACGCGCGCCCTGGCACTCGGGGCTCGGTGACGAGCGTGTGACGGGGTGGCGGCCATGTGACAGCGGCGCCCAGATACCGCCACATCGTCACATCACTGTCATTCAAGCTTCCTACAGTCGCGGTTGAGCCCACCACTGCACTCGAGGATCTTCATGACTGTTCTTCGCACCATCGCATTCACCGCGGCCGCAGCGCTCAGCTCCGGCATGACCATGGCTCAGGACGTGACCGGCGCAGGCGCCTCCTTCCCTGCACCCGTGTACGCCAAGTGGGCCGACGCCTACAACAAGGCCACGGGTGCCAGGCTGAACTACCAGTCCATCGGCTCGGGCGGCGGGATCAAGCAGATCAAGTCCAAGACCGTCGATTTCGGCGCCAGCGACGCGCCCTTGAAGGACGAAGAGCTGGCCAAGGATGGCCTGATCCAGTTCCCCACCGTGATCGGCGGCGTGGTGCCGGTGGTCAACATCCAGGGCATCAAGCCGGGCCAGATGAAGCTCACGGGCCAAGTCCTGGGCGACATCTACCTGGGCAAGATCACGAAGTGGAACGACGCCGCCCTGGCCGCGCTGAACCCCGGCGTGGCGCTGCCGGATGCCGCGATCTCACCGGTGCGTCGCGCTGACGGGTCGGGAACGACCTTCCTCTTCACCAACTATCTCTCCAAGGTCAACGCCGAGTGGAAATCCAAGGTGGGTGAAGGCACGGCGGTGAACTGGCCCACGGGGGCGGGTGGCAAGGGCAACGAAGGCGTCTCGGCCTTCGTGCAGCGACTGCCCAACTCGATCGGCTATGTCGAATACGCGTATGCCAAGCAAAACAAGATGTCCTACGTGCTGTTGAAGAACCTGGACGGCCAGTTCGCTGCGCCGGATGACGAGAACTTCAAGGCGGCCGCAGCCGGCGCGCAGTGGGACAAGAGCTTCTACCAGGTGCTGACCGAGCAGCCCGGCAAGGCCACCTGGCCGATCAGCGGTGCCACCTTCATCCTCATGCACAAGGTGCAGGACAAACCCGCCAACGCCACCAACGCGCTGAAGTTCTTCGACTGGGCTTATGCCAACGGCGACAAGATGGCTGCGGAGCTCGACTACGTGCCGATGCCCGATGTGGTCAAGGCGCTGATCCGCAAGCAGTGGGACGCCAGCCTGCGCGATGCCGCCGGCAAGCCGATCGCTTACAAGTAGCCTCTCACGTCGACCTTGACCGCAGCGGGGCGCGTGCATACGCGCCCCGTTTGTCGAAGGTGTCAGCTCCATCTGCCCCACTGTGCGGAGACGTCGTGGCCGCTACACTTCCCGCAACGTCTTACGAACCGTTGAAACCCATGGAACGCGTGGCGCCCTCGGGTGAACCTCCCGCCAGGGCACGCCGGGCTCCCTGGGCCGACCGCGCGTTTGCTCTGCTCGCCCAGGGTGCGGCCTGGCTGACGTTGGCGCTGCTCGCGGGCATTCTCCTGTCCCTGTTCTTCGGCGCCCTGCCGGCGATTCGGCAGTTCGGGCTCGGGTTCTTCGTCTCCACCGAATGGGACCCGGTCCAGGAGCGGTTCGGTGGGCTGGTGATGATCTACGGCACGCTGATGTCTTCGTTCATCGCCCTGCTCGTCGCCGTGCCGGTGAGTTTCGGCATCGCGGTGTTCCTCACCGAGCTCTCGCCGCGCTGGCTCAAGCGGCCGCTGGGCGTGGCCATCGAGTTGCTGGCGGCCGTGCCTTCCATCGTCTACGGCATGTGGGGCCTGCTGGTGTTCGGCCCCATCCTCGCGACCTACGTGCAGCAGCCCTTGCAGTCCTGGACCGCGGGGGTGCCCGTCCTGGGTACGCTGTTCTCGGGGCCGCCCGTGGGCATCGGGCTGCTCTCGGCGGGGATGATCCTGGCGATCATGGTGATCCCGTTCGTTGCCTCGGTGATGCGGGATGTCTTCGAGACCACGCCGCCCATGCTGCGGGAGTCGGCCTATGGCCTGGGCTCGACCACCTGGGAAGTCGTGTCCAAGGTCGTCCTGCCGTATACGAAGACCGGTGTCGTGGGTGCCATCATGCTGGGCCTGGGGCGCGCGCTGGGCGAGACCATGGCGGTGACCTTTGTCATCGGCAATTTCAACCAGCTGGACTCGGTGTCGCTGTTTCAGGCGGCCAACAGCATCACCTCGGCGCTGGCCAACGAGTTCGCCGAGGCCGGAGAAGGCCTGCACCAGGCGGCGCTGATCTACCTGGGGCTGGTCCTGTTCTTCATCACCTTCGTCGTCCTGGCTGCGTCCAAGCTGTTGTTGTCGCGTCTGCGCCGCGGCGAAGGGGCACGCACATGAACACAAGCATGAGTCCGGATACCCGCCGCATGGCGCTGCACCGCAAGCGCAAGGCGGTGAACGTGGTGGCCCTGACCTTGGCGCTGGCGGCCATGTCCTTCGGTTTGTTCTGGCTGATCTGGATCCTGATCGAGACCGCGCGTCTGGGCATCGGAGGGCTGGCGATCTCGGTATTCACCGAGTCGACCCCCCCGCCCCTGGCCGAAGTGGGTGGCTTGGCCAATGCCATCGTCGGATCGCTGATCATGGCCCTGTTGGCCACCGCATTGGGAACGCCCATTGGCGTGATGTCCGGCATCTACCTGGCTGAGTATGGAAAGGGGGTCTGGTTGGGCGCCGTCACTGGCTTTATCAACGACATCTTGCTCTCGGCGCCCTCCATCGTCATCGGGTTGTTCATTTATGCGGTGGTCGTCGCGCCGATGAGGTCGTTCTCGGGCCTGGCGGGGGTGCTGGCGCTGGCGCTGATCGTCATCCCGGTGGTCGTGCGCACCACCGAGAATATGCTGAGCCTGATTCCCAATTCCCTGCGCGAGGCTGCCTATGCCCTGGGTACGCCGAAGTGGAAAGTCATCAGCAGTGTCACCCTGAAAGCCGCGCGCTCGGGCGTGATCACGGGAGTGCTCCTGGCTGTGGCGCGCATTGCCGGCGAGACCGCGCCGCTGCTCTTCACCGCTCTGTCCAACCAGTTTTTCACGGCGAACCTGGGCGAACCCATGGCCAGCCTGCCGGTGACCATCTTCAAGTTCGCGATGAGCCCCTACGAGAACTGGCAGAAGCTCGCCTGGGCGGGCGTCTTCCTCATCACCCTGGGCGTGCTTGGATTGAACATCCTCGCGCGTGTCCTGTTCCGCAACAAGCACTAGCCATTCGCCTGGGAACCCCGCATGGACCAGAGAACCGACCTGCCCGCCGACGAGAAGACGAAGATCGCCGTGCGCGATCTGGACTTCTACTACGGTGGATTCCACGCCCTCAAGCACATCAACCTGGACATCCCGCAGAACAAGGTGACCGCCATCATCGGTCCCTCGGGCTGCGGCAAGAGCACGCTGCTGCGCACCTTCAACCGCATGTACGAGCTCTACCCCGAGCAGCGAGCGGTGGGCCGCATCACGCTCGATGGCGAGGATATCCTGGCCAGCAAGCTCGACGTGACCCTGATTCGCGCCAAGGTCGGCATGGTCTTCCAGAAGCCCACGCCCTTCCCGATGTCGATCTACGACAACATCGCCTTCGGTGTGCGCCTGTTCGAAGCCCTGCCGCGCGTGGAGATGGACGAGCGCGTGGAATGGGCGCTGAAGAAGGCGGCACTCTGGGGCGAGGTCAAGGACAAGCTCGAACAGAGCGGCGCCAGCCTCTCCGGCGGCCAGCAGCAGCGCCTGTGCATCGCCCGGGGCATCGCCATCAAGCCCGAGGTGCTGCTGCTCGACGAGCCCTGCTCGTCGCTGGACCCCATCAGCACCGGCAAGATCGAGGAGCTCATCAGCGAGCTGAAGGTCGACTACACGGTGGTGATCGTCACCCATAACATGCAGCAGGCGGCGCGCTGCAGCGACTACACGGCGTATATGTACCTGGGCGACCTGGTCGAGTTCGGCCGCACGACGGAGCTCTTCATGCAGCCGAAGAAAAAGGATACCGAGGACTACATCACCGGGAGATTTGGATGAGCGACAAGCACCTCTCCGCGCAGTTCGACGCCGAACTCAGCGGCATCTCGACGCGGGTGCTCGAGATGGGGGGGCTCGTCGAGTCCCAGGTCACGCAGGCCCTGCATGCGCTGACGCAGCTCAGCGGCGAGACGGCCACGCAGGTGCTGCGCGAGGAAGAGCGCGTGAATCAGATGGAAGTCGAGATCGACCGCGATCTCTCGGCCATCATCGCGCGCCGCCAGCCCACGGCGCGCGACCTGCGCTTGCTGATTGCCGTCAGCAAGGCCATCGCCAATCTCGAGCGCGTGGGCGACGAAGCCGCGCGCATCGCGCGCACGGTGCACCGGCTCATCGGCACCGGCGTCTCTTCGCGCCTGCCCATCGCCGACCTCGGTTTCGAGGCCGATCTGGCGATCGCCCAGCTGCGCAAGGCGTTGGATGCGTTTGCGCGCCTGGATACCGCCAAGGCGCTGGAGGTCCTCAAGCAGGACGACCAGATCGACCAGGAGTTCAACGGCCTGCTGCGCAAGCTCATCACCTACATGATGGAAGACCCGCGCACGATTTCGTCGAGCATCGACCTGGTATTCGTGGCCAAGGCCATCGAGCGCGTCGGCGACCATGCGAAAAATATCGCCGAGGCCATCATCTACGTCGTCAAGGGCACCGACGTGCGCCACACCTCGATGGCCGACGTCGAAAACGCCGTGCGATGAGGCCCGGACCATGAGCGTGGTGCTGGTGGTGGAAGATGAGTCGGCGATCGCCGAGCTGATCGCAATCAATCTGCGCCACGCGGGGTTCGAGGTCATCGTGGCCAGCGACGCCGAGGCCGCGCAGCGCGCCGTGGACCGGGTGCTGCCGGAACTCGTGCTGCTGGACTGGATGCTGCCGGGGCAGTCGGGCGTGCAGCTGGCGCGCCGCTGGCGTGCCGAAGCGCGAACCCGCGAACTGCCGGTGATCATGCTCACCGCCCGCGCCGAAGAGGCCGACAAGGTCACCGGCTTGGATGCGGGCGCCGACGACTATCTGACCAAGCCGTTTTCTCCCAAGGAATTGCTCGCACGCATCCGGGCCGTGCTGCGGCGCAAGGCGCCCGAGGCGCTGGATGCGGCGGTCGAGGTCGGCGGGTTGCGGCTGGATCCGGCCACGCGCCGCGTCACGCGCCGCGTGGGCGAGGATCTTCGCGACGTGAAGGTCGGCCCCACCGAATTCCGCCTGCTTCACTTTTTCATGACGCACCCGGAGCGCGTGCACAGCCGCGCCCAGCTGCTCGACCGCGTCTGGGGCGACCACGTATTCATCGAGGAGCGCACGGTGGACGTCCACGTCAAGCGGCTGCGCGAGGCCTTGGCGCCGGTGCAGTGCTCGGGCCTGATCGAGACCGTGCGCGGCGCCGGCTATCGGTTGACGCAGCAGCTCGGCCCCTTCGTGGCCTGAGCGCCGGGGCTCGCATGGCTTGGTGGCTCGCGCGCAGCCTGGCAGCCCTGGGTGTCGTCCTGATCGGCGGCCTGCTCGGTGCGTGGGTGGGGGCGCTGCTGAAGTTTCCGATGCCGGGGCTGGCGCTGGGCGGTCTGGTGTCTATCCTGCTGCTCGTATTGCGCGATTCACTGCGCGGGCAGAGCCTCATGGACTGGCTGCGCGGATCATTGACGGGGCAGGCTCCGCGCGACTCCGGCTACTGGGGCGAGCTCGCCTACCGCACCGAGCGCGCCCTGCGCACGCGCGAGCAGCAGACCCGCCACGAGCAGGAGCGGCTCACACAATTCCTGTCGGCCATCGAGGCCTCGCCCAATGGCGTGATGCTGCTCGACGACGCGGATCACATCGAGTGGTGCAATTCCGTGGCCGCACAGCACTTCGGCCTCGACCCCGAACGCGACCTGCGCCAACGCGTGACCAACCTCGTGCGCATGCCGGCCTTCGTGGCTCATCTCCAGGGCGGCAAGCTCGATGAACCGGTGGTCTTCCCAGGGCCGCTGGGGCGCTGCACGCTGTCCGTGCTGGTGCGGCCCTACGGCGAAGGTTCCAGGCTCGTGCTCTCGCAGGACATCACCGAGCGCGAGCGCACCGAGGCGATGCGGCGTGACTTCGTGGCCAACGTCTCGCACGAGATCCGCACTCCGCTGACGGTGCTCGCGGGCTTCGTCGAGACACTCGCCAGCCTGCCTCTGACGGACGCCGAGCGTCAACGCGTGCTGGTGCTGATGGCGCAGCAAACCGATCGCATGCAAACCCTGGTGGGCGACTTGCTCACCCTGGCCAAGCTCGAGGGCAGCCCGCGCCCGGCGGCCGACCGCTGGACGAGTGTGGCAGAGCTGATGCACAAGGCGATGGAGGAGGCACGGGCCCTGTCGGCCGGAAGGCATGTGCTCGAAGTCAGCGGCGGCGAAGAGGCCGAGATGGCCGCCAGCGAAAGCGAGCTGCACAGCGCCGTGGCCAACCTGCTCAACAACGCGGTGCGCTACACGCCGGACGGCGGCCGCATCACGCTGCGCTGGGTCTGGCGCAGCGATGGGGGCGCCCAGATCGAGGTCGGCGACACGGGCATCGGCATCGCGCGTGAGCACCTGGGCCGCCTCACCGAACGCTTCTACCGCGTCGATGGCAGCCGCTCGCGCGACACCGGAGGCACCGGTCTGGGGCTGTCCATCGTCAAGCATGTGGCGCAGCGCCATGGCGGCGAAATCGGCGTGCAGAGCGAACCGGGAAAGGGTTCGACATTCAAGCTGGTGTTGCCCGCGATGCGGGTGCGGCGCCGACGAATGGATGACAGCCTGCCCGCGACAGCGGCGCTCGAGACCTAAGGCGAGCGGGCGCGGCGGTAGACCAGCGTGATTTCGTCGCGGTCGGTCGGCCGGCGGGTCTCGGCCACGAAGGCCCAGCCCGGCGGGGTGGCGGGGGCGGGGAGAGTTCGCGTGGTCTGGATGAGGTATTCGCAAGAGCCCTGGTCGGCCCCCGCCCGCGCATCCACGCGCCAGCGGCCGAAGTGCTCCAGTGCGGCCACGGCCGGGGGTGCCAGGCCCGGTGCGGCCACGCAGGCCCCGGGGGGCACGAATTTGGCCAGGCGCGAGACCAGCGCCCGTGGGCTGCGCGCATAGTCCAGCGGCGGCAGCCACAGCGTGAGCAGCAGCAGCCAGCACAAGGCCACGCCGCCCGCAGGCAACACCAGGCTCTTCCACAGCGCCTCGCGGTGGTGCCCGGTGCGCCAGCGCACGAGCCAGACCCAGGCCGCAGTGCCGGCCAGGGCGAACGCCAATGCCAGTGCGGAGAACTGCGTCGTGAATCCAGGAAGCAGGCGCGCCACGTTGGCCGCGGGCTTGGCCGGGATGCCGGTCTGCATCGAGACGTAGATCACCCAGATCGTCAGCGCACCCAGCGTGAAGAAAATCATCGAGAACCAGTCGATGGCCGCCGCGGCGCTGCGTTTGAGCGTGGGCAGGGCGAAGGCCGCCAGCACCGCCAGGCCCGGCAGCCCGAGCATCAGCGCGCGGTCCGAGCCGCCCATCACGAGGTTGGCGCCCAGCGCCACGGCCACGGCGATGAGCGGCACCGAGAGGTGCCGGTGCGCCAGCTGGTGCCGCCAACGCCACAGCGTCCACAAGGCCAAGGGCCAGGCCGGCCACAGGAACCACAGCCATTGCCGTGCCAAGGGGGCCAGGGCCGCCAGCGAGAGGGGCGTGGCACGCCAGCGCCAGGCTCCCAGTGCCATCGCCAGCAAGGTGGCCACCGCCAGGGCGGCGATCACCCACTTGGCGAAGGCGCGCACCGGCTCGTAACGCGATTGCGCGCACACCACGAAACCCCCCAGCCCGGCGGCCAGCGCCATGCCGGGCGCACCGCTGCCAGCCAGCAGCGGCAACGCGGCGAGCACCGCCAGGCGCGACCGGGCCGGTCGAAACGGGGCCGCCGCCAGCGCATAGATGTAGAGGCTCATCGCACAAAGCTGTGCCAGCTCGGGCGTGGTTTCGTGGCCGAGCTGCAGCAGGCCCAGCGTGGCCATGAGGGCCAGCAGCGCACCGTCGGCGATGGCCCGGGCGTAGTCGACCGGCCCGGCTTCGCCGCCGAAGGCGAACGGTACGGGCTGTGCCGCCTCGGTGCGGGCGAGGTGGAAAGTCGTGTACCAGACCAGCGCCAGCGTCAGCGCCAGCAGCAGCGTGAAGGGCACGCGCGCCGCCAGGGCGGGGTCCATGAAGCCGGACGTGGCCGCGATGAATGCCGCGCCCAGCCAGTGCGGCAATAGCGCGGTGTCCGCCGGCACGCCGCCCAGCATCGGTGTCCACCAGGGTGTGCGGCCCTCGGCGATGGCCACCATCTGGCCAAAGGCCGTGAGGTCGGCATTGCGCCACGGGTCACGCCCGATCAGGCCGGGCAGCAAGTAGGCGGCGCACAGCAGCAGCAGCGGCACGCGCGGCAGGCGCCGGGCGCCGCGTTGTGTGACGAGGGCAGGTTTGGGGCTGATCACGCCGCGATGATGCCCCTGGCGCGCAAGAAAAAGGCAGCCGAAGCTGCCTTTGTCGCAAGCGTGGAACGGATCACGGGTTCAGGCCGCGGTCTCGTCCGGCGCCGGCACCGATTTCTTCAGGCCGACGCGGGCGAACTTGTTGCGGAACTTCTCGACGCGTCCACCCAGGTTGTCGATGCTCTTTTGCGTGCCGGTGTAGAACGGGTGCGTCTCGCTGGTGCTTTCCACCTTCATCAGCGGCAGCTCGCGGCCGTCTTCCAGCTTGATGGTCTCCTTGGTCTGGAGACAGGACCGCGTGACGAACTTGAAGCCGTTGGACAGGTCCTGGATGCAGACCTCGCGGTAGCTGGGGTGAATGCCGTCTTTCATGGAGAGCCTCTGTGCAGTGGTGGCAGCCACGCCGCAAAAGAATTGATGCTGCGGCGCACTTTCCGGTGGGCGGGAAACCCGAAATTGTAATTCAACCCCCGCGACGCATCATGTCGAAGAAGTCGTGATTGTTCTTGGTGGCCTTCATCTTTTCTAGGATGAACTCCATTGCCTCGATCTCGTCCATGGGGTACAGCAGCTTGCGCAGGATCCAGCTCTTTTGCAGGATCTCGGGCTTGAGCAGCAATTCCTCGCGACGCGTGCCGCTCTTGTTGATGAGGATCGACGGGTAGACGCGCTTCTCGGCCATGCGGCGGTCGAGGTGGATTTCGCAGTTGCCCGTGCCCTTGAATTCCTCGTAGATCACCTCGTCCATCTTCGAGCCGGTGTCCACCAGGGCGGTGCCGATGATGGTCAGCGTGCCGCCTTCTTCGGTATTGCGCGCGGCGCCGAAGAAGCGCTTGGGGCGCTGCAGCGCGTTGGCGTCGACGCCGCCGGTGAGCACCTTGCCCGATGAGGGCAGCACGTTGTTGTAGGCGCGCGCCAGGCGGGTGATGCTGTCCAGAAGGATGACGACATCCTTCTTCAGTTCGACCAACCGCTTGGCGCGCTCGATCACCATCTCGGCCACCTGCACGTGGCGCGCGGCGGGCTCGTCGAAGGTGGAACTGATGACCTCGCCGCGCACCGTGCGCAGCATCTCGGTGACCTCTTCGGGGCGCTCGTCGACGAGCAGCACGATGAGGTGGATCTCGGGGTGGTTGGCCACCAGCGCGTGGGCGATGTGCTGCATCATGACCGTCTTGCCGGTCTTGGGCTGGGCCACCAGCAGCGCGCGCTGGCCTTTGCCGATGGGCGCCACGAGGTCGATGATGCGGCCGGTGATGTTTTCCTCGGCCTTGATGTCGCGTTCGAGCTTGAACTGCTGCGTGGGGAACAGCGGCGTCAGGTTCTCGAACATGATCTTGTGCTTGCTCTCCTCAGGGGTGAGCCCGTTCACGCGATCGACCTTGACCAGCGCGAAGTTGCGCTCGCCGTCCTTGGGCACGCGCACTTCGCCTTCGACCATGTCGCCGGTGTGCAGGTTGAAGCGGCGGATCTGGCTCGGCGAAAGATAGATGTCGTCCGTGGACGCCATGTAGCTGGCCTCGATGCTGCGCAGGAAGCCGAAGCCGTCTGGCAGCACCTCGAGCACGCCGTCGCCGAACACCTGCTCGCCGGCCTTGGCGCGCTTCTTCATGATCGCGAACATCAGCTCCTGCTTGCGCAGGCGGGAGACGTTCTCGATCTCCAGGGCCTCGCCCATCGTCAGGAGTTCAGCGACGGGCAGGGCCTTGAGTTCGGAAAGATGCATGGAATGGCACCCTCGGGGAGTTGCGTCAACGGCTGACGCGCTGCGGGGCGCGGGCCGTGAGGCGAAAAGCAGGTGGTTGGCGCCGAACCCACGCGCCTGGCCTGAGG
Organism: Rubrivivax sp.; assembly: GCA_030681795.1. Classification (GTDB taxonomy): domain Bacteria; phylum Pseudomonadota; class Gammaproteobacteria; order Burkholderiales; family Burkholderiaceae_C; genus Rubrivivax. The sequence goes on from JAUXRG010000048.1 coordinate 110,113, forward strand.
AGCGCCGGCGGGTGGCCGGGGGCAGGCGCTGCGTGGTGGCGGGTCAGCCGACAGGCGCCACGGGCGCCCATCGGTGACAGGGATTATAGATGACCGTCGAGGAACGCCGTCAGCTGGGATTTGGACAGGGCGCCAACCTTCGTGGCGGCCAGCTCACCACCCTTGAACAGCATGAGCGTCGGAATGCCGCGGATGCCGAACTTCGCCGGCACTTCGCGGTTCTCGTCGACATTCATCTTCGCGATCTGCAGGCGCCCGTCGTAATCCTTGGAGACTTCTTCGAGGATGGGCGCGATCATCCTGCACGGGCCGCACCACTCGGCCCAGTAGTCGACAAGCACGGGCTTGTCCGCCTTGAGGACATCACCGTCGAAGGAATCATCGGTGATGTGTTTGATCAGTTCGCTGCTCATGGGAAAGGTTCTCCGAAGACCCGGGCGCAACAGGCGGCCAAGGCCCTATGATTTTGGCACAAAGGCCTGGTGCAGGCCGCTTGGGCGTCGAGCAACCTTTCCATGGCGGTGATAGAAGAAATTTCACTGCCACCAGCCGGCAGCGTGCAGGCGTTGTGGGCCGTGGCGACGGCCGCCGCGCAGCATTGGCTGGCGCAACGCGGCCTGCCGGCCCGCGACACAGTGATGCTGCTGCCCTTCGCTGCACTGCTGGCGCCGGCACGGGCCGCGTGGGCAGCCGCTGGCGGATGGCAGCCGAGGGTGGAAACGCCGCTCACCCTGGCCGCTTCGCTCGGCCCGCCGCTGGCGGCCGTGCCCGGTGCCTGCAACGGCGACCCCACGCTCGACGCCTTGGCGGCTGCCACGCTGTTGCAGCGGCAGCCCTGGGGGGCGGCCTGGGAGGCGCGCGACGCCGCCGGCTTTGCGCGGGTCGTGTCGTCGGTGGTCCAAGCCGCGCAGGTCCTGCGCAGCGCCGCGTTGGCTCGCGCCCCGCGTGCGCGCGAGTCCTTCTGGACGCAAGTGCGGGCCCTGTGCGGCGCCGCGCCCGGGCCGGCGGCCACCGAGGCGCTGCTGCTGCGCGTGGCACTCGAATGGGCCGCGGCGTCGGACGCGTCCGCCACCGACCGCCTCTTTGCGCTGCGGCCTTCAGCTTGGATCGCCGTGCAGATCGGTGGGCCCGACCCCCTTGTCCAGGCTTTGCTGGGGAGTGCAGACACGCCCTCCCTGCGACTCAGCGCGGACCCGCCGGACGACGATCCATTCGGCGCCGTGGCCACCGTGGCCGATGTGCGGCGGCTGTGTTGCGCCGACTTCGAGGCCGAGGCCCAGGCGGCCGCCACGGAGGTGATAGATGCCCTGAACGCCGGCGGCGCGCCCGTGGCGCTGGTGGCGCTCGACCGCGAACTGGTGCGTCGCGTGCGCGCCCTGCTCGAGCGCGCCGCCGTGCCCTTGCTGGACGAAACCGGATGGCGGCTTGCCACGACGCGTGCCGCGGCCTCGGTGGTGGTGCTGCTGCGCGCGGCCCCGCCTCACGCCGGTCCCGACGCACGGCTGGAGTGGCTCAAGAGCTGGCCGCCTGCGCCGCCCGCCGCGCTGGACTCGCTTGAAGCGCTGTGGCGCGGCCGTCGCCATGTGCCTTCGCCAGAGGCCGCCGAGCGCCTGTGGCGGCAGGCCCAGGCCCATCTGCAGCCCTTGGCCGCTGCGGTGTCGCGGCCCCTGGCGGGGTGGCTGGACCTGCTGCACGAACGCCTGGCCAGCGATGGCAGCCTGGAGCGTCTGGAGGCCGACCCCGCGGGCGTGCAGGTGCTGGCCGCTCTGGCCGGGCCGGGCGGCGCGGCATGGCAGCAGGCCACGACGGCGTTGCGGCTGGACCTGGCCGGCTTCACGGGCTGGGTCGAATCCACGCTGCAGGAGCTGCCCTTCCTGCCGCCCCCTGACGCGCACGCCCAGGTCGTGATCACGCCCTTGGCACGCGCCTTCGGCCGCCCGTTCGGCCGGATCGTGATGCCGGGCGCCGACGAAGTGCGGCTGGGCGCGGCCAGCGCGCCCCCGGCGCTCATCGGCGAGGCCATGGCCCAGGCGCTGGGGCTGGAGCATGCACTGGTGCGCCGCCTGCGCCAGCGCCTGGCGCTGGCGCAGGTGTTGCGGGCCGGTCCGGTGACGCTGCTGCGCCGCCTGCGCGATGGGGATGAACCCCTGGCCGAAAGCCCCGACGTGGAATGGCTCGTCCTTGCACGGCAACGCAGCGGCGCTCCGGCGTGGCCGCAGCTGGATTGGCAGCCGGCCACCACGACGGTCCGCCTGCAGGCGGTGAACCGGCCCGCACCCCGCGCCGCGGCTGCATTGCCCGAAACGCTGAGCGCCAGTCAACTCGAGACCCTGCGCCAATGTCCGTATCGCTTCTTCGCGCGCGCCGTCTTGCGGCTGGACGAGCCCGACGAGCTCGAAGCCAGCCTGGCCAAACGCGACTACGGCACCTGGCTGCACGCCGTGCTGCACCGGTTCCATCGTGCCCGCGACGAGGCCGGCGGCGACCGGGCCCACCTGTTGGCCGCGGCCGATGCGGTGACGCAGGAGCTCGAACTCGACGAAGCCGAGCTGCTGCCTTTTCGCGCCAGCTTCGAGAGTTTCGTGCCGGCCTATCTGGCCTGGCTGCGCGAGCGCGAGAGCCGTGGCTGGCGCTGGTTCGAGGGCGAGACCGACCGCGAGGTGCGGCCACCTGAACTGGCCGGCCTGCGACTGCGCGGCCGACTCGACCGGCTGGACCACGGGCCGGGCGGACTGCGCGAGGTGCTGGACTACAAAACCGGCGGCGCCGCCGGGCTCAAGCAGAAGGTGGCGCGCCCGCTGGAAGACACGCAGCTGGCTTTCTATGCCGCGCTGCTGGGCGGCGACGCGAAGCTGGGCGCCGCCTATGTGGCGCTCGACGACGCGGGCTCGCCCCTGCGCATCGAGCATCCTGAGGTCCACCAGACCGCGCAGGCCTTGCTGTGCGGGCTGGGCGACGAGTGGGCCCGCCTGCGTCAAGGCCAGCCCCTGCCCGCACTGGGCGAGGGCCGGGTCTGCGAGACCTGCGAGGCGCGCGGCCTGTGCCGCCGCGACCAATGGGGGCCGGCGTGAGTGCACCCGCCTACGGCATCGACGGAGCGCCGGTCTCCGGCGAGGCCTTCTACGCCGTCGCCTGCGACCCGCAGCGCAATGTCGTGGTCGAGGCCTGTGCCGGCGCGGGCAAGACCTGGATGCTGGTCTCGCGCATCCTGCGCGCGCTGCTGGCCGGGGCCGAGCCGCAGCACATCCTGGCCATCACCTTCACCCGCAAGGCCGCGGGCGAAATGCGTTCGCGCCTGGACGAGTGGCTGGTGGCCTTCTCGGAGGCCCGCTGCGACGAGGCCAAGCGAGTCCTTGCCCTGCGCGAGCGCGGGCTGTCGCCGGCCGAAGCACTGGCCGCAGCGCCGGTGCTGGGCCGGCTGCACGAGCAGCTGCTCAGAGGCGGGCGCAGCGTGGAAGTGCGCACCTTCCACGGCTGGTTTGCGCAACTGCTGGCCTATGCGCCGCTGTCGCTGCTGGAAGGGCTGGGCCTGCCCGCTGCCTACGAGCCCATCGAGGACCCCACGATCCTGCGCGACGAGCTCTTGCGTCGCCTGCACCGCCGCGTGCAGGCCGACGCCGCGCTGCGCGCCGACTATCTGGCGCTGGTGGCCCGCCACCGCCGCGCCACGGTTTTGCAGTGGCTCGAAGCGGCCTGGAAGCGCGGCCCCGAGCTGGCCCGTGCCGATGCCGCGGGCCACACCGAGGGTGCCGTGCCCGACGCGGGCGCGCTGTGGCCCGAATGCGCCGGCCTGGCCGAACCGGCCGAGTTGTTGCGGCGCGCACCCCTGGCCGGCGAGATCGATGCGCTGGCGCGTCAGTTCGGTGCCCTGGGCAAGGCCAAGACCGACACCGCCGCCCGCGGCCTGCGTGCGGCGCTGGAAGCCGCTGATGCGGCCACCGCATTCGCGCTGGCCCAGGGCGCACTCTTCACCGATGCCGGCGCGCCGCGCAAACAGCTCGGCGACAGCGTCTTGCAGCTCGCGGTGGTCGACGCCCTGGCTCGCATCCACACCCAGCGCGTGCAGCAGCAGGCGCACGACGACCACGGCGCGATGCTGCGGCTGTCGCGCGTGCTGCTGGCCGAGTACGCCGAACTCAAGCGCCGGCGCGGCCTGGTGGACATGGCCGACCTCGAGCGCGCGGCCGAGGCGATGCTCGGTGACAGCGTGCTCGCCGGCTGGGTGCAGGAGCGCCTGGACCAGCGCGTGCGCCACGTCTTCATCGACGAATTCCAGGACACCAGCCCGCTGCAGTGGCAGGTGCTGCGCGGTTGGCTTTCGTCGTATGCCGGCGCGGGCGGGGGCGCCAGCGGGCAGCGGCCGCCGTCGGTCTTCATCGTCGGTGATCCCAAACAGAGCATCTACCGCTTCCGGGGCGCCGAGCCGCGGGTCTTTGCCGCCGCGCGGGATTTCGTCGTGCAGGGCCTCGAAGGCCGGCTGCTGCAGTGCGACCACACGCGGCGCAACGCCCCTGCCGTGATCGAGGCGCTGAACGCCGTGTTCGAGGACGCGGCGCGCGCCGACGGCTGGGGCCCGTTCCGCGCCCACACCACGGGCTCCGGGCAGGCCGGCGCGGTGTGGTGCCTGCCCGGCGTGGCGCGCCTGCCCAAAGGCAAGGCCGCGCCGGTGGAGGCGGTGTGGCGCGACTCGCTGACCCAGCCGCGGGATGAGCCGGACCTGCAGCGGCGCGCCGAGGAAGCCGCGCAGGCCGCGGCCGCCGTGGCCGAGCTGATCGCGCGGCATGGGCTGCAGCCCGGCGAGATCATGGTGCTGGCGCGCCAGCGCGCCGCCCTGGCGCGCGTCGCCGAGGCCCTGGCCCGGCAGGGCGTGCCGCATGTGGTGGCCGAGCCGCTCTTGCTGCACGAGTCACCCGAGGCGCTGGACCTGGCCGCCGTGCTCGACGTGCTGGCGTCACCCGGCCACGACCTGGCGCTGGCGCGGGCCTTGCGCAGCCCGCTGTTCGGCGCCGGCGACGAGGAGCTGCTCTGGCTGTCCCGCGCCGAGCGCGGCGTCCGCGGCTGGCTGGCCGCCTTGCTCGCCGCGCCCACGCTGCCTACACCGGCCCTGGTGCGCGCCCAGGGCCTGCTCGCGCGGTGGGCGGCGGCGGCCATGACGCTGCCTCCGCACGACTTGCTGGACCGCATCGTCGATGAAGGCGACTTGCTGCCGCGCCTGGTGACGGCCGTGCCGCCGGCCCGGCGCGCGGCGGCTTTGCAGGCGGTGAATGCCTTGCTCGGCGCGGCGCTGTCCCAGCAAGGCGGGCGTTTCTCCAGTGTGTATGGCTTCGTGCGTGAGCTGCGCGCCGGGCGGCTGCGTGCCGCGGCCGGCGCGCCGGCGGCCGCCGTGCAGTTGCTGACGGTGCACGGCGCCAAGGGGCTGGAGGCGCGGGCCGTGGTGGTGGTGGACGCCGACCCCGAGCCCCGCCCGGCGCAACGCGCCACGCTGCTGATCGACTGGCCGGTGGACCAGGCCGTGCCGGCCGCCGTGGCCTTTCTGCGCAGCGAATCGGAAGTGCCGCCCTCGCTGGCCGGGCTCTGGGCGGTGGAGGAGGCTGCACGCGAGCGCGAGGAGCTCAACGGCCTGTACGTGGCCATGTCGCGTGCACGCGAGTGGCTGGTATTCAGTCGCACCGAGCCCTCGCGCACCGCCGGGGGGCGGCCCTGGTGGTCGCGCGTCGAAACGCATGCCCGTCCCTGGGCACCGACCCCGCGGGCCCCAGGCCATGCTTGCGGGCCCGAGGCCATGGCTGAGGTGCCGGTGTTGCCCGCCCTGACGATGCTGGCCCGCTCGACAGCAGCGCCGGCGGTGCACGACACACAGGCAACGCGGCTCGGGCAGGCGGTGCACCGACTGCTGGAGTGGGCAGGGCGTCCTGGCGCGCCCCTGGTGGCAGGCGAGATGCATGCCGCGGCCGCTGCGGCTGCCGCGGCTTTCGGGCTGCCGCCGGCCGCCGCCGGGCGCGTGCAGCAGTGGGCCGAGCAGGTGTTGGCCAGCCCGGCCTGTGCGCAGTTTTTCGCTGGGCCGGCGCTGCGCTGGGCGGGCACGGAAGTGCCCGTGGCGGCGGCCGGCCAACCCTTGCGCATCGACCGACTGGTGGCCCTGGACAAAGGCGCGGGCCGGTGCTGGTGGGTGCTGGACTACAAGCTGCAGGAGGCTCCCGCCGCGGTGGCCGCCTACCGCGATCAGCTCGCGGCCTACGTGGCCGCGGTGCAGGCCCTGCAGCCTGGCGACGAGGTGCGCGGCGCCTTCATCACGGGGCAGGGCGGGCTCGTCGAGATCTGAAGCGCTGGCGCGATCCGATCTGCTGCCGGTTTCGGCCCCTGTTTCGTCCGCTGGCCGGGCTGCTGTTGGGTTCCAATGGCCGCTCCATGCCTGCCCCTGCCCCCGAGACCTCAGCGCCCGCCCGCGCCGCTGCCGTGCGCTGGTTCGGCCGCCTGCAGCTTCAGCGTCTGCTCGGCAAGAGCGAACGCACGATGGCCTGGCTGGTGGCCGATCCGCGCACCGGGCAGCAGCTGATGCTGGTGCTGCCGCGCGTGCAGCCCGCCGACGCGGCGGCGCTGGAGCTCTGGCAGCAGAGCGTGCGCCGGGCGGCACGGTTGAACCACCCGCAACTGGCCGCTGTGGTGGAGGTCGGCGTGCAGGACGGTTGGCCCTTCGTGGCGTACGACCCGCGCGATGGTGCCACCCTGGCCGAACATGCCACCGGCAAGAGCCTGCCCGGCCTGGAGGCGGCCGGGCTGCTGCGCCAGGCGCTGCAGGGTCTGGCCTTTGCGCACGAAGCCGGGGTCGCCCACCACGACCTCCAGCCCTACCTGGTGCTGCTCGGCGAAGGGGGTTCCTTGCGCCTGGCCGGCCTGGCCGTAGCCGCCGAGATGGCCAGCGCGGGCCAGGCCAGCCGACAACTCGCCGCTGTCGACCCGGGCGCGTTGCGCTCGCATCGCGCGGCGGCCGAGCGCGACGTGCTGTGCTCGGGGGTCCTGCTCCATACCCTGGTTGCAGGGCAGGCGGCGTTGGACGAGCCCGACATTGGCCGCGTCATCGCGCGGCTGCCACCGCTGGGGCGCGAGTTCCTGCGTCTGCCCTGGACGGGTACGCTGCCGGTGGCCGAGCCCCTGCGAGCCATCGTCAACCGCGCCACCGACCGCCAGGAGCGCCAGCGCTACCGCAATGCACGCACCCTGTTGAGCGCGCTGGAAGGCTGGGAGCGCACCGAAGCCGAAGCCGGCGGCGGGCCGCTGGCCCTGCTGGCAGATCGCCTGCGCAGCGCCGGCGCCCTGCCTTCGTCGCCGGGCGCCGCGGCGCGCGCGGCGCGCCTGGCGCTGATGGAGGGCGTGCGCACCAATGAACTCGCCGAGGTCGTGCTCGAGGACCTGGCGCTTTCCTTCGAACTGCTGCGGCTGGTCAATTCGGCCCAGGTGCGTGGCTCGCAGATCTCGGGCAGCGGCCCGGTGCTGACGGTGCGCCGAGCGATTGCGATGACGGGCCTGGAGGGCGTGCGCCGCGCGGCCCAAGCCCTGCGCGAGTGGCCCGGCCCGCTGGGCCCGGAGGGCGCTGGCGCCCTGCAGCGGCTGATCGAGCGCTGCAAGCGTGCCGGTCGGGCCGCGCTGATCCTGCGCCCCGCGGCCTACGACAGCGAGGTGGTCTACCTCGTGACCGTCATGCAGAACCTGGGCCGCCTGGTGGTGCACTACCACTTCGCCGAAGAGGCCCAGCAGATCCATCATCTGATGCAGCCCGCGCCTGCGCCGGGCGCGGGCGAGCCCGAAGACCCCGGGATGAGCGAAGAGGTCGCGGCCTATGCCGTGCTGGGCACGGACATCGAATCCATCGGCGCGGCCGTGGCCCGCCACTGGGGCCTGGACGACGCCGTGCTGACGATGATCCGCCGCGAGCCCCTGACCACACCGGTGCGCAGCGCAGACAGCGACGACGCCATGCTGCGCATCGTGGCCAGCTGCGCCAACGAAGCCCTGGACGCGCAAACCCAGCCGCTGGCGCGCGTCGGGCCGGCCCTGCACCGCGTGGTGCAGCGTTACAGCCGCGTGCTCGACATCACCGTGCGCGACCTGCAAGCCGCCCTGCAAGGCGTGCCGGTGGCGACGATCGCCGCCACCGCACCCGCGCCGCTGGACGAGGCAGATTTTTGAGCGCCGCGGCCGCCGCCGTCGGCCAGCTGGCGCGCTTTCAGTTGCTGCGTGAGCTGGGCCGCGGAGCGCAGGCGCGCGTCTGGCTGGCGCATGACCCGCGGCTGGACCGCGAGGTGGCGCTCAAGCTGCTCGACCCGGCCGCCGACGCCATCGCCGTCAGCCAGTGGCTGCACGAGGCACGCTCGGTCAGCCGCCTGACGCACCCCAACATCGTGCCGGTCTTCGAGGCCGACGAAATCGACGGTCAGCCTTACCTCGTCTTCGAATATGTCGACGGACCCACGCTGGCGCAGGCCCGGCGCGGCAAGCCGCCCATGGCGGCGCGCGAGGCCGCGACCCTGCTCCTGGGCGTGCTGGATGCGCTGGCCGCCGCCCACGACCAGGGCCTGGTGCACCGCGACCTCAAGCCTTCGAACATCCTGCTCGGCCGCGACGGCCGCGCCCGCGTGATGGACTTCGGCATCGCCGCGCGCGTGGCCGGCGACGCGAGCAAATCCTCGGCGTCGCCCTTGCCCGACGGGCTCATCGTGGGTACCCCCGGCTACATGTCGCCCGAGGCGGCGCGCGGCGAGGCCCCCGTGCCCGCCATGGACGTCTTCGCCGCCGGCGTCATGCTGGGCGAGTTGCTCAGCGGAGCGCCGCTCTTGCGTGAGACCGACCCTTACCGCGCCGTCGAGCGCGTCCAGCACGAAGATCTCGTGTTGCCCGCGCAGGTCAAGGTCGACGAGGTCCTGCGCAGCATCGTGCAGCGCGCATTGGCGCGCGACCTGCGCATGCGCTTCGACGGCGCACGTGCCATGCACACCGCACTCAGTGCCTGGATGCAACCGGCCGCCGAGGTGCTGCCCGCATCTGGCCAGAGCAGCGCCACGCTCGAATTCCTGCTGCGCCGCATGCGCCGCCGCACGGATTTCCCCGCGTTGTCGTCATCGATCGTGAATATCCAGCGCGTGGCTTCGTCCGACAAGGTGAGCCTCAAGAGCCTGACCGACGAGATCCTCAAGGACGTGGCACTCACCAACAAGCTGCTGCGCATGGTGAACTCGGCGCATTTCAGCTCGGTGGCCGGCGGCGGCGTCGGCACGGTGTCGCGTGCCGTGGCGCTGGTGGGGTTCGCCGGCATCCGCAATATGGCGCTGTCGGTGCTGCTGCTCGAGCACATGAGCGACAAGTCGCACGTCGCCTTGTTGAAGGAGGAGTTCCTGCGCGCGCTGATGGCCGGCACGCTGGCCGATGCGCTTGCGGGGCGGGCTAGCGAAGGCGAGGAGGCCTTCCTGGGCGCCATGTTTCAGAACCTGGGGCGCCTGCTCACCGAGTACTACCTTCCCGAAGAGGCGGAGCAAATCCACCAGCAGATCGGCGACCAGGGTGTCGCGCCTGCCGAGCGCGAGGCGGCGGCTCGCCGCGTGCTGGGCATCGGTCTGCAAGAGCTCGGTGCGGGTGTGGCCAAAGCCTGGGGGTTGCCAGACCACCTGGTGCGTGCCCTGGACGCCCCCGAAGGCGAGATACCCGCCCGTGCCGCGGATCGCCAGGCCGAGCGCGGCGAGGAGCGGCTGCGCTGGCTGGGCCGCGGTGCCAACGCCATGGCCGATGCCATGCTGGGCAGCGACGGCGATGAGCAGGCCAGCGCCATGGCCCGCGTGGCCGACCAGTACGCGACGGTGCTGGGCGTGGTGCCTCGGGACATCGTTTCGGCCGCGCAGGCCTCGCGCGTGCAGATGGCGCAGACGGCGCAGGCGCTGGGCCTGCAGGTGGCCCAAGGCTCACCGGCGCGTCGCCTGCTGCAGGCCACGCAGCCCTCCGGCGAGGAGACGCTGTCGTCGGACAAGACCCAGGTGCTGCAGGCCACCCCCGCCCTCACTCCGGCAGCCGCCCACAGCCTGTTGTCGCAGGCCCTGGACGACGCCCGCGGCGCGCTGGCCACGCGCCGGCTCGGCCTGAGCGAGCTGCTGAACCTGGTGCTGGACACCATGCACCGTGCGCTGGACTTCCGCTGCGTGGTGCTGTGCCTGCGCGAGCCCGGCAGTGGCCGCCTGGTGGGGCGACTGGGCCTGGGCGCCGGAAGCGACGAGATCCGCGCGGCTTTCCGCGTGGCCCCCGACGGCGCCGCGGTCGGTGACCTGTTCGCCGTGCTCACGGCCAAGGGCGCCGATGTTCTGATCGCCGACGCATCCCAGGTGGCCGGCAAGCTGCCGGCCTGGTACCGCCAGCATGTCAACGCGGCGACTTTTCTGCTGCTGCCGCTGATGCTCAAGGGCGCGCCCATCGGCCTGATCTATGCCGACAAGGCCAGGGCCGGGTCGATTGCGCTCGGGGAAGGCGAGATGCTGCTGCTGCAGGCGCTGCGCGACCAGGTGGCGGCAGCTTTCGCCAAGGCGTAACTGGCTCGAACGCGGGCGGTGACCCCAGGCCAGCCCCGTGGCTTGGTTCAGAGGGGGACGGCCTACGAGACCGACTTCAGGAAGGCCTTGAGCAACATGTCTTCCTTCAGCAGGTGGTCCAGCAGCCAGGAGCGCAACAGCTTGACGAGTCGATCCATTTCCTCGGCCGGAACCGCCTCGGTCTTGGCGGCTTCGATGGCGACGCGGATCCTGCCCAGTTCCTCGCGCAACTCCCGATGCGCCTGGTGATGCGATGCCAGGCCGCCATAGCCCAAGCGCCTCATCAGGCTCTCCTCGCGCTCGAAGTGCTCCTTGGCGTAAATGGCCAACTGATCCAGGGTGGTGCCCAGTTCGGCATTGCCACCGCTGGCCTGCAGCGTGAGCTCGACGGTATTGATGATCTCGATGAGACTCTGGTGGTCGGCGTCGATCGTTGCGTCGCCGACGGCCATGGCAGGGCGCCAAAGAATCGTCATGACTGTGTCCTTCCTGGACGACGGAACCCTCCGCCACGGGCATTTTGGCGCAAGCGACCCGGCCCTGACGGAACATCGTCGCGAGGCTCTTCGTGCAGATTCAAGGCTTCTGATCTGCCCGAGCCCGGCGCAGGGCAAGGGATCGAAAGGGGGGTGACGAGCCTTACCCCCGGCACTGGTTGCAACGCTTGGGGCTGCTTGGTTCCCCACCTGACCCGGTTGGGCGCGCTTCCATGCGGGGAGGCCCGTCGAGTGCAATTGTAGGGCAGGGGTCCATGCCCCTGGTTGCGCCTGGCCTCGCTTGCGGGCCTAGCGCAACTGCAGCGTGTCGCCGCTGAAGCGCACGCCCAGCGGCTCGATGTCGAGCTGCTTGTCGCCTTCCTCCACCACCCCGGCCACCCAGGCCGGCACGCCGCAAGCCTGTGCGATGGCCACCGTGCGCTGGGCGTCTTCTGCGGCCACGTAGAGCGCGAAACCGGCACCCATATTGAGCGTGCCGTAGGCCTCTTCGTCATCCTGCTGCGCCTGCTGCTGGATGAAGCGCAGCACCGGCGGCACCGGCGGCACGGTGTGAATGCGGTAAGCCAGGCGCTTGGGGTGGCGAAGCAGTTTGCGCCAGCCGTGGCCGGTGATGTTGGCGGCGTAATGAACTGGGACGCCGGCGGCCCACAACGCCTCGGTCACCGGTGAGTACAGCGTGGTGGGTGCGAGCAGCGCTTCGCCATAGCCCAGCCCCGGCGCGATCTCGGTCAGGTAGCCCCGCGGCAGCCTCGGCAACAGCTTGCGCGCCAGGCTCAGCCCGTTGGCGTGGATGCCGCTGGAGGCGAGCAACACGATGGCGTCGCCCGGGCCCAGCCTCTCGCCCAGGCTGAGCCTCTCCTTGGGGTTGACCAGGCCGGTGCAAGAGGCCGCCAGGTCGATGCGCGCGGCCTCGACGATGCCGGCCAGCGCCGGCGTCTCGCCGCCGCCCCAGGCCACGCCGCAGGTGTCGCAGGCCTGCTTCCAGCCCCTCACCAGCTCATTGGCGCGGTGGGCGTCGCCGAACCACTCGCTGCCGCCGGCCGCCCAGTAGGCCTGCACCACCAGCGGCGTGGCGCCCACGGTGATGAGGTCGTTGACGGCCATGGCGATGGTGTCCTGCGCGATGCCGGCGAACCAGCTGCGGCCGGTGAGCGAGTGCATCTCGTCGGCCACCAGGGTCTTGGTGCCCAGGCATTCGACGATGCTGGCCAGGTAGAACGGCCCGACGTCGACGACATAGGCCGACTCGCCGCGCGAGGCTGCCACTTCGGAGAAGCCATGCGCGGCGAGGTGCGCGCCGGTGGCCGCCGCCGCGCGCTGGGCCGCCACCTTGAGGGGGTCGATGAGGTCGTATTGCACCCCCGCCTGCTCGTAGCTCAGCGGGGTCGAAGGGGGCTGCGTCATGGCCGTGGATTATCGCTGCCCCCATAGAATGGCCCGATGAGTTATGTCGTTCTCGCCCGCAAATACCGGCCGCGCACTTTCGCGCAGATGGTGGGGCAGGAGCATGTCGTGCAGGCCCTCACCAATGCGCTGCAGCAAGGCCGCCTGCACCATGCCTACCTGTTCACGGGCACGCGGGGCATCGGCAAGACCACGGTCTCGCGCATCCTGGCCAAGAGCCTGAACTGCACCGGGCCCGACGGCACCGGCGGCATCACGGCCGAGCCCTGCGGTGTGTGCCAGGCCTGCACCGAGATCGACGCCGACCGCTACCTGGACTACATCGAGCTCGACGCCGCGAGCAACCGCAGCATCGACGAGATCCGCGACCTCATCGAGCGTGCGGCCTACAAGCCCGGCATCGGCCGCTTCAAGGTCTTCATGATCGACGAGGCGCACCAGCTCACCAAGGACGCCTTCAACGCCCTGCTCAAGACGCTGGAAGAGCCGCCCGAGTATCTGAAGTTCGTGCTCGCCACGACCGACCCCGAAAAGATGCTGCCCACGGTGCTCAGCCGCTGCCTGCAGTTCAACCTTCGGCCGATGGCGCCGGCCACGGTGCGCGAGCACCTGGCCCGCGTGCTGACGGCCGAGGGGGTGGCCTTCGACGACGGCGCGCTGCGCCTGCTGGCGCGCGCGGCGCGCGGCTCGATGCGCGACGGCCTGTCGCTCACCGACCAGGCCATCGCCTACGGCGGCGGCAAGCTCGCGCAAGAGGTGGTGCGCACCATGCTCGGCAGTGTGGACCGCGGCCATGCGCGCGCGCTGGTCGAGGCGCTGGCGCGGCGCGACGGCGCGGCCGTGCTGGCGGCGGTGGACGGCCTGCGCGGGCTGGGCCTGTCGGCGGCGGGCACCTTGGAGGAGATCGCCCTGCTGCTGCAGCAGATGGCCGTGGAGCAGGCGGTGCCGGGCGCGCTCGACCTGCAGGACCCCGACACCGAAGACGCCCGCGCCCTGGCCGGCGTGCTGGCGAGCGACGAGGCGCAGTTGCTCTACAGCATGGCGCTGCACGGACGCGAAGAGCTCAGCCTGATGAGCGACGAGTACGGCGCGCTGACCATGGTGCTGCTGCGCTTCCTGGCCTTCGGGCCACAGGGCGGTGCGGTGCCCGCGAGGCCGTCCGCCGATACGGTGCGCGAGGTGCGCGAGGTGCGGACCGCGCCGCTGCGCGCCCCTGCGCCACCGGCGATCTCGCTGCCGGCCGCGCCAGGGGTGCCGAGCAAGCCTGTCGTGCCCAGGCCGGCGACGGCCCTGCCTGTCGCGCCGCTTGCCGCGCCGCTTGCCGCGGCGGCTACGGCCGCCCGGCCCACGGCCGACGAGCCGGTGCCTGTGGACTCTGCTCTGGGCGAGCGCTGGCACGCGCTGGTCAGGAAGTTGTGCGACGAGGGTGTGCTCTCGGCCCTGGTGCGCGAACTGGCCACCCAGGGTGGCTTGCGCGCCATCGACGAGACGGTCTCGCCGCCGCGCTGGCACCTGGTGGTGGAGCGCGACGCCGTGCGCACGCCGGCGTTGGGCGACAAGCTCTCGGCCGCCCTGGCGGCCGAGCTCGGCGCGCCGCTGCAACTCGAGCTGGAAGGCGGCACGCCGGCCGACTCACCCGCGCGGCGCGAGGCCGCAGAGCGTCAGCGGCGGCAGGTGGCCGCCGAAGCCGTCATCCAGAACGACCCCGTGGTACGCGAATTGCTGGACCAGTTCAAGGGCTCGCGCATCGTGCCGGGCTCGATCAAACCCGTTTGAAACAAGGAACCGCACCATGATGAAGGGCCAACTCGCCGGCTTGATGAAGCAGGCCCAGGCGATGCAGGAGAACATGAAGCGCGCGCAGGACGAACTGGCGCTCGTGGAGGTGGAAGGCCAGTCCGGCGCCGGGCTGGTGAAGGTGACGATGACCTGCAAGCACGACGTCAAGCGCGTGGCCATCGACGCCAGCTTGCTCGCCGACGACAAGGACATGCTCGAAGACCTGGTGGCCGCCGCGTTCAACGACGCCGTGCGTCGGGCCGAGGAGGTGAGCAGCGAAAGAATGGGCAAGCTCACCGCGGGCCTGCCCATGCCGCCGGGAATGAAGTTTCCCTTCTGAGCCCAGCGGTGGCCGCCGACGTTGCGCTCGAGGCCCTGATCGACGCCTTGCGCCGACTCCCCGGCGTGGGCGTGAAGTCGGCGCAGCGCATGGCCTTCCATCTGCTGCAGCACGACCGCGAAGGCGCCCGGCGCCTGGCTGGCGCGCTCACCGATGCCGTGCAGCGCATGCGCCATTGCGCGCGTTGCCACACTTTCACCGAAGGCGAGGTCTGCCACACCTGCCTGGATGGGCGCCGCGACGCGCGGCTGCTGTGCGTGGTGGAGACACCGGCCGACCAGGCCGCGCTGGAGCGCAGCGGCAGCTACCAGGGCCTGTATTTCGTGCTCATGGGCCGCATCAGCCCGCTGGACGGCATCGGTGCGGGTGACATCGGCGCGGCGCTGTTGCTCGAGCGGGCGGGCGACGGTGTGGTGCAGGAGGTCATCCTGGCCACCGGGTTCACCGCCGAGGGCGAAGTCACGGCGCACGCGCTGGCCGGCGCGCTGCGCGCGCGCGGCCTGAAGGTGACGCGGCTGGCGCGCGGCGTGCCGGCCGGCAGCGAGCTCGAGTACGTGGACTTGAGCACCATCGCCTACGCGATGGGCGACCGGCGCTAGCGCCTCGGCGACCGCTGCGCGCCGAACGCGGGTCCATCGTCAGGCCATCGCTCGGCAGCCCCACCGGGCGTCGGATCGCACCCGGGTCCACTGCGAGCGTCACCGCCCCGAGCAGAGGACACTGTGGGTGCCCGCAGCCTGGCCGTCGGCGTGAACGGATCGGCGTCCGGCGTGCAAATTAGGGGGCTACTCTTCCCTTGCCGGAGTCCCTGTGCATCAATCGGAATGTCGCCCCTCTCCGAGGAGTTCCCAAGATGTTGCACGGACGCGCCACCCGGCTGGCACTGGTCCTGCTGCTGGCGTTGGCCGGGACGGCCTGCAGCACCCTGCGCGGCACGCCCGAGCGCTACCAGTCGACCGAATCCGTCGTCGCATCGATTGATCTCACGGCTGACGATGTCGCCGCCCTGGCCGTGGCCGACAACCAGACCGAACGCAACCGACTGCAGAACAAGGCCCTGGCCGTCATCGACCTGCGCTTCCACGACTTCGTGCGTGCACTCGCAGCCGACCGCGCCGACGGTTCGGCCACGGTGGCCGGCACGACCCTGGGGGCGAGCACGGCCGGCGCGTTCGTCGACAGCGTCAAGGCGAAGACGAACTACGCGCTCTTCGCCGCCGGGGTCGTCGGCGCGTTCGGGATCGTCGACAAGAACTACTTCTACGAAAAGACCGTCCCGGCGCTGGTGGCCGGCATGCGCGCGGCGCGTGCCAAGGTGCTGCTGCGCATGCGCCAGGGGCAGATCGAAGCCCTGGCCAACTACAACGGCGTGGCCGCGCTGCAGGACCTGGAGGACTACTACACCGCTGGCACGGTGCTGGCGGCGATCGCCGAAGTGACGGCGCGCGCCGAGGACGACGCGGCGCTGGCTCTGGGCCAAGTGCGTGCGCTGGAAGTACCCAGCGATGCCGAGATCGCCAATCGCAAGACCCTCAGCCAGGCCATCTTCGGCATCCAGGACGAAGCGGCCATGGCCAAGGGCAATGTCGCCCTGAAGGCGCTGGGGCTGTCCGAACAGGCCACGCCCAAGGCCACGCGTGCGGCCCTGGTGCGCGCCCTGCAACCCCGCACGCCAGAGCGCATCGCCACGGTCGAGAAGGCCTTGAAGACCGCCGGTCTGCTGAAATAGGAGACGCCACCATGGCCAATTACCACGTCGAATTGCCCGGCAAGCTGAGCCTGACGCAGCAGTCCAAGGCCATCGAGGGCGAAGAGGCGCTGGTCGCGCGTTTCATTGGCCTGCGCCTGTGGGTCAACGACAAGAACCAGGTCACCAACCTGGCCGAGTTCGAGGAACTCGACACCCAGCCCGAGCCGCCGCTGGGCACGCCCAAGCTGAGCAAGACCCCGCTCGAAGGCGTGACGCCGGTCTGGGCCGGACCGATGATCGTGCAGGGCTCTGCGGTGTCGCAGGTCTATCTACTGCGCAGCTAGTCCAGCTGGCTGGCGAGCTGTTCGGCCTTGGCCTCGTAGTAGCGGGCCGAGCCGCGATTGCCGGCTTTGCGGTACACCGCAGCCAGCTCACGCGCGGCCTGGGCGGCGGCCTCGAAGGCCTGGATCAGGGTGTTGCGCTCACCGTCGTCCACGCGCTGTCCGGACTCGAAGCGGCCGGCGATGAAGCCTTCGTCTGGCACCTCGACCACGCCCAGCAGGGGCTGGCCGGCCTCAAACGTGCCGAAGAAGCTGCGCACGACGCGCCCCTGTGCGTAAGCACGCAGCGCACCACTTCCCTGCGCCAGACGCTGGGCGCAGGCGCCCGACCAGTTCAACCGTGTCTGCGGAAAGCCTGCGGGCGGCATGAAGCGGCAATGCGCCGGCCCGGCGCTGGGCAGGGTGCCGGCAGGCGCCGACGACTGTGCGGGGCCCCCATAGGGCGACAGTGCCAGCAGCAGGGCCAGCCCCAAGCCGCGGCGCCAG
Source organism: Rubrivivax sp. (assembly GCA_030681795.1). Classification (GTDB taxonomy): domain Bacteria; phylum Pseudomonadota; class Gammaproteobacteria; order Burkholderiales; family Burkholderiaceae_C; genus Rubrivivax. Next base: position 127,218 of record JAUXRG010000048.1, read on the forward strand.
TTCACAGCAACTGGGGCGCCCAATCTTCGACAAGGCGCTGGCTGGCCTCGAAGTGCATGCCGTCTTCGGTGCGGAAGGCAGCGCCCCAGAACCAGCCGTGGCGGTTGAAGATCGGCGCGATCGCCGTCAGGCCCACCTGCACCTGATCGTTGCCGTAAATGTCGAGGATGCCGTTGAGTGTCAGGTCGATGGCCGTGCCCCACGAATGGTTGGAGATGCTGGTGGTCGAGCCGCGCACCCAGCGACAACACAGCATGCCTGCCGTGCCCAGGGCTCGATAGACCTCGGGCTGCTCGGCCTGGATGTCGATCATCACCGCCTTCAGGCTCAGCACCGCCGGCACCAGGCCGGTGACGCGGAAGGGGCCGATGGAATCCAGCACCGTGTTTCGGCGCAGCTTGGGCAGGGTGGGTGGCTGGCAGGTGTTGCTGTAGCTGCCACCCCGCGGGTCGCCGATGAGCTGCAGCATCAGGCTGTTGTTGACCGATTTCAGCCCGATATTGATGCTGCTTGCCGCCGGTCGCGGCACCGTGCGCGTGATCGAGCCCGTGGCCACAGCGGCCGGCGGTGGTTCTGTGGCGATACCGCTGTAGGTGCCCGACAAGTGTGTCCAGCTCGTGCCGCCCGGGTCGACGCGGCCGTCGGGCTTGCGCAGAAAGCCTTTCTGGAAGTCGACGATCGCGTCGATGGTGTTCTTGCCGCAGATGCCATCGACGTCGTCCGGCTTGGCGAAACCGCGCGCCAGCAGCAGACGCTGCACCAGGCTCACATCGGCCGGCAGGTTGGTGCCGCCGCGGCCCACGGACTTCAGGATGGTGTCGTCAGCCATAGCGCCTCCTCCGGGCTATCTTTCGTTGTGCCGGATCAATATATAGGCATGGCGGGCGTTTGCCTACGGTGCTCGACCCGCTGAGGCATTCGAACTAGGGGAGTCCGGCGCGCACACGCAATCGCCTGGGCTACATGTAAGGCATTCCGAAGAGATTCAAACCGCGCCGGAAGCGGTGGCGCCGCAGTAGCTGAGGCGTAAGCGCGCGGGCATCACGTCCTCCCGCTACGGGGCCCAGACCTTCACGTCTGGGAAACCCATCAACCTGAAGATGACGTAGTTCACCGCCGCCTCGCCTGGCCCATCAGCGAAGACAACGACCTCTGCGTATCGGGGCACACCCGCCTGGGCCAGCATGTTCCAGATGTCCTTGGCGGCCTTGGGCGTGCCGTCAGCATTCAGAAAGCGTGCATACGGCAGGTGGAACACCCGGCCTTCTGGCGTCCTGGCCGGCAGTTGCTGGCCCGAGGCGACATAGACCTTGGGGTACAGGCCCTGGGTGCGCAACGGGCCGGTGACGAGCATGTCGGCACGCCGGTTCGCTGCATAGGGCAACGCCCGCGTCGACGATCTTTCAGGCGGCTTGCCCGGGGCGGCCGAGGCAGCCGGCCTCGCCACCTCGTGGCCGAGTTCGGTCCAGCGTTCGATGCTGTCCATGAAGACCGACACCTTGTGCTGCCCCAGGCTTTCCAGCATCAGCAAGGCCAGCGCCGAGCTCTCGTTCAGACCGCCATCGGAGACCACCACCGCCTCGTGTGACCGGTCCACACCGGCCTGGCCCAGCAGGGCTGCCAGTGCTTCGGGGTTGCGCAGGTGGCTCTTGAACGACTGCGCGGGGATGTTCACCGCCAGGGGCACGTGGCCGAGATTGAACACGTCGGCAGCGCGCACATCCACGATGCTCACCTGGGACAGGCCAAACGCCCGCAGCATCGGGCTGCCCCAGGCCTTCAGCCACGGCGTGTCGCGGGTCAGGTGGGGCGCGGCGTAGGTCCAGACAGGCAGCTCGCGCTCGTCCTGCAGCCAGCCCATCTGCGATTCCTGGAAGAGCTTGACATGGGGATAGTTCAGCATGTACTTCAGGGCGAAGAAGGGCACGGCGGCAGCCCCGCCGCCGCCGCAGTAGGTGAGGACCTGCTGCTCCGGTTTGATGCCCAGATGGTCCAGCATCCGCCGGATTTCCTGCGGCGACTTGAAGGTCTTGTCCGGGTTGTAGAAGTCGGTGCTCGGCATCAGGGTGGCTTGGGGCACGTGGCCGGCCCGGTTGAAGAAGGCCGCACCGCCGAAGAAGTAGCTCGGCTCCAGCGCCTCCAGCAGGACGTTGTTGCGGGGGTCGCCGCTGGCAGCCAGGAACTCGGGCAGCCGCACCCGCACGTCCTGGTTCAGCGTCGTCATGCGTATCGTGCCTGGCCTTGGCGTCGGCGTGGCGGCCTTCGTCACCTCACCGCCGGTCGAGAGCCATTTGGACATGCCGCCGTCCAGGATTAACAGGCTCTCCGGAGGAAAACCGTGGTGCACCAAATCCCAGAACAGCCGGGTGGCCATGTAGGTGCCACCCTGGTCGTAGAGGATGACTTGCTGGCCAGGGCTCACGCCCCAGGAGCGCAGACGCTCCTCGATCTGCGCAATCGACAAATCCTTCGGGCCGAAGGTGAACAGGTCAGAGTGGATTGCGCCAGGAATGTGCTGCTGCTGATGAAGCTGCGATGGCGACGCGTCGATGACCACCACATCGGAGCGTGCCAGGTTCGCCTTGAGCCAGCCGACGCTGGCCAGGCGGCCTTGGACGCCTTGGGTGCCCTCGGCCGCGACGGACGGCTGCGACATGAACCCAAGCGCTGCCGAGAGAAACACGCACCAGAACTTCAACATCTTTGCCATCCTGCCCTCCTGTGCACTTGTGGTGTGCCTGTGGCGCGAATTCGCAGAGTGACGGTAGTGGCGCGCCGGTGCACCGGCCAGCGGCGTGCGACGAACTGCAGTTTGGCAAGACTGAGCTGCGATGGACGGGTTGGTGCAAGGACGCCACTTGCGCGTGCGCCCAAGCGATGTACGCACGGTGCGGTCGCTCTTGGTGGCGCCCGGATAGACTGGTTCTGGCATGCCGAGTTTGAGGTGTTTCGGCTTGACGGTGACCTTGACGTCGAACCTTCGGCGGCGATTTGCCGTCAGACCAAAGTCATGAGCTTGTTCCGGAGAAACGGTCTCCTTGGCTGAAGCTGAAAATACACATAGGGAGAGTGCGAGATGAGCAGGAAAGACGAAGCACCGCGCGCGGTACACGCTGGAATTCAAACCGGAGGCCGCTCCACTGATCAAGGCGAGGCAGAAGGTGTCGGTGACGGCGCGCGTGCCGGGTATTCCCAAACCGAGGCGCGAATGAGCCGACTCGACCCCCGACTCGCCAGCGAGCTGCTCCACGCCTCGCCCCAGTGGCAGTACAGCGCCGAACGCGGCGGAGTGATCTCTCGCGAGTTCGTCTTTGCCGACTTCGTCTATGCATTTGCCTTCATGACGCAGGTCGCGCTGTGGGCCGAGAAGCGCAACCACCACCCCGAGTGGTCCAACGTCTACAACCGGGTGTCGGTCACCCTGACCACCCATGACGTGAACGGCCTGTCGATGAACGACATTGAATTGGCGAGGCAGATGGACCAGGCCTTCGCCCGTCTCGCCGCGGTCAACTGATCGGCCAGAGGAAGACGCCATGCTGAGACAGCTCGACGAAACCGGGAAGCACGGCCTCGCGGCTACCGCGGGACAGCCGCCCGAGAGGGCCGACTGGACCATCGACCAGGGCTGGGAGAAGTACACGGCCGAGGAACACGGTGTCTGGAAGACGCTGTTCGAGCGGCAGAGCCGCCTGCTGCCCGGTCGCGCCTGTGACGAGTTCGTGCAGGGCATGAAGGAATTGCCGATCGGACCCGACCAGATCCCGGACTTCGGGCGACTGTCCGATGTGCTGATGAGGCGCACCGGCTGGCAGGTCGTGGCCGTGCCGGGGCTGGTGCCGGACGATGTGTTCTTCGAGCATCTGGCAAACCGCCGGTTTCCAGCGGGGCAGTTCATCCGCAAGCCGCATCAGCTGGACTATCTGGAGGAGCCTGACGTCTTCCATGATGTATTCGGCCACGTTCCGTTGCTGATGAATCCGGTCATTGCCGACTACATCCAGGCCTACGGCGTCGGTGGTCTGCGCGCCAAGCAACTCGGCGTACTCGAAAAACTGTCCCGGGTGTACTGGTATACGGTGGAGTTCGGGCTGGTTCAGCAGGCCGACGGCTTGCGCATCTATGGCGCCGGCATTGCCTCGTCGGCCGCGGAGACCGTGTTCTCGATCGAGGACAACTCACCGAACCGTCTGGGCTTCGATGTGGATCGCGTGATGCGCACCCACTATCGGATCGACGACTTCCAGGAGACCTACTTCGTGATCCAGGATCTCGAGGAACTGCTGGCCCTGGCCCGCATCGACTTCGGGCCGATCTACGAGCGGGTGAAGGGCCAGTCGGAGTACCGGCCTGGCACGGTCCGATCCACGGACCAAGTGGTGAGCCGCGGCACGGGTCGCTATCACGATGCGAAGCGGCGAGCGGGTGGCGCATGAGCCTCGAGATCTGCGCCGTCACCATCGTGCCCGAAGCGGGCCCGGTGTTCGCCGGCTGTCCTCGGCCCCATCTCAGGTTTCATCCGTCGTGGCAAAAGCCCCCGGGCCAGGTGGCGCCGGGGGCGAAGGCAGGACAAGCGACCCGATCAACGTGAGGGTTTGACTCTCGTTGCTTTGGGGATCACGCCAAGTCGAAGCGGTCGAGGTTCATCACCTTGACCCAGGCGGCGACGAAGTCGCGCACGAACTTCGCCTGGGAGTCGTCTTGCGCATAGACCTCGGCCAGCGCGCGCAGCTGCGAGTTGGAGCCGAAGGCGAGGTCCACGCGGGTGGCGGTCCACTTCACGGCGCCGGTCTGGCGGTCGCGGCCTTCATACGCGTTGTCGCCGGTGGGCCTCCACGCGGTGGACATGTCCACCAGGTTGACGAAGAAGTCGTTGCTGAGTTGGCCCGGGCGCTTGGTGAACACGCCATGCTTCGACCCGCCGTGGTTGGCGCCGAGCATCCGCAGGCCGCCGACCAGCACCGTCATTTCAGGTGCGCTCAGGGTGAGCAGCTGCGCCTTGTCGAGCAGCATCTCTTCCGGCGCCACGCGGTAGGCCTTCTTCTGGAAGTTGCGCAAGCCGTCGGCTTCGGGCTCCATCACGTTGAACGAGTCCACATCGGTCTGGGCTTGCGTGGCGTCGGTGCGGCCCGGGTTGAAGGGTACGTCCACCGTCTGGCCAGCCGCTTTGGCGGCGGCTTGCACCGCAGCGGCGCCCGCGAGCACGATGAGGTCGGCCATCGACACCTTTTTGCCGCCGGTCTGGGCGCTGTTGAAGGTGTTCCGGACGACCTCCAGCACGGCCAGCACCTTGGCCAGCTGCGCCGGCTGGTTGGCTTCCCAGTCCTTTTGCGGCGCCAGGCGGATGCGGGCACCGTTGGCGCCGCCGCGTTTGTCGGAGCCGCGGAAGGTGGAGGCCGAGGCCCAGGCAGTGGAGACCAGCTCCGACATCGTCAGGCCCGAGGCCAGCACGCGCGTCTTGAGCTCGGCGATGTCGCGGGCGTCGATCAGCGGGTGGTCCACAGCCGGCACGGGGTCTTGCCAGATCAGGTCTTCGGCCGGCACTTCGGGGCCGAGGTAGAGCGACTTCGGCCCCATGTCGCGGTGGGTGAGCTTGAACCAGGCGCGGGCGTAGGCGTCGGCGAACTCGTCGGGATGGGCGGCGAAGTGGCGCGAGATGGGTTCGTAGATCGGATCGAAGCGCAGCGAGAGGTCGGCCGTGGTCATCATCGGGCGGTGCTTCTTGCTCGGATCGTGCGCGTCCACGACCTTGTCTTCGTCTTCCACGTCCTTGGCCAGCCACTGCCAGGCGCCCGACGGGCTCTTGAGGAGTTCCCACTCGTACTTGAACAGCACCTTGAAGTAGCCCATGTCCCAAGTGGTGGGGTTGGGCTTCCACGCGCCTTCGATGCCGCTGGTGGTGGTGTCACCGCCCTTGCCGGAGCCGAGTTTGTTGATCCAGCCGAAACCCATTTCCTCCATGGGCGCGGCCTCGGGCGCGGGGCCCACCAACGCCGGGTCGCCGGCGCCGTGCGCCTTGCCGAAGGTGTGGCCGCCCGCCGTGAGCGCCACGGTTTCGTAGTCGTTCATGGCCATGCGGGCGAAGGTCTCGCGCACGTCGCGGCCCGAGGCCACGGGGTCGGGCTTGCCGTCCGGGCCTTCAGGGTTCACGTAGATCAGGCCCATCTGCACGGCGGCCAGCGGGTTTTCCAGCGCGCGGTCGCCGCTGTAGCGGCTGCCCGGCTTGTCGCTGGTGGCCAGCCATTCGTGTTCGGCACCCCAGTAGATGTCTTCTTCGGGCTGCCAGATGTCGACACGGCCGCCACCAAAACCGAAGGTCTTGAAGCCCATGGATTCCATGGCCACGTTGCCGGCCAGGATCATCAGGTCGGCCCAGGAGATGGCGTTGCCGTACTTCTGCTTGATGGGCCAAAGCAGCCGGCGGGCCTTGTCGAGGTTGCCGTTGTCGGGCCAGCTGTTGACCGGCGCGAAGCGCTGGTTGCCGGTGCCCGCGCCGCCGCGGCCGTCCGCCGTGCGGTAGGTGCCGGCGCTGTGCCAGGCCATGCGAATGAAGAGGCCGCCGTAGTGGCCCCAATCGGCCGGCCACCAGTCCTGCGAATCGGTCATCAGCGCGACCAGGTCTTTCTTCAGCGCGGCGTAGTCCAGCTTGCGGAAGGCTTCGGCGTAGTCGAAGTCCGCGTCCATGGGGTTGGAAGCCGGTGCGTGCTGGTGCAGGATGGCCAGGTTCAGCTGGTTGGGCCACCAGTCGGCGTTGGACTGGGCGCCTTGCGTGGCGCGTGCGCCGTGGCCAAAGGGGCACTTGGCTTCGTGGGTGGGGGTGTTTTCCATGTGGGTCTCCGGTGGGTTGAACAGGCTCGTTCAGCGAGCGAGAGCCAGCGCCGCAAAACTTTCCAGACAGGCGTCCGGGAAGGCAACGCGGGTATCGGTGGGTGTCATGGGAGGGCTCGAGCGAGTGATGGAGTCCTCACTGTAGGTTTCGCCTCGTGATTTGACCACTTGATTGTTGCTAGTGAAACAATAGTCGAGGTCTATGAGCGCAAGCCCTCATGGATGCCACCGGCATGTAGCGACTCGGCGGCACTCGGGCGCACTCTGGGAAGTTCAAACGCCCTCGTTCAGTGGAGCCACGGCCACGATGCCCGTCGACCTAGCGGCAATCCCGGCGGGTGGCGGTGCCAGCGTCTGCAGCGCGCTGTTTGCATGTGCTCGGTCCGTGACGGTGCGCTCAGCCGCGCGGGGACCCGGCCTGTCCTGAGGGCAGCTCCGACGCCGTTCCGACAAGCCGCCCGGACGTTTCGCGCAGGACTTTCTCGGCCGCCAGGACGGCCTGGTAGGCGGTGGCGATCGCGATGCCCGCTCCGCTGCGCGAACGGATCCAGTCCTGGTGGGCGACGATCGCCCCCGCAGCAAAGAGTCTCTCGCTGTAGGGCCGGCCGTCCCGCCCCAAGGGCCTCGACTGGGCATCCGTCTCGATACCGGCCCGGTGGATGGGATGCCCGCGAATATCGGTGTAGCGCTCGCGATACCAATCGGCGCGGCCCCCGGGCTGCGTCACGGGCAGGTCCAGCAAGGGCTCCCGGATCGTGTCCGGATGCGCCTGGAGGCCACCGCTCAGGAAGCGACCCGTGGCGAGAATGACCGCTTGAGCATGAATCCGTATCGGACCGAAGCTGTCGCGCAGCTCCAGGGTTGCGCCTTCCTCGCCCAGGCTCAAGGCCGTGACCTTCTGTTGCGGAATCAGGGTCACCCCCTTCTTCGGCAAGGTCTGTTCGAGCCATTCACGCAGCCGGACGCCAGGCACCGACGGCGGCATGGTCGGGATCTCGAAAATCGCCAGCCCGGTGCGCTTCTCCAGGTCCGCATGCACCTGATCCGGTCGGTGCATGCCCAGGATCGCCGGCAGGCCGATCACCTTGGCCTGCCCGGCGACGCCTTTGAGCGCCACCGCCAGCTTCTCGCGAGTCGCCGCAACCTCCAGCGCGCGCGCCATCACCTCCGCATAGACCTCGCCGCGAGCCATGTCGGGGAACGCGATGCGTTGCGCGCTGAGGCCCGGCCAGCGCGCCCCGAGATTGGCGACCACCTCTAGCGCGCTGAACCCCTTCAAGCCCTCGAAATCGACGATGACGCAGTCCGCCTTTGCGGCAAAGGCCTTCGGGCCGGCCGCCATGGTGGCGGGGACGCACAGCGTCTGCTTCAGGGTGCCCGCGGGGGTCAGCGCAGTGATGTTGTGCTCTGCGGCACGGCTGTAGGCGATTCCGCTTTCCCCGAGAAAGGTCGTGAACTCATCGAAGGCACGGCGGATGTCGGCGGGTGAGATGCGGCTGAGCGGATGCTCGGGCTGCATCTGGCGCAGGTGCTCGAGGGCCTGCCACGGGTCGGTGACGGCCGCGCTCGAGCCCTCCAACCGACCCAGGAGATCGAGATACCCCGTGGTGTAGGCCACCGCACCGGTGTTGCCCGCCAGCGCGGTGGTGATCTTGCGGTTGACGGCAAATACCGAGGCGGCGAGACCCGCGAAGCCCGAACCGACCACGGCGAGTTCGGCGGTGAAGCTGCGGGGCGGGTGGGTCATGTCCGTTGGCGACCGTGTGGGCGACATGCCGCGAGCGTCAGTCGGCGGGCAGGGCGTCGAGCCCCAGAAGCCCGCAATGCAGGGCCTCGGCCAGCTCCATCTGGGCGGCCTGCTGGCCCCAGATGACCAGACGCTGGCCCTTGAAGCGCTCGTCGAAGAAGTCGCGCATGCCGGTGAGGCCTGCTGCGCCGCGGTAGTAGCCCTGGTCGTAGAGATACGAAGAGACGCGGATGCCGCAGAAGGAGCCCTGACAGGGCCCTTTGCCGACCCGCGAGCGCAGGGAGATCGCTTCGAGACTCATCACCTGGGGTTCCTCGCCGGGCGGTGCGGCGACGATCTGGTCGATCGCCGACTGCGGCACCATTTCGCATTCGCACAGGATCATGTCTGCCGGGTCATTCAGCTTGACCCACTGCCTGGGCGCCGCACCGGGCTCGGTCCAGCGGCCGGCATCGCCAAGGGGCAGGGCCACGGCCCCGGTGGTGCAGGCCTGGCGGTTGCCCAGCCTGGCGGCGACGAGGTCGGCGGTCTTCTCGGCCATCAGGCGGAAGGTGGTGAGCTTGCCGCCGGTGATGGTGCAGAAGTTGGCCAGGCCTTGCGCGCGGTGGTCCATCAGCGCGAAGCCTCTGCGGGCCGCGCGGTCGCTGGTGTCTCGGGCGCCTTGCAGCAGCGGGCGCACCCGCGAAAAGGCGCGGGTGTAGCGGGCACCGGCCAGCGCCGGGATCATCGCGGACCCCTCGCGGATATTGCGGTCGATCTCCTCCACCGTGGGTGCGACCCGGTCCGGATCGGAGACCCGCGTGGAGGTCGTTCCGAGCAGCGAAACCGTACCGCCAGGCACCAGGATGTCGCCGTCACCCGGCGGCCGCAGCCGGTTGATGACGTGGCGGGTCATCCGGTCTTGATTCACGAGCAGGGTGCCCTTCACGTAATGCAGATTGACGTCGGTGCAGCCGGCCCGCCGGGCGATGTCCATGGCCCAGGCGCCACCGGCGTTGACGAACTGTCGCGCGCGGATCACCAGCGGGGCGTGCGTGCGGTGGTCGCGACACAGCGCGCTGCGGATTTCGCCCTCGGTGACTTCGAACTCCAGCAGCTCGGTATGGGCGCGGTAGAGGCTGCCGCAGGCCAGCCGTGCGTGGTCCACGTTCGCCAGGGCCAGATGAAACGGATCGATGGAGGCATCGGGAACCCGATAGGCCCTGACCAGCTTGTCCGCGAGGTGGGGCTCCAGCGTTCGCGCCTGGGCCACCGTCAATTCGTCGCAGGGGATCGCCGCGCGGCGGCAGAGCTCGGGAAAGCGCTCGGCAAACCCCGGGTCGTCCCCTTCGACGGCGACGAACAGTCCTGCCGTGGCCTCGATGCACTGCGGGGCCAGGCGCTTGAGCAGTTCGTTCTCTTGGCGGCACTCGATGGCGGCTTCGAGATCGGTGCTGACGTAGCGGGCTCCCGAATGCAGAAGGCCGTGGTTGCCACCGGAGGCGCCGGCGCACAGATCGATCTTGTCGATGAGGACGCTGTGGATGCCGCGCAGCGCGAGGTCGCGCATGATCCCCGCGCCAGTCACGCCGCCGCCGATGATCAGGACCTCGGTCTCCAAGGTCGTGGCAGCCGGGGTCGTGGTGTGTCCCGCTGAGAGGGTGCTCATGGCAGATTTCGGTCGCTGGTGTCGCGTGGTCAGTGGGCGCCGGCCCGGTCAGTCGATCAAGGCGCGCAGATCCGGCCCGAGGTAGTGGCGCTCGTTCTCGCCGAGTATCCCCAGCGACAGGCACATGAGTGTCCAGAAATGGACGACGCCGTAGTGGCCCTTGTAAAAGCGGCCGATGTCTTCGATCTGGGAATGGCAGTTGTGGCAGGGCGTGAGCACATAGGCTGCGCCGGTGGCGGCAATCTGGTCGAACTTGCGCTTGCCGTAGGCGCGCCGGTGGTCGGTCATCCCCGCCTGCAGGAACCCGCCGCCCCCGCCACAGCAGTAGTTGGCGCTGCGGTTGGGCTGCATGTCGACGAAGTTCTCCTCGCCGACGAGGGTCGTGACGACGAAGCGCATGTCCTCGGCCATCGCGTCGCCGTACGACTTGCGAACAATCATGCAAGGGTCCTGGACGGTGAACTTGATGCCCTGGGTGTTCCACCGGGAATTGATCGGCAGCTTGCCTTCGCGGATCCACTGGGCGTAGTAGGTGATCAGGCTGTCCATGCAGAAATGGGCGTCCAGGCCGAAGCGCTGCACGCCTTGCCACATCGAGTAATAGCTGTGGCCGCACTCGGTATTCAGCCACACCGGGCAGCCGAGATCGTTCACGGCGTCGACACGCTTCTGGATGACGTCGCGCCAGGCGTCCTCGTCGCCCGTGAACATGCAGAAGTTCTCTGCCGCCCAGCCCTTGGAGGCATAGGTCCAGTCGGCACCGACGAGATCGAGGATCTTCCAAAGCGGAACCATCTCGTCGGGCTCGCTCATCGGTTCGCGCGAGTTCTGGTTGACGAAAAAGTGCGCGCCCCGCTTGTCCATGGGCGCCTGGAGTTGCTCGAAACCCGGTTGGGTCGCCCGGACTTCCTGCAGCACATCGTCGACGACGAGAACGAAGTCGCCCGGCGGCATGCCCATGGCGCTGGTCGAAGCGCCGAGCTGGGTGAGGTGGCAGGAGCGGGCGATCCCCGACGGCTTCTTGTCCTTCGGCCAGTTGCCGCGGGCAAGGTACACCAACTGCGAGATGTCGATGCTCATCGGGCAGACATACTCGCAGCGCTTGCACAGGGTGCAGCACCAGACCCAGCGCGTCGTCGACAGCTCCGCGTCCATCCCGAGCATGGCCATGCGGATGAACTTGCGCGGATCCATATTCTCGAGACCCGACGCCGGGCACCCCGACGAACACAGGCCGCAGGTCAGGCAGGCGTCGAAATTGGCGCTTGGCGGCAGCAGCGCCTTCGCTGCTTCCTTGAAGTCGATGGTGGCTATCGCGCTGTCCGCCAATTGCTCGCCCCGCAGGTGGTGCTGGATTGACCTGCCCACTTCGGCCCAACCCGCGATGCGGCAGCAGTCCGAGGGTCCAAGGTGGGTTGATCTTGGTGATTGTGGGCGTTTTGACGGCGCGTTTGACGGCGGCCCCCGAGCTTGGAGCGCTGAAAGGGATCGGAACGTGGACCCCATTGATCGTCCTCAACGTTGGGCGTCGTTGAAGCACTAAGGTCGGGCAGGAGTTCGGCCAAGGTCGAGTTGCGCTCGCGAACGCGGCAGCACACGCCCCGAAGCCATCGGAACCGGGAGCCTGAGCCATGCACCACAAGGCGATTCGAGTCGGCCGGCTGGACCTGCCCGGTGAGTTGGTGCTTGTGCCCGGCGCGCTCGGCCTGGTGGTCTTCGTGCATGGCAGCGGCAGCAGCCGGCTGAGCCCGCGCAACCGCCTGGTGGCCAAGATCCTGAACGACCACCACTTGGCGACGCTGCTGTTCGACCTGCTGAGCGACGCCGAGGCCGACGACCGCCGCAAGGTCTTCGACATCGAGTTGCTCGCCGCCCGCGTGGCCGAGGCCTTGGCGGTGTTGCGGCTGCGTGACGACAGCGGGCACTTGCGGGTCGGCCTCTTTGGCGCCAGCACCGGTGCGGCCGCTGCGTTGCGCGCCGCGGCGGCCCACCCGGGGCAGGTGGCCGCCGTGGTTTCGCGCGGCGGCCGGCCCGACCTCGCGGCGCCGGTGCTCGATCAGGTGCAGGCGCCCACGCTGCTGATCGTCGGCGGCGACGACACCGACGTGCTGGCGCTCAACCGCGATGCCGCGAGCCAGATGCGATGCCCCCATCGGCTGGAGGTCGTCGCCGGCGCCACGCACTTGTTCGAGGAACCCGGCGCGCTCGAGGTCGTGGCCGAGCTCGCGGCGGACTGGTTCAGTCGATACCTTGCGATGGGAGCAGGCCATGAATACGCCGTTTAGCGACCGCACTGCCGCCGGGCGCGCCCTCGCGCAGCGGCTCATGAAGATGTCGTGGCCGGGCCGCACGGTGGTGCTCGCACTGCCGCGCGGGGGTGTGCCCATAGGCGCCGAGGTTGCGCGCGCACTGGGCGCGCCGCTGGACCTGCTCCTGGTTCGCAAGATCGGTGCGCCCCAGCAGCGCGAGCTGGCGGTGGCGGCGGTGGTCGATGGCCAGCCGCCGGACATCGTGGTCGACGAGGAGACGGCAGCCCTGGCCGGGGTCGACCGGGCCTGGATCGACGCGCAAGCCGCGCATGAACTGCTGGAGATCGAACGCCGCCGCCGCATCTACCTGGGGGGGCGTGCGCCACTGCCCGTCGAGGGCGCCACGGTGATCGTCGTCGACGACGGCATTGCCACCGGCACCACGGTGCGTGCCGCGCTCAAGGCCCTGCGGCGCAGAAAGCCCGCCCGGCTGGTGCTGGCCGTACCCGTGGCACCGAGCGACACGCGGGCCCAACTGAGCGCCGAGGTCGACGACCTCGTCTGCCTAGCCGAGCCGTCTCCGTTCCACGCCATCGGCCTGCACTACATCGACTTCCACCAGGTCGGCGACGACGAGGTGCTGGCGGCGCTGGATGCGGCGAATGCACCACCCGTCCAGCTTGGTGCGGCAGCCCGCTCGCCGCACGGGTCGCGCACCTGACGCCGTCGATGGACGGGCGCACCGGGTCGCCGAAGACCTCGTTGACCAGGCTCGGATGAAAGATCTGACGCAAGCGGCGAGCCCGGCGCTACGCTGCGCCGATATCGTGTCTCGGGCGCACCTCGCCCTGGCGCACCCATACACCGGGTGCCTCGCAGTGCAGCAGTTCGTCGCCGCTCAGCACGCTGTCGCCGATGCGGTAGGCGACGCCGTTGAAGAGGCAGCCGCCACCCGGTACGTTGGGCTCGACTTCGATATCGTCTTCTTCGCCGACGATCGGCGAAGTCTCGAGCTCGGGGTCGGGGGCGCCGACCTGCAGGCGTTGGCTGGCCAGGGTTGCGGGCATGGTGGTCTCCGGTCGTGTGACAGCTGACAAGTCCGATGCGGGCTTCAACCGATGCGCAGTTCGTTGATCACCGAATGCACGCCAGGCGCCGACCACGCCACGCCCTGCACCGCGTCACGCTCTTGCCAGGAATGAACCAGGCCGCTGAGCGTGACGGTCGTGCCATCGACATCGACTTTCACGTGCTTGGCTTCGCGCAGGGCCTGGCGCGTCAGGGCCTGCTCGATCCTGTGCGAGAGATCCACCGCCTTGGGCTGAACGCGCAAGGTGATCTCGTTGCTGATACCGACCACGCCCATCAGCGGGCGGGTGGCCTTCTCGGCGCTGCGCCGCTGGTAGTCCCATTCGACGACGCCTTGCAGGGTGACCCAGCCATGGTCGACCGTCACCTTGACCAAGTCGACTGGAACCAGGGTATTCCACTTCAGCGCCTGCTCGATGCTCTGGGCGATGTCGGTGTCGCTGCGCTTGTGGTCGGGCGCCAGCTTCACGTCGAGTTCGAGCGCGATGGCTCTCACGCCGGCCACGCGCTTCACCGCTCGCGAAGCGGCGTGCTTTTCGGCGAAGGTGTCCAGGTGGCCGGTCAAGGTCACCACGCCGTCCTTGACCGCCACACCAATGGCATTGGATTTCACCGCCGGATCCCAGGCCAGTTCGGCCGTGACATCCCGCTTCAGATCCGCATCCGTCTTCATGATGTCGTCCTTTCAGTCGATGGCCTGTGTCCGGCTCGTGAGCGCGCATCCGAACCGATGCGCCGAGCCGCAATTGAATCTAGGCGTTCGGGCGCCACATTTATTGAGGACACTCAATCTGAGCGCGATCGCGCAGACGCAAGCTCTTCCACGGTGTCGGATGGCTGGTGATATTGCGTTTTGGGTGCGGCCGTGCAAGGGCCCGCGGTCCGCGCCGGAGCCGACACGCAGCGTTGAGCGTCCAGAAGGGGTGAACGCAATGAATCGACAACCCAAGCCAGTGCCAGGGAAGGAAGAAATTCCCGAACCCGAGATTCAACAAGGCGACGAACACAGCATCGCCACGCGTGAACGATTGGAGCGTGCCGTCAGGCGGCACCCGCAGCGCGACGAGCCGAAAATAGACAGCGTCGAGCCCGACGAAGTGCCGCCACCCTGACCCACGGCGCCACGTGTCAGTCGCTGCCGCCGGTCACCGTGTCGTAGCCGGCCGGGGCCGCGCAAGGGTTCACCGCGCCGCGCGGTCGGCGTGCCTTGCCTTGGACGCGCGCAGCGGGCGCGTTGCTCGCCCCGATCTGCGTGTGTCAGTGGCCTCACAAGCGCGGCGATAGTCCTGAAGCGTTCTCTGCGCCCGGCCCAGCACGGTGTCTGCCGGATAGCCCTGTGCGCCCAGGGTGCCAAAGCTCGCGTGGGTCAGCAGTTCCATGCCATCGCTGACCCGGTCGGCGGTATAGATGTGGAATCGCCCCTGCGAGACTGCCTCCACCAGACGCGGGGCCAACATCAGGTCGCGGCGATTGCGGTGGGGAATCAACACGCCCTGTTGACCATCCAGGCCCAGCAACTCGCAGCTGCGGAAGTAGCCTTCGATCTTCTCGTTGATGCCGCCCACGGGAAGCATTTCGCCATGCTGGTTGACCGCGCCGGTCACGCCTATCCCCTGCCTGAGTGCCAGACCGGACAGGCTGGAGAGCAGGGCGTAGAACTCCGCGCAAGAGGCCGAGTCGCCTTCGACACCGCTGTACTCCTGCTCGAAGACCACGGCGGCGTTGAGTGCCAGCGGCGCGATGTGCGCAAACAGGGCCGACAGGTAGCTCTGCAGAATCAGCACGCCCTTGTCGTGAATGGGGCCGGACAACTCGACCTCGCGCTCGATGTTGAGCAGGCCCTCCTCGCCGGCGTGGGTGCTGGCGGTCACCCGCACCGGGAAGCCGAACTGGTAGTCGCCCAGATCCACGATCGTCATGCCGTTCACCTGGCCCACCTGCTCGCCGGTCACATCGAGCAAGCGCTCGCCGTCGGCAATGGACTCCTGCAGCCGCTGTTCGGGGTAGTCGTGCCGGTGGACGCGCGCCTGAATGGCAGCCAGGACATCGGCCTTGTCGACCGGCGCCGCACCCCGCAGGCGCGCCAGGGCGGCGCTTTCCATCACCAGCGCCTCACAGCGGGCGAAGAGGGCGCTCTGACGCGTCTGGTCTTGCGCCTCGCGGTGCGTCTCTTCGATCAGCGTCGCCACCGCAGGCGCCGAGAAGTGCGCCAGGCCCATCCTGCGGCAGGTGTGCGCCACGAAGACCGCGGTGGCCCTGTGCGTTTCAGGCGTGGCGGCAAAGCTCTCGGCAAAGTCGACCTTGCAGCGAAAACGCCGCGCCGACTCGGGGTCGCCTTCTTGCACGACGTAGTAGTCCTCGACCGAAGCGATCAGGACGATCTTCACCTCGACGTCCACCGGCTCGGGTTGCAGGGAGACCGCGGCGATCGGCGCGTAGACCATGCCCGGCTCCTCGATCTGCAGCCGCCCGCTGCGCAAGAACCGGCGCAGCTTCTCCCAGACCTGCGGATCGGCCAGCAGGTCGCGCAGATGCAGCAACAGGAAGCCGCCATGCGCCTTCAGCAGGCTGCCTGCCCGGATGCGTGAGAAGTCGGTCACCAGCACATCGTTGTCGGACTCGTACTCGATGCTGCCGAACAAGGAGCGGAAGAGCGGGTTGTCGTCCACGATCACCGGTGCGCCTTCGCGGCCGTGGTTGTCGACCACCACGTTGACACGCAGGCGCGAGAGCAGCTCGATCAGCGCGGCGACGCGCTCCTCTTGGGGCTCATCGGTCGTCAGAAAGAGTTCCAGGTTGTCCAGCACATCCGCCTGCGCCTGTTCGAGGTACTGCCCCAACTTGACGGCATCCTTGATCTGCTTGCGCAGCTTGATGCGTATCTCCTGCAGCTCGTGTTCGAGCATGGGCTTGATCATCTGGCGTCGCAGCGCGGCCAGCTTCTCGTTCATCACGAGCTCCCTGGCGCGGGCTTTTTCCAGAAAGCGGCTGATCTCGGCGCGCAGCGCTTCTTCGGCGCGGTCGAGCTCCGCGCGCTGTGGCGGGGTCAGCGCCGCGGCCGTGCCCGCGGTGAGGGGTTGGCCCTTGTCGTCGTGCTGGGTGAAGACCAGGCGACCCTGGTCACGCACCAGCCCGAAGTTGCGCGCCTGGGCAAAGGCGCTGAGCTCGGCGAAGGCCCGGTCTTCCTCTGCCTTGTGGCCGTTCTGGATGCGTTCGCTTTCGGCCATCACGTCCGTGGCGGCGAGTCGCTTGGGCACTTCGGCCTGAACCGTCTTGGCAAACTCCGCCATCAGCTGGCGCAACAGCCGCCCCTCACCGGCGGGCAAACGCAGGGCGCGTGGATGCTCAGGCTCCTCGAAATTGTGCAAGTAGCACAGGTCGGGAGGCGTCGGCCGCTTGGCGGCCTCCAGGCACATCATCTGGTTCATGAGCGAGCTTCGGCCGCTGCCGACCTCGCCCAGCACAAACAGGTTGTAGTCCGGCTGATCCATCTGCAGGCCGAAACGGGCGGCTTGCTCTGCACGCTCCTGCCCGATCCAGGGCAGCGGCAGTGGCAGCAATTCGGAGGTGTCGGCGAAGCCCAGCGTGGCGGGAGCGATGCTGAGACGCAGTTCGGACGGGGCCAATTCGATGATGGTCATGGACGCGCTCACTGAGGGGGCAATTTCATTGTGCCCCTCTGGGGAGGGAACGCCACGGCGCCACCACATCGTGCGGCGAATCCAACGCATGCCGGTCTCGATCGGGCCACGCCCACGCCGCGTTGGGTCGCTACACTGCATTGCGGTTGGGCATGCGCCGGGGAATGTCCTGCAGAAGGTCGCCCCAGGGGGGGGTTGTGACGGCAAGTGGGTTCGGGCAATGGGTGCCGCAGTGGGCGGGCAGGATTGCCGCGCATTGGCCACTGCAACGTGATGCCGCGGATATCGAAGAGGCCCCGCTGCGCGCGGAGCTTCTCACCGCCGACCAGATCGCCCAGCACGGCAAGAGTCTGGCCGCCGTCCACGAGCTGACCACCGCGCGCGCCCCCGACCGCTTGCTCGCGCGCCTTGCATCCAACGAGAAGCTGCTGGTCCAGGTCTGCGCGCTGCTCGCCCCGCAGGGCGAACAGCAACGCAGTTCGCCGGCGGGCGAGTGGCTGCTCGACAACTTCTACCTCATCGAAGAAGAGATCCGCACCGCCAAGCTCCACTTTCCGGCGGGCTTCAGCCGTGAGCTGCCGCGCCTGCGCTCGGGCCCGTCGGCGGGGCTGCCGCGTGTCTACGATCTCGCGCTGCAGGCCGTGGCGCATGGCGACGTCCGGCTCGGGCGAGGCATCTTGAGCCGCTTCGTTGCGTCGTACCAGACGGTGAAGGTGCTCAAGCTGGGCGAGCTCTGGGCGATTCCCATCATGCTGCGCCTGGCGCTGATCGAAAACCTGCGCCGCGTCGGGGCGCACATCGCCGCCTGCCGCGAGCAGCGCAACCTCGCTGCCGCTTGGGCGGAGAAGATGCTCGACGTGGCCGAGCGCGATCCCAAGGGGCTGATCCTGGTCATCGCCGATATGGCGCGCTCCGATCCGCCGATGACCGGGCCCTTTGTCGCCGAGCTGGCACGCCGGCTCCAGGGCCGCAGCGCGGCGCTGGCGCTGCCGCTCACCTGGATCGAACAGCGCCTGCACGAATCGCACCGGAGCATCGAGCAGATGGTCCAGGCCGAGGCACAACAACAAGCCACGGACCAGGTGTCGGTCAGCCACAGCATAGGCGCCCTGCGCATGATCGGCGCGATGGACTGGCGCGAGTTCGTCGAGACCTTGAGCCGGGTCGAGCAGACGCTGCGCGAAGACCCGAGCGACGTCTACGCGCGCATGGACTTCGCCACCCGCGACAGCTACCGCCATGTGGTCGAAGCGATCGCGCGCACCAGCCCGCTGTCGGAGCCCGAGGTGGCGCGCGCAGCGGTCGACCTGGCGGCTGACTCGGCGGCGCGGCGCAATGAAGAACACCCTCACCTTGGGCATGTGGGGTACTACCTGATCGACGCTGGACGCACTGAGCTGGAACGTGTCGCGCGAGCGCGCCCGCCGCTGGGCTTGCGCTGGCGTCGCGCTGCGGCCCGGCGGGGGCTGCTGCACTACAGCTTCGCGGTGATCGGCCTGACGTTGGCACTCAGCGGCGGCATCGCCTGGCGTGCGACCCAGGGCGGGCAAGACCCCTTGTGGACGCTGAGGGCCGACGAATGGCTGTGGGTGCCCGCGCTGGTGCTGATACTTGCCACGAGCCAGCTCGCGGTGGCCCTGGCGAACTGGGCCGCCAGCTTGTGGAACACCCCGCGCGCCTTGCCGCGCATGGACTTTTCCTTCGGCATCCCGCCGTCGCAGCGCACCCTGGTGGTGGTGCCCACGATGCTCGGCAGCCCGCAGGGCATCGACGATCTGGTCGAGGCGCTGGAAGTGCGCTTCGTGGTCAACCGCGACGCGCAGCTGCACTTCGGCCTGCTCACCGACTTTCACGATGCCGCGCAGGAGACGCTGCCCGGCGACGAGGCCCTGCTGCGCTACGCCCGCGAGAAGATCGAGGCGCTGAACCACAAATACAGCGCCTTGGCGGCACCCTCGCCGGGCGTCGACCGCTTCTTTCTGTTTCACCGTCCGCGCCGCTGGAACCCGCGCGAACGCGTATGGATGGGCCACGAGCGCAAGCGCGGCAAGCTCGCGGACCTGAACGCGCTGCTGCGCAGCCATGAACGCGCCGGCCCCGCCGATCGCTTCTCGCTGATCGTCGGCGACACCTCGCCGCTGCGGGGCGTGCGCTACGTCATCACGCTCGACACCGACACCCAGTTGCCGCGCGACGCGGCGTGGCAGTTCGTCGGCACGATGGCCCATCCGCTGAACCGGCCGCGCTTCGGCGGCACGCCCGAAGCCCCGCGCGTGGTCGCCGGCTACGGCATCCTGCAGCCTCGCGTCGGCGTGAGCCTGCCCGGCACCCTGCGATCGCGCTATGCGCGGCTGTTCGGCGGCGAGCCGGGCATCGACCCCTACACGCGTGCGGTCTCCGACATCTACCAGGACCTCTTCGACGAGGGCTCGTTCATCGGCAAGGGCATCTACGACGTCGACGCCTTCGAGCATGTGCTGGGGGGGCGTCTGCCGGAAAACCGCATCCTCAGCCACGACCTGCTGGAGGGCTGCTACGCGCGCTCGGGTCTGATCAGCGACGTGCAACTGTTCGAGGAATCGCCGTGGCGCTACGACGCCGACGTGTGCCGGCGCCAGCGCTGGATCCGCGGCGACTGGCAGATCATCGCGTGGCTCTGGCCCAGGCTGCGCCTGTCGCCGGGGGGGCCGCAAGACGGCCGGCCTGCGGTGACCGTGAGGAATCCGCTGTCGCCCCTGTCGCGCGTGAAAGTCGTCGACAACCTGCGGCGCAGCCTCACGCCGGCCGCCCTCACCGCGCTGCTCCTGCTCGGTTGGAGCGTGCTGCAGGCGCCCTGGCTGTGGACGCTGTGGGGCGTGGCCATCCTGTTCGCGCCGCCGCTGGCCGCGCTGCTGGTGGATCTGTGGCGCAAGCCGGCGTCGCTGCGCGCGGGACAGCATGTGACGGCCACCTTGCCGTCGGCATCCCGGCAGTTCGGTCAGGCCACGCTGAGCCTGGCCTGCCTGCCCTACGAAGCGGCGTTCAGCCTCGACGCCGTGCTGCGCACGCTGGGCCGGCTTTGGATCACACGGCGCCGGTTGCTCGAGTGGCAAGCGTCGGCCGATTTGGCCCTGCGCGCCCCACCGGGCAGCGCGCAAGACCTGAGGCAGACCCTCGTGACGATGTGGGTGTCGCCCGCGCTGGCAGGGGCCACGGCCTTGGCCTTGAGCGTGGCCCGGCCCGCCGCACTCGCCGTTGCCGCGCCGGTGCTGGCGTTGTGGCTGCTGTCGCCGGTGGTCGTGTGGTGGCTGAGTCGTCCCTTGCAGCGCAAGCCATCAACACTGAGCGCCGCACAAAACCTGTTCCTGCGCCTGCTGGCGCGCCGCACCTGGGCCTTCTTCGACACCTTCGTCGGGCCCTCCGACCACGCGCTGCCGCCCGACAACGTGCAGGAGCATCCGGTGGCGCGCATCGCGCACCGCACCTCGCCGACCAACATCGGCTTGTCCTTGCTCGCGAACCTGGCGGCATACGACTTCGGCTACCTCACG
Organism: Rubrivivax sp.; assembly: GCA_030681795.1. GTDB lineage: Bacteria > Pseudomonadota > Gammaproteobacteria > Burkholderiales > Burkholderiaceae_C > Rubrivivax. The sequence continues at coordinate 147,950 of JAUXRG010000048.1, forward strand.
CTCGGGCAACTGATCACGCGCACGGGCGCCACGCTCGACACGATGGAAGCGCTGGACAGACACGAGAGCCACTTCTACAACTGGTACGACACCCAGTCGCTGCAGCCGCTGCGTCCGGCTTACGTGTCGACGGTGGACAGCGGCAACCTCGCGGGCCACCTGCTGACGCTGCGCAGCGGGCTGCTGGCGCTGGCGGCCGAACCGCCGCAGCTGCCGCGCCTGTTTGCGGGTCTGGCTGACACCGTGCAGTTGCTGCGCCAGGCGTTGGCCGCTCCGGCGGTCGACAGCCCGCTGGTCCGACTCGAGGCTCTGCTGTCGAGCGCGCAAGCCGGGCCGCCACAAGAACCGCACACCCTCGGGGCGACATTCGATGGCCTGGCAAGCTGTGCGGCCGAGCTGCTGGAGTCGATGGGGCCTGCAGCCCCATCCGCCCCATCCGCCCCATCCGCCCCTGCACCAGAGGCAGGCGAAGGCGCCGAGCTGCCCGCGATCGACGAAGCATGGCGCTGGGCCGAAGCGCTGGACCGCCAATGCCGCGCCGCGCTGGCCGAGCTGCAGGAACGGTGGCCGGCGGCAGCGCAGCCCGCCAACCCCACCGGCCGCGCCGAGCAGGCCGGGCAGGCCGGAGACATGCCCGCGCTGCCCACGCGCCGCTCGGCGTTGCTGGCGCTGGCCGCGCGCGCCGGCGCCCTGGCCGAGATGGACTACGGCTTCCTCTACGACGCGGGGCGCAACCTGTTGGCCATTGGCTACAACGTCGACGAGAGGCGCCGCGACTCGGGCTATTACGACCTGCTGGCCTCGGAGGTCCGGCTGTGCAGTTTCGTCGCCGTGGCCCAGGGCAAGGTGCCGCAGGAGAGCTGGTTCGCGCTCGGGCGGCTGCTCACCACCGTCGACGGCCAGCCCATCCTGCTGTCGTGGAGCGGCTCGATGTTCGAGTACCTGATGCCGATGCTGGTGATGCCCTGCTACGAAAACACGTTGCTCGACCAGACCATGCGCGCGGCGGTGGAGCGGCAGATCCACTACGGCCGCCAGCGTGGCGTGCCCTGGGGCATGTCGGAGTCGGGCTACCACGCCACCGACACCGCGCTGAACTACCAGTACCGGGCGTTCGGCGTGCCCGGCCTGGGCCTCAAGCGCGGGCTGGCCGAAGACCTGGTGGTGGCGCCCTACGCCACCGTGATGGCCCTCATGGTCGAGCCCAGGGCCGCTTGCCAGAACCTGGTGCGGCTGGCCGAAGAGGGGCTGACGGGTGCCTACGGCTACTACGAGGCCATCGACTACACGCCGGCGCGGCTGCCGCGCGGGCGGACCGGCGCGGTGGTGCGTTCCTTCATGGCCCACCACCAGGGCATGAGCCTGCTGGCGTTGGCGCATCTGTTGCTCGGCCAGCCCATGCAGCGCCGCTTCGAGGCCGACCCGCAGTTGCAGGCCACGCTGCTGCTGCTGCAGGAGCGCATCCCCAAGGCCGTGGCCTTCCATCCCCACACGGCCGACCGCGCCGAGCTGCGCCCGACTTTCGGCACGGCCGAGGCACCGCTGCGGACGATCACGACGCCCGACACGCCGACACCGGAGGTGCAGCTGCTGTCCAACGGGAACTACCACGTGATGGTCACCCATGCGGGCGGCGGCTACAGCCGCTGGAAGGACCTGGCCGTGACGCGCTGGCGCGAAGACACCACCTGCGACGCCTGGGGCAGCTTTTGCTACCTGCGCGACACCGAGACCGGCACCTGCTGGTCGAGCACGCACCAGCCCACGCTATGGAAGCCCGACTCCTTCGAGGCCATCTTCACCGAGGGCCGCGCCGAGTTCCGCCGTCGCGACCAGGGCATCGATGCCTACACCGAGATCGTCGTTTCGCCGGAAGACGATATCGAGTTGCGCCGCCTGCGGCTGACCAACCTGGGCCGCACGCAGCGCCACATCGAACTCACCAGCTACACCGAGGTCGTCCTGGCGCCGCATGCGGCCGATGCGCAGCACCCGGCGTTCAGCAAGCTGTTCGTGCAGACCGAGCGGGTCCACGACCTGCCCGCACTGCTGTGCACGCGTCGCCCGCGCTCGGTCGACGAGCCGACGCCCTGGATGTGCCACCTGATGGCGGTGCATGGCGTGAAGGCCGGGGCGGCGTCGCACGAGACCGATCGCGCGCGCTTCATCGGCCGCGGACGCACCCTCAGCGCGCCGCAGGCGATGTGCTCGGCCGCCGACTTGTCGGGCAGCGCCGGCTCGGTGCTCGATCCCATTGCCGCCATGCGACGTGTCGTCACGCTGGAGCCGGGACAAACCGCCACCATCGACATGGTCTACGGCATGGCCGAGTCGCGCGACGGCTGCCTGGCGCTGCTCGCCAAGTACGCCGACCGACGCCTCGCCGACCGCGTGTTCGAACTCGCGTGGACGCACGGCCAGGTGGTGTTGCGCCAACTCAACGCGACCGAGGCCGACACCGAGCTGTATGCGCGGCTGGCCAGCGCGGTGATCTATGCGCAGAGTACGCAGCGCGCCGACAGCGCGCTGCTGCTGCGCAACCGGCGCAGCCAGTCGGGCCTGTGGGGCTACGGCATCTCGGGCGACTTGCCGATCGTGCTGCTGCAGATCCGCGAGTCGGCCCACATCGATCTGGTGCGGCAGATGGTGCAAGCCCACGCGTGGTGGCGGCTGAAGGGCCTGGCGGTCGACCTGGTGATCTGGAACGAGGAGCGCGACCTCTACCGCCAGCGGCTGCACGAGCAGATCCTGGGGCTCATCGCGGCCGGTGTCGAGGCGCATGTGGTCGACCGGCCGGGGGGCATCTTCGTGCGCCATGCGGAGCAGATCTCGAACGAAGACCGCGTGCTGCTGCAGGCGGTGGCGCGCGTGCTCATCACGGATCGCCACGGCACCCTGGCGCAGCAGGCGCTGCGCAAGCCGGTGGCCGAGCGCCGCACCCCGCCCTTCGTGGCCACGCGTGCTCCCGTGGTGGCGCACGGCCCTGCGACGCCCCCGCCGAGCGGGCTGCTGTTCTTCAACGGCACGGGCGGCTTCACGCCCGACGGGCGCGAGTACGTCATCGCGCCGCCCGCAGGCACTTGCCCGCCAGCGCCGTGGGTCAACGTGCTCGCCAATCCGCGCTTCGGCTGCGTGGTTTCGGAAGCCGGCAGCGGCTACACCTGGTGCGAAAACGCCCACGAGCTGCGACTCACACCGTGGCACAACGATCCGGTGTGCGACAGCGGCGGCGAGGCGATCTACCTGCGCGACGAAGCCAGCGGGCAGGTCTGGCTGCCCACCGCGCTGCCCCGCGGCGAGCACGAACGCAATGACGGCAACCCATCGCCCTATGTCACGCGCCACGGCTTCGGCTACAGCGTGTTCGAGCACGACGAGGCGGGAATCCACAGCGAATTGACCGTCTACGTGGCCATGGACGCGGCCATCAAGTTTTCGGTGCTGCGGCTGCGCAATGACGGCACGCGGGAGCGCCGCTTGTCGGCCACCGGCTATGTGGAGTGGGTGCTGGGCGACCTGCGGGCCAAGACGGCGCCCCACATCACCACCGACATCGCCCCGGAGAACGGGGCGTTGTACGCCCGCAATGCCTTCAGCAACGACTTCGGCGACTGGGTCGGGTTCTTCGATGTCGACGAGGCCGACCGCCTGTTCGGCACCGTCACCTGCGACCGCAGCGAATTCATCGGCCGCAATGGCTCGCTGCAGCGGCCGGCCGCGCTGACGCGCACGCGGCTGTCGGGCCGAACCGGCGCCGCGCTCGACCCGTGCAGCGCCATCCAGGTGCCCTTCGATCTGCTGCCCGGCCAGACCCGCGAAGTCGTCTTCCGCCTCGGCATGGGCCGCAGCACCGACGAGGCCGGCCAGCTGGTGCGGCGATTTCGCGGCGGTGCCGCCGCGCACGAAGCGCTGGCCGCGGTGCACCGGCACTGGGAGCACACGCTGGGCCGGGTCCAGGTCCAGACCCCCGATGCCGCGCTGAACCTGCTGGCCAATGGCTGGCTGGTGTACCAGACGCTGGCCTGCCGCATGTGGGCGCGCAGCGGCTTCTACCAGTCGGGCGGTGCCTTCGGTTTTCGCGACCAGCTGCAGGACGCGATGGCCCTGGTGCACAGCCGCCCGCAGCTGCTGCGCGACCACCTGCTGCTGTGCGCGAGCCGCCAGTTCGTCGAGGGCGATGTGCAGCACTGGTGGCACCCGCCCTCCGGGCGCGGCGTGCGCACGCACATCTCGGACGACTACCTGTGGCTGCCTCTGGCGCTGTGCCGCTATGTGCAGGCCACCCACGACACCGGCGTGCTGACCGAAAGCGTGCCCTTCATCGAAGGCCGCCTGGTGAGTCCCGGCGACGACTCCTATTTCGACCTGCCCGGCCACTCCATCCATTCCGCGAGCCTCTACCAGCATGCGGTGCGTGCGCTGCTGCACGCACTGCGCTTCGGCGCACATGGCCTGCCGCTGATGGGTGGCGGCGACTGGAACGACGGCATGAACCTGGTCGGCCACGAGGGCCGTGGCGAGAGCGTGTGGCTCGGCTTCTTCCTGTGCGACGTGTTGCGCCAGTTCGCCACGCTGGCACGCGGCCATGGCGACGAGCCCGTCGCGCAGCGCTGCGACGGCGAGCGCGTGCGCCTGCAAGAGAGCCTGCAAGCGCACGCCTGGGACGGCGACTGGTATCGCCGCGCCTTCTTCGACGACGGCACGCCGCTCGGCTCGGCGGCGAACGCGGAGTGCCAGATCGACTCGATCGCGCAGAGCTGGTCGGTGCTCTCGGGCGTGGCCGACGCCGGGCGGGCACGCCATGCGATGGACGCGGTGGCGAGCCGGCTGGTGCGCGCCGAGCACGGCCTGGTGCAATTGCTGGCCCCGCCGTTCGACGGTCAGGGCCCCAGCCCGGGCTACATCAGCGGCTATGTGCCGGGCGTGCGCGAGAACGGCGGTCAGTACACCCACGGCGCGATCTGGGCTGCGATGGCCTTCGCCGCGCTCGGTGACCGCGAGCGCGCGTGGCAACTGATGGACCTCATCAACCCCTTGCACCACGCGCGCACGGCGGCCGAGGTCGAGATCTACAAGATCGAGCCCTACGTGGTCGCCGCCGACGTCTACAGCGTGGCGCCGCACACCGCCCGCGGTGGCTGGAGCTGGTACACCGGATCGGCGGGCTGGATGTACCGGCTGGTGCTGGAGTCGCTGCTCGGCGTCCAGTTGGAGACCACGCAGGGCGGAGCCCGGTTGCACCTCGCGCCGTGCCTGCCTCGCGATTGGCCGGGCTTCACATTCGACTACCGCTACCGCGAGACTCCCTATCACATCGAGGTGACGCAAGGCTCGGCCGAGCCGGGTGTGACCCTGGATGGGGTGGCGCGGGTGGGCATGGACCTGCCGTTGGTGGACGACGGCCAGCCGCACCTGGCGATCGTGCGGCTGGCCTCGCCGTGAAGCGGCCCTACGAACGCGAGCGACCGGGGTAGCCGGGCATGTCGAACCCGGCCTCGCGCAAGGCCGACAGCGTGCTCTTGGTGGTGTCGTCATCGAGTGCACACAAGGGCGGCCGCACGACGCGCCAGGCAGGGTCCGAAGAAAACTCGGCCAACACGCGCTTCATCGCGGGGATCATCGGCACCGCCTGGAAGATCTGGCGGATCACGTCCGCCCGGTCCTGCAGCGCTTGGCCCTGCGCGGTGTTCCAGCCTTCGTACAGGGCCTGGATGCCGGCCGGATTCATATTCACGGTGGCGCTGATGCAGCCCGCCGCACCGATGGGCAGGGCCCGGGAGAGCAGCGATTCGCTGGCCGGAAAGACGGCAAATCCACCGGCAGCGTAGTTGTCGATCATCGTCTTCGAGTTGGCCCAGTCTCCTGAGGAGTCCTTGGCTCCGAGAACGGTCTCGGGGTAGCGCTTGAGCAAGCGCTCGATCAGGCCGAAGGTGATCGGCACCTGGGTGAACTGAGGGATGTGATAGAGGTAGATGCCGAGCTTGTCGCTGCCCACGCGCTCGATGATTTCCGAGTAGTAGGCGAAGACACCATCGTCCGACACGCTCTTGAAATAGAAGGGAGGCACCATCAGCACGCCGGGCGCGCCTGCGGCGACCGCATGCCGGGTGAGCGTGACCGCGTCGGTCAAGGCGCAGGCGCCCGTCCCGGGCAGCAGGCGGGACGCGGGAATCCCGGCCGCCACCAACTGGTCGGTCAGGTCGATTCGTTCCGCCACCGACAGCGAGGCGGCTTCGGAGTTGGTGCCGAAGATGGCCAGGCCCACCTGGTGCTGAACCAGCCAACGGCAATGGGCAATGAATCGGCCGGCATCGGGTGCGAGCTGCGCATCGAAGGGCGTGAGTACGGGCGCGTAGACGCCGTGCAGCGGGGTGGCCATGAAGGTCTCCTGAAATCGGTCTTGCGCAGCTTTTGCGCGGGTGGTGGAGGGTAGATCAGGTCGGGCCCGGCGCCTGGACCTCGGGCGCTAGCGCTGCGGCGTCTTGCCCCGCATCTGCGGCGGCTGAAGGAAGTCGAAATCCACGCCCCTGTCGGCCTGCAGCACGCTGCGCAGGAAGAGCTTGCGGTAGCCGCGGTCGGCGCTGGGTTCGACCACCGGGCGGTCGCTCGCGCGTTGCGCGAGTTCGGCGGCAGACACCTGAAGCGCGATTTCGCGGTGCTTCACGCTCAGGCGAATGCGGTCGCCGTTCCTCACATACGCCAGCGGCCCGCCGATGGCCGACTCGGGCGTCACGTGCAGCACGATGGTGCCGAAGGCCGTGCCGCTCATGCGGCCGTCCGAGATGCGCACCATGTCCTTCACGCCCGCGCGGGCCAGTTTGCGGGGGATCGGGATGTAGCCGGCCTCGGGCATGCCCGGCGCGCCCTTGGGGCCGATATTCTTCAGCACCAGCACGTCCTGAGCCGTCACGTCGAGGTCTTCGTCGTCGATGCGCCCGACCAGGTCTTCCATATTTTCGAAGACCACGGCGCGACCTTCGTGCTCCATCAGCCCCGCATCCGCAGCCGACTGCTTGATGATGGCGCCGCCCGGCGCCAGGTTGCCGCGCAGCACCGCGATGCCGCCTTCGGGGTAGATCGGGTGGGCGACGCTGCGCACCACGTCTTGCTCGAAGCCCGGGCCCGCGCGCTCGATCTCCTCGCCCAGCGTGCGGCCGGTCACCGTGAGTGCCTCCAGGCGCAGCAGCGGCTTGAGCTCGCGCAGCAGCGTGGCCATGCCACCGGCCTTGTGGAAATCTTCCATGTAGTGCCGGCCCGAGGGTTTGAGGTCCAGCAGCACCGGGGTTTCACGACCCATGCGGTCCAGCGCCTGCATGTCGATCTCCAGGCCCATGCGTCCGGCGATGGCCGCGAGGTGCACGATGCCGTTGGTCGAGCCGCCGATGGCCAGCAGCACGCGCATCGCGTTCTCGAACGCGGCGGGCGTGAGGATCTTGTCGATGGTGAGCCGCTCGCGCGCCATCTGCACGGCCTGCGCGCCCGTTTGTTCTGCGATGCGGATGCGATCGGCGGTGACGGCCGGCGGCGAGGCGCCGCCGGGCATGGTCATCCCGAGCGCCTCGGCAATGCAGGCCATGGTGCTGGCCGTGCCCATCACCGAACAGGTGCCCACGCTGGCCACCAGCTGGTCGTTGACGTCGGCCACCTCCTCGGCGTCGATCTCGCCGGCGCGGAACTTGCCCCAGTAGCGGCGGCAGTCGGTGCAGGCACCGACCCGTTCGCCGCGGTGCGAGCCCGTCAGCATCGAGCCGGTGACGAGCTGGATCGCCGGAATGTTGGCCGAGGCCGCGCCCATCAACTGGGCAGGCACCGTCTTGTCGCAGCCACCGATCAGCACCACCGCGTTCATCGGTTGCGCGCGGATCATCTCCTCGGTGTCCATGGACATGAGGTTGCGCAGGTACATGCTGGTCGGCGCGGCAAAGCTCTCGTGGATCGAGATCGTCGGGAATCTCATGGGCAGCCCACCGGCCAGCATCACGCCGCGCTTGACGGCTTCGATGAGTTGGGGCGTGTTGCCGTGGCAGGGGTTGTAGTCGCTGCCGGTGTCGGCGATGGCCACCACCGGGCGGTCGAGCGCCGCGTCGGTGTAGCCGGCGCCCTTGATGAAGGCCTTGCGCAGGAAGAGCGAGAAGCCCTGGTCACCGTAGCTGGTCAGGCCCTTGCGCATGCCGGCCGGTTCCGGGCCGGCGTTGCCGGAGCTTGGGTCGGGCTTGTCTTTCGGAGGGGTCGGCATGGCAGGCATTCGATGAGGTGGGCGAGGGACTTACTCGTCGGCCTTGATGTGGGCTTCGGCGATGACCTTGGCCCATCGGGCCACTTCCTGGGCCAGCCGCTCGGCCGACTGGGCGGGCGTGGTGGGCGCCGCGGCATAGACACCCTGCGCCAGGAACTGCTCCTTCACTTCGGGCTGGGTCACGATCCTGGCGATGGCCGCGTTCAGCCGGTCGACGATGTCCTTGGGCGTGGCCGCGGGCGCCAGCACACCGAACGTGGAGCTCACTTCCACCTCGGGCAGGCCGGCTTCGGCCGTGGTGGGCACGTCGGGCAGCATCGAAATGCGCTGGGAGGTGGTGACAGCCAGTGCGCGCAGCTTGCCCGCCTTGATGAACTGCAGTGCCGCAGGCACGGTCTCCACCATCATGTTCACCTGACCACCGACCAGGTCCGTCATGGCCGGGCCGCTGCCCTTGTACGGCACGTGGAGCATCTTGATGCCGGTTTCGGTGCGCAGGATCTCGGCGGCCATGCGCTGCGGTGCGCCTGCGCCCGAGGATGCATAGTTCAACTTTTCAGGGTTGGCCTTGCCATACGCCACGAGCTCCTGCAGGGTCTTGACCGGCACGGCCGGGTTCACCACCACCACCAGCGGCACCGAGCCCACCACCATGACTGGCATGAAGTCCTTGGTGATGCTGTAGCGCAGCTTGCCCTTCTCCAGCGTGGCCATGGTCGAGTGCGAGGTCAGCGCGCCCATCAGCAAGGTGTAGCCATCGGGCGGCGCCTTGGCCACGAATTCCGCGCCTATGTTGCCGCCCGCACCGCCGCGGTTCTCCACGATGATTTGCTGGCCCAGGGCCTTACCGAGCTCGAGTGCAACGATGCGGCCGATGATGTCCGTCGCGCCGCCGGGAGGGTAGGGAACGATGAGCTTCACCGGCCTGTCGGGGTAGGCCGCCAGCGCTGCGGGGGCGTGCAAGCCGAATATCGCAACCAGACAGAGCTGAACAAGCGCACGCCGTGGCGTGCCGTGGTGGGTGAAAGGCATGTCGTCTCCTGCGGCGGGGTGGTCGAATCGGAAATCTGCGGAACGAGGCGTGCGCGATCGCGATCCCCGGCCACGGAGCGAGTCTTGCCCGGCAAGCGATCGAATGAAAGTCACCATCTGACGGATAAACAACAAAACCCCTATTCTTCCAGGGTATTGGAGTTCGCAAGTTCTCGGCGACCGCCTCAACGCGGTCGCATCTGCTCCGGGCGCACCCGGGTCTCGAGCAACGGCTCGGCCGTGTCGGTGTCGACACGGCCTTGCCCGGCGTCCACGAGCTCTTGCTCGAAATCGTTCCAGCCGCGCACGCCGGTCTTCAGCGAGACCACGTGGGTGAAGCCCATCTGCTGCATCACGTCCACGGCCAGCACGGAACGGTTTCCCGAGCGACACACGACGACGATCATGCGATCGCGGCCGCCGGCCAGCATGGGTACCGTGTCGTCGTAGTCCCAGTCACAAGCGGCCTCCAGCACACCCCGGGGCACGTTGATCGAGCCCGCGATGTGCGCCAGGGCGAATTCGGCCGGTTCGCGGACATCGAGCACCAGCGGCGTGGGCTGCTGCCGCAGGAGCTCGCGCAAGTCCCAGGGCATGATTTCCCGCACCCGCCCAAGGGCCTCGGCGAGCAGATCGGCATATCGCTTCATGAGGGTCGTGGTCCTTCACATCTCGATCGAAATGATGACTCGTTTCCCGCTTGGGCCAGGCGAGCCCGGCTGCGGCCGTGAAACACGCTGAAACCCGACGAAACAAGGTGGCACCCGTGGGACATCGCCATGCCGCACCGCTCGCGCAAGATCCTGGCCATGGACACCCATGCTTCCAACCTTAGCGCAGCCAGCGTCATGCGCAGGCGCGTCGCGCAAGCCGTGATGGTGGCCGGGCTGGCTGGCTTGGGCCTGGCCCATGCGGCCGAGGCACCTGCCGCAGCCCCCGTGGCTGCCGAGCGGCCGCTTGATCTGTCGCTGCCGCGTGACACGCTGGGCAAGCCGGACGCGGGCAAGGAGCCTGCCGAAGGCTGCACCGACACCAAGCCTTATGGCAGCGGGTACGAGGCCCGGTGCCTGGGCGCCACCAAAGACAAGGACAAGGCGGCCGCGACCGCGGGCCAGGCCAGCAGTGCGTCCTCCAGAGCGGGTTCGCCCGTCTGGCGCGGAGCACCTGCCGGGCCGGGCACGGCGGCTGGCGGAATGGGCAATCGAGGCGGCGCGGGTCAGCGCGGCCGGCGTTGAACAGAATTCTCTCAATCGAACATAGAAGGATCACGATATGAAGATAGGTCGCCCCAGTGCGATGTTGAAGACCACGTCGCTTGCGGCGCTGGCCATGGCCGCAGCGGCGTTCGTCGTCGGCTGCGGCGGGGGAGGCGACACCTTCGATTCACAGGTGGGCGGCACCGAGCAGGCCGCCCAGTCCACCGCGGTTCTCCAGGCCACCCTGGCAACGATTGCTCCAGCGGCGCTTTCCAGTGACGAGGCCGCCAGCCTGGCCTTCATGCGCGAGGAAGAGAAACTCGCTCGCGACGTGTATGCGGCGATGTATTCGCGCTGGGGCCTGCGGGTCTTCGCGAATATCGGTGCCAGCGAGCAGACGCACATGGACTCCGTGCTGCTGCTGCTGACGCGCTACAGCTTGCCCGACCCCGCCGCGACCACGCTGCCGGGCCAGTTCGGCAACCCGCTGCTGCAAAGCTTTTACGACGTGCTGATGGCCAGCGGCCAGGCGAGCCTGGTCGAAGCGCTTCGCGTCGGCGCCGAGATCGAAGACGTGGATATCCGGGACTTGCGGGCCATCAAGCCCACGATCGACAACGCGGACATCCTGCTGGTGTACGAGAGCCTGGAAAAGGGTTCGCGCAATCACTTGCGGGCGTTCCACGACAACCTGCTGCGGCAGGGGGCCACTTACACGCCGAAGTACCTCACGCAGGCAGAGTACGACGCGATCGTCAACTCGCCCCAGGAAAGGGGATAAGCCCCGGCGCATGCGTGGAGGGTGAACTCAATGCACAGGATGGTCGTGCGGATGGCATCTCGCCACCCGCCATTCGAAACAACAAGGATCAAAACAATGAAGCTCTTTAGCAAAACCCTGGTGGCTGCCGCCGCGCTGGCTGCGCTTGCGTCCCACGCCGAGGGTCTGTATGTCGGTGGCAGCGTGGGGGCTTCGCGCCTCAGCGACGACGTGGTGGGAGGTGCACCTGCCGACCGCTCAGGTACCGGGCTCAAGTTGTACGGTGGCTACGTCGTCAACCCGAACTTCAGCGTGGAAGCGGGCGTGGTGCGCCTGGGCAAGGTCACCAGCGCCGTGGGAGATGTCAAGAGCGGCGGCCTGTTTGTCGACGCCGTGGGCGTCTGGCCGCTGTCGAACAACTTCTCGCTGCTCGGCCGTGTCGGCGTGTTCAACGGTGGGCTCGACAGCTCGCTCGTCGGCGACGACCGCGGCGCCAGCGTGAAGTTCGGCGCCGGCGCGCAATATGCGATCGACAAGAATATTTCGGTGCGCGGCGAATGGGAGCGTTATCGCTTCGACGCTTTGGGCGTCAAGCCGGATGGCGATCTGTTCTCGCTCGGTGTGAACTATCGGTTTTGACCGCGAGATCCGGTCAGCTGTGGATCTCAAATGGACAGGAGTACTTCCATGAAGCGCAATACTTTAGTGACTGCGGCGATGGCCGCAGGTTTCGCAGTCCTGACGAGCATGGGCGCTTGGGCGCAAACGTCGACGCCGGCGCAGACGCAGACGCAGACGCAGACGCAAACGCAAGCTCGCATCTACGGCAGCCAACTCATGACGCCGCAAGAGCGCAACGAGTACCAGCAGCGCATGCGCGCATTGAAAACGACGCAGGAGCGCGACCAGTTTCGTTCAGAGCATCATGCCCTGATGCAGGCGCGTGCCAAGGAGCGTGGCGTGACGCTGCCCGCCGAGCCGCCGGCGCAAGGCAAGGGCATGGGGCCTCGCGCTGGCGATGCGCCGGGTACAGGTACAGGTACAGGTGCTGGGCCAGGGGCCGGTGGCGGTGCCGGCCCGGGTGGCGGCAAAGGTCGTTGAGTCGAGCGGGGAAGCGCCCGCGGGTGCGGGTGCCCACCGTGGTGGCAGCAGGGCAGGCGCGATCATGCATCGCTGAGGGGTGGAATATGAACAGACTCTCTTTACGTGCGGTCGTCGGCTTGGCCGTGGTCGCCACGCTTGCCGGTTGCGTGGTCGCGCCTCGGGGCGCCTATGCACCGATGCCGCCGAGGGTGCAGGCGCCGGTGGCGCAGGCGCCGATGTATTTCTACCCCGAGCGTGGCCAGGACGAGGCGCGCCAGGATCGCGATCGCTACGAGTGCTACCGCTGGGCCGTGGCCCAGAGCGGTGTCGATCCGGGCATGACACCGGTGAGCCTGCCGCCGCCGACATGGCAGCGGGCGCCGTCGCGCGACGGCGCCGATGTCGCCGCCGGTGCGGTCACCGGTGCGGTGCTGGGTTCCATGACGTCTTCGCGACGCCACTCGGGAGAAGGGGCCGTGATCGGCGCGCTGTTCGGTGCGGCCCTGGGCGCCATCGCCCAGGAGTCGCGCGCCCAGTCGATCGAGCAGGCGAATGCGGCGCGAGCCCAGCATCAAGAGGCGCTGCGACAAGCGGCACAGGCCCCTCTGGGTGACTTCCGCCGTGCCATGGGTGCTTGCATGCTGGGCCGCGGCTATCGCGTGGGCTGAAAGGAAATTCGATGATGAATCAACGCAGCAAGTTTGAATTTACCCGTTCGTTGCTGGCAGCGACGCTGCTGCTCGTGGCGGCCTCGGTTCCGGCCGCGGCAGCGCCAGACGGGGGACCACCCGGGGCGCGCCGCCCGGGCGCGCAGAGGCCCCCGGCCACGCGCTGGCTGGACAACGCGCACAGTCACTCGCGCTACTACCCGACCACGGGCCTGCGCACGCATGCCTTGCCGGGGCGCGCGCCGCCGCTCGTCTGGGGTGGCGCCAACTACTGGTTCTGGTCGGGCGTGTGGTACGCGCCGTCGGCGGGCGGCTATCTCGTGGTGCGCCCGCCCTACGGCATCGTCGTGGGCGATCTGCCGAGCTTTCGCACGGCGGTGGTGATCGGCGGGCTCACCTACCTGTACCTGAACGGTGTGTACTACCGAGAGCGCGCCGAAGGGGACTACGAAGTCGTGCCCTCACCGGTGGCCGGCACCGGCACCCCCAGCGGTGCGCCGGGGCGGATTTATGTCTACCCGGCCCTGGGGCAGTCGGCCGAAACCCAGGCCAGTGACGAGTATGAGTGCCACCGCTGGGCCGCCTCGCAGAGCGGCTTTGACCCCACGCCCGCCGCCACCGGCCAGGGCACGGATGTCACCCGGCGCACCGACTATGTACGCGCCCAGACCGCGTGCCTGGAAGGGCGCGGCTATACCGTCAAGTGAGCCCGGTCTGCCCGCGCCCCGGCCGAAGGCGGGCATGACCCTCGGGGCTGTGCCAGGCGGGGCCCCGGCACAAGCTCACGGCACAATGGTCAAGGCCGTTGCGGCCCCAGGGGATGAACAGTGATTTCTTCCGACGAGTGCCTGCTGCAGGCTGTCGGTGCCGAGGGTGTAGGCACGCCCGATGCATCGTTGCCCGACACGGGCCATGCCCTGAGTGTCGTGGTCCCGGTCTTCAACGAGGCGCAAGTCCTGCCCGAGTTCCACCGCAGGCTGCTGGACGTGCTGCACGGGCAGGCGATTCGCTTCGAGGTGATCTACGTCGACGACGGCAGCCGGGACGGCTCGGTCGCGGTGCTGCGGGAATTTCAGCGCAGCGAGCCCGCCGTGGGCGTGATGCGCCTGTCGCGCAACTTCGGCAAGGAAGCGGCCTTGAGTGCCGGGTTGCGCGCCGCCTGCGGCGCTTGCGTGATCGTCATCGATGCCGATCTGCAGGACCCGCCTGAACTCATCCCAGAGATGCTGCGCGCCTGGCAGCAAGGCCACGACGTGGTGAATATGCACCGGCGCAGCCGCGAGGGCGAGACCTGGTTCAAGACAACCAGCGCCGGCCTCTTCTACGGGCTGCTCAACCGGCTCAGCCAGGTGCCGATTCCCGAGGATGTGGGCGACTTCAGGCTGCTCAGCCGCAGGGCCGTCGACGCACTGAATTCGATGCCCGAGCGCAACCGCTACATGAAGGGCCTGTTCGCCTGGGTGGGGTTCGGCCAGTTGACGCTGGACTACGACCGCGACCCCCGGGCGGCCGGCGTGGCCAAGCAGAACTACTGGCGGCTGTGGGGGCTGGCCATCGACGGCATCACCTCGTTTTCGATCGCGCCGCTGCGCGTGGCCTCGCTGGGCGGGCTGCTGGCCGCGGGGCTGGCCTTTGCGCTGACGGTGTTCTACGGCGTCAAGGCGCTGCTCTTCGGCGATTCCGCGCAGGGCTTCCCAACGCTCATCGTGGCCATCCTGTCGCTGGGCGGGATGAACCTGCTGGCCATGGGGGTCATCGGCGAGTACCTCGGCCGCCTGTTCGTCGAGAGCAAGCAGCGCCCCTTGTTCGTCGTCGACGAGTTCGCCCTCCCGCAGAGCCGGCGCGTGGCGCTGCGCCCGCCGCTGGCCGCCCTGCAGCCAAGCCCTGAAGGCGCGCGGGAGGCCGCGTGACGGCCTGGCCAGGCGGCGCCACAAGACGATGCGGGGGCCTGCTGGCATGGGCCGTCGTCGCGCTGCTGCTGGTGCGCCTGGCTTCGCTGGCGATGGTTCCGCTGATGGATACCACCGAGGCGCGCTACGCCGACATCGCCCGAAGAATGGTGCAAGGCGGTGACTGGATCACGCCCTGGTTCACCGAGACGGTGCCGTTCTGGGGCAAGCCGCCGCTCTCGTTCTGGGCCACCGCGCTGAGCTTCAAGCTGCTGGGCGTGAACGAATTTGCCGCGCGGCTCCCGCACCTGCTGCTCGGCGTGGCGGTGGCCGCCCTGGTGTGGAGGCACGCGCGGCGCCACTCACGGCGTGCCGCCTGGCACGCCATGGCCTGGCTGGGTGCCTCGTCGCTATTTCTCGTGGCCAGCGGCGCGGTCATGACCGACATGGCGCTGGCACTGGGTACGACCCTGGTGATGGTCGGCTTCTGGAAGGCCTTCCACGGGGGCGACGGCCGCGCGCGCATGCCTTGGGCGATGGTGCTGGGCGCGGCGATCGGCCTGCTCGCCAAGGGCCCGGTGTCGGTCATCTTGTGGGGCGTGCCCGTGGTGGGCTGGGTGCTGTTTGGCGGCCACCTGGTGCAGGCGTGGCGGCGCATCGCCTGGCTGCGCGGGGCCGCCCTGGTCCTCGTCGTGAGCCTGCCGTGGTACGCCTGGGCCGAGAGCCGCACGCCGGGCTTTCTGGAGTACTTCATCGTCGGCGAACACTGGATGCGCTTCGTCACGCCCGGGTGGAAGGGCGACCTGTACGGCAGTGCGCACATCTTCCCGCGCGGCGCGATCTGGCTCTTCGCGCTGGGCGCGGTGGCGCCCTGGCCGTTCCTGCTGCCGGCGCTGTTTCCCGCACGCAGGCCGGCGGCGAGCGCGCCCGCGGCCTTCGACCCCGGCGAGCGCCGCTACCTGCTGCTGTGGGCGCTGACGCCCTGCCTGTTCTTCACCCCGGCACGCAACATCCTGTGGACCTACGTGCTTCCCGGCCTCCCGGCGCTGGCCTTGCTGGCGGGCCGCTGGAGTGCGACGCGCGAGCGCCAACGCTGGGCGGAAGGCGTGCTGACGAGCGGCGTGGTTCTGAGCATCGTGGCCACGCTGGGATTGATATTTGTCGCGCAGACCAACGGTCGCTTCGACCGCAAGTCGGCCAAGGCCATCGTCGCCGAGTATCGCGAACGCCGGCAGGGCGGCGAGCCGCTGTACTTCCTGGACCGCGTGCCCTTTTCGGGCTCGTTCTATTCCGACGGGCAGGCACGCGTGCTCGAGCGGTTGGAGGCACTGCCCGGCGGCGGGTCTGCCCTCGTCGTGCTTGCCGAGAAGCGCCTGGCCGGGCTGCCGGCAGACGAGCGCCGCCGCCTGGAACCCCTGGCCCGGCGCGGTGACCAGGTGCTGGCACGCTGGCGCTGAGCTCGACAGGCCGGCACGCTCTCGCCTAGCGAGCGCCCTTGGGAGCAAACGCCCAGTGCCGGCTCACCACGAAGGTCATGACCGCCACCAGGCCCAGCACAACGGCCAGGGCCAGGCCGTAGTTCCACCCGGCCCGCAGCAGCAGCCAATAGACGAACTGGTTGAGTCCGAAAGCCAGCAGCGACACCAAAAGAAATCGCCCCACCGAGCGCCAGGCCGGGGCCCTGTGGGTACCGAAACTCAACCGCCAGTGCCCGAAGAAGGACACGGCGAACGCCACGCACCAGGCCAGGACATTGGCCGTGAGTGGGGACCAGGCGGCGCGCGCGACCAGCCCGACCACGACGCCGAAGTGAACCCCCGTGGCCAACGCGCCGACGACCATGAACCACAACGCCGGTTTGGCCTGGCCTCGTCCACGGGTCGATGGCAATGGTTTCCTCGTGGGGGGCATGCTGACGGTCGCCGGTTGGGGAGGGGGCGGCCCGGAAGTGCCTTGCCTGAACCCGCCGGCGCGATTGTAGGGAGGCGCCTGCCAAGGCAAGGACGCGAGGATGCAAGGACACAAGCCCCCGCCTCGGCGCAGAAATCCAGATACCCATATAGTCCGCGGCGCACCGGAGCCTGGCATCCCCTCCCGAATGAACGAGGTCACTCACCGCAGACCCCCCTCCACATCGTTCGACGGTGTGCTGCGGTCGGCCGCGTGGCTGGCGCGCTGGCTCATCGTCTTGCTGGTGATGGCCGACCAGATCGGGTCGCCGCTGCATCGTCACCGCCACGATTCCGGTGTCGATGGCAGCTTCTCCCTGGGCGGTGTCGCCGGCACATCGTCCGGCTCGCAGATTGGCGACGCGGGCGGCGGGCAGGCGTTCTTCCATGCGGTCAATGCGATCCGCGCCAGCGCGCGCCCATGGATGGCGGTTGCGGCCGACGACATCGATGTGCCGCAGTTCGCCCTGGCCGAGATCGCCGCCCCGCTGTGGCCCGCGCTAGCGGCGCCTGACTTCCCGCAGTCTTCCTCGCCACCCGCACTGACCCACAGGCCTCACCTGAGCCTGCCGCCGCACGGCCGCGCGCCACCACGGCACGCCTGAACCGCCCGCCCTGCCGCCCAGTTCAGTGGTTCGCCCGCATCCCGTGGCGAGCCGGTCTTTTGTGGAGTCCCCATGCCCTATCGTGTCACCCGGCGCGCGCTGCTGCGTTGCGCCCCGTCCCTCTTGTTGTTGGCTGCGGCCTCCGTGCACGCCGCCGACGAGTTTGCCGTCACGCCCGCACAGCTGCAGGCGCTGGGTGTCCAGTTGCAGCGCCTGGAGCAACCCAGCGCGATTGCCGGCCCGGCCTATCCGGCGCGGGTGGTATTGCCGCCGAGCCAGGAATATGTGCTCAGTGCGCCGCTGGCCGGCGTGGTGGATCAACTGCTGGTGGCCGAGAACGACGCGGTGAAGGCGGGGCAGCCGCTGCTGCGCCTGGTCAGCCCGGAGCTGGGTGAACTGCAGCTCAAGCTGAGCGAGGCGGCCTCCAAGCTGCGCCTGTCGCAGAAGACCCTGCAGCGCGAGCGAGCGCTCTTCGCAGAGGGGATCGTTCCCGAGCGCCGCGTTCAAGAGGCCGAGTCGGCCGCGGCCGAGGACCAGGCCCGCCTGCGCCAGGCGCAAGCCGCGCTGCGTCTGGCCGGCGTGGACGCCGCTGCGCTCCAGCGCGTGGCCGACGGTGGCGCGATGCAGGACGCCTTGCTGCTGCGCGCACGCACCGCGGGCGTCGTCGTGAAGCTCGAAGCCAGGCCGGGCCAGCGCGTCCAGCAGGCCGACGCGCTGGCGCATATCGCCGACACACGCAAGCTCTGGCTGGACATCCAGATCCCGGTCAGCCGCCAGGCGCAAGTGGCCCTCAAGGGCGCCCCGGTCACCGGCGTCGACCGTGAGCTCACCGCCCGGGCCTCGAGCTTCGGCAGCGCGGTCAGCGAGAGCCAGACGGTGATGATGCGCGCCGAGGTCACGCGCGGCGCAGCGGGCCTGCGCCCAGGTGAGTTCGTGCAGGTGCGCGTGCCTTTCGCCGCCAGCGGCGCCGAGCCGGGCTGGCCGGTGCCGGTGCCCGCCGTGGCGCACCAGGGCGACAAGGCCTATGTCTTCGTGCGCACCGAGAAGGGGTTTGTCGCCCAGCCGGTCACGGTGCTCGAGAGCGCCGGCGCCTCGCTGCGCGTCCAGGGGGCCTTGCGCTCGGGTCAGGAAATTGCGGTGTCTTCGGTGATCGCGCTGAAGGCGGCCTGGCTCGGCAAGGGCGGGAGCAACTGATGGCCCCCACGCTCACTACGTTCACTGCCCCCCAAGGGGGCGCCGCCTCCCTTGGGACGGCCCGGCGGGAGTCCTGAAATGCTGTCCCGTCTCGTCCAATTTGCGCTCGCACAGCGCCTGTTCGTTCTGCTGGCCAGCGCGTTGCTGGTCGGCGCCGGCTGGCTGGCGTTCAAGAACCTGCCTATCGATGCCTTCCCGGATGTCTCGGGCACGCAGGTCAAGATCATCATGAAGGCCCCGGGCATGACGCCCGAGGAGGTGGAGAGCCGCATCGCGCTGCCCATCGAGATCGAGATGCTGGGCATCCCCAAGCAGCGCATGCTGCGCTCGGTGTCCAAATACGGCCTGGTCGATGTGACGATCGACTTCGACGACGGCACCGATATCTACTGGGCGCGCCAGCAGGTCGCCGAACGCCTGGCCGGCATCAGCGGCGACCTGCCGGCCGGCATCGCCGGCGGCATGGCCCCGATCACCACGCCGCTGGGCGAGATGTTCATGTTCACCGTCGAGGGCGAGGGCTTGTCGCTGGAAGAGCGCCGCAGCCTGCTCGACTGGGTCATCCGCCCGGCCTTGCGCTCGGTGGTCGGCGTGGCCGACGTGAATGCCCTGGGCGGCAAGGTGCGCAGCTTCGAGGTGCTGCCCGACCCGGTCAAGCTCGCGGCAGTCGGCGTCTCCACGGCGCAGCTCAAGGCCGCCATCGAAGCCAACAACCGCAATGACGGCGCGGGCCGGCTGGGCGAAGGCGACGAGGTGCTGCTGGTGCGCAGCGAAGGCAGCATCCGCCATGCCGACGACCTGCGCGCCATCGTCGTGAAGACCGATATGGGCGCCGTCGTGCGCCTGGGCGACGTGGCCCAGGTGCGCGAAGGCAGCGTCACGCGCGCCGGCGTGGTCACCAAGGACGGGCGCGGCGAGGCCGTGGAAGGCCTGGTGCTCGGCCTGGCCGGCGCCAATGCGCAGAAGGTGGTCGAGGGCGTGACGAAGAAGCTCGAGGAGATCAAGCCGGCGCTGCCCCAGGGTGTCTCGGTGAAGGTCTTCTACAACCGGGCCAGCCTGGTCGAAAAGGCCGTGGGCACGGTGGCCAAGGCCTTGCTGGAGGCCACCGTGCTGGTGCTGGTGCTGCTGGGCGCCTTTCTCGGCAACCTGCGAGCGGCCATCACCGTGGCCCTGGTGCTGCCCTTGTCGGCCTTGGCCACCTTCATCCTGATGCGCTTCGCGGGCATGTCGGCCAACTTGATGAGCCTGGGCGGCCTGGCCATCGCGCTGGGCATGCTGGTGGATGCGGCGGTGGTGGTGGTGGAAAACGTCGTCCAGCACCTGGGCCACGACAAGGCCTCGGGCAAGCTGCCCCGGCTGCACATCGTATTCCGTGCGGTGCGCGAAGTGGCTGCACCGGTGGCCGCGGGCATGCTCATCATCGTCGTCGTCTTCCTGCCACTGCTCACGCTGCAAGGGCTGGAAGGCAAATTCTTCGTGCCCGTGGCGTTGACCATCGTCTTTGCGCTGATCAGCTCGCTGCTGCTGTCGCTGACGGTGATTCCGGTGCTCGCGTCCTACCTGCTGAAGAAGGTCAGCCACCAGGAGCCCTGGCTGCCGCGCATGATTCTGAAGGCCTATGTGCCCTCGCTGGAGATCGCCTTCAGGCGGCAAAAGCTCTTTTTTGCCGCAGCTGGCGGCCTGCTGCTGGTGGCCGTGGCGGTCTACCCGCTGGTGGGCAAGACCTTCATGCCCACCATGGACGAGGGCGACATCATCATCGGCATCGAGAAGCTGCCCTCCATCAGCCTGGAGCAGACCGCGGCACTGGACCTGAAGATCCAGCAGGCGCTGATGAAGAACGTGCCCGAGATCACCAGCATCGTCGCCCGCGCGGGCTCCGACGAGATCGGGCTGGATCCGATGGGCCTGAACCAGACCGATACCTTCCTCGTGCTCAAGCCGCGCGAGAGCTGGCAGGTCGGCAGCAAGGAGGCGCTGCTCGACAAGATCCGCGGCGTGCTTGATCAGCTGCCCGGCGTGGCCTACAGCTTCACCCAGCCGATCGACATGCGCGTCTCCGAGATGGTCATCGGGGTGCGCGGCGACATCGCGATCAAGGTCTTCGGCCCCGATCTGGCGACGCTCAACGACCTGGCCAGCCAGATCGAGAAGGTGATGAAGGCGGTGCCGGGCAGCCAGGACGTCTACACGGTGGAAAACGACGGCGTGCAGTACCTGCGCGTGGTGGTGGATCGCCTGGCCGCCGGCCGCTACGGCCTGTCGGTGGAGGACGTGCAGGATGCGCTGCGCGTGCAGATCGAAGGCCAGCGCGCGGGTACCGTGATCGACGGCGGGCGACGCATACCGATCCTGCTGCGCGGGAGCGACTCGGTGCGAAGTTCACCGGCCGAGTTCGCCGCGCTTCGCATCACCACGCCCGACGGCAAGAGCGTGCCGCTGCAGGCCATGGCGAAGTTGGAGCGCGACAGCGGGCCGGTGAAGATCGACCGCGAGATGGGCAGCCGCTACGGCGTGGTGATCGCCAACGTGACCGGGCGCGACCTCGTCGGCTTCGTCGAAGAGGCGCAGGCCAAGGTGGCACAGGGCGTCAAACTGCCCACCGGCTACCGCGTCGCCTGGG
Organism: Rubrivivax sp.; assembly: GCA_030681795.1. Taxonomy (GTDB): domain Bacteria; phylum Pseudomonadota; class Gammaproteobacteria; order Burkholderiales; family Burkholderiaceae_C; genus Rubrivivax. Next base: position 169,185 of record JAUXRG010000048.1, read on the forward strand.
GCGGCCAGTTCGAGAACCAGCAGCGCGCCGCGGCGCGGCTCACGCTGGTGGTGCCGCTGTCGCTGGGATTGATCTTCGTGATCCTGTTTTCGACCTTCGGCTCGGTGCGCCAGGCGCTGCTCGTGCTGAGCAACGTCCCGTTCGCCATGGTCGGCGGCATCGTCGCGTTGTGGCTGACCGGCGAATATCTGTCGGTGCCGGCCTCGGTGGGCTTCATCGCGCTGCTGGGTATCGCGGTGCTCAATGGCGTGGTGCTGGTGAGCTACTTCAACCAGTTGCATGCCGAGGGCCTGTCGCTGCGGGAATGCGTGACCCAGGGAGCCCAGCGTCGCCTGCGGCCGGTGCTGATGACGGCGGCGATCACCGCTTTCGGCCTGATCCCCTTGCTCTTCGCCACGGGTCCGGGCTCGGAGATCCAGCGGCCGCTGGCCATCGTGGTGATCGGTGGCCTGCTTACCGCCACGGCGCTGACGCTGATCATGCTGCCGCTGCTGTACCTGAGATTCGGTCATCCAAAGGCCAATACGGGCGCCGCCCGCGTGGAGGTGAACCATGTCTAAGTTCTGCTTGGCGCTGGTCTGCCCGCCGGAGATCGAAGAGAAGCTGCTCGACGTATTGCTGGCAACCGCGGGCGACGAAATCTTCACCAGCACCCCCACGTTCAGCCATGGCACGGCGCATGGCCGGCTGAGTGCGGTCGAGCATGTGATGGGCCGAAGCCTGGCGGTGCAGGTGCAGATCCTCGTCACCGAGGACGCAATGTCCAGGCTGCTGCAGACCCTGCGCCTATCGTTTGCCGGCACCGGCCTGCGCTACTGGGCCTTGCCCCTGGCGGCCGAAGGAGAAATCGTATGAAGTACTGGATTGCAGCCGCGGGCCTGGCGCTCGCCCTTCCCCTGCACGCCGCGGGCGTGGCCACGCCCCCCGATCTGCCCGTTGCGGTGCAGGCGATCGCAGCCATCGACCAGGACCCCGCGGTGGCCCAGGCGCGGCATGTCGTGCAGGCCGCCACGCATTCGGCGGCCATGGTGGCGGCCTCGCCCTATGAGTGGACGGCCAGCGCGATGGCCCAGCGGCGGCGCATCGACGGCAGCGCCGGCTCCAGCGAATGGTCGGCGCAGCTCGAGCGCACCATCCGCATCGGCGGCAAGGCCCAGATCGACCGCGATCTCGGCGACGCCGGCTTGCGGCAGGCGCGGGCGCAACTCGGCGCCGCGCGGGTCGACGTGGCACGCTCGCTCGTCGACCTCTGGCTGGACTGGTTGACGGCGCGGCAGACGCGCGAAGGGCTGCTCGAGCAGGCCCGCTTCGCGGAGGCCAACGTCAAGGCGGTGGAGACGCGCCGCAAGGCCGGCGACGCCGCGATGCTGGAGCTCGGCGTGGCCCAGGGCGACCTGGCCGCGGTGCAGCGCCAGCTGAGCCAGGCCGCGTCGACCGAGACCCGGGCCCATACGACGCTGCGCGTGCGCTTTCCCCAACTGGCGCTCGACGCCAGGCCCTTGTCAGAGCCGGTGCCACTCGACCGCGACGAGGCTCAGTGGCGCGAGCAGGTCGCCGCCGGCAGCGAGGCTCTGCGCGCCGCGCAGTTCGCCCTGCGCAAGGCGGAACTGACCGCGGCGCGGTCGCGGGCCGATCGCGTGCCCGATCCGACGCTGGGGGTCTTCACCTCGTCGGAGGCCTCGCGCACCGAGCGCGTCATCGGTGTGAGCTTCAGCATTCCGCTGGGCGGCACCTACCGCGAGCAGGGCGCCAGCGAGGCGCTGCAGCAAGTCGAGGTCGCCCGTGCCGGGTTGGAGCGCCTCAGGCGTGACCTGGACGTGCAGGTCGCCACCGGGGTCGGCGAAGCCACGGGCAGCGTCGAACGCTGGAAACTGGCGGAGCAGTCGGCCACGGCGGCGCGCGAGGGTGCGCGCCTGACCCAGCGTGCCTACAGCCTGGGCGAGGCCGACCTGCAGGGCTTGCTGCTGGCCAGGCGCCAGGCGCTGGATGCCGCCAATGCCGCCGTGGCCGCGCGCGCCGATGCCTTGCGCGCCAGGTATCGGCTGCTGGTCGACGCACGCCTGATCTGGGGCCTCGACGAGTAGCGAGGGGCCGCGGCGGCCGCGGCGTCGGTTCAGGCGGGCTGCAATTCCTTGCGCAGGGATTGCAGTGCCAACGCCCCCAGGACCCCCCCGAAGCCGATGAGGTCGGCGACCGCGCCGGGGTAGACCAGCGCGAAGCCGGCCACCAGCAGCATCACGCGCTCCAGCGGCGTGGTCCGTTTCAGGGCCCAGCCCTGGAATCCGGCCGCCAGCGCGGCGATGCCGACCATCGCGGTCAGCACGACCTGCGCGATGGACCACCAGTCGGCGCTGGCCAACGCCTTGGTCGAGCCCATCAGCAGCAAGCCCTGGCCGCTGGGGTCGAGCACGAACATGAAGGGCACCAGGAAGGCCGGCACCGTGTACTTCCAGCATTGCAGCGTGGTCTTGTAGGGGTCGCCGCCGGTGATGGCTGCGGCCGCGAAGGGCGACAGCGCGGTCGGTGGCGAGACCTCGGAGAGCACGGCGTAATAGAAGATGAACATGTGCGCGGCAAAGTCGGGCACGCCGAGCTTGGTGAGCGCCGGCGCAGCGATCACCGCGCAGATGATGTACGAGGCCGTCACCGGCACGGCCAGGCCGACGATCCAGACCACCAGCGAGGTGAATACGGCCGTCATCAGCAACGAGCCGCCGGCCAGGTCGATCACGATGCTGCTGAACTTCAGCCCCAGGCCGGTGAGCGTGACCACGCCGACGATGATGCCCGCGCCCGCGCAGGTGGCGGCGACGTTGAGCACGCCGATCGAACCCCCTTCCATGGCCTTGACGAAGGGCGACTGGAACAGGTTCCTGGCCAGCGGGCCCCACCTGCCCTGGAACAGGGCAGACCAAGTGCTTCGCTGGAAGAGGTCGTAGGAAAACAGCGCCGTATCGCGGCGCAGGAAGCTCGTGGCGAAGGACACCACCGTGGCCCAGAACACCGACATCACGGGCGAGTAGCCCCACATCATGAAGGCGACGATCGAGACCAACGAGAGGAAGTGGAACCAGTAATTGCGGGTTAGCTTCCAGACCGAGTCGACCTTCTCGAACGCAACGTGGCCCATGCCGTACTTGCGCGCGTCGATCTCCACCATCAGGAACAGCGCCAGGTAGAACAGCAGCGTGGGGATGACCGCCATCAACAGCACGTCGAGGTAGGAGATCTTCAGGAATTCGGCGATCAGGAAAGCCGCCGCACCCAGCACCGGCGGCGAGATGATGGCGCCCAGCCCGCCCGCGGCAAGCAGGCCGCCCGCGGCGTTTTTCTCGTAGCCCACCTTGGCCAGCAAGGGGTAGGCCACGGCACCCAGCGTGACGGTGGTGGCCACGCCCGAGCCCGAGGGACCGCCGAGCAGAAACGAGGCCAGGACCACGGTGCGGCCGGCGCCGGTGGGCTTGCCGCCCATCGCCGCGAATGAGAAGTCGATATAGAACTTGCCCGCACCCGAGTGCTGCAGGAAGGCGCCGAAGATGGTGAACAGGATGATCAGAGACGACGAGACGTCCACGGCCACGCCGTAGATGCCTTCGAGCGTCATGTACATCACGCCGATCAGGCGGCCCACTTCGTAGCCCTTGTGCGTCCAGGGCGCGGGCAGGTAGGGGCCGAACAGGGCATAGGCGATGAACGCCGAGGTGATGACCGGCATGATCCAGCCGTTGGTGCGCCGCATGGCTTCGAGCACCAGCACCACCAGGCCCACGCCGAAGACCATGTCCACGCCGTTGGGCGAGGTGTTGCGGTCGGTGAAGTCGTCGCCACCCTGGATCAGGTATACGACGATGGCGATCGATGCCGCGGCGGCCAGCCAGTCCCACCACATGATGCGGTGGCGAAAGCGCTTGGCCACCGGGAACACCAGGAAGCACAGGAAAAGCACGAAAGTCACGTGCAGCGGGCGCAGCGTCTGCGTCGGCACGATCGCGTAGGCGGTGTAGAGGTGAAACGCCGACATCACGAACGCGACGGCGACGACGAAGATATTCAGCCAGCCCTTGAGCTTGTTGGCCGCGCCTTCCTCGGCTTCGATGAACTCTTCGGCCTTGTGCAAGGCCTGGACGCTGACAACGATGTCGGGTGGGTCGGAAGCGCCGGAAGTCTGCATGCTCGGGAGTCGCCTGGGTCGGGTGGTGCGGACGAAGAACGCCCCCCAAGAGGGTCTTGGGGGGCTTCGTGCAGAACGATCAATTGACCTTGATGCCCTTCTCGGCGAAATATTTCAGCGCGCCCGGGTGGAACGGGATCGGCGTGGCGGAGACCTTCTGGTTCTCGGGCCTGATATTGGCGGACTCCTTGTGCACGGCGATCAGGTCGTCGCGCTTTTCGAAGATCGTCTTGACGATGTTGTAGGCCGTCTTGTCGTCCATATTCTCGTGGGCGACGAGGATATTCATCACCGTGGCCTGCTTGTTGTCGCTGTCCATGCCGCGGTAGGTGGCCATCGGGATCGAGTCTTCGACGTAGAGGTCGCCGTACTTCTTGTTCATCGCCGGCACCACTTCGGCGTGGTCGATCATCTTCAGCTTGGTGCCCGGGGTGTTGGCCAGGTCGGTGACGCCGGCGGTCGGCAGGCCGCCGACCCAGAAGAAGGCGTCGATCTTGCCGTCCTTGACGGCGTTGACCGATTCGGCCACGCCCAGACGCTCGCGCTTCAGGTCCTTGTCCTTGTCCAGGCCGGCGGCTTCGATGACGCGAAAAGCCATCACCTCGGTGGCGCTGCCGGGTGAGCCGGTGGACACGCGCTTGCCTTTCAGGTCACCGATCTTGGCGATGCCGCGGCCTTCGACGCTGACCACGTGCATGCGGTTCGGGTAGAGCACCAACAGCGTCTTCAGTGGCACCTTGTTGCCCTTGAACTTGTCCTCGCCGCGGTACGCGTCCTGGCCGGCATCGGTCATGGAAAAACCGATGTAGGGCTTGCCGCTGGCGATGAGCTTGAGGTTGTCCACCGAGCCGCCGGTGACCTCGGCCGTGGCCTGCATGCCGGGCACATGCTTGGACAGCACCGCGGCGATGCCGCCGCCCATCGGGTAGTACACGCCGCCGGTGCCGCCGGTGGCCACCGAGAGGGTCTGCGCCTGTGCGCCCAGCGACAAGGTCAGGGTGGCGAGGAGCAGTGCGAAACGGGACGGAATGGATTTCATGGGAGCCTCACGAGTGCAGGAGAAAGCGCAAGAGAAATCGCAAGAGGGAACGCAGGAAGGAACGCGGGAAGGAACGAAGAAGGAGTCAAGCGTCGGTGCCGGTTTGGATCGGGCGCTGTGCCGCTGGATGGTGCCATTTCTTGACCTCGCCACAGGTAATGACTTTCCACAATGAAGGGCTGACCGCGGCAGCGCAAGAGGCTAGGCCGGGCCATAGTGACTGTGCGCTGCGCGACGGAAGTTCATCGCATAGATGTAGCGGTTCTCGGCGTGCACGGTGCAGGTGGCCTGCAGCAGTTCACCGTTGGCGGCGAGGTAACGGCGCCGCAACACCAATGCGGGGCTGTCTGCCGGGGCCGCCAGGATCTGGGCCATGCGGGCCGGCACGCGGCCGGCCCAGATGCTGACTTCCACCTCGGCGATGTGCACGCCGAACATCGCTTCGATCTGTTCGTGCACGGGCGTGCTGTCGAAGCGCTTGGACTTCATCACGCGGGCAAAGCGCGGCTGGATGTAGATATCGACCCAACACAGCGGCACGGCCGTCTTGTCCAGGGTGCGCAAGGCGCTGATGCGCAACCACGCCGAGCCCACGGCACAGCCCAGGCTCTGGGCGAGCTCGGCGTCGGCCACCACCTGCTCATGGTCGAGATGGCGGCGCTTGACGTTGGGCGGATAGTTGAACCACTGGTCGAAGTTCGACACCGCGTGAGCGAAGACCTGGCGCCGGCCGTTGCTGATGACGGTGGAGCCACTGCCTGCGCGGCGCACGATCAACCCGCCCTGGGACAGCACGCGCAGGGCTTCACGCACGGTGTGGCGGCCGACATCGAGTTGCGCGCTGAATTCGGCCTCGGTCGGCAACAGGCTGCCGACCGGGAAGGTGCCGGCAGCGATGTCACGCTCGATCTGCTCGGCAATGCGCTTGTAGAGCGCGCCACCGAGGCGCCGGCCCAGGGGCCGCGCCGCGCCGGCGGGAGCCTCGGCCACCGCTTTGGCCGTGCGCGGTGCGGCGCTCATTGGGGCACCCTACGGCCTTCGGCCGATCCCGCCAAGCGGGAGCATGAGCCCTTGGGGCGGCCCGGCGTGCTCATTCGAGCAGCCGCAGCGCCGCAGCGAGGCGCCCGTCGTAAGCGGCGCGCACGGCCTGCGCGGACTGCGGTGTCCAGGCCAGGAAGCCTTCACCGGTCTTCATCCCGAGCTTGCCCTCTTCGAGCAGCCGCTCCAGGCAAGCCGGCAGCACGCGGGCGTTCGACAATGAAGGGTAGATCTCGCGCGCCGCCTGCGCCACCGAGTCCCAGCCCGAGATTTCCTTCTGCAACACCGGGCCGATGGCCGCGTAGCGAAAACCGAAGCTGTAGCGCACGGCCAGGTCGATGTCCTCGGGTGAGGCGATGCCGCTGTCGATGAGCGAGAGCACTTCGCGCATCAGTGCATGCTGGATGCGGTTGGCCAGGAAGCCCGGAATGTCGCGCCTGACGAGCACCGGCTTCTTGCCGGCGGCGCTGAACATCGCGCACACCGTGTGCGCGAGCGGCACGTCGGAGTCGGCGCCCAGCACCACCTCGACGAGCGGCACGCGGTGCGCCGGCATGAAGTAGTGCGTGCCGAACATGCGTGAACGAGTGGCCAGCCCCTGGGCGATGCGCGAGATCGGGAAGCCCGAGCTGTTGCTCCCGATCGGCACGCCCGCGGGCACTCGGCCATCCAGCCAGGCGAAGAGCTGCTGCTTGACGGCCAGATCTTCTTTCACGGTCTCGATGACCAGCGACAGGTCGCCCCAATCGGCGAAGGCGTCCAGCGTCTGCACCGACAAGGACGCCGGCGCGGCATCCGCCCTCGGCGCCGCCCCCAGGCTGGCGAGCAGCGCCCGGGTCTCGCGCAGCGCCGCTTCGCATCGCGCAGCCTCGCGGACCAGCAACACCACGTCGCAAGCGTGGGCGGCCAGCCCTGCGGCGATGCCGCACCCCATCACGCCGCCGCCGACGATCAGGACCTTTGGGTTCTGTTTGTCCATATATTTAGACCCGTCGCCCGGAGGATGTCGGAACGCTGGGGCGACGCGGCGCCTTGGCAGCTTCTGGCATGGCCCCGGCTCGCACTTGACAAGCCCCTCGGCGGGCGACCTAATATCCGTATATTTGAAACGCTTGTCAACTCGCAGGAACTCCCAGTGCCGAAAATTGCCTCCATCAGCGTCGCCGTCGCCCGTGTGCCCCTGGACCGGCCGACTTCCTTCTCCACGCGCACGGTGACGGAGCGTCACTTCTGCATCGTCAAGGTGCGCAGCACCGACGGCGTGGAAGGCATCGGCTTTTGCTACGTCGGCAGCAAGGGCGGCGATATCGCCAAGGTGGCGGTCGAGCAATTGCTGGCGCCGGTGCTGATCGGCCAGGACAGCCACCGCAGCGAAGGGCTGTGGAACGAGATGTACCAGGAAGCCTTGCTCCAAGGCCGCTCCGGCGCGGTGATGCGCGGCATCTCGATCCTGGACACCGCGCTGTGGGACCTCAACGCGCGCAGCGCCGGCCTGCCGCTGCACGACTACCTGGGGTGCCTGAACCGCGAGAAGGTGATGGCCTACTGCAGCGGCGGCTACTACCTCGATGGCAAGACGCCCGCCGACCTCGGCCGCGAACTGGCGGGTTATGTCGAGCTGGGCTTCACCGCGGTGAAGATGAAAACCGGCCGCCTCTCGCCCGCCGAGGAAGAGAAGCGCGTCGCCGCCGCGCGCGCGGCCATCGGCCCCGATGTGCTGCTGATGCTCGACGTCAACAACGGTTGGGCCGACCTGCCCACGGCGCTCGAATACGTGCGCCGCTTCGAAGCCTACAACCCGTACTTTCTGGAGGAGCCCTTCCTGCCCGACGCGATCGACCTGCACGCACGCCTGGCGCAGCTCACCTCGATCACGCTCGCCACCGGCGAGATCGAAGTCGGCCGTTGGCGCTTTCGTGAGCTGGTCGAGGCGGGCGGCGCCGAAATCTTGCAGGCCGACGCCGCGGTCTGCGGTGGCATCTCGGAGTGGCGTCGCATCGCCGCGCATGCCGGCAGCTGCGGCGTGACGGTCAGCCCGCATTGGTTCCACGACCTGCACGCGCCCCTGGTGGCGGCCACGCCGAATGCGCGTTACGTCGAGTACTTCCTCGATGACCAGGTGCTGAACTTCCGCCGCCTGATCGACCGCCAGCTCGAGCACGAGGGCGGCTGGCTGATGCTGCACCAGACGCCGGGCCTGGGCTTCGGCTTCGACGAAGCGGCGGTCGCGCGCTACGCCGGCGGCGCTTCGGCCTGGACCGTCATTTCGCAAGGGCGCTGAATTGAGTGACGCCCCGCCGACACCGGTGCACGCCGAGCATTTGCGCGAGTTCGTCGCGCGCGCATTCGTCGCCGTCGGCATGCCCGCCGGCGACGCCGGGATCGTGGCGCAGCTGATGACCGAGGCCGAGCTGCAAGGCTCCGACGGCCATGGCGTCATCCGCCTTGCGCCCTACATCAGGCGCATCAAGGCCGGTGGCATCAATCTTCGGCCCGAGATCCGCGTCATCGAAGAACGCCCGGCCACGGCCCTGATCGATGGCGACAACGCGATGGGCCACCTGGTGATGTCCAGGGCAGCGCAGCTGGCGAGCGCGAAAGCTCGCCAATGCGGCATCGCCTGGGTGGGGGCGCGCTTGAGCAACCATGCCGGCCCGGCGTCCTTGTACGCACGCATGGCCTTGCCGCACGACATGATCGGCCTGTACTTTGCGGTGGGCAACGCCAACCACCTGCCGCCCTGGGGCGGGCTGGAGATGCTGCTGTCGACCAACCCGATCGCGGTGGCGATACCGGCCTTCGAGGAAGTACCGGTGGTGCTCGACATGGCCACCACGGTGGCCGCCTACGGCAAGGTCAAGGCCAAGGTGCAGCGCGGCGAAATGATGCCCGAGGGCTGGATGATCGACCGCCAGGGCGAGCCGCTGCTCGACCCGAAGCGCGCCGACGAGGGCTTTCTGCTGCCCATCGGCGGCCACAAGGGCTATGGCCTGGCGCTGGTCTTCGGCCTGCTTGCCGGCACGCTCAATGGCGCCGCCATGGGCCGCGAGGTCATCGACTTCAACAAGGACTTCAAATCCGCCACCAACACCGGGCAGGCGATCGCGATGATCGACCTGGCGGCCTTCGGCGACGCGGCGGCATTCAAGCAGCGCGTCGACACCGTGGTGCGCGACCTGCGCGCCAGCGAACGCATGCCGCAGGTCGATCGCATCTGGTTGCCCGGCGAACAAAGCCAGGCCCGGCGCATCGCGTACGGCCGCGACGGCATTCCGATCGGCGCCGCGTTGCGCAAGGTGCTCGACGGCGTGGCGGCCGACCTCGGCATCGCCGCGCTGGCCTGAGATTCAGCCGCCCACTTCAAAGGAATTTCCATGACCAGAAAAGCCTGGGCCTCGGCCCTGTGCACCGCCGTCGCGCTGCTGACGCCGATCGTCTCGCAAGCGCAGGGCGCGTACCCCAACCGGCCCATCCGCATGATCGTGCCGCTGGCTGCAGGCAGCGCCGTCGACGTGGCGGCACGCATCGTCGCGCAGAAGATGTCGGCCACGCTGGGACAGACCGTGGTCGTCGAAAACCTGCCGGGGGCCGCAGGCCTGACCGGTGCCGACCGGGTGGCCAAGTCCGCTCCAGACGGCTACACCATCGGTGGCTTCAACGACAGCATCATGACCATGGTGCCGGCGTTGCAACCCAAGTTGCCCTGGGACATCCTGCGCGACTTCACGCCGGTGTCGCTGGTGGCCACGGTCGAGTGGGGCATCGTCGCCACGCCGTCGGCCCCCTATGCCCACGCGGCTGGCCTGATCGCGGCAGCGAAGGCGGCCCCCGAGGCCATCAACTACGGCTCCGGCGGCATCGGCAGCCCGCAACATATCGCGATGGCGCTGTTCGCGTCAGAAGCCGGCATCAGCCTGACCCACGTGCCCTACAAGGGCGCCACGCAGGCGGCCATCGGCGTGGCCGGTGGCGAGGTGCCGGTGGCCTTCCAGGGGCTGGCCACCGTCAACCCGCTGATCAAGGGCAACCGGGTCAAGCTCATCGCGGTGAGCACGCCCAGGCGCATGCCTCAATACCCCGAGGTGCCGACGGTGTCGGAATCGGGCCTGCGCGGCTTCGAGTTCAATTCCTGGTTCGCGGTGCTGGCGCCGGCAGGAACGCCGGCCGAGATCGTGGCCAAGCTGAACGCCGAAATCGTCAAGGCCTTGGCCGACCCCGGCGTGCGCGATCAGCTGGTCGCGCAGGGCCTGACACCGCGCGGATCGAGCGCCGAGGAACTCGGCAGCGCCACAAGGGCCCAGCTCGCGAAGTACGCCGCGCTGATCAAGAAGGCGGGCATCAAGGCCGAATAGGGCCGGGGCGTCGTGCCAGGCGGCGTGGGCGTTGCGCGGCCCGGGTGTCGGCGGTTCAGACCGCGTGCAGCTCCGAGGCCTCACCGGCTTGCACCCGCCGGCGCGCCCGCCGCACCGCCAGCAGCACCAGCACAGCCGCCACCGGTATCGCCAGGCCGACGACGAGGTCGGGGTCGATGGGCAGGCCCAGCGACTTGAGCGCCTTGGCCAGATAGCCCACCAGGCCCGCCACGTAGTACGCGATGGCGGCCACCGACAGACCCTCCACCGTCTGCTGCAGGCGCAGCTGCAGCTTGGCACGGCGGTCCATCGAGGCCAGCAGGGCCTGGTTCTGGCGCTCGCGGGTGATATCCACGCGCGTGGAGAGCAGGCTGCTGGTCTGCGCCACCCGTTCGGAGAGGTCGTGCAGGCGCTGCGACAGGGTGGTGCAGGTGGCCACCGCCGGGGTAAAGCGGCGGGCCATGAATTCCTGGATCGTGGGCACGCCCGCAAGCCGTGTCTCGCGCAGGTCGGCGATGCGGCTGGTCACCAGCTCGAAATACGCCCGGCAGGCGCCGAAGCGGAACTGGCTGGCCGACAAACCACTCTCGACCTCCGCGGCCAGCCGCGTCAGATCGTGCAGCAGGTCCTCGTCGTCGCCCTGGCCCTGGGCGATGCCGTCGGTGAGCGTGGCCAGCTCGCGTTCGATCTGCACGGTGCGCGGCGACTGCCGCCGTGCGATGGGCAGGGCCAGCAGCGCGAGCAGCCGATAGGCCTCGATCTCGGCCAGGCGCTGCAGCATGCGGCCGCACTGGCCCTGCGTGAGACCGTGGTCGAAGATGAGAAAGCGCGTGCAGCCGTCGTTGTGGATGCGAAAGTCGGTGAAGATCGTGGCCGCACCCTCAGCCACCTGCGAGCCGACCAGGGTATTGCCGCTGAAGTGCCCGGCCAGGCGGGCCGCTTCGGGCGCTTCGGCGCCCGGGCCGATGAACTCCACGTTCACGGCGGCCACCGTGGGCCCGGGGATGCCGGCCAGCCAGTCCGCCGGCAACAACGCCGCGGCGGGTTCGGCGAACGGCACCGTGCTGGCTCCCGCCACGACCACGGTGTAGCCCGAGAATTCACCGTGTCGCTCCCACTTCAGCCGCACCGGGCCGAAGCTGGCGCGGAAATGGCTCGCGCCTTCTGGCGGAGGCTGCACGCCATGGCGCAGACAAAGCGCTTCGAGATGGGCCCGCTCGCGGGCGCGGTCGTCGGCGTCGACGAGCACCGCCACGTAGCTCGCCCGCGCGGGGGACTGCACCGGCTCCGGCGGCCTTGCGTGGGCTTCGAGCGCCAGCGCGTAGCGCTCGGGGTGGTCGGGGGGAAATATCGCCATGGCCTGTGTCGTCCTGCGTGCGATTGGCGTCGCGTCGGCAGTATGTCACCGGGTCGTGACACCTCGACCACGGGCGTGTCGCGGCTGAAGGCCTGCGGCGCAACGCTTCGGACCACGATAATCGCGCCCATGATTCAGCCCGCCGACGAATACGGCATGCGCCTGGCGCTGGACCAGGCGCACAACGCCTGGCTGGTGGGTGAGGTGCCGGTGGGCGCCGTCATCCTGCGCCCCACGGCCGATGGGCCCAAGGTCATCGCCACGGGCTACAACCGGCCCGTCACCACGCACGACCCCACCGCGCACGCCGAGATCGTGGCCTTGCGCCATGCCGCCGCGCTGCTGGAAAACTACCGCCTGCCCGAGTGCGAGCTTTTCGTCACGCTCGAGCCCTGCGCGATGTGCGCGATGGCGCTGATCCACGCCCGCTTCAAGCGCGTGGTCTTCGGTGCGCCCGACCCCAAGACCGGCGCCGCGGGTTCGGTGCTCAACCTGTTCGCCGATTCGCGCTTGAACCACCAGACCGAAGTGCTGGGCGGCGTGCTGGCCGAGCCCTGCGGCGAGCTGCTGCGCCGCTTCTTCGCCGAGCGCCGCGCGCAGCAACGCGCCGAGCGCGAAGGGGTGCTGACGGTAGCGCCGGCGGTGGAACCGATTCCCGCGGGAGACGCCGTCGAGTTGTCTTTCGACCCCGCGGCCCCGCCCACCGAACCTTGAGTGCTCTGATGCCCACGCTGACCCTGTTCACCCCTGCCGGCGTCGTGCCGGCTGCGGCGCCCTTGCGCCTGGCCCTGCGGCGCTTGCGCGCGCTGGGCTTCGACGCCGAACTGGACGACAGCGCCCTGGCGCGCCACCAGCGCTTCGGCGGCGACGACGAGACACGGTTGGCCGCCTTGCACCGGGTGGCGGCACAGGCGCCGTCCATTGCCATGGCCACGCGGGGCGGCTACGGCATGACACGGCTGCTGGAGCGCATCGACTGGGGTCTGCTCGCACGCAGTGTGGATGCCGGCACCCGCTGGGTCGGCCACAGCGACTTCACCACGCTGCAGATGGGCCTGCTGGCGCACACCGGTGCGCGCAGCTGGGCCGGGCCGATGGGCATCGCCGACTTCGGCCGCGCGGACGATGCGGGCGGAGTCGATGAGGTCACGCGCGACTGCTTCCTCGAAGCCATGGGGGGCGAGCTCGAAGCCGTGGGCTTTCGCACCGAGCCCGGCTTCGACGGCCTGGACGTGAAGGGCGTGCTCTGGGGCGGCAACCTGGCGATGCTGCTGTCGCTGCTGGGCACCCCACACTGGCCCGTGGTGAGGGGCGGCATCCTGTTCCTGGAGGATGTCAACGAACACCCTTACCGCATCGAGCGCGGCCTGCTGCAGCTGCACCAGGCCGGTGTGCTGGCGCGCTGCAAGGCGGTGGTGCTGGGGGCCTTCAGCGAATGGAAGCCTTCGCCGCTGGACCGTGGTTACTCCTTAAAGGCGGCCGTGGCGCGGCTGCGCGCCGAGACGAAGATACCGGTGCTCACCGGGTTGCCCTTCGGCCATGTCCAGCCCAAGGTGACGCTGCCTGTGGGTGCGCGCGCGCAGCTCGTGGTGCAGGGCAGGGACGTGCTCATCGGCTGGTAGGTCAGACCACGCCCTAGAATTCCCCCATCGCCTTCGGGTTGGCCCGGCCACGAGCTGCGGGTAGCCGAAGGCGCGAGTTTTTCCGGAGCCCACATGCACGGACCCTTGAATTTCTGGCGCACCGCCTGGCGGCTGCTTGCCCTTTGCTCCCTGGGGGTGCTGGCCGCGGCGTGCAACAACAACCCCTGGCCCGACGACGCGGCGGCGTCCAACACGCTGTACAGCGCGGTCATCGAGAGCTCGCCGCGTCACCTCGACCCGACCGCTTCGTACTGGTCCAACGACACGCCCTACACCTACCAGATCTACGAGCCGCCCTACGGCTACCACTACCTGAAGCGGCCGTTCCAGCTGGTGGGCAAGACGGCGAGCGAGGTGGCCAAGCCGCGCTACATCGACAAGGCCGGCCAACCGCTGCCGGACGACGCGCCCGCTGACCGGATTGCCGAGAGCATTTACGACGTGCCCATCAAGCCGGGCATCCTCTACCAGCCGCACCCGGCGTTCGCCAGGGACGGGCAGGGCCGCCACCTCTATCACAGTGACCACGCGATGAAGCCCGGAGAGCTGGGCGAGCGCCGCACGCCGCTGGACTTCGAGCACCAGGGCACGCGCGAACTGGTGGCCGAGGATTTCGTCTATGCGCTCAAGCGCCACGCCACCACGCGCATCACCGCGCCCATCTTCAGCACCTTCGCCGAATATGTGGTGGGGCTGAAGGAATACGGCGAGCTCATCAAGAAGGAAGACGCCAGGCTGCGCCAGGGGCTGGATACGGCGAGCCAGGACAAGCCCTTTCTCGATTTCCGCCAGTGGCCGCTGGCCGGCGCCAGCGCACCCGAGAAGCACCTGCTGCGCGTGCGCATCAAGGGCAAATACCCGCAGTGGAGCTACTGGATGCAGATGACCTTCATGGCCCCGGTGCCCTGGGAGGCCGACGCCTTTTACGCCCAACCCGGCATGGCCGAGCGCGCGCTGACGCTGGACGTGTGGCCGGTGGGCACGGGCCCGTACATGATGGTGGAGTTCGTGAAGGACCGCCGCCATGTCATGAAGCGCAATCCCAACTACCGCGGCGAGCCCTACCCCTGCGAAGGCATGCCCGGCGACAAGGAAGCCGGCCTGCTGGCCGACTGCGGCAAGACCATGCCCTTCATCGACACCCTGGTCTCCACCATTGAGCGCGAGTCGGTGCCCAAGCGCGGCAAGTTCCGCCAGGGCTTCTACGACATCGAGGTCTTCGAGCGCACCGACACTGGCATGGACTACCTGGTGGCCATGCAGGACAGCGAGGAAGTGCGCGCCGAGTATCTTGAAAAGGGCTTTCGCTTGAACCGCGGCTCCGACGTCAACAGCTACTTCATCGGCTTCAACATGCTCGACCCGGTGCTCGGCGATGGTGATGCCGGCGTCAACAGCGCCGAGCAGCGCGCGCGCAACCGCAAGCTGCGCCAGGCCATCACCATCGCCATCGACTGGGAGGAGTACTCCAAGATCTTCCCCAAGAAGGCCGGCGACATTGCCATGAGCCCGCTGCCACCGGGCATCTTCGGCTCGCGCGAAGGCACGCCCGAAGGCGTCAACCCGGTGACCCACGTCTGGAAAGACGGCAAGGCGCAGCGCCGTTCGATCGAAGAGGCCAAGAAGCTGATGGTCGAGGCCGGCTACCCCGGCGGGCGCGACGCCGCCACCGGCAAGCCACTGGTGCTGAACTACGACTTCTATTCGGCGCCCTCGCCCGAGAACAAGCCCGAGATCGAGTGGGTGGTGCGGCAGTTCGCCAAGGTCGACATCCAGCTAGAAGTGCGCGCCACCGACAACAACCAGTTCCAGGACAAGGTGCGCAAAGGCAAGTACCAGGTCTTCTGGCTGGGCTGGCTGGCCGACTACCCGGATGCCGAGAACTTCATGTTCCTGCTCTACGGGCCCACCGGCAAGACCAAGCACGACGGCGAGAACACCGCCAACTACGCCAGCCCCGAGTACGACCGCTTGTTCGCGCAGATGAAGACGCTGGACGACGGGCCCGAAAAGCAAAAGCTGATCGATGAAATGGTGGCCATCGCGCGAGTCGATGCACCTTGGACGATGGGCTTTTATCCGTACTCGTCAGCAGCGGTGCAGCGCTGGGTGCTCAACTCCAATCCGGCCATCCTGATCCGCGACCACGGCCGCTACCTGCGGCTGGACGTGCCGCAGCGCGTGGCAGCGCTGAAGTCGTGGAACGACCCGGTGTGGTGGCCCATGGGTCTGCTAGGCGCCGTGGCCGTGGCGCTGGCCTGGGTGGCGCGGCGCCACCTGCGCCGGCGCGAGCGCACCAACGCCCGCGGCGAAGTGCTGGCGTGAGGGCAGGGCGATGCTGAACTACCTTTCGCGCCGCTTCGTCTATGCGCTGCTCGTGCTGCTGGGCGTGAACCTGGCCACCTTCATGCTGTTCTTCACCGTCAATACGCCCGATGACATGGCGCGACTGAACCTGGGCGGCAAGCGCGTCAACCAGGAATCCATCGAGAAGTGGAAGGCCGAACGCGGCTACGACAAGCCGCTGTATCTGAACGCCAAGCGCGAGGGCTTGGCGCAGGTCACCGACACCATCTTCTGGGACCGCTCGGTGTCGCTCTTCGCGCTGAAGTTCGGCCGCGCCGACTCCGAGAGCGCCGGCGATATCGGCCACGAGGTGGCCAGCCGCATGTGGGTGAGCCTGCAGATGGCGCTGCCGCTGTTCACCCTGCAGGTCATCGCGAGCACGGCGTTCGCGCTGCTGCTGGTGATGTTCCGCCACTCGCGGCTGGACTTCTGGGGCGTGGTCAGCTGCGTGCTGATGCTCTCGATCTCGAGCCTGTTCTACATCATCGTCGGGCAATACCTGTTCTCGCGCGTGCTCAAGCTGGCGCCCATCTCGGGCTATGCGCCGGGGCTGGACGCCGTCAAGTTCCTGGTGCTGCCGATCGGGCTTTCGCTCATCGCGCGGCTGGGCGGCGAAGCGCGGCTGTACCGCGCCATGTTCCTGGAAGAAATCGGCAAGGACTACGTGCGCACGGCGCGCGCCAAGGGCCTGAGCGAGACCGCCGTGATGTATGGCCACGTGCTGCGCAATGCGCTCATCCCCATCGTCACCAGTGCGGGCAGCTACCTGCCCTATGTATTCCTGGGCAGCCTGGTGTTCGAAAGCTTCTTCGGCCTGCCCGGCCTGGGGGCCTACGTCATCGAAGCCATCGGCAAGCAGGACTTCGCCGTCGTGCGCACCATGGTCTTCGTGGGCTCGCTGCTGTATATCGCCACCTACGTGCTCATCGACATCGTCTACACCTGGGTCGACCCCCGGGTGCGCCTGAGCTGACCATGCCGAAATTTGTACTGCTCTGGACCGACGCCGCCGTCTGGCTGCTGCTCGCGGCGCTGGTGGCCTACGCCGTGATGGTGCTGCGCCGCCCGCAGCTCAAGGCCAACTGGCGCAAGGTGTTCTTCGACGCGCCGGCGCTGGCGTCTTCGCTGGTGCTCTTGCTGTGCCTGGGCGTGACGCTGCTCGACAGCCTGCACTACCGGCCGCTGCTGCCACCCGCGCCCGGCGTGGACCACGCCGCGCCGGCCTACGAGTCGCGCACGCGCTCGCTGCTCGACGCCGCGTTGTGGGAACTGGTGGAGTCGCGCGAAGCGACCTATTCGCGGCCGCTGTCCTACCTGGGCTTCACCAAGGAGTCGCTGCTGGTGAATGGCGAGATCGCCCGCGTGGCGCCGCGCCTGGTCTTCGGCGGTGCGCACCTGAAGAACCCGCAGCAGGACTGGGCCGGCGACGTGCTCGCCCGCGCCGTGCAGGGCCTGGCGTGGGGCGCCTTGCTCGCCGTGGTGCTGGCTGCCCTGCTGGTGTGGGCGGTGGCGCGAGGCTCGCACCAGGGCATGGGGGCCACGCTCGATCGCATCCGCCGCCGCGAAACGCCGGTGCCCTGGCATGTGGCGCTGGCCACGCTCGTCGTGTTGAGCCTGCTCATCGGTCCGGCCACGGCGCTCTCGGGCCCCTACCACCTGCTGGGCACCGACCTCACGGGCAACGACGTGCTCTTCCAGTCGCTCAAGAGCATACGCACGGCGTTCGTCATCGGCACGCTGGCGACCGTGGCCACGCTGCCACTGGCCGTGACACTGGGCCTGCTCGCCGGCTACTTCAGGGGCTGGGTCGACGAGGCCATCCAGTACGTCTACACGGTGCTCTCGTCGGTGCCCAACGTGCTGCTCATCGCCGCCTGCGTGCTCATGGTGCAGGTCTTCCTGGACAAGAACCCCGACCTCTTCGAGACCGGCGCCGAGCGTGCCGATCTCAAGCTCTTCTTGCTATGCACGGTGCTCGGCCTCACCGGCTGGGCCGGCCTGTGCCGGCTGCTGCGCGGCGAAACCATGAAGCTGCGCGAACTCGAATACGTGCAGGCGGCCAGCGCCTTCGGCGTCAGCCACGCCCGCATCCTGTCGCGCCACATCTTCCCCAACGTCGCGCACCTGATGCTCATCGTCACCGTGCTCGAGTTCTCTTCGCTCATCCTCTACGAGGCCGTGCTGTCCTACGTGGGTGTCGGCGTGGACCCGTCGATGAACAGCTTCGGCGGCATGATCAACCTGGCGCGCAACGAGATGAGCCGCGACCCCGTGGTGTGGTGGAGCTTCGCCGCCGCCTTCGGATTCATGGTCACACTGGTGCTGGCGGCCAACCTCTTCGCCGACGGCGTGCGCGACGCCTTCGACCCGCGCGCCGCGGTATTCCACCGCCGCCGCGTGGTACCCGCACGCAAGGTGAGCGAACCATGCTGAAGATCGACAACCTGCAGGTCGACCTGGGCGTGGACGCCGGCTTGGTGCGCGCCATCGACGGCCTGCGCCTGAGCATCGAGCGCGGCGAGACCTTTGCGCTGGTCGGCGAATCGGGCTGCGGCAAGAGCATGACGGCGCTGGCGCTGATGCGGCTGCTGCCCGAGAACGGCTGGGTGGCCGGCGGCGACATCCACATCGGCCAAGGCCGCGATGCGGTGGACGTGCTCGGGCTGCCCGAATCGCAGATGCGCGGCGTGCGCGGTGGCCGCATCGGCATGATCTTCCAGGAGCCGGCCACCAGCCTGAACCCGGTGATGAAGATCGGGCGGCAGATCGTCGAGGCGATCGAGGCGCACACCCCCCTGCGTGGCGCGGCGGCGCGCGCCAAGGCCATCGACTGGCTCGCCCGCGCGGGCATCCCCGAGCCCGAGCGCCGCATCGACGAGTACCCCTTCCGCATGAGCGGCGGGCAGAAGCAGCGCGTGATGATCGCCATCGCGCTGTCGGCCGAACCCGATTTCCTGATCGCCGACGAACCGACGACGGCGCTGGACGTCACCATCCAGGCGCAGATCCTGGACCTGCTCAGGGATCTGCAGCGCGAGCAGCGCATGGGCATGCTGCTCATCACGCACGACCTGGCCGTGGTCTCGGGCATGGCGCACCGCGTGGCGCTGATGTATGCCGGGCAGATCATCGAAGTGGCACCCGCCGACGAGTTCTTTGCCGCACCCCGCCACCCCTACGCGCGTGCCTTGCTGCGGGCCCTGCCCGGCACCCACCGCCGTGACTCGCCGCTGGAAGCCATCGCCGGTACGGTGCCGGCGTTGACACAAGCCTTCACCGGCTGCCGCTTCGCACCGCGCTGCGGCCAGGCCATGGCCGTATGCGCAGGCACGGTGCCCGCGCTGGAATCCGTCTCGCCGCGCCACGATGTGCGCTGCCTGCTCTACAGCGGCGGGGCGCGGCCCGCCGCGCCGGTGCACGTGCCGGCGGGGTCGGCCACGGCCTGCGCGCCCAGGGGCGAGCGGCCCGCCGGCCCGTTGCTGGATGTGCAGGGCCTGCGCGTGCGTTTCCCCATCCGCGGTGGCCTGATGCAGCGCGTGAAGGGACACTTCGACGCCGTGGACGGTGTCTCGTTCCAGGTCGGGCACGGCGAAACGCTGGCACTGGTGGGCGAATCGGGCTGCGGCAAGACGACGACCGGCAAGGCCATCGTGCAACTGCTGCGTCGCCAGGCCGCCATCGAGGGCCGGGCGCTGCTGCAAGGGCGCGACCTGTTCGAGATGCAAGGCACCGAGCTGCTGGCCGCGCGGCGCCAGGTGCAGATCATCTTCCAGGACCCGTTTGCCTCGCTCAACCCGCACATGCGCGTGTCGGACATCCTCGACGAAGGCCTGGCCGCGCTGCAGCCCGACCTCACGGGCGCCGACCGGCTGGCGCGCATCGAACGCCTCACCGACCAGGTCGGCCTGCGCCGCGACGCGCTGGGCCGCTACCCGCATGAATTTTCGGGCGGCCAGCGCCAGCGCATCGCCATCGCACGGGCCCTGGCCGTGCAGCCGCAGCTCATCATCTGCGACGAGCCGACCTCGGCGCTCGACGTATCCGTGCAGGCGCAGATCCTCAACCTGCTGCGCGAGCTGCAGCGCGAGCTGGGCGTCTCGCTGCTCTTCATCACCCACAACATCGGGGTGGTGGAGTACATCGCCGACCGCGTGGCGGTGATGCGCGCCGGGCGCATCGAAGAGCAGGGGGCCTGCGAGGACGTGCTGGAGCGACCCACGCGCGAATACACGCGCACGCTGCTGGCGGCGGTGCCGCGGCTGCAGGTGGCTTGAAGGCGCACCGAGGTCGGGCGGCACGCCGCCGCGCCTGCCCATGAAAAAGGGCCCCGGCAAGGGGGCCCTGTCGGCTCAGCGCCTGGATCAGAAGCTGTACCTGCCTTCCACATACACCGTGCGCATGAACGGGTCGGCGTAGCGCGGGTCATAACCCACCTGGTGGCCCGAGGAGTCGCGCAGCGTCAGCGGCGGCGCCTTGTTGAGCAGGTTCTTCACGCCCAGCTTGAGCTCCAGTGCCTTGCTGAAGCTGTATACGCCCACCCAATCCAGCGTGCTGTATTCAGGAACCTTCAACGTCACCAACTCGTTCTTGTTGGTCGTGAGGTTGCGTGCATTGGTCTTGATGTCGGTGTAGCCCGAGCGGTACTTCAGCGTCAAGGTGTTGGACAGCTTGCCGGTATCCAGCGTGGCCGTCGCGCGCACGATATTGCGGAACGAGACCGACTGGTTCTCGCCATAGCGGCCCATGCTGTCGGTGAAGTCGTTGTCCGTGCCCGGGCGGGTATACGACGACTCGATCAGGTAGGTCCCGGTCAGGCCCAGGGTGAGCCGGCCGATGCCGGTCTGCACGCGGCCGATTACGTCCCAATCGATGCCGCGGTTGATGGCGCGGCCGATATTGGTGGAGGAGGTGATGAAGGCCCAATAGGGCTGGGTCTCGGCCGGCGTCTGGTAGGTGGTGAAGAGATCGCGGTACTTCGCCGGATCAGCGAACGCCTGGGTTTCCGACACCGCACTCACGGCATCGCGGATCTTCACTTCCCAGTAGTCGGCGCCGATGCCGAAGTCCGCGGTCGGCTCGAAGCGGATGCCGAAGGTCAGCTGCTCGGACTTTTCGGGCTTGAGCAGCGCATTGCCACCCACCAGGCGGCTGTATTGCAGCTTGCCGGGCTTGCACTCCGGCGTGTTGGGGAACGGGCAGTCGTAGCTGCTGGCCGTGACGCCCGAAGCCACCAGCGGCTGCGCAATATCCTGCATGGCGGGGGCCTTGA
The DNA here is from genome assembly GCA_030681795.1 of Rubrivivax sp. GTDB lineage: Bacteria > Pseudomonadota > Gammaproteobacteria > Burkholderiales > Burkholderiaceae_C > Rubrivivax. The sequence continues at coordinate 190,400 of JAUXRG010000048.1, forward strand.
AACCCGTGCCGTAGGAGCCGCGCAGCAGCACCGAACTGGAGGCCTGGTAGCGGCCGGTCAGCTTGTAGGTCGTGGCGTCCATGTCGCTGCCGACTTCCATCCCTTTGCTTTGGACGGCCGTCACGCGGTCGTAGCGCAGGGCGCCCGTGAACTCCAGGCCCTTGACCACCGGCACCAGCAGCTCGGCAAACATGCCCGTGTTGTCACGGTTCATGTCATAGGCGGCCACCGGGGCATAGTTGTAGATCGCCCCTGCGGCGGCCTCGGCCGATGGCGCCTGCTTGAACTTGTAGTTGCGGAAGTCGCCGCCCACGCCCAGGCTCATCATGCCCGCAGGCAGCTTGAGCAGGTCGCCCGAGGCGCGGACATCGATGCCGGTCAAGGTGGTCGACGAGGTCCGGATGGTGCCGTTGAAGATCGATTGCTGGATCAGGGTCTGCGCCGCGGCGGACTGCTGCCCGACCGGCACGAACGGATCGAACTGGCCGTTGGCCAGCATGGAGCGGAACTCGGTATTCTTGAAATAGCCGCCGACATACTTTTCGTCGATGGCGTTCTCGGACCAGGTCAGCGCCGCCGTCAGCGACCAGGCGCCCAGCTCGGCATCGGCCCCGACCACCACATGTTTGGAATCGGTGATGGTCTGCGAGTCGCGCGTGCCGAAGTCCCAGGCCCGGTAGCTGGCCGAGACAGCCTTGGTGCGGGCTGCTTCGGCCGCGCTGAGGTAGGGCAGCACATAGGTGGTGTAGAGCGTCGAGGTGAGGGGGATGGCCACCGGCACCGGGTTCGGCGCAATGCGTGCCGTGAGGTCCAGGCGCGAGAAGGCCACGTCGCTGAACATCGTGACCTTGTCGCCCAGGCGGGCCTGCCCACTGAGGTAGAACGAGTCACGCTCCGACTCGGGGAAGATCTCGATCGTGCTGACGAAGTCGAAGGCGCAGTTCTCGGTGATCGAGGTGGCCGTGACCGCATTGTTCAGGCTCAAGAAGTTGCGCTCCGCGCATTGCCCCGTCTTCTTCTGGTAGGGGTTGAATGAATGCGTCGGCAGCGTGGCCACATCGCCGGCCAGCTTGTTGAATGTCACCGTGGCGTTGGCCGGCACGGCGAAGGTGCTGGTGCGGTCGTAGATGTAGTTGGTGCCGTTGTGGGTGAAGGGCAGGTAGGCGGTCTGGCCGAAATCGCGGTCCGTGGCCTTCAGCTGCTTTTGCCGGTCGTGGCGGTAGGTCGCCACGAGGCTGAAACGGTCCTTGTCGAGGTCGCCGAAGCCGTAGGTGATGCTGGCGTTGGCCGACTCGCCGCCGCCTTCGGTGGGCACGTCGACACGGGCGGTCACGGTGCCGCCCTGCTGGTTGCGCTTGAGCACGAAGTTCACGACGCCGGCGATGGCGTCCGAGCCATACAGGGCCGATGCGCCGTCGGTCAGCACCTCGATGCGCTCGATGGCACTCATCGGGATGGCGTTCAGGTTGATCGTGCTGCCCGAGCCGGTGGGGGCGATGCGGCGGCCGTTCAGCAGCACCAGCGTGTAGGACGCACCGATGTCATGGATGCTGGCGGTCACGATGCCGCCGGAATTCGTGCCCACGGCGATATCGGCGATCTGGAAGCCCTGCATGGCAGGCAGCTTCTGGATCAGATCGGCCACGCTGGTGGCGCCCGAGCGCTGGATCTGCACCGCATCGATCACCTGGACGGGCAGCGCGCCTTCACTGGTGATGCGCTTGATGCTCGATCCCGTGATCTCGACGCGTTGCACGACGTCGGTTTGCGCCCAGGCGGGTGCGGCCATCAGGCCGACCAGGCTGGCTACTGCGCTGGCCACGGGTCCAAGAAGGTGTTTGCGTGACATGGAATCGAATCTCCTGAGTGTTAACAAGATGTAAAGAGAATCTACTGTGACGTTGACGCAAGACCTGCCCAGTGCAACACCTGATGTTGTAGTTGAGCGACAGACGGCGCGTGGCCTACCTGGCCTCTTGAGGCAGTCCGCTGGTGACGGCGCCAGCGAACCAAAGCCTTCGATGCCTGCCACCCACGGCTCCCAGGGCCTTGCCTTGGTGCTTGAAAGGGTCGAATTGGAAGACTGTTTGTTGCCAATCACCAACAGCGGCCGACCTTTTTAGCGATCCTTGTGAGGCGTTCTTGGGCCCGCCAGGCTCTGCGGACCCCGCGGCTTCGCTAGAGATAGCTCGCAAAGCCACCACGAGGGAGCCGGACCCCCGGTATCGGGGTTGGGTTTCCCCGAGGTTTGACCCCGGGCCCCCCCGTGACAATGCGATTACGTTGCTTCGTAAACCGGTCACTTCCGGTTTACAAGCCTGGTACGCGGCTTGCAAGGTAGCCGGGGTGGCCGATCAACTTTCTCATAGGAGTGGGTTCATGTTCAAAAAGACGAAAGTCTGTACCGGAGTGCTAATCGCCCTCGGCGGCGGCCTGACCCTGGCGGGTTTGCCGGCGTTTGCGCAGACCGCTGAGCGCGTCGAAATCACGGGCTCGCGCATCAAAACCTTCGAGGTCGAGAGTGCCTCGCCGGTGGTCTCCGTCAGCGCCGAGTCCATCAAGGTCGAAGGCGTGCGTTCGGTCGAGCAGTTGCTGAATAACCTGCCCCAGGTCTTTGCCGACCAGGGTGGCCAGGTCTCCAACGGTGCATCGGGCACCGCGACGGTGAACCTGCGCAACTTCGGCTCCGCCCGCACCCTGGTGCTGATCAACGGCCGGCGCATGCCTGCGGGCAGCCCGCGCGATCCGTCGACCGACTTGAACCAGATCCCGATCTCGCTCATCCGCCGCGTTGAAGTGCTCACGGGCGGCGCATCGGCCATCTATGGCTCGGATGCCGTGGCGGGCGTGGTGAACTTCATCATGCGCGACAACTTCGAAGGCGTGCAGATCGACTTCAACCACCAGTTCTACCAACACAAGCAGGACAGCTTCGTCGGCGATATCGCGCGTGCGCGCGGCTTCGCCGTGCCGGGCGACAAGTCGGCCGACGCCAAGACGACCGACTTCAGCGTCACCCTCGGCGGCAACTTCGCCGGCGGCAAGGGCAACGCCACTGCCTTCTTCGCCTACAAGAAGGAAGACGCGCTGCTGCAGTCCGAGCGCGACTTCACCTCCTGCGCGCTGAACCAGGGTGCCACCAACTTCATCTGCGGCGGCTCCGGCACCAGCTACCCCGGCCGATTCACCGACTTCTCCGCCTTCTCCAAGACGGTGGCCGACGCGGCCGGCAACATCCGGGACTACAACAGCACGACCGATATCTACAACTTCGGCCCCTTGAACTACCTGCAGCGCCCGTCGGAGCGCTATTCGTTCTCGTCGTTTGCGCGCTATGAAATTTCGCCGGCCGCTCGCGTCTACGCCGAGTTGAGCTTCCACGACGACCAGACGGTGGCGCAGATTGCGCCCAGCGGCCTGTTCTTCTTCGGTGCCTCGGGCGTGAACTCGATCAAGTACGAGAACCCCTTCCTGTCCGCCGCCTGGAAAGACAACTTCCATACGGCCAACCTGGCTCTGGGAACGACCTTCAACAAGCCCGGCGACACGACCGACCTGTATATCGCCCGCCGCAACGTCGAAGGGGGCGGACGCCAGGACGATATCCGCCACACTTCGTACCGCGCAGTGCTCGGCATGAAGGGCGACCTGGGCAGCGCCTGGAGCTACGACGCGTCGACGCAGGTCGGCCGCGTGCTGTTCAGCGAGACCTACAAGAACGACTTCTCGAATATCCGCATCGCCCGGGCGCTGGACGTCGTGACAGATCCGGCCACCGGCAATCCGGTTTGTCGCTCGGCACTCGACGGCATCGACCCGAGTTGCGTGCCCTACAACATATGGGCGCTGGGCAAGGTGACGCCCGAAGCGCTGGCCTACCTGCAGACCCCGGGATTCCAACGTGGCACGACTTCGCAGACCGTGGTCACTGCCAACGTGACCGGCGATCTCGGCTCCTACGGCATCAAGTCGCCGTTGGCCAAGAACGGCATGTTCGTCGTGCTCGGCGCCGAGCGCCGCGGCGAGAAGCTGACGCTGGACACCGATACCGCCTTCACGACTGGCGATCTGGCCGGCCAGGGCGGCCCGACGATTGGCCTGGGTGGTCAGTATTCGGTGCGTGATATCTATGCCGAATTGCGCTTCCCGTTGATCGAGAAGAGGCCTTTCGCCGAGTATCTGAACCTCACGGGCAGCTACCGCAATTCGGACTACAGCACGGGCCAGAAGACCAACACCTTCGGCATCGGCCTGGAGTTCGCTCCCATCAGCGAAGTCAAACTGCGTGCCAGCTACCAGGAGGCCGCGCGCGCGGCCAACGTCGTCGAGTTGTTCTCGGCTTCGGGCCCTGGCCTGTATGACATGGAGAGCGACCCTTGCGCCAGTGACACGCCGTCGGCCTCGCTGGCGGAATGCGCCCGTACCGGTGTCACAGCCGCACAGTACGGCAAGATCCCGGACAGCCCGGCGGGCCAGTACAACGCCATCTTCGGCGGCAATGCGAACCTCAAGCCGGAAGAGAGCAAGAGCTACACCCTGGGTATCGTGTTCTCGCCGATGAAGAACATGAGCCTGTCACTCGACTACTTCGACATGAAGATCGATGGCGTCGTGGGTACCGCTCCGCCGGCCACGACGCTGGCCAAGTGCCTGGCCACCGGGGACCCCGCCTTCTGCGGGCTCATCACCCGGGATGCCGTGGGTTCGCTGTGGGTGACGCCGAATGCATCGATCGTGGCGACCAACCAGAATCTGGGCAGCCGCCATACCAAGGGGGTGGACGTCGGCTTCGACTACAGCATGAAGCTGGCCGGCCTGGGTGGCCTGGACTTCAGCTTCCTGGGCACCAAGCTCAACCAGTTCACCTCGGTCGACATCCCGGGCGACCCTTCGTATGACTGTGCGGGCCTGCACGGCGACATCTGCGGCACCCCGATGCCCAAGTGGCGCCACAAGCTACGCACGACCTGGTCGACGCCGTACGATCTGTCGCTGGCGCTGACCTGGCGCCACATTTCCAGCGTGGACCTGGACATCATGAGCGACCAGGCGGAACTCCGCGCTGTCACCCAACCGCCGGAGTACCGTCGTACCTTGGCCAAGGTGGACTACTTCGACATTGCGGCCTCGTACAACATCAACAAGAACCTGACCGCGCGCCTGATCGTCAACAACCTGCTGGACAAGGATCCCCCGATCCGTACCCAGGGTGCGGGCTTCACCAACGGCAACACCTACCCGGTGGTGTATGACGCCATGGGCCGCAAGATCGGGCTCAACCTGACCGCCACGTTCTGACGGGTTTGGAGTCCCGCAGCGGGTGCAAACCTGCTGCGTGCGCTCTGCCGCCCAGCCGCCCCACGGCCAACGTCGTGGGGCGGCTTGTTTTCGGCGGCACCCGCCCGTGGGGGGCGTTAGCCCGAGTTTGTCAACTTCCCGCTGATTTCCGATCCCGGTCAAGCGCAAGTCCTTGTCAGCATTGAGTTTCAGTTCTGCGACGAAATGTAGTGCCATAATCTTTTTATGATTGCGATCGCGCACGCGGTTTTTCGTGCAACATCTCGTGCATGTTCATCCGCCGCACCCAGACCCGCAATCGCGCCTCGGGCGAGCCCTATGTCACGCACCGCCTGGTGCACAGCGCCCGAGTGGGCAGCGCCATCAAGCAGACCACCTTGCTCAACCTGGGCAGCCACTTCGATCTGCCCCAAGCGCATTGGCCCGCGCTGGCCCGTCGCATTGATGAATTGGTGCGCGGGCAACACTCCTTGCTCGATACAACGCTGCCCGAAGCGGTGCAGGTCTTCGCGCAACGCTTCGCGGCCCAACTCATTGCGCACCAGCGCCCAGTGCCCAGCCTGGGTACAGTGCCCGCAGCGCCCGCAGTGTCGGCCGCGTCTGCCCGCACAGTACCTGGCGCAGCATCTACCGTTGCCCCAGGCAGCCCGGCCAGTGAAGCCGGCGAGATTGATCGCTACCAGGAGGTCGATCTCGACTCGCTGGAGTTGGTCGACCCGCGCAGCGTGGGCGTGGAGCACGCCGCGCTGTCGGCGATGCGCCAATGCGGCTTGGAGGACAAGCTCAAGCAGTTGGGCTTGAACCGCCCGCAGATCGCCGCTGCCGTGGGCAACATCGTCGCGCGCATGGCCCAGCCGTGCAGCGAGCTTGCCACCCACGCCTGGCTGAAGGACACCTCGGGCCTGGGTGAACTCATTGACCACGACTTCGAGGCGATGGATTTGAACCGCCTGTACCGCGCCTCGGACGCGCTGTACAAGCACCGCGAGGCCTTGCAGGAACACCTGTTCGGCCAGGCCCGCTCGATGTTCGGCTTGGGACCGCAGACCATCACCCTGTACGACCTGACCAACACCTACTTCGAGGGCGTAGCCGCTGGGGTGAGCAAGGCCAAACGCGGCCACAGCAAGGAGTGCCGCAGCGACTGCCCGCTGGTGACGTTGGCCATGGCGCTGGACACCAGCGGCTTCGTGCGGCGCGTGCAGTTCTTCGCCGGCAACGCCAGCGAGCCCACCACGCTCAAAGGCATGCTCACGGGCCTGCACGCAGCCCCCGGTGCGACGGTGGTGATGGATGCGGGCATCGCCACCGAGGCCAACCTGGCGTGGCTGCGCGAGCAGGGCTACCACTACGTGGTCGTCTCCAAGCTGCGCGAGCGCCAGTTCGATCCGAGTCTGGCCACCGAGGTGCAATCGGCCAGCGGCGTGACGATCAAGCTGCAGCGCGTGCTGGACGCGCAAGGCCATGTGCTGCTGTACTGCCATTCGCCCGCGCGCGAGGAAAAGGATCGCGCCATCGATACGGCCAAGGCCAGCGGCCTGGAGGCGGCGCTGACCAAACTGCAGGCCAGCTTAGCCAAGCCGCGTGGCGCGCAGGACGTGGCCACCGTCATGCAGCGCCTGGGCCGCGTCAAGCAGCGCTTCGCGCGCGCCGCGCAGCACTACGAGATCACGGTGGCCACCGTTGCCGACCCCGACAAGGGCCAGCGCGTCAGCGCCATCACCTGGGTCAAGAACATCAAGCCCGGCAGCGCGGCGGCGCATCCGGGCGTGTACTGCCTGCGCACCACCTTGGCGGATCAGGACGACGCCACGCTGTGGCGCACCTACATCATGCTCACCGAGCTGGAGTCGGTGTTCCGCTCCCTGAAGACCGACCTCGGCCTGCGTCCGGTGTTCCACCGCGTTGATCGACGCGTCGAAGGGCACTTGTTCATCAGCGTGCTGGCGTATCACTTCGTGCACACGCTGCGCTTGCAACTCAAGGCGCAAGGCGTCAACGACAGCTGGAACACACTGCGTCAGTCGCTGGCCACGCAGCGCCGCGTCACCGTCACCCTGCAACGCCGTGATGGGCGCGTCGTGCATGTACGCAAGGCCACGCGTCCCAAGCCGCGGCATCAAACGCTGGGCAGCCTCCTCAAGCTCGACCCCAATCCCGGCCGCACGCATCGCGTGCTCGTCTGAGGCGGCCACTCATGCCGGCTCGACAACCAGCGGGCGTCTACAAAAACGTAGTGCCATACGCGCGGAAACGCGGCTCTAAGCTGTTGATTTCATTGAGATCGGCAGGGCTCAGTGACAAACTCGGGTTAGGCGCCCAAGACGGCAGAGTCGCCAAGCATGTCGCGCAGAGGCGCGAGGTGCCGCTCGTAGTTCTTCCAGCGTCCCGACGCGTGCCGATACAGAGGCTGGCGCACCTGCCAGACGCTGGCCGTGCGCACCGAGTTGTTCACGCGGTCGAAGGACATGCAGGCTTCTTCCCAGTCGAGGCCGCAGAAGTCCAGCAACCTTTCAACGGCCGGTCTCGGTTCGCGAACCAGGGCGTCGTAGTCGAAGTCGAGTATGTCCGCGCCGTACAGCGCTTTCCAGTGCGCCATCAGGCGCCGGTATTCGCGGTAGTAGTGGCTGATGTCGCCGAGGTCCAGCGCATAGGCCATGCTCGGCTCGAGGTGCAGGAAGAAGATCGACAACGCGTTGTCGAGCGGGTTGCGCGTCGTGTGCACGATCTTTGCGTCGGGGAACAGCGTCTTGATGAGGCCGATGTGAAGGAAGTTGTCCGGGCGCTTGTCGGTGAGATGCGGCGCGCCTTGTGCCAGCTCTGCCAGCGTGCTTCTGTACTGCTCGGCGATCTCGGCAAGGTCTTGCTTGGAGACGCTCGACAGGCTTGCAGGGTAGGGTGCGAGGCGTGTCTGCACCAGGTTCGGGATGAAGCTGATCTCGCCACCCGCCCTCACTCGCGTATGGCTGGCAAGCACCTGCTCGGCCAGCGTCGAGCCCGAACGAAACATGCCGCATATGAAGATCGGGGGCGTCGGGCCCCGCGCCACTGCCTCGATGCGGGCGGCCGGGAAGGCGGCGATGATCTGGTCGATGGTTTGCGCGTGTTGCGCGCGGTCGTAGAGCGGTCCGGGTGCGTTGACGCTGGCCCGACTGTGAGCGTTGGCCTCGAGGCAGGCGGCGAATGCGGCGTCGTAGGACTGGATTGCGTCCAGCAACTGGCCCAGCGCAAAGCCGAGGCTGGCCTTGTCTTGGGCCGTCGTGCCGGCTGAATCGATCGCCTGTTTCAGGCGGGAGAGGAGCGGATCGTCGGGGCCGCTGACGCCGCGCAGCCTGGCATAGCGCGCCAGAGCTTCATGGCAGGCTGGATCCAGCGCCAGCAGCCGCTCGTACAGCGCTCGCGCCTGGTCGCGCCGACCGCGGTCCTCGTTCAGGTTGGCCAGGTTCAGCAGTGCCGGCACGTAGCTCGGGTTGAGGGCCAGCGCAATGCCCAGCTCGCGCTCGGCGTCGTCAGCACGCCGCAGGCAATCCGAGTAGATGACGCCGAGGTTGAGGTGCACTTCCTCGGGTTGGGTCACGCCGCGGTTCAGCGCCTCTCGATACGAGGCAAGCGCCGCATCGAAGTGCCCGGCGCGGCGTTGCAGCCGCGCGAGGTTGTACCAACTGTTGGGCAGCGCGGGCCATTGCCTGAGCAGGCGCTCGTACGCCGCGATGGCGTCGGTCAGGCGACCGCTGCTTTCGTGCAGCGAGGCCTGCTGCAGCAGCGCACGGGGATCGTCGTCGAGTGTCATGGGGCGTCGAGGCTGGCGAGTCCGCTGCGCTGTGGCCGGAGTTCGGCCGCATCGACCCTGTGCCGCCTACTTCGGCGGCAGCCGGATCGCCCCGTCCAGGCGGATGACCTCGCCGTTGAGCATGTCGTTTTCGAAGATGTGCCTGACGAGCTTGGCGTAATCCTGCGGCGTGCCCAGGCGGCTGGGGAAGGGCACGCCGGCGGCCAGCGCGTCCTGCACTTCCTTGGGCATGCCGAAGAGCATGGGGGTGCCGAAGATGCCCGGCGCGATGGTCATGTTGCGGATGCCGTTGCGTGCCAGGTCGCGGGCGATGGGCAGCGTCATGCCGACGATGCCGCCCTTGCTGGCCGCATAGGCGGCCTGGCCGATCTGGCCGTCGTAGGCCGCCACGCTGGCGGTGCTGATGAGCACGCCGCGCTCGCCCGTGGTCTCGGGCGCGTTCTTGGCCATGGCCTCGGCGGCCAGGCGAATCATGTTGAAGCTGCCGATCAGGTTGACGGTGATGGCCTTGGTGAAGAGCGCCAGCGCGTGCGCGCCGTCCTTGCCCACGGTCTTGGCGGCCGGCGCAATGCCGGCGCAATTCACCAGGCCCATGAGCTTGCCCAGCGCCACGGCGGCGGCCACCGCGGCCTGGCCATCGGCCTCCTGGCTGACATCGCACTGGACGAATATGCCGCCGATCTCGTGGGCGACGGACTGGCCGCGTTCGACCTGCAAGTCGGCCACGACCACCTTGCCGCCCTGGGCCGCCAGCATGCGCGCCGTGCCTTCGCCGAGGCCGGACGCGCCGCCGGTGACGATGAATGTCTTGCCTGAAATTTCCACTCCGTGCTCCTTTTTTCAGCGCTCAGGCGCCCAATGCGCCCATCACGCGCGCGGTGATCTCGTCCACGCCGCCGGTGCCACTGATGCGCACATAGCGCGGGGCATGGGCATCGCCGGTGGCGGCCCATTGGCCGTAGTAGTCGACGAGCGGCCGGGTCTGGCGCTGGTAGACCTCCAGGCGCTTGCGCACGGTCTCTTCCTTGTCGTCGTCGCGCTGGATCAGGGGCTCGCCGGTGGCGTCGTCCAGGCCCGCCACTTTGGGCGGATTGAACTTGACGTGGTAGCTGCGGCCCGAGGCGGGGTGCACGCGGCGGCCGCTCATGCGTTCGATGATGGCGCTGTCGGGCACGTCGATCTCGAGCACCACGTCGAGCCTGACCCCGACGGCCTTCATCGCATCGGCCTGTGGGAGGGTGCGCGGGAAGCCGTCGAACAGGAAGCCCTTGGCGCAGTCGGGCTGCGCGATGCGTTCCTTGACCAGGCCGATGATGATTTCGTCGCTCACCAAGCCACCCGAGTCCATCACCTTCTTGGCCGCCACGCCCAGCGCGGTGCCGGCCTTGACGGCCGCGCGCAGCATGTCGCCGGTGGAGATTTGCGGAATGCCGAAACGCTGGCAGATGAAGCTTGCTTGCGTGCCCTTGCCGGCACCTGGCGCGCCCAGGAGGATCAGTCTCATCGGGTTCCTCGGTGTTTTGTGCGGTGTTCTGTGCGATCTCTTGCGGCGTCGCACGGTGGCCGTTCACGCGCAGCGCGCGGGCCGGTCCGTGCTTGTCTCGAAGGGAGAATGGTACGCGCTCCCGGGCGGCAGGCCGACCCTTCAGGCCGACCCGTCAGACACCTGTCAGGCCGACCCGGCGCCCGAGGCAAAAATGGCTCGCACCCGCGCCAGATCTTCCGGGGTGTCGACCCCCGGCCCCGAGCCCTGCGGCGCCACGTGCACGGCGATGCGCTCACCGTGCCAGAGCACGCGCAATTGCTCCAGCGCTTCGCACTGCTCCAGCGGTGCCGGCGCCAGCGCAGGGAAGCGGCGCAGAAAGCCCGCGCGGTAGCCGTACAGGCCCACGTGGCGCAAGGGCGCCGGCGTGGGCAGCTCGCGCACGCCACCGGCGTGGCCGTCACGCCACCAGGGCACCGGCGCACGGCTGAAATACAGCGCACGGCCCGCCGCGTCGAGCACCACCTTGACGACGTTCGGGTTCAGGTATTCGGCCAGCTCGGTGATGGGGTGCGCGGCCGTGCTCATGACGCAATCGGCGCGCTCGGCCAGCAGCTCGGCACAGCGCCGCACCAGGGCCGGGTCGATGAGCGGCTCGTCGCCCTGCACGTTGACGACCAGGTCGCTGCCATCCAGCCCGAGCAAGGCGCAGGCCTCGGCCAGGCGGTCGCTCCCGCTGGCGTGGTCAGCGCGTGTGAGCACGGCCTGCACGCCGTGCTCGGCGCAGGCCTTCAGGATGCGCGCGTCGTCGGCCGCCACCACCACGCGTGCCGCACCGCTGCGCGCAGCACGCTCGGCCACGCGCACCACCATGGGCTTGCCGGCGATATCGGCCAGCGGCTTGCCGGGCAGGCGGGTCGATGCCAGGCGCGCCGGGATGAGCACCGAGAAGCTCATGCGCGGCGCGCGCCTAGGCTGCCGATGTCGGGCCGTCGAGGGCGCGCGCTTCGCTCTCCAGCATCACCGGAATGCCGTCGCGGATGGGGAAGGCCAGATGGTCTGCATGGCAGGCCAGTTCCACGGGGCGCTGCTCGGCGTCGCGCAGCATCTCCAGCGCGCCTTTGCAAACGGGGCACACAAGCAGGTCGATCAGGCGGTGGTCAAGCGTCATGGGGCTTTGGGCGCCGCACTCGGTTTGAAGAGCAGCGCCAGGAGTTCGCCGACGAGCGCGGCAGGAAGCTGCAAGTCTAGCGGCACCACCCACAGCCGCGTGGCGCCGAGTTGTTCGGGCCTGAGCTTGACGGCGTCCTTCTCGGTCGTGATGACGTCCGGCGTGCCGGCCGGCCAGGGCAGGGTGCGGTAGTCGTGGTGGTCGGCCAGCGGCAGGCGGGTGAGGGTCAGGCCGGCGGCTTCGAGCATGGCAAAGAACTTCTCCGGCGCGGCCATGCCGGCCGCGGCCAGCAGCCGCCGGCCACGCAACTCGGCCAGTGGCAATGCGGCGGCGGCATTGCCGTCGCGCCAGGCGGCCAGCGGCCACGCCGTGGCGATCGTGGGCCGCGCCAGCACGCCGGGCAGTGGCGTGCTCGCATGGCCTGCGGTGTAGAGCACGCGCATGCGGTCGGGCAGGCGCAATGGCAGGGGCTCGCGCAACGGGCCGGCCGGCAGCAGCAGGCCGTTGCCGGCACCCCGCTCGTCGAAAACCACCAGCTCGGCGGCGCGGGCCAGGGCGTGGTGCTGCAGACCGTCGTCGGCCACCAGTACGTCGACTTGCGGGTGGTGGGCGCACAGGGCTTGTGCGGCCGCAACGCGGTCTCGGCCCACCCAGACCGGCGCGTCCGTGCGGCGCGCAATCAGCACGGGTTCATCGCCCGCGCTGGTGGAGTCGGTTTTGGGGCCCACGGCGCAGGCAGTTTCTTCGCGCCGCCCGTATCCGCGCGAGATGACTCCAGGCCGGCGGCCGGCCCTTTGCAGCGCCTCAACGATGGCGATGACGGTCGGCGTCTTGCCCGCTCCACCGACGACAAAATTGCCCACCACCAGCACGGGCACCGGCGCGCACTGTGCGGGCGCGGCATGGGTGCGCTGGTAGGTGGCCAGGGCGCCGTAGATCCACGCCACCGGGCGCAAGATGTGCGACAGGCCGCTGGGGCGGGCCCGCCACCAATGCCGCATCAGCCAGGCCTCGAAGCGGGCGGCCCAGCTCGGCGCGTGCGCCGTGGCCACCGTCAACGCGCCGCGCCGCCGGCGGTCTGGGCGGCGAAGGTCAGCCGCATCAAGCCCGCGCGCCGCGCGGCGTCGAGGACGTTGACCACCGCCTGGTGCGCTGCCATGGCGTCAGCCGAGATGATGACGACGGTATCGGCGCGTCCGCTCGCCGCGGCGCTCAGCTCGGCAGCCAGCAGCTCGACGCTGCGACCGTCCACCGCCTTGCGGTTGACCGAGTAGCGGCCGTCGGCAGCCACCGCCACGATCACCTCGCCGGGCCGCTCGCGCAGCTTCTCTGCGTCCGCTGCCGGCAGGTTGATCTGGAGCTCGGTGAAGCGCGAATAGGTCGTGCTGAGCATGAGGAAGATCAGCACCACCAGCAGCACGTCGATGAACGGAATCAGGTTGATGTCCGGCTCTTCGATGCGGCGGCGGCTGAACTTCATCGGCGGGTGGCCTGCGTCAAGCGTTCGCCCGGACCACGAAGCGCATCAGGTGCGGCAACATGCGTTCGGCGGCCAGCTCCATCGTGAGCTGGTACTCGTCGACGCGGCCGCGGAAGTAGCGGTACAGCATCAGCGAAGGGATAGCGATCATCAACCCGAAGGCGGTGTTGTAGAGCGCCACGGAAATGCCGTGGGCCAGTTGCTGCGGGTTGCCGCCGCCGGTGGGTGCCTGCGAGCCGAAGATCTCGATCATCCCGACCACGGTGCCGAACAGGCCGAGCAGGGGCGCAGCGGCCGCGATGGTGCCCAGGGTGTTGAGGTAGCGCTCCAGGCCGTGCACGGCGATGCGGCCGGCGCTCTCGAAGGACTGCCGCAAGGCCACCTCGGTGATGCGAGGCTCGGCAATCACGCTGCGCAGGCCGGCGGCCAGCACGGCGCCGAGCACCGAGTTGTCGGCCAGCTTGTTCACGACCTCCGCCGCCGGCAAGCTGCCGCGTGTCACGCCCATCACTTCGTCCACCAGCGTGGGTGGCGCCACCCGTGGCGTGCGCAGGTGGAATAGCCGCTCTATGGCAAGAGCCAGCGCCACCACGGAGCACAGTATCAGTGGCCAGATCGGCCAGCCGGCCGCTTGTATGATGGAAAGCAAGGGTTTCTCGTGCCGCGTGAATGGCGGCATGGGTGCCGTCAACGCGCGGCATTATGGCCGATGGCGTTCGCGGCTTGACCACGGCAAAGCCAGCTTCGAAACCGCCGGCCACGCTGTCCACCGAAGTTGTGGACAACTATGTGGAAAACCGCCAGGACAAGCGGTGAAACTGCAATCAATTGGCGGTCGTCCTGCCCGTGCTCAAAATTTCGGCACAAAGTTTGTCATAGAAATCAATGGGTTACACGGATATGACCAGTCCATGACAGTCAAGAGGCGGTGCTCGGCCTGGATTGACGCGGCTGTGGAGTTCCGAAGCCGCGCCGGGCCTGGGTTTTCGCGTGGCTGAGCCCCAGGAAGGGCCGCCCGCGCGCATCTCCTGGGGTGTGGCGGCGCTGTTGGTGGCTTGTAGCGACGCGCTGGCCGCGCGGCTAGGCGCCGTGGTGGTTCGCGGGGAGCTTTCCGGGTTCGCGCGCGCTCCCAGCGGGCATTGCTACTTTTCGCTGAAGGATTCCGGGGGCGCAAACGCATTGCTGCGTTGCGCGATGTTCCGCCGCGCCACGGCGCTGGTGGATTTCGCGCCCGCAGACGGCCAGCAGGTCGAGGTGCGCGGCCGCCTGGGCATCTACGACGCCCGGGGTGAACTGCAGATGGTCGTGGAGTCGTTGCAGCGCCTGGGCGCTGGCACGCTGTACGAGGAATTCCTGCGCCGCCGTGCAAGGATGCAGGCCCAAGGCCTCTTCGACGCGGCGCGCAAGCGGCCGCTGCCCACGTTCCCTGCGGCCCTGGGCGTCGTGACCTCGCTGGGCGCTGCAGCGCTGCATGATGTGCTGACCACCTTGCGCCGACGCGCGCCGCAGGTTCGGGTGGTGGTCTACCCGAGCCTGGTGCAGGGGGCCGAGGCGCCGGCGGCGCTGGTCGCGGCGCTGCAGCTGGCAGGCGCTCGCCGCGAGGTGGACGCGCTGCTGCTGGTGAGGGGGGGCGGCTCGCTGGAAGACCTGTGGGCCTTCAACGACGAACGCGTCGTTCAGGCCGTGGTGGCCAGCCCCTTGCCGGTGCTGTGCGGGGTAGGGCATGAGACCGACGTGACGCTATGCGACCTGGCCGCCGACCTGAGGGCACCGACACCCACGGCGGCGGCCGAGCTCGCCGCCCCGGCGCGCGACGAGGCCTTGCACGCACTTCAGGCGCGCCAGGCCGGTCTTCAGCGAGCGGCCACGCGCAGCCTGCAAGCCGCCACCCAACGGCTGGATACGGTGGCCCTGCGCCTGGGCCAGCCGGCTCGCTCCGTGCTTGGCCAGCAGCAGCGCCTTGACGAAGCCGCGCGTCGGATGCTGCGTGCGCTGGGTCAGCAGTGCGCCCGACTGGCGGGAGAGCCACCGCGCCTGGCAGCGCGCCTGCAGCGCGCCATGGCCGTGCAACGCCAGACACAGCATCTGCGCCTGGGCGGCGCCGAGCGGCAGTTGCTTGCCCATGATCCGCACCGGGTGCTGCAGCGCGGCTACGCCTGGGTCGAAGCGGGCGACGGCAGGCCCATCGTTTCAGCGCTCTCGCTGCGGCCCGGCCAGGCCGTGCGAGCCGTATGGGCCGACGGCCGCGCGCGCGCCGAGATCCTCGACGTGGAGCCCCTGCCACCGACAGCCTGAGACCGGCTGCCTACAATGCGGGCTGACCCGGTTTCCCTCAGTCTCTACAAGGATTCGCACCATGGAACACACCCTTCCTGCACTGCCGTTCGCCATCGACGCACTGGCGCCGCACTACAGCCGCGAGACGCTGGAGTTTCACCACGGCAAGCACCACAACGCTTACGTCGTCAACCTGAACAACCTCCAGAAGGGCACCGAGTTCGAAGCGCTCGCGCTCGAGGACATCATTCGAAAGGCGTCCCCGGGGGGCATCTATAACAACGCCGCCCAGGTCTGGAACCACACCTTCTTCTGGAACTGCATGAAGCCCGCTGGCGGTGGCGAGCCCGGTGGCGCGCTGGGTGCGGCCATCCAGGCCAAGTGGGGTTCGTATGCGGCGTTCCGCGAGGCCTTCGTCAAGTCGGCCGTCGGCAATTTCGGCTCTGGCTGGACCTGGCTGGTGAAAAAAGCCGATGGCAGCGTCGACATCGTCAATACCGGCGCGGCGGGCACGCCGCTGACGACAGCCGACAAGGCGTTGCTGACGGTGGACGTGTGGGAACACGCCTACTACATCGACTACCGCAACCTGCGCCAGAAGTTCGTCGAGACCTTCCTCGACAAGCTGGTGAACTGGGGTTTTGCCGAGGCCAATTTCGCCTGAAGCGGCTGCTCTGCAGGGTGGGCTCAAGGCCTGCCCTCGAACCTGAGCTGACTACTTGCCGAAGGGCCCGCCGCGCAGGCGCTGGCCCGCCTTGATGCCCCGCTTGGCGAACCAGCCCAGGTTCATCTCCAGTGCATAGCGCACGGGCTTGGCCGAGCAGTGCGAGTCGTCGCTGCGCGGGGCCATGTCTTCCAGGTTCACGATCGTGCCGTCGTCGGCCAGGAAGGCGATCGTCAGGGGCAGCAGGGTGTTGCGCATCCAGAAGCAGCGCACGCCACTGTCGTCATTGACGAAAAGCATCCCTTCGCTGGCGCCCATCTTGGTGCGGAACATCATGCCGGTGGCCTGTTGGGCGGGCGTGACGGCGAGTTCGGCCTGGATCACGTGCATGCCGGCAGTCAGCGGCACGACATCGAGTCGTGGTTGCGGACCGCTCTGGGCCGCGGCTGACGCGGTCAATGCAGTCAGCAGCAGGGCCAGAGGCAGCGACGCGGTCGACGATCGGAGGAAACTCATATGGGCGGATCGGCAGGCTGGAACTACATTATCGTGACCCGAGACGGCCCTCCATGACGGCAGCCACCGCAGCTCCCCACACACCGCACGACACGCCTCTGGACGTGGTCGACGACCCGATCGAACAAGGTCGTTTCACCCGCTGGGTGGCCGGGCCCGACGGCGAACGGCTCGCGGAATCATCGCTGCAGCTCGCGGGCATGTACTGTGCCGCGTGTTCCGGGCTGATCGAGCAGGCGCTGCTGGGCGTGAAGGGGGTGCGCAGCGCCAGCGTGAGCGCTGCAGCCGAGCGCGCCACGATCTGCTGGGATCCTGCCTCGACACAACCTTCCACGCTGATTGCCGCGGTGCGCGCGGCCGGCTACGACGCGGTGCCGGATGCCGCCGCGCCCGCACGAGCCCTGCGCCGCCATGAACATCGGCAGGCGCTGTGGCGTCTCTTCGTGGCCAGTTTTTGCGCCATGCAGGTGATGATGTTCGCCACGCCCAGCTATGTGGCGGGGCCGGGCGACCTCGCCCCTGACCTGCGGCAGTTGCTGAACTGGGGCAGTTGGCTATTGGCGCTGCCGGTGCTGCTGTTTTCGGCGGGCCCCTTCTTCAAGGGCGCCTGGCATGCCGTGCGCCGCAGGCGCCTGGGCATGGATGTGCCCGTGGCGCTGGGTGTGGCGATCACCTTCGTGGCCAGCACAGGCGCCACCTTCGACCCCTCCGGCCCGTTCGGTCAGGACGTGTACTTCGATTCGCTGACCATGTTCGTCAGCTTCCTGCTCGGCTCGCGCTACCTCGAGTTGCGGGCCAGGCACCGCGCCGCCGAGGCGCTGGAGCGCACGCTCGCCTGCCTGCCCGAGACCGCATGGCGCGTGGCCAGTGATGGCAGCACCGAGGCGGTTAGCGTTCACCGCCTGCGCCCCGGGGACCTGCTGCGCGTGCCTGTGGGCCAGGCCTTTGCGGCCGATGGCGTGATCGAGCAGGGCGACACTCGCGCCGACGAGGCCTTGCTCAGCGGGGAATCGGCCCCGGTCGCAAAGGCCTGCGGCGCTCCCGTCGTGGCCGGCAGCATGAATCTGGGTAGCCCCGTGCTGGTGCGCGTGCTGCGTGTCGGTGCCGACACGCGGGTGGAGGCCATCGTCTCGATGATGCGCAGCGCATCGACCCAGCGGCCACAGGCCGTGCGCCTGGCCGATCGTTGGGCCGGACCCTTCCTGTGGACCGTGCTCGTGCTGGCCGCGGGCGCCGCCGCCGTGTGGAGCCTGATCGACCCATCGCGTGCCGTGTGGGTGGCGGTGTCGGTCCTCATCGTCACCTGTCCTTGCGCCTTGTCGCTGGCCGCGCCGGCCACCCTGGTCGCTGCCGCGCGCGGGCTAGCCCGACGCGGTGTGCTGCTGCAGAGGCTGGAAGCGCTGGAGGTCCTGGCCGGCGTGCAGCAGGTGTTCTTCGACAAGACCGGCACGCTGACCCACGACCGGCTGATCTGCAGCGGGGTGCACCTGACGAGTGCCGGGCAGGGGTTCTTCAGCGACAGCGATGGGGCGCTGGCCACGGCGGCCGGATTGGCTGCCTGGTCGACGCACCCGCTGTCGCGGGCTCTCGTCGAAGCAGGCACCCGGGTGGCGGCAAGCCGCGGGTGGTCGTCCGTGGCAGAGCAGCCCGGCCAGGGCTTGAGTGGTTGCGACGCGCAAGGCCGTTCCTGGAAGCTGGGAACGCTGGCGTGGGTCGATGCCGGCGCCACGGCCACCGAAGGCGCACAAGTGTGGCTGGGCCGCGAAGGTCGGGCGATGGCGCACTTCGAGTTCGAAGAGATGTTGCGCGACGATGCCGCGGCGGCAGTGAAGGCCTTGCGTGATGAAGGGCTGCGCGTCACGCTCCTCACCGGCGACAGACCCGAGCGAGCGCAGGCCTTCGCCGCGCGCATCGGCTTTGATGAAGTGCTCGCTGGTGCCACGCCGGAGGCCAAGCTGGCAGCAGTGGCCGAGGCACAGGCGGCCGGCCGGCGCGTGGCGATGGTGGGCGACGGCATCAATGACGCGCCGGTGCTCATGCGCGCCGACGTGTCCCTGGCCATGGGGCAGGGGGCGTTGGTCTCTCGCAGTGGCGCGGACGCCGTGATCACCTCGAATCGCCTGGGGGACCTGGCCGCGGCTCGACGTTCGGCGCTGCGTACCGTGCGCATCGTGCGCCAGAACCTGATCTGGGCGGCGGCCTACAACATCGTGGCCATTCCTCTTGCCTTGGCGGGGTGGTTGCCACCCTGGGCCGCCGGGCTGGGCATGGCCACCAGTTCGCTGTTCGTGGTGCTCAACGCACTGCGCGCCGCCGACTGAACGCAAAGGATCGTTGAATGGAAAGCATGTACCTGCTCGTTCCGCTTTCGGCCGCACTGGTGCTGCTGATTTTGGGAGTGTTTGCCTGGGCGTTGCATCGGGGCCAATTCGATGACCTGGAGTCCGAGGGGCAGCGCATCCTCGTAAACCATGATGAAAAAACTCATCTCGAACATGGTTTAGCAGCCTCCGTTCGCCAAGAATCCACGCGTCGGTCCGATTCATCGAAAGAGGAGATTTGTCCATGACAAGCAGCGCAGCAGTGACCGCGCCAAAAGAGGGCGTTTACACGGATGACGTCGTACGCCTGTTTTCCTTGGCTGCCATCCTCTGGGGCGTGGTGGGCATGCTGGTGGGGGTGATCATTGCCTCGCAACTGGCCTGGCCCGAGCTGAACTTCGGGATCTCGTTCCTGAGCTACGGACGCTTGCGCCCGCTGCATACCAACGCGGTGATTTTTGCGTTTGGCGGCTGCGCGCTGTTCGCCACCTCCTACCACGTGGTGCAGAGAACTTGCCACACGCGGCTCTTCGCACCCAAGCTGGCGCTGTTCACCTTCTGGGGCTGGCAACTCGTGATCCTGGCCGCGGCCATCACGCTGCCGCTGGGCATGACCTCGAGCAAGGAGTACGCCGAACTGGAATGGCCGATCGACCTGCTGATCGCGGTGGTCTGGGTCTCGTATGCGGTGGTGTTCTTCGGCACCATCGGCATTCGCAAGGTGCGGCACATCTACGTGGCGAACTGGTTCTTCGGTGCCTTCATCCTTGCCGTCGCGCTGCTGCACATCTTCAACAGCGCGGCAATTCCAGTCAGCCTGACCAAGAGTTACTCAGCCTACGCCGGCGTGCAGGACGCCATGGTCCAGTGGTGGTACGGGCATAACGCGGTGG
Organism: Rubrivivax sp.; assembly: GCA_030681795.1. Lineage (GTDB taxonomy): Bacteria > Pseudomonadota > Gammaproteobacteria > Burkholderiales > Burkholderiaceae_C > Rubrivivax. Next base: position 210,293 of record JAUXRG010000048.1, read on the forward strand.
GCTTCTTCCTCACCGCGGGTTTCCTGGGCATGATGTACTACTACATCCCGAAGCAGGCCGAACGCCCGGTCTTCAGCTATCGCCTGAGCATCGTGCACTTCTGGGCCCTGATCTTCACCTACATGTGGGCCGGCCCCCACCACCTGCACTACACCGCGTTGCCCGACTGGGCACAGAGCATAGGCATGATCTTCTCGCTGGTGCTGCTGGCCCCGAGTTGGGGCGGCATGATCAACGGCATCATGACCCTCAGCGGTGCCTGGCACAAGCTGCGCGACGACCCGATCCTGAAGTTCCTCATCGTCAGCCTGTCGTTCTACGGCATGAGCACGTTCGAGGGGCCGATGATGTCGATCAAGACCGTCAACGCCCTGAGCCACTACACCGACTGGACCGTCGGGCACGTCCACAGCGGCGCGCTCGGGTGGGTTGGTCTGATCAGCATGGGATCCCTGTACTACCTGATCCCGCGCCTGTTCGGCCAAAAGCAGATGTACAGCGTGAAGGCCATCGAGACCCACTTCTGGATCGCCACCATCGGCATCGTGCTGTACATCGCAGCGATGTGGATCGCCGGCGTCATGCAGGGCCTGATGTGGCGCGCGGTCAACCCCGACGGCACGCTGGTCTATAGCTTCGTCGAGAGCGTGAAGGCCACCTTCCCGTACTACGTGGTGCGGTTGCTGGGCGGCACGCTGTACCTGACCGGCATGCTCATCATGGCCTGGAACGTGGTGATGACGGTCCGCGCAGGCAAGCCCGCGCTGGCACCCATCCCGCCGGTACATGCCACGCCGGCCCTCGCCTGAGCCGGCCCAAAAAGGAGAACACCCACATGGCAACCGCGCATCCTCCACGTGGTCACGAGAAGATCGAGACCAACAACTTCCTCATGATCGTGCTCATCCTGCTGGCCGTGGCGGTGGGTGGGCTGGTCGAGATCGTGCCGCTGTTCTTCCAGCGCTCGACGACGCAGCCCGCGCCCGGGGTCAAGCCCTATGCCCCGCTGCAACTGGCGGGCCGCGACATCTATATCCGCGAGGGCTGCAACAACTGCCACTCGCAGATGGTGCGCCCGTTCCGGGCCGAGGCGCTGCGCTACGGAGCGTTCTCGACCGCAGGCGAGTTCGTCTATGACCACCCCTTCCTCTGGGGAAGCAAGCGCACCGGTCCCGACCTGCACCGCGTAGGCGGCAAGTACAGCGACGAGTGGCACCGCGTGCACCTGAACAACCCGCGCGACCTGGTGCCCGAATCCAACATGCCGGCCTATCCCTGGCTTCTCACTGGCAAGGTCGATCCCCTGGACATGGCACCGCGCATGAAGGCGCTGCGCATCGTGGGCGTTCCGTACACCGACGCCGAGATCGCCAAGGCCGCCGAGGACGTGAAGGGCGCGAGCGAGATGGATGCCCTGGTGGCCTACCTGCAGGTGCTGGGCACCGCAGGCAAGTAGGAGAAGCGCGCATGGATGTCAACGACCTGCGGGTGGCCGTCACGGTGTTCAGCTTTGTGCTGTTTTTGGGTCTGGTGGCTGACACCTGGAACCGGCGGCGCAAGCACGAACACGACGAAGCGGCCAATCTGCCCTTTTCCGGCGAACAAGATGTGAACGAACCCCGAGGAGAGAAGTCGTGAGTGATTTCGTCAACAGCGGCTGGGACTGGTATGTAGTGCTGATCACGGTCGTGAGCCTTCTGGCCTGCTTGATCTTGCTCATCTTCGCGAGCCGTCGCACGGTAATGTCCAATGACAACTCCACAGGGCACGTGTGGGACGAGAACCTGCGTGAACTGAACAACCCGCTGCCACGCTGGTGGGCGTGGTTGTATGTTCTGACCGTGGTGTTTGCCGCTCTGTACCTGGCCCTGTACCCCGGGCTGGGCACCAACGCGGGCACGCTCAAGTGGACCAGCGTGGGTCAGTACGAGGTCGAGCAGGAAAAGGCCCGCTTGGCGATGGCCCCCGTGTATGCGAAGTACACCACCATGACCGCAGACCAGCTGGGCGCCAATGAACAGGCCATGGGCATCGGCAATCGCCTGTTCCTGAACAACTGCTCGCAGTGCCATGGTTCGGACGGGCGCGGCAGCAAGGGATTCCCCAACCTGGCGGACAAGGACTGGCTGGGGGGCGACACGATGGACTACGTGAAGACGGTGATCAAGGACGGACGCACGGGCAACATGCCGCCGATGGCGGCCGCCGTGGGCGCCCCCGAGGATGTGAAGAACGTGGCGCAATACGTACTCAGCCTGTCGGGCAGTCCCCACAACGCGGCGGCGGCCCAAATGGGCAAGGCTAAATTTGCGGTCTGTGCGGCTTGCCATGGCCCGGAGGGCAAGGGCATGTATGCGGTCGGGGCCCCCAACTTGACGGACAAGATCTGGCTCCACGGCTGGGGTGAAAAGACCATCATCGACCAGGTCAACAACGGCAAGACGAATGTCATGCCTGCGCAGGGTCGGCTACTCACCCCGGAGCAGATTCATGTGCTCGGAGCCTATGTGTTGAACCTGTCGAAGGGCACCATGGTGGCCGGCAAATGAGAGCGGGCCCGGGCTCTTCCGGAGGCGTCGTATCGGTTGTTGCAGGAACGCTCGATGCCTGAGTCCAGAGCGGCACCCGCCAATGGCGAGACCAGCTCAGGCCCCTGGTGGCGATTTCCCATCGTTTGGATGGTCATCGGCGGGCCCGCCATCGTCGTCGTGGCGAGCTTCGTGACGCTCTCGCTCGCGATCCGGCACCCGGACCCCGTGCTCAAGGCGCCGGTGGCCAAGAGCAAGGCCGAACTCCCGGCCGTGCAAGGTCGAAACCACGCTGCGACGCCTTTGCGTTGAGGGCATGGGCGAGCACGCCCATGCAGTGCCTTGCCCAGCGCTATTCCTCCGCGTTCCTATTCTTCTGGGTGGCGGCTGCCGGCGGGGGCATCAGCAAGAGCTGCCGTTGATCAGCGCCTGAAGCGCCTCCGGCGCCAGCACGCGAATCTGTCGCTGCTTGACTTCCAGCAGGCCGTCCTCCTGGAACTTGGAAAACGCCCGGCTCACGGTCTCGAGCTTGAGGCCGAGATAGCTGCCGATTTCCTCGCGCGTCATCCTCAGAACGAGTGAGCTGGACGAAAAGCCGCGCGTCTGGAGCCGCTGAGTCAGGTTGAGCAGGAAGGCCGCCAGCCGCTCCTCCGCGCGCATGCTGCCCAGCAACAGCATCACGCCGTGGTCTCGAACGATCTCGCGGCTCATGATGCGATGGAAGTGGCGCTGCAGGTCGGAGAGTTCGCGCGAGAGGTCTTCCAGCATGTGGTATGGAATGACGCAGACCTGCGAATCTTCCAGCGAGACGGCGTCGCAGGTGTGGCGGTCGGCGCCAATGCCGTCCAGACCGAGCAACTCCCCGGCCATCTGGAAGCCGGTGACTTGGTCACGCCCATCTTCCGAAGAGACGCAGGTCTTGAAAAAACCGGTTCGCACGGCGTACAAGGAGGTGAATGCATCTCCGGTACGGAAGAGGGCGTCACCCCTGGCCACGGTGCGCCGCGTCGCCACGATGGCTTCGAGACGGTCCACCTGCTCCTGCGACATGCCGACGGGCAAACAGAGTTCGCGCAGGTTACAGCTCGAGCAGGCCACCTTGAATGGTTCAAGCCGGATGCTGTTGTGTACTGTGTGCATTGAATGCGTGCCGGTTGCAGAGTCGGCAGTATGGCCCATCGAAGCTTGGATAGCCCAGAGCCCCCTCTCGCGGCTACCTGCAGGTAATCCACGGGCCAGATTGAGCGAGATCAACCCGCGGCGGCGCCAGTTTGGCAGAGTATGCCTATGAACCCTGTCGGAACGCTGACCCCAGAACCCGTGCTCTCGGATGCCCTGTTGCGGCGGCTGGATGTCCCAGGGCCACGTTACACATCGTATCCCACCGCGGATCGTTTCGTCGAAGCGTTCGGGCCGACGGAGTACCGGCAGGCCTTGCGGCAACGCGCACAGGGCGCGGTGGTGGGAGGGGTGTCGCCTTTATCGCTTTACGTGCACATCCCGTTCTGCGAGGCGCTCTGCTACTACTGCGCCTGCAACAAGATCATCACCAAGCACCACAGCCGTGGCGCCGAGTACCTAACGCTGCTGCAGAAGGAAATCACGCTGCACGCCGAGGCCCTGGGGCGAACCCAGCCGGTATCGCAACTTCATCTCGGGGGGGGCTCACCCACCTTCCTGTCCGACGACGAACTGGGTCAGTTGATGGACATGCTGCGTCAGTCCTTCAAGCTGGCGCCTGGGGCCGAAGTCTCGATCGAAGTCGATCCACGCACTGCGACACGCGAGCGCCTTCGTCACATGGTAGCGATGGGGTTCAATCGGGTCAGCTTCGGTATTCAGGACTTCGACCCCGAAGTGCAGGCGGCCGTGCACCGGGTGCAGTCCTACGAATCCGTGCGCGAGCTCGTGGCCGAGGCGCGGGCCTTGCGCTTCGAGTCGATCAATGCCGACCTGATCTACGGCTTGCCAAAGCAAACGCCGGAGTCGTTCAAGCGCACGGTGGCGCAGATCTCGGAGCTGCACCCGACGCGCATCGCCTTGTACGCCTATGCGCACATGCCGCACCGTTTCAAGCCGCAACGCCGAATCGACAGCGAAACACTCCCCACCGGCGAACAGCGCATCCGCATGCTGGGCACCGCCCTGGCGGGTTTCCAGGCCAGCGGCTATGTCCACATCGGCATGGACCACTTCGCCTTGCCGGGTGACGCCCTGGCGGTGGCCAAACGCCAGGGTCGCCTGCACCGCAACTTCCAGGGCTACACCACGCAGCCTGATTGCGACTTGATCGGGCTGGGCGTGTCGTCCATCGGGCGCGTCGGGGCGACCTATAGCCAGAACGCCAAGACGCTGGAGGAGTATCAGGACGCCCTCGCGCAAGACGAATTCCCCATCGTGCGCGGACTGGCCCTGACGCGCGACGATCTCCTGCGCCGGGCGGTCATCATGGCGCTGATGTGCCAGGGCCGCGTGGAGTTCGAATCCATCGAATTGGCGCATCTGATCAAGATGCGCGAGACCTTCGTCCATGAATTCGAAAAGCTGCAGCCGCTGGTCGAAGGGGGCCTGGTCGAGTTGTCGGACCAAGCCATCCAGGTCACGCCGACGGGGTGGTACTTCATCCGGGCCGTGGCCATGGTCTTCGACCGTCATCTGCAGGCCGACCGCGTGCGCGAGCGTTTTTCGCGCATCATCTAGAGGTGGATTCCGCGCTTATCGCGAGCGCTGCACTTCTGGGTCTGGTCGGTTCACCGCACTGTACCGCCATGTGCAGCGCGCCTTGTGCTGCAGCCGTCGGCCGTGGCGGCTGGGCTGCGGGCGCGTCCTTTCACCTTGCACGTGTGGCCAGCTATGCGGCTGGGGGTGCGCTAGCCTCGGCCAGCGTCTCGAGTTTGGCCACCTGGTCGCAAGTCACCCCTGTGCTGCGTCCCGTCTGGACGATGCTGAATGCGGCGGCGTTCGCACTCGGGCTCTGGTTGGTTTGGAAAGGCCAGCTACCGGCTTGGCTGGCCAATATCGGACGCGTGCCGCGCGTGGCTGAGTCAGGCTCCTGGCAAAGAGTCCGCAGCCCGCTGCGAGCCGTGACTGCGGGCAGCCTTTGGGTGGGTTGGCCCTGTGGCCTGCTGCAGTCGGCGCTGCTGGTGGCCGCCATGACCGATGGGCCGTGGGCCGGCGCAGCGGCCATGGCTGGGTTCGCTGTGGCCTCGGCGCCTGGCTTGCTGTTCGGGCCCTGGGTCTGGCGCCGACTGCTGAGTGGCGGAAACGCTGCCGTGCGTGAACGTTGGCTCATGCGCGCCGCCGGCCTGCTGATCGTGGTGGCCTCGGGTTGGGCCCTGAGCCAGAGCCTGTGGCAGCGCACAGGCGCCCACTGCGCCCCACTCTGAGCACGCCCGCCGCCGAGCGCAAGGATTCAAGGACCCGGAAGCGACGACGCCCGGCACAGGCCGGGCGTCGCGCTTCGGACGCCGCGGAGGCATCCGGCCATCAAAGACAGCTTACTTCTTGGCTTCTTCGGCCTTCTTCTCGACCTTGACTTCAGCCTTTTTCTCAACCTTCTTGGCGGCGGCCGAACCAGCGGCAGCAGCCGGCTTGGCATCGGCGGCGAACGCGCCAGTGGTGGCGAAAGCGGCGGCAATCAGGGCGGCCAGAATCTTGTTCATCTCAGAGTACCTTTCGAGTGGGTTTATCAAGCTCCTCCAACAGGGAGGCCACCGCGTAACGCACTGGGAAGTCAGTTGGTTGACAGCACCCCTGGCATAGAATTTCAGGCTCGATCACGCACAGGCCGCAGCGCACATCGCGCCGGCTTCATGGAGAACCCCAGACATGTACCAGCACATCAAGGTGCCCCAGGGCGGGCAGAAGATCACCGTCAACGCAGACTTCTCGCTCAACGTACCCGACCAGCCGATCATTCCGTTCATCGAGGGCGATGGCACGGGCCTTGATATCACCCCGGTCATGCTCAAGGTGGTCGACGCCGCAGTGGCCAAGAGCTACGGCGGCAAGCGCAAGATCCACTGGATGGAGGTCTACGCCGGCGAGAAATCGACCAAGGTCTATGGCCCCGACGTCTGGCTGCCCGAAGAAACGCTGGCCGCGGTGCGTGAGTACGTCGTGTCGATCAAGGGCCCTCTGACCACACCCGTGGGTGGCGGCATCCGTTCGTTGAACGTCGCACTGCGCCAGGAACTCGATCTCTACGTCTGCCTGCGGCCGATTCAGTATTTCAAGGGCGTGCCCAGCCCGGTCAAGGCGCCCGAGAAGACCAACATGGTCATCTTCCGCGAGAACTCCGAAGACATCTACGCCGGCATCGAATTCGAGGCCGAGACCGACCAAGCCAAGAAAGTCATCAAGTTCCTGCAGGACGAGATGGGCGTCAAGAAGATCCGTTTCCCCAACACCTCGGGCATCGGCATCAAGCCGGTCAGCCGTGAAGGCACCGAGCGCCTCGTGCGCAAGGCCATCCAGTACGCCATCGACAACGACAAGCCCAGCGTGACCATCGTGCACAAGGGCAACATCATGAAGTTCACCGAAGGTGGCTTCCGTGACTGGAGCTACGCGCTGGCGCAGCGCGAGTTCGGTGCCCAGCTCATCGACGGCGGCCCGTGGTGCAAGTTCAAGAACCCGAAGACGGGCAAGGACATCATCGTCAAGGACAGCATCGCCGATGCCTTCCTGCAGCAGATCCTGCTGCGCCCGGCTGAGTACTCGGTGATCGCCACGCTCAACCTCAACGGCGACTACGTCTCCGACGCGCTGGCCGCCCAGGTGGGCGGGATCGGCATCGCCCCCGGTGCGAACCTGAGCGACAGCATCGCCATGTTCGAGGCCACGCACGGCACGGCGCCCAAGTACGCCGGCAAGGACTACGTGAACCCGGGTTCCGAGATCCTGTCGGCCGAGATGATGCTGCGCCACATGGGTTGGACCGAAGCCGCCGACCTCATCATCAAGTCGATGGAGCGTTCCATCCTCAGCAAGAAGGTCACCTACGACTTCGCGCGCTTGATGGACGGGGCCACGCAGGTGTCGTGCTCTGGTTTCGGACAGGTCATGATCGACCACATGTAACACGGCTCCAGGACGTCCAACGACGTCCCGTCCGGTTCCATCAAGAACCCCAGATCGTTGATTCGACTGGGGTTTTCTGTTTTTCCGCGTCCAACAGCGTTTCTTGGCTTCCAACCGCCAAGGGGGCCACATTCGGGGCCATCATGGGGCCATGGCTTCGGCCAAGTCATCGCGAGGCGCACGTCAACTACACCCTCATACCAGCGATGATCGACAACGCAAAGCCGCGCAAGAACACCCGCCGCCGAACGCAGGGCTGACCGGGCCGCGCTGCTGGCATCCACCGTCCAGGTCGCGGCGGTCGCGACGGACCTGCTCGCCTTCATTCGCCTGCTGGCCAAGCTCGACACGCGAGGCATGGACCCGTACCGCGAGCGGATGCGCTCGCTCGACGCCGACATCCGGCGCCACATCGATCTGGCGTCGAAGCCCCTGATGGCCACTTCAAATTCCCCCACCTGTGGCCAGTCAAACTCCCCCGGGCAGGACGGTCGAATTATGGGTCGATGGCGGCGTTGAGCGCGATGCGTGAGGCGGCTTCCTTGAGGCGGTAGCTCTTGCCCTCGAACT
>JAUXRG010000052.1 GCA_030681795.1 Rubrivivax sp.
TGCGCCTGCGTGTCGGTGCATGGCGCGAACCGTCTGGGCGGCAATTCGCTACTCGATCTGATCGTATTCGGCCGCGCGGCGGGGCTGCACATGCAGGACTATCTGCGCGACAACCCGTATCCCCGTCCGCTGCCGGAATCCGCCGCCGATGCAAGCCTGGCGCGCTTGATGCGTTGGGACCGGCCCGGCAGCGAGCGGGTGGCGGCGATCACCGACGATCTGCGGCGCATGATGCAGGCGCATGCGGGGGTGTTCCGCACCGATGCGCTGTTGCGTGAAGGGCTGGCCAAGCTGGACCAGCTCGAACAGCGTCTGGCCCATGCCGGATTGCAGGACACCAGCCGCGTGTTCAACACCGCGCGCATCGAGGCGCTGGAACTGGAGAATCTGCTCGGTGTGGCGCGGGCCACTCTGGTGTCGGCGATCAACCGCACCGAAAGTCGCGGCGCGCATACGCGGGAAGATTTCCCGCAGCGCGATGACGCGCATTGGCTCAAACACACGCTGTATTCGCGCGAAGCGGACCAAGTGGACACCAAACCGGTGCGGCTGAAGCCACTGACGGTGGAGTCGATCCGGCCGCAAGAGCGGGTGTATTGAGCATGAAATTCCGCATTTACCGCTTCAACCCGGAAACCGACAGCCAGCCCCGCATGCAGGATGTCGAACTCGACATCGATCCCGCCGGCAAGATGCTGCTCGACGCCCTGCTGGCGATCAAGGCGCAGGACGAAACCCTGTCGCTGCGGCGCTCCTGCCGCGAAGGCGTGTGCGGCTCGGATGCGATGAACGTCAACGGCAAGAACCGGCTGGCGTGCATCACGCCCCTGGGCGAACTGAAGGAACCGATCGAGGTGCGGCCGCTACCAGGTCTGCCGGTGATCCGTGATCTGATCGTCGACATGGAGCCGTTCTACAAGCAATACCGCTCGATCAAGCCGTATCTCATCAACGATGATCCTGAGCCAGAAGTCGAGCGCCTGCAAAGTCCAGCCGACCGTGCGCTGCTCGATGGCGCGTACGAATGCATCCTGTGCGGCTGCTGCACCACGGCGTGTCCGTCGTTCTGGTGGAACCCGGAGAAGTTCGTCGGTCCGGCCGGCTTGTTGCAGGCGTATCGCTTCATTGCCGACTCGCGCGACGAAGCGACCGCCGAGCGGCTGGACAATCTGGAAGACCCATACCGGTTGTACCGCTGTCGCGGCATCATGAGCTGTGTCGATGCATGCCCCAAGGGGCTGAACCCGACCGAGGCCATCGGCCGCATCAAGTCGCTGCTGGTCAAACGGCATGTCTGACTCGTCGGCCCATGATCGAGTTGCCTGGCGCTGCCGCCGCGGCTTGCTGGAGCTGG
>JAUXRG010000055.1 GCA_030681795.1 Rubrivivax sp.
CAAGGGCCTGCAGCAAGAACTTCGGCGCGACGGGCTACTCGCCTCTGAAAGAGGACAGGGCTGCTCGGGCGTCACTCAGTGTCCAGGCAACGAGGTGGAAGCTTCAACGATGTTGACACCGGGGAATGCAACCTAACACCCTTCGGGCGCCGCAGAGCCCAGCCGCGCTGACGAGCATCTGACGCAGACGTTGAAGTCCGCACTCCTGATGGTCGACGTTCGGGTGCTGGATCACCTGATCGTCACCTCGACGGCCGTACTGAGCATGGCCGAACGCGGTCTTATCTGACGCGCTGGCCTTGGGGCGGCGGCCTGTCGCCCCTTCTTCTCTCGCCTGCGACACGGGCGGTGGGCTGGCATCCACCGGGTCAACCCAGACCTGAAGTGCGTCGCTGCGCGACGGTGGATCGCTCACCCTGCGGGTTCGCATCGCGGGCGCCGGTGGTGGTGAGGTTCGCTCAAGCAGGGACGACTCGCGCCTGGCGCCCACTCGCTGCACTCGGGTTGCCCAGGCACGAGACCCCCCTTCGGCGCTGGCCTTAACCCCGCAAGGCAGGCCCAGCGCGTTGCGCTCGGCCTCAACCCTGCGCTGCGCTGGTTGAAGTGCGCCGCGGCGCGGCGATAGCTCGCTCAGCTGGGAAGCTTCGCGCGTGTCGTTGATGGGGTGGTAAGCCGGCCTGTGCGTTCGGTGGCTCGGGGTGGCTGAACTGCCTGTCGGTTCGCCTCTTTCCGACGCATAGCGGCATCCAGTCAGGCCCCAAGGGTGAAGGCTGGCGCCCACGGTCCTCACCCGGTCTCTGCGCTGCGCTTCGAGCTGCGGCTTGTGGTCGTGCCCTTGTGTCCTGCCTGGCTTCCGCTGTTCATGCGTCGAGGCGAAACCGACGGGCAGATTTCAACCACCACACGAGGCCACCAGCATGAACGCACAGTCCAACCACCCCAGCAACGACACCACTGATCCGCAGTTCCTCGGCCCCGAGGCTGGCCAACAGGCAGGGGGTGGACAAGCCCGTGAGCTGGGCGACATGCGGACGATCCTTCAAGCGGCGCTGACCCAACCTGGCGTGATGAATCAGGCCTATCGGGCGTTCCACAACTACAGCATTGGCAATCAGATGCTGGCCGCGCTGCAGCTGCTCGGAAAGGGCTTGCCGCTGGCGCCCATCGCCAGCTTCAACGCGTGGCGCGAGAAGGGGCGATTCGTGAAGAAGGGCGAGAAGGCCCTCAGCCTTTTCATGCCCATCAGCGTGAAGCGCCGCGCCGATAAGGACGCACCGGCCGACTCGGCCGAAGCGGGGGAGGGCGGCACCTTCAGCCTGTTCATGCTGCGCCCGAACTGGTTTTCACTGAACCAGACCGAAGGCGACGAGTTCACCGCCGAGAGCGTCACGCCCGCATGGGATGCGGTCACCGCCATGGCCGCACTCGACATCGTCGAAGAGCCCTTCCGGCAGCTGCTGGGCAACCGCCTGGGCTACGCCAGCGCACGGACCATCGGCATCAGCCCGTTGAACCCTTTGAAGCACAAGACCCGGTTTCATGAAATGGCGCATGTGGTGCTCGGCCATACCGCCATCGCTGACATGCAGGACGACGAAACGCTGACGCGTCAGATCGAAGAAGCAGAGGCCGAGGGCGTCGCCTACCTGCTGTGTGCATTGCTGGACCTGCCCGGCCAGGCCGAGAGCCGCTTCTACATCCAGGGCTGGCTGCACGGCTGCTCACTGCCCGAGAAAAGCGCAAAGCGGATCTTCGGCGCTGCCGACCGAATCATGAAGGCCGGTCAGCCGGCTCAGCACTGATCAACCCAAGCACTTGAACCAGGAGCTTCATCGATGGCATCCCAAGACCTCACCCCCGACGCGCTGGCGGGCTTCGCTGCCCAGCTGGGCGACACGCCGGCGCACCAGGCCTGCCCGCACTGCACCAGCAGTCCCGCCGGCATGGCCTGGCTGGTCGGCGCGTGGCTGCAGAAGACCGGCCGCCCCGCACCGCGCGATGTCCGCATGTCGCGCGGCTACACGGTCCGCGTCGGCGACATGCGCGTGTCGGTCGTCGATGCCGCGGCTTTGGTTCGCGTACTTTGAAGGGGACCGGGCAATGAGTGACTACGCCTATCGCCTGCTTCTCATGAAGCGCGCGCTCGCCCGCTGTGGGCGCCGGTGCGAACGTGCTGAGTTTTGGCCGGTTTCAAAATGCTGAGGGGTTCGCTGCGGCATTGGCGTGAATATGGCGCCTGGCGATGCGGGCGCCTGGCAGGGCTTCAGGCCTCGGTGTGAGCCTGACCGCGG
>JAUXRG010000071.1 GCA_030681795.1 Rubrivivax sp.
GTCTTGTAGAGCGCGAAAGCAGCTTGTACCTGCGGCAGCAGGTCCTTCTCCAGGAACTGGGTGATCTCGGCGCTCTTGGCGTGCATGATGCGATAGAGGCCGAAGTCGAGGTCGGGCTGGTCGAGCTGGAACAGCTCCTTCAGCTTGCTGATCAGCTGCTGGCGCTTGTTGTCGTTGGGGGTGCTCATCGGCGGCGCTTTCAGGCGTAAGGCTGGAACTGGTTGTTGTCTCGGCTGAGCAGTTGCATCAGCTTGGGATGGATGAAGAGCTTCTCTTTGCCGAACGGCATTTCTCGCAGCACGCCCAAGTCAGCCAGGTCATGCAGATAGCGTGAGGCCGCCTGGCGTTGTGCGATGCCCTTGTCCACCAAGTTGCCGATGCGGCAATACGGCTGCTCGAAGATCACGTCCACCAGTTCGCGCGTGTAGATCTTGGGCAGCCGCTCGCGCACGTGCTCGGTGGTGTGCTCGGCCAGTTTGCGGATGGCGGCGATCTTGCCGGTGGTCCACCTGGAGGTTTCGGCCACGGCCTGCAGCATGAACTGCAGCCAGGGCTCCCACGCCTGGTCTCGCGTCACGCCCAGCAGCAGGCCGTAGTAGTCGGCCTTGTGCGCAATGACGTGGCGGCTGAGGTACAGGATGGGCAGGTTCAGCAACTCTTCCTGAATCAGGTAGAGGATGTTGATTACGCGGCCGGTGCGCCCGTTGCCGTCGGTGAAGGGATGGATGGCCTCGAACTGGTAATGGCCCACAGCCATGCGGATCAGCGGGTCCAGCTCGGTCTGGTTGTGCAGAAACCGCTCCCAGTTGGCCAGCATGTCGCGCAAGCGCGCTTCACCTTCGGGCGGGCTGTAGATCACCTCACCTGTGCGGTCATTGATGAGCTGCGTGCCCGGCGTGCGCCGGATGTCCATGTCCACGCCCTTCAGGGTGCGGCAGACATCCACGGCGGTGGCGGTGCACAGCGGCCGGTCCTTCAACGACTGGTAGCCGCGGTGCAAGGCGGTGCGATAGCGCAGCGCTTCCTTGGTGGCAGGGTCGGCGTTGTCTTGGCCCTGCGCGGGACTTTGGGCATATTGGAAGAGCTGGTCGGTGGTGGTGACAATGTTCTCGATCTCCGAGCTGTCCTTGGCTTCCAGCAGCGGGATGGTGTTGATGAGCATCGCCTGATTGGGGATCAGCTCGGCGGCCTGCTTCAGCTCGGCCAGGGCTGCACGGGCCTCGATGCAAGCCTTGAGCACGGCACGGCTTTCCAACTCGCGCGCCGGGGGCAGCGCGGGCAGCTGGTTGTGCGGCAGCTCAGGGCGCCACGGGGAATCGAGGTCCTTCATGATGCAAAAATGCTATTTTGGCGACACATTGGCAGCTTATGTCGCTGCGGGCGACACGTCAACCTGACATGTCGATGTTTTTTCAGTTCATCGACATGACTCCGGCCACATGTTCGCTGCGACAACACGTGACGGCCCTCATGTCGCCAAAATTGCACTTCTAGAACACTAAACGACGCTCCAGCGAAGCACGAACAGGCTCTGGTTGCGGCTGGCCCGGTGCAGCCGCTTCTGGAGTGCGGCAATGAGCGCATCACGCCGGGCTTCGATCTCGTCTTCCACGGCGAAGATGTCTTGCCGCTGTTGGCGCTGCTCTGCCTCGGTCTTGCGGATGTCCTGCTGCAGGCGTTGTGCGTCTTCCATGCTCAGCGCCATGCGCGCCTGGCGCTTCAGGCCCTTGAGCTTGAGCTTGGTGTCCTTGAGGGCCTGTTCGGCCGATGCGATGCGGTCCTCGGCCCAGGCTTCGAGCTTGTCGCGCTCTTGTTGGAAGAACCGGTCATTCAGCTCCAGTGCACGGCTGAGCGTGGCCTCCAGCTGACGTTGCACGTTGCCTTGCAGCGCCGTCGGCGGGCTGGCTTGCAGATCCGCCGTGGCGGCCGAGAGGTAGAAGAGCTTTTCGCAGCTTTCCTGATCGATCACTTCGCCCGCGTCGGTGATGCAGGTGAAGACGAGATGCTCTTCTTGCTGAAAGCTGTCCAGCTCCAACAGGCTGAGTTGCATCCACCCGGCCTGCCCAACCAGGCGCTCGACCATGCTGATGCGGGGCTTGTGGCTGCCGTATTGGAAGGTCAGGCTTTGCGTTGGCGCTTGCAGGTTCCGGCCTGTCTCCAACACGTACTGGCCCAGTGGGTGCGTCAGCCGGTAGATGCGGGCATGCTCTGGTGGGGTTTCGCCCTTGCGGATGAGCTGGTAGGCGCCCGTGGGCGCCTGCAGTACCGGCGGCATCTGCAGGTCGAAGGCCAGCTTGGCAGAATCGAAACGCGCCTGGCCAGCCAGCACATATCGCGTCAGCCACCAGAAGAACCGGGTGATGCGGTCCAGCTGGCTTTCTGCACGTTCCTTCTGGCTGCGCAGCAGGTCGTGGATGTCCGCGTCGAAGTGCTCGAGGAGCAGCTTCTCGGTCTCGTGCATTCGGGCCTGAATGTCGGTGTCCAGCTCGGTGCGCAACTGGGTGAAGGCGGCGTCGATGTCGGCCGGTGTGCGGCAACGGTCGTAGATCTCGGCGATGCGCTTTTCAAAGTCGATCCCGCTTTCGATCTGCCCCAAGACTTGGTCAGAGGCACCGAACACGCCGTCGAACAGGTGGAACTTGTCCTGCAGCAGTTCCAGCACACGCTGGTCGGCTGCGTTGCGCTGGTTCAGGAAGTTGATAACCACCACATCAAAGCGCTGGCCGTAACGGTGGCAGCGGCCGATGCGTTGCTCCACGCGCTGCGGGTTCCAGGGCAGGTCGTAGTTGACGACGAGCGAGCAGAACTGCAGGTTGACGCCCTCGGCCGCGGCCTCGGTGGCGATGAGGATCTCTGACTCAAGGCGGAAGTGGTCGATCAACGCGGTGCGCCGGTCGATGGCTGGCGAACCAGTAACGCGATCGGTGCCGGTGTTCTTGGCCAGCCAGCGTTGATAGATGCCGGTCGACGCCGGGCCCTGGTTGCCACCGCTGAACATGGTGACCTTGCCTGCGTAGCCGTGGGCTTCAAGGTAACGCGCCAGGTAGTCTTGTGTGCGCCGAGACTCGGTGAAGATGACGGCCTTGCGGGCTGCACCCATGGCGCCCATGCGCCCGAAGCCTTGGTGCAACGCCGACAACAGCGCATGGGACTTCTGGTCTTCGCGGATGTTGCGTGCCAGGCGCAGGTACTCGTCCAGCTCGGCCAGTTCCTCGCGCACCAAGGCGTAGTCCACTGGCGGTGTGCCGTCGGCGGGCGGGGTGGCGGGCTCAGCGTCCTCCAGCAGGTCTTCATCGAGGTCTTCGTCTTCGATGAGCTGCTGGATCCACTCTTCGTCGATGGTCTGCTTGTCGAGCAGGCGCTGCAGGCGGGTGCGGATGGCTTGCAGTGTGGCAACCACTGCCTCGGTGGACGACGCCAGCAGCTTGCGCAGGATGAGCCCGACGAGGTGCTTCTGCCGGCTGGGAAAGCCGTAGCTGAAATCGCGCTGCAAGTAGGCCGAGATCAATTCATAGAAATGGACTTCCTCTTCGGCCGGCGAGAACGGCGTGGTGAGCGCGTGGCGCTGGGTGTACGGCACGTACTCCAGCACGTCGCGCCGCAAGGTGCGCTTGATGAACGGCTGCAATCGCCGGCGCAACGAATGGATGTCTCCATCGATGCTGCCGTACTGCGAGCGGAAGCTGCGCTCGTCGCCGAAGATCTCTTCGTCGATGATCGACGTCAGGCCATACAGCTCCATCAAGGAGTTCTGCAAAGGCGTGGCCGTCAACAGCAGCTTCTTGCGCCCGGCCAGGGCGCGCTTCAGCGCTTGCCCGGTTTCATGACTCTTGCGGTGGGCGTTGCGCAGCTTGTGCGCTTCGTCGATGACCACCAGATCCCAGGGCACGGCGCCGAGCTGGGCCTCCATGCGGGCTGCGAAGTGGATGGACATGATGCTGATGACATCGCGGTCCAGCGGGTCGTAGGTACCGCCTTCACGCAGCAGGTGCCAGGTGCGCGCGTCCAGTACCTCGGCCGGCAGGTTGAACTTGTCGGCCAACTCTTGCGCCCACTGTTTGCGCAGGGAGGCGGGGCAAATCACCAGCAGGCGGCGACGGCGCTCGGCCCAGAGCTGGCACAGCACAAGGGCGGCTTCGATGGTCTTGCCAAGGCCGACCTCGTCGGCCAGCACCACGCCCTTGCTGAGCGGGTTGTTGAGGGCGAAGAGCGCGGCATCGATCTGATGCGGGTTCAGGTCGACACTGGCATCGAACAGCGACTGGGCGAGGCGGTCTTCTTCTGATGCCGCACGACGGCGTGTGAGCTCCCACGCAAAGTACTTTGCATGGTGTGCCGTGGTGCCCGCTGATCGGGCATCGATTTCGACTGCGCCTGACATTTCTCCTCCCTGCCTGCTTTTGACTTCAAGACCGCGGGGATGCCGACGGCCTTGTGCGACGCCGGCCGATCCCACAAGCTCGATCGTTTGCTCGGTTTTTGCCGCGCCGCGATTGCAGGATCCATTGTGATTCCAGCCACTTCCGCTTTCGGAGGCCTGAGCGAAAATCACCTGATGACATCCGCCCCACGCCTTGACCTCCGCCCCGGCGTCAGCGAGCCCGTTGTGCTGATGATTTCGCGCCGTGAGGTGGAGGGTGCCGATTTGGCATCGGTGTTGTCGCGCCTGAAGGTGTTTCTGGCCACCCGCGAGGACGCCTGGCGCTACCGCGGGCAGATGACGCTGGTGGTGGACGGCTACAACAACGACCCGCGCGAGCTGGTCGACATCCCCGAGGTACGTGCCCTACTTAGACGCCTGGAAGCCGAGTGGCCGTACTGGGCCTTCTTTTTCAACCAGGTGGACGACAGCATCAAGCTGCTGCTGTCCTGCGTGGCCGGCTGCCGGTTCCTCGGCAAAGGTGCGGTTGAGATGGATGCCGATCTGGTGGCTGGCGCGATGGCACGCGCTTTCGGCGGCATGAATGCGGTGTTCGAGCGGTTCGACTTCCCTGAGGACGAACTGGAGCTGATGAGCCGGGGCTTCGCCGAGGTACTGCAGCAGGCGGGCATGGGCTGAGCGTGCCCTGCCGCCGGGTCACCGGGGACGAAGGATCACGGTGTTCGAGCCGACCAGCCGATACCAGTGGCCGCCTTCCACCAGGACGCGGCCAAGTCGGCGCGCCTTTCGCAGACCACCCGCAGCCTCCGCGCGGGTCACTGGTGCCGGGAGAGCCGCCCAGCCGTTGAAGGCATCCCAGCCGTCGGGATGAGCCTGCTCGAACTCCAGCTTGCTGGCGTGGGCGCGTTCCATGGCTGCCTTGGGGTCGGATCAATGGGTGCTCGCCATTCTGCGCGGGGTCTTTTGCGGTGCAAGGCACCATCGACTCGGAACGGATAATCAATCCATGAAGAACCTTCGCCCAGAGACGCTGGGCATGCTGCAGCGCATCGAGGCCCTCAGCGGCCGGCCCGTCGAGTTCAAGCCCGACGGCAGCTTGACGCTGCGCGCCACCCTGCAGTTGGCCAGAAACGGGGCCGCGTCCCACGTTCTGCGCTACCGGCCGACGAACGAGCCGCTGGACTACTGGGTGGCCTACCAGGCTGGCTACCTGCTGCGCCTGCTGGAACTGCCGCCAGCCGAGCGCTTCGATTTCGCCGGCACCGGCACCGCACCCGGCCAGGTGGAGGAACTGCTGGCCACCGGACAGCCACAGGCCGACGACGCCCGGTCGACACTGACGCAGTTCGCCGAGATGACAGCGCACTGGGCCATGCTGAACCTTCGGTCGTACGCCATCG
Source organism: Rubrivivax sp. (assembly GCA_030681795.1). Lineage (GTDB taxonomy): Bacteria > Pseudomonadota > Gammaproteobacteria > Burkholderiales > Burkholderiaceae_C > Rubrivivax. The sequence continues at coordinate 5,782 of JAUXRG010000071.1, forward strand.
GCATGCGCATCGACCAGTGGATGGCGGACGAGCACCCCGAGCTACACGCACTGCAGGCCGCCGGCATGGACTCGCTGCAGCAAGAGAACGTGCGGCTGCTATCCAAGCGCATGGGCAAGATGTCGATCCCGGTGCCGCTGCTGGGCCCGGTGGCGGCGTACGCGCTGTTCGCCGACCGGCTGCTGAACAAGACGGCCTATGCGATACCGTACCGGGCTGCCGGCGTGCTGGACCTCGGCGCTGAGTTGCTGGCCATCCTCGACAAGGTGCCGCCGGCTGCCGATCATGACCGAGAGCTGGTAGACGCCTGGGCGGCGGCCATCGGCATGACAGGCTGGTACGCCTGGATCCCTTACAAGCCCTGATCCCCATGGCGACCGAATTCACGATCCCGCTGCACCGCTTTGACACCAACTTGCTGCCGGCCGATGCGCGCCAGGTGGGAACCGACGCGTTCAAGACCGCCGTCATGATGCACTTTGCCGCCGAGTACGCGGCGCAGGGCCAGACCGCAATGGTGACGGTGGACGACCAGGAGATCACGGTGATGGCGTTTCCAGCGGAAGCGTCGGCGCTGGACTTCGTGATGCCGATGCTGAAGGCGGGCAAGATCGCCGAGGCGGTGCCCTACCTGGAGAGCCTGACCAAGTCGGCGCCGGCCAATGCCGAGGTGCTCTACAACCTGGGCATTGCGTACAGCGAGCTGGGCCAGTACGACGAGGCCATCATCCGGCTGAAGCGTGCCGTGCAACTTGACCCCGGCCACGCCCATGCCTGGGTCGGCATCGGAACGGCGTATCACCGCATGCGCAAGCCGGAACAGGCGCTCGCAGCCTTCGAGAAGGCGGTCGAAGCCAATCCCGATGATGGCTACACGCGCCGCAACCTGGGCGGCTTGCTGATCGGCATCAAACGCATCGACGAGGCGGTGACCCACCTTCGCCGAGCCGTGGACCTGATGCCCGACGATCCGCAGGCGATCTTCGGCCTGGCTACCGCCCTGGAGCAATTGAGCAAGCGCGAGGCCGATGAGGAAGCAGATGGCCTCTACCTGCGCTTCATCGAAGAGCACCCGAACTCGCCGATGGCCGAGCAGGCCGAGAAGGCACGCACGGCTTTTGCGCACAAGCGGCTGAAGTCCAGCGCGGTGGGCGGCTTCCGGCCGGACGTGATGATGTACATCTCAAGCGCGCTGCAGACCTTCAAGCAGCTTGGCCCGCATCAGTGCCGGACCATTGCGCTGGAAATCGCCATGCTCGGACGCAACGGCCTGGACATCAACGACCCGACCGACAAGTACACGTTGAAAGCGCTGCCCGGAAGTTTCTCGGGCCTGCACCTGCTGGCCATCATGTACACAGCATTCCGGCAGATCGATCCCACAATGGACACCGGTGCGGACTTCGGCGCCGAGTACCAAGCGGCGCTGGAGATGCAGAAGACATAGCCGGTGCCCAGGGCGCTTCCGCGTCCCCTTGGCCTCACCGGCGAGGACCGATGTCGATCGGCTTCGGTTGCGGTTCCACATCGGTTGCCTGGCGCTGAACTTCCGGAGCCTGCGTTGCTGGCATCTCCTTGATGAACGTGGCGATGGACCGTGCCAGGTCCCGATCCGCCGGGTCGCCCGACATGGCCAGCGCACGGCCCACGTGCATCCAGGCTTCGACGGCTTCTGCCCGCGTCGCCTGGGCCTGTGCGCCGATCTTGGCGCCAGCGCGACTGGTGCGAAGGCGACCATCTTGTCGCGCCTTCAGGCGCCACAAGGGGTCGAAGTTCCGGCTGCGCCCGCGCGTTGCTTGCCGAGTGGCCTCGGCCTCGACGCCATGCCCACGGAGCTTCTCGGCAAAGGTCTCCCGCCACCGGTGCAGATCGGCCTTGCGCGGGTTCAGTCGCTTGCCATGCTTGGATTCAGCTCGCACGCTGATGTGCACATGCGGGTTGGCCTGATGGTCGTGCAGCACCATCACGTACTTGTGGTCGGCCAGCTCGATCTGCGCGAACTCGCGCGCCGCGCGCTGCACGGTCAACGGGTCGGTGCCACGCGGCATCGACAGCATGATGTTGAAGGCCTCACGCCGCTGGCCGGGTTCAGCGACGTCGTCGATCAAGGTGCCGCCGAAGCGCCAGTCATCGGCCAGGTCGTACAGGGTGTCCTTGCCTCGCATGGTCTCGCCGCGATCGTCCTCGATATCGAGCCGGCCGTTCTTGCTGATGTAGCGGAAGTGGGCAGCGATGGCCTTCATGCCGCGCCCCCCGCCGGTCACCTTGACCATCACCTGGGGCGCGCGGCGGACCACGGTCGCTTCGATGCGCTGACGGATGGCGGCGGCGCGTTGGCTTGCCAAGCCGGCTTTCAGCTTCGGCTGCGGCTTCACCTTGACGACGCGGTTGCCTGGGTAGAAGAGCCGGTCGCCCCACGTAATCAGAACGCCGTCGATGTTCGGTGCTTGAGGCATGACACGCTCCTGAAGGTCAGTTGTTCGCGGATCGGCCGGCGGCCGTGGTGCCGCCACGCGGACGCAGGTCGGCCAGCGCGCCTGCGACCAGGGTCAGGTGGCTCCGCACGTCAGCGCCCAGGGTGTCCAGCATCGGCCGGTACTCCTGTGCCGGGCGGAACTCACCTTGGCGCAGCAGCTTGGTCAGGCGGTGGAGGTTGCGGCTGAACGTCGACAGCTCGGCGCTCGATGCGATCAGCGCGGCGAGGTGGTCGGTTCGACTGCCTGCGCCCAACAGCACAGGCACGCCGGCCACCAAGCCGCCGACGTAGTCGCCTGGGTTCAGACCGGCACGTCGAGCGCTTTCCAACGTCGCACTAGCTTGCGCACGGCTCATGCGCAGGCAGAGCCGGACGCGGTCGCCGCTGCCTGACTTCAGGCTCGGCATCGATCGATCGATGTCGGCCGGATCTGACCGTCCCAGAGCTTCAGCGAGCGTCGTGCGGACCAGGCCGGAGGGCGAGACGCCGAGGGCCTGAGCACGCTCGAAGAGCG
>JAUXRG010000080.1 GCA_030681795.1 Rubrivivax sp.
TCGCGGGTGTGCATGCGATCGTAGACGACGCCGACGATCAGGAACAGCGCCGCCGAAACGACGCCGTGACTAAGCATCTGGAAGATAGCACCCTCGATCCCCTGCACCGTCAGCGTGAAGGCGCCGATGGTGACGAAGCCCATGTGCGCGACGGAGGAATAGGCGATCAGTTTCTTCATGTCTTCCTGCGCCAACGCCACCAGCGACGTATAGATCACGGCGACGATGCTGAGCGTATAAACCAGCGGCGTGAAGAAAACAGTGGCTTCCGGAAACATGGGCAACGAAAACCGGAGAAACCCGTAGCCGCCGAATTTCAGCAGCACGCCGGCCAGAATGACCGATCCCGCGGTCGGCGCCTCGACGTGCGCGTCCGGCAGCCAGGTGTGCACCGGCCACATCGGCACCTTGACCGAGAACGCGGCGAGGAAGGCAAAGAACAGCAGCGTCTGCGCAGGCAGGGCGAGGGGCAGCTTGTGCCAGGTGAGGATGTCGAAGCTGCCGCCGCTCTTGAAGTAGAGGTAGACCAGGGCCACCAGCATGAGCAGGGATCCGAGCAGCGTGTAGAGGAAGAACTTGAAGGCGGCGTAGACGCGCCGCGGCCCGCCCCACACACCGATGATGAGGTACATCGGAATCAGCGTGGCCTCGAAGAAGACGTAGAACAGCAGGCCGTCCAGCGCCGCGAAGACACCGACCATCAGGCCGCTGAGGATGAGGAAGGCGCCCATGTACTGCGCCACGCGCTCGGTGACGACCTCCCAGGCCGCAATCACCACCACGACGGTGATGAAGGCCGTCAGCGGCACGAACCACAGCGACAGGCCGTCCACCCCCAGGTGGTAGAACATGTTGAAGCGCGCGATCCAGGGCAGACGCTCGACGAACTGCATCGCCGCGGTGCCGTTGTCGAACCCGGTGATCAGCGGCAGGGTCACCAGGAACGAGGCCACCGCGCCGACCAGCGCCACGGCGCGCGCCGTGCCGGCGTGCTCGTCGCGGCCGACGGCGAGGAGCAGCACGCCGAAAGCCACCGGCAGCCAGATCGCGACGCTCAGCAGACCCATCTCTTGTTCTCTCTCTTTGCGTTCTTGGGGTTGACCATCAGCGCTTCAGCGCGTCAGCGCATGAGGCCGCTGAAGAACGGCCACAGCTGCCAGGTCAGCAGGCCGAAGAGGCCCAACAGCATGACCAGCGCGTACTGGTACAGGTAGCCGGTCTGCAAACGGCGCACCAGACCCGCCAGGCCGCCCACGGCGCGCGCCGAGCCATCGACGATGCCGTCGATCACGGCCACGTCGCCGCCCTTCCACAGGCCCTGGCCGAGGCGCCGGGCCCCGCTGGCGAGCACATGCTCGTTGAACCAGTCCATGTAGTACTTGTTTTCGAGCACGCGCACCAGCGGGCTGAAGATGCGCGCCAGCGCCGCGGGAATGGCCGGCTGCCTGAGATAGAACCACCAGGCCGTCACCGCACCGGCCAGCGCCAGCCAGAACGGCAGCGAGGTCAAGGCATGCAGCGCCATGGCCGTCGCTCCGTGAAAGCCCTCGGCGAGCACCCTCATCGCCGGGTGCGCCGCGTCGTTGACGAAGATGGCGTCCTTGAGGAAACCGCCATGGAGCAGCGGCGCGATGGTGAGGAAGCCGATCACCACCGAAGGAATGGCCAGCAGCACCAGCGGCGCGGTCACCACCCAGGGCGACTCGTGCGGCGTCGCGTCGTGAGGGTCGTCGTGACCGTGCGCGGGGTCGTCGTCCACGTGGCTCTCGGGCGGGAAAGGCTTGTGGTGGAAGCGCTCCTTGCCGTGGAAGACCAGGAAGTACATCCGGAACGTGTAGAACGCCGTGATGAATACCCCCGCGGTCACAGCGAAAAGGGCGAATCCTGCGCCCGGCAGATGCGTGGCATGCACCGCCTCGATGATGCTGTCCTTGCTGTAGAAGCCCGCGAACAGCGGCGTGCCGATCAATGCCAGCGAGCCCAGCAGCGCGGTGATCCAGGTGATGGGCATGTGCTTGCGCAGCCCACCCATGTTGCGGATGTCCTGGTCGTGGTGCATGCCGATGATCACCGAGCCCGCGGCCAGGAAGAGCAGCGCCTTGAAGAAGGCATGCGTCATGAGGTGGAACACCGCCACCGAATAAGCCGAAGCCCCCAGGGCCACCGTCATGTAGCCCAGCTGGCTGAGTGTGGAATAGGCCACGACGCGCTTGATGTCGTTCTGGACGATGCCCAGCAAGCCCATGAAGAGCGCCGTGATGGCGCCGATGACGAGCACGAAGTTCAGGGCCGTGTCCGACAGCTCGAACAACGGCGACATGCGCGCCACCATGAAGATGCCGGCCGTGACCATGGTGGCGGCGTGGATCAGCGCGCTGATCGGCGTGGGGCCCTCCATCGAGTCGGGCAGCCACACATGCAGCGGGAACTGCGCGCTCTTGCCCATGGCGCCGATGAACAGGCAGATGCAGATCACCGTGATCAGCATCCAGTCGCTGCCGGGGAAAGTGAGCTTGGCGAGTTCGGGCGCCTTGGCGAAGGCCTCGGCGTAGTTCAGCGTGCCGCCGTAGGCCACGACGAGGCCGATGCCCAGGATGAAGCCGAAGTCGCCTACGCGGTTGACGATGAAGGCCTTCATATTGGCGAAGGTGGCCGAAGGCTTCTTGAACCAGAAGCCGATCAGCAGGTAGCTCACCAGGCCCACCGCCTCCCAGCCGAAGAACAGCTGCAGGAAGTTGTTGCTCATCACCAGCATCAGCATGCTGAAGGTGAACAGCGAGATGTACGAGAAGAAGCGCTGGTAGCCGGGGTCGCCGTCCATGTAGCCGATGGTGTAGATGTGCACCATCAGCGAGACGAAGCTCACCACCACCATCATCATGGCGGTGAGGCCGTCGACCAGGAAACCCACTTCCATGACCAGTTTGCCGAGCACCGCCCACTCGTAGACGGTGGCGTTGAAGCGTGCGCCGCCCGCCACCTGCTGCAGCACCAGGGCCGAGGCGATGAAGGCCACGAGCACGCCCAGGGTCGTGAAAGCGTGGGCGCCGCGCCGGCCCACCCAGCTGCCGCCCAGGCCGGCAATCAGCGCGCCGGCCAGCGGCGCCAGCACCGCGGTGAGTAAAAGCCCGAGAGAGAGTGTCGAAGCCATAGCTCTGGATTCAGCCCTTCAACTCGTCGAGTTCCTCGACGTTGATCGATTCCCGGTTGCGGAACAGCACCACCAGGATCGCCAGGCCGATGGCCGATTCGGCGGCGGCCACCGTGAGGATGAAGAAGACGAACACCTGCCCGGCCATGCGGTCGGCTTCCATGGGCAGGTAGTGCGAGAAGGCCACGAAGTTGAGGTTGACGGCCAGCAGCATCAGCTCGATGGCCATCAGCAGCACGATGAGGTTGCGGCGGTTCAGGAAGATGCCGATCACCGACAGGGCAAACAACATGCCGCCCAGCGAGAGGTAATGCCCCAGCGTGATCTCGCCCATCAGGTTCATGGCGAGCCTCCTTCCCCGGGGGCCGGCGGCGGCGCTATCACCGGCGCTATCACCGGCGCCATCTTGACGATGCGCAGGCGATCGGCCTTCTTCGCCCTCACCTGCTCGCTCGGCGGCACGTGGCGAGCGGCCTTGCGCTCGCGCAGCGTCAGCACGATGGCCGCGATGATGGCCACCAGCAGCAGCGCCGCTGCCAACTGCAAGGGGTACAGGTAATCGGTGTAGATCGCGATGCCCAGCAACCGGGTATTGCCCACCTCCATCGCCTTGGCGCTGGTCGCCGGTGCCTGCAGCTGGAAGCCGCGCATCAGCACCAGCGCCATTTCCAGCGCGATGAGCGCCCCCACCCCGCCGGCCAGCGGCAGGCTCTTCCAGAACCCTTCGCGCAAGGTGTCGGAGTGGATGTCGAGCATCATCACGACGAAGAGGAACAGCACCATCACCGCGCCGACATACACCAGCACCAGCACGATGGCCAGGAACTCGGCGCGCAGCAGCATCCAGATGCAGCTGGCGCTGAAGAAAGCGAGCACGAGGAACAGCGCCGCATGCACTGTGCTGCGCGCGGTGATGACGCGCAGCGCGGCGAAGAGCAGGATCGCCGAGAAGACGTAGAAGAGTGCGGTGATCGTATTCATGTGTTTGCTGCGCGGGGGGCCATGGGCGGAGTGCCCGCTCAGCGGTACTTGGCATCCGCCGCCAGGCGTTCGGCGATCTCGGCCTCGTAGCGGTCGCCCACCGCGAGCAGCATGTCCTTGGTGAAGTAGAGGTCTCCCCGCTTTTCGCCGTGGTATTCGAAGTGCTGCGTCTCGACGATGCTGTCCACCGGGCAGCTCTCTTCGCAGAAGCCGCAGAAGATGCACTTGGTGAGGTCGATGTCGTAGCGCGTGGTGCGGCGGCTGCCGTCGGCGCGCTGTTCGCTTTCGATCGTGATGGCCATGGCCGGGCAGACGGCTTCGCACAGCTTGCAGGCGATGCAGCGCTCTTCGCCGTTGTCGTAGCGGCGCAGCGCGTGCAGGCCGCGAAAGCGCGGGGACAGCGGCGTCTTCTCTTCCGGGAACTGGATGGTGATATTCCTGGCCAGGAAGTGGCGCCCGGTGAGCGCCATGCCCTTGAGCAGCTCGATGAGCAGGAAGCTGGAGAACACTTCCCTGACGGAGGTGAACTTCATGGTCACTTCCAGATGTCGAACGGCGACTGGATCCACAGGCCCACCACCACCAGCCACACCAGCGTCACCGGGATGAAGATCTTCCAGCCCAGCCGCATGATCTGGTCGTAGCGGTAGCGCGGGAAGGTGGCGCGCACCCACAGGAACAGGGTGGCGATGACGAAGACCTTGGCCGCCAGCCAGATCCAGCCGGGGATGAAGTCGAGGAAGCCGAACGGGGGCAGCCAGCCCCCCAGGAAGAGCAGCACGCACAGCATCGAGACCAGGATGATGTTGGCGTACTCGGCCAGGAAGAACATGGCGAAGGCCATGCCCGAGTATTCGATCATGTGCCCGGCGACGATTTCGCTTTCACCCTCGACCACGTCGAAGGGATGGCGGTTGGTCTCGGCCAGGCCGGCGATGAAGTACACGACGAAGATCGGCAGCAGCGGCAGCCAGTTCCACGACAGCAGGCCCACGCCCATGCCGGCAAATAGGCCCTTGCCTTGCCCGGCGACGATGTCGCTCATATTCATGCTGGCCGACACCATGAGCACCACCACCAGGCAAAAGCCCATCGCGATCTCGTAGCTCACCATCTGCGCCGAAGCACGCAGCGCGCCCAGGAAGGCGTACTTGGAATTGCTCGCCCAGCCGGCGATGATCACGCCATACACCTCCATCGAGGTGATGGCCATGAGGAAGAGCAGGCCGGCGTTGACGTCGGCCAGCGCCACCTCGGGGCCGAAGGGCACCACCGCCCAGGCGGCCAGCGCCGGCATGATGGTCAACACCGGGGCGAGGAAGAACAGGCCCTTGTTGGCTGCCGTGGGGCGGATGATCTCCTTGAAGATCAGCTTCACGGCGTCGGCAATCGGCGTGAGCAGGCCGTAGGGCCCGACGCGGTTGGGCCCCGGCCGCACCTGGCTCCAGCCGATCGCCTTGCGCTCCCACAGCGTGAGGTAGGCCACGCAGATCATCAGCGGCAGCACCACGGCGACGATCTTGATCAGCATCCACAACACCAGCCAGGTGTCGGGATAGGCCTGCGGGAAGGCGAGCAGCGCCTGCATCATGCGTCGGCCTTCTCGACAGCGATGGCGCCGAATATCGCGCCCAGGCCCGCGGTGCTCGGGTGGCCCGCGGCGATGCGCACGGCGCCCGCGGCCAGCGTGGCGTCTTCGCGCGCCGGCAGCACCGCGGCGGCCTCGCCCTGCGACACCCGCACCATCGCACCCGGCTGCAAGCCCAGCGCTCGCCACAGCGCAGTGGGCAAACCCACCACCGGGTCACGCGCATCGGCGGTGCGCTGCAGCGAAGGCGCGCGGCGCACCAGGGCGTCGGTGCTGTAGATCGGCACATCGGCCACGCGTTGCAGGCCCGCCGGTGCCGTGGGCAGGGTGAGTGGCGCGGCGCTGCCGTTGTCCAGGCGACTGGCCAGTGCGGCCGCGTCGCCCAGGGCCTGCGCACGCACCTCTTCGAGGGTCTCCTGGTCGAACCCCTGCAGCCCAAGCAGGTTGCCCAGCACGCGCAGCACCTTCCACGCCGGGCGTGATTCACCCAGCGGCTGGGCCACGCCGTGGAAACTCTGCACGCGGCCCTCGGCGTTGACGAAGGTGCCCGCGGTTTCGGTGAACGGGGCGATGGGCAACATCACATCGGCCACATCCGCCATCGTGTCCTTGAAGGGCGTCAGTGCGACGACCAGGCCCGAGGCGGCCAGCGCCCGGCGGGTGGCCGCGGCGTCGGCGCTGTCGAGCACCGGCTCGGTGTGCAGCAGCAGCAGCGCCTTCATCGGCTGGGTCAGCATCTGGCCGGCGTGCAGGCCGCCCTCGCCCGGCAGCGCGCCCACGAGTTGCGCGCCCACGGCATTGCCGGCCTCGCCGAAGTAGCCGCAGCGGGCGCCGGTCTGCGCCGCGATCCATTGCGCCAGAGCCAGCAGCACGCCGGCCTGCGGGTGCTGCGCCGCAGCGTTGCCCAGCAACAGGGCCACGCGCTGGCCCGAGAGCAACGAAGCCGCCACGGCCTGCGCCGACGCATCAGGCGAAGCCGCGACCGGGGCCGGCACCCCCTTGACCGCGGCCACCGCCGCCGCGACGTCGGCCAGCGCCTGCGGCCATGCGCTCGGCGAGGCGGTGATCTTCGTGGCCAACGGCATCGCCCAGTCGTCATGCACCGCGTGCAGGCTGTGCAGCTGTGCGCCATGCCGCGCGGCCTGGCGCAGCCGCTGCGCGAACAGGGGATGGTCCTTGCGCAGGAAGGAGCCGATGACGAACGCCCGGTCGAGTTGCGAGAGCGCGGCGATGGGCAAACCCAGCCAGCGGGCATGACCGGTGGGCGCGGCGTTGCCGAAATCGGCGTGGCGCGTGCGGTGGTCGATGCTCTGGCTGCCCAGTCCGCGCACCAACTGGCCCAGCAGGTAGAGCTCCTCGGTTGTCGAGCTGGCGTGAGCGATGGCGCCGATGCCGGCCCCTGGTTCGAGGCTCGCGAACTCGGCCTTCACGCGCTGCAAGCCGTCGGCCACGTAGGCCAGCGCGGTGTGCCAGTCCACCGGCAGCCAGGCGCCGCCCTGCTTGACCATGGGCTGCGCGAGCCGCGATTCGCCGTTCAGGGCCTCGTAGCTGAAGCGGTCGCGGTCGGCGATCCAGCATTCGTTGACGGCCTCGTTCTCCAGTGGCACCACGCGCATCACGCGGCCGGCCTTGACCTGCACGACGAGGTTCGCGCCCGTGCTGTCGTGCGGGCTGATCGACTTGCGGCGCGAGAGCTCCCAGGTGCGGGCGCTGTAGCGGAAGGGCTTGCTGGTGAGCGCGCCCACCGGGCACAGGTCGATCATGTTGCCCGAGAGCTCGCTGTCCACCGTGCGGCCGGCCACCGTGGCGATCTCGCTGTGCTCGCCGCGGTGGATCATGCCGAGTTCCATCACCCCGGCGACTTCCTGGCCGAAGCGCACGCAACGCGTGCAGTGGATGCAGCGGCTCATCTCTTCCATGCCGATGAGCGGGCCCACGTCCTTGCGCAGGACGACGCGCTTTTCCTCGGTGTAGCGCGAGGCACTGGCGCCGTAGCCCACGGCCAGGTCCTGCAGCTGGCATTCACCGCCCTGGTCGCAGATCGGGCAGTCCAGCGGGTGGTTGATGAGCAGGAACTCCATCACCGACTTCTGCGCCTGAATGGCCTTCTCGCTGCGGGTGCGCACCACCATGCCGCTGGTCACCGGCGTGGCGCAGGCCGGCATGGGCTTGGGCATCTTCTCGATGTCCACCAGGCACATGCGGCAGTTGGCGGCGATGGAAAGCTTTTTGTGATAGCAGAAGTGCGGCACATAGACGCCCGCGGCGTCGGCCGCCTGCATGACCACGCTGCCCGGGGCCACGCTGACCTTCTTGCCATCGAGTTCGAGTTCGATCATGGGGTCGCAACCCTGCAGGTCCTATGTTCGATGTGGTACACGAACTCGTCGCGGAAATGCTTGAGCATGCCCTGCACCGGCATCGCCGCGGCGTCGCCCAGGGCGCAGATGGTGCGGCCCTTGATGCCCTCGGCCACCGAATCGAGCAGCGCCAGGTCTTCGACCTGGGCATGGCCTTGCTCGATGCGCTGCACCAGGCGCCACAGCCAGCCCGTGCCTTCGCGGCAGGGCGTGCACTGGCCGCAGCTCTCGTGCTGGTAGAAGTACGACAGGCGCAGCAGGCTCCTGACCATGCAGCGCGTATCGTCCATCACGATCACCGCGCCCGAGCCCAGCATGGAACCCGCCTTGGCGATGGCGTCGTAGTCCATCGTCAGGTCCATCATCACCGCCGCCGGCAGCACCGGGGCCGACGAGCCGCCGGGGATCACCGCCTTGAGCCGGCGACCGGTGCGCACCCCGCCGGCAAGTTCCAGCAGCTTGGAGAACGGCGTGCCCAGCGGCACCTCGAAGTTGCCCGGCTGGTTGACATCGCCCACCACCGAGAAGATCTTGGTGCCGCCGTTGTTGGGCTTGCCGCAGTCGAGGTAGGCCTGGCCGCCGTGGTTGATGATCCACGGCACGGCGGCGAAGGTTTCGGTGTTGTTGATGGTCGTGGGCTTGCCGTACAGGCCGAAACTGGCCGGGAACGGCGGCTTGAAGCGCGGCTGGCCCTTCTTGCCTTCCAGGCTTTCGAGCAATGCGGTCTCTTCGCCGCAGATGTAGGCACCCCAGCCGTGGTGCGCATGCAGCTGGAAGCTGAACGCCGAGCCCAGGATGCGTTCGCCCAGCAAGCCGGCGGCGCGGGCTTCTTCGAGCGCCTCCTCGAAGCGCTGGTAGACCTCGAAGATCTCGCCGTGGATGTAGTTGTAGCCGGTGCGTATGCCCATCGCGTAGGCGGCGATGGCCATGCCCTCGATGACGATGTGCGGGTTGTAGGCCAGGATGTCGCGGTCCTTGCAGGTGCCCGGCTCGCCCTCGTCGGAATTGCACACCAGGTATTTCGGCCCCGGGAACTGGCGCGGCATGAAGCTCCACTTCAGCCCGGTGGGAAAACCGGCGCCGCCGCGGCCGCGCAGGCCGCTGGCCTTGACCTCGGCGATCACCTGGTCGGGGGTCATGCCCTCGTTGTCGGCCATGCCGTCCTGGCCCAGGATCCGCTTCAATGCCGCATAGCCGCCGCGCGCCAGGTAGTCCTGCAGCCGCCAGTTCTTGCCGTCCAGGCCGGCGTAGATCTGCGCGCCGATGTGGCGGCCGTGCAGGCAGGACTCAAAGCCTTGGGCCTGGAACTTCGAGAGGTCAAGCATCGCTGGCCTTCAGCATCGCTATCAGCTCGTCCAGGCGCTCGTGGCTCATGAAGCTGAGCATCTGGCGGTCGTTGACCAGCATCACCGGGGCGTCGGCACAGGCGCCCAGGCACTCGCAGGGTTGCACGGTGAAGAGCCCGTCGGCGCTGGTGCCATAGGGTTCGATGCCGAGCTTCTCGCACACATGCGCCAGCGCCTTGTCTCCATCGCGCAGCTGGCAGGGCAAATTGGTGCAGACGTTGAGCTTGAAGCGGCCCACGGGCCGCGCGTTGTACATGTTGTAGAAGGTGGTGACCTCGTGCACGGCGATCGCCGCCACGCCCAGGTAGGCCGCCAGCGCGTCTTCGGCCTCGGGCGATACATGACCCTGTTCGTGCTGCACGATGGCCAGGCAGGCCATCACCGCCGAGAGCCTGTGCTCGGCGGGGTACTTGGCCGCTTCCTTGTCCAAGCGCGCGAGAGTGGTGTCGGAGAAGTTCATCGATCGATCTCGCCGAACACGATGTCCATGGTGCCGATGATGGCCACCGCGTCGGCGATCATGTGGCCGCGGGTCATTTCGTCCAGCGCCGCCAGGTGCGCGAAACCGGGCGGGCGGATCTTCAGGCGATAAGGCTTGTTGGCGCCGTCGCTGACCAGATAGATGCCGAATTCGCCCTTCGGGTGTTCGACTGCCGCGTAGGCTTCGCCCTCGGGCACGTGCATGCCTTCGCTGAAGAGTTTGAAGTGGTGGATGAGCTCTTCCATGTGGGACTTCATGTCCACGCGCGAAGGCGGCGCCACCTTGTGGTTGTCGGTGATCACCGGGCCCGGGTGGGCTCGCAGCCAGGCCGAGCATTGCTGCACGATGCGATTGGCCTGGCGCATCTCTTCCACACGCACCAGATAGCGGTCGTAGGTGTCGCCGCTCACACCCACCGGCACGTCGAAATCCATGCGCTCGTAGACGTCGTAGGGCTGCATCTTGCGCAGGTCCCAGGCGATGCCACTGCCACGCAGCATGGGGCCGGTGAAGCCGAGATTCAGCGCCCGCTCCGGGCTCACCACGCCGATGCCCACGGTGCGCTGCTTCCAGATGCGGTTGTCGGTGAGCAGCGTCTCGTAGTCGTCGACATTGGCCGGGAAGCGCGCGCAGAAGTCGTCGATGAAGTCGAGCAGCGAGCCCTGGCGGTTCGCGTTCAAGGCCTTGATGGCTTTTTCGTTCTTGATGCGGCTGACCTTGTATTGCGGCATCTGCTCGGGCAGGTCGCGGTATACGCCACCCGGGCGGAAATAGGCCGCATGCATGCGTGCGCCCGAGACCGCCTCGTACATGTCGAAGATGTCTTCGCGCTCGCGGAAGCAGTAGATGAGGATATTCATCGCCCCGCAGTCCAGGCCGTGCGCGCCCAGCCACAGCAGGTGGTTGAGCAGCCTGGTGAGCTCGCTGAACATGACGCGGATGTACTGCGCGCGCTCGGGGACTTCGACGCCGAGCAGCTTCTCGATGGCCAGGCAGTAGGCGTGCTCGTTGCACATCATCGACACGTAGTCGAGCCGATCCATGTAGGGCAGCGCCTGGATGAAGGTCTTGCTCTCGACGAGCTTCTCGGTGGCGCGGTGCAGCAGGCCGATGTGCGGATCGGCGCGCTGGATGACCTCGCCGTCGAGCTCCAGCACCAGGCGCAGCACGCCGTGAGCCGCCGGGTGTTGCGGGCCGAAGTTCAGCGTGTAGTTCTTGATCTCGGCCATGTCAGTGATGGCCGCCGTAGTTGTCTTCGCGGACCACGCGCGGCACGATCTCGCGCGGCGCGATGCTCACCGGCTGGTAGATGACGCGCTTGGCTTCGGGGTCGTAGCGCATCTCGACATGGCCCGTGGTCGGGAAATCCTTGCGCATCGGGTGGCCGATGAAGCCGTAGTCGGTGAGGATGCGGCGCAGGTCGAGGTGGCCCTCGAAGAGGATGCCATAGAGATCGAAGGCCTCGCGCTCGAACCAGTTCGCGGCGCTCCACAGCTCGGTGACCGACGCCACCGCGGGCAGCCCGTCATCGGTCGCGAAGACTTTCAGCCGCACGCGCCAGTTGTGCGTCACCGACAGCAAGTGCGAGACCACGCCGTAGCGCAAGCCGTCCCAGGGCTGGTTCTTGTACTCGCTGTAGTCCACCCCGCACAGATCGATGAGCTGCTCGAACTTCAGCGCGGCGTCGTCACGCAGCCTCTTCGCGGCAGCCAGGTAGTTCTCAGCCGACACGACGATGGTGATCTCGCCACGGGAGCGGACAAGTTGCTGGATCGCATTGCCGAGCACCGCTTCCAGCGCTGCCTGCAGGGTGTCGAGTCTCTGTGTCATCTTGGAATCGTCGCGGCGGCGCCTCAGCGCGCGATGGTGTTCTCGCGGCGGATCTTGGCCTGCAGCTGCAGGATGCCGTAGAGCAGCGCCTCGGCCGTGGGTGGGCAGCCCGGCACGTAGACATCCACCGGCACGATGCGGTCGCAGCCGCGCACCACGGAATAGCTGTAGTGGTAGTAGCCGCCGCCGTTGGCGCACGAGCCCATGCTCAGCACCCAGCGCGGCTCGGCCATCTGGTCGTAGACCTTGCGCAGCGCCGGCGCCATCTTGTTGCACAGCGTGCCGGCGACGATCATCAGGTCGCTCTGGCGCGGGCTGGGTCGGAACAGCATGCCGAAGCGGTCGATGTCGTAGCGCGCCGCGCCGGCATGCATCATCTCCACGGCACAGCAGGCCAGGCCGAAGGTCATGGGCCACAGCGAACCGGTCTTCGACCAGTTGATCAGCGTGTCGATCTTCGTCGTGACGAAGCCTTCCCTGAGAACGCCTTCGATGCCCATCGCTGCCTACTCCAGGTGACCTTCGGTCATTCCCAATCGAGCGCACCCTTCTTCCACTCGTAGACGAAGCCCACCACGAGGATGGCCAGGAAGATCATCATGGCCCAGAAGCCCGGCGCGCCGATGTCGCGCAGCGACACCGCCCAGGGGAAGAGGAAGGCCACTTCCAGGTCGAAGAGGATGAAGAGGATGGCCACGAGGTAGTAGCGCACGTCGAACTTCATGCGCGCGTCCTCGAAGGCCTCGAAGCCGCATTCGTAGGGGCTGTTCTTTTCGGCGTCCGGGCGATTCGGGCCGAAGACGAAGCCCAGCACCTGCGGCAAGACACCCACCGCCAAGCCGACGAGGATGAACAGAAGCACCGGCAGGTAGGCTTGCAGATCCATGGCGTTGTCAGCAATCCGTCTGGTCGAATGAGCCCACGAAGGGCGCGCCACTGCCAAGCCCTGGTGCCGACGGCGAGACTCGAACTCGCACAGCTTTCGCCACTACCCCCTCAAGATAGCGTGTCTACCAATTTCACCACGTCGGCACGACGCAAAAACAGTCCGCAATCCACCCGGTTTGCAGGAGAAACAAGCTCCCCGGGCAGCCGGGAATTCTAGCCGGAAAACACAGGGTGGCTGCCCTGCGCAGCCCTACTTGGTCGGGGCTGAAGAGGCGCTCGTGGCCGGTGCCGACGCCGGCGCAGGCGGGGCGACAGGCGCGGCACCCGGGATGGCCCCGAGAGCAGGCTGGCTGGCCACGGCGGCAGGCCGATCGAGCACGCTCCCGCCACCCACGCCGCTGCCGCTCGCGCCGCCCGCATTGCTGAGGTACGCCAAGGCCAGCGTGGTGACGAAGAACACGCTGGCGCAAGCGGCTGTCGAACGCGACAGGAAGTTGGCGCTGCCGGTGGCACCGAACAGGCTGCCCGAGGCGCCGCTGCCGAAAGACGCGCCCATGTCGGCGCCCTTGCCGTGCTGGATCAGCACAAGACCGATCATCGTCAGCGCCGAGAGCAGCTGAACGGCCAGGATCAGGGTCATCCAGATTTGCATGATGAAGGGGGCTCCGGGAATCGAATCAGGAAAGTGGGTTCAGAGACAGGCGCGGCAGATGGCGATGAAGTCGGCTGCCTTGAGCGCCGCACCGCCGATCAGCCCACCATCGATGTCGGGCTGAGCGAACAGCACCTTGGCGTTGTCGGGCTTGACGCTGCCGCCGTAGAGGATCTTCATGGTGGCCCCGTGGCCCGTGGCGGCCTGCAATTGCGCACGCAACACGGCGTGCACCGCCTGGGCTTGCTCGGGCGAGGCGGTGCGGCCCGTGCCTATGGCCCAGACGGGCTCGTAGGCGACGACCATTTCGGCCGCGCAGTGGGCCAGCTGGTGGATCACGGCCGAGAGCTGGCGCTTGACCACGACTTCGGTTTCACCCGCTTCGCGCTCGGCCAGGGTCTCGCCCACACAGACGATCGGAGTCACACCACGGGCCAGTGCGGCCTGTGCCTTCTGCGCCACCAGGGCGTCGCCTTCAGCGTGGTAGGCGCGGCGCTCTGAATGGCCAACCAGGGTATAGCGGCATCCGCATTCATGCAGCATCGCTGCAGAGATCTCGCCGGTGTAAGCGCCCTGTTCGTGCGCCGACAGGTCCTGCGCGCCCCAGCGGATATCGCTGCCGGCCAGCGTGGCCGCCGTCTCCGAGAGGAAGACGAAGGGCACGCACACCGCCACGTCGGCGGCGTAGGGCCGGGCCGCGAGGATGGCGGCCAGGAGCTCGGCGTTGGCCGGCCGGCTGCCATGCATCTTCCAGTTGCCCACCACGAGTTTGCGTCGCATGTCTTGCCTCTTTACTGCCAGGTCAGAACGATTTTGCCCACATGGGCGCTCGATTCCATCAGCGCATGCGCCTCGGCGGCCTTGGCCGCCGCGAACACCTGGTGGATGACGGGCTTCACCAGCCCGGCTTCGATCAACGGCCAGGCCTTGGCGCGCAACTCTTGCGCCAAAGCGGCCTTGTAGGCCAGCGAGCGCGGGCGCAGCGTCGAGCCGCTGATCGTCAGGCGCTTGCGCAGCACGAGACCGGCGTCGATCTGGCTGCGCGTGCCCCCTTGCACGGCAATGATCGCCAGGCGCCCATCTTCGGCCAGGCAATCGATCTCGCGGCCGAGGTACTCGCCGGCCACCATGTCGAGCACCACGTCTGCGCCTCGGCCACCGGTGAGCCGCCTGGTCTCGGCGGCAAAGTCCTGCGTGCGGTAGTTGATCGCGTGGTCCGCTCCCAGAGCCAGGCAGGCGGCGCACTTCTCGTCGCTGCCGGCGGTGACGATGACCCGCGAGCCCAGCGCCTTGGCCAGCTGGATGGCCGCCACGCCGATGCCACTGGAGCCGCCCTGCACCAGCAACGTTTCGCCCGGCTGCAGTTTTGCGATGCCGAAGACGTTCTGCCAGACGGTGAAGAAGGTCTCGGGCAGGCTCGCCGCTTCGACCATGTTCAGGCCCTTGGGCACAGGCAGGCACTGGCCCGCCGGGGCGACGCACCACTCGGCATAGCCGCCACCGGCCACCAGCGCACACACGGCGTCGCCGAGCGCCAGGCCGGCCGCGGCCAGGTCTTGCGGCGCACCGGCTGCCACCGTGCCGGCCACTTCCAACCCGGGCAGGTCAGACACGCCCGGCGGCATCGGGTACAGGCCCTTGCGCTGCAACACATCGGGGCGATTCACGCCCGAAGCCTGCACCGCGATCAGCAGTTCACCCTGGCGCGGCTCGGGTGCAGGCCGTTCACACGGCTGCAGCACCTCGGGCCCGCCCGGGGCTGTGATCTCGATCGCTCGCATCACTCGGGCTGGTGCGGCGCCGTGTCAGCGGGCGAAGCGGCCGGGGCTGCAGCGGGCGTGGCACCTTCAGGCGCGGCTTCGGACGGCGGCGCGTCGCGACGCGGCCGGTCGTCACGATCGCTGCGCTCGCGGCGTGGGCGGTCCTCGCGGTCGCGGCGCGGGCGGTCACCTCGGTCGCTGCGCTCGAAACGCTCTTCGGGCATGCCTTCAGGGCGCTCCAGCAGGGCCTTCATGCTCAGCTTGATGCGGCCCTTCTCGTCGGTCTCGAGCACCTTGACCCTGACGATCTGGCCTTCTTGCAGGAAGTCCTCGACCTTCTCGACGCGCTGGTGCGCGATCTGGCTGATGTGCAGCAGGCCGTCCTTGCCGGGCAGGATGTTGACCAGCGCGCCGAAGTCCAGGATCTTGGTGATCGCGCCTTCGTAGACCTTGCCCACTTCGGCCTCGGCCGTGATCTCGGTGATGCGCTTCTTGGCGAACTCGGCCTTGTCGGCATCGACGCTGGCGATGGTGATGGTGCCGTCTTCGCCGATATCGATGGTGCAACCCGTCTCTTCGGTCAGCGCGCGGATGGTGGCGCCGCCCTTGCCGATGACGTCGCGGATCTTCTCCGGGTTGATCTTCATCGTGTACAGGCGCGGCGCGAAGACGCTGACTTCGGTCTTCGCACCGCCCACGGCCTCGATCATCTTGCCCAGGATGTGCAGCCGCGCCTCCTTGGCCTGCGCCAGGGCGACCTGCATGATCTCCTTGGTGATGCCCTGGATCTTGATGTCCATCTGCAGCGCGGTGATGCCCGCGTTCGTGCCCGCCACCTTGAAGTCCATGTCGCCGAGGTGATCTTCGTCACCCAGGATGTCGGTCAGCACGGCGAAGCGATTGCCTTCCTTGATCAGGCCCATGGCGATGCCGGCGACATGCGCCTTCAGCGGCACGCCGGCGTCGAGCAGGCTCAGGCAGCCGCCGCAGACGCTGGCCATCGAGGACGAACCGTTGCTCTCGGTGATCTCGCTCACCACGCGCAGCGTGTAGGGGAATTCCTCGTTGCTCGGCAGGACGGCGATCAGCGCGCGCTTGGCCAGGCGTCCGTGGCCGATCTCGCGCCGCTTGGGGCTGCCCACCCGGCCCGTTTCGCCGGTGGCGAAGGGGGGCATGTTGTAGTGCAGCATGAAGCGGTCTTCATAGTCGCCGGCCAGCGCGTCGATGCGCTGCGCATCGCGGGCGGTGCCCAGCGTGGCGGCCACCAGCGCCTGCGTCTCGCCGCGCGTGAACAGCGCCGAGCCGTGGGTGCGCGGCAGCACGCCGGAGCGGATCTCGATCGGGCGCACGGTGCGCGTGTCGCGGCCGTCGATGCGTGGCTCGCCGGCCAGGATCTGGCTGCGCACGATGCGCGACTCGATCTCGAAGAGCAGGCCCTCGACCGCAACCTTGTCGAATTCGATGTTCTCGGCCTTCAGCGCGGCGACCACGCTGGCCGTGACGTCGCGGCAGGCCTGGGTGCGGACCTGCTTGCTGCGCATCTGGTAGGCCGCACGCAGCGGACCCTCGGCCAGATCGGTGACCTTGGCGATGAAGGGCTCGTTCTTCACCGGTGCGGCCCACTTCCACTCGGGCTTGCCGGCGTCGCGCACCAGTTCATTGATGGCGGCAATGGCGATATTGCCCTGCTCATGGCCGAAGACCACGGCACCGAGCATGACTTCTTCGCTGAGCTGGTCGGCTTCGGACTCCACCATCAGAACGGCGGCTTCGGTGCCCGCCACCACGAGGTTGAGCTTGCTGTCGGCGAGCTGCGTCTTGCCCGGGTTGAGCACATATTCACCGTTGATGTAGCCCACGCGCGCCGCGCCCACGGGCCCGTTGAACGGCAGGCCGCTGATGGCCATGGCCGCGCTCGCACCGATGAGTGCGGCGATGTCGGCCTGCACCTCGGGGTTCAGGCTCAATACATGGACCACCACCTGGACTTCGTTGAAGAAGCCTTCCGGGAACAGCGGGCGGATCGGGCGATCGATGAGGCGGCTGGTGAGCGTCTCGAGCTCGCTGGGCCGGCCTTCGCGTTTGAAGAAGCTGCCCGGAATCTTGCCCGCGGCGTAGGTCTTCTCGATGTAGTCGACGGTGAGCGGGAAAAAGTCCTGCCCGGTCTTGACTTCGCTCTTGGCCACCACGGTGGCCAGGACCACGGTGTCGTCCATGGTCACGAGCACGGCGCCGGTGGATTGGCGGGCGATCTCGCCGGTTTCCAGCGTGACTTGATGCTGGCCCCATTGGAAGGTCTTGGTGACCTTGTTGAAAATGCTCATGTGGGTTTCTCCAGGATGAGGGGCCGCGTCATGCCATTCCAGTGAGGCCAGCGCCTGATTCGACAGGTATGGCGTCGTTGGAATGACACAGCAAATGCAGCCCGGTTGAACGACGGCCACCGCGGCGCGGCGGCCGTGCGGGGTTTATTTGCGCAGGCCGAGCTTGGCGATCAGCGCGGTGTAGCGCTCGGCATCCGTGCCCTTCAGGTAGGACAGCAGCCGCTTGCGCTGGTTGACCATCTTCAGCAGGCCGCGGCGGCCATGGTGGTCTTTCAGGTGGGTCTTGAAGTGCGGCGTCAGCTCGTTGATGCGCGTGGTGAGCAGCGCGACCTGGACTTCCGGGCTCCCGGTATCGGCAGGGCCGCGGGCATGGGCCTTGACGACTTCGGCCGTGTGGGCGGTGGTGAGGGGCATTCGATTTCCTTGGGGATTCGTGGAAACCGCCATGCCACGTCGAACCTGACGCAGGCCAGAGGGTTTCCTGGGGTGACTTGCGGAACGCCAGTGAAACCGACCGGCGCCGTGCTTTCCCCTGTGAGGGGAGCCGCAGATTATAGCCGGATTGCCGCGGCCAGCCGGGCCAGGCCCAGGTCGAGCCGCGCCGGGTCGCGCGAGGCGAAGCACCAGCGCAGCCAGCCCTCGCCTTCCGGCCCGAAAGCCACCCCGGGCGCCAGGCCCAGCCCGTGCTCGGCCACCAGGCGCTTGGCCAGGGCCAGCGAATCGTCCTCGCCCTCGACGCGGAAGAAGGCGTACATGCCGCCCGGCGGGCTGGCCACGGTCACGCCGGGCAGGCGCTGCAAGCCAGTGACGAGCCGGTCGCGGCAGGCCTGCAGGCGCGCCACCAGGCCGGGTACGAAGTCCTGGGCCAGGGCCAGGGCCGCCTGCCCGCCGCGCTGCACGAACACCGGCGCGCAGGAGCTGTTGAACTCCAGCAGCTTGCCCGCGGCTTCCAGATGGCCGCGCGGCAGCACCAGCCAACCCAGGCGCCAGCCGGTCATGAGAAAGCTCTTGCTGAAGCTGCCAATGACGATGAGGCGATCGTCCGCAGCGGCGATGTCGAGCATGCTCGGGGCGCAGGCCGCGCCACCGAAGTAGATGCGCTCGTAGACCTCGTCGGCGACGATCCAGGTGCCGGTGCGACGGCAATGTTCGAGCAGCGCCTGCTGTTCGGCGCGGGTGAGCGTCCAGCCGGTGGGGTTGTTGGGCGCATTCACGAGCAGCACGCGCGTGCGCTCGGTGACCGCCGCGCGCAACTCGTCGAGGTCGAGCCGCCAGACCCCGCCATCGCTTCCGCCCGAGGGCCGCAGCGGCACGCGGGTGACACGCGCACCCAGGATGGCCGGCTGCGCCGTCAGGTTGGGCCACACCGGCACCACGGCCACGACCTCGTCGCCCGCGCCGGCGAGCAACTGCGTCGCCAGCATCAGCGCCGTCACGCCCGAGGAGGTGACGGCGATGCGGTCGATGTCGACCTCGCCATGCTGCTGGCTGACGTAGGCCGCGATGTCCTGGCGCAACTCGGGCAGGCCGAGGTTGTGCGAGTAGAAAGTCTCGCCGCGCATCAGCGAATCGGCAGCCGCCTGGCGTACCGGCTCGGGCGTGACCTCGTCGCTTTCACCGAACCAGAAAGCCAGCACGTCGCTGCGGCCCAGGCCGGCGTTGGCAACTTCGCGGATCTTCGAACCCGGCAGCGTCAGGATGGCATCGCGCATGGCGTTTCCTCGTCAGTTGGTTGGGGGCCGCGTCATGCGGCATTGGTGCGGCTGGGTCACGGCCGCCGCGTCCAGGCGGCGCAGGCTGCGGAATCCAAAGCCCGAACCTTCCACGTCGTGCGCCACGCCGGGGGCACCGGCACGGTCCATCACGCTCACGACCAGGGGTTGCTGCAACTGGTGGTCGGCCGCGCGCAGGGTGGCCGAGTGCAGCCCGCCCAGCGTTCGCGAGTCGAAGCGGGCGCCCTCCAGCGCCAGCGCCACCGCCAGGGCCTCGGTGCTGTGCGCGCGCGCGATGGCGGCAGCCAGCATCTCCACCATCACCTGCATGCGCACATGCACGTAGTCGTCCTGGGGCTCGGGGAAGCGCTTGCGAAACCGCGCGTAGAAGGCGTCGGATGCTGCCCCGCCCACGTTGGGGTGCCACTCCGACACCGCCACCACCTGGCCCACGCCCGCCGCGCCGATGGCCGCCGGCGCACCCAGCGCGTTGCCGTAGAAGGTATACAGCCGCGCCTCGCAACCGGCATCGCGCAAGGCGCGCGCCAGCAGCGTGAGGTCGTTGCCCCAGTTGCCGGTGAGCACGGCCTGCGCGCCGCTGGCCTTGATCTTGGCGGCGTAGGGCAGGAAGTCCTTCACCCGACCCATCGGGTGCAACTCGCTGCCGACGATCTCGATGTCCGGCCGCTTGGCGGCAATCATCTCCCGCGCGCGCCTGACCACGTGCTGGCCGAAGCTGTAGTCCTGGCCGATGAGGTACACCCGTTGCACGCTGCGGTCGTCGCGCAACACATCGGTCAGCGCGGCCAGCCGCATGTCGGCGTGGGCATCGAAGCGGAAGTGCCAGAAGCTGCAGCGCTCGTTGGTGAGCACCGGGTCCACGGCCGAGTAGTTGAGAAACAGCGCACGGCGCTGCGGCTCACGCTCGTTGTGCTTATCCAGTGCGGCGATCAGCGCCGCCGCAGTGGACGAACTGTTGCCCTGCAGCACGAAGGTGATGCGCCTGTCGAGCACCGCCCGCAGCATCGACAAGGCCTCTTCGGTGTTGCCCTGGCTGTCGAAGCGCAGCAGCTCCAGCGGCCGCGCAGTGCCCCCCAGGCGCACGCCGCCGCGCTGGTTGACGCGTTCGGTGGCCCACAGCAGGTTGCGGTAGACCGCCTCGCCGGCGTTGCCGAAAGCCCCCGACAGGCCTTCGATCAAGGCCAGTCGTATGGGCTCCGCGGCGGGTTGCGCGCACGCGGCGCCCAGGGCCAGTGCCAACGGCAGCGCCAGCAAGGCGCGTCGGTTTTGATGCATGTCAGAGACGCGGGTTTGAAATGGGGCGCAATGCGCCCGTTCCCTGTGGGGCAGGAGCTGCGGCCATGACTGGAGCAGCGAGCTCGGGCGCGACGCGGGCAACAGCGGGGGCGAGTTCTTCGAGCGGCCAGCGCGGCCGCACGTCGAATGCGCCGTCGCGCCTGGAGTCGGCCAGGCCGTGCTGCACACGCAACGCGGCCGCCAGCGCGATCATGGCGCCGTTGTCGGTGCACAGCGCCAGCGGCGGGTAGTGCACTCTTGCGCCCAGCCTGGCGGCACCGGCATCGAGACCCTCGCGCAAGCACAGGTTGGCGCCGACGCCGCCGGCCACGACCAGTCGCCGCGTGCCGCCGTGTTGCAGCGCGCGCAGCGACTTGGCCACCAGCACGTCGACGATGGCCGCCTGCGTCGAGGCCGCCAGATCGGCGCGCGTTTGCTCGCACACATTGGGGCCGAGTTTTCGGGCCTGCGTCATGACCGCGGTCTTCAGCCCGGCGAAGGAAAAGTCCAGGTTGCCGCTGTGCAGCAGCGGGCGCGGCAGCGCGAAGGCGGTGGCATCGCCGAAGGCCGCCAGCCGCGCCAATGCGGGGCCACCGGGGTAGCCCAGGCCCAGCAGCTTGGCGCTCTTGTCGAAGGCCTCGCCGGCGGCGTCATCAATGGTTTCGCCCAGCAGCGCGTACTGACCCACGCCCTGCACATGCATCAACTGCGTGTGGCCGCCCGAGACGAGCAGCGCCACGAAAGGGAACTCGGGCGCCTCTTCGCCGAGGAACGGCGACAGCAGGTGGCCTTCGAGATGGTGCACACCCAGCGTGGGCTTGCCCAGCGCCGCGCCGAGCGCCACCGCCACCCCGGCACCCACCAGCAGCGCGCCTGCGAGGCCGGGGCCCCGCGTATAGGCCACGAGGTCGACATCGGCCAACGTGCGGCCGGCCTGCTGCAGCACCTGGCGCGCCAGCGGCAAGGCGCGCCGGATGTGGTCACGCGAGGCCAGCTCGGGCACCACGCCGCCATAGGCGGCGTGCATCGCGGCCTGGCTGTGCAAGGCCTCGGCGAGCAGGCGCGGCGCCCCGTTCACCCGGGTCTCGACCAGAGCCACTCCGGTCTCGTCGCAAGACGACTCGAAACCCAGCACATTCATGCTGCCGAGTTTAGTTCCCGCCACCGCGCTGCCCCTGGCGAGCGCGCTCGGGCGTGGCGCGCTCAGTGGTTCTCGCGCGCGTAGTTGATCGAGTATTTGGGGATCTCGATGGTCACGTCCTGGTCGGACAGGATGGCCTGGCAGCTCAGCCGCGAGGTGGGCGTGAGGCCCCAGGCGCGGTCGAGCAGGTCTTCCTCGATCTCGTCGATCTCGCCCAGCGAAGCCAGGCCCTCCTTGACGACGACGTGGCAGGTCGTGCAGGCGCAACTCATCTCGCAGGCGTGTTCGATGGCGATGCCGTTTTCCAGCAGCGCTTCGCAGACCGACATGCCCGCGGGCGCTTCGATGGTGTCGCCCTGCGGGCAGTACTCGGGGTGCGGAAGAATTCGGATGATGGGCATGGCGTGGTGAGGTTCAGACGTCTTCGACGCGGCGACCCGCCAGCGCCTGGCGGATGCCCTGGTTCATGCGGGCGGCGGCAAAGGCCTCGGTGCCTTCTGCCAGGGCAGTGACGGCCGCTTCGATGGCGCGGGCATCCCCGCCCTTCGCCGTGCGCAGCGTGGTGTCCATCAGCGCCTCGATATCGGCACGCTCTGCTTCAGTGAGCAGGGCGGCGTCTGCAGCCAACGCGGCGCGCGTGGCCAGCACCATGCGCTCGGCCTCGACCTGCGCCTCGCGCAGCGAGCGCGCGGCCATGTCTTCCTCGGCGTGCGTGAAGCCGTCCCTGAGCATTTGCGCGATCTGATCGTCCGCCAGCCCGTAGCTGGGCTTGACGGTGACCGCCGCCTCCACGCCCGAGGTCTGTTCGCGCGCCGACACGCTCAGCAGGCCGTCGGCATCGACCTGGAAGGTGACGCGGATGCGCGCCGCGCCGGCCACCATCGGCGGGATGCCGCGCAGCTCGAAGCGCGCCAGCGAGCGGCATTCGCTGACCAGGTCGCGCTCGCCCTGCAGCACGTGGATGGCCATGGCCGTCTGGCCGTCCTTGAAGGTGGTGAACTCCTGCGCCTTGGCCACCGGGATGGTGGTGTTGCGTTCGATCACGCGCTCCACCAGGCCGCCCATGGTTTCCAGGCCCAGCGACAGCGCGATCACGTCCAGCAGCAGCAGTTCACCGTCCTGGGCGTTGCCCGCCAGCGCATTGGCCTGGATGGCGGCGCCCAGCGCCACCACTTCGTCGGGGTTCACATTCGTCAGCACTTCGCGCCCGAAGAGCTCACCCACCGCGGTGCGCACCAGCGGCATGCGGGTGCTGCCGCCGACCATGACCACGCCCTTGACGTCGTCGCGTGCGACCTTGGCGTCGCGCAGCACGCGGCGCACCGCCACCAGCGTGCGCTCGACCAGCGGCCGGGCCAGCGCTTCGAGCTGCGTGCGGGTGACCTCCACGCTCAGGCCGCGGCCACCCACCTCGGTCTGCCAGGGGGTGGCCTGGGCGCTGCTCAGCGCCTCCTTGGTGGCCCTTGCCGCCACCAGCGCACTGCGCTTGTCCTGCGGGCTCGCCGCCACGGCGCCGGCCTGGGCGAGAGCCCAGTCGGCCAGCGCGTGGTCGATATCGTCGCCGCCCAGAGCAGCGTCGCCTCCCGTGGCCACCACTTCGAAGACGCCACGCGTCAGGCGCAACAGTGAAATGTCGAAGGTGCCGCCCCCCAGGTCATAGACGGCGTACAGGCCCTCGCTGGCGTTGTCCAGGCCGTAGGCCACGGCCGCCGCCGTGGGCTCGCTGATCAGGCGCAACGCGTTCAGGCCGGCGAGTTGGGCGGCGTCCTTGGTGGCCTGGCGCTGGGCGTCGTCGAAATACGCCGGCACGGTGATGACCGCGCCGTACAGCTCGCCGGCGAAGGTATCTTCGGCGCGATAGCGCAGGGTGGCCAGGATCTCGGCGGACACTTCCACGGGGGTCTTCTCACCATCGCGCGTGGCCAGGGCGACCGAGCCCGGTCCGTCCACGAAGTGGTACGGCAGCTTCTCGCCGCCGGCGATGTCGGCCCGCTTGCGGCCCATGAAACGCTTGACCGAGACGATGGTGTTTTCCGGGTCTTCGGCCTGCGCGGCCAGGGCATCGAAACCGATCTGTCGGCGGCCCTCTCCGAGATAACGCACCGCCGAGGGCAACAACACCTGGCCTTGGCCGTCGGGCAGGCACTCGGCCACGCCATGGCGCACGGCGGCGACCAGCGAATGCGTGGTGCCGAGGTCGATGCCGACGGCGATGCGCCTTTGGTGCGGGTCAGGCGCCTGGCCGGGTTCGGAGATCTGCAGCAGGGCCATCTTGGATGGGACGGTCAGTGGGTGGTGTCCAGGGCCTCGAGGCGACGCTCGATGTCCTGTCGGAAGCGCGCCACGAACATGAGGGCGCGCACGCGCGCCGCCGCGGCGGCGGTGTCGGGGTGTTCGTCGAGCAGCCTGGCCAGCTCGGCCAGCATGGCGCTCTCTTGCTGCGCCACCGCGGTGTCCAGGGCCTCGACGGTGGCGCTGTCGGGGGCTTCTTCGAGCATCTCGCGCCACTGCATCTGCTGCATGAGGAAGTCGCGCGGCATGGCTGTGTTGCTTTCGGCGGCCACTGGCACGCCGCGCAGCTCGCACAGGTAAGCCGCGCGGCTGAGAGGGTCCTTCAAGCGCTGGTGGGCCTGGTTCACGCGCACGGCCCATTGCATCGCCAGCCGCTGCGCCGCCGCACCTTGGGCAGCAAAGCGGTCGGGGTGCACCTGGGACTGCAACTCGCGGCGACGGGCGTCGAGGTCCTCGCGGTCCAGCCCCTGCCGCGCCGCCAGGCCGAAGAGGGTGAAGTCGTCATCCGAGAGCTTCATAGCGCCTTGCCGTAGAAGGCCGACAGGCCATTGCCAGGGTAGCCGCCGAAGGGCGCGCGGGGCGTGTAGCCGCAGCGCTCGTACAGCTTTACCGCTTCAGCCTGGTGGCGCCCGGTTTCCAGCAATGCCAGCCCGTAGCCCTGGGCGCGCAGGGCCACTTCCATCACGGCCAGGACCTGGGCAGCGATGCGCTGGCCGCGCCACGCGGGCGCCACGTACATGCGCTTGACCTCGCCGTAGGGCACGCCGCCCGTGTCGCTGCCGCCCGCCCTGCGGCGCAAGGCACCGGTGGCCACGGCCTGTTCGCCATCGCGCGCCACGAAAAAGTCCACGTCGGCGCCGAGCAGCGCCTGCAGGTCCAGGATGTGGTTGGCTTCGGGCGGATACAGCGACTCCAGGTAGCTGTCCAGCTCGGCGAGCAAGGCCACGACCTCGGGTTGGTCGGGGTTCTCGCGACGGATGACGATGCGTTCAGGCATGGGGATTGACTGGCAGGACACGGCTCAGGACAGGCCGCGACCCGCGCTCGCGCGGGAGTCAGTTCAGACTCGGAACGACTCCCCGCAGCCGCAGCGGTCCTTCTCGCGCGGATTGTGGAACTTGAAACCTTCGTTCAGCCCCTCGCGCACGAAATCGAGCTCGGTGCCCTCGATGTAGGGCAGGCTCTTGGGATCCACCAGGATCTTCACGCCGTGGTCTTCGTAGATCACGTCGTCGGGTGCAATCTCGTCGGCGTACTCGAGCTTGTAGGCCATGCCCGAACAACCCGTGGTCTTCACGCCCAGCCGCACGCCGACACCCTTGCCGCGCCGGCCCAGGTAGCGTGAGACATGCCGCGCCGCAGCTTCCGTCAGAGTGACCGCCATATCGCCTTCAATGCGTTTCTTGCGTCGTGCCGTGTTTGGCCTTGTAGTCCTGCACCGCCGCC
The DNA here is from genome assembly GCA_030681795.1 of Rubrivivax sp. Classification (GTDB taxonomy): domain Bacteria; phylum Pseudomonadota; class Gammaproteobacteria; order Burkholderiales; family Burkholderiaceae_C; genus Rubrivivax. Next base: position 25,249 of record JAUXRG010000080.1, read on the forward strand.
TTGATGGCATCTTCGGCCAGGATCGAGCAGTGGATTTTCACCGGCGGCAGCGCCAGTTCTTCGGCGATGTCGGTGTTCTTGATTGTCATCGCTTCGTCCAGCGACTTGCCCTTGACCCACTCGGTGACCAGCGAGCTCGACGCGATGGCCGAGCCGCAGCCGTAGGTCTTGAAGCGCGCGTCCTCGATCAGCCCGGTGGCCGAATTGACCTTGATCTGCAACTTCATCACGTCGCCGCAGGCCGGGGCGCCGACCATGCCGGTGCCCACCGTGTCGTCGCCCTTGTCGAAGGCGCCGACGTTGCGCGGGTGTTCGTAGTGCTCGACGACTTTTTCGCTGTAGGCCATGGTGTTTACTCCTGAATTCTCTAGTGAGCGGTCCACTGGATCGAGCTGATGTCGACCCCATCCTTGTACATCTCCCACAACGGGGAGAGATCGCGCAGCCGGGCCACCTGGTCTTTCAGCGTGGCGACCGCATAGTCAATCTCGGCCTCGGTGGTGAAGCGGCCGATCGTCATGCGCAGGCTGGAGTGCGCGAGCTCGTCGCTGCGGCCCAGCGCACGCAGCACATAGCTGGGCTCCAGGCTGGCGCTGGTGCAGGCCGAGCCCGACGACACGGCGATGCCCTTGACGCCCATGATCAACGACTCGCCTTCGACGAAGTTGAAACTGGCGTTGACGTTGTGCGGCACACGGCGCTCCAGGTGGCCGTTGATGAACACCTGCTCGATGTCGGAAATGCCGGCCAGCAGGCGTTTTTGCAGCATCCGGATGCGCTCGATCTCGGCGCCCATCTCGGCCTTGGCGATGGCGAACGCCTGGCCCATGCCCACGCACTGGTGCGTGGGCAACGTGCCCGAGCGCATGCCGCGCTCGTGGCCGCCGCCGTGCATCTGCGCCTCGATGCGCACGCGAGGCTTGCGGCGCACGTACAGGGCGCCTATGCCCTTGGGGCCGTAGGTCTTGTGCGAGGCCAGGCTCATCAGGTCGACCGGCAGCGTGTCGATATCGATCGTCACCTTGCCGGTGGCCTGCGCCGCATCGACGTGCAAGAGGATGCCGCGCTCGCGGCACATCGCGCCGATGGCCGGGATGTCCTGGATGACGCCGATCTCGTTGTTGACGAGCAGCACCGAGGCCAGGACGGTGTCCGGGCGCAGCGCGGCCTTGAACTTGTCCAGGTGGAGCAGGCCGTCCTCCTGCACGTCGAGGTAGGTCACCTCGAAGCCCTGGCGCTCCAGCTCGCGCATCGTGTCGAGCACGGCCTTGTGCTCGGTCTTCAGCGTGATCAGGTGCTTGCCGCGTGCGCTGTAGAAGTGAGCCGCGCCCTTGATGGCGAGGTTGATGCTCTCGGTGGCGCCACTCGTCCAGACGATTTCCCGCGGGTCGGCGTTGATCAGCGAAGCGACTTGCGCGCGGGCCTTCTCGACGGCTTCCTCGGCCTCCCAGCCCCAGGCGTGGCTGCGTGAGGCGGGGTTGCCGAAGTGCTCGCGCAACCAGGGGATCATCGCGTCGACGACGCGGGGGTCGCAAGGCGTCGTGGCGCCGTAGTCCATGTAGATGGGAAAGTGCGGGGTCATCGCTGTGAGTTCTTGGCTGGGTCTGGGCGAGGCTGCCCGGTCGCGCGGCAACGCGCGCTTACTGGCTGAACGCGTTGCGGCAGCAGGAGGTCGTCATCGCGTTCACTTCGAGAACGCGTTGCCGAGGGCAAACACCGAATTCGGCGCCGTCACCTTGATCGGCTTGACCACCGGCGCGCTGGAAATCGCGCGCTTGACCGGTGCGGCGTCGATCGAGACACCCTTGGCGAGTTGCTCATCCACGAGTTTTTGCAGGGAAATCGAATCCAGGTACTCGATCATCTTGGCATTCAGGCTGGACCAAAGGTCGTGCGTCATGCAACGCCCGCCGTCTTCGCCCATGCAGTTTTCCTTGCCGCCGCAACCGGTGGCGTCTATGGGCTCGTCCACCGCCACGATGATGTCGGCCACCGTGATCTCACCGGGCCCGCGGCCCAGGGAATAGCCGCCGCCCGGGCCCCGCGTGCTTTCGACGAGCTCGTGCCGGCGCAGCTTGCCGAACAGCTGCTCCAGATACGACAGCGAGATCTGTTGCCGCTGGCTGATGGCGGCCAGCGCCACCGGGCCCGAGTTCGAGCGCAGCGCCAGATCGATCATCGCCGTGACGGCAAAACGCCCTTTGGTGGTCAGTCGCATCGCATTCTCCTGGCGCGCCGGGCGCCAACGGTACCGCTGTGGTGGTGTGCCGGCCCTGGCCGAAGCCACAGGCCATTCACGGGACAAGACGCCTGAATCTCGACAGGTCGGAGTGCGCCGTCGTTGTTTCCGAGTAATTTGCTCAAGTATAGACGAACCTGAGAATTTTACTCAAGCTTCAGGACCCCTCCCGGGGTCGCGGAGCAGCCATTGCACCAGGCCGTCGCAGGCGTCCTCGACGAGGTCGAGCACATGGTCGAAGCCGGCGGGTGTGCCGTAGTACGGGTCGTGCACCTGGGTGATCGCGGCATACCGCCGCGCATGACTCATGAGCAGCCCGACGCGCCCTGGGGCCCCGTCCGGAGCACGCTTGCGCAGCCAGGCCAGGTTGTCCTCGTCCATGGCCAGCAGCCAGTCGAAGCGGGCAAAGTCCTCGTCCTGGACGGGGCGGGCGCGCAGCCCGGCGATGTCGTAACCGCGCATGGCCGCGTGACGGACGGCGCGCGGATCGGGCGCTTCGCCGGTGTGGTATCCGTGGGTGCCTGCCGAATCCACCACCACGCGGCCGTGCAGCCCGGCCTGGCCCAGCTTGGCGCGCAGCACGCCCTCGGCCGTCGGCGAGCGGCAGATATTGCCCATGCAGACCATCAGCACACGGCCGGCGGCCGCCGCGTCCGGGGCGACGGAGGCATCGGGCGCGCCTTGCAGCCAGCGCGTGACTCGCTTGATCATCGGGCGGCTCATCGGGCCGGGACGATGGGCACGGCGTCGTGCACGCTGGCGCCGAAGGCCTGCTCGCGCAGCAAGGCCAGTTGGTCGCGCACGCGCGCGGCTTTCTCGAACTCGAGGTTGCGCGCGTGCTCCAGCATCTGACCCTCGAGCAGCTTGATGCGTTTGCCCAGGTCTCTCTCGGACATGGCTTCCACCTCGGCGGCGGCCTTGGCGGCCTTCAGGTCGTCCTTGGCGGTCTTGTCGGAGACCACGCCATCGATCATGTCGCGTATGCGCTTGTGGATCGTCCTGGGCGTGATGCCCCGGGCCAGGTTGTGCGCAATCTGCCTGGCGCGGCGGCGCTCGGTCTCGCCGATGGCGGCTCGCATCGAATCGGTGCTCTTGTCGGCGTAGAGGATGGCGCGGCCATGGATGTGGCGCGCCGCGCGGCCTATGGTCTGGATCAGGCTGCGCTCGGAACGCAGGAAGCCTTCCTTGTCGGCGTCGAGGATCGCCACCAGGCTCACCTCGGGCAGGTCCAGCCCCTCGCGCAGCAGATTGATGCCCACTAGCACGTCGAAGACGCCCAGACGCAGGTCGCGCAGGATCTCCACGCGCTCCACCGTGTCGATGTCGCTGTGCAGGTAGCGCACCTTGACGCCGTTGTCCGCCAGGTATTCAGTGAGCTGCTCGGCCATGCGCTTGGTCAGCGTGGTGATGAGCACGCGCTCGCTCTTGTCGGTGCAGGCGCGGATCTCCTGCAGCACGTCGTCCACCTGCGTGACGGCGGGGCGCACCTCGACATCAGGGTCGACCAGGCCAGTCGGCCGCACCACCTGCTCGACCACCTGCCCGGCATGCAACTTCTCGTAGGCGCCGGGGGTGGCCGAAACGAAGACCGCCTGACGCATCTTGCGCTCGAACTCCTCGAACTTGAGCGGCCGGTTGTCCAGCGCGCTGGGCAGGCGGAAGCCGTATTCCACCAGCGTGGTCTTGCGCGCGCGGTCGCCGTTGTACATGCCACCGAACTGGCCGATCAGCACATGGCTTTCATCCAGGAACATCAGTGCATCGCCGGGCAGGTAGTCCACCAGCGTGGGGGGCGGCTCGCCAGGCGCCGCGCCCGAGAGATGGCGGGTGTAGTTCTCGATGCCCTTGCAATGGCCCACCTCCTGCATCATTTCCAGATCGAAGCGCGTGCGCTGTTCGATGCGCTGGGCTTCGACCAGCTTGCCCCCCTTCACGAACTCGTCCAGGCGCTGCCGCAACTCGTCCTTGATCGTGGCGATGGCCTCGACGACCCTCTCGCGCGGCGTCACGTAGTGGCTGCTGGGGTAGACCGTGAAGCGCGGGATCTTCTGCCGCACGCGCCCCGTGAGCGGGTCCAGCAGCTGCAGGCTCTCGACCTCGTCGTCGAAGAGCTCGATGCGCAACGCCAGCTCGCTGTGCTCGGCCGGGAAGACGTCGATGGTGTCGCCACGAACGCGAAACGAGCCGCGCCCGAACTCGATCTCGTTGCGCTTGTACTGCATGCGGATCAGCTGCTGGATCACATCGCGCTGGCTCATCTTGTCGCCCGCGCGCAGTGTCATCACCATCCGGTGGTAGTCGGCCGGGTTGCCTATGCCGTAGATGGCGCTGACGCTGGCCACGATGATCACGTCGCGCCGCTCGAGCAGGCTCTTCGTGGCTGACAGGCGCATCTGCTCGATGTGCTCGTTGATGGCGCTGTCCTTTTCGATGAACAGGTCGCGCTGTGGGACGTAGGCCTCGGGCTGGTAGTAGTCGTAGTAGCTGACGAAGTACTCGACGGCATTCTTCGGAAAGAAATCGCGGAACTCGCTGTAGAGCTGCGCAGCCAAGGTCTTGTTCGGCGCGAAAACGATCGCCGGCCGGCCCAGCCGGGCGATGACGTTGGCCATGGTGAAGGTCTTGCCCGAACCCGTCACGCCCAGCAGCGTCTGGTAGGCCAGACCGTCGGCAATGCCCGCCACCAGCTGCTCTATCGCCGCCGGCTGGTCCCCCGCCGGGGCGAAGGGCTGGAAGAGCTGGAAGGGCGAATCCGGGAATACGACGAACTCGCCCGCCGCTTCAAGAGCGGGGCCGGCGGGAGCTTCAGCTAGGGCGGTCATGCGGGGATTCCCTGAGGGCGAGCACTTACAATTGATAGCCTCGCAGTGCAGCCTTGCACCGCAAGCAACCCGACAGGGTAGCGCAGCGAGCCCGTGAATGCAGCGGCGCGCGCTGCGCCACCCCCCTCACGCACCAGGAAGCCTCCATGTCCGCCTCGCTGTTCAATGCCGTCGAATTGGCCCCCCGCGACCCGATCATGGGTCAGACCGAACAATTCAATGCCGACCCCAACCCGGCCAAGGTGAACCTCGCCGTGGGGGTGTACTTCGACGACCAAGGCAAGCTGCCCGTGCTGCGCTGCGTGGCGGCAGCCGAGAGGCAGCTGATCGAGTCGGCCAAGCCCAAGAACTATTTGCCCATCGACGGCATCGCGGTCTACGACAAGGCCGTGCAGAGCTTGGTCTTCGGGGCCGACAGCGAAGTCGTCAAGGGCGGCCGCGTGGCTACCGTCCAGGCCCTGGGCGGCACCGGGGGGCTCAAGGTGGGGGCCGACTTCCTGAAGCGGCTCAATCCCGGGGCCAAGGTGCTGATCAGCGACCCGAGTTGGGAGAACCACCGCGCCATCTTCATGCTGGCCGGCTTGACGGTGGAAACCTACCCCTACTACGACGCCACGACCAAGGGCGTCCGGTTCGAGTTCATGCTGGCCACGCTGCAGGCCGCTGCCGCCGGGACGGTGGTGGCACTGCACGCCTGCTGCCACAACCCCACGGGCTGCGACCTCACGCCGGCACAGTGGGAGCAGGTGGCCCAGGTTTGCCAGCAAAAAGGCCTGGTGCCCTTCCTGGACATGGCCTACCAGGGATTCGGCGTGGGCATTGCCGAAGACGGTGCGGCCCTGCAGTGCTTCGTGCGCACCGGCATGGCGTTTTTCGTCTCGACTTCGTTCTCCAAGAGCTTCTCGCTCTATGGGGAACGGGTGGGCGCCCTCAGCGTGGTGTGCACCAGTGCCGACGAATGCGCACGCGTGCTCTCGCAGTTGAAGATCGTGATCCGCGCCAACTACTCCACCCCGCCGACCTTTGGCGCCCAGATCGTGGCCACCGTGCTCACCACCCCCGCGCTGCGCGCCATGTGGGAAGAGGAACTCTCCGGCATGCGCGAGCGCATCAAGGCCATGCGCCAGCTTCTCGTGGCCAAGCTCCGTGCGGCGGGAGTGGCGGGCGACCTGGACTACATCACACGGCAGATGGGCATGTTCAGCTATTCCGGCCTGACCAAGGAGCAGATGCAGCGCCTGCGCGGCGAGTTCGGCATCTACGGGCTGGATTCGGGCCGCATCTGCGTGGCCGCACTCAATTCGCGCAATATCGACGCCGTGGCCACCGCGCTGGCGCGCGTCATGTGACCTGATTGCTGCGCCGCAGCAACATTCGCGCTACAGTCCCCGCTGCCTGGAACGGGCCGGCTCGACACGGGCCGGCACCGGCGGGCCAAGACCGGAGACCGACGATGCTGTACCAGCTCTATGAAACCCAGCGCGCCATGATGGCGCCCTTCTCCGAGTTCGCCAGCGCCTCGGCCAAGCTCTACAGCCACCCTTTGTCGCCGTTCGCGCAAGCCCCCATGGCGGCGCGCATGTCGGCCAGTTTCGGCCTGCTGCACCGCCTGGCCAAGGAATACGAAAAGCCGGCCTTCGCCATCACTGCGGCCAAGGTCGGTGGTGTCGATGTCGCGGTGCAGGAGCAGGTGGCGCTGGCCAAGCCCTTCTGCCGGCTGCTGCGCTTCAAGCGCTTCACCGACAACCCCCAGGCGCTGGAGCGCATGAAGGCCCAGCCCACGGTGCTCGTGGTGGCGCCGCTGTCCGGGCATCACGCCACGCTGCTGCGCGACACCGTGAAGTGCCTGCTGCACGACCACAAGGTCTTCATCACCGACTGGACCGACGCCCGCATGGTGCCGCTGCAAGACGGGCCCTTCCACCTCGACGACTATGTCGCCTACGTGCAGGAGTTCATCCGCCACATCGGAGCGGATGTGCACGTCATCTCGGTATGCCAGCCCACGGTGCCCGTGCTGGCGGCGGTTTCGCTGATGGCCAGCGGCGGCGAGGCCACGCCGCGCACGATGACGATGATGGGCGGCCCCATCGACGCCCGCAAGAGCCCCACGGCGGTGAACAACCTGGCCATGAACAAGAGCCACGCCTGGTTCGAGGCCAACGTGATCTTCCGCGTGCCTTCCAACTTTGCCGGCGCCGGGCGGCGCGTCTACCCGGGCTTCCTGCAGCACACCGGCTTCGTGGCGATGAACCCCGACCGCCATATGAGCAGCCATTACGACTACTTCGCCGACCTCATGCGCGGCGCCGACGACAGCGCCGAAGCGCACCGTCAGTTCTACGACGAATACAACGCCGTGCTCGACATGCCGGCCGAGTACTACCTGGACACCATCAGGACGGTGTTCCAGGATTTCGCCCTCGTCAACGGCACCTGGGTCGTGAAGGGCCAGAGCGTGCGGCCGCAGGACATCACCACCACCGCACTGATGACCATCGAGGGCGAGCTCGACGATATCTCCGGCGCCGGCCAGACCCGGGCGGCGCACGCGCTGTGCACGGGCATCCCCAAATCGCGGCAAGTCCACTACGACGCCATGGGCGCAGGCCACTACGGCATCTTCTCGGGCCGGCGCTGGCGCGAGGCGGTGTATCCGCAGGTGCGCGACTTCATCGCGCAGCACAACGCCACCCCGGCAGCCTCCGAACCCACCAAAGCCGCGCCCAGGCCTGCGCGCAAGACGCTCGTCCGATAATCGGGCGGTGACCCTCGCGCCCCTCACCGCCGACCTCTCAGGCCTCGCCGAGCGCCTCGACGCCGCCCTGCCGCAAACGCAGTGCACGCGCTGCGGCTACCCCGACTGCCACGGCTACGCCCTGGCCATGGCCACCGGCGAGGCTGACATCAACCGCTGCCCGCCCGGCGGCGCCGAGGGCATCGCCCGGCTGGCCGCTCTCACCGGCCGCGCCATCGCGCCGCTGGACCCCGCCCACGGTGTGGAGGGCCCGCGAGCGCTGGCCGTCATCGACGAGGCCTGGTGCATAGGCTGCACGCTGTGCATCAAGGCCTGCCCGGTGGATTGCATCGTCGGCGCATCCAAGCTGATGCACACGGTCATCGACCCGCTGTGCACGGGTTGCGAGCTGTGCGTGCCGGTGTGCCCTGTGGACTGCATCGCCATGGTGCCGGTGACGGGTGCGGACACCGGTTGGCAGGCCTGGGGCGCCGCGCAAGCCGACGAAGCCCGTGAACGCTATGCCTTCCATCGCCTGCGTCTCGAACGTGACCGCAGCGAGAACGACGAGCGCATGGCCACCAAGGCACGGGCCAAGCTGGCCGACCTGGCCAGCCACTCCGGGCTCACCGACCCCGACACCCTGGCGGCCAAGCGTGCGGTAGTCGAAGCCGCTTTGCAGCGGGCCCGCACCCGCCGCGCGCAGGGGCCCGGCGACGATGAAACCTGAGGCGATTGAGTCGTTTTTTGCCACGCTGGCCGCGGCCAACCCGCGGCCGCAGAGCGAGCTCGAATACACCAGCGTGTTCGAACTGCTCGCCGCCGTGCTGCTGTCGGCCCAGGCCACCGATGTCAGCGTGAACAAGGCGACGAAGCGGCTTTTCGCCCTGGCCCCGACCCCGCAGCGGATGCTCGAGCTGGGCGAAGCGCAAGTCACCGAGCTGGTCCGCAATATCGGCCTGTTCCGCACCAAGGCCAGGAACCTGCTTGCCACTTGCCGCATCCTCGTCGAAGAGCACGCAGGCCAGGTGCCGCGCTCGCGCGAGGCGTTGCAGGCCCTGCCCGGTGTCGGCCGCAAGACCGCCAACGTGGTGCTCAACGTGGCCTTCGGCGAACCGACCATGGCGGTGGACACGCATGTCTTTCGCGTGAGCAACCGCACCGGCCTGGCCCCGGGGCGCACACCGGCCGAGGTGGAAGCGAAGCTGCTGCGGCGCGTGCCCGCCGCCTACCGCGTGAATGCGCACCACTGGCTCATCCTGCACGGCCGCTACATCTGCCTGGCACGATCGCCGCGCTGCGCTGAATGCGCGGTGCGCCGCTGGTGCGACCAGGGCGCTTCTACAATGCCGGCGAGGGAGATTCGCTGAGATGGCCAAGCTCGAAGACCTCGCCGAACGGGTGGACCGCCTGGTGCTGCGGCATCAGGAGCTCAAGCGCACCAGCGCGCTGATGGAGCAGCAACTCGCGGCGGTCTCGGCCGAGCGCGACAGCCTGCGCTCGCGGCTGGCGGCGGCACGCGCACGCATCGATGCCCTGCTCGAACGCTTACCCACCGAGCCCAAGGCCGCAGGCACGAAGGGCAGCACACCATGAAGCAGGTCGAGGTGACCATCCTGGGTCAGGTCTACATGCTGGGCTGCCCCGAAGGCGGCGAGGCGCTGCTGGCCAGCGCCGTGGCCAGCGTGGACAAGGAAATGACCTCCATCCGCGACTCAGGCAAGGTCAAGGCGCGCGAGCGCATCGCCGTGCTGGCCGCGCTCAACGTCGCCTACCAGCTCGCCGAACGGGCCACCGCCCTGCCGGCAGCCACGGCGCCTGCTGCTGCCATCGCGCAATCCGATTTCGATCTCGGCGGCCTGCTACGCCGCGTGGACGCCGCACTGGGTGACGATGGCCACTTGCTGTGACATCCGGCGCACTCGCGGTGCCGGTTCGCGGGACTAGAATGAGTCTGTCCGTCGTGATCGCGTGAGCTTTATATTTCCTTGAACCGATGCTCATTGAGCCAGGGCTTGGAATATCGCCGAGTTGGTGTGATCGTCTCGCGTCAGATGAACCCGAAGCTTGGCTGACCTCGCCCACCTGAACTTCCCTGAGGGTTCAGGAATGCGGTTCACGGCTCACGGCGGACACCCCCCACACCCGTCCCGCGGATTCGCATGCCGAACTACTGGCTGATGAAGAGCGAGCCCGCCGAGGCTTCCATCGACGACCTGGTCCATGCACCGCAACAGACGCTGCCTTGGACGGGCGTGCGCAACTACCAGGTGCGCAACTTCATGCGCGACGCCATGCAGCCCGGTGACGGCGTGCTCTTCTATCACTCGTCCTGCGCCTGCCCCGGCGTCGCCGGCCTGGCCCGGATCGTCGGCCAGGCGCAACCGGACGCCACGCAGTTCGAACCCGCCAGCCCCTATTTCGACCCCAAGGCCACGCGCGAAAAACCGCGCTGGGTGCAGATCGACGTCGCGCTGCAACGCAAGACGCGATTGCTGCCGCTGGCCGAGATCCGCGGCGCACCGGAGCTCGCCGAGATGGCGGTGCTCAGGCGCGGCAACCGCTTGTCCATCACACCCGTCACGCCGGCGCAGTGGCTGGCCGTGCTGGCGCGGCTCGAACGCTAAAGGCGCACCCTGGACCTCGGTCTTGCCCTGATCGCCGAACTGCTCGCCCTGGGCGTGGTCGTGGGCTTCCTCGCGGGCCTGTTGGGCATCGGCGGGGGCATGCTGATGGTGCCCGTGCTGACCTGGCAATTCACGCAGCGCGCGGTGCCATCGGGCCTGGCCGTGAAGATGGCCATCGCCACCTCGATGGCGACCATCCTCTTCACCTCGCTGTCCAGCGTGCGGGCGCACCACCGGCTGGGCGCTGTGCGCTGGCCCATCGTGCACGCCATGGCGCCGGGCATCCTGATCGGCGGGCTGGCCGGCGGCGCGGGCATGTTTTCCTTGCTCAAGGGCCAGGGCCTGGCGCTGCTGTTTGCCACCTTCATCAGCTACTCGGCGCTTCAGATGTTGCTCGACCGCAAGCCCCGGCCCGGGCGCGATATGCCGGGGGCCTGGGGCCAGACCGGCGTGGGTGCCGGCATCGGCTTCATCTCGGCGTTGCTGGGGGCGGGCGGGGCGTTTCTCTCCGTGCCCTTCATGACCTGGTGCAACGTGCCGCCACGCACCGCGGTCGGCACCAGTGCGGCCATCGGATTCCCGATCGCGCTGGCCAGTACGCTGGGCTACGTGGCCAGCGGCTGGCTGCTGCCGAGTGCGCTGCCAGGCGCCGTGGGCTACCTCTACCTGCCGGCCCTGGGCATCGTCGCCCTGGCCAGCGTGACCCTCGCGCCGTGGGGCGCGCGCACCGCGCAGCGGATCAACGTGGGTGCCCTCAAACGCATATTCGCCATGTTGCTGTTCATCCTGGCCGCGAGCATGCTGCACAGCGCCTTCACGGCATGAAGAACCTCAGCTGGCTTCGAAGCGGATCGCCGCCAGCGTGACATGGTTGCCGCCGCGGCGCTGCGCTTCGGCCAGAGCCGCCTCGCAGGCCTCGGTCAGGGACTCCTGCGTGTGCGCCGTGTGCGGGAAGCTCGCCACGCCCATGGCCACCGAGAAGCCGAGTTCCTGCCCTTCGTGCACGATGATCTGCGTCGCGCAGTTGCGCCTCAGCCCTTCCATGCGCGAGTGCGCCGTGGCCAGCCCCACGCCCGAAAGCAGCACGGCGAAGCGACGCTCGTCGTAGCGGCAGGAGGCGTCCATCGCGCGTGTGCCGCTGCGCAGCAGGCGGCCGACGGCTTCCAGGACATGCTGCTCGCCCGTCTTGCCCAGCGCCAGCACCTTCTCGGCCGGCGGGTCGATCTCGATGAAGACGATGGCGAACTCCCGGTGCTCGCGCATCGAGAGATCGACTTCGCGCCGCAACTGGTCTTCGAAATGCGCGCGGCGGTACAGGCCCGAGGCGGGGTCGCGCAAGGCCTGGTCGGACAACTCGCGGCGCAGGAGTTCGTTGGCCCGCTGCTGCTGCTCGATCTGTTCCAGAGCCAGGCGCAGCTGCGCTTCGCGCCGGCGCGCATCGGCCAGATCGGACCACACGCTGCAAAGCCAGCGCCGCCCTTGCGCATCGGGCTCCGTGGCCACCCGCAACACGGCAAACTCGCGGCGCTTGCCCGCCCACTCGAAGCGATGTTCACTGTGCAGCGGCCCGCCCCTGATCAGGGCCGTCTGCTCCGCGGCGCGCAGCGCGGTGCCCAGGGCAGGCTCGAATACCTCGGCGTCGGTGCTGCCCAGAACGTCGGCGGGCGGCCGCCGCAGGAACGAGGCCATGCCCTCGTTGACATAGACATAGCGGCCACTCTGCATCTCCTTCACGGCAAACAGGGCGCCGGCATCCGAAAGCACGACCGGCAGCAACGCCGCGAAAACGCTCTCGAGCTCAGCGGCGGCCCGGGCTGCAACAGTGGGTGAAGGGAGAGTCATGGCCATGACGAATTGGGAACGAACCCGTGACACCTCTGCGGTGACTGCACCAAGTCTGCCGCCGGCGCCCCATCTTGGTGGCGCGCCGCAGGCATATCAAGCAACTTCGGCATTTTGGCCCCTAATTTGAGGCCCCAATGGACCCTGACGGGCGGCCGGCGCCCACCTCTCAGAGCCCGCGCTCCACCCGCCAGTGGCACCGACCTTGTGCCGGCGGCCAAGGAGCGGGCTATAATTTCCGGCTTTGCTGGCAAACACAGCGCGTCGATCTGCCTAAGCTCCTTTTGGGGCGGCCGTTTCCGGACCCCGGCCCCTGGTGGACACCGAGCGCAAGAACTTTCGGGATTCCTGAGTAAATGACCACCATCCGCGTCAAAGAGAACGAGCCGTTCGATGTCGCCCTGCGCCGCTTCAAGCGCACCATCGAGAAGATCGGCCTGCTGACCGACCTTCGCGCCCGCGAGTTCTACGAAAAGCCGACCGCCGAGCGCAAGCGCAAGAAGGCCGCTGCGGTGAAACGCCACTTCAAGCGCGTGCGCAGCATGCAGCTGCCCAAGAAACTCTACTGAAGTTGCCCGCCTGATACCGACAAGCCCGCGCGGGACGCCGCAGCGGGCTTGTTTCGTTTTCGAAAGCCAGCCATGAGCCTGAAAGACCGCATCACCGAAGACATGAAATCCGCCATGCGCGCCAGGGACGCCGCCCGGCTGTCCGCCATCCGCATGCTGCTGGCCGCCTGCAAGCAACGCGAGGTGGACGAGCGCATCGTGCTCGACGACGCCGCCGTGGTCGGCCTGGTGGACAAACTCATCAAGCAGCGCAAGGACTCGATCACCGCCTTCGAGCAAGGCCGCCGCGCCGACCTGGTGGCCAAGGAGTCGGCCGAGATCGCCGTGCTGCAGGTCTACCTGCCGCAGCGCCTGTCGGCCGACGAGACCGCGGCGCAGGTCGCGGCCATCGTGGCCGAACTGGGCGCCACCGGCCCAGGCGACATGGGCCGTGTGATGGCTGCGGTCAAGGCGCGCTTGGCGGGCCAGGCCGAGATGGCGCTGGTTTCCGCCGCCGTCAAGCAGGCCCTCACTCAATAGGCTTGCCCATGCTCAAACCCACCTCCCTGCCCATGCGCCCGGTGGCCAGCGATGTGTTCGTCGCCGGGCAACTCGACCCCGCCGCCATGGCCGAGGCGGCGCGCGCGGGATTCCGCAGCGTCGTCAACAACCGGCCCGACTTCGAGCACGGCCCCCATCAACCGACAAACGCCACGATCGAGGCCGCCGCGCTTGCCGCGGGCCTCGAATACCGCTTCCTGCCCGTGAACGGCGGCTACCAGTCGCCCGCAGAGATTGCCGCCTTCGCGGCCCTGTTGCGCGAGTTGCCGCGGCCGCTGCTCGTGTTCTGCCGCTCAGGCGCAAGAAGCACACGCCTGTTCATGGCGGCACAGCACTGAAGAGCAACCCGAATCGCGGGTATGGCCGGTGGTGACCGGATGCATGCCCTCCCTAGAATTCGCCGTTTGCCGACATTTGGTCGAACCCACTTCCCACCGGAGTACTGCCCCGTGGCACCACTGCTCAAACTCTCCCAACTGATCGACACCCTCAACGAGTGGATCGGCAAGCTCGTGATGTGGCTGATCCTGGCATCGGTGGTGATCAGCGCGGGCAACGCCGTCATGCGCAAGGCCTTCGACATCGGCTCGAACGCCTATCTCGAAATCCAGTGGTACCTGTTCTCCGCCGTCTTCATGCTCGGCGCGGGCTACGTCTTCCTGCGCAACGGCCACGTGCGCATCGACTTCATCTCGAGCAAGCTGTCCAAGCGCAGCAACGCCATCATCGATGCCCTGGGCATCGTGGTCTTCATCATCCCGCTGTGCATCATCCTCGTCACCCTGTCCTGGCCGGTGTTCGAGCGCACCTGGACCTCGGGCGAGATGAGTTCGAATGCCGGCGGGCTGATCCGCTGGCCGGTGCAACTGCTCATCCCCCTGGGCTTCTCGATCCTGGCGCTGCAAAGCGCCTCCGAACTGATCAAGCGGCTGGCCTTCCTGAGCGGCCACCGCAGCGAGCCCTTCAGCACCGAGGTGGGCAAGTCCACCGAGGTCGAACTGGCCGAGGAACTGGCCGCCGCCGCCGAAAAGAAACTCGCCGGAGCCCAGTGACATGACCGCCTTCATCGCCCAAAACTTTGTCCCGCTGATGTTCTGCGGGCTGCTGTTCTTCCTGCTCACCGGCATCCCGGTGGCCTTCGGCCTGGCGGCCACCGGCCTGCTGATGGGCTTCATCGGCATCGAGGTCGGCCTGTTCCCGACCAATATGTTCAGCGCCCTGCCGCTGCGCGTATTCGGCATCATGCAGAACGACACCCTGCTGGCGATTCCGTTCTTCACCTTCATGGGCATCATCCTCGAACGCTCGGGGATGGCCGAGGACCTGCTCGAGACCGTGGGCCAGGTCTTCGGCCCGCTGCGCGGCGGCCTGGCGGTGGCGGTGATCCTGGTGGGCGCGCTGCTGGCCGCCACCACCGGCGTGGTGGCCGCGGCCGTCATCAGCATGGGCCTGATCTCGCTGCCCATCATGCTGCGCTACGGCTACAACCGCACCATCGCCACCGGCACCATCACCGCCTCGGGCACGCTGGCGCAGGCCATCCCGCCTTCGCTGGTGCTCATCGTGCTGGCCGACCAGCTCGGCCGTTCGGTCGGCGACATGTATGCCGGTGCGATGGTGCCCGCGCTGATGATGGTTGGCGTGTACCTCGCGTTCGTGGCCGCGGTGGCCATCATCAAGCCGGACTGGGTGCCGGCGCTGCCGCTGGAAGCCCGCATCTACCGCGAGAGCAACGGCGCCAGCGGACACAAGTCGCTGGGCCTGCTCTTCCTGCTGTGTGGTGCCGCCGGCTGGGGCTGGTCGCAGGTGCACAGCCAGCTCATCAACGGCTGGATCGGCCGCGTCACGCCAGCCCCGGGCGATGAGACTTTCATCCTGTCGATGACCGTGGCTGCAGTGCTGGCGCTGGTGCTGGCGCTGCTCGACCGCGTGTTGCGCTTCGGGCTGCTGTCCAAGCTGGCCCAGCAGGTCACCTTCGTGCTCATCCCGCCGCTGGTGCTGATCTTCCTGGTGCTGGGCACCATCTTCCTGGGCGTGGCCACGCCCACCGAGGGCGGCGCGATGGGTGCGGTGGGCGCACTCATCATGGCCAGCTCGAGGCGCCAGTTGAGCTTCAAGCTGTTGCGCCAGGCGCTGGACGCCACGGCCAAGCTGGCCACCTTCGTGATGTTCATCCTGATCGGCTCCACGGTCTTCAGCTTCACCTTCAATGCGGCCGACGGTCACATCTGGGTCGAGCACCTGTTTGTCGACATGCCCGGCGGCGCCCTGGGCTTCCTCATCGTCGTGAACATCCTGGTGTTCGTGCTGGGCATGTTCATCGACTTCTTCGAGATCGCCTTCATCGTCATCCCGATGCTCGCCCCGGTGGCCGAGAAGCTGCTGCCGGCGCTGGTTCCGGGCATGGACCCGAGCATGGTGATGGTGTGGTTCGGCGTGATCATCGCGATGAACCTGCAGACCTCGTTCCTCACGCCGCCCTTCGGCTTCGCGCTGTTCTATCTGCGCAGCGTGGCCGCCAAGGAGGACTACAAGGACCGCATCACCGGCCAGAAGATCCCGGCCGTGACCACGGCGCAGATCTACAAGGGCTCGATCGCCTTCATCGTGCTGCAGCTC
>JAUXRG010000082.1 GCA_030681795.1 Rubrivivax sp.
GCATAGGCTTCGAAATCGCGATCGTACCCCTTCCGCCAGATCGCGGAGAAGCGGTGTGTGTGTAGGTCGGACAGGAACTCGGCCCCCGGTGTCCCGGCCACACAGTGCGGCGGGTACAGGTTGTCCCGCTGGCCCAGGAACGAGCAGTGATCGGGCGGGTGCCAGTCCTGCGTGGCGTCGATGCGGGCGAACGGCCGAGCGAGGAGTGCGTTCACCTTCGGCGCGAGCGCCGTACCACCTGGCACTGGCAGCTCGTTCGGGCACAGGTCGGTGAACCCCCGCTGCATATCGACGACGAGTAGCGAAGTCGTCCGCAAGTCGAGCATCATGTCATCCTCTGGGGTCACTTTTTCCGCGGCTTCTTAACTCGACTGATGCCGATTCTGGGTGACCGCCCGTGGCGGGTAGCATGAGGGTTACTGAAGGTCCCATGCCCCTCGCCCACGGACGGCCGCCGTGATTCTACCCGCCGAAGCGCACCCGCTGGTGCAGGTTCTCGCCGTTCATTTCGCCAACCCGACCTACCAGCGGTTCTCAACACTCCTGGTCGGCGCTCTGCTGACGACCGGGCGGCGGACCGTGGCCAACGTGCTCCGCACCCTCCGCCACCTGGCCCCCGGTCACCACACCGACTACCAGCGCGTTCTCTCCCGCGCGCCGTGGTCCGGGTTCGCACTCGGCTGCGCCCTGATGCGGTACGCGCTCGATCACCTCGTACCCGATGGCCCCGTCGTGCTGGTCGGGGATGACACCGTTGACGGGCACAAGGGCAAGCGCGTCTACGGCAAGGCTCGGCACCGCGATGCGGTCCGCTCGTCCCACTCGTACACGGCCTGGCGGTACGGGCACAAGTGGGTCGTCCTGGCGGTCCTGGTGAAGTTCCCGTTCGCCACCCGCCCGTGGGCGCTGCCGGTCCTCATCGACCTGTACCGGTCCGCAGAAGACGACCGCACGCGCAAGAGGCCGCACCGCACGCCGGCCCGAATCATGTGCGGGTTGCTGCGCCTGCTGCTGATCCGGTTCCCGAACCGGTCGTTCGTGTTCGCCGGCGACGCGGGGTACGGCACGCACGAGGTCGCGCGGTTCTGCCACCGCCACCGCGCCCGGCTGACCCTGGTCAGCAAGCTGCACCCGGACGCCAACCTGTACGACCCGCCCGCGCCGTACGCGGGCCAAGGGCGGCCCCGGGTCAAGGGCGGACGCCGGCCCAAGCCGCGTCAGGCCGTTGCCGCCGCAACGGCCTTCACCCGGCTGGAGGTCGGGTGGTACGGCGGTGGCCGGCGGCGGGTCGATACGCTCGACGGCACCGGGCACTGGTACAAGGCCGGCGCGGGACTGGTCCCGTTGCGCTGGGTGTTCGTGAGGGACACGAGTGGCACGCACCGGGACGAGTACTTCTTCACCACCGACACGAACCTGACGCCGACGGCGGTCATCGGCCACTATTGCGGTCGCTGGAACATCGAAACCATGTTCCAAGAAGCCCGCGGTTGTTTGGGCCTGGAGACCACGCGCGGGTGGAGAAAGAACACGGTCCTGCGGGCCGGCCCATGCCTGCTGGGCTTGTACTCGGTCGTGGCACTCCTGTTCGCCGCGCTGCCCGAGGCGAAGCGGTGCGGGTCGGTGTCGTGGCCCGGCAAGGCGACGGTGACGTTCTCCGACGCCCTGTGCGCCGTCCGCCGCTGGCTGTGGGCCGAAGCCGTTTTACCACAGGCCGGGGATGGCACGGCCCTTCAGAAACTCCCCGAACCCATCCGCGAACTGCTCCTCACCACGCTCGCACCCGCCGCCTGAACGACCGAGAATCGGCATCAGTCGAGCT
>JAUXRG010000100.1 GCA_030681795.1 Rubrivivax sp.
GCGCGCCCAGTAAATGTCGGTGCCTTCGGCAAAATCGACGGTGATGTCGACCAGCGCGTTCTTCGACAGGCTGCGCAGAATGCTCTGGTTGGGAATCCCCAGCAGTTCGGTTTCCACCGGCTGGGTGATGCGCGCCTCGACTTCTTCCGGCGTCATGCCGGGCGCTTTCAGGATCAGTTTGACCTGGGTCGTCGAGACATCGGGGAACGCATCAATGGGAATCTGCTGGTACGCACGCACGCCCAGCCCGGCGAGTACCAGCGCAAGCGCAAGCATCAGCCAGCGTCGCGCCAGCGCGAATTCGATCAGGGTATTGAGCATGGCTTACTCCCCCAGCCATTGCGCTTTGAGTGCGGCCACGCCCTTGACGGCGATGCGGCTACCCGCAGCCAGGCCGGTGACTTCGGCCTGGCTGGCGTTCTGGCGAACCAGCTTCACCGGCGTCGGCGCAAAGCCCTGCGCCGTCTCGACAAAGAGATACGGCAGGCTGGCTTTCCACACCAGCGCGGCGGCGGGCACGGCCAGCCCCTGCGCCGACTGCGCACCCGCAAGCGCAACCTGCACCGACTGGCCCGGACGCAACAGCTTTTGCGGGTCAACCAGGCTGGCACGCGCCAGCACGCTTTGCGACGCATTGAGCTGCGGCAACAGCGCGGTGACGCGGCCGCTGGCCGTGCTGTCCGCCACCGTCACCGCTTGCCCGACGGCAACCTGGCGCGCCTGCGCCGTCGACAGCGGAATCTCCAGCGCCAGCTTCGACAGGTCGGCCACTTTCACCAGCGCCATGCCGGCATCCACCCGTCCGCCCGGCTCGGCAGCACTTTCCGTCACCACGCCGGCGATCGGCGCGGTCAGCGTGATCGCACTGCCCGACACCTTGCCCGCACCCAGCATCGACAGCGTCGTCTGCGCCGCCACCAGATTGGCGCGCGCCGATTGCATCTCGGATTGCGTCGCACGCAGGCGCGATTCGGCGATCAGGCCTTCGGCGAACAGTTTTTGATCGCGCGCGGCATTGGCAGCGGCGAGCTGAGATTTCAGCCGCGCCTGGATCACGCCATTCTGCGCATCAGCCAGAACCGGCATCGACAGGGTGACCAGCGGCGCACCGCGCTTGACCGTATCGCCCGCCTGCACATGAAGTTGCGTCACCAAGCCCGCGCCCGCCGCGGCGACGACGCGCACACTGGCGGGCG
>JAUXRG010000107.1 GCA_030681795.1 Rubrivivax sp.
TAGCCGAGTAGCTAAGTGCGGAAGAGATAACCGCTGAAAGCATCTAAGCGGGAAACTCGTCTCAAGATGAGTCTTGCCGGGGCCTTGAGCCCCCTGAAGAGTCGTTCGAGACCAGGACGTTGATAGGCCGGGTGTGGAAGCGCAGTAATGCGTTGAGCTGACCGGTACTAATTGCTCGTGAGGCTTGACCCTATAACTTTGACGATCGCCATACTGGCGAACGATTTGAGTGAAGGCGTTATGCCAAGTTAACGCAATCTGCTGATAAGACTCTGTGAATTGGCTGCGGCGTCGAACGACGACGCGGCAAAAAGTCAAGCCTGATGACCATAGCGAGGTGGTACCACTCCTTCCCATCCCGAACAGGACAGTGAAACGCCTTTGCGCCGATGATAGTGCGGATTCCCGTGTGAAAGTAGGACATTGTCAGGCTAATTACGAGGCAAACGGCCCGGTCGAATAGATCGGGCCGTTTTGCTTTTTCAGTCACGCCAGCAATGGAATTGCTGACGTCGATGAATTTCGCCTCTCTTGAATTCTGAGTGGGTACCCTACGCGCCGGGAGACTTCGCGCGGAGGGGTGAATGAGCACGCAGTTGTTCGAGGTGGCCCTTGGGATCAAGGCCCCGTGGTCGGTGAAATCTGTGGAGTTCGACGAGGCTGCGAAGCGGCTGACGGTGCTGATCGACTTCGAAGTCGGTACCCGGTTCGCCGTCAACGGTCACCCTGGTGAGCACCCTGTGCACGACACAGTCACCAAGACCTACCGGCACCTGAACTTCTTCCAGCACGAATGCCATCTGCAGGTTCGCGTGCCGCGGGTACGCCTGCCTCACGGTGCCGTTCGGCAGATCGACCCGGACTTCGCCGGTCGACTCAACGGCTTCACGCTGCTGTTCGAGGCGCTGATCCTCATGCTGGCCCAGCAGATGCCGTTTGCCGCCGTCGGGCGCATCGTGGGGGAGTCGGAGTACCGCGTTCTGGCGCTGTGTCGCCGCTACGTGCACATCGCTGGTGGCCTGGCCGACTACAGCGCCGTTACCTCGCTGGCCATCGACGAGACCTCGCGGGCGCGCGGCCACCAGTACGTGACCATTGCAGCCGATGCCGAAGCTCGCCGCGTAGTCTTCGTCGGTGAGGGCCGAGGCGCCCAGGTCGTGGCTGAACTGGCAGAGCACATGGACTGGCACGGTTCCCCTCCCGTGCAGATCGACAGGGTCAGCATCGACATGTCGGCCGCCTACATCAAAGGCGTGACCGAGCACCTTCCCAACGCCCAGATCACCTTCGACAAATTCCACGTCATCGCACACGCCAGCGCTGCCGTGGACAAGACCCGCAGGCTGGAGCAACGCATCGATCCAGAGCTTGGCGCGCAGCTCAAGGGCATGCGCTGGACGCTGCTGAAGGACGTTTTCAGTCTCAAGCCTGCAGCCGGCCAGGCGCTGCACGCGCTGCTCACCGCGCCCAGGCTCACGATGACGTACGTGTTCACGGGGTGTGCGGCGGCGCAGTACCCATCAGCCAACGGATGTTGCGCATCACCTGAGCTTGCGCTTGTAAGTCACGGATTTGATTGCGATACTGCGCTCCGTGCAATACCTGCCCGGCAGTGCGAACCCCGGCGGCTCGACAGAGCAGGTCGGGCTGCCTGAATCGCTGCTTGAGTGCCACGCAGTCATCCAAACGCAGGCGCAATTGCTCAGCACTCAGGCTGTGCTGCTCAGCGAGTTGCAAGGGCAATTGGCGGCCTTGCAAGAGCGCGTCAACCTCAATTCGAACAACTCCTCCAAGCCGCCGTCATCCGACGGCCCTGGCCGTGGCAATCGGGCGCAACGCCGCGCCAGTGATCGCAAGCGCGGCGCGCAGCCCGGACACAAGGGCCACAGCCGGGCCATGCTCGACGAGAGCGAAGTTGATCGTCTGGTGGACTGCAAGCCCGAGGCGGTTTGTGATTGCGGCGGCCAGGTCGAATTGGCCGGCCAGCCGCAGCGCCACCAGGTCTTCGAGGTTCCGCCCATGCGCGCGCAGGTCGATGAGTACCGCCTCTACAGCGGCCGCTGCGCAGGCTGCGGCAAGCCCCATGCGGGCGTGCTGCCGGCCGGGGTGCCCAAGGGTCAACTGGGGCCGCGCGCGCTGTCCCTGGTGGGCGTGTTGGGCACGCGCTACCACCTCACGCAGCGCAAGATCCGCAACCTTCTCGATCAGTTGATGGGCTTGAGTTTCAGCGTCGGTGCCATCTCGCAGGCGCACGGCAAAGTCGCTCATGCGTTGAAGGCGCCGGTGGCCGAAGCGGCGGCTTCGCTGTGCCGCGCCGATGCGCTGTGGATGGACGAGACGCACTATCCGCGCGAGGGCATCAGCAACTGGGTGTGGGCGGCGGTGCAGCCGCTGCTGGCGGTGTTCGCCATCTACCCGTCGCGGGCGCGCTACGTGATCCTGGACTTCATCGGCGAGCACAGTGCACCGCAGTGGTCACCACGGACCGGTATGCCGGCTATGCGTTCATCGACAACGAGCGGCGGCAAATCTGCTGGGCGCATTTGCTGCGCGACCTCAATCGGATCGGGCAGCGTCAAGGTCTGGCCGGGTGTATCGGGCGCAAGCTGCTCGGGCTGGGCCTGGTCATGTTCCGCCGGCGCGACAAGGGCCAGCTGAGCGGCCACAAGCTCGACGGGCTGAAACGGCGAATGCGAGCGGCGCTGGAGCGTGGCGCGCAGCAGCAGCAATGCAGCCGCACGGCCAACACCTGCGCCAACATCCTCAAGCTGTGGCCGGCGCTGTGGACGTTCACGACGAATCCGCGTTTGGCGCCGACCAACAATGCCGCCGAACAGGCATTGCGCAGCATCGTGCTCAAGCGAAAAATCTCCGGGCCCACACGCTCGCTGCGCGGCGACCAGTTCCTGTCGCGCGGCTTCAGCGTTCACGAGACCTGCCTGCGCCAGGGGCGTGACCTGTGGGACTTCATGCACAGCGCGGTTCACGCGTTCATCGCCAACACGGCGCCGCCGAGCTTGATGCCTCGCGCCGGCCATGTGGCTGGCGTGCCGAGCGGCTGAAGGCCAGGCCAAACAAGCAACGGTGCAGGCGGCGCACGGTGTGCGCCACGGCCGTGGGCAGAACTACCCCGTGAACACATACCGCCGATGTCTTGGGACAGGGATTGGCGATCCTCGAGGCCGGTCATTCGTCCTCTCCCTTGTTGAAGATCGCCTGCACTTTTTTTGACAGCACCAGCAGCGCCGCCGTCTCGGCCAGGGCGCGGTCCTTGCGCAGCAGTTCGCGCTCGAGTTCCTTGATGCGCTTGCGGTCCTGCCGCGTGGCCTGCGGGCTCGCTCGCATCTCCTCGGGCGCGGCCAGCGCGGTGGTGGCACTCGCACGCCACTTGGCCAGATCCTCGGGATAGACACCGTGCGTGCGACACCAGGCACTCTTGTCGGCCTCGTTCATCGCCGCCGTGGTCACTACGGCCTCAAGCCTGCCGGCCGCGGTCCAGGCCCGCCCTCGGGCGGGCCTGGACCGCGCATCCTCGCGCCAGCGCTCCAAGGTGTCTGTGCCGATCCCAACTTCCCGCGCAACCAAGTCGATTGCTGCGCTCTCCGGCGGCAGCAACCGCGCCACCGCTCTGTCTTTGAATGTCTGTCCGTATCGAGCCAAGTCCGTCCTTCATCGCCGCCCCCTGGGTTGATCTATGGAGACGACAACAATTCTGACGCGGGGGGGACCCGACAGACCAACGGCTTCCTGGAAGCCATCAACGGCCTGTTCCAGGCCGCAAAGCGTCGCGCTCGCGGCTACGGGCGCCTGGACACCATCAAGACCGTCATCTTCCTGATCGCCGGCAAACTCGACTTCAGGGCCATCAACCCTCACGCTGGGCAACCCACTTGAAATTCAGGAGAGCCTGAATTTCCTTGAGCCCGCTTAAGCCGTGGCTCTGAGTTCACGCCGGAGAATCTTGCCAACATTGCTCTTTGGCAGTTCGTCGCGAAACTCGATGTATTTGGGACGCTTGTAGGCTGTGAAATTCTCTCGACAGTAGGTGGAAATATCCTCTTCTGACAAAGTTGGATCGCTTCTGACTACAAAGAGCTTCACTGCCTCACCCGACCTGTCATCTGCGACACCAACGGCGGCGCATTCCAGGACCCCCGGAAGCAGGCTGACGACCTGTTCGACCTCGTTCGGATAGACGTTGAAGCCGGAGACGAGAATCATGTCTTTCTTGCGGTCGACGATGCGGACATAACCTCGTTCGTCCATCACGCCGACATCGCCTGACTTGAAATATCCGTCAGCGGTCGAGACCTTCGCGGTCTCGTCCGGCCGGTTCCAATAGCCGACCATCACCTGCGGGCCCCGGATGCAGATCTCCCCCGGTTGCCCGAGGGGGAGATCGTTTCCCTCATCATCTCGTATGCAAATGTCGGTTGATGGCATAGGCAAGCCTATCGTGCCGCTGAACTCGCGCTGGTCCAGGCGATTGCTTGTCGCCACTGGCGATGTTTCCGAGAGTCCGTAGCCTTCAACGATCGGGCAACCGGTGATCTTGAGCCATTTTTCGGCTGTCGAACGCTGGACCGCCATGCCTCCCCCGTTGGAGACGACCAGCCCGGAAAAATCCAAGCGGGCGAAGTCGGGTTCGTTGACCAGGGCATTGAATAGCGTATTGACAGCGGGGAACATGTTCACGCGGTGCCGCGACAAGGTGCGCACGAACCCTGAGAAATCCCGCGGGTTCGGTATCAGGAGGTTCATTGCTCCGAATTGGGCGCCCATCAGCGCGCAGATCGTCAACGCGAAGATGTGATACAGGGGCAAGGCGCAGACAATCGTGAGCTGTCGGTCTCCCGCTTGGTCCAGCATGGGTTTGAACCAGGCCTCGCATTGCATGATGTTGGCGACAACATTTCGGTGAGACAAGGTCGCGCCCTTGGAGACGCCGGTAGTTCCTCCGGTGTATTGCAGGAAAGCGGCGTCGCCGGGTGAAATTGTTGCGCTGTTGAGGCGAGAGCGACGACCCATGGCCGTGGCGTCGTTGAATAGAGTGACGGTTCGCCCGCGATCCAGAGGCAGGCGGAACTCGGGCACCATCTTTTTGAGATGCCGCACCGCGAAGCTGATGAATCGGCCACGCCAGAACCCGAGTAAATCTCCCATCGAGGTCAGTAGCACATGCTCTACTGCCGTCTGCTCGATGACTTCTTCGAGCGTCGCGCCGAAATTCTCCAGAATGATGATGACCTGGGCGCCTGAGTCCTTCAGTTGATGCTCGAGTTCGCGAGGCGTGTACAGGGGGTTGACGTTCACCACCACAAGCCCGGCTCGCAGGACGCCCGCAATCGCCACCAGGTACTGGGGCACGTTGGGCATCATGACCGCCACGCGTGAGCCCGCTCGTAGATTGAGCGACTGCAACCATGCGCCCAGGGCCTGCGAGAGTTCGTCCAGCTCCTGAAAGCTCATCCGCTGCTCCATGCAGCACAGGGCATCGCGCTGCGGGAAGCGCCTGAATGCCGCCTCCAGCAGGTCGGCCAGGTTGGCATAGGCGCCTACGTTTGCCTGAGCCGGTACGCCGGGAGGATATTGGTCGAGCCAGGGTCGCTGCATGAAACCGTGCCGAACGTGACAAACCTGGATCCTCGCCGAGTTCGGCGCCCTTCTGTCAGGGGAGTTGCACTAGGCGGGAGGACCTTCTCAGGGCGTGGCTGCGGGCGTGTGCACCGCACCCCCAGCAAATAGCCTCGCTGCCAGGTCGCGTTCGCGCGTGGCCACGGTTTCCAGAAACTCCCGTGCACCGCGCATCTCGCGGAAGGTATCGAAGCCATTCTCCAGAAAGGCCTGCAACACCCCCACGCCCGCGGCCCTGGCCGGGCCACGCATGATGCGCAGGCTGTGCCTGAGCAGCGGGTTGCGTGTATAGCGGTCGAGCGCACCACCCACAGCGAGCATCAACGCGATCTGGCGCTCGCGCTCCTCGGGCTGTGCGACCACGCGCCATGCATCGGCGTAGCTCTTGTCATCCACCCTTGACGAACCCAGGGCCCCGCTCATGGCCGTGTCAAGTCGCTCCGACAGCGCGTGCAGATCGCCCAGCGAGACCACGGTTTCGATGATCTCGTGAGGAAACAAGCGCACCAGGCCCGGAACGATGCGAGCAAACTGGGTGTCGCGCTGCGTGAAATCACCCGCGCCGTAGAGATCGTCGAGAAAGAACTGCGCGGCGCGCCCGTAGCGCGCACTGGATAGCATGTCCGCGTAGGTCTTCCGAAACCGGTCGTGTTGATAGCGCTTCACCGCCAGGACACGCTCGGCCAGCTCGTGGTCGGCGGCGCGGCGAGCGCGCTCCGTGGCAACGTCTTGCAAGCGCTGCAGGATATGGTGGCCTTGCTCGTTCATGCCGTGTCGGATCGCTGAGGCTTGATTCTCGGTGCTGGGCGCACGTCGAGGGTTAGTCGGCCGCCTCTAAGGGATGGCTTCGCAATGGTGCAACACTGCCAGATATGCCAAACCGCAGACTTCGGGCTCTGGGTGCGGGCGGCAAGCCGCCGCGGGTGTTGACCAACGCTCAGCCGCCCCAGGCCTTGAGCCGCAAAGGTCGGACGGGCTGAGGCCTGCCTGTCGTCATGCTCGCCCGGTTGCAAACATTCATCACCCTGGGCGGTCTGCTCCTGGCCGCGCTGTGGGCGCTGACCTGCTGGCGCATGGGCTGCCCGGCCTGGGGGTTGGGGGGCGCCGCCATCATCGTCGGCGGCTACGCGGCCGTGCTGGGGCTGGAGTTCACGCTGTTGCGCCTGGGTCATGGCGACGACCCCACGCCCAAGGCCAGCCCGGCGCAGCTGCTGCGCGCCTGGTGGGGCGAAGTGCGCGCTGCGCCGCGCGCGTTCTGCTGGCGCCAGCCCTTCATGAGCCACCGCTGGCCCGACCATCTCCCTGCAGGCGCGCAAGG
This sequence comes from Rubrivivax sp., assembly GCA_030681795.1. Taxonomy (GTDB): domain Bacteria; phylum Pseudomonadota; class Gammaproteobacteria; order Burkholderiales; family Burkholderiaceae_C; genus Rubrivivax. Next base: position 6,953 of record JAUXRG010000107.1, read on the forward strand.
CCGCCGCGGCCTGCTGCTGGTCCACGGGTTCGTCTGCAACCGTGGCTTGTGGAACCCGTGGTTGAGGCGCCTGACGGCGCAAGGCGTGCCGCTGGTGGCCGTCAATCTCGAGCCCGTGTTCGGCTCGATCGACGACTACATCTCCATCATCGAGGAAGGCGTGCGAAAGCTCGAAGACAGCACGGGGGTGGCGCCGGTCGTCGTGTGCCACAGCATGGGTGGGCTGGCGCTGCGGCGCTGGTGGGTCGAACGCGGCGAAGATGCCCGCGTGCACCATGCCGTCACGCTGGGCACGCCGCACCACGGCACCTGGCTGGCGCGCTTTGCCCTGACCCGCAACGCGCAACAGATGCGGCGCGCCTCGCGCTGGCTGCTCGCTCTGGCGTCGACTGAACCCTCGGGCCGGGCGGCACGCTTCACGTGCTTCTACAGCCACTGCGACAACATCGTCTTCCCGCCGGCCACGGCCACCCTGGCCGGCGCCGACAACCGCCATTTGCCCGGCGTGGCGCATGTCCAGATGGTCGATTGCCCCGAGCCTTGGCAGACCGTACAGCAACTGCTCCGGGTCCCGGCTGCAACCTGAAGGTGGGTGGCGGAGTCGCCCCGCGGCCGACCCGCCTGCCGGTCATTGCGTTCGGCTCGCCTCAAAGCACGCCGCGGCGCATCTGGTCGAGTTCAAGGCTCTCGAACAGTGCCTTGAAATTGCCCTCGCCGAAACCCTGGTCGCCCTTGCGCTGGATGAACTCGAAGAAGATCGGCCCGAGCTGGTTCTCGCTGAAGATCTGCAGCAGCAGTTCACCCGCCTTGCCGTCGATCAGGATCTTGCGCTGCCTGAGTGCGGCCAGGTCTTCACCATGCCCGGGGATGCGCTTGTCCACCAGCTCGTAGTAGGTGTCCAGCGTGTCGAGCAGCTTCACGCCACTGCCGCGCAGCGCATCGACGGACTTGATGATGTCGGCCGTGCCCAGTGCAATGTGCTGGATGCCTTCGCCGTGGTACCTGTCCAGATACTCCTGGATCTGCCCGGCCTTCTCGTTGCCCTCTTCGTTGATGGGGATGCGGATCTTGCCGCAGGGGCTGGTCATCGCCTTGCTCTTCACGCCGGTGACCTGGCCCTCGATGTCGAAGTAGCGCACCTCGCGAAAATTGAACAACCGCTCGTAGAACTCGCTCCACTCACCCAGGCGGCCGCGGTGCACGTTGTGGGTGAGGTGGTCGATGTAGGTCAGGCCGTGGCCGGGGGGGTCGAGCGAAGCGCCGGGCAGGGGCTCGAAATCGACGTCGAAAAATCCGATATTGCCGATTTCGCCAGGCGCAGCGCCGCCCTTGCCACGCCAGCGGTCCACGAGGTAGATCAGGCTGTCGCCGATGCCCTTGATGGCCGCGACGTTGAGCTCGCCGGGCCCCGCCGTGCCCGCGTAGCCCCAGGCGCCCAGCGACAGCGCCCGCTCGTAAGCGCTGCGCGCGTCCAGCACACGCAAGGCGATGGCGCAGATGCTCGGCCCGTGCAGCCGCGCAAAGCGCTGGGCGAACGAATCGGGTTCGGCGTTGACGATGAAATTGATCTCGCCCTGGCGGTACAGCAGCACGTTCTTGTGGCGGTGCCGGGCGATGGCGCGAAAACCCATCTGCTCGAACAGCTCGCCCATGGCGGCGGGGTCCGGTGCGGCGTATTCGATGAACTCGAAGCCGTCGGTGCCCATCGGGTTGTCCCAGGGGGTGAATTGCATAGGCTGCCTCGCGCGGTGAGCCGAAAAGGACAGCATCGTATGCGCACAAGCTGCGGCGCGAGAACTTCGCGCTGCGGTCGATCAAGCCCAGTGGCCACGCCGACCGGCCACACGCGTCGCCGCCCACGCGGCCCGCGGCCTAGTCGGCGTCGATTTCCTGCAGCAAGCGCGCCGTGGGCTCCGGCCCCAGGTTCAGCAGTTCGCTGATGTCCTGGATGTCGTCGGGCAAGGCCGCGTTGTCCCAGCCCAGCGTGCTGTGCCGCGCCACGCGGATGGCGAGCTGGACGTTGCGCATCTGCGGGCCGACCGCCTTGGCATGGTCGTCGGTGAAGTCGACCAGCAGCGTGGGCAGCCGCCAGGCCTTCATCAGCGCATGCTCGAGTTCGAGCAGCTCGATGTTCAAGAGCTCGCGCTGCACGGCGGCGGAACGCAGCGTGGAATCGGCCTGCTGGCGTCGGGCGATCTCCGCCGCCAGATCCGGCGCGCGCAACCAGAGCAGCAGCTCGGCGAAATCGTGCAGCAGCGCGGCCTCGTGGATCACCGGTGCATCGTTGTCCATGCGGTGCACCGCGAAGCCGATGGCAAAACGCGCGGCGCGCCGCGCCCGGCGCAGCACGGCCGCAAAGCCCTCCAGGGCCTCGGGCCGGTCGGCCAGGCGGTCTTCCACGGTGTGCAGTGTCTCGAAGGCGCGGAAGAAGGGGGGAATGCCGAGCATCAGCAAAGCCGCCGTGACGGTCTCGGCTTCACTGCCCTCGCGGCCGCGGCGCAGCCGCGCGAGGTGGGCGAGCACCTTCAGCGTCATCAGCGGGTCCGAGGCGATCACGTCGGTCAGCATGTGGGCATCGACGGCGTCTTCGTTGAGGCGCAGTTCGTCCAGCGCGTCGGCGGTGCTGGCCAGTACCGGCAGCGTCTCGGGCTTGAAAAGGGCCATCCAGCCGGCGAGGTCGCGCGGGGCGCGGGTGATGAAGTCGGTGGCGGGAGCGGAGCGGACGCGGCGCGCTTCGAGCGCCGGGCCGGTGCCCTCCGCGGCCAGGCTGGGGTCGCCCAACGAGAACATCAAGCCCGTACGAGCGTCGGCCCGACCGTCGAGCAACGCGTTCCATGCGTTCAGCAAGGCCTCGCCACCCTGCGCGTGGACGATCTTCACCCACGGCGGCGTGGCGGTGCCGACGCGGTCGACGAATGCGCGCCTGGCCTGAGCGACGCGTTGCTCCAGCGCCGCGCGACCCCAGCCTTCGGGGGGCGGGCCGGCGCGCCTGGCAGCTTGTGCGGAGCCCAAGAACACCGTCGGCCGCGGCCCCGGCAGCGCGCTGTCCGAACCCTGCTCAGACCAATGCGTGCCACCGATCGCGCTGCTGTACTTCAGGGCCTGGCCAAAGTGCCCGTGGACGCCGAGTCGCACAGCCGAGCTGCCGGCAAAGTCGACATACACGGTGGCTGTGCCGGGGGCCAGCGCGGGCACCTCGTCGTACAAGTGGACCGCGTCGTAGCAGCCCAGCGAGCGTGTGAACTCGGCGTTGCCGGCCGATGTCAACCCGACGATCGCCGGCGCTCCGGGTGTGCCGCGCCTCAAGCCCAGGCAGAACGCCGTGGCGAGGGCCGTCTTGCTGGAGGCGCTGGACAGGAGCACCTGCCGGGCGCCGAAGAAGGCGTGGTCGGCGAGAAAGTCGTCGATCAGGAACGCGGTGGTGAACAAGGGTCGCAGAACGGCCTGCAGGCCCTCGAGTTCCGGTGTCCACCCGGGGTCGGCATCGCAGAAGACGTACCGGTTGTAGACCGCAGCCAGCCCTTGGCGATGCGCCGCGGCGTCGCTGAACCCGGCCGGCGTCACGCGTGCGGCCTGCGCCACGAGATGCGTGCCGGCAGGCAGGAAGCCCCAGACGCGCCGGCCCTCGACCACGCCTTCGGCCTGCGATTCGACCACGGTGGCGAAACCCCATACCGGCAGGCATCCCAGCGCCGCATCAGCGGCGGGAAAGAACTGCCAGTACTTCATCTCGTCGCCCAGACCGGCGTAGGTCACGTTGTTGGACGTGAGCGCGAATTGCTCGATGCGCAACCGCAACTCGCCGGGCCGCAGGCTGCGCGAGGCAGGGGCGTCGGGGTCGGCGGCCAGGTGGGCGCCGCGCAGATCGGCGCGTGCGATGAACAGACGTGGGTTCGCGGCAAGTGGCATCGGGTGCTCGTTGAAATGGCCGGCGGCCATGCTCCGCGCGTGCCCCGGGGCTGTCAAGCCCGCCCCGAACCGGGGCGGGCTTGACAGTCGGCGGCTTTACAGCCGGTTGACGCCGAGCACATGACCGACGAGCCGGCCATCGATATACAGCGCGCCTTCCGGGGCGCCCGCTTCGGCATGGAACTCGAGCACGGGCTCGGCCACCTGGGCCGGCTGCGCCACCGCCAAGCGCGCCGCCAGGCCGTCCAGGCTGCGGCTCGCCGCACGCAGCAAGGCAGCGAGCAGGCGCCGCACTCGGCGGCGGGCGGGCGCCGCGGCACCCAAAGGCAGGTCTTGCATCCACATGAGGGCTCTCCTTGTGGCGGTTTGGGGGGACTGAGAGGCAGGAAAGGCGGGCTCCAAAAGCCGACGGCCCGGGGTGCTGGTGCTTCCCGGGCCGTGGAGGGCTTGGTGCCGCGCGCCCAGGCGCGCAGCATTCAGCTCACCGGCACCCCGGGCGGAGCACCATGATTTATCGCGCCGGTCGATTCGACGCCTTGGACGCCTGCAGCGGCCACGGGGCTGTGGCGGTCCTGCAGTTCGGCAAAGGACAGCGGAAGAGACATGACGCTCCAGTTCGGGGTGGATCGGATGCGGGTCCGGTCTCGGACCTGCATGCTTGCGCAAATGATAAACATGCGCTTATCAATGAGCAAGGCATTTTCGTGGCGCTGCGCGCGACGAACTAGGGGGGCGTCGGGGGATGCCCGGCCGCGCTATCTCTTGCGCTTGAGCGGCGCCACGCCCGCCTGTGTGCGTTGCCACAGCAAGAGGGGGTCTTCGGCGGGGCCGGGGGCGCTGGCCGGCGGTTGCCGAGTGGGCGCCGGCGCAGCGGCGCCACCGGGGCCACTGCCGGGCGCGGCTGCCGGCGCAAGCACTTCACCCAGCAAGTCCAGCAGCCGGGTGCGCGCACGCTGGGGGTGGCGCCGGTAATAGGTCAGCACGAGGCCGACGATGAAGCGCTCGTCGTCGTCCCGCGGTGCGGATTCGTCGCCTGTCGCGGCGTCGCGAGGCGCCCCGGCGGCCGCCGGGGCTGCGCCGCCCGCAGCGGCTGGGCCATGCGGCAGGTCCATCCAGCCCCGGGGCTTGTGGCAAAGATGTTCGAACTGGCGCGCCAGCCGCTCGCCGATCTGCCGCGAGCGGCCCTTGATCTGGCTCCAGTAGCTGGGCTGGATCTGCACGCGCTCGGCAAAACGCCGCTCCAGGCCACGCAGCGTGGCCGCGTCGGCGTGGCGGGCGCTGAAGCGCACGAACTCCTCGAACAGCGCCAGCGCATTGTCCAATCGCACCTGGGCGAGGTCGGTAGGGGCGGCTTGCATCAGGCGCAATGATAAATCGTCGTTGCCCTATCAAGCGCCGGCGCGGCGCCACGCGCTACGCCGGCCCAGGCGCCACCGGGGCGCAACGCGCCTTGCGTATCAGTCTTCGTCCTTGACCTGGAACTGCGCCGCCAGCTGCTGCTGCACGCTGGGCGGCACGGCCTCGTAGCGCGAGAACTCGATGCTGTAGCGCCCCTGGCCGCTGGTCAGCGCATTCAGCCGGCTCTGGTAGCCCGCCAGCTCCGACAACGGTGCCGTGCCGCGCACGACCATCATTCCCGAGGCGCCGTTGGCGGTGCCGGTGACGAGGCCGCGTTTGGACGAGAGGTCGCCGGTGATGTCGCCCACGCTGTGGTCGGGCGCACTGATCTCGATATTCACGATCGGCTCGAGCACGCTGGGCCGGGCTTCGCGGATGGCCGCCAGGAAGGCCTTGCGCCCGGCGGTGGCGAAGGCGATGTCCTTGCTGTCCACGGTGTGGTGCTTGCCGTCGTAGACCGTCACGCGCACGTCGACCACCGGGTAGCCGGCCACGGCGCCGCCGGCGATGGCTTCGCGCACGCCCTTTTCCACGGCCGGGATGAACTGGTTCGGGATGGTGCCGCCCTTGACGGCATCGATGAATTCGAACCCGCCACCCCGCGGCAGCGGCTCGACGCGCAGGAAGACCTCGCCGAACTGGCCCGCACCGCCGGTCTGCTTCTTGTGCCGGTGGTGGCCCTCGGCCTTGGCGGTGATGGTCTCGCGGTAGGCGATGCGCGGCGGGCGCGTATTGACCTCGAAGCGGTAGACATCGCGCAGCCGCTCCAGCAGCACGCGCAGGTGCAGCTCACCGAGGCCGTAGAGGATGGTCTCGTTGGTGTTGGCCACATGCTCCACTTTCAGGCACGGGTCTTCGTCGATGAGCTTGGTGAGGATCTCCCACATGCGCTGTTCGTCGCCGTGGCGCTTGGGCTCGATGGCCAGGCCGTGCACGGGCTTGGGGAATTCCAGCGGCTTGAGGTGGATGTGGTCGTCGTCGGTGGCGTCGTGCAGCACGGCGTCGAAGTGGATGTCCTCGACCTTGGCCACGGCGACGATGTCCCCCGGCAGTGCGCGCTGCACTTCCACCGTCTCCTTGCCCTGCAGCATGAACAGGTGCGCCACCCTGAAAGGCTTGCGGCTGCTGCCTATGTAGAGGTGGCTGTCCTTGCTCACGGTGCCCTGGTGGACGCGGAAGATGCCCATGCGGCCGACGAACGGATCCACCGTGACCTTGAACACATGCGCCAACACATGCTTGGTGGGGTCGGGGTCGGCGTGCATGGCCACGGCATCGGCGCCCTCGCCGTTGAGGAAGTCGGGCGGGTTGGCCTCGAGCGGGTTGGGCAGCAGCTTGACGATGATGTCGAGCAGGTCGCCCACGCCGGCACCGGTCTTGGCCGAGACGAAGCACACCGGGATGAGGTGGCCCTCGCGCAGGGCCTGTTCCAGCGGGGCGTGCAGCTCGGCCGGGTCGACATCGCCGTCGTTCAGGTAGCGGTCGACGAAATCGCTGTCCACCTCGACGACCTGCTCGACCAGCGCACGGTGCGCGGCGTCCACCGAGCCGAAGTCGCTTTCGCCTTCGCGGTTGTAGAAGCACTCGACGACGCGGCTGGCGCCATTCGCGGGCAGGTTTACCGGCAGGCACTCCTTGCCGAATACGGCCTGGATCTGCTCCAGCAGTGCCGCCAGGCCGGCGGGCGCGGCGTCGATCTTGTTGACGATGATGAGCCGGTCGAGGCGGCGCGACGCGGCGTACTCCATCATGCGCAGCGCCATCGGCTCGATGCCCACGGCGGCGTTGATGACGATGGCGGCCGTCTCCACCGCCTCCAGCGCCGGCAGGCTCTGGCCCAGGAAATCGGGGCTGCCCGGGGTGTCGATGAAGTGCACGCGCGTGTCGGCGTGGTGCAGGTGCATCACCGCGGCATTCAGCGAGTGCTGCATCTTGCGTTCCAGCGGGTCGAAGTCGCTGACCGTGCTGCCGCGCTCCAGCGTGCCTGCCGTGGCGATGGCGCCGGCCTTGGCGAGCAGCGCTTCGACGAGGCTGGTCTTGCCGGCTGCCGCCGGGCCCACCAGGGCCAGCGTGCGGATCGCGGCGATGCTCGCCGGGCTGCTTGGGGTCGGGCTTGGCATGCAGTGAACTCCTTCAGCGCGTGGCGCCGGAGAGCTCGCGCTGCTTCAAGTGGACAAAGTGAAAGGGCCTGACCCAGGGTAAGACATAGCGCCGCCGGCCACAAGAGTTGCAGCCCGCGGCCGCGCGTCATCCTTGCGATCGATCAAGCCGCGTGCGCGGCTTTGGGTGCCGCAGGGGCTACTGGAACGCCACCTCGGCAAAGCTGCGCAGCTTGCGGCTGTGCAGGCTGCCCGGGCGTTCCTGGCGCAGCAGCTCGACCGCGCGCATGCCGATGCGCAGGTGCTGGTCGACGCGCGCGCGGTAGAAGTGGTTGGCCATGCCCGGCAGCTTGATCTCGCCGTGCAGCGGCTTGTCGCTCACGCACAGCAAGGTGCCGTAGGGCACGCGGAAGCGAAAGCCGTTGGCGGCGATAGTGGCGCTTTCCATGTCCAGGGCCACGGCGCGGCTCTGGCTGAAGCGGCGCTCGGGGCCGGCGTTGGGCAGCAGCTCCCAGTTGCGGTTGTCGGTGCTGGCCACGGTGCCGGTGCGCAGGATGCGCTTGAGCTCGTAGCCCTGGAGCTGGGTGATGTCGGCCACGGCCTGCTCGAGCGCCACCTGGACCTCGGCCAGCGCCGGGATGGGCACCCACAGCGGCAGCTCTTCGTCCAGCGCATGGTCCTCGCGCATATAGGCGTGGGCCAGCACGTAGTCGCCGAGCTGCTGGCTGTTGCGCAGCCCGGCGCAGTGGCCGAGCATCAACCAGGCATGCGGGCGCAGCACGGCCACGTGGTCGGTGATGGTCTTGGCGTTGGCCGGGCCGATGCCGATGTTGATCATGGTGATGCCGGTGCCGTCGGGCCGCACCAGGTGGTAGGTCGGCATCTGCGGCAGCCGGGGTGGCGGGGCGCCGAGTTCGTCGCCGACCCGCGCGGGCCGGCCGGTGCGCCGCGTGACCACGTTGCCCGGTTCGACGAAGGCTTCGTACTCGCAGGCCGGGTCGGCCATGAGCGAGTGGCCGAGCTTGATGAACTCGTCGATATAGAACTGGTAGTTCGTGAAGAGCACGAAGTTCTGGAAATGCTCGGGCGCGGTGCCGCTGTAGTGGCGCAGGCGGTGCAGCGAGTAGTCCACCCGCGGCGCGGTGAACAGCGACAGCGGGTGCGCCTCGCCGCGGGCGGGCTCGTGCGTGCCGTTGGCGATGCCGTCGTCCATGGCGGCCAGGTCGGGCAGGTCGAACAGGTCGCGCATCAGCAGCCGGCGCTCCGGGCTCATCGAGCCTTCCAGGTGGTCGTTCTCGGCCAGCGAGAAGTGCACCGGGATGGGCTGGGTGCTGGTGCCGACCTCGATGGCCACGCCGTGGTTGCGCAGCAGCAGCCGGAACTGCTCGAGGTAGTAGTTGGCGAACAGGTCGGGCCGCGTCACCGTGGTCTCGAAGGTGCCGGGCCCGGCGACGAAGCCGTAGCTCAGGCGCGAGTCGGCGCGGGCCACGGTGTCGGTGCGCACGCGCACGAAGGGGTAGCAGGCCCGCACGTGCAGACCGTCGTCCTGGCCGCACACGAAGCGCTGCAGCGCGGCGCGAAGGTGTTCGATGCTGCTGCGGTAGATCGCCTGCACCTGGGCCAGGGCCGCCTCGGCGTTGTCGAACTTGGCCGGGGCGATGAACAGGGGCAGCGAGGACATGAAGGAGGGCTCTTATCGTTTTCGTGTCCCGCATTGTGCGTGACCCCAGGGTCGGCATGCGGCTGTGGCCGGCTCCCGCGGCTCCCTCGGCACCCGAGTCAAGCGCCGCGACGCCTCAAGCGGCTTGGCGCCAATTTGTAAAGAAGCGACGGACCCCCGCGGATGAGGGGTGCCGTGAGGCGTGAAGGGCCTGGAAATTTAGCGTTCGCTTAACGGTGTGCGGTGACTCTCCCGGCAAAGCTCGCCATGCCGGCTGGGCTCGTCCAATGCACTGGAGCGCACAAATGCAAGCCAACCTCAGCCGCCGACCTTTCCGCCGCACCGCGCTGGCGCTGGCCACCGCCGCCGTCCTGGGCCCCTGGGCCGCTGGATCTGCCACGGCGGCGGCGTGCACGTGGAACCCGAACACCGGAAACTGGGGGACGGCGGGCAGCTGGAGTTGCGGCGCCGTGCCCGGCGGCGCCGACTCCGCCACAGTCGGGGGCGGCAAGGCAGTCACGGTGAACAGCGCCCAGTCGATCCTGACCCTGACCAATGGTGGGGGGATCAACATCGACGCCGCCTCGCTGACCCTGACGGCAGGTGGCAGCACCAACAACACCGGCGGCGTGATCAATATCGCCAACGCCGCCGTGCTCAACCAGTTCGGCCAGGCCATCGCCGGCGGCACGATCAACACTACCGGCACGGGCGCGCTGGTCGCCAACAGCACCGTCGCCAACTTCCTGAACAACGTCACGCTCAACGGCACGCTGGACATGGCGAGCATCGCCAATTCGCGTCAGCGCATCGTCAACGGCGCCACGATCAACGGCGCGGTCAACATTTCCAACGGCGGCATCCTGAGCCTCGACAGCGCGTCTACCACCGGCGGTGCCCAGACCCTCGGCGGCAACGCCACCATCAACCTCAACGACGCGGGCGCGCGGCTGGCCCTCGACGGCGCCGGCGTCACGACGCTGGGGGCCAACGTGGTGGTGCGTGGCCAGGGCAGCATCGGCCAGCCCATCAATGTCGGTGGCAACAACACGCTGGTCAACCAAGGCCTGATCTCGGCCGACGTCAACGGCGGCACGCTGAGCATCACGCCGCTCGGCGGCAGCGGCAGCGTGGTGAACCAGGGCACCCTGCGGGCCACCAACGGCGCCACGCTCATGCTGTCGACGGGCATCGGCAACGCCGCCGGTCAGATCCTGGCGCAGAACGGCAGCGCCGTCCGTCAGAGCAGCGTCACGATCAGCGGCGGCACGATCGCCACCAGCGGCACCGGCACGTTCCAGGCCATCAGCAGCGCCAGCAACTTCCTCGACGGCGTCAGCTTGAGCGGTACGCTCGACCTGACGACCATCATCAACTCCCGTGAGCGCATCATCAACGGCGCCACGATCAACGGCGCGGTCAACGTCGGCAACGGCGGCATCCTGAGCCTCGACAGCGCAGTCACGAGCGGCGGCGCCCAGACCCTCGGCGGCACGGCCGTCATCAACCTCAACGACGCGGCAGCGCGGCTGGCCATCGAGGGCAACGGCAGCACCACGCTGGGCTCGGGCATCACCGTGCGCGGGCAGGGCAACATCGGCGCGGCCGCCAACGTCGGCGGCACCAACGTCTTGACGAACAACGGCCTGATCTCGGCCGACGTCGGGGGCGGCACACTGAGCATCACGCCGCCGGCTGGCAGCGGCAGCTTCATCAACAACGGCATCCTGCAGGCCGTCAGTGGCGGCACGCTGCTGCTGTCGACCAACATCTTGGCCAATGCCGGCAGCCAGATCATCGCCGGTGCCGGCAGCGCGGTGGTGCAGAACGGCGTCAGGATCAACGGCTTCTTCAGCTCCAGCGGGGGCGGCAACTTCACGGCCGTCAGCAGTAGCGCCAACTTCCTCGACGGCGTCAACTTCACCGGCACGCTCGACCTCGGCTCGATCGTCAATGCGCGCGAGCGCATCGCCAACGGCGCGACCATCAACGGTGTGGTCAACATCTCCAACGGCGGCATCCTGGGCCTGGACAGCTCGGCCACCGCAGGTGGCAACCAGACCCTGGCCGGCGCGGTCGTCATCAACCTCAACGACGCCGGCGCGCATCTGTCCATTGATGGCAACGGCACGACCACGCTGGCCTCGGGCGTCACCGTGCGTGGGCAGGGCAACATCGGCACGGCCGCCTTTGTGGGCGGCACCAACGTCTTGACCAACAACGGCCTGATCTCGGCCGACGTCGCCGGCGGCACGCTGAACATCACGCCGCCGGCCGGCAGCGGCAGCTTCATCAACAACGGCACGCTGCAGGCCATCAACGGCGCCCGCCTGCTGCTGTCGACCAACGTCACGGCCAACCCCAGCGGCCAGATCATCGCCGGCGCCGGCAGCTCGGTGGTGCAGAACGGCGTCAGGGTCAACGGTGTGATCAACGCCAGCGGCACCGGCGTCTTCACGGCCATCTCCAGTGCCGCCAACTTCCTCGACGGCGTCAACCTCACCGGCACGCTCGACCTCGGCTCGATCGTCAATGCGCGCGAGCGCATCATCAACGGCGCGACGATCAATGGTGCGGTCAACATCTCCAACGGCGGCATCCTGGGCCTTGACAGCGCGGTCGGCGCTGCCAACCAGACGCTCGGCGGTGCGGCCGTCATCAACCTCAACGACGCCAGCGCGCGGCTGTCCGTCGATGGCAACGGCACCACCACGCTGGGCGCCAACGTCGTCGTGCGCGGCCAGGGCAATATCGGTACTCCTGGCTTTGTGGGTGGCACCAACACGCTCTTCAACAACGGCACCATCCTGGCCGACGGCGGCACGCTGAGCATCACCAACCCTGCCGGCAGCGGCTCGCTGGCCGGCACTGGCACGCTGCAGACCAGCGGCGGTACGCTCAACCTGGCCACCACCACCGGCAGCACGCAGGGCCGGCTGGTGATGGGCGGCGCGGGCTCGGCCTTGAACCTCAACACCCAGAACCTGACGATCACCAACGACTACGCCAACGCGCAGTCGGGTTCCGGCAATTCGTTCATCGCCAGGGCCGGCGTCTCCGGCACCGGCAAGATCCTGGCTGGCGGCGACGCGGCACAGGCCATCACCGGCGCCGGCGTGACCAACGGCAATACCGCCAATGCGACGCTGACGATCGGCAACTTGCGAGTTGGCGCCAACACCGTCAACTACCAGGTGGCCAACACCGGCACCACCGGCCCGTCGCTGCGCGGCGCCATCCAGACCAGCGTCAATGGCGCCAATCTGACCGACGCACGACTCAGCGGCGCCGGCGTGACAGCCAGCAACTACAACACCGGTGCACCTGGCAGCAACACCGGCAATCTGGGCGTGACCTTCACGGCGGCCGCTGCTGGCGGGCTCGCGCCGCTGGCCGGCCAGGTGCTGAACCTGACCAGCAACTTCGCCAACATCGCCGACCAGAAACTCAACCTCGTGCTGGCCGGCGGCGCAGCCGCCTACAACGCCGCAACGGGCAACACGACGCCGAACCCGGTGACGGTGGCCAACCAGCGCATCGGCGGCAGCAACACGGCCGCGCTGACGGTCAGCAACAATGCGCCGGCCGGCGCTTTCAGCGAAGATCTGCGCGCCACGTTCGGCAGCAATACCGGCAACGCCACCAACACGGGCGGCAGCGTCGACAACCTGTTGGCCGGCAGCAGCAATTCGGGCGCCTTGCGGGTGGGCGTCGACACCAGCGCCGCCGGTGCCCGAACCGGCACGGTGACCTTGAACTACCAGACCACCGGCACCGTCGGCGGTGTCAGCAATGGGCTCGGCCTGGCCGGTGCCAACGCGCCGCAGACCCTCAGCGTCAATGGCAATGTCTATCAAGTGGCGGCCGGTGCCATCCAGACCGCGGCACTGAACTTCGGCACCGTGCAGGTGGGCCAGACGGTGAGTCAGATCCTGGTGATCCGTAACACAGCGACCGGCGCGGCCGGCTTCGTCGAAGACCTGAACGCCAGCTTCGGCAGCTCCACCGGCACGAGCGCGGGACTTGTCAGCGGCATTGGCAGCCTGAGCGGCATCCTCGCCGGCACCAACAGCACGGCCGGCAACGGCGCGATGACGGTCAGCGTCAACACGGGGGCAGCTGGCGTCATCACCGGCGGCATCAACGTCAACTATGCGACCGCCGGCGCGGTGGGCGGTGTCAGCAACGGCCTGGGCACAGCTGCCGCCGGCAGCGAGAACTATGGTGTCGCGGGCACGATCCAGGCGGTGGGCAACGTCATCAACCAGGCCAGCCCGCAGGTCAACAACCCGACGCTCAACCTCGGTGCGGTGCGGGTCGGCGCGATTTCGCCCACGGGCAACGTGAGCGTGACCAACCTCGCCACCGTGGAACCGCAGGCGGCGCTGAACGCGTCCATCACGCCCACCAGCGGACCGGTCACCGCCGGCGGCAACTTCAACCTGCTCAACCCCGGCGGCACCGACAACACGAACCTGGTCGTAGGCTTGAACACCGCCGTCGCCGGTAACTACTCCGGCGCCAACGCGGGCACAGCGACGATCGCCTTCGTCTCGGACGCGAGCAATGTCGGTAATTGCGCGCCCAACTGCCAGCTGAACCTGGCGGCGCAGACCGTCAATGTCGAGGGCAAGGTCTACACGCAGGCTGTGGGTCAGGTGGCCACCGGCACCGTGAACTTCGGCATCGTGCGCGTTGGCGACACGGTGAGCGCGCGCAACATCACCGTCAACAACACGGCGGCGAGCACGGCGCTCAACGACACACTGCGCGCCGACCTCAGCGGCGTGGCCGGGCCCTTCAGCGGCAACGGCACGGTGTCCGGTATCAACGCGCAGGGCTCGGGCACGCTGGCCGTGGGCCTGAACACCGGCACGGCCGGCATCTTCAGCCAGAGCGGCACGGTGGACTTGTCCAGCCAAAACCCCGACATGGCCGACGTCGCCGCCGGCGCGCCGGCCTCGGTGTCGTTTCTGGCGCAGGTCAACAACCTGGCCAACGCCGTCTTCAGCCTGGCCAGCGGCGCGGGCACGCTCAGCGGCGGCGGCAGTCACTACACGCTCGACCTGGGCGACGTCTTTCAGGGCTCGGACCTGTCGTCGTCGCTGTCGCTGGCGAACCTGATCGCCGGCCCCGCCGACGACCTGACAGGGGCCTTCGACTTGACGAATCTCGCCGGCTTCGTCGCCTCGGGCTGGAACTTGGTCGACCTGGAGGCAGGCGAAACCGAAACTGGCCTGGGCCTGCAGTACAGCGCGCTGAATCTGGGCGGATTCTCCAGGTCGATCACCTTCGACGCCAACAGCTTCAACACGAGCCAGGGAGCCTTTGCGCTCGGGCGGATCACGATCGACATCCTGGGCGACGTGATCCAGCAGGGCGGCGGGGGCAATGTTCCCGAGCCCGGCACCCTGGCGCTGCTGATGGCCGCCGCGGCGGCGGGCTGGATGACGCGCAAGCACCAGGCTCAAGGGAGGTTGGCCGCATGAACCGCGTGCAGTTCAGCATCGCCACTTCGGCTGCGGCTCTGGCCGCCGTGGCGATGGGCGCCAGCGTGACGCTGGCGGCCATGAACCGCAGCCTGCAGCAAGACATCGGCCAGCGCCAGCAGTACGTGCAGCAGTCGGTTCAACTCGAGGGCCTGTACCGCGAGATCGTGCGCGCGCTGGCCGAACTGGGGGCGCGCTACAACGACCAGCAGGTGCGCGAGCTGCTTCAACGCCACGGCATCACCTACACCGCCAACAATGCGCCGCCGGCAGCGGCCGGCGCAGCCGGCACCAGCGGCGCGCCGCGCAAGTGAGGCCCGCGATGAGCAACCCCGCCGTCATGAACCTGCCCACCGCAAGCGCGAGCCACACCGCCGCCTCGCGACCGGCCGGCGCGCCCAGCCACAGCGCTTTCGTGCCCCTGCTGCTGAGCACGCTGACTCTGCTCGTGTTCTTCACCTACCAGGTGGTGGACGCGTACGGCCAGCGCCAGACGCTGCTCGCCGCGCATGCGTCACAGCAGCAGACTGTGGACAGCGCGGGCAAGCTGCGGGGCTCGCTGGACGCGCTGGCGGCCGACACGCAGCGGCTGGCCGATGCCGGCAACCCGAATGCCGGTGCGCTGGTGACCGAATTGCGCAAGCGCGGCATCACGATCAACACGACCGCCGTGCCGAACGCGACACCGGCGGGCGCTTCTGCGCCGCGCTGAGGCTCCGGCGCGGTTGACCCCCCGAGTCGGGGGTGATGCCGCAGCGAGTCTGCGGCCTTGTCGCACCGCCGTCGCCGCGGAGGGCTATGCTGCGGCGCAATGGATCCCCTTGCGCCCTCCGAAGCGCGTCGCGTCGCTTCACCCCGCATGCTGGGCACGCCTCGCGTGCAAGTGCGCGAGCCACGCTGGGCGGTGCGGCTGTTGGGTGCGGTTCAAGCCGTCGGGCCGGGGCAGACCATCACGCACTGGCCGTCGCGGGCTGTGGCCGCGCTGCTGGCGCGTCTGGCGCTCGCGCCCGATCGATCCCACCCGCGCGAGGAACTGATCGAGCTGCTGTGGCCGGGCGTGTCGCTGGACGTCGGGCGCAACCGGCTGCGACAGGCGCTTTCGTCGCTGAAATCGCTGCTTGAACCCCCGGGCGCGCAACGTGTGCCTGTGCTCGATGCCGATCGCAGCGTCGTGCGCGTGGTGTCCGGAGCGCTGTATTGCGATGCCCATGACCTCGAACGCCGGGTGCGCGGCGGCGAGCCGCTGGCCGCGGCCACCGCGCGCGAGCTCGGCGAACTGATGCCCGGGTTCTACGACGAGTGGGTGCTCGAGGAACGTTCGCGCCTGTCGGCCCTGTTCGAGCCGGTTCAACGCGGCGCGGTGTCGGCGGCCGAAGCCGAGCGTTCGCGCCGGACCGCGGCCGAAGCGCGGGCGAGCGCCACCCTGCCGGTCGAGGCGTTGAGCCCGCTGCCCAGCTACCTGACGCGCACCTTTGGCGTCGAGCTCTCCGAGGCGAGTCTGTGTGCCCTGGTCACGACGCAGCGGCTGGTCACCGTTCATGGCCCGGGCGGAAGCGGCAAGACAAGGCTCGCGGTGGAGGTGGCTCGTTCGCTGCGCGAACAGCCCAACTGGATGCAGAACTTGGGAGAGAGCGGGCAGTTCGAGCGCGTGGCGTTCGTGCCGCTGCTGGCCTGCACCCGGGCCGACGAGGTGCTGGAAGCCATTGCCGAGGCTTTGCGGGCCGTCGGTGCAGGCGGCCCGCGGACGCGTATCCAGGCGCTGCTCGCAGGCCGGCGGGTGCTTCTCGTGCTGGACAACGCCGAACAGCTGCTGCCGCAGGGCGACGCCGCGATAGCCGAGGTGCTGGCCGCCCTGCCTGGTGTGCACGCACTCGTCACCTCTCGCCGCCGGCTCGGGCTGGACGGCGAGGCGACCTTCGAGCTCGACGGCCTGCCCTTGCCAACGACCGGTGCGGCATGGGACGAGGTTGCCACCAATTCCGCCGTGGCGCTGTTGGTTGACCGCGCCCGTGCCACAGGCGCCGATTTCAGCGTCAGCGAGCGCAACGCCGAGGCCATTGCCACGCTGCTGCGGCTGCTCGGCGGCATGCCGCTGGCCATCGAGTTGGCGGCTTCGCGGGTGCGCGCCTTCACGCCGCAGGAGCTGGTGCAACGCCTGCGCGAGAGCGCCGGCTCGCCGATGCTCGACCTGCTCTCGCGTCCACGCACAAGCGCTTCTCCGGACGCGCGGCACGCCTCGATGCGCCACATGGTCGAGTGGAGCTGGCGGCAGCTGCGTCCCGAGCAGGCGGCGCTGTTGGCCACGCTCTCGGTCTTCACCGCGCCAGCGCGCCTGGAGGCCGTGGCTTTCGTCGCGCCGGGCGACGCTGCGGCCGTGGGCGACGGTATCGACGAGTTGAGCGAGCTCTCGCTGCTGCACTCCGTGCGCGACGACTCCGATGTGGTGCGCCATGCGCTACTGCAACCGGTGCGCGAATATGCCGCCGAGCGCCACGGCGCCGAGCAAGCGCGCGCGACTCGTGCCCGCCTGCGCCAGTGGCTGACCCTGCAGGCACGTTCGGCGATGCCGACGCGACCCGCCGCGATGGCCGGCGAAGCCCGGCATGTGCACGGCAGCCTGACCAGCGCGCCGGCCGATGGGGCGTACCGCGAAGCGCTCGAGCTCGCGGTGGCGATGCGACCCTTCTGGGAAAGCGAGATGCTGCCGATGGCCGACATCCTGGCCCTCGAGGCGGCGCTGGCGCAGGTGGACGACCCGGTGTTGCGGGGTGAAACGCTCGAGTTGCTGGCGTATGCGCGGCTGTGCGCAGGGTTTGCCGCCGAGGCGATGGCGCACGCCGAGGCCGCCCGCGCAACGCCGCTGGATGACCGCCAGCGCAGCCTGGTGCTGTCGCGCTGGGCCCATGTGCGATACGGCGCTGGCCTGCACGACGCCGAAATCGACCACGCGATTGACGAGGCACTGGCACTGGCCGAGCGTTGTGCCGACCCCGCCGCCGCAGCGACGGCCTTGCGCTTGAAGGGGCTCATGGCCAGCAACATTCGCCTCGACTATGCCGGTTCCGAGGTGCTGATGGCACGCGCCCAGGCGCTGTGGGAGCAGATGGGCAACCAGCGCATGGCCTACGCCCGCCTGCGCGACCGCGTGACGATGTGGGCCTGGCTCGGTCGCGAAGAAGAGGCGGCGGGCGTGCTGCGCGAGTGCGAGGTGGCCGCGCTCGCCGATGCCGACGGGCTGGGCGCGATGCTGGCGGCGCGGCAGTTGGGCCGCGTCTGCATTCGCATGCGGCGCTGGGCTGATGCGGCGGCCGCTTTCCGGCGCGCCGTGCGGCTGGCCTGGGAGCGCCAGAACGCGCTCGAACTCACGGTGGCGTTGATGCACCTGCCCGATGCGTTGGTCAACGAGCCCGGCCAGGTGGAGCTGGCCGCTCGGCTGCAAGGCTTCGCTCGCCCGCAATGGGCGCGTCTGTTCGGCACGCTCAACTGCATCGAGCAGCGCGAGCTTCGGCGCACGCGGCGGCTGTTGCGCCTGCGCCTGGGTGGCGCGCGCGCCGAAGCGCTGCGCGTCGAGGGCATCGGCTGGACCCTGCCGGCTGCCGTGGCGCGCGCGCTCGAAAGCGACGTCGAAGCGGGGTGAAGGCAGCGCGGGCCGGCCGAGCGCCGTCTCTGCGGCGTTTCGCTTAAAGGATGAACCGCGACAGGTCTTCGTTAGCGGCCAGGTCGGCCAGCCGCGCGTCCACCGCCGCGGCGTCGATGACCACCGTCTGGCCACCGCGGTGGGGCGCGTCGAAGCTGACTTCGTCGAGCAGCCGCTCCATCACCGTGGCCAGGCGGCGTGCGCCGATGTTCTCGGTGCGCTCGTTCACCTCAAAGGCGATCTGCGCCAGGCGGCGCACGCCTTCGGGCGTGATTTCCAGGGTCACGCCTTCGGTGGCCAGCAGCGCCTGGTATTGCTTGACCAGGCTGGCCTCCGTGCGGGTCAGGATGGCCTCGAAATCGGCCACCGACAGCGAGCTGAGTTCGACGCGAATGGGGAAGCGGCCCTGCAGCTCGGGGATCAGGTCGCTCGGCTTGGCCAGGTGGAAGGCGCCACTGGCGATGAACAGCATGTGGTCGGTCTTGACCTGGCCGTACTTGGTGCTGACGGTGGTGCCCTCGACCAGCGGCAGCAGGTCGCGCTGCACGCCCTGGCGGCTGACTTCAGCGCCGCCTTGCTCGCCGCGCGAAGCCACCTTGTCGATCTCGTCGATGAAGACGATGCCGTTGCCCTCGGCGTTGGCCAGCGCAGCCGCGCGCAGCTCGTCCTCGTTGACGAGCTTGCCGGCCTCTTCGTCGACCAGCCGCGCCAGCGCTTCGCCGATCTTCATCTTGCGCGTCTTGCGCCGCTGCGTGCCGGCCTGCTGGAACAGGCCCTTGAGCTGCTCGGCCATCTCTTCCATGCCCTGCGGACCGAGGATCTCGAGCGAGGGTTTGGGCTCGGCCAGATCGAGCTCGATCTCGCGGTCGTGCAGCACGCCCTCGCGCAGGCGCTTGCGCATGACCTGGCGGGCGGTGTTCTCGGCGGGGGCGCTGTCACCGGCCAGGCCGATGCTGCGCGCCTCGCGCGCGTCACGGGCGGGCGGCACCAGGATGTCGAGCACGCGATCTTCGGCCGCGTCCTCGGCGGCGGCGCGCTTGCTGCGCATCTGGCGCTCGCGCTCCTGCTTCACCGCCACGTCGACCAGGTCGCGCACGATGGTGTCCACATCCTTGCCCACGTAGCCCACTTCGGTGAATTTGGTGGCCTCGACCTTGATGAACGGTGCATCGGCCAGCCTCGCCAGGCGGCGCGCGATCTCGGTCTTGCCCACGCCCGTGGGGCCGATCATCAGGATATTCTTGGGCGTGATCTCGCCGCGCAGGCCCGCTTCGACCTGCTGGCGCCGCCAGCGGTTGCGCAGCGCGATGGCCACCGCCCGCTTGGCCGGGTTCTGGCCGACGATGTGGCGGTCGAGTTCGGAGACGATCTCCTGCGGCGTCATGCTCATGCCTGCACCCTACAGCCTGCGGCCGATCCCACCGCGCTCACCCCAGGACCTCGACCACGTGGTTCTGGTTGGTGTAGATGCAGATGTCGCCGGCGATCTCCAGCGAGCGCTTGACGATCTGCTCGGGGGTCATCTCGGTGTGCGCCAGCAGCGCCCGCGCCGCCGCCTGGGCGTAGGCGCCGCCGGAGCCGATGGCCACGATGCCGTACTCCGGCTCGAGCACGTCGCCGTTGCCGGTGATGATCAGCGAGCAGGTCGCGTCGGCCACCGCCAGCATGGCCTCCAGGCGGCGCAATACGCGGTCGGTGCGCCAGTCCTTGGTGAGCTCGATGGCCGCACGTTGCAGGTGGCCCTGGTGCTTCTCGAGCTTGGCCTCGAAGCGCTCGAAGAGCGTGAAGGCGTCGGCGGTGGCCCCGGCAAATCCCGCCAGCACCTGCTCGCGGTGCAGCTTGCGCACCTTGCGCGCGCTGGCCTTGACGATGATCTGGCCGAGCGTCACCTGGCCGTCGCCGCCCAGCGCGACGAGGGCGCCGCGCCGTACGCTAACGATGGTGGTGCCGTGATAACTTTCCATGCGAGTTCCGGATTTGGGGGCGGTGCGGCGCACTGCAACATCGAGGTCGTGAAGATTCCGTCGCGAGCCGTTCGAGTGGGGGTCGAGCAGCGCAGCCGTACACCCGTACGGCGAGCCGCGCAGGCCCTCAATCGGACGGCGCAGCAGGAAGATTCATGGCCTCAAACTTTCCGGACTTGCACGCGGGCATGCTCGTTGATGCCCATGGCGCCGAAAAACAGCGCCACCAGGCGGTGCGTGTCCACGAATTGCACGGCGCGGCTCTCATTGCGCTTGGCCAGCACCCAGTTGAGCAGGTCGCCCGCGGCGATGAAGTCGACACGGATCAGCCTCGCGCACGACACGCAGACCAGAGGCGCCGTGCCGAGCTCGCACTGCAGCTTGGCCAGGATGGCGCTGATGTCGCCCACCAGCTGGCCCGAGAGCTCGACATGCGCGACTTCGAGGCTGCTCGTGGCTTCGTCGCCCAGGCCCGACTCCAGGAAGCTGGTGGAGACGTCGCTGACCACCGACATCTGCGGCGTGCGCGTGCTCGCGCCCGAGCCAGTGAAGTGCACCCTGCAGCGCGTGGCTTCCCATGACGGTGGGCTGACCTCGTAGGTGACGCAGTAATCGATGGCGGCTTCGTCGAACTGGTCGGGGCGGTTGGCCAGGCGCAGGGCATCCAGCCGGGTCAGCCAGAAGGCCGGGTCGGCGTCGCGCACGCCGGTGGGGGCGGCATCCTGCAGCACGTTGAGCAGCCGCTCACCGGCGAGCCAGCGCATCTCCAAGGCCTGCCCGGCCCACAGGCGGAACACCATCGACAGTTGCATGGCCGCCTCGGCGTCCACGCGGCGCAACTCGCCCCAGTCGAAGACCCAGGGCAAGGGCATCTGCAGGGTCTGCGAGCGCAGCTTGCCCACGGCCTCGATGTCCAGGTGCTCGGGCGCGACCCAGCCGACGTCACCCTGGCCGCGGGTGCTGGCCGTGGAGGTGACGACAGGCCCCTCGGCCAGCGCGTCGGCGACCAGCCTGGGCAGCGAATACCACTGCGGCGCCGACCAGCCGAATTGCTGCGCGTATTCGACCGCCAGGCTCTCGAAACGCTGTTGCTGCCCCGTGGCGCGGTACAGGTCGAACAGCACGAGCCAGGTTTCGGCATGCTGTGCCCGCCCGCCGCCTTGCTGCGTGATTTGCTGCAACGCTTCTTCGCTCTGTGCAAAGTCGGCGTTGGCGAAGGCGATCACGGCTTCGTCGAGCTCAGGGTCGTGGACCACCTCGCTGACTTCCACCGCGAAGGGGCTGCCGAAGTCGCTGCTGTCCGCGCCGGCGCCGGGGCCCGCGCCGTCGAAGGAGATGGTGGACATGGGCGCCAGTGGCGGCAAGCCGCCCGCCATCTGCAGCGGCGCCGGTGCGGCGGGCGCGGGCAGGTCCATCGCCGGCAGGGGAGGCAGTGCGGGCAGGGGTTCGTCGTCCACGATGCCACCGCCGGCCAATGGGGCGGCACCGGTCGGGACGGGTCTGAACGAGGTGGATCGTCGAGTGGACGGGCTGAAGCCCGCGTCGCCCACCATCTGCTGTTCGATCTCGTCGATCTTGGCCTTCACGCCGTCAGGGCGGGCGGTATTGCCGTCTTGCGGTCGGGCCTCGGAGTCGTCCAGGCGCGATGAGCCGCCCAGCGAGGCGAGTTGCTCGGGTGACAACCCCTCGCGGCGCACGCGGCGCAACATGTCGAATTCGCGCTTGCGCACGAAGTCGTTGCGCCGCTTGCGCTCGATCATCGCCTTGAGCTCGGACTTCTCGATCTCGAGCTCGCGCGTGTCCTCCTGGCGCGAGTTGAGCTGGGTCCAATCGGTGGCGGGGTTGGCCACGAACCGCACCACCTTGCGGAAGAAGCTCTCGGTTTTCTCGTTCTCGGCCATGAGGGCTGGGATGGTACTCCGGGGGGGGCGTTGCGCCCCGTGGCCGGGGCCCTTCAGGCAGGGTGGTCAGTCACCGAACATCTTCTGCTTGAGTTCGCGGCGTTGCTGTGCTTCCAGCGACAGCGTCGCCGTGGGGCGGGCCAGCAAGCGGGCCAGGCCGATGGGCTCGCCGGTCTCGTCGCAGAAGCCGTAGTCGCCGTTGTCCAGCCGGGTCAGCGACTGGGCGACTTTCTTCAGCAGCTTGCGCTCGCGGTCGCGGGTGCGCAACTCCAGCGCGTGCTCTTCCTCGATGGTGGCGCGATCGGCCGGATCGGGCACGATGGAGGTGTCTTCACGCAGGTGCTCGGTGGTCTCGCCGGCGTTGGACAGCAAGTCGTCCTTTTGCCGCTGCAGCCGGGCGCGGAAGAACTCGAGCTGCTTTTCGTTCATGTACTCCGAGTCGGGCATGGCCTGCAGCTCGGGTTCTGTGAGGTCGCGGCCGGCCTTGTGCTTCCAGGCGTTGGCAAGCTTGGGGTCGGCGGCGTAGACGGTCTTGGGCAAGTCGGCCGTTTCGGTCATCTGTCGTATGGCGGGGCGGGCGGGCGCGAAGCGGTCGGTGAAGCGGTTGGAGACCGGAGCCGGCGCTGGCGCTGGGGGTGGGCTGGAGGGCCCCGCCTTCACGGCGGAGGCCTTGGAGGCGGGTTTGGCGGCCGGCTTGGGAGACGCGGCCTTGGCGGCCGGCTTTGCCGGAAGGGTCTTGGGTGCGGGTTTGGGGGCGACGGCTTTGGCCTCGGTCTTGGGTGCAGGGGCCCTGGCGGCCGGCTTCGATGCGGCTGTCTCGGGTGGGGGGGCTGACTTCGGTGCCGGCGTCGCCTTGGCGGTGGGCTTGGGCTTGGCTTTGGCCTTGGGGGCGGGCGCGGGTTGCGCGGCGTGCTTGCCGGCCGGGCCCGCCGCGTGCTTCGCCGCGGGCTTGGTGGGTGCTGCGGTGGTCCTGACGGGCTTGGCCGCTGCCTTGGCCGGTAGCTTGCTCACTGGAACCTCCTCGCCTGGCGTGCAACGCCGGGCTTGTGCTTGTTCATGCCGGCCCGCCGGAGGCGGGCCGCTCCTGCGGCCCCCGGGGGGCTTCAAGGCGCGCGGATTGTAGCCACGCCTCGGGCGGGTGCCGCGCGCCGTTTCGGGCGGGGTTGGTTTTCGTCATGCCAGGCATTGCTCTAGGCCTTGCAGCAGCACGTCCTTGGGCAGATCGATGCCGATGAATACCATCTTGCTGCCCTTTTCCTCGCCGGGGGCCCATTTCGGACCCAGGTCGCTGCCCATCAGCTGGTGCACGCCCTGGAAGATGACTTTGCGCTCGCTGCCCTTCATGTGCAGCACGCCCTTGTAGCGCAGCATCTTGGGCCCGTAGACCTGCACCATGGCGCCCAGGAAGTCTTCCAGCTTGGCCGGGTTGAACGGGCGTTTCGCGCGGAAGACGAAGGACTTCACGTCATCGTCGTGGTGATGGTGGTGTGGGTGGTCGCAGGCTTCGCCCGGCGCGTGGTCGTGGGGACCGTGGCCGCGCGGCCCGTGGGCGTCCTCGGCGTTCAGAAATTCGGGGTCGATATCGAGCTTGGCGCTGAGGTTGAATCCCTTGAGGTCGAAGACTTCGGCGAGGGGCACGTCGCCGAAGTGCACCGCGCGCTGCGGGGCGCGCGGGTTCATGTGCTTGAGCCGGTGGATCAGCGCGTCGACCTCGGTGGGGCCCACCAGGTCGGTCTTGCTGATGAAGATCTGGTCGGCGAAACCGATCTGGCGGCGCGCTTCCTGGCGCGCGTCGAGCTGCCCCTGGGCATGCTTGGCATCGACCAGGGTCAGCACGCTGTCGAGCAGGTAGCTCTCGGCGATCTCGTCGTCGATGAAGAAGGTCTGCGCCACCGGCCCGGGGTCGGCCACGCCCGTGGTTTCGATGACCACGCGGTCGAAGTGCAGCTCGCCCTTGCGCCGCTTCTCGGCGAGGTCGGACAAGGTGGCGCGCAGATCCTCGCGGATGGTGCAGCAGATGCAGCCGTTGTTCATCTGGATGATCTGCTCGTGGGTGTCGGCCACCAGGATGTCGCTGTCGATGTTCTCCTCGCCGAATTCGTTTTCGATGATGGCGATCTTCTGGCCGTGGGCTTCGGACAGCACGCGCTTGAGCAACGTGGTCTTGCCCGAGCCGAGAAAGCCGGTGAGGATGGTGACGGGGATCAAGCCTGGAGTCATGGCGCGGCGGGGCAGGAGTCGAGGGTTGGCAGTTGGGGGTCGGCGACTGTGTTGCAAGCCCCGTGCGATGTCAAGGCGCGGCCCAGGTCGACAGGCGCGGCAGCAGCGCGCGGTAGGGCAGCAGCAGCAGCGCGGCCATCAGCGCCTTGACGGCCAGGTCGCCGGTGGCCAGCAGCAGCCAGTCGAGCTCGGTGCCGGCGAAGGCCAGGAAGAAGAAGACGGCGGTGTCGATCACCGAAGCCACCAGCGAGCCGATGAGCGGGGCCTTCCACCAGCTGAAGGCGCGCCAGCGGTTGAAGACGGTGATATCCATCGCCTGCGACAGGATGAAGGCGGTGCCCGAGGCCAGGGCGATGCGCCACGGCGCGAGGGCCAGCGAGACGGCCACGGCGACGGCGAAGCCCACCCAGGCCACGCGGCGCGCCGACTGCGGGCCGAGTGCGCGGTTGGTGAGGTCGGCCACGAGGAAGACCAGCGGGTAGCTGAACGCGCCCCAGGTCAGCCAGGCGTTGATGGGGTGCTGTACCAGCACGTTGGACAGCACGATGACGGCCGCCATCGCGAAGATGGGCATGCGCAGGGCGGTCAGGGGGGGTGCGGACATGACGAGGCAAGGGCGGGTGCGGGGCGCGCATTGTCGCTGCCCGCGCGCCTCAGTGCCGGGCCTCGGTTATTCTCGGGCCCCAACTCACTGCCGGCACCGACCCCAGTGTCAGACCCTGCTTCACCGAGGTCCGCGCGAGCCATAGCGGCCAGCGCGGACAAGCGTTCGATCTTCGAGCGCCTGGTCGAGATGATCTCGCCCGGGCCCGACAGCAAGGCCGAGCTGATACGCACGCTGGCCCTGGCCGAGAGCCGCGAGCTCATCGAGCCCGAATCGCGCCTGATGCTGGAGGGCGTGCTGCGCATGGCCGAGCTCACCGCCGGCGACGTGATGGTGCCCGAGCCGCACATGGACCTGCTCGACATCGCGGCCGGCTATGACGAGCTGCTGGGCCTGGTGATCGATACCGCGCACTCGCGCTTCCCGGTCCATGAGGGCCGGCGCGAGAACGTCATCGGCATCCTCATGGCCAAGGACCTGCTGAAGCTGCAGCGTGCGCCCGAGCTCAACCTGCGCACCCTGCTGCGGCCGGCGGTCTTCGTGCCCGAGAGCAAGCGGCTCAACGAGTTGCTGCGCGACTTCCGCTCCAACCGCAACCATCTGGCCATCGTCATCGACGAGTTCGGCAACACCGCCGGGCTGATCACCATCGAGGATGTGCTCGAGGAGATCGTCGGCGAGATCGAGGACGAATTCGACGAGCGCGAACAGGAGAGCGGCATCTACACCCTGGCCGACGGAAGCCACCGTGTCGCGGGCGATGTGTCCATAGGCGCCGTCAACGAGGCCTTCGGCACCCGGCTGGACGAAGATGTCTTCGAAACCATCGGCGGGCTGGTCGCCCAGCAGCACGGTCACGTGCCGCGGCGCGGCGAAGTGGTCGAAGCGGGCGGCCTGCGCTTCGCGGTGATGCTCACGCGCGGCGGCGCGGTGCGCTGGTTCCGCGTGGCGCACCTGGCGGCGCCGGCCGGCGCGAGCGACGGCGGCGACGTCGATTGAGCGGCACGGCGCGAGCGACAGGCGCGGGTGGCGGCTGGCGCCGCCTCGACCCCCTGGCGGCGGCCGCGCTCGGTGCCCTGCAGACGCTGGCCTTCGTGCACACCTGGGCCTGGGCCTTGCCGCTGGCCGCCACGGCCTGGCTGGTCTGGCGCCTGGACGCCAGCGCGCCGCGCCGCGCCGCGCTGCTGGGCTGGAGCTACGGCACGGCCTGGATGGCCGCCGGCGTATGGTGGCTCTTCATCAGCATGCACCGCTACGGCGGCCTGCCGGCCTGGCTCTCGGCCGCGGCTGTGGGTGCGCTGGCGGCGTCGGTGGCGCTGTTCCTGGCGCTGGCTTGCGCGGCCTATGCGCGCTGGCGCCGCGGTGGCGCCGGCGATGCGCTGCTCTTTGCGGCGCTGTGGTTGCTGGCCGAGCTGGCGCGTGGCCTGCTGTTCACGGGCTTCCCCTGGGTGGCGTCGGGCTATTCGCAGCTGGAGGGCCCGCTGGCGGGTCTGGCGCCCTGGCTCGGCGTCTACGGCATGGGGGCGGTGCTGGCAGGCGCCGCGGCGTCGCTGGTGCGGCTGTTGCGTACACAAGGGCGGGGCTGGGCGCCGATGGTGGCGGTGGCCGCGGTCACCCTCGCCGCGCTCTTCGGGCCGACCCGATTCACCCGGCCTGCGGGCGAAGTCTCGGTGGCCTTGCTGCAAACCAACGTGGCGCAGGACGAAAAGTTCGCCGCCGACCGCATGCCGCAGGCCCTGGCCTGGGTGGCCCGCGAACTGCGGGCGGCCAAGGCCGATCTGGTGATCGCGCCCGAGACCGCGGTGCCGCTGCTGCCGTTTCAGCTCGACGAGTTCGCGCCCGGCTATTGGAGCGCGCTGCGCGAGCACTTCGCGGCGCCCGGGCGCGCCGCACTGGTGGGTTTGCCCCTGGGCGACTTCGATCGCGGCTACACCAATTCGGCGGCCGGGCTGGCCGGCCCGGCGAGCGCGGCGCCGTACCGCTACGACAAGGCGCACCTGGTGCCTTTCGGCGAGTTCGTTCCCACAGGGTTCCGCTGGTTCACCGAGCTGATGAATATCCCGCTGGGTGACTTCGCGCGCGGTGCGGCCCACCCGGCTTCGTTCGCTGCCGCGGGCCAGCGCATCGCCCCCAACATCTGCTACGAAGACCTCTTCGGTGAAGAGCTGGCGCGGCGCTTCCTCGACCCGGCCACGGCGCCGACGCTGTTCGCCAATCTCAGCAATATCGGTTGGTTCGGCCACACCATTGCGATAGCCCAGCACCTGAACATCTCACGCTTGCGCGCGCTGGAGTTCCAGCGGCCGATGCTGCGCGCCACCAATACCGGGGCCACGGCGATCATCGACCATCGGGGTCGCGTCAGCGTCATGCTGGCGCCATTCACCCAGGGCGTCCTGACGGGTCGCGTGCAAGGACGCGAGGGCGTGACGCCCTACGCCTGGTGGGCAGCGCGGTGGTCGCTGTGGCCGCTGGCGCTGGCCGCGGCCGGGGTGTGTGCGGTGCTGGCAAGGCGCCGTCCGCGCCCCTGACCGGGCTGCTCAGGGCGTGTCGTCGGGCCTGACGATGCGGATCACCTTCGCCCGCGCCGCGTCAGGCCGGCACTCGGGGCTCGCGCCGCCGCAGCCGGTGCACCCGCCGCACCCGCCGTCGAGTGGCGGCGGTGGAAGGCCGCGCAGCCTGGCCCAGCAGCGCGCGCGCAGCGCGGCCGGCAGCAGCGTCCAGACCGAGTACGCCGCGCACAGCGCGACCAGCAAGCCGGTGGTGATGCCTTGCCAGCCCATCGTTCAGCCCCCCAGCCAGAGCGTGACGCGGTAGGTCACGAAGGCCGCCGCGTAGGCCAGGACGAACATGTAGCCCGTCATCAGCAGCGGGTAGCGCCAGGAGTTGGTCTCGCGCCGCACCACCACCAGGGTCGAAAGGCATTGCGGCGAGAACACGTACCAGGCGAGCAGCGAATACGCCGTGGCCAGCGACCAGCCCCCGGCGATCACCGGCGAGAGCGCCTGGGCCACCGTGTCGCCCGCAGCCGATAGCGAATACACCGTGCCCAGCGCACCCACCACCACCTCGCGCGCCGCCATGCCCGGCACCAGGGCCACCGAGATCTGCCAGTTGAAGCCGATGGGGGCGAACAGGACCTGCAGCGCCTGGCCCATCTGGCCGGCGACGCTGTACTGGATGGCCGGCCCCGTGGCCCCGGGCGGCGGGCCGGGCCAGGTAGAGAGGAACCACAGCACCACCATCAGCGCGAAGATGGTCGTGCCCACGCGGCGCATGAAGATCCGCGTGCGCTCGGCCAGCCCCAGCGCCAGGCTCTCGAGGCTGGGCAGGCGGTAGGGCGGCAACTCCAGCATCAGCGGCTGGTAGCGGCTCTTCAGCCAGGTGAGCTTGAGCACCCAGGCCACGGCCATGGCCGCGCCCACGCCGGCCACGTAGAGCGCAAACAGCGTCAGGCCGCGCAGGTTGAACGGCCCGACCGCGCGCGCCGGCACGAAGGCGCCTATGAGCAGCGCGTACACCGGCAGTCGCGCCGAACAGGTCATGAGTGGCGCGAGAAGGATGGTGGCCAGACGGTCGCGGTCGTTGGCGATGGTGCGCGTGGCCATGATGCCGGGCACCGCACAGGCGAAGCTGCTGAGCAGCGGGATGAAGGCGCGGCCCGACAGGCCGACCTTGCCCATCAGCGTGTCCAGCAGGAAGGCCGCGCGTGGCAGGTAGCCCGAGTCTTCCAGCACCAGGATGAAGGCGAAGAGGATCAGGATCTGCGGCAGGAAGACGAGCACGCTGCCGGCACCGGCCACCGCGCCGTCCACCAGCAGGCTGCGCAACGGGCCCGCGTCCATGTGGGCGTTGATCCAGCCGCCCGCCCAGGCCATGGCCGACCGGATGGCGTCCATGGGCCAGTTCGCCCAGGAGAAGACGGCCTGGAACATGAGGAACAGCAGCGCCGCCAGCAGCACCAGGCCGAGAACCGGGTGCATGACGACGGCATCGATGCGGTGCTGCAGCCGCCCACGCCTCGGGGCTTGCGGCACGGCGGCACGCAGGATGCGGCGCACCTCCTGCTGCAACACCGTGGCGTTTTCGATGCGGGCGGCGGCCGCCGGCGCCGGCAGGGGCTTCGTGAGGTGGCCTTGCAAGGCCTGCCGCAAGGCCGCGTCGCCGTCGCTGTGTATGGCCACGGTTTCGACGACGGGGCAGCCGAGCTCGCTGGCCAGGCGAGGCACGTCGATCACCAGACCCTGGGCGTGCGCCGCGTCGGTCATGTTCAGCGCCACCAGCATGGGCCGGCCCAGGGCGCGCAGCTCGAGCGCCAGGCGCAGCCCCATGCGCAGGTTGGTGGCGTCGAGCACGGCCACGATGAGCTCGGGCCGGGCCTCGCCCTCGCGCTTGCCCAGCAGCACGTCCAGCGTCACCTGCTCGTCGAGCGTGGCCGGCTCCAGGCTGTAGGTGCCGGGCAGGTCGATGATGGCCAGGTTGCGGTGGTCGTCCAGCCGCGCCAGGCCGACCTTGCGCTCGACGGTGACGCCGGCGTAGTTGGCCACCTTCTGCCGTGCGCCGGTCAGGCGGTTGAAGAGCGCCGTCTTGCCGCAATTCGGGTTGCCCACCAGGGCCACCGTGCCGCCGTGCAGGGCCAGCTCAGACATGACCCAGCTCCACCTCGATGCAGCGTGCTTCCAGCGCACGCAGCGCGAACAGCGTGTCGCCCACCTGCACGGCCAGCGGTTCGCGCCCGCCCGGGCCGCGGCGCAGCAGGTGCACGGGCTCGCCGGCGAGGAAACCGATCTCGGCCAGCCGGCGCAGCAGCGCGTCGTCGGCCTCGGGCGCGCCAGCGCGCAAGCCTGTCACGGTGGCATGCGTGCCGTTGGGCAGGTCGGCGAGGCAGAAAGTGGCAGGCGGGTTCATGGGGTCTTGGGGCGGGGCAGCTGCCTCACTGACGGGGGCTGCGTGGTATCCACGCCGAGGTCAAGTGTATTGGCAATGCGAATCGTTCGTAATTGATCTGGATTAAGGATGTGGATCAGGCCGCTGAATTGGCTCGCTGGGTTCAAGCGGCATGCCTTCGGTGGCAGCGGCCCAGGCCCCCCGTAAACTCCCAGCTTTGCCCGGCGAACCACGCGCGCATGCTCACCTTCCAGCAGATCATCCTGAAACTGCAAAGCTACTGGGACGCCCAGGGTTGCGCCTTGCTGCAGCCCTACGACATGGAAGTGGGCGCCGGCACCAGCCACACGGCGACCTTCCTGCGCGCGCTGGGCCCCGAGCCCTGGAAGGCCGCGTATGTGCAGCCCAGCCGCCGCCCCAAGGACGGCCGCTATGGCCACAACCCGAACCGCCTGCAGCACTACTACCAGTACCAGGTGGTGCTCAAGCCCGCGCCGGGCGATATCCTGGAGCTCTACCTGGGCTCGCTCGAAGCGCTCGGGTTCGACCTCAAGACCGACGACGTGCGCTTCGTCGAGGACGACTGGGAGAACCCCACGCTGGGCGCCTGGGGCCTGGGCTGGGAGGTCTGGCTCAACGGCATGGAAGTCACGCAGTTCACCTACTTCCAGCAGGTGGGGGGCATCGACTGCAAGCCCATCACCGGCGAGATCACCTACGGCCTGGAGCGGCTGGCGATGTACCTGCAGGGCGTGGACAACGTCTACGACCTGGTCTGGACCGACAGGCCCGAGGGCCGCCTGACCTACCGCGACGTCTACCACCAGAACGAGGTCGAGCAGAGCACCTACAACTTCGAGCACAGCGATGTGGACTTCCTGCTCGTGGCCTTCGATGCGCACGAAAGGCAGGCCAGGAACCTGGTGGAACAGCAGCTGGCCTTGCCGGCCTACGAACAGGTGCTCAAGGCCGCGCACACCTTCAACCTGCTCGACGCGCGTGGCGCCATCAGCGTGACCGAGCGCGCGGCCTACATAGCCCGCATCCGCCACCTGGCGCGCAGCGTGGCGGCGAGCTACCTGGACAGCCGGCTGCGGCTGGGCTTCCCCATGGCGCCGCGCGCCTGGGCCGAAGAAGTGGCGGCGCAGCGGGCGAAGAAGGCGGCCTGAGCATGATTACCCGAAACCTGCTCGTCGAGCTCTTTGTCGAAGAGCTGCCGCCCAAGGCGCTGAAGCATCTGGGCGAGGCCTTCGGCCGGGGACTGCTGGCCGGCTTGCGGGCGCAAGGGCTGGCCGGTGAGATGTCGGCACTCAATACCTTTGCCTCGCCGCGTCGCCTGGCCGCCCATGTGAGCCATGTGCTGGCGCTGGCGCCGGACAAGGCGGTGTCGGTGAAGCTGATGCCGGTGGCCGTGGGCCTGGACGCCACCGGCCAGGCCACGCCCGCGCTGCTGAAGAAGCTGGCCAGCCTGGGGGCGGACGCCAGCGCCGTGCCGGCGCTCAGGCGCCAGCCCGACGGCAAGGCCCAGGCCCTGTTTTTCGACAGCACCGTGCCCGGCGTGACCCTGAGCACCGGCCTGCAGCAGGCGCTGGACGAAGCGCTGGCGGGTTTGCCCATTCCCAAGGTCATGCAGTACCAGCTGGCCGACGGCTGGAGCAGCGTGCACTTCGTGCGCCCGGCGCATGGCCTGGTGGCGCTGCACGGGGCCGACGTGGTGCCGGTGTCGGTGCTGGGCCTGCAGGCCGGCCGCCAGACCCGCGGCCACCGCTTCGAAGCGGCCATGGACCCGGTGGTGCTGCAGCATGCCGACCATTACGAACAGGTGCTCGCCGAGCAGGGCGCGGTGATCGCCGGCTTCGGCAAGCGCCGCGCCGAGATCGTGCGTCAACTCGGCGCCGCGGCACAACGGGAAGGCCTCGCGCCGATCGACGACGACGCCCTGCTCGACGAGGTGACCGCGCTGGTGGAGCGGCCCCATGTGTTGCTGTGCCGCTTCGAGCCCGAGTTCCTGGCGGTGCCGCAGGAATGCCTGATCCTCACGATGAAGGCCAACCAGAAATATTTCCCGCTGCTCGACGGCGCGGGCGGGCTGACGAACAAGTTCCTCGTCGTCAGCAATATCTGCCCCGCCGACGCCAGCCGCGTGATCCAGGGCAACGAGCGCGTGGTGCGCCCGCGCCTGGCCGACGCCAAGTTCTTCTTCGACCAGGACCGCAAGCGCACGCTCGAATCGCGCGTGCCGCAACTCGACCGCGTGGTCTACCACGGCAAGCTCGGGAGCCAGGGCGAGCGTGTCGGGCGCGTGCGCAGCATCGCGCGCGTCGTCGGCGGCCAGATCGGTGGGGCCGCCCTGGCGCAGCAGGCCGACCGCGCCGCGCTCCTGGCCAAGGCCGACCTGCTGACCGACATGGTGGGCGAGTTCCCCGAGCTGCAAGGCGTCATGGGCGGCTACTACGCGCGCCACGACGGCGAGAGCCAGGCCGTGGCCCGGGCGGTGGAAGACCACTACAAGCCGCGCTTCGCCGGCGACGCCTTGCCGCGCGGCGAGGTGGGCCTGGTGGTGGCCCTGGCCGACAAGCTGGAGACGCTGGCCGGGCTCTTCGGCATCGGCCAGGTGCCCACGGGCGACAAGGACCCCTTCGCGCTGCGCCGGCATGCCCTGGGCGTGATCCGCATGCTGGTGGAACGCGATTTGCCGCTCGATCTGCCCAGCCTCGTGGCGACGGCGTTCTCGGCCTTCCCGCTGCAGCACGGGCACGCCCATGCCGAGGTGGCTCATTTCATGTACGAGCGCCTGGTGGGCTACTTGCGCGAGCGGGGCTACAGCGCGCACGAGGTCGATGCGGTGGTGTCGCTGCGTCCGGGCGCCTGGGCCGAGCTGCCCCGCCGCCTGCAGGCCGTGCGCGCCTTCGCCGCGTTGCCCGAGGCGCCGGCGCTGGCCGCGGCCAACAAGCGCGTGGGCAACATTCTGAAGAAGAGCGACGAAGCCACGGGCGCCGAGGTCGACACCGCGCTGCTCAAGGAGCCTGCCGAGGCCGCGCTGGCTGCGGCACTGCAGGCCGCGGCCCCCCTGGCCGACGCGGCTTTCGAGCGGGGTGACTACACCGCCAGCCTGCAGGCTCTGGCGGTACTCAAAGCACCCGTGGACGCTTTCTTCGACGCCGTCATGGTCAACGCCGACGACCCCACGCTGCGCCGCAACCGCCTGGCGCTGCTGGGGGCCCTGCATCGCGCGATGAACCGCATCGCCGACCTGTCACGCCTGGCGGGCTGACCCCAAGACCAAGGGCTCACATGCAATCCACCAAGCTCGTCATCCTGGGCCGCGACGGCATCCTCAACGAGTACCGCGAAGGCCATGTCGCCGCGCCCGAGGAGTGGGAGACGGTGCCCGGCGCGCTGGAGGCGGTGGCGCGCATCAACCATGCCGGCTGGCACGTCGTGGTGGCCACCAACCAGTCGGGCATCGGCCGCGGCATGATCGACATGTCGGACGTCAACACCGTGCATGCGCACATGAACCGCGAGCTCATGGCGCAGGGGGGGCGCGTCGACGCCGTCTTCTTCTGCCCGCACACGCCCGAGGACGATTGCGATTGCCGCAAACCCAAGCCCGGCATGATGCTGGAGATCGGCCGCCGCTACGGCGTGGACCTCTCGCTGGTGCCCATGGTGAGCGATACCTTGCGTGACCTCCTGGCGGCGCAGGCCGCGGGTTGCGCGCCGCACCTGGTGCTCAGCGGCCGGGCCAAGGGCCTGGACGATGAGCAGATCCAGCTGATGGTGGCGCAGGTGCCCGGCACGCGTGTCCACGCCGATCTCGGTGCCTTTGCCGACTTCCTGCTCACGCAGGACCACCACGCCGATTCGTCGGCCGGGAGCCTGGCGTGAGGCGCGTCTTCTGGGCGATCCGTTCGCTGCTGTTCCTGCTCTTCCTGGGGGTCACGGTGGTGCCCTGGGCGCTGTTCGTGGTGGTGATCTCGCCGTTCGCCAGCAGCACCACCATCTACTGGGTCTGCGCGGGCTGGCTGGCCACCGCGGTCTGGGGTGCGCGGGTGATCTGCGGCGTGCGCGCCCGCGTGCTGGGCATGGAAAACGTGCCCACCGCGGCCGACACCCGCGGCGCGGTGTTGCTGGCGTCCAAGCACCAGTCCACCTACGAGACCTTCTTCTATCCGGCGCTGATGCCGCACCCGCTGGCCTACGTCTTCAAGCGCGAGTTGCTGTACATCCCGTTCTTCGGCTGGGCGATGGCGCGCATGGACATGATCCACATCGACCGCAGCAAGCGTGCCGAAGCCTGGAACAAGGTGGCGGAGCAAGGCAAGCGCCTGGCCGCCGAGGGCGTGTGGGTGATCATGTTCCCCGAAGGCACGCGCATCGAGCGCGGCCGCCAGGGCGTGTACAAGAGCGGCGCCGCGCGGCTGGCCATCGCCACCGGCGTGCCCATCGTGCCCATCGCGGCGGCCTCTGCCAAGTGCTGGCCGCGCAAGAGCTTCCTGCTGCGCCCGGGGGTGGTGGAGGTGTCCATCGGCAAACCCATCGCCAGCACCGGCCGCCAGCCCGACGAGCTGATGCGCGAGGTCGAGACCTGGATCGAAGCCGAGATGCGGCGCCTGGACCCCGAGGCCTACGCGGCCGAGAAGTAGACCTCGCGCGACGCGTTGGGTATTCGCCCCTTCGTCCGCCCCTTCGTCCGCCCCTTCGTCCGCCGGGGCGCCACCTAGAATCGCGGCCATGCCGACCGGGCCCCAGGATTCGCCTTCGCTGCAGCTCTCGCTGTTCGACGAGGCGTCGACGGCGCCGCCCGCTCCCCCGCCGGTGCCCGTCGCGCTGCGGCCGGAGCCGGCGCCGGGTGAATTTCGCCACCCGCGATCGCAGCGCGAGATCGTGCTGGCGAGCCATCGCGTGGCCTACGAACTGCGCCGCTCGCGTCGCCGCAGCATCGGCTTCGTGGTCGGCGCCGAAGGCCTGTCGGTGAGTGCGCCGCGCTGGGTCGGGGTGGGCGAAATCGAATCGGCACTGCGCGAGAAGACGCACTGGATCCTGCGCAAGCTGCACGAGCAGCGCGAGCGCGCCCGCAGGCTGGACTCCGCGCGCGTGGAGTGGTGCGAAGGCGCCGCCATCCCATTCCTGGGCGAGAGCGTGATCCTGGTGTTGGACTCGCGAGCCACCGGCGCAGTCCTGCACAGCGCCCAGGCGCTGCCTGGCCTGCCCCGCCTGACGCTGCACCTGGGCCTGCCGCAGGCGGCGTCAGCCGAGCAGATCCGCGACACGGTGCAGAGCTGGGTGCAGCGCCAGGCCCGGCGCATATTCGAAGAACGTTGCGCGCTGTTTGCCCAGCGACTGGGCGTGCGCATGACGCGCCTGAGCTTGAGTTCGGCCGCCACGCGCTGGGGCAGCGCCAGCGCCGACGGCTCCATCCGCCTGAACTGGCGGCTGGTGCACTTCGCGCTGCCGGTGATCGACTACGTGGTGACCCACGAGCTGGCCCACCTGCGTGAAATGAACCACAGCGCGGCGTTCTGGGAGGTCGTGCGCGCGGCGCTGCCGGATTTCGAAGCGGCGCGCGGAACCTTGCGCCACGAGGTGCTGCCGGTTTTCGATTGAAAGGTCGCGATCTTTCAGCGGTTGGTGCAATAGCGCTGCACGCCGTCGCTGCCTGGCACGGCGGTCAGCCGGCCCGTTTCGGCCAGTGCATGCAAGTGGGCGATGGCCTCGCCCATCGCGAAAGTCATCTGGTGCAGATCGAGTTTGCGCTTGAAAAGCACCGGGATCATCTCGGCGGCGCACCGGGGTGTGTCCGTGCAGGCCGCCAGCACCTCCTCGAGCCGATCGTCGTGGTGGGCGTGCAACTGCGAGATGCGCTCGTGCAGGCCGATGAACGGCTTGCCGTGCGAGGGCAGCACCAGCGTATCGGCCGGCAGGCTGCGCAGCTTGGCGATCGAGCTCAGGTACAGCGGCAGCGGGTCGGCCTCGGGCTCCAGGTCGTAGACGCTGACGTTGGTGGAGATGCGCGGCAGCACCATGTCGCCGGCGATGAGCACGTTCAGCGCCGGGCAGTGCAGGGCGATGTGCTCCGGGGCATGGCCGTAGCCCACGATGCAGTGCCATTCGAAGGCGCCGATGCTCAGGCGCATGCCGTCCATCAGCCGCCGGTAGCAGCGCGGCACCTGCGGCACCAGGCTGGCGTAGTAGCCCGAGCGCGCGCGCACGCCGGCCAGCGACTCGGGGTCCGTCAAGCCGTGCTGTGCGTAGAAGCGCGCGGCGTTCTCGCCGCCGAAACCCGTGGTGGCCTGGCTGCCCACGCGCGCGGCGTTCCAGTCGGTGGAACTGATCCACAGCCGGCAGTCACGAGCCCCAACGCTGGCGGCTTGGCGGCTTGGCGGCGTGCTCCAGCGCTCGCACAGCCAATGCGCCAGGCCGATGTGGTCGGGGTGCATGTGCGTGACGATGACGCGCAGCACGGGCAGGCCCTGCAACCCGTGCGCGAAGACCTGCTCCCAGTTCGCCCTTGTGGCTTCGTTGGCGACGCCGCAATCGACGACGGCCCAGCCCTCGACGCCATCCTGCACATCGCGCAGCAGCCACAGGTTGATGTGGTCCAGCGCAAAGGGCAGCCCCATGCGCACCCAGCGCACGCCCGGGGCGACCTCGAGCGTGGTGCCCGGCGCCGGCAGCGCCTGGCCCAGCGGGTAGTGCAATGCGTTTTCCTGGGGGTTGGCCATGGTCCTATATTTACGTTTACGTCAACGTCAGTCTAACCATGCCCTCTTCAGCGCGCGCTGCGCAGCGCACTTATACGATCACCGAGCTGGCGCAGGAGTTCGACATCACCGCCCGGGCGATCCGTTTCTACGAGGACCTGGGCCTGCTCATGCCCGAGCGCGCCGGGCGCAACCGCGTCTATACGCAGCGCGACCGCACGCGACTCAAGCTCACGCTGCGCGGCAAGCGGCTGGGGCTGAGCCTGCAGGACATCAAGCAGCTGGTGGACATGTACGACTCGCCCTCGGACACCCAGCAGCAGCTCGCCGCCTTCATGGGCGTGCTGGCCGAACACCGCCAGCTGCTCGAGCAGCAGCGCGAGGACATCGAAATCACGCTGGCCGAGATCGGGCAGCACGAAACGCGCTGCCGCAGCTTGCTGGGGCCGGCGGCCCGCCGCAGGCGGGCTTGCGAGCGTGCCTGAGAGGGCAAATCCGCTACGATTGACGTTTACGTAAACGTCAACCAAAGCGCCGCCATCGGAGACCCCCATGAACCTGCCTGGCCTGAACTTCCAGCTCGGTGAAGACATCGACGCGCTGCGCGACGCGGTGCGTGACTTCGCGCAAGCCGAAATCGCCCCGCGCGCCGCCGAGGCCGACCGCAGCGACCAGTTCCCCATGGACCTGTGGCGCAAGATGGGCGAGATCGGCGTGCTCGGCATCACCGTGCCCGAGGAATACGGGGGCGCCCACATGGGCTACGTGGCGCACATGATCGCCATGGAGGAGATCAGCCGCGCCAGCGCCGGCGTCGGCCTGTCCTACGGCGCGCACAGCAACCTGTGCGTGAACCAGATCAAGCGCAACGGCACCGAGGCGCAACGCCGCAAATACCTGCCCAAGCTCGTCAGCGGCGAGCATGTGGGCGCGCTGGCGATGAGCGAGACCGGTGCGGGCTCCGACGTCATCGGCATGAAGCTCAAGGCGGTGGAGCACGGCGGCCACTATGTGCTCAACGGAAGCAAGATGTGGATCACCAACGGCCCGGATGCCGACACCATGGTGGTCTACGCGAAGACAGAACCCGGGGATGACGGCCCCCACGCTGCGCTGCCCCTCGAGGGGGCTCTGCGGCCTTCGGGCGGCCGGGCGGCCGCAGGGGGCGCGCGCAGCATCACCGCCTTCATCGTCGAGAAAGGCATGAAGGGCTTCAGCAGCGCGCAGAAACTCGACAAGCTCGGCATGCGCAGCTCGCACACCGGCGAGATGGTGTTCGAGAATGTCGAGGTGCCGGCCGAGAACATCCTGGGCCAACTCAACGGCGGCGCCAAGGTGCTGATGAGCGGCCTGGACTACGAGCGCGCGGTGCTCGCCGCCGGCCCCATCGGCATCATGCAGTCGGTGATGGACCATGTCGTGCCCTACATCCACGACCGCAAGCAGTTCGGCCAGAGCATCGGCGAGTTCCAGCTCATCCAGGGCAAGGTGGCCGACATGTATACCGTGCTGCAGGCCGGCCGCGCCTTCTGCTACACGGTGGGCAAGAACCTCGACATGCTTGGCAGCGACCACGTGCGCCAGGTGCGCAAGGACTGCGCCAGCGTCATCCTGTGGTGCGCCGAGAAGGCCACCTGGATGGCCGGCGAAGGCATCCAGATCTTCGGCGGCAATGGCTATATCAACGACTACCCGCTGGGCCGACTGTGGCGCGACGCCAAGCTCTACGAGATCGGCGCGGGCACCAGCGAGATCCGGCGCATGCTCATTGGCCGCGAGTTGTTCGCGGAGACGATGTGATGGGCGGGCCCCGGCCGCAGCGAGGGGTCGGCCGTACGCCACCCGGGCGCCGAACATGAGCCGCATCCTCCCCGACCTCTTTGCCCGCAACCGCGCCTGGGCCGCCGCCACCGAGGCGCGCGAGCCCGGCTTCTTCACGCGGCTGCTGCAGCAGCAGACGCCGCAGTACCTGTGGATCGGCTGCGCCGACAGCCGCGTGCCGGCCAACGAACTCGTCGGCCTGTTGCCGGGCGAGCTGTTCGTGCACCGCAACGTGGGCAACCTGGTGGTGCACTCCGACCTGAATGCGCTCTCGGTGATCCAGTACGCCGTCGACGTGCTGCACGTGAGCCACATCATCGTCGTGGGCCACAGCAACTGCGGTGGCGTGCGTGCGGCCCTGACCGACGAGCGCGCCGGCTTGGTGGACAACTGGCTGCGCTACGTGCAGGACGTGCGCGACGCCCACGAGGCGTTCCTGGCCGGCCTGGACGAAAGCCTGCGGGTGGACGCACTGGTCGAGCTCAACGTGCTCGAGCAGGCGCGCAACGTGTGCCATACCACGGTGGCCCGCGACGCCTGGCAGCGCGGGCAAACGGTGGCGGTGCATGGCTGGGTCTACGGCCTGCACGACGGGCTGCTCGAAGATCTGTCCATGACGGTGGCCTCGGCCGAAGAGGTGGGGCCCGCCTACGCCAGCGCGCTGGCACTCATGAAGCAGCGCTGGCAGCAGCGCCAGGTGCAAATCGGCGCCTGAGGGCACGAGCTCCGCCATGTTTCCGCACCGCCTCACCGACAGCCGCGCCTTTGCCATCGCCCAGGCGCTGATCGACGGGTTCAACCGCCACTACCGGCTGTTCCGCGAGACCAGCGCCGCGGCCAAGCAGCGCTTCGAGCGGGCCGACTGGCATGGCCAGCAGCGCGCGCAGGCGCAGCGCATCGAGTACTACGACCTGCGCGTCAACGAGGCGGTGGACCGTCTGCGCAGCGAGTTCCAGGTCGACGAGCTGTCGCAGGACA
Organism: Rubrivivax sp.; assembly: GCA_030681795.1. Classification (GTDB taxonomy): domain Bacteria; phylum Pseudomonadota; class Gammaproteobacteria; order Burkholderiales; family Burkholderiaceae_C; genus Rubrivivax. Next base: position 46,227 of record JAUXRG010000107.1, read on the forward strand.
GCTGGCAGCAGGCCAAGCTGCACTACATCGGCCTGCTCACCGACCACCACCAGCCCGAGCTCGCCGAGACCTTCTTCAACTCCGTCACCGCCAAGCTGCTGCACCGCAGCTACTACCGCAACGATTTCATCTTCGTGCGCCCGGCGGTGAGCACCGAGTACATCGAGGACGACGCACCGGGCGCGCTGCCGACCTACCGCGCCTATTACCCGACGCGCGAGAACCTGCGCCAGACCTGGGCGCGCATCGTCCACAACTTCCAGCTGCAGCACGGGTTCGAAGACCTCGAGCGCGACGCCGAGCATGTGGTCCAGGCCATGCTGTCCGAGCTGGGAGGGTTCCGCCCGCGCGCCAATTTCCAGATCCAGGTGCTCTCCAGCCTCTTCTACCGCAACAAGGGGGCCTACCTGGTCGGCAAGATCATCAACGGCTTCGTCGAGACGCCGCTGGCGCTGCCCATCCTGCATGGCCCACGCGGGAAACTCGTCATCGACGCCGCGCTCTTCGGTGAAGACGACTTGCTGATGATCTTCAGCTACGCCCGCGCCTACTTCATGGTCGACATGGAGATCCCATCGGCCTACGTGCAGTTCCTGCATGGCCTGATGCCGCGTAAGCCGCGCGCCGAGCTCTACAACAGCCTGGGCCTGCAGAAGCACGGCAAGAACCTCTTCTACCGCGACTTTCTCGCCCACCTGCGCCACAGCGGCGACAAGTTCCGCATCGCCCCCGGCATCAAGGGCATGGTCATGCTGGTCTTCGACCTGCCCTCGTTTCCCTATGTCTTCAAGGTCATCAAGGACTTCTACCCGGCGCAGAAGGAAACCACCCGCGAACGCATCCAGAGCAAGTACCTGCTGGTCAAGCAGCACGACCGCGTCGGCCGCATGGCCGACACGCTGGAGTACAGCAAGGTCGCCTTTCCGCGCCACCGCTTCGAGGAAGAGCTGGTCCGCGAGCTCCAGCACTTCTGCGGCAGCCTGCTCGAGGAAGACGGCCGCAGCGGGCAAGACACGCTGGTCATCAAGCACCTCTACATCGAGCGGCGCATGATCCCGCTGAACATCTACCTGCAGGAAGCCTCGCCCGAGCAGATGGCGCATGCCGTGGTCGAATACGGCAACGCCATCAAGGACCTGGTGGCGGCCAATATCTTCCCGGGTGACATGCTGTGGAAGAACTTCGGCGTCACGCGCCACGGCAAGGTCGTGTTCTACGACTACGACGAGATCGAATACCTCACCGACTGCCACTTCCGCCGCGTGCCCACACCGCGCAACGAGGAAGAAGAGATGAGCGGCGAGATCTGGTATTCGGTGGGCCCCAAGGACGTATTCCCCGAGACCTTCGGCCCCTTCCTGCTCGGCAACGACCGCGTGCGCGAAGTCTTCATGGCGCACCATGCCGACTTGCTGGACGCCGCCTTCTGGCAGGGCCACAAGGACCACATCCTGGCCGGCCACGTGCACGACGTCTTTCCCTACGAACCGACCCGGCGCTTTGCCGCGGGCCGGCCCCGCCCCATCTCAACCGCTCAAGGAGCAAACCATGTCTGAATCCATCGTCATCGTCTCCGCCGCGCGCACGCCCATCGGCGGGCTGCTGGGCGACTTCTCCTCCCTCGCCGCCTGGGAGCTGGGCGCGGTGGCCGTGGGTGCCGCGGTGGAGCGCGCCGGCGTGCCCGGCGACGCTGTCGACGAAGTCCTGCTCGGCTGCTGCCTGATGGCCGGCCAGGGCCAGGCGCCGGCGCGCCAGGCCATGCGCCGCGCCGGCCTGCCCGACAGCACCGGCGCGGTGACGCTGAGCAAGATGTGCGGCTCGGGCATGCGCACCATGATGTTCGCGCACGACATGCTGCTCGCCGGCAGCGCCAACGTGATGGTCGCCGGGGGCATGGAAAGCATGACCAACGCGCCGCACCTGATGTTCGCGCGCAAGGGCGTGCGCTACGGCGCCGCGCAGCTCTTCGACCACATGGCCATGGACGGGCTGGAAGACGCCTACGAGCGCGGCAAGGCCATGGGCGTATTCGCCGAGATGTGCGTGGCCAAGTACGGCTTCACGCGCGAGGCGCAGGACGCCTTCGCCATTGCCTCGACCACGCGGGCCAAGCAGGCCAACGAGGACGGCAGCTTTGCCTGGGAGACCGCACCGGTCACGATCGCCGGCAAGGCCGGCGACACGGTGTTCAAGTTCGACGAGCAGCCCTTCAAGGCCAAGCTCGACAAGATCCCCGGCCTCAAGCCCGCGTTCAAGAAGGACGGCACGATCACCGCGGCCAACGCCTCGAGCATCTCCGACGGCGCCGCCGCCCTGGTGCTGGTGCGCGAGTCCACGGCGGCGAAGATGGGGCTCAAGCCCATCGCGCGCATCGTCAGCCACGCCGTGCACGCGCAGGCCCCGGAATGGTTCACCACCGCGCCGGTGGGGGCCATCGAAAAGGTGCTGAAGAAGGCCGGCTGGCAGGCCGGCCAGGTGGACCTGTGGGAAGTCAACGAGGCCTTCGCCGCCGTCACCATGGCCGCGATGACCGAGTTCAAGCTGGCGCACGAGATCGTCAACATCCACGGCGGCGCCTGCGCGCTGGGCCACCCCATCGGCGCCAGCGGCGCGCGCATCGTCGTCACGCTGCTGGGTGCATTGCGCAAGCAAGGCAAGAAGCGCGGCGTGGCGGCGCTGTGCATCGGCGGCGGCGAAGCCACGGCGCTGGCCGTCGAGATGCTGTGAATCCCGCCCCACGCCGGCTGGCGATGGCGCTGGAAATGATCTGACCGGGCTGTTGCCCGCGGCGGCCTTCCCGGCCGCCCCGGGTGATTGGACGACCTCTGCAGGAAAGGCAGCACATGTTGCTCAGTGAAGACCACCGTGCCGTGCAGGACGCCGTGCGCAGCTATGTGCAGGCCGAGATCGCCCCTTTGGCTGCGGCCTGGGACAAGAGCCACGAGTTCCCGGCCGCGCAGCTCAAGGGTCTGGCCGCGCTGGGCTGCTACGGCGTGGCGGTGCCCACCGAGTGGGACGGCGCCGGCCTGGACACCCTGGCGC
>JAUXRG010000113.1 GCA_030681795.1 Rubrivivax sp.
TGACCACCCTCGACCAGCCGCACGGCCTCTTGCTTGAACTCGAGCGTGTAGCGCGCCCTCAGCTTCGTCTTCGTCATTTCCGTTCTCCTTGCTTGGATTGAATCACTCAGCAAGGGATACGTTTTTCGGGGACAAGGTCAAATGTGCTGCAACCGGGCGAGCACGGTCGCACGCGGAAACAGGGCCAGCAGCGCGTCTATCGATGGCGTCTGGGCGCGGCCGCACACCAGCACGCGCAGCGCCGGCGCGAGCTGCGGCATCTTGAGCTGGTGCGCTGCCAGCGCATCCTTGATGGCCGCAGCCAGGGTCGGTTTGTCCCATTCGATGACCGCCAGCCGCTCACGCAGGCTGCGCAGCGCGGGCACGACCGCTTCGGTGACATGCGTGGCCAGTTCTTCCGGCCGCGGATGGACGGCCACGAAGATCATCGCCACCCAGTCGGCCAGCTCGGCCACGGTGGCGCAACGGTCCTTGAACAGCGCGCTGGCGCGCTGCAACAGGCCGAGATCCTCCACGGCCACGCCGCGCCTGGCGAGCTGCTGCTGCACGAGGCCGGCCAGCCGCGGGTCGTCGGCCGCCTTCATGTAGTGCGCGTTGACCCAGGCCAGCTTGGCCGGGTCCCATTGCGCCGGGCTCTTGGCGAGGTGACTGCCGTCGAACCACTGCACCATCTGCTCGCGCGTGAAGAGCTCGTCGTCGCCGTGGCTCCAGCCCAGCCGCGCCAGATAGTTGAGCATGGCCTCTGGCAGGTAGCCGGCTTCCTCGTAGGCCGTCACGCTGACCGCGCCGCGCCGCTTGCTGAGCTTCAGGCCGTCTTCGCCCAGGATGATGGGGCAGTGCCCGTACTGCGGCAGCTTCGCCCCCAGGGCGCGCAGGATGTTGATCTGCCAGGGCGTGTTGTTGATGTGCTCGTCACCGCGAAAGACATGCGTGATGGCCATGTCCCAATCGTCCACCACCACGGCGAAGTTGTAGGTGGGCACGCCCAGCCCGGCGCTGCCGTCCGGCGCCGGCCGCAGGAGGATGAGATCGTCGATCTCTTCGTTGCTGATGCTGATCGGTCCCTTGACCAGGTCGTTCCAGCTCACGTGGCCGCGCGGCGGATTGGCCAAGCGCACCACCGGCTGCACACCCGCCGGCGGTGGTGGCAAGGCCTTGCCCGGCGCGGGCCGCCAGCGGCCGTCGTAGCGCGTCTTCTCGCCACGCGCGCGCTGGCCTTCGCGCATGGCGTCGAGTTCAGCCGGGCTGCACCAGCAGCGGTAGGCGGTGCCCGCCGCGATCATCTGCTCGGCGACCTCGTGGTAGCGCGCCAGGCGCTGCATCTGGAAGAGCGGGCCTTCGTCGTAGTCCAGGCCCAGCCAATGCATCGAGTCCAGGATCTGCTGCACCGAATCCTGCGTCGAGCGCGCGACATCGGTGTCTTCGATGCGCAGCACGAACTCCCCGCCATAGTGGCGCGCGTAAGCCCAGGAGTACAGCGCGGTGCGCGCCGTGCCCAGGTGCAGGTAGCCCGTGGGCGAAGGGGCGATGCGGGTGCGTACTTTGGATGTCATGCCAGTGGCGCCAGGCCCCGTTGCAGGTCGTTCTTGAGGTCTTCGACATCCTCCAGCCCCACGCCGACGCGGACCATGCCCTGAACGATGCCGGCGGCCAGGCGCTGAGCCTCGGTGAGGCGGCCGTGCGAGGTGCTGCTGGGGTGGGTGATCGTGGTCTTGGTGTCACCGAGGTTCGAGGTGATGGAGCAGATGCGCGTGGCGTCGATCACCGAAAACGCGGCCTCGCGGCCACCCCTGGCCACGAACGACAACACCGCCCCGCCGCTGCCGCTTTGCTGCGCCATGGCCAGCGCGTGCTGGGGGTGCGAAGCCAGGCCGGGGAAATAGACACGCTCGACCGCAGGCTGGGCCTCCAGCCACTGCGCGAGCTGCAGGGCGCGCGCGCTTTGCGCCTGCATGCGCACACTCAGCGTCTCCAGGCCCTTGAGCACCACCCAGGCGTTGAAGGGCGACAGGCTCATGCCGGCGCTGCGCATCACCGGCATCAGCTTGCCGTCGATCAGCTCGGCCGGCCCGCACACCGCGCCGGCGATGACGCGGCCCTGGCCATCGAGGTACTTGGTGCCGGAGTGGACGATGAGATCGGCGCCGAACCTCACCGGCTGCTGCAGGGCCGGCGAGCAGAAGCAGTTGTCCACCGCCAGCAGCGCGCCACCGGCGTGTGCGATCTCGGCGAGTGCGGCGATGTCGCACACCTCGGTGAGCGGGTTGGTCGGTGTCTCGGCAAAGAGCAGCCGGGTGCCGGGCCGCATCGCGGCACGCCAGGCCGCCGCATCCGTCTGCGAGACGAAGCTCGTTTCCACGCCGAACTTGGCAAAGTCCTGCAGCAGCCGGATCGTCGAGCCGAATACGCTTTGCGAGCACACCACATGGTCACCGGCCTTCAGCAGCCCCATCACCACCAGCGTGATGGCCGCCATGCCGCTGGCGGTGCCTATGCAGGCCGCGGTGCCTTCCATGGCCGCCAGCCGGCGCTCCATCATCATCACCGTGGGGTTGGAAAAACGGCTGTAGACGAAAGCCTCTTCCTCGTTGGCGAAGCGCCGCGCGGCGGTGGCCGCGTCCGGGTGGACGAAGGAGCTGGTCAGGAACAAGGCCTCCGAGTTCTCGCCGTACTGCGAACACGGCAGGCCTTCGCGCACGGCGAGCGTGTCGGGCCGGGCATCGGCGGGCAGATCGAGCTTCGGAATCATGTGCCCTCCTGGGCACTCTGCAGCGCCAGCCGCGAACGGTCGGCGCCCTCGCCTTCCGGTTCATCGTTGAACTGCAGGCGCCGCTGCGCTTCGAGCGCGGCGAAGTCTTCCGCCGTGACATCGCCGGTGATGTAGTGGCCGTCGAAGCAGCTGGCCTCGAAGCCGTCGAGCCTGGGGTTGAGCGCGCCCACCACGCGCTTCATCGCATCCACGTCCTGGTAGATCAGCGCATCGGCGCCTATGAACTGGCGGATCTCCTCGATGCTGCGACCATGCGCAATGAGCTCTTCGCGGGTCGGCATGTCGATGCCATACACGTTCGGGAAGCGCACCGGCGGCGCTGCCGAAGCCATGTAGACCTTGTTCGCGCCGGCCTCGCGCGCCATCTGCACGATCTCCTTGCTGGTCGTGCCACGCACGATCGAGTCGTCGACCAGCAGCACATTGCGGCCCTTGAACTCCATGCCGATGGCATTGAGCTTCTGGCGCACGCTCTTCTTGCGCACGGCCTGCCCGGGCATGATGAAAGTGCGGCCCACGTAGCGGTTCTTGACGAAGCCTTCGCGGTAGGGCTTGCCGATGCGGTGGGCGAGTTGCATCGCGCTGGGGCGGCTGGACTCGGGAATCGGGATCACCACGTCGATCTCGCTGGGCGGGATGGTGGAGATGAGCCGCTGTGCCAGCGTCTCGCCGAGGTTCAGTCGCGCGTGGTAGACCGAGATGCCGTCGAGCACCGAATCGGGCCGCGCCAGGTAGACATACTCGAATATGCAGGGGTTGAGCGTCGGCCGTTCGGCACACTGGCGGGTATGGACCCGGCCCAGCAGGTCGACGAAGATCGCCTCGCCTGGCGCCACATCGCGCGTGAGGCGGTGGCCGGTGCCGTCCAGGGCCACCGATTCGCTGGCCACCATCACGCCATGGCCTTCGGCCGATTCACACCCACCGAAGCACAGCGGGCGGATGCCGTAGGGGTCGCGGAAAGCCAGCAGCCCGTGCCCGGCAATCAGTGCGATCACCGCATACGAACCCTTCACGCGCCGGTGCACGCCGGCCACGGCCTTGAACACATGCTCGGGCGTCAGCGGCAGGTCGCGCGCCACGAGTTCAAGCTCGTGCGCCAGCACGTTGATGAGGACCTCGGTGTCGCTCTCGGTGTTGATGTGGCGGCGGTCGATGTCGAAGAGCTCGGCCTTCAGCGCGTGCGCGTTGGTGAGGTTGCCGTTGTGCACGAGCACGATGCCGTAGGGCGCGTTGACGTAGAAGGGCTGCGCCTCTTCCTCGCTGTAGGCGTTGCCGGCGGTGGGGTAGCGCACCTGGCCCAGGCCCACCGAGCCCGGCAGGCCGCGCATGTTGCGCGTGCGGAAGACGTCGCGCACCATGCCGCGCGCCTTGTGCATGTGGCAGCGCGTGCCCTGCATGGTGACGATGCCCGCGGCGTCCTGCCCGCGATGCTGCAGCAGCAGCAGCGCGTCATAGAGGATCTGGTTGACAGGCCCTTGGGCGATGACGCCGACGATGCCGCACATGGTGTTGGGTTCCTGGTGTTGGTCCGTTCAGGCCGGCAGCCGGCTCACCGCCATCTCGGGCAGCAGGGGCTTGAGACCGTGCAGCGCCTGCGCCAGCCACTTCGCGCCCTGCGACTGGCGCCAAGGCGTGGATTGTGCGGCCGGCGTCAGCGTCACCACCGTGGCCAGGGCCAGGAGCAGCACCGCGCCGCGCAGGGCACCAAAGGCGGCGCCGAGCAAGCGGTCGGGCAAGGACAGCGGCGTGGCGCGGATGAGCATGCGGACCAGACGCGCCAGCAGGCCCCAGATCACGAGCGCTGCGACGAAACACAGCGCGAAGGCGGCGCCCAGGTTCAGCGCGCTGCCCACCCCGCCCAGCGGCAGGTGCGGCGCCACCTGCGGGGCCGCCCATTGCGCGGCGAACCAGGCCGCCACCCAGCCCGCCAGCGACAGGCACTCGAACACCAGCCCGCGCACCAGGCCGATCAGCACCGAAGCCGACAGCAGGGCCAGCAAGGCCCAGTCGACCCACGACAGCGATGGCAGCAGGTCGGTCACAGGGCGATCACGTTGGCCGGCAGGCCCGAGCGCTTGATCTTCGCCGCCACCCCCTCGGCCTCCTGGCGGGTGGTGAAGGGCCCGACGCGCACGCGCGTGCGCTGGCCGGCATCGGTCTGTATGACCTGGGTGTAGGTCTTCAAGCCCGTCTTCTCGACCTTGGCACGGGCCTCGCGCAGCGTGGCCGCATCGGTGTAGGCCCCCACCTGCACCACGAAACGACCGCCGCTGGCGGGTGCGGTCGCCGGGGGGGCCGCAGACGCCGCCACCGCCGCCACCGCCGCGGCAGCCACGGACGCGGGCGCGCTGGGCGCGGCAACCGCTTCGTTGCCGGCATCGGCGGGCGGCACGGGCAGAACGGGCAGCACCGGCGGCGGTTGCAGCGGCCCGGCCGGCTTGGGAGCGGGCGCGACGACCGCCATTTCGCGGGCGGACACTTCGATGGGTGTATCCACCGGCAGCGGGCGCGGCTGGGTCTCGAAAAGCACGGGGAATCCCACCACGCCGATCATCAGGAGCACCAGCGCCCCGACCAGGCGCCGCCGCGCACGGGTGCGCGCCGCCTCCACCGAGGCCGGGTCTTCAGCCGGCGCCGCGGCGCGCTCGCGCTCGGCCCTGGCCGCCACCGGGCGGGTGCGCGCTGACGCGGCGGGGGGTTTGGGTCGCAGGAAAGGAATGCGCATGCGGCGGGCGTGGGGCCGGCAGGCCCGGCAACGGATTCAGCCGACGTGGGCGGCCGTCAGCCGGGGCAGGCCTTCCCTGAGCACGCCGCCCACGGTGAGGAAGGACCCGAAGACGACGATTCTATCGGCGGGGTCTGCCGAGGCCACCGCAGCCCGCAAGGCTTCGGCTGGGCCGGTGTGCACCTGCACCCCGGGCGAACCCCCCACGCGGCCCACGGTGGCCTGGCGCACGGCCGCGGCAAGCTCCTCGCCGCTGGCGGCACGGGGCGTGGGCAGGGCGCAGCAGTGCCAGACGTCGATCAGCGCCGCCATCTTGGCCAGCAGGCCGGGGATGTCCTTGTCACGCATGACTCCGAACACGGCGTGAGTGCGTGGATAGAAGCCCATCACATCCAGGTTCAGCGCCAGCGCAGCCACGGCCTGCGGGTTGTGCGCCACGTCCAGCACGAGTGCCGGCCGGCCGGGCACGATCTGGAAGCGCCCGGGCAGCTCCACCATCGCCAGGCCCGTGCGCACCGCTTGCGCGCTGATGGGCAGCCGCTCGCGCAGCGCCTCCAGCGCGGCGATCGCACCCGCGGCGTTGAGCAGCTGGTTGGCACCCCGCAGGGCCGGATAGGCCAGCCCGTGGTAGCGGCGGCCGCGCCCGCTCCAGCCCCACTGCTGGCGGTCGCCGGCGTGGTTGAAGTCGCGGCCCACCAGCCACAGGTCAGCGCCTAGGGCCTGGCCATGCGCCACCACGCTGTGCGGGGGCTGCGGGTCACTCACGATGGCGGGTCGGCCCGGCCGCATGATCTGCGCCTTTTCCAGGCCGATGGCCTCGCGGTCCGTTCCCAGCCATTCCATGTGATCCAGAGCGATGCTCGTGATGACCACGCAGTCGCCATCGAAGGCGTTGACGGAATCGAAGCGGCCACCCATCCCGACTTCCAGGATCACCAGGTCCAGCGGCGCCTGTGAAAGCAGCCGCGCGATGGCCAGCGTGCCGAACTCGTACTGGGTCAGCGTGGTGTCGCCGCGCGCGGCCTCCACCGCGGCGAAGTGCGGCACCAGCTCATCGGCCGCCACCGCCGCGCCGCCGACGCGGCAGCGTTCCTCGAAGTGCACCAGCTCGGGCTTCTGGTACAGGCCCACGCGATAGCCGGCATGGCGCGCGATGGATTCGATCATGGCGCAGGTCGAGCCCTTGCCGTTGGTGCCCGCGACAATGATCACCGGCACCGTGAATGCGATGCCCAGCCGCCGCGCCACTTCGACCGTGCGCTCCAGCGACAGGTCCATGGTCTTGGGGTGCATGGCCGCGCAATGCGCGAGCCAGCCGGCGAGCGTGGTGGGGGTGGCGTCAGGCGACGGCATCGGCGCTCTGGCGCTGCAGCATCGCCAGCAGCCGGGCGATGGCGGAACGCAGCTGCCGGCGGTCGCAGATCATGTCCAGCGCGCCGGTGCCGAGCAGGAACTCGCTGCGCTGGAAACCCTCGGGCAGCTTCTCGCGCACGGTGTTCTCGATGACGCGCGGGCCGGCGAATCCGATCAGCGCCTTGGGCTCGGCGATGACGACGTCGCCGACGAAGGCGAAGCTCGCCGAGACGCCGCCCATGGTGGGGTCGGTGAGCACGCTGATGTAAGGCAGTTTCGCCTTGGCCAGCCGGGTCAGTGCGGCGTTGGTCTTGGCCATCTGCAGCAGGCTGAGCAGCCCCTCCTGCATGCGCGCACCGCCGGTGGAGGCAAAGCTCACGAAGGGCACCTTCTGCTCGATCGCGGCCTCCACGCCGCGAACAAAGCGCTCGCCCACCACCGAGCCCATGGATCCGCCCATGAATTCGAACTCGAAGCAGGCGGTCACCACCGGCACGCTCATCACCGCGCCGCCCATCACCACCAAGGCGTCGGTTTCGCCGGTGGCCTCCAGTGCCGCCTTCAGGCGCGCGGGGTACTTCTTGCTGTCCTTGAACTTCAGCGCGTCGACGGGCATCACTTCCTGCCCGATCTCCCAGCGCCCTTCGGGGTCGAGGAAGGCGTCCAGCCGCGCCCGGGCGCCGATGCGGTGGTGCTGGTCGCACTTGGGGCAGACGTTGAGGTTGCCCTCCAGGTCGGTCTTGTAGAGCACGGTCTCGCAGGCCGGGCACTTGATCCACAGGCCTTCGGGCACCGCGCGGCGATCGGCCGGGTCGGTGTGTTGAATCTTGGGCGGCAGCAGTTTTTCGAGCCAGCTCATGCGGTCCCTCTCAGGCGTCGGACGTCAGGCATCCAGGGCGGCGCGGATCTCGGCCATGAAGGCGCGAGCCGCCAGGGGCGCATTGTCGCGCGACTCGGTTTGCAGGATCTGGATCAGCCGCGAACCGATGACCACCGCGTCGGCCACCTCGCCCACGGCGCGGGCGGTGGCCGCGTCGCGAATGCCGAAACCCACGCCTACCGGCAGGCTCACGTGGCGGCGGATGCGCGGCAGCATTTCGGCCACCGCGGCGGTATCCAGGTGGCCGGCGCCCGTCACGCCCTTGAGCGACACGTAATAGACATAGCCGCTGGCGTTGCGGCCCACCTCCTTCATGCGCTGCTCGGTCGAAGTGGGCGCGAGCAGGAAGATGAGGTCCAGGCCCGCCGCCTTGAGCCGCGCGGCGAAGTCTTCGCACTCCTCGGGCGGGTAGTCCACGACCAGCAGGCCATCCACGCCGGCTTCCTTGGCCGCGGCAATGAAGGCGCCCTGCCCCTCGCGCTGGTCGTAGCGCTCGATCGGGTTGGCGTAGCCCATCAGCACCACCGGCGTCGTGGCGTTGTGCTGGCGAAAGGCGCGCACCATGGCCAGCACCTGGGGCGAGCCTATGCCTCTTGCGAGGGCCCGCTCGCTGGCCTTCTGGATCACCGGGCCGTCGGCCATGGGGTCGGAAAACGGCACGCCCAGCTCGATGATGTCGGCGCCGCCGTCGGCCAGGGCCTGCATGATCTCGGGCGTGGCGTCGGCGTAGGGGTCGCCCGCGGTGACGTAAGGGATCAACGCCTTGCGGCCCTGCGCCTTCAGCGCGGCCAGCGTGGTCTGGATGCGGCTCATTGCGCACCCCCTTGCGGCACGGCCAGGCCGGGGATGTTGGCGCCCTGCAGCGCGGCCACCGTGCCGATGTCCTTGTCGCCGCGGCCGGAAAGGTTCACCAGCAGATGCTGGTCAGGCTGCATCGTGGCGGCGAGCTTCATCGCGTGGGCCACGGCATGGCTGCTTTCCAGCGCCGGGATGATGCCTTCGGTGCGGCACAGCCGGTGGAATGCACTCAGCGCCTCGTCGTCCCGGATGGCCACGTACTCGGCGCGGCCGATGTCGTGCAGGTAGGCGTGCTCGGGGCCCACGCCAGGGTAGTCCAGGCCGGCGGAGATCGAGTGCGTCTCGGTGATCTGGCCGTTGGCATCCTGCAGCAGATAGGTGCGGTTGCCGTGCAGCACGCCGGGCGAGCCGGCGCAGATCGAGGCCGCGTGCTTGCCGCTGTCCAGCCCCAGCCCCGCGGCTTCCACGCCAATCAGCCGCGTGCCTTCGTGCGGGATATAGGGGTAGAAGATGCCCATCGCGTTGCTGCCGCCGCCCACGCAGGCAATCACTGCATCGGGCTGCCTTCCCGCCTGGCCGATCTGCTCGGGCATCTGCAGCAGGCATTCATCGCCGATGACGCGCTGGAAGTCGCGCACCATCATCGGGTAGGGGTGCGGGCCCGCCACGGTGCCGATGATGTAGAAGGTGTCCTCGACATTCGTCACCCAGTCGCGCAACGCCTCGTTGAGCGCATCCTTCAAGGTCTTGCTGCCGCTTTCCACCGGCACCACGCGCGCGCCCAGCAGGTTCATGCGGTAGACGTTGGGGCTCTGGCGCGAGATGTCCTCGCTGCCCATGTAGACCACGCATTCCATGCCGTAGCGGGCACAGACGGTGGCCGTGGCCACGCCATGCTGGCCGGCGCCGGTCTCGGCGATGACGCGCTTCTTGCCCATGCGCCGCGCCAGCAGCGCCTGGCCGATGGTGTTGTTGATCTTGTGCGCGCCGGTGTGGTTGAGGTCTTCGCGCTTGAGGTGGATCTGCGCGCCGCCGATCTCGCTTGAGAGGCGCGTCGCGTGGTAGATCGGGCTGGGCCGGCCGACGAAGTGCTTCAGCTCGTGGCGGTATTCGGCCACGAACTCGGGGTCCTGGCGGTACTTGGCGTAAGCCTCTTCGAGCTCGCGCAAGGCGTGGATCAGCGTCTCGGCGACAAAGGTGCCACCGTAGGGCCCGAAGTGCCCGCGGGCATCGGGTTGCAGGTACTCAAGCATCGGGGGTCTTTCGCATTCAAGCGGCCACCGTCCAGGCGGGCGGCGCCTTCAGGCGCCGAGTCGATCATCCGCCTCGCGCACCGCATTGCAGAACCGGCGCATCAGCTCGGCGCTCTTCACGCCCTTGCTCAGCTCCACGCCGGAGCTCACGTCGACGGCCCAGGGCCGCACGAGGCTCACCCCATCGGTCACGTTGGCAGGATTCAACCCACCAGACAAAACGACCGGAAGGCGCACGCCGGGTGGAATCAGTGACCAATCGAAGACCTTCCCGCCGCCGCCGTAAGCCTCGACATGGGCGTCGAGCAGCAGGGCCTGCGCGCTGTGAAAGCGGCGGGCGAAGTCTAGCAAATCGACCTGCGGCGTGATCCGCGCGGCGCGCAGGTAGGGTCGCGCGACCGCCTCGCACTGTTCGGGTGACTCGTCGCCATGAAACTGCAGCAGGGCCTGTGGCAAGGCCTGGACGGCCTGGCTCAGCTCTTGCGGCGAGGCGTTGACGAACAACAGCACCGGTGTGACAAAGGGCGGCAGGCGCCTGGCCAGCGCGCAAGCGCGGGCCAGGGTCACGTGGCGCGGGCTGCCCTCGTAGAGCACGAAGCCCAGTGCGTCGGCCCCGGCTGCGATGGCGTCGGCCACATCGGCCTCACGCGTGAGGCCGCAGATCTTGATGCGGGTGCGGGTCATGCCGTTTTAGAGCACCCAGTCCATGGCCGCGGTATGGCCGGGGATGCCCCAGGTTTCATCGTAGTACGGGCCCATGAAATACAGGCCGTCGGGCGGGAAGGTCGGTGCGGCCGCCTCGCGGCTTTTCGAGGCCAGCACTTCGGCCATCCAGCCCGGTGGCTGGCGGCCACTGCCCACGGCGACCAGGCTGCCGAGAAGATTTCGCACCATGTGGTGCAGGAAGGCGTTGGCGTCGAAATCGAAGCGCCAGTAGGCACCGCGGCGGCTGATCTCGACGCGCCGCAGCGTCTTCACGGGGGTGGGCGACTGGCAGTCCGCCGCACGAAAGGCGCTGAAATCGTGCTCGCCGATCAGGTGCGCCGCCGCGGCGCGCATCGCCTCGCCGGCCAGCGGGCGGAATACCCAGCCGACCAGGCCCTGTTCGAGCGCGGGCCGCACCGGCGACTCGAGGACCACGAAGCGGTAACGCCTGCCGCGGGCGCTGTTGCGCGCGTGGAAGCCGGCCTCCAGCGGCAGGCACCACTGCACGGCCACGTCGGCCGGCAGGAAGCGGTTGGTGCCGCGCACCCACGAGAACGGCTCGCGCGTCAGTGCGGTATCCAGGTGAACCACCTGGTTGACGGCGTGCACACCGGCATCCGTGCGCCCGGCGCAGACCGTGCCGACGGGTTCGGTGGCAAAGGCCGAAAGCGCTTTTTCGACCACGTCTTGCACCGTCTTGCCGTCGGCCTGCGACTGCCAGCCGTGGTAGGCCTGGCCGCGGTATGCCAGGCCCAGAGCCAGGCGCGCGGTTCCGGCCTGGCGCGCCTGCCCGGCGCTCATGCGCTCAGAGCAGCTTGTCCAGCATGCCCTGGGCCTTGCTCTTGAGCGCGCCTTCGGCCTTGCCCACGACTTCTTCGAGCAGGTCGCGGGCGCCCTCGAGATCGCCGATCTGGCGGAATTCCTCGGCCAGTTCGATCTTGCGGGCCAGCGGGTCGTGGGCTTCGGGTGCGGCCGCGGGTGCGGGTGCGGGTGCGGCTTCGGTGTCGATCGAAAAGTCGCCGAAATCCAGCAAGGAGTCGGACGCCGCAGCCGGCGCCGACTTTGCGGCCACGGTGGGCGGCTCGATGCCCAGTGCCTCGAGATCGAAGTCGAGCGCACCGTCGTCGGCACCGACCGGCCCGCTACGCTTGACGGGGATGGTCTTGGATTCACCGGGCTCGAGCATCAGATCCAGCGTCTGGTGGGCACCGAACTGTGCCCCCGTGGAGAACGGTTGCGTGACTTCCCCGGGCGTGAGCGGCGGCAGCGCAGCATCGGTCTTGCCCCCAGGCAGGTCGAATTCGAGGTCGACGTCGATGGTGCGGTCCAGCGTGGCGTCCGGTGCGGGCTGGAAAGCGGGCGGCGCCACCGCCGCGGTATAGGGCGTGGTCGACGCGCCCAGGGGCTCGGCCACGATCTTGCCGCCCGCTCCGCGCACCTCTTCGGGCTTGCCACCCGGCTGATAGAGGACGTTGTCGGGGTCTATGGTCAGGCCCAGGGCCTGCGCCTGGGTCCAGTCTTCACCTTCGCCGCGGGTCAGATTGAACATCTGCGAGGCGAGCAACTCGTAGGCCTTGGTGTCGCGCCGCTTGGCGTAGACCTCGAGCAGCTTGGAGCGGATGGCCATGCGTTCGGGCGTGGCCCGCATGGCCTCCTTGAGAATTTCCTCGGCCTGCAGGTCGCGCCCATAGGCCAGATAGACGTCGGCCTCGGCCACCGGATCGACGTCGCCGATGGCATCGAGCTGGCTCAGCGAGTAGCTCATCGACGACGAGTTCCCGCTCGTGCTGCTGGCCGCGTCGCGCGTATCGATGCGCTGCCCCCCGCTGGCACCGAAGAACGAGTCGGGCTGCAGCCGGCTTTCCAGGAACGAGGTCTCGCCGCCTTGCTTGCGCATGCGCCCGCGCAGGCGGTACAGACCCAGGCCAGCCAGCAGCGCCACCAATACACCGGCGCCGGGCAGCAGCAGCGCGTTGTCGAGCAGCGAATCGAGCAGGCCCGGTTCTTCGCTCGCCGCCACGGGCGGCACGGGCTTGGCTGCGGCGGGCCTGGCCGCGGAGGCGGGGGCAGGCGCAGGCGCAGGGGATGGTGCCGAGGCCACAGGCGCGGGCTGCGGCATCGGCGCGGCCGCCACCACGGTCGGCGCGGGCAGGGCCGGCGGCGCAACGGCCGGGGTGGGCGCCGGTGCCGGCGCCGGCATCGGCGCAGGGGCGGCGGGCTGGGCTGGGGCGGCGGGTGCCGCTGCCGGCGCCGTGGCGCCCTGGAGCTTCTTCAGTTCGTCCACGTTGCGTGCCAGCTCGGCCAGCCGCGCTGCGGAGTCCTTCTTTTCGGCCTCCTTCGAGGCGCGGGCTTCCGGAGCCGATGCCTTGACGCCGCCTTGCGAGAGCGTCAGGCGATCGGGTGTCGCGGCGGCGGCCTGTTTGCGGTCATCGACCTGGGCTTGCACCTGCCCGCGCGCCTGGCGGGCCGGCGCGGCCTCGGCGGTGGCGGTCGTGCCAGACGCCAGGCGCTGGCGGTAGGCAGCGAAATCGGCGCTTTGCGCCACGATCACCTCGCGCGCTTCCTGCGGCGAGAATTTGCCGGCCTGCTCCGGCGAGGGCACGCTGAGCACGACACCGGCCTTCAGCCGGTTCATGTTGTCGCCCACGAAAGCCTGCGGATTGCCGCGGAACAGCGCGACGAGCATCTGGTCGAGCGAGATGCCCTGGCGCGGCGCGCGATTGGCGATGCGGCTGAGTGAATCGCCCGCTCGCACTCGGTATTCATCGCCCCCGGGCAGCGGTGCTGCCGCTGCGGCAGGCGCCACCGGCGCGCGCGGCACCGCGGCGGGCGCCGGGCGTGGCTCGCGCGGCGGCCTGGCCGCCGGGGCGGGCGTTTGAGCCGTGGCCACGGCGGGCGCCAGCGGCGCTGCGGGGGCAGCCATGGCGGGAGCGGGCGGCGCAGCCGCCGGCGTCGGGGCCGGCGTGGCTTCGGGCGCCGTGGCGGCGACAGGCGCCTGCGCGGCACGCGCGCCCGGCGGGTCGAACAGCATCGTGTATTCGCGCACCAGGCGGCCACTGGACCAGGTGGCTTCGATGATGACGTTGACGAAGGGCTCGAGCACCGCGCGGTCGCTGGTGACTCGCAGCACCGAGCGGCCGTCCGCGCGGCGCACGACCTGCACCTGGGCCGAGCCGAGCGCGGCGTTGTAGTCGACACCCGCGGCCCGGTAGGCCTCGGGCGGCGCCACGCGCAGCTTCAGCGAGGACGCTTCGTCGGGCGTGACACTGGTGACCTCGATCTCGGCGCGCAGCGTCTCGCCCAGAGCCGATTGCACGCTCAGGCGGCCCAGCCCCAGCGCCGCGGCCTGTGTTCCCCACAGACAGGCGGCGGCCAGCGCCACCCCATTGAGCGCAAAGCGCGAAACGTTCATCGAGCGGTGTTCCAAGGCTTTTCCCCCAGGCGATAGGCCAAGGCTTTCGGAGAAGCCGGCCGCCGTCACATCAAGCCGCCGCGCGCCTGCCCGCAAGGCAGTGCACCGGAACGGCGGAAAATTGCAACAGCATCAAGCATATAGGAGCGCAAGCTCAGGCATAAGCTGATGATTGGCAGGGAAATGGTTTGTTTCTGAGCGTTGCCCACCCTGTGGTGGGTGGACAACGCCCGTCTTCACTGCTCAAGCAGGATGCGCAGCATGCGGCGCAAGGGCTCGGCGGCGCCCCAGAGCAGTTGGTCGCCGATGGTGTACGCGCCGACATATTCGGGGCCCAGGGCCATCTTGCGCAATCGACCCACGGCGATGTTCGCCGTGCCCGTCACCGCCACCGGCGTGAGCCCGCGCACGGTGGCTTCGCGCGTATTCGGCACGTAGGACACCCAGGGGTTGTCGTTGCGGATCATGGCTTCCAGGTCGGCCAGCGGCACGTCCTTCTTCAGCTTGAAGGTCAGCGCCTGGCTGTGGCAGCGCATGGCGCCGACGCGCACGCAGATCGAGTCGACCGGCACCGCCGCCACGCCGAACCCCGGGCCGCGGCCGAGGATCTTGTTCGCCTCGGCGCCGCCCTTCCACTCTTCCAGGCTGGTGCCGTCGCCGCGGTCGGCGTCGATCCAGGGGATCAGGCTGCCGGCCAGCGGCACCATGAAGTTCTTCGTCTCCTCGGCCGACAAGCCGCGCTGGGTGGCGGCCACCTGGCGGTCGATCTCGAGGATGGCACTGGCCGGGTCGTCGAGCAGCGGGCGCACCGCCGCATTCAGCGTGCCGAACTGCGTGAGCAGTTCGCGCATGTGCTGCGCGCCGCCGCCGCTGGCGGCCTGGTAGGTGGTGGCCGTCATCCACTCCACGAGGTCGGCCTTGAACAGCGCGCCCACGCCCATGAGCATGCAGCTCACCGTGCAGTTGCCGCCGATGTAGTCCTTCACGCCCTTGGCCAGGGCGCTCTGGATCACCGGCATATTCACCGGGTCGAGGACGATCACCGCGTCGTCCTGCATGCGCAGCGTCTTGGCCGCGTCGATCCAGTAGCCCTTCCAGCCCGCCGCGCGCAGCTGCGGGTAGACGGCCTTGGTGTATTCGCCACCCTGGCAGGTGATGACGACATCGCAGCGCTTGAGCGCGGCGATATCGCCTGCGTCGTGCAGCGCGGTGTCGCCCTTGGCCAGCCCGGCGATCGCGGCGGGCAGCGCGCCGCCGGCACTGCTGGTGGAGAAGAACATCGGCTCGATGAGCGCGAAATCGCCCTCGGTGCGCATGCGGTCCATCAGCACGGAGCCGACCATGCCGCGCCAGCCGACCAAGCCGACGAGCGGGTTTCTTGCGAGTGCCATTTCAGTCTTGCCTTTCCAGTGTGTCTGGACCCCGGTTTGCCTCGGCTCGCTTCGCCGGGGTCCAGAGTGGGGGCGAGACGATCCGAGAGCCGCTAGCTCTTGGTGGTGGTGGTTTTGCCGATGACCTTGCCGCCGACCTTGCCGGTCAGGGCGGCGACGACCGCATCGCCCATCGCTTGCGTGCCGACCTTCGTCGTGCCTTCGCTCCAGATGTCCGGCGTGCGCAGGCCGGCCGAGAGCACGGCCTTCACCGCCGACTCGATGCGGTCGGCTGCAGCAGCTTGGTTGAGCGAGAAGCGAAGCATCATGGCAGCGGACAAGATTGTAGCCAGCGGGTTGGCCACGCCCTGGCCGGCGATGTCCGGCGCGCTGCCGTGGCTGGGCTCGTACAGGCCCTTGTTGTTCTTGTCGAGCGAAGCGCTGGGCAGCATGCCGATGCTGCCGGTGAGCATGGCGGCTTCGTCGCTGAGGATGTCGCCGAACATGTTGCCGGTGAAGATGACGTCGAAGTTCTTCGGCGCCTTGACGAGCTGCATGGCCGCGTTGTCGACATACATGTGCTCGAGCTCCACATCGGGGTACTGCGCATGCACCTCGGTGACCACGTCGCGCCAGAACTGGAAGGTCTCCAGCACGTTGGCCTTGTCCACGCTCGTGACCTTCTGGCTGCGCTTGCGCGCCGCCTGGAAAGCCACATGCGCGATGCGCTCGATCTCGGGCCGGCTGTAGCGCATCGTATCGAAGGCTTCCTCGGCGCCCGGAAAATGGCCGTCGGTGGCGACGCGCCGCCCGCGCGGCTGGCCGAAGTAGATGTCGCCGGTGAGCTCGCGGATGATCAGGATGTCCAGCCCCGACACCAGCTCGGGCTTCAGGCTGCTGGCCTGCGTGAGCTGCTCGTAGCACAGGGCCGGGCGAAAGTTGGCGAACAGGCCGAGGTGCTTGCGCAGGCCCAGGATGGCCTGCTCCGGGCGCAGCGCGCGCTCCAGCTTGTCGTATTTCCAGTCACCCACGGCGCCGAAGAGGATGGCATCGGCGGCCTGGGCCAGCTTCAGCGTCGAGTCGGGCAAGGGGTGGCCGTGCGCCTCAACGGCGGCACCGCCGACGAGCGCGGTCTCGGTCTCGAAGCCCAGGTCGAGCACGCCCAGCACACGCAAGGCCTGCGCCACGATCTCGGTGCCTATGCCGTCGCCCGGCAGGATGGCGATCTTCATGGGTGGGTTCGCTTCAGAGTTGACGTTGCGCCAGCCAGGGCATCTTCGCCAGGCGCTCGGCCTCGAAGGCGCGGATCTTGTCGGCATGGCGCAGCGTCAGGCCGATATCGTCGAAGCCGCCCACCAGGCAGTATTTGCGGAAGGGCTGCACCTCGAAGGGCAGCTCGCTGCCATCGGGCTTGACGACCACCTGCCGTGGCAGGTCCACCGTGAGCGTATAGCCGGGGAAGGCCCGCACCTCGTCGAACAGCTTGGCCACCTGCGATTCGGGCAGTTGGATCGGCAGCAGCCCGTTCTTGAAGCAGTTGTTGAAGAAGATGTCGGCGTAGCTAGTGGCGATGAGGGCGCGGAATCCGTACTGCTCCAGCGCCCATGGAGCGTGCTCACGGCTGGAGCCGCAGCCGAAATTGCTGCGCGCCAGCAGGATGCTGGCGCCGGGGCTACCACCGGGCCCGGGTTGATACCGCGGCTGGTTGAGCACGAAGTCGGGGTTGGGCTTGCGGCGGGCGGGGTCCTGCCCGGGCTCGCCGGGGTCGAGGTAGCGCCAGGCGTCGAACAGGTTGGGCCCGAAGCCGCTGCGCGCGATCGATTTCAGGAATTGCTTGGGGATGATGGCGTCGGTATCCACGTTGTCGCGGTCCATCGGCGCCACCAGGCCCTGGTGCACGGTGAAGGCTTGCATGGTGTCTCTCTCCTCAGCCAATCCGGCGCACGTCGACGAAGTGGCCGTTGAGCGCTGCTGCGGCGGCCATCGCCGGGCTCACCAGGTGGGTGCGTCCGCCGGCGCCCTGGCGGCCTTCGAAGTTTCGGTTGCTGGTGCTGGCGCAGCGCTCGCCGGGCTCCAGCCGGTCGGCATTCATGGCCAGGCACATGCTGCAGCCGGGCTCGCGCCACTCGAAACCGGCGGCCCTGAAGATCTCGTGCAGGCCTTCGGCCTCGGCCTGCGCCTTCACCAGGCCCGAGCCCGGCACCACCAGCGCCAGCTTCACGTTGCCGGCCACGCGCTGCCCCACCCGCCTGACCACCGCGGCGGCCTCGCGCAAGTCCTCGATGCGGCTGTTGGTGCACGACCCGATGAAAACCTTGTCGATGCGGATGTCGGTGATGGCCTTGTTGGGCGCCAGGCCCATGTAGACCAGCGCGCGTTCGATGGCGCCGCGCTTGACGGCGTCTTTCTCGTTATCTGGGTCGGGCACGCGGCCGTCCACACCCACCACCATCTCGGGGCTGGTGCCCCAGGTCACTTGCGGCGGGATCTGCGCGGCGTCGAGCTCGACCACGGCGTCCCACTTCGCGTCGGGGTCGGATTGCAGCGTGCGCCAATACGCCACGGCATGGTCCCATTCGACACCCCTGGGCGCGAAGGGCCGGCCCATGCAATAGGCGATGGTCTTCTCGTCCACCGCCACCAGGCCCGCACGCGCACCGGCCTCGATGGCCATGTTGCACACCGTCATGCGGCCTTCCATGCTCAGCGCGCGGATCGCCGCGCCGGCGAATTCGATGGTGCTGCCCGTGCCACCGGCCGTCCCTATCCTGCCGATGATGGCCAGCACGATGTCCTTGGCGGTGACGCCGCGGCCTGCTGCGCCTTCCACCTTGATCAGCAGGTTCTTCGCCTTCTTGGCCAGCAAGGTCTGCGTGGCCAGCACATGCTCGACCTCGCTGGTGCCGATGCCGTGCGCCAGGGCGCCGAAAGCGCCGTGGGTGCTGGTGTGGCTGTCACCGCAAACCACGGTCATGCCGGGCAGCGTGGCGCCGTTCTCCGGGCCGATGACATGCACGATGCCCTGGCGCTTGTCGAGGAACGGGAAATACGCCGCCGCACCCGAGGCTGCGATATTGGCGTCCAGCGTGGTGATCTGCAGCTTGCTGATCGGGTCGGTGATGCCGTCGTAGCCGTCGGCCCAGCCGGTGGTGGGCGTATTGTGGTCGGCGGTGGCGACGATGGAGCTCACCCGCCAGACCTTGCGGCCGGCCAGGCGCAGCCCTTCGAAGGCCTGCGGGCTGGTCACCTCGTGCACGAGGTGGCGGTCGATGTAGAGGGTGGCGGTGCCGTCCTCTTCGGTGTGGACGATATGTTCGTCCCAAAGCTTGTCGTACAGGGTGCGGGCGGTCATGCCCTCATTTTCACGCACATCCGCACGCGGGCGCTCAAGCCAGCGCCGCAATCACCTCGGCCGGCGCCTGCACCCATTCGATCAACACCCCTTCACCGCCCAAGGGGAACGCCTCGTTTTCCTTGGGCCGGACTGCGCACGCCGAGTTGCCGGCGCGCCAGCCGCCAGCCGCTGCTCGGCCATCTGCACCAGCGCCAGCGCCGCCGGCGAGAGCTGGGCGCGGTCGCGCATGGCCAGCAACAGCGTTCGTTCGGTGCGCATGCCGGTCAGCGGCTTGATGCGCAGGCCCAGAGCCCCCGCATGCGGCGCCGCCCCGGCACGCGGCAGTATGGCCACGCCGAGGCCCGCCGCCACCATGCGGCACATGGCGTCGAAGCTGCGCACCTGGACGCGGATCTTCAGCGGCCGGCCGACCAGATCGGCGGCCGCAGCGAGCTGCCGCGTCAGCGCCGTGGCTCGGCCCAAGGCCACCAGGTCGTGCGCCAGCACGTCCTCGAATGCGACGCGGTCACCCGCGGCCAGCGCATGGCCGGCGGGCAGCAGCAGCATCAGTTCGTCGCGGTCACAGACCAGGGTCTGCAGGCCTTCGGCCGCGGTGTTCTCGCCAATCACCGCCAGCTCGGCGGCACCGCAGGCCACCGCGCGCACCGCGTCTGCACTGAGCGCATCTTCCAGGTCCAGCCGCACGGCAGGGTGGGCTGCCGAGAAATTGGCCAGCAAACCCGGTAGAAAGCCCCCGAAGGCCGAGGTGTTGGCCCACAGGCGCAGGTGGCCGCCGGCGCCGCTCTGCAGGTCGTCCATGGCCAGCGCCAGCTGCTCGACACCGGCCACCAGCTCGATGGCATGGCGCAGCAGGGTCTGCCCGGCCGCGGTGGGCACCACGCCGCGCTTGCTGCGCGCCAGCAGCACACTGCCCACGTGCGACTCGAGCTCGGCGATGCGCTTGCTGGCCGCAGCCAGGCTGATACCGAAACGTCCGGCCCCGGCCGTCAGGCTGCCGGCGTTGACCGCGGCAACGAAGAGGCGCAGCGAGACGAGGTCGAAACGGTTCAGGTTGATCGGGCTGGGCATGGACCGCATCCTCAGCCCTGGGTTGAGGATGTGTCAATGACATCCGAATTTTCAGCCGCCACGGCTTGACCCACAGTGCGGCCAATCAACCACCACCGGAGACAGACCATGAGATTGTTCGGCCGCGCCCTCGCCGCCTGCGCCCTTACGCTGATGACCTCTGCTGCCTTCGCGCAGGTCTACCCCAGCAAGCCCATCACGCTGATCGTGCCCAACCCGCCCGGCGGCGTGGTGGACAGTTCGGCGCGCCTGGTCGGCGACCCGCTGACCAGGCTGCTGGGACAGACCGTGTTGGTGGACAACCGGGGCGGCGCCAGCGGCAACATCGCCTACCAGCACGTGGCACGCGCGCCCAAGGATGGCTACACGCTGCTGGTTTCCTACTCGGCTTACCACGTGGGCAACCCGGCGATGTTTGCCAAGCTGCCCTGGGCCCAGAAGGACCTGGCGCCGGTGGCGCTGATGACCGCCGCCACCAACGTGATCACCGCGCACCCCTCGGTGCCGTCCAACAATCTGAAGGACTTCATCGCCTACGTGAAGAGCCAGCCCGGCAAGATCAACTTTGCCTCGCAGGGCAATGGGTCGTTGTCGCATGTGGGCACCGCCCTGTTCGAGCAGACGACCGGCGCCGACATGACGCATGTGCCCTACAAAGGCTCCGGCGCGGCCATCCAGGACGTGCTGGCCGGCAACGTGCAGGTATTCATGACGACGCCGCCCAGCGTCATGGGCCACGTGCAGGCCGGCAAGCTCAAAGCCTTCGCCGTGACCAGCAAGAGCCGCCACCCCATGTTGCCCAACGTGCCGACCACGGCCGAGGCGGGCCTGCCCGGCTTCGAGCTCGAAGCCTGGGTCGGCCTGTTCGCCCCCGCAGGCACGCCGCCGGCCGTGATCGCACAGCTGAGCGAAGCGGTAAAGACGGCGCTGGAACTGCCCGAGACCAGGCAGCGCGCAGCCACCCTGGGCATCGAGACGCGCTACCTCGGCCCCGACGCGCTGGCCGCCCTGGTGGCCAAGGACACCGAGTACTGGGGCAAGGTCATCAAGGGCCGTCACATCTCCGCGGACTGAAGAAGCCCATGAGCAGCAAGACCTACCGCATCGGCCAGATCGTGCCGAGTTCCAACACCACGATGGAGACCGAAATCCCCGCCATGCTGCGGGCCCGCGAGGCCATCGAGCCCGAACGCTTCACATTTCACTCGGCGCGCATGCGCATGAAGAAGGTCACCAAGGCCGAGCTGGAGGCGATGGACGCCGACAGCGACCGCTGCGCGCTGGAGCTCAGCGATGCGCGTGTCGATGTGCTGGGCTACGCGTGTCTCGTCGCGATCATGAGCATGGGCCGCGGCTACCACTGCGTCAGCGAAGCGCGGCTGCGCGAACGCACCATCGCCAACGACGGACCGGCGCCGGTGGTCACCAGCGCCGGCGCGCTGATCCACGGCCTGCAGGCCCTAGGCGCCAAGAAGATCTCGATCATCACGCCCTACATGAAGCCGCTGACGCAACTGGTGGTGGACTACATCGAGCACGAAGGCTACGAGGTCAAGGACGCGATCTCGCTGGAAGTGGCCGACAACCTGGAAGTGGGCGCACTTGACCCGCGGGCGCTGATCGAGATTTCCAAGCACCTGGACATCGCCGGCGTCGATGCCGTGGTGCTGAGCGCCTGCGTGCAGATGCCTTCGCTGGCCAGCATCCAGCCGGTGGAAGACCGCATCGGCTTGCCGGTGCTGTCGGCGGCCATCAGCACCACGTACCAAATGCTCAAGACGCTGGGCCTGAAGGCGGTGGCGCCGAACGCCGGTGCCTTGTTGTCGGGCCGCTATTGAGCTGCGAGGGCCACCACCACATCCGGCGGCGCCTGCACCAGCTCGATCAACACGCCTTCGCCGCTCAGCGGGAACTCTTCGTTTCCCTTGGGGTGGATGAAGCAGATGTCGTGTCCCGCCGCACCCTTGCGAATACCGCCGGCGGCAAAGCGCACGCCGTGGGCCGTCATCCACTCGACAGCCTTGGGCAGATCGTCCACCCACAGCCCGACGTGGTTGAGCGGCGTGGCGTGCACAGCGGGCTTCTTGTCCGGGTCCAGCGGCTGCATCAGATCGACCTCGACCGCGTGCGGGCCTGTCCCCAGGGCGCAGATGGCCTCGTCGACGTTCTCGCGTTCGCTCACGAAGCTGCCCTTCACCGTCAGGCCCAGCATGTCCACCCACAGCGCCTTGAGCCGCTGCTTGTCGGGGCCACCGATGGCGATCTGCTGCAGGCCCAGGATGCGGAACGGTTTGGCCGCGTTCATCGGAAGCTCAGGATGGGTTGATCGACGGCCAGGCTTTCGCCCTTGGCGGCCAGCAGTTCGGCCACCGTGCCTTCGCGCGCGGCGGTGAGGATGTTCTCCATCTTCATGGCCTCGATCACCGCCAGGCGCTCGCCGACATGCACCCATTGCCCGGGCTGCACGGCGATGTCCACCAGCAGGCCCGGCATGGGCGAGAGCAGGAAGCGGCTCATGTCGGCCGGGGCCTTGAACGGCATCACGCGCAGCAGTTCGGCCGCCCGCTCGCTCATCACCTGCGCCTCGATGACGCAGCCGTTGTGCGAGATGCGGTACCACAGGCCTTGCCGCTCGACCTGCGCCGTGAAGTCCCGGCCATTGCAGCTGCCGCTGAAGCGGATGCCGCCGAACTGCCAGTCGTTGGCGATTGCGTAGGGGCGGCCGGCGACTTCGATGTGCGTGCCGCCTTCGGCGCGGATGCTCACCGGCACATGCCGGTGCTCGCCCCCCTGGCCCTTGACGACGACGACGAAGCGCTCGCCGATGACCACGCCGTGCCCGGCCAGCTGGCCGGTGATGCCTGCGGCGCGCTCGAGGTGGCGGCGGTACACCGCGGCGGCGAGTGCGACGAGGAAGTCCGGGTCGTCGTGCGGCACGTCCTCGGCGCGGAAGCCCTGGGCGTAGTGCTCGGCAATGAAACCGGTGTTGAAGTCACCCGAGATGAACTTCGGGTGCGCCAGCAACGCCGCCTGGAACGGGATGTTGCTGGAGACGCCGCGGATGACGAAGGCGTTGAGCGCCTCGCGCATTCGGGCAATGGCGTCCAGGCGGTCGGTTCCGTGCACGACGAGCTTGGCGATCATCGAGTCGTAGTGCATCGGGATCTCGCCGCCCTCGTAGACGCCGGTATCGACACGCACGCCACCGCCTTCGACGACGGCGCCCGCATCGTCGAGCCGCCAGGGCATGGGAAGCGCCGCTTCCATGGTCTGCACCGGCGGCTGGTAGCGCACCAGGCGGCCGGTGGAGGGCAGGAAGCCGCGGAACGGGTCTTCGGCATTGATGCGGCACTCGATGGCCCAGCCGCGGCGCGGGATCTCGGCCTGGGTGAAGGGCAGCGGCTCGCCGGCGGCCACGCGCAGCATCTGCTCCACCAGGTCGATGCCGGTGATGCTCTCGGTGACCGGGTGCTCGACCTGCAGCCGCGTATTCATCTCGAGAAAATAGAAGCTCTGGTCCTTGCCGACCACGAACTCCACCGTGCCCGCGCTCTGGTACTTCACGGCCCGGGCCAGCTGCACGGCCTGCTCGCCCATGGCGCGGCGCGTGGCCTCGCTGATGAAGGGCGACGGCGCCTCCTCGATGACCTTCTGGTGCCGGCGCTGGATGGAGCACTCGCGCTCCTGCAGGTAGACCATGTTCCCGTGGGCATCGCCCAGCACCTGGATCTCGATGTGGCGCGGGCTCTCGACGTACTTCTCGATGAAGACGCGGTCGTCGCCGAAGCTGGCCTTGGCCTCGTTCCTGCACGAGGTGTAGCCCTCGAAGGCCTCCTTGTCGTCCCAGGCCACGCGCAAGCCCTTGCCGCCGCCGCCCGCGCTGGCCTTGATCATCACCGGGTAGCCGATGTCCTTGGCGATGCTCACCGCCTGCTCGGGCGATTCGATGGCGGCGTTCCAGCCTGGAATCGTATTCACCTTGGCCTCGATCGCCAGCTTCTTCGAGGCGATCTTGTCGCCCATGGCGGAGATCGAATAGTGCTTGGGTCCGATGAAGACGATGCCTTCTTCTTCGACGCGGCGCGCGAAGTCCGCGTTCTCCGACAGGAAGCCATAGCCCGGATGCACGGCCTGGGCACCCGTGCTCTTGCACGCGGCAATGATCTTGTCACCCCGCAGGTAGCTCTCGCGGCTGGGCGCGGGGCCGATGCACACGGCCTCGTCGGCCAGGGCGACGTGCCGCGCGTCGCGGTCGGCCTCGGAATACACCGCCACGGTGGCGATGCCGAGCCTCTTCGCGGTCTTGATGACGCGACAGGCGATCTCGCCGCGGTTGGCAATCAGGATCTTCTTGAACATGACTGGGGTCTCCGCGCGCTCAAAGAGGAATGTTCCCGTGCTTGCGCCACGGGTTGGCGAGCTTCTTGTCCTTGAGCATGGCCAGGCTGCGGCAGATGCGCCTGCGCGTCTCGTGGGGCTGGATCACGTCGTCGATGTAGCCGCGCGCGCCGGCGACGAAGGGGTTGGCAAAGCGCGCCTTGTATTCGGCCTCCCTGGCCGCGAGTTTTGCAGGATCGCCCTTGTCCTCGCGGAAGATGATCTCCACCGCGCCCTTGGCGCCCATCACCGCGATCTCGGCATTGGGCCAGGCGAAGTTGACGTCGCCGCGCAGGTGCTTGGAGCTCATCACGTCGTAGGCGCCGCCGTAGGCCTTGCGCGTGATCACCGTGACCTTGGGCACCGTGCATTCGGCGTAGGCGTAGAGCAGCTTGGCGCCATGCTTGATGATGCCGCCGTATTCCTGCGCCGTGCCCGGCATGAAGCCCGGCACGTCGACGAAGGTCACCACGGGGATGTTGAAGGCGTCGCAGAAGCGCACGAAGCGCGCCGCCTTGATGGCGCTCTTGATGTCCAGGCAGCCCGCCAGCACCTGCGGGTTGTTGGCCACGATGCCGACGCTTTGCCCATCCAGACGCGCGAAGCCGATGACGATGTTCTTCGCGTATTCGGGCTGCAGCTCGAAGAAGTCGCCGTCGTCCACGACCTTCAGGATCAGCTCCTTCATGTCGTAAGGCTTGTTCGGGTTCTCGGGCACCAGCGTGTCCAGCGACGAATCCAGCCGCTCCGCCGGGTCGCCGCTGGGGCGCAGCGGCGGTCGCTCCTTGTTGTTGAGCGGCAGGTAGTTGAAGAAGCGGCGCAGCATGAGCAGCGCTTCGACATCGTTCTCGAACGCCAGGTCGGCCACGCCGCTCTTGCTGTTGTGGGTGCCGGCGCCACCGAGCTCCTCGGCGGTCACTTCCTCGTGCGTCACGGTCTTCACCACCTCGGGGCCGGTGACGAACATGTAGGAGCTGTCCTTGACCATGAAGATGAAGTCGGTCATGGCCGGCGAGTAGACCGCGCCCCCGGCGCAGGGCCCCATGATCAGGCTGATCTGCGGGATCACGCCGCTGGCCATGACGTTGCGCTGGAAGACCTCGGCGTAGCCGCCCAGCGAGGCCACGCCTTCCTGGATGCGCGCGCCGCCGGAGTCGTTCAGGCCGATGACCGGGGCGCCCACATTCATGGCCTGGTCCATGACCTTGCAGATCTTCTCGGCGTGGGCCTCGGAAAGCGCGCCACCGAAGACCGTGAAGTCCTGGCTGAAGACGAACACCAGGCGGCCGTTGATCATGCCGTAGCCGGTGACGACGCCGTCGCCCGGGACCTTCTGCTCGGCCATGCCGAAGTCGGCGCAACGGTGCTCGACGAACATGTCCCATTCCTCGAACGTGCCTTCGTCGAGCAGCAGCTCGATGCGCTCGCGCGCCGAGAGCTTGCCCTTGGCGTGCTGTGCGGCGATGCGCTTTTCCCCGCCGCCCAGGCGCGCCGCGGCGCGCTTGCTTTCGAGCTGTTCGATGATGTCGTGCATGAGGATGTCCTCTCGGTTCTCGGTCAATTCAGAAGGTCGAGCAGCCGGCGCGCAGCCACGCCGGCAGCCAGACGGCCGGCGCGCACCTCGGCGCTGACCTGCGGCAGCGCCGCGCGCACTGCCGCGTGCGCATGGAAGCGCTGGTGCAGCCCGGCTTCGATGCGCTCCCACATCCAGGCCTGCTCCTGCGAGCGACGACGCTCGGCCAGGCGGCCGCTGCTGGCCTGCGCGTCGCGAAAGGCGCATACGGCCTGCCAGAAGTCGGTCAGGCCAGTGCCCTTGAGCGCACTGAGCTGCAGCACTTGCGCGGCTGAATCACCCGCCGGCCCCCGCGTGGCCGGGTGCGCATGCGGCCCGAAGAAGCGCAGCGCACTGGTGATCTGGGCCCGGGCGCGCGTCGCAGCCGCTTCGTCGAGGTCGGCCTTGTTGATGACCACCAGGTCGGCCAGTTCCATCACGCCCTTCTTCAGCGCCTGGAGGTCGTCACCGGCATTGGGCAGTTGCATGAGCACGAACATGTCGGTCATGCCGGCGACCGCGGTTTCGCTCTGGCCCACGCCCACGGTCTCGACGATGACGATGTCGTAGCCCGCCGCCTCGCACACGCGCATCGACTCACGCGTCTTGTCGGCCACGCCGCCCAGTGTGCCGCTGGCCGGGCTGGGGCGAATGAATGCCTTCTCATGCACCGAGAGCCGCTCCATGCGCGTCTTGTCGCCCAGGATGGAGCCGCCGCTCAGGCTGGACGAAGGGTCCACCGCGAGCACCGCGACGCGGTGCCCACGTTCGATGAGGAACAGGCCCAGCGCTTCGATGAAGGTGCTTTTGCCGACGCCGGGCACGCCGCTGATGCCCAGCCGGAACGATTTGCCGCTGGCCGGCAACAAGGCGTCCAGCAGTTCGTCGGCGCGCGCACGGTGATCGACTCGGGTGGATTCGAGCAGCGTGATGATCTTGGCCAGCGCACGCCGCTGCACCGCGCCGGTGGCTGCCAGCAACTGCGCCCTCAGCGCCTCATCGGTCGCATGCATGAGGCATTACGCGTGGGCAGCCTTGATCTGCTTGAGCACGTCACGCGCGCTCGTCAAGATGGTCGTGCCGGGCCCGTAGATGCCCTTCACACCGGCGGCGTAGAGGAAGTCGTAGTCCTGTGGCGGCACCACGCCGCCCACGAAAACGATGATGTCGCCGCCGCCCTGCTCCTTCAATGCCCGGATGATGGCCGGCACCAGCGTCTTGTGGCCGGCGGCCAGCGTGCTCACGCCCACGGCATGCACGTCGTTCTCGATGGCCTGGCGGGCGCATTCCTCGGGGGTCTGGAAGAGCGGGCCGATATCGACGTCGAAGCCCAGGTCGGCGAATGCCGTGGCCACCACCTTGGCGCCGCGGTCGTGGCCGTCCTGGCCGAGCTTGGCGATCATCACGCGCGGCCGGCGGCCCTGCTTCTCGCCGAAGGCGGCGATCTCGGCCTTGAGCCTGTCCCAGCCCTCGGCGCTGTCGTCCTTGTCGGAATACGCGGCTGCATACACACCGGTCACCTTCTGGATGTCGGCCCGATGGCGGCCGAAGATCTTTTCCAATGCATCGCTGACCTCGCCCACCGTGGCGCGCAATCGAACCGCGGCGATGCTCAAGGCCAGCAGGTTACCCTGGCCGCTGCGCGCGCGGTCGGTCAGCGCATCCAGCGCGGCCTGGACCTTGGTCGTGTCGCGCGTCGCCCGGATGCGCTGCAAGCGCGCGATCTGGCCCTGGCGCACCGAGACGTTGTCGACCTCGCGGATGTCGACCTGCCCTTGCTGCGCCAGCTTGTACTTGTTGACGCCGACGATCACATCCCGGCCGGCGTCGATGCGTGCCTGCTTTTCGGCCGCGCTGGCCTCGATCTTCAGCTTGGCCCAGCCCGAATCCACCGCCTGGGTCATGCCGCCGATGGCTTCCACCTCTTCGATGAGGGCCCAGGCCTTGTCGGCCATTTCCTGGGTCAGGCTCTCCATCATGTAGCTGCCCGCCCAGGGGTCGACGACGCTGGTGATGTGCGTCTCTTCCTGGATGATGAGCTGGGTGTTGCGCGCGATGCGGGCGCTGAACTCGGTGGGCAGCGCGATGGCTTCGTCGAAGCTGTTGGTGTGCAGGCTCTGCGTGCCGCCAAAGACCGCGGCCATGGCCTCGATGGCCGTGCGCACCACGTTGTTGTAGGGGTCCTGCTCGGTCAGGCTCCAGCCCGAGGTCTGGCAATGCGTGCGCAGCATCAGGCTCTTGGGCTTCTTCGCGCCGAAGCCCTTCATGATGCGCGCCCAGAGCAGCCGTGCCGCGCGCATCTTGGCGATCTCGAGATAGAAATTCATCCCGATGGCCCAGAAGAACGAGAGCCGCCCGGCGAACTCGTCGACATCCAGGCCCTTGGCGATGGCCGTCTTCACGTACTCCTTGCCGTCAGCGAGGGTGAACGCGAGCTCCAGCGCCTGGTTGGCGCCGGCTTCCTGCATGTGATAACCGCTGATGCTGATCGAGTTGAACTTCGGCATGAACTTCGCCGTGTACTCGATGATGTCGGCCACGATGCGCATGCTGGGCGCGGGCGGGTAGATGTAGGTGTTGCGGACCATGAACTCCTTGAGGATGTCGTTCTGGATGGTCCCGCTCAGCTCGTCCTGTGCAACCCCCTGCTCCTCGGCCGCAACGACGTAACCCGCCAGCACCGGCAGCACGGCGCCGTTCATCGTTATGCTGACGCTGACCTTGTCGAGCGGGATGCCGTCGAAGAGGATCTTCATGTCCTCGACGCTGTCGATGGCCACGCCGGCCTTGCCGACGTCACCGGTCACGCGCGGGTGGTCGCTGTCGTAGCCGCGGTGCGTGGCCAGGTCGAAGGCCACGCTGACGCCCTGGCCGCCGGCGGCCAGCGCCTGGCGGTAGAAGGCGTTGCTGTCTTCGGCGGTGGAAAAACCGGCGTACTGACGGATGGTCCACGGGCGCACCGCGTACATCGTGGCCTGCGGGCCGCGGATGTAGGGCGCAAAACCCGGCAGCGTGTCGGCCAGCGCCGGCTGCGGCAGCGCGGCGATGTCGGCCGCGGTGTACAGCGGCTTGACGGCAATGCCTTCGGGCGTCGTCCAGGTCAGCGCCGCCACGTCACCAGCGGGCGCCGACTTCGCGGCCGCCTTTTGCCATTGCGCCAGCGTGGTGGGTGCAAATTCGGGCGCGGTCTTGTCCACGGTCTGGTCTTCACTCATGCATCTGCTCCTTGGCCTGCGCTCCGGCCCGACGGCGGCGGCGCGACGCGGCTGGCCGGCGCGCCACCTTCGAATCGGCCCTGGTGGCCGGCGGCGCATTATGCATAATTATGAATTCAAAACCCACATCAGCCTGACACGCCGACACGCCGTTCCGTCCCATGGCCGCCCTCGCCGACCCCAGCCCCTCGCTGTCGCCCCGCGCCCTGTACCAGGACGTGGCCGAACGCCTGCGCCAGCAGATCTTCGCCCGCGTGCTGGAGCCAGGCAACTGGATAGACGAGATGAAGCTGGCCGCCGAGTTCGGCATCAGCCGCACGCCGCTGGGCGAGGCGCTGAAGGTGCTGGCCGCCGAGGGCCTGGTGACGATGAAGGTCAGGCGCGGTGCCTATGTCACCGAGATGTCCCGCGAGGACGTGGCCCAGATCTACCACCTGCTGGCGCTGCTGGAAAGTGACGCCGCGGCCAGCGTCGCCGCGCGGGCCAGCGCAACGCAGCGCGCCGAGCTGGCGGCGCTGCACGCGCAGCTTGAAAAGCAGGTGCGCCGGCGCGACGAGTTTTTCGCCACCAACGAGCGTTTCCATATGACGCTGCTGCAGATGGCCGGCAACCGCTGGGCGCTGCAGACCGTCGTGGATCTGCGCAAGGTGATGAAGCTGAACCGCCACCACTCGCTGTTCAAGCAGGGGCGGCTGGCGGAGTCGCTGGCCGAACACCGCGCGCTGATGCGAGCCATCGAGGCCCATGACGCCGGACAGGCGGCACGGCTGATGAAGTTGCACTTCGAGAGCGGGCTCGAGGCCGCCGCCTGAACGCGCGTGGCCGCGCCGCGTGAACCAGAAAAGGGAAAGCCGCCTTGCGGC
Source organism: Rubrivivax sp. (assembly GCA_030681795.1). Classification (GTDB taxonomy): domain Bacteria; phylum Pseudomonadota; class Gammaproteobacteria; order Burkholderiales; family Burkholderiaceae_C; genus Rubrivivax. The sequence continues at coordinate 29,700 of JAUXRG010000113.1, forward strand.
GGCTTTCTGCACCCAACACGCCTTGCGGCGCGTGGATTTACTTCGTGACAGCGCTGGCGGCGGCCGAGGCGGCAGCGGCAACAGCGTTGGCGGCGCCCATGGCGGCCGAAGCGGTGTCGGCCACGGCCGAAGCGGCGGTCGCGGCGGCATCGGCCACGGCAGCAGCAGGCGCGGCGGCCGGCGCGGGGGCGGGGGTCGGGGCCGGGGCTTCTTCCTTCTTGCCGCAAGCGGCGAGGGCGAAGGCGGCGACCAGGGAGGCGATGACGAGGGACTTGTTCATAGGTGTCTTCAGGTAGTGGAGGGTCGGGAACCGGGCTTTTTCGGGCCGACGCTGCCTAGGCAGGGACAACCCGTACTCAAGTATCGGCTCGCCGGGCCGACACCCGGCAAACCTAACCCGAAAGTATAGCGCAGGCTAGGGGTATCCCTAGAGTCCGAGGGTTCTGACCGCCAGCGCCTGCTCTGAACGTTGCAAAACCACGTCGATTTCCTCGCACCATTGCCGTGCGCGGCGCGCGTCCAGCGCCGCCCGGCCACGCCAGTGCAGTGCGTCGATGAGCTGCACGCTGACAGCGCCGTCGCAGCTCAGCACCGTCGGCAGGTCACGCGCCATGTCTTCGGGCGCCTGCCAGCCTTCGATGGCATGCGACCAGGGCGCGCGCCAGGCATTGAAGCGCGGACAGCGGCGCGGCAAGGCGTCGAAACCCGCAGCCACCAGCACCAGGCGACGCTGCGGCAGGCGCAGCCAGTCGGTCAGGCCCTGCAGCAGCGCGGCGTCGTCCAGCGGCCAATCGGCAAAATCGGGGTCGACGACGACGATGCGCCTGGCGCCCTGCGCCATGGCCGTCTCGAAACCCCACAGCAGGGCCACGTGCCAGCCGCGGCGGCCGTCGATGACCGGCAGCGCCGGGGGCGCGGGCGGAGGTTCGGGCGTGGGCGCCGTCATGCCATCACCTCGTGCAGCCAACCGGCGCTGCGCCAGTCCTCGATCAGCTCGGCGGCGCCGGCACTCAAGGCGCGGCGCTCGCGCGCGCTGAGTGCCCGGGCGTCGGCCAGGCTGCGCATCAGCCGCGCGTCGCGCCCGCCGGCGACGAAGGACTCGCCGTTGATGAACACATGCCGCTCGTCGTAGGCCATGCGCGTGCGCGCGTCGAGGTGCAGCGCGGCGCCGGGTTCGTCGCTGCTGTCGCGGGCATCGAACCATACGTTGGGCTTGGGCTCGGTGAGGATCTCGCCCAGCGCCCGCGGCAGGGCCAGCGGGTCGGCCAGCTGGCGCTGCAGCGCCTGGCGTGCGAAGGCATCGAGCGCGGGCGGGATCAGGCCGGGCTGCGTGGTGGCTTGTTGCTTCGGGTCGCGGTAGAGCGTGGGCGAACCCTCCTCTTCCGACAGGCGCAGCAACAGTTCGCGCGCCAGTTCACCCGCCGCGGGCACGCGGAAGCCGGCCGAGCAAGTCATGCAGTCGCCCCCTACCGCCGTGCCGTCGTGGCCCCAGTAGGGCGGCAGGTAGAGCATGTCCCCGGGCTCCAGCACCCAGTCCAGCGTCGGCTCGAAGTTGCGCAGGCGTTTCAGCGGCGCACCTTCCACCCAGGCCGGCTCGCCACCCCGCGTGGGTGGCGACACACGCCAGCGGCGGCGGCCCTGCACCTGGATCAGGAAAACATCGTAGGCGTCGACGTGCGGACCCACGCCGCCCTCGGGGCTGGCCCACGACACCATCAGGTCGTCGAGCCGAGCGTCAGGCACAAAGCGGAAGTGCGACAGCATCTCGTGTGCCGCCGGGACGTGCAGGTCCAGGCCCTGCACCAGCAGCGTCCAGCCCGGGCGCGCCACCGGCGGCAGCGCACGCCGCGGCAACGGGCCGTGGCGCACCTGCCAGTCCTGCGGGCGCGGGCCCTTGCACTGCACCAGGCGCGATTCCACACCTTCCTGCCCGGCCAGTTCGAACAGCGCGGCACGCGGCAGCGGCGGCGCCACGCCGGGCCAGGCCTGGCGCACCAGCAGCGGCTTCTTCTGCCAATGCCGCCGCATGAAAGCGGCGGGGCTCAGGCCGCCGAGCAGCGGCGTTGCAGCGTTCACGTCCATCGCGAGATTCTGGCCCATGGCCCGGTGCCGGTCACCGGGCCGGCGCCGCCGTCGGGCGCCGCGGGCCCTGTGACATCATTCCCGCATGATCATTTCCGACCCCTGCGTGGTGAGCCTGAGCTGGCAACTCAGCGATGGCCAGAACCGCCCCATCGACGAACTGGCCGAACCGGTGGAGTTTTTTTTCGGCGGCGACGACCTGCTGCCGAAGGTGGAAGAGGCACTGGCCGGCCACGCCGTCGGCGACGAACTGCAGCTGCACCTGGAACCCGAGCACGCTTTCGGCGACTACCGTGCCGAACTCGTGTGTTTCGAAGACCGCAAGCTTTTCCCCGAGCAGCTCGAAACCGGCATGGCCTTCGAGGGCCTGCCCAAGGGCCACGCGACGCCCGACATGCCCGCCGACACGGTTTACATCGTGACCGAGATCTACCCCTCGCACGTGGTGCTGGACGGCAACCACCCGCTGGCCGGCATGTCGCTGCGCATGCAGATCAAGGTGCGCGACGTGCGCGAGGCCACGCCGGCCGAGATCGAAACCCGCAGCCTGGGCTCGTCGAGCATCACGGTGCTGGGCAGCGTGCCGTCGGTGGCACCCGGGTCGCTGCACTGACTGCCACGCCGCGGGGCGCAGCCGGCTGACGCTCAGCCCTGCCCCGTCGACCCGAAACCGCCCACGCCGCGTGCGCTGTCCTCGAAAGCCTCGACGCGCCTGAATCTGGCCTGCACCACCGGCACCAGCACCAGTTGCGCGATGCGCTCCATCGGCTGCACGGTGTAGGCGGCGCTGCCGCGGTTCCAGCAGCTCACCATCAGCGGGCCCTGGTAGTCGCTGTCGATCAGGCCGACCAGATTGCCCAGCACGATGCCGTGTTTGTGGCCCAGGCCAGAACGCGGCAGCAGCAGGCCGGCCAGGCCCGGGTCGGCGATGTGCACGGCCAGGCCGGTGGGGATCAGCGCGGCGGCGCCGGGTTGCAGCACCAGCGGCTCGGCGATGCAGGCGCGCAGGTCCAGGCCTGCGCTGCCGGGTGTGGCGTAGGCCGGCAGCGCGTCGGCCAGGCGAGGGTCGAGCACCTTCACGTCCACCACGTTCATCGCCGTGTTGATCGCTGCGTTCATCGCGTGACCTCGGGGGCGCGGCGCGCCATTTCCGCCACCAGCGCACGTGCCAGCGTCAGCTTGTCGGCGCGCGGCAGCGGGGTTTCTCCCGCGGCGTCGACCAGCACCAGCGCGTTGTGATCCTGGCCGAAGGTGGAAGGGCCGTGGTTGGCGACGATCAGCGGCACCCCCTTGCGCAGGCGCTTGGCGCGCGCGTGCTCGACGATGTGCTCGCTTTCGGCCGCAAAACCCACGCACCACGGGCGCTGGCCCTCGGGCAGTCGCGCCACAGCGGCCAGGATGTCGGGGTTTTCGGCCAGCGCCAGCGTCGGCGCCTGGCCGCTGCCGTCCTTCTTGATCTTCTGCCCGGCCGCCTGCAGCGGGCGCCAGTCGGCCACCGCCGCGGTGGCGACAAAAAAGCCGTGCGCCGGCGCCAGCGACAGCACGGCATCGGCCATCTGCTGCGCGCTCTGCACGTCGATGCGGCGCACGCCGGCCGGTGTGGGCAGGTGCACCGGGCCGGCCACCAGCGTCACGCGGGCGCCGGCTTCTGCGGCGGCGCGGGCGATGGCAAACCCCATCTTGCCGCTGGAATGGTTGCTGATGCCACGCACCGGGTCGATGGCCTCGAAGGTGGGGCCGGCCGTGACCAGCACGCTGCGCCCGGCCAGCCGCTTGGGCTGGAAAAAGGCGACCAGCGCGTCGCGCAGTTCCCCGGCCTCGAGCATGCGGCCGTCGCCGACCTCGCCGCAGGCCTGGTCGCCGGCGGCCGGGCCCAGCAGCATGGCGCCGTCGGCCAACACCTGCGCCACGTTGCGCTGCGTGGCCGGGTGGGCCCACATCTCGCGGTTCATCGCCGGCGCCAGCAGCAGCGGGCAGGTTTCGATGGGCCGCGCCAGGCACAGCAGCGCCAGCAACTCACCTGCGCGGCCCTGGGCCAGCTGGGCGATGAAGTCGGCGCTGGCCGGCGCCACGAGGATGGCGTCTGCCTGCCGCGACAGGTTGATGTGCGGCATCGCGTTGGGCTCACGCGTGTCCCACTGGCTGGTGAACACGGCGCGGCCACTCAGCGCCTGCATCGTGGCCACGGTGATGAACTGCAACGCGGCGTCGGTCATCACCACCTGCACGGTGGCGCCGGCGCGGACCAATTCGCGCGTCAGCTCGGCGGCCTTGTAGCAGGCCACGCCGCCGCTGAGACCCAGGACGATGTGCCTGCCTTGCAATTCGGGGGGGGTGGGCATGGCGGGCGACTCTAGCAGCGGCGGTGGCGCGGGCTCACACCACCGCCGCGCCGTGGCACTTCTTGTACTTCTTGCCGCTGCCGCAGGGGCAGGGGTCGTTGCGGCCCGGCGTCGGTTCCACACGCCGCGTCTCGGGCTTGGGCGCGAAGTCGACCCAGAACAGGCGCAAGTCCTGCACCGCCATGCAGGCCTCGGCCAGCAGGTCGTCGCGCGTGGGCTCGCCCTTCGGATAGTGGCTGGCGACATGGGCTTTCCACTCGTCGCTGTCGGGCGGCATCAGCAGCGCGGCGATCTGGTCGAAGGCCTGCTTGAAGAGCTCTTCGGCGTCCCCGTCGGCGGGCTCGGCCCAGAGCGCCGGGAAGGCCTCGACGCCATCGAAGAAACCTTCGGCCCACAGACCGCCCGTCTGCACGGCGGCCGCGTCTTCGGCGCTGACGCCGTCTTCCTCGGTCATCAGGCGCCGGTCTTCGTCGGTCACCTCGCCGATCAGCGGGTCGAGCCGCAGCCAGTCGGGCGCGTCGATCAGCGCTTCGGGGTCGAGCTGGTCGCACAGCACCTTCAGCCGCGCCTGCAAGGCCTGCAGCCCGCGGGCGTGGTCTTCGGGGTCGGCGTAAGCGCGCTCGAAGGCATCACCGCACAGCGCGGGCAACCATTCCTCGGGTGGCGCCAGGCGCGGCGCGGCGGCCAGCGACGCCAGGAAGCCGTCGACCCATTCGAAGGAGATGCCGGGGTCGAAGCCGGCCAGGCGCTCGCAGGCGCGGTCGAAGGCCTCGAGCTCGGCGGTGGAGTTCTGGCGCGGCGGTCTGGGGTTCATGGCGTGGGCGTGGTCGGCTGGGGTTCCGCCGGCCAGGCGGCCTGCGGCGGGCGGGGATGCAGGCGCGCCATGGCGTGCACGTCGGCGTAAACGCCGTCGCGCAGCGCGTAGGCGCGGTGGGTGCCTTCATGACGAAAGCCGAAGTGTTCGTAGAGGCGGATGGCGCGGGCGTTGTCGGTGAAGACGGTGAGTTCGATGCGCAGCAGCTGCGCCCAGCCGTCGGCGTAGTCGCACAGCGCCTGCATCAGCGCCGTGCCGACGCCCTGCCCCTGGGCCGTCGGCTCGACGCTGATGCCGAGCATCGCCACATGGCGGCGGCGCAGCTGCGGCGCCGGATGCAGCCCGGCGCTGCCCACGACGCGGCCACTCACTTCGCCCACCAGCTGCAGATCGTGGCGGTCGGGCTCGGCCAGGCCTTCGAGGCGTTTGCGCCACAGTTCTTCGCCGGGCAGCGGCAACTGCATCAGGTTCCGGTAGACCTCGTGCTGGCCCATGATGCGCACGAAGTCGGCGACATCGGCCGGCCGGGCGCGGCGCACAAGCACGGGAGCGGCAGGGACGGCAAGGGCTTCGGGCAAATCGGGCACTCAAATAGGCGTGGCGAAAACGCCAACCGCAGTGTCCCACGGGCTGGGTTGTCACCAAAATGGCACACAGCGACGGGATCATCAAGGGGCACACTTCTTGCGAAGCGTTGCACCATGGCCGGGCGGCTACGCCAAGCCGGATTTCTTCCAAAGCGCAACACGGCGCCGGGCCATGACAGTGGGCCGGCATCTCGTTGCATAGTCTGATGACAGGGCCGCGCCATGGGGTGCGGTCTCATTATTTTGAGAGGGTGAACTGATGAACAACCGCGACTGGATGGGCTTCTCGCGCACGGCCATGGCCGTGGCGGTGGCCGTGGTGGCTGCCGCGCCGGCAATGGCACAGAACACGACGGCGGCGATCGGCGGCCAAGTCACGGGTGCCGATGGCAATCCGGTCGCCGGCGCCACGGTGAGCATCCTGCACGTCGAGTCGGGTTCGAGCAACACGGTCACCACCGACGCCAGCGGCCGCTACGGCGCGCGCGGCCTGCGTCCGGGCGGCCCTTACACCATCACCATCAGCAAGGGCGGCCAGACCGACAAGCGCGAAGGCGTGTTCCTGACGCTGGCCGAGACCGGCACCCTCAACGCGCAGCTCGGCGCTTCGGCGCAGACCATCGTCGTCACCGGCCGCGGCGTGTCCGACCAGTTCAACAAGTCCGCCATGGGCGCCGGCACCAACATCGGCAGCCGCGAACTCGCCGCGCTGGCCTCGGTGCAGCGCAACCTGGCCGACTACGCCCGCACCGACCCGCGCCTGGCGCAGACCGACAAGGAGCGCGGCGAAATCTCGGCCGGTGGCCAGAACACGCGCTTCAACTCGATCACCATCGACGGCGTCACCGTCAGCGACACCTTCGGCCTCGAGTCGAACGGCCTGCCCACGGCCAAGCAGCCGATCTCCATCGACGCCATCCAGTCGGTGCAGGTCAACCTGTCGAACTACGACGTGACGCAGAAGGGCTACACCGGCGCCAACATCAACGCCGTCACGAAGAGCGGCACCAACGAATTCAAGGGCAGCGTCTATTACGTCTGGCGTGACGACGGCCTGGTCGGCAAGCGCTTCAACCGTTCCAACCAGACCTACTTCGACGCCCCGGCCTTCGAGGAAAGCACCAAGGGCTTCACGCTCGGCGGCCCGATCATCAAGGACAAGCTGTTCTTCTTTGCCAGCTACGAAGAACTGGCCAGTTCGCGCACCTCGCCCGACTTCGGGCCGCTGGGCAGCAGCACCGTCAACGTCGGCATCAGCCAGGCCGCCATCGACAGCGCCATCGCCATCGGCACCGCCAAGGGCATGAACGTCGGCAGTTCGACCGTGCCCTCGGGCGTCGAACTGTCGGTCAAGGACACGCTGCTGAAGCTGGACTGGAACATCAGCGACAACCACCGCGCCAACCTGCGCTACACCAAGACCGAGCAGACCGAGCCCTTCCTGGTCGGCTTCAGCGCCACCGGCCTGGCACTGAGCTCGTGGATGTACAACCAGGACAAGACGCTCGAGAGCGTCGTCGGCCAGTGGTTCGCCGACTGGACGCCGAACTTCAGCACCGAAGTCAAGGTGTCGAAGCGCGACTACGCCAGCGCGCCGACGCCGCTGAACGGCAGCAAGCTGCCGGCCATCGGCCTCTCGTTCAACGGCGTGCTGCCCACCGGCACCACCGGCGTCAGCACCAACACACGTTTCCTGAACATGGGCACCGAGCTCAGCCGCCACTTCAACGTGCTGGAAACGGAGACCACCGACCTTTACTTCGGCGGCAACCTGGTGATGGGCGCGCACGAACTGAAGTTCGGCCTCGACTACCAGAAAAACGACGTCTTCAACGCCTTCCTGCAGAACACCAACGGCAACTACACCTTCCGCTGCGAGAACACGCGGGCGGCGACGCAGACACAGACCGCGATCACCTACGCCTTCAACAACGGGGCCGCGCTGAATTGCGCCACGGCGAGCATCGCTGACAACGAAGCGGCGGCGCTGGAGAACTTCAACAACGGCACGCCTTCGTCGTACACCGTGCAGCTGCCGCGTGCCGGCCGCACGCTGGCCGACGGCGCCGCCACCTGGAGCTACGCCAACACCGGCCTGATGCTGCAGGACATCTGGGCCGTCAACCAGGCGCTCAGTCTGACGCTGGGCCTGCGTGTCGACCAGCAGAGCGTGCCGACCAAGCCGCTGTTCAACGCTGGCGCGGCCGCGGCCCAGGTCGCCGGCACCATCGCCGGCACCACGTACACACGCGCTTCGGGTGGCTTCGGCATCGACAACACCGTCACGCTGGATGGCAACAACCTGGTGCAGCCGCGTGTCGGCTTCAACTGGAACCCGGGCCTCGAGCGCCGCAGCCAGTTGCGCGGCGGCTTCGGTCTCTTCCAGGGCGCAGCGGCCAACGTCTGGTTGTCGAACCCGTTCTCGAACACCGGCGCTGCCACGGCGCAGTTCAACTGCGCCAACTTCGATGCCTGCAAGGCTGCGGGCGCGGTGTTCAGCCCGAACCCGGCCACCCAGCCGGCCCTGACCGGCACGCCGCCCGCGGCCGCCGTCGACGCTTTGTCGCCGGGCCTGGAGCAGCCGTCGGTCTGGAAGGCCAACCTGGCCTTCGAAAGCGAACTGCCGCCGCTGGCGGTGGTCGGCACCCTGGTGGCCAGCGTCGAGTGGCTGCACACCAAGACCGATTCGGGCATCTACTACCAGCATCTGAACCTGGGCGCGCCGACACGCCTGGGCTCGGACGGCCGTGAGCTCTACTACCGCAGCGAAGGCCAGAACCGCGATTGCTGGACGGCCGGCGGCGCCGCCCTCACCGCGCTGATTCCCGCAGCTGGCACCACCGCGGCGATCGATTGCCGGACGCCCTCGGGCCAGTCACGCAACCGCGCACTGAGCAACCCGAACTTCGCCAACGTCATCCTGGCCAAGGAAACGAGCAAGGGTTATGGCGACGCCATCACCTTCGCGCTGAGCCGCCCGGTCAGCAACGGCCTGGGCTTCGGTGTGTCGTACACGCGCACCGTGGCCAAGGAAGTCAGCCCCCTGACCTCTTCGACGTCGAACTCGAACTGGAACGGCCGCATGATCTTCAACCCCAACGAAGAGACGCTGCAGAACTCGAACTACCTGACGAAGGACCGTTTCACCGCCAACGTCACCTACTCGCAGGCCTTCTTCGGCAAGTACCGCACGACGGTGGGCGCGTTCTGGGAAGGCCGCAGCGGCAAGCCCTATTCGTGGACCTACATCAACGACCTGAACGGCGACGGCATCACCGGCAACGACCTGATGTACATCCCCAGTGCACCGGGGTCGGGTGAAGTCAGCTTCCGCGGCGGTGCGGCCGAAGAGGCGCGCTTCTGGGCCATCGTCAACGCCAACCCGGCGCTGGCGGCAGCCAAGGGCGGCGTGGTCGGGCGCAACAACAGCTTCGCGCCCTTCATCAACACCGTCGACCTGCGCTTCAGTCAGGAACTGCCGGGCTTCATGAAGGACCACAAGGCGACCTTCGTGCTCGACGTCCTGAACTTCGGCAACCTGCTGAACAAGAAGTGGGGCCGCACCAGCGAGATCGGTTTCCCGTCGAACCGCAGCTTCGTGAACTACACCGGCCTGGACAGCAACGGCAAGTACGTCTACAGCCTGGGCACGACGGAAGACCTGGTCACGCGCCAGGCGTCCGGCGAGTCGCAGTGGGCGGTGCAGGCCACGCTGCGCTACGAGTTCTGACGCCGGGGCCGCAAGGCCCCTTGCCAGGAACGACAAAGGGGGCCTCGGCCCCCTTTTTCATGCCCGGTCCCGGCTGCGCCGGACCGGCTCTTGCTGGCCGGCGTGGGCCGGCGTGGGCCTCAGGCCCGCTCGCCCACCCAGCCCGCCACGCTGGCCAGCGCGGCCGGCAAGGCCGCGGCATCGGTGCCGCCAGCCATCGCCAGGTCGGGCTTGCCGCCGCCCTTGCCGCCCACCTGCTGGGCGACAAAGTTCACCAGTTCGCCGGCCTTGATGCGGACCATCACATCGGCGGTGACGCCGGCCGCCAGCTGCACCCTGCCGCCGTCGATCACGGCCAGCACGATGGCCGCGCTCTTGAGCTTGTTCTTCAGCTGGTCCATGGTTTCGCGCAGCGCCTTGGCGTCGGCGCCCTGCAGCACCGCTGCCAGCACTTTCAGGCCCTTGACGTCCACCGCCTGGGCCACCAGCTCGTCGCCTTGCGACGACGCCAGCCGGCTCTTCAGCGCGGTGACTTCCTTTTCCAGCGCACGCACCTGGTCCAGCACCGCGGCCACGCGGACGGGCAGCTCGGCCGGCGTGGCCTTCAGCGCGCCGGCCAGGCCGTTGACGGTGCCTTCCAGCTGCTGCAGGTAGACCAGCGCGTTGCCGCCGGTGACGGCCTCGACGCGCCGGATGCCCGCCGCGACGCCGCCTTCGGCGACGATCTTGAAGAGGCCGATGTCCCCCGTGCGCTGCACGTGCGTGCCGCCGCAAAGTTCGCGGCTGCTGCCGATGTCGAGCACACGCACCTCGTCGCCGTACTTCTCGCCGAAAAGCATCATCGCGCCCGTCTTCTGCGCTTCCTCGATGGGCAGCACTCGCGCCTGTGTCGCGGCATTGGCCAGGATCTCGGCGTTGACGATGGCCTCGATCTGCGTCACCTGCGCATCGCTCACCGGCGCGTTGTGCGCGAAGTCGAAGCGCGTGCGCTCGGCGTTGACGAGCGAACCCTTCTGCTGCACGTGGCCACCCAGCACCTCGCGCAGCGCCTTGTGCATCAGGTGCGTGGCGCTGTGGTTGCGCACCGTCTTCGCTCGCCGCTCGGCGTCGACGCGGGCGACGAAACTGTCGCCGACCTCGATCTCGCCTTCGACGACACGCCCCTGGTGGCCGTGCACGCTGGCCGTCACCTTCACCGTGTCTTCGACGATGACGCGGCTGCGCGGGTTGCGCAGTTCACCGGTGTCGCCCACCTGGCCGCCGCTCTCGGCGTAGAAAGGCGTGTGGTCGAGCACGACGACGACGTCGTCGCCGGCCTTGGCCTTCAGCACCGGTGTGCCCTCGACGTAGATCGCCACCACCTTGCTGTGTTCGCACACCAGGTGTTCATAACCGTGGAACAGCGTGGCGTCGCCGTCGTAGCTCAGGCCGGCGGCGACCTTGAACTTGGCCGCGGCGCGCGCGTTTTCGCGCTGGCGGTTCATCGCGGTCTGGAAGCCGGCGTCGTCCACCGTCACGCCGCGTTCGCGGCAGACGTCGGCCGTCAGGTCGAGCGGGAAGCCGAAGGTGTCGTGCAGCTTGAAGGCGGTGTCGCCGTCGATCTGTTTCGTGCCGGCGGTGTCCAGCTTCGCCAGCGCGTCTTCCAGGATCTGCATGCCGTTGGCGATGGTCTGGAAAAAACGCTCTTCCTCGGTCTTCAGCACCTCGGTGGCGCGCACCGCCTCGCGCTTCAGCTCGGGGTAGGCCTCGCCCATCTCGGCGGCCAGCGGTGCCACCAGGGTGTGGAAAAACGGCTTGCGTGCGCCCAGCTTGTAGCCGTGACGGATGGCACGGCGTGCAATGCGGCGCAGCACGTAGCCGCGGCCTTCGTTGCCGGGAATGATGCCGTCGACCACCGTGAAGGTGCAGGCGCGGATGTGGTCGGCAATCACCTTCAGGCTGGGGCTGTCGGCGTCGCAGTCGTTGCCTGCGGGCGCGGCGGCGTCCACGGCCTGCTTGGCGGCGGCCAGCAGGTGCTGGAAGAGGTCGATCTGGTAGTTGCTGTGCACGTGCTGCAGCACCGCGGTCAGGCGCTCCAGGCCCATGCCGGTGTCGACGCTGGGCTTGGGCAGCCGATGCATCACGCCGTCTTCGGTGCGGTTGAACTGCATGAAGACGTTGTTCCAGATCTCGATGTAGCGGTCGCCGTCCTGCTCAGGTGAACCGGGCGGGCCGCCGGCCACGTCGGGGCCGTGGTCGTAGAAGATCTCGCTGCACGGGCCGCAGGGCCCCGTGTCGCCCATCATCCAGAAGTTGTCGGACATGTAGCGGCCGCCCTTGTTGTCGCCGATGCGCACGATGCGCTCGGCGGGCAGCCCGATGTCGTTCAGCCAGATGCCGTAGGCCTCGTCGTCCTCGGCATAGACCGTGGCCCAGAGCTTGTCCTTGGGCAGGCCGAAGTTCACCGTCAGCAGTTCCCAGGCGTAGGCAATGGCGTCCTGCTTGAAGTAGTCGCCGAAGCTGAAGTTGCCCAGCATCTCGAAGAACGTGTGGTGGCGCGCGGTGTAGCCCACGTTGTCCAGGTCGTTGTGCTTGCCGCCGGCGCGGATGCACTTCTGGCTCGTCGCGGCGCGGCTGTAGGGCCGCTTGTCGAAGCCCAGGAAGAC
>JAUXRG010000109.1 GCA_030681795.1 Rubrivivax sp.
CTTTGCGACGTTGGCGAGCAGCGCCCGGTGCGACAGCACGACACCCTTGGGCTTGCCCTCGGTGCCGGAGGTGAACAGCACCACGGCAGGCTGTTCGGGATCGCTTGCGCGGATCACGCTGCGCGGAAACAGCACGGCCCGCGCGATCCACAGCTTGTCGGCCAGCGTGATCTGCGTGCGCAGGTCTTCCAGATAGTGCAGCTGGATGCCGCTCAGCGCGGCGATCACGGGTTCGAGCTTGGTCTTTTCGATGAAGGCGCGCGAGGTGATGAGGGTGCGGATGCCGGCCGCGTGGCAGGCCGACTGCATACCTTCGGCGCCGGCGGTGAAATTGAGCATGGCGGGAACGCGGCCGCCGGTCTGCAGCCCGAGCAACAGGCCCAGCGTCGAGGCGGCGCTCGGCATCAGTACGCCGACGGTTTCGCCGCGCCGGGTACTGCGCGCTGTCACGCGCGCTAGCGCCAGCGCCATCTTCAGGGTGTCGCCATAAGTCAGGCGCGAGGGTTTCATGTCTTCGAGGCAGGGGCGCTGGCTGCCGTAGATGGCCACTGCGTCGAGGAAGGCGGCGGGCAGGGTTTGCCGCGGATGCGAGGCAAACAGCATGTGCTGCATGATCCTGCGCATGTGCTCGCCGGCTTCCTGGTGGCGGGCTTTCGCCGTGAGCCCAGTCAGTGTGGGGATGCTGACGGCCGGCTGGATCGACAGGGTCAGACGTGGCAGCAGCGATTTCGGATAATTGCCCGACACCCGGCTGAAATAGGTGCGCGAGGCGCCGTCGATGCGCACCGGCGCGATGGTGGCGCCGGTGCGCGAGGCGGCAAAGGCCGGGCCGTCGTAGACCTTCATCAGGCCGCCGGTGGTGGTGATGCGGCCCTCCGGGAAAATGACCACTGGCCGCCCAGATTCCAGCAGCTTGACCACCCGGCGCATCGCCAGCGGATTGGTCGGATCGACTGCCAGATAGTCCACCAGCGCCAGCACCGCCTTGAACAGCGGTTGTTTTGCGATTTCGGTGTTGACCACGAACACCGGATCCAGCGGCAGGAACAGGCCCAGCAGCATGCCGTCGAGAAAGGACTCGTGGTTGGCCACGATGAGCAGACGCTGCCCGGCTTGATGCGGCGGCAGGATGCCGTGGCGCTGGACGCGGAACAGCAGGCTAAACAGGGTTTTCAGCAACAGCTTGATGGCTTTACGCATGGTCAGTTTCCAGATTCAGGGTTTGGCCCGGATGTAGGGTTTGGATATAGGCGCGCAACGCGTCGAGGGCCCACTGCAGTCGGCTTTCGTCCAGCTGATACATAGCGGACCGGCCGGACTTTTCTGCAATCAGAATGCCGGCGTCGCGCAATACGCCGAGGTGGTGCACCACTGCGGTTCGCGACAGCGGCAACGCGTCGGCAATGTCCTTGATGGAAAGCCGTTCGCCGGGCTCGAAGGCCAGCAGGATGCGCTGTCGCCAGTCGTCGCCGAGCGCGGTGAAGACTTGCGCGACGCCCGACCACTCGGGGGGCATGCCATGGATGAGGTTATGGGTTTTCATGGCTATATGATTAGTTATATGGTTACGAATATCAATGACCGTTCTTCGGTTGGCCGTTTTGAGCC
>JAUXRG010000120.1 GCA_030681795.1 Rubrivivax sp.
GGCGGCCAGCAAGAAGGTGTTGGCGATGCCTCCGCCCACGATCAGGCCGTCCACCTTGCTCGCCAGGGACTGCAGGATGGTCAGCTTGGTTCTGACCTTGCTGCCCGCGACGATGGCCACGAGCGGCCGCCGCGGGTGGGCCAGTGCCTTGGTGACGGCGTCGATCTCGGCGGCCAGCAGCGGGCCGGCGCAGGCGATGGGCGCGTACTGGGCGATGCCGTAGGTGCTGGCCTCGGCGCGGTGGGCGGTGCCGAAGGCGTCGTGCACGAAGATGTCGCACAGCGCGGCCATCTTGCGCGCCAGCGCCTCGTTGTTCTTCTTCTCGCCCTTGTTGACGCGGCAGTTCTCCAGCAGCACCAGCTGGCCCGGCGCGACCGTCACGCCGTCGGTCCAGTTGGCCACCAGCGGCACGCCTTTTTCGTAGGGGTGGCCGAGCAGCTCGCCCAGGCGCAGGGCCACCGGCGCCAGCGTGTCCTCGGGCTTGAATTCGCCCTCGGTCGGGCGGCCCAGGTGCGAAGTCACCATCACCGCCGCGCCGGCCTGCAGCGCCATGCGGATGCAGGGCACGCTGGCGCGGATGCGCGTGTCTTCGGTGATGCGCCCGGTGTCGTCCTGCGGCACGTTGAGGTCGGCGCGGATGAAGACGCGCTTGCCGGCGACGCGGCCCTGCGCAATGAGGTCGGCCAGGCGGAGCACATTCATGGTTTCTCTCCAGTCAAGTCTGGCCACGATTCTAGGCACGGGCTACCAGCCCAGGCCCAGGCGCAGCGGCAGCAGCACGGCCATGCCGACGAGGATGGTGCCCAGGATGCCGCGGCGCCGCCAGAACCAGGCCGCACCGGCCGCGGCGGCGAACAGGCGCGCGTCCTGCCAGGTGGTGATGAGCCGGCCCTGCAGCATGACGATCTCGGGCAGCACCACGGCCGCCAGCGCCGCCAGCGGGGCGTAGCGCAATCCCTGGCGCAGCCACGCCGGGATCGGAACCTCGCGCTCGCTGAGGAAGAAAAAGCCCCGCGTGGTCACGGTGAGCACGGCCAGGCCGGCGATGGCGAGCCCGGTTTCCCAATGTGCCGTCATGTCGCGTCGTCCACGGGCCTGGGCTCGCGCGGCGTCGAATGGTCGATGAGCAGCCCCATGGCCACCGCCGCGGCGATCGCCACCACGATATTGAGCTTGAAGGGCAGCGCATAGGCCGCCACTGCCGCGCAGGCCGCCACTGCGCCGGCCACCCCGGTGGCGCGGTCTGTCAGCAGCGAGGCCGCCAGCCCGAGCAGCGCCAGCGTGCCGGCGAAGCCGAATCCCCAGTGCACCGGCACCACGTCGGCGAGGAAGATGCCCAGCATCGACGGCAGCTGCCAGGCCGTCCAGTTGGTCGCCACGCCGCCCCAGAAATAGGGCAGTTGTTCCGGCGATGGCCGCGGTTCGGGGAAGCGGCGCATGAACATCACGTAGTTCAAGTCGGCCGTGAAATACGCCAGGCGCAGCCGCAGGCCGCGCGGGTAGCCGATGAAATAGGGTCGCCACTGCGCGCTGAAGATCACGAAGCGCAGGTTCACGCACAGCGCCGTGGCCCACACCACCCAGACCGGCGCCCCGCTGCTCAGGAGCGGCAACACCGCGAGCTGCGCACTGCCGGCGAAGACGACCAGCGACATGAAAGCCATCAGCGGCAAGGGCAGCCCGCTCTTGCCCATGGCCACCCCGGTGATCAGGCCCCAGGCGGCAATGCCGATGGCCGTGCCCAGCATCTCGCGCGAGCCACGGGCGAATTCAGGGTGGCGCCAGGCGGGCGCCGGCGCGGGGGCAGCGGAGGTCACCCGCGCATTGTCGCCACGGGCTGTCGCGGGGCCACGACGCCGGGCCGGCGGTCAGCCGGGCGCCGGGCCGCGCAGTGGTCAATGCTTGGCTGCCGCCCCGGTCGCGGCCTTGCCGGGCTTCTCGCTCTTGGCGGGCTTGTCGGCCTTCTCTGCCTTGCCGACCTCGCCCTGGGTGCTCTGCGCCGGCGCGGCGTCGCCGCGGCCACCTGCGGCGGCCAGCGCCACGGCCGGCTCGTCGGAGGCGGGCATGGCGTCGAGCTTGTTCTCGCGCATGTAGTCGTTCATCTCGCGCCAGCCGGCGAAGACGGCGGCCTTGTCGGAGCGCTTGTTCAGCCCGTAGCAGTCCTCCACCGAGCGAGCCGCCTGCCGGCAACCGGCCCCGACGGCCTTGCCTTCGGCCTCGCGCCGCGCGGCCACCGCGCTGGCGGATTCGATGCCCAGCATGTCGCAACCCGCCATCCCGAAGGAACTGGCGAGGAGCAGGGTGAGAGTGAGTTGGCGCATGGCTTGGAGGCAGGGCGGGTCTGCCTTCGTTATCGGCCGCCACGGGCCGCGGCTTGAGCGACCGATGCCCACGACTTCTGACTTGCGCTCAGCCCGGACCACGGAGGGTCCGGTCCTTCGCCAGGCGCAAGGCCGCGCGCAGGCGCGCCCTTGAGTCCGGGCTCAGTCTGGCGCCATCGGATGGCGCTGCAGGAACTCGCGCGCCGTGATGCGCCGCCCGCCGGCCAGTTGCAGTTCCAGCAATTCGAGCGCGCCCTGTCCGCAGGCCAGCACGAGCCGGCCGTCGCTGGCTTGCAGAACCTGCCCCGGCCCGCCCGCCCCGGGCACGACTCGGCCGCGCCAGAGCTTCACCGGCTGGCCGGCGAGTGGCGCCGCGCAGCCGGGAAAGGGGTCGAAGGCGCGCAGGCGGCGCTCCAGCACCTCGGCTGGCTCGCGCCAATCGATGGTCGCCTCGGCCTTTTCGATCTTGCGCGCATAGGTCGCGCCGGCCGCGGGCTGGGCTTGGGGCTTGAGCGCGCCCCGTTCCAGATCGGCCAGCGCCTGCACGACCAGGCGCGCGCCGATGGCGGACAGGCGGTCGTGCAGCGTGGCGCTGGTGTCGTCGGCGCCGATCGGCGTGGCCTGCGACAGCAGCATGGCGCCGGTGTCCAGGCCGGTATCCATCTGCATGAGGGTGATGCCCGTGCTGGCATCCCCGGCCTCGATGGCACGCTGGATGGGCGCCGCGCCACGCCAGCGCGGCAGCAGCGAGCCGTGGATATTGAGGCAGCCGTGGCGTGGCAGCGCCAGCGCCCACTCGGGCAGGATCAGGCCGTAGGCGGCCACCACCATCACCGCGGGAGCGGCCTGCTGCAGCGCCGCGCGCGCCGCCGCCGCGTCCTCGGGGAACTTGCCGTCCAGGCGCAGGCTGCGGGGTTGGGCCAGGGCCAGGCCACGCGCCAGCGCGAGCTGCTTCACCGGCGCAGCGTGCAGCCTCAGGCCGCGGCCGGCGGGGCGGTCGGGCTGGGTCAGCACGAGCACCACCTCATGCCCGGCGGACAGCAGCGCGGCCAGGGCGGCGCGGGCGAAATCGGGGGTGCCGGCGAAGGCGAGCTTCATCGTGTCATTTGCCGCGCAGCTCGTCGCGCGCCTTCTTCAGCATCCGGGTGCGGATGCGGTCGCGCTTGAGAGGGCTGAGGTATTCGACGAAGACATGACCCATGAGGTGGTCCATCTCATGCTGCACGCACACCGCGGTCAGCCCCTGGGCGTCGAGTTCGAATATCTTGCCCTCGCGGTCGAGCGCCCGCACGCTGACGCTGGCATGGCGCTCGACGCGGTCGAAGACCTGCGGCACCGACAGGCAGCCTTCCTCGTTCAGGGCCATCTCGGGGCTGTGCCGCGTGATCTCCGGGTTGATCAGCACCAGCGGCTGGTCGTGCTGCTCGGAGGTGTCCATCACGATCACGCGCTCATGCACATCCACCTGCGTGGCCGCCAGGCCCACGCCATCGGCGGTGTACATGGTCTGCAGCATGTCGTCGACGAGGCGGCGGATGCGCTCGTCCACCTGGGCCACCGCACGGGCCACGGTGTGCAATCGAGGGTCGGGATAGCGCAGGATGGTCAGCAAGGCCATGGGAAGCGGGGTCCAAGGGTGGCGAAACAGCTCGCAACAGCTGTGGATCAAGCGCAACGACCAGCCCGGCAGCAGCGCGTGCGGGGTAGCGCACGGGCAGCCGGTTTCGTTGCGGCATCAAGGGTTTACGGGCAGAATCTGTGAAACCATATGAGCATTGTCGCTGTCGCCTCCGGCCTTCACTCTGCAGGGCGCCGATCACCACAAGCCATGCGGTATTTTCTCACCGGCCGCCGCCGGTCATTTCGCCCTGGGACCCGCGCGTCATGAGCCGCCACATCGGCGGTCCGAAGGGCGCAATCCGGAATGCACCGCACGAAGGTATTTCAATGAGCAATTGCAATCGTCGTGGTGCCGCGAGCGCCCACAAGGGCCTGGCTCCGGTGTGGCGTGCCGCAGCCGCTTGCCTGGCTTTGAGCGGCCTGCACGGCGGGGTCGCCGCGCAGACCCACCCGCTGCCGATCACGCCGGAGTGGCGCGCCACGGCGCAGCGCGTGGCGCAGGCCGGCGTGGCGCTGGCCGATCTGGCGCCCAACGCGCCCGATTCGCACACCGTGCAGCGCGGCGACACGCTGTGGGGCATCTCCAGCCTCTTCCTCAAGAGCGCCTGGCGCTGGCCCGAGCTCTGGGGCATGAACCTCGAGCAGATTCGCAACCCGCACCTGATCTACCCCGGCCAGGTGCTGGTGCTCGAGCGCAAGGACGGCCGCGCCACTTTGCGCCTGGCGCAAGGCGGGCCGGGCGAGCCCACCAATACCGTGAAGATGTCGCCGCGGGTGCGCAGCGAGTTGCTGGCCAACGGCGCCATCGCGGCCATTCCGCTGCACCTCATCGGCCCCTTCCTGAACGAGGCCGTGGTGTTCGAGGCCAACGAACTCGACGCCGCGCCGCGCATCGTGGCCACGCAGGAAGGCCGCGTCATGGTTTCGCGTGGCGAGACGGCCTATGTGCGCGGCGACCTGGGCGGCGCACGCGACTTCCGCCTGTTCCGCGAACTGACCCCGCTGACCGACCCGGTGACGCGCGAGGTGCTGGGCTTCGAGGGCCGCTATGTCGGCACGGCCGAGCATGTGCGCCCGGGCGGCGAGCAGGCCGGCGCGCCGGTGCCCGACTCCTTCAGGGTCACGAGCACCCGGCTGGAGGCCCGCGTGGGCGACCGCCTGTCGCCCGTGCCGCAACAGGAACTGGTGGCGTATGTGCCGCATGCGCCGGCGGCGGCGCTGGACGGGCACATCGTTTCGATCTATGGCGACGGCCTGCGCGCCGGGCAGAACCAGGTGGTGGCCATCAACCGCGGCAAGCGCGATGGCGTCGAGCGCGGCCATGTGCTGGCCCTTTGGCGCACAGGCAAAGAGGCGGTGGATACCACCAGCGGCGGCAAGGTCGCGCTGCGCCTGCCCGACGAACGCCACGGCATGCTCTTCGTCTTCCGCGTCTTCGAGCGGGCGTCCTACGCACTCATCCTGAACGTGCAGGACCCCGTGCGCGCCGGCGACCGCTTCACCCAGCCCTGAGCTTCCTGCCCCACGGCGGCGGCCTTGCTGGGCGATGACGAATTCGCGGCCTGGTTCAGGCTGCTGGAAACGCCGGGCGTCGGGCTCGAAAGGGCGCGACGCCTGCTTGCCGCCTGCGGCTCGCCTGAGGCGGTCTTCGCCACACCGCCGGCCACGCTGCGCGAGCTGGCCGGCCCGGCGGTGGCTTTGGCTCTGGCACAGCTACCAGCGCAGTACCTGGCGCGTCTTGCCGCGGCACGGGCCTGGCTGGCAAGTTCGGGGGATCACCAGGTCTTGACGCTGGACCATCCGGCCTGGCCTGCGGCCCTGCTGCAGACGGCCGACCCGCCCCTGCTGCTGTATGTGCAGGGCGACGCGGCCCGCCTGAACCAGCCCGCCATCGCCATCGTGGGCAGCCGTCACCCCACGGCGCAGGGCGCGGACAACGCGCGCGCCTTTGCCGCGGCTTTGGGCGGGCAGGGCTTGGTCGTGGTCTCGGGCCTGGCCCAGGGCATAGACGCCGCCGCCCATGAAGGCGCACTGGGCACGCCTGCGGGCACGGTGGCGGTGGTGGGCACGGGGCTGGACCGCGTCTACCCACCCGTGCACCGCGGGCTGGCCGAGCGCATCGCCACGCAGGGCGCCCTGGTCAGCGAGTACGCACCGGGCACGCCGGCCATCGCCGAGAATTTCCCGCGCCGCAACCGCCTCATCGCCGGGCTGACCCAGGGCACGCTGGTGGTCGAGGCGGCCCTGCGCTCGGGCTCGCTGATCACCGCCCGGCTGGCCAGCGAGGCCGGTCGCGAGGTATTCGCCATTCCGGGCTCGATTCATTCACCGCAGTCCAAAGGCTGCCACGCGCTGATCAAGCAGGGGGCGAAACTCGTCGAGTCGGCACAGGATGTCCTCGAAGAATTGCAGGGCACGCGGCTGCGACAAACCCGGCTGCCATTGGCGCCGCCGGCCAACGCCGACCCACTGCTCGAGGCCCTGGGCCACGACCCGGTGACGCTGGACGCGCTGATGGCCCGCACCGGCTGGCCGGCGTCGGAGCTTGCGGTTCGGCTGCTGCAGCTGGAGCTCGACGGTTTCGTCGCGCGCCTGCCCGGCGGCCTGTACCAGCAACGGCAGTCTGTTTGAGTATCCGAGCAAGTAAGTCCACGCTGACGTTCGATGTCACACGGCTCCTTGCGGCGTCCGCCCGGCTCGGACCCGACGCGCGGTGCCGCTCGGGTATAGTGGCTCGATGTTCGAAGTACTGGTCTATCTCTACGAGAATTACTGGCGCCCGGACGCCTGCCCGGAGCCCAAGCAGCTCTCGCGCAAGCTCTCGGCCGTGGGCTTCGAGCCGGAGGAAATCCAGGACGCCCTGCGCTGGCTCGACGGCCTGGCCAGCACGGCACCGGCCTGCGCCGGCATGCCCGTGCCCGACAGCATGCGCATCTACACCGAAGACGAGCAGGAAGCCCTGGGCGAGGCCTGCATCGGCTTCATCACCTTCCTCGACTCAGCCGGCGTGCTGGCGGCTCCGATGCGCGAAATGGTCATCGACCGCGCCGTGGCCGTGGGCAGCGGCCCGATGGACCTGGAAGACCTGAAGATCATCGTGCTGATGGTCTTCTGGAGCGTGGGCGAAGAGCCCGACGCGCTGGTGCTCGACGAGTTGTTCGTCGATCCGGGCGACCGACTCATCCACTGAGCTTCAGCTCAAGAGCCGCGAGGCGTCCACGTCGAGCTTGGCCAGCGCACTGCGCGTGGCCCGCACCGTGAGCGCCTCGTCCTGCGCGGGCAACATCAGCCCGGCCTGCAGGTACGAAGCCAGGCGCTGCTGCTGGAACAGCACGCATCGCCCTTGCGCCGTGACGAAGAGCGAGAGCTGCTTGCGCAATCCGTGCCAGGCCAGCTGCACCGCTTCACTGCGGCCGCCGCGGTCGAGCATGTACCAGCTGCCCACCTGAAGTTCGCGCGCCCAGGCCACCATCGCGGGCGTGGGCATCGAACCGCCATCCAGCACCACATCGAGCTCGGCGCTCTGGTGGCCTGAAAGGTCCAGCACCATCGATTCGTCGATGTCCATGTCGGCCGCCTCGGGCAGCAGCTCCTCGAGCGTTTCGAGCCGTTCCATCAGCTCGCGCAGACGGTCGTCCGGGATCACCGCGGCCTTGGCGGTAAAGGCCGCCGCCAGCGAGTTGTTGAGCTGCTGGATCTGCTCGTCCTGCCGGGCCGCATCCATGCCCGCCGAGGTCATGCCCTCGCGCAGCGATTTCAGCAGCAGCGGCAGCCGGCGTATGACCTCGGCGCGCTCCTCGCGCGTGACCTTGGCGCTGGCGCTCCAGATGAGGTCGGCGGCGGCGCGCTTCATGACTTTGGTGCGCTCGCCCTGGGCGCTGAAGCGCACGGCCGTGGTGGCCAGCACGTCGGCCCAGACATGGAACAGGAACTGGCGAACGCCTTCCTGCACCGGCACCTCGTTGAGCATGCGGCGCAATTCGATGGTGTACTGGATGGCCATGGTCTCGCGCTGCTCGACCTGCTGGGCCAGGGAGACGCCGCGCTTGGTGGCCTCGTTCGCCGTGCTGAAGTAGTGCTCGAGGAATTTTTCGAGCTCGGTGAGCACGGTCTGGAAGACGCGCCGCCCGGTGTCCGGGTAGGCCTCGACGACCTGCACGATGCGCTTGATCTCCCGCTCCAGCGCGTCGCCCACGTTGCCACCGCCACTGTCGAAGCCCATCACGCAGGCCCCCATGCGGTCGATCAGCCGGCGCGCGGGGTGGTCGATGGTGGCGAAAAAGTCGGGCTCGGACACCGCCACGCGCAGCACCGGCATCTGCAGCCGGGCGAACCAGACGCGCACAGTGGCGGGGATACGGTCTTCGGTGAGGATGCTCTGAAACAGGAGCGCGACGATCTCGATCGTGGCGCGCTCTTCCGGCGAGGCCGCAGCTTGCTTGAGGAGCTGCTTGCGCTGGTGCAGCTCTTCGAGCATCACCGGCGCGGTGACCATCGGCTCGCCTTGCCGCGTGGTCGGCGTCAGGCGCTGGCGGATGCCATGCTGCGCCGTATCGATGGCCCGCGCCAGGCCCGGCGACAGCTGGACCGGCGCACGCGCCAGGCCCTGCGAGCGCGTGGAAACGCCGAACTCGGGCACATGCCGCCCGACCAGGCGGTTCAGGCGGCCGAGCACGGCCTCGGCGTGCTCGCGGCTGCGCGCCAGCGGTGCGGCGCGCGTCATCAGGCGGGTCTCTTCGCCCACGCCGCCGCGGCCACCCCCACTGCTGCCGCCCACCCAGCCGGTGAAGCCGCCGCTGGGCGCGGCCCCGTAGCTGCCAGGCGTGTTGTAGTCGGTGCTCCCGACCTGGCCGCCCGAGTGGCCCGCGTCACGCCCGCTCGCGAAACCCGTGCCCGCCTGCCAGCCCAGCGAGGCATTGGGGTGCGTGCGCGAGCGGCGGATGAACGGCCGCAGGTCCACTTCGGCCAGGACCTTGTGCTCGACCAACCAGCGATTCGTCTCGTGGTAGGCCTCTTCCACGAGCAGGGCAAACTCGTCGTGCAGCAGCGGCTGCAGCTCGCGCCAGCCCTCCAGCGTCTGGCCGGCGGTGCGCCAGGCATCGAAAACCACGCGAGCCAGCACATGCGCGCGCAGCATGTCGTGCGGCTCGAGCTCGGAGCGACCCTCCAGGTGCGCGACGCGCGAGCGCAGGTCGGAAAACTCCCAAGAGGCGCGGTCCATGATGGCCAGCGCCAGGCGCGAGGTGACGATCTCGAGCTCGATGGTGTCGTCGGGCACCAGCGTCATCGCTTCGCGCGCCCGGCCCGGGGGTGGCAGGTCTGCGGGTCGCGAGGCCGACACGCCATGCAGCAGGGCATGGCGCAGACCGGTGACGATGCCGCGGTGCCAGGCCTGGGCGCCGGCCATCAGGCTTTGGACGAGCTCGCGGCGGCGCTGGAAGGTGGCGTGCTCGGAGGGCTTGTCCAGCAGGGTGCGGGCGCCATCGATGGCGGTCTGCACCAGCCCCACCAGCCCCTTGACCAGCTCCTCCGTGTAGAGCCTGCGCGCCTGGCCAGCAAGTGAGTCGGGCGAGGCGCTGTGGGCCATGTCAAGCGAGGGGCGGCTACGGGGGGTTGGGGTGGCCGGTCACTCTACACCACCGCCCCGGCGTTGGGGTCGCTCGGGTCGATGTCCTTGCCCCCTCCCCCTACCTTGACAAGGTCCTCGCGCTTGACGCCCAGCCACATCGCGATGCCCGCGGCGACGAAGATCGATGAATAAATGCCGAAGAGGATGCCGATGGTCAGCGCCACCGCGAAGTAATGCAGCGTGGGGCCGCCGAACATCAACATCGACAGCACCATCATCTGCGTCGAGCCGTGGGTGATGATGGTGCGGCTGGTGGTGCTGGTGATGGCGTGGTCGATGACCTGGTGGGTGTTGAGCTTGCGGAACTTTCGGAAGGTCTCGCGCACGCGGTCGAAGATGACCACCGATTCGTTCACCGAGTACCCCAGCACCGCCAGGATGGCCGCCAGCACCGCCAGCGAGAACTCCCACTGGAAGAAGGCGAAGAAGCCCAGGATGATGATCACGTCGTGCAGGTTGGCGATGATGCCGGCCAGCGCGAACTTCCACTCGAAGCGCAGCGCCAGGTAGGCCATGATGCCCAGCACCGTGACCACCAGCGCCAGCGCCCCGTTCTCGTAGAGTTCGGCCCCCACCGAGGCCCCCACCGCCTCAGTGCGCTTGAGCAGCAGCGGCTCCTTGCCGTCGGCCGCGGTGCACGACGGCCGGCTCACCTGCTCGCCTTGCGGCGTGAGGTACTGCTTGGTGCCCACGGTGCCCGATTCGACCTTGCACAGCGCAGCGAAGACGCGGTCGGCGACCTCGGTCTGCTTCATGTCGCCGCGCAACGGCAGGCGGATCATCACGTCGCGCGAGGTGCCGAAGGTCTGCACCTGCACTTCACCGAAACCCATGCCTTCGACGGCAGTGCGGGCGCGGCCGATGTCCGCCGGCTGGCTGTACGCCACCTCCAGCAAGGTGCCACCGGTGAATTCGATCGACAGGTGCAGGCCGCGCGTGGTGAGGAAGAACACGGCCAGGGCGAAGGTGATGAACGAAACCACGTTCAGCACCAGCGCGTGGCGCATGAACGGGATGTCTTTCTTGATCTTGAAGAATTCCATCGTCGGCTCCCGGTTCAGGCTTGCGGTGTCTCGTTGGCCGGCGTCGCGCCATCAGGCCGCCACACCTGCCCGATGGACATGCCCTTGAGGCGCTTCTGGCGCCCGTACCAGAGATTGACCAGCCCGCGCGAGAACACCACGGACGAGAACATCGAAGTCAGGATGCCCAGGCAATGCACCACCGCGAAGCCGCGCACCGGCCCCGAGCCGAAGGCCAGCAGCGAGACCCCGGCGATCAGCGTGGTGACGTTGGAGTCCAGGATCGTGCCCCAGGCGCGCTCGTAGCCGGTGTGGATGGCTACCTGCGGCGAAGCACCGCCGCGCAGCTCTTCGCGCACGCGCTCGTTGATCAGCACGTTGGCGTCGATGGCCATGCCCAGCGTCAGCGCGATGGCCGCGATGCCGGGCAACGTCAGCGTGGCCTGCAGCATCGACAGCAGCGCCACCAGGCACAGCAGGTTGAATGCCAGCGCCACCGAGGAGAACAGGCCGAAGAGCCGGTAGTACAGGCACATGAACAGGGTGATGGCGGCGAATCCGTACATCACGCTCTCAAAACCCTTGGTGATGTTCTCGGCCCCCAGGCTCGGGCCGATGGTGCGCTCTTCGATGATCTCCATCGGCGCGGCCAGCGCCCCGGCCCGCGTGAGCAGCGCCAGGTCGGCCGTCTCCTGCGGCGTGAAGTTGCCGGTGATCTGGAAGTCGTTGCCGAACTCGCCCTGGATGGTGGCCACCGAGAGCGCCTCGCCCTTGCCCTTCTCGTAGAGCACGATGGCCATGGGCTTGCCCAGGTTCTCGCGCGTGACAGCCCGCATCGAGCGGCCAGCCACGTCGTCCAGCCGCACCGAGACGGCCGGGCGCTGGTCGTTGTCGATGGTGGCGGCGGCCTGCTTGAGCTGCTCGCCGGTGGCGATGACATCGCGCTTGAGGCCCACGTTGCCGCCCTGGCGCGTGGGCACCACCTCGGCGGCGGTGGCGGTGTCGGGCTCGACCAGGCGGAACTGCAGCGTCGCGGTGCGGCCGATGATGCCCTTGGCGCGCGCCGTATCCTGCACGCCGGGCAGTTGCACGACCACGCGGTTCGCACCCTGCTGCTGGATCACGGGTTCGGCCACGCCGAGCTCGTTGACACGCTTGTGCAGCGTCTCGATATTCTGCTTGACGGCCTGGGCCTGGATCTCGGCAATGGCCTTGGGCGACAGACGCCCCATCAGGCGCACACCGCCTTCGGCGGGCTCTTCCGTCCACTGCATCGTGGGCAGGCGGTCGGACAGCAGCTCGCGGGCCTGCTTGGCGGTCTCGGCGTCGGGCAGGGTCACGGTCAGGCCGTTGGGGTCGCGCGCCAGGCCGGAGAACCGCAGCCGCTTGTCGCGCAGCGCCGCACGGGCGTCGCTGCCGTAGGTATCCACCGACTGCTTGAGCGCGCCGCGCATGTCCACTTCCATGAGGAAGTGCACCCCGCCGCGCAGGTCCAGGCCCAGGAACATCGGCAGCGCATGCAGCCGGGCCATCCAGGCCGGCGTGCGTGACAGCAGGTTCAGCGCCACGATGTAGCGCGGGTCGGCGGGGTCGGGGTTCAGGGCCCTGGCGATGGCGTCCTTGGCCTTGATCTGGGTGTCGGTGTCAGCCAGGCGGGCGCGCACCGAGTTGCCATCGAACTGCACGAAGTCAGGCTTGATCCCGGCACCCTGCAGCACCTGCTGCACGCGGTCGATGAGCGAGGCGTCCACGCGCACGGTGGACTTGGCGCCCGAGATCTGCACGGCCGGCGCCTCGCCATACAAGTTGGGCAGCGTGTACAGCAGACCCACCAGCAGCGCGACGGCGAGCAGGACGTACTTCCACAGGGGGTAGCGGTTCATGCGTGATTCCTTGCCGCGCGCCAAGGCGCCGCCGCAGCGGCGCCAGCACCGTGGCGATTACTTGAACGTGCCCTTGGGCAGCACCTGCACCACGGAGCCGCGCTGCACCTGCAGTTCCACGCCGTTGGCCACCTCGACATGGATATAGCTGTCGCCCATCTTGGCCACGCGGCCGAGCACGCCACCGGCGATGACCACCTCGTCGCCCTTGGCGATGGCCTCGATCATGGCCTTGTGCTCCTTCTGCTTCTTCATCTGCGGCCGGATCATGATGAAGTACAGCACCACGAACATCAGCACCAGCGGCAGCATCTGGCCCAGCGAGCCGAGCGAGCCGAACATGGAGTCCCCACCCGCGGCGGCGGCAGGGGCGGTTTGGGCAAAGGCTTGGGAGATAAACACTTTCGACAGTCCTCGGCAGCGCCCGACGTCGCCGGGCCAACCGGCAATTCTAAGCGGGGGCAGCCGGCCTGACGGCAGGCCGGCCCCCGGCCTGCCGGCGATCCGACGCCGCCGCCAGCCACAGCAGCACCAGAAGCAGCCCGAGGAAGCGGGGGGCGTCGATCAGCGTATTGAGCGACCCCGACACCAGGAGCCCGCACAAGGCCGCGAGCGCCGCCGGCACCTGCGCCCGGCCCTGCGCCGCGAGTTTCAGCCCCGCTCCCAGGGCACCCAGCATCAGCACCGACCACGCCAGCACGCCCAGCCAGCCCTGGTCGAAGAGCACCGTCAGCGGCAGGCTGTGCAGCTGCCAGGGCGGGTCCGCGTCGGTGGCGAAGAACCAGCGGTCCATGCCCTGCGCGAAATTGCCGTTGGCCAGCAGTTCTTCGCCCGCAGCCGATGTCAGCCGCAGGTCGGTGACGTCGACGGTGCCACGGCCGGGCGTGAGCAGCGCCAGCGTCAGCGGCGGCCGTCCGGGGGCGCCACCCTCGAGCAGCGTCGTGGCGTCCAGCGGCACCTCCACGCGCTGCCACGAGGGCTTCGCCAGGTGGGGCTCGACCGGCGCATTGGCCGTCGCACTGGCCGTCGCCGAGGCACAGCGCAGCGAGGTGAGGATCCATTTCTCGCACAGTGCGACAGACAGCGCCGCCGGGCCCGGGCTGGCGCGCAGGCTCATGCTCAGCGTCAACGGCCCGGGGGCCGGCCGCGCCACGATCTGCCCCACATACAGCTTGGCGCCCGCGCCCAGGCTCAGAAACGGCCGCTCGCCGTCGCGGCCCAGCCGGTACGTCGCCGCTCGCGCAGGCTCCTGGCTGCGCCAGAAATGCGCCTCGGGAAAGCGGCCCAGACCCATGCCGAAGACCGCGGTGAGCACGGAGTCGTCGCGCAGCTGCAGACCGTCCTGCCAATGGGCCTGCCGCGCGGCCAGGTCCTGGCCCACCCTGGCGAGCCGGGAACTCGCGTACGGCGCCAGAGCGATAGGCAGCACCACGGCAGCCACGAGCACCAGGACGGCCACAGCCCACGCGGCCTGGCGCCAGCCCCTGGCGCGCCACGCCGGCACCAGTGCCGCGATCAGCGCGACCACGACCACCACGCCCAGTGCCGCATAGCCGTTGCGCGAGTAGGTCACCATCATGGCGTAGCCGGCGCCGGCCAGCAGCAAGGCCGCAGCGGCCCGCGCGGGCCACAGCCGGGCCTGGAGCGCCCAGGCCAACGCGAATGCCGTGGCCACGGCCAGCCAGCACTCGATGAAGGCGCCGCCCTTGTGCATGGCCGAAAACAGGCCCGTGACGCGGTGATCGGCAGCGAAGTCCCACAGCCCGACGAAGGCCGCGCGCTCCCAGAGCACGGCCAGCACCGTCAGCGCCAGGCCGGCGACCATGCCCATCGTGAACATGCGCGAGCGCGCCGCCCCGTGGCTTCCGAGCCGCCGCCACAGCAGCACGAACAGCCAGGCCCAGACCGCACCCTTGACGATGCGCAACGCGTTGAAGGCGCTGTAGTAGCTGCTGAAACTGTTGTCGTCGAGCGCCGGCCACGGCCACAACGCGCGCACCGTGCTGGCCAGGAGGCTGAGCGCCAACAGCGCAAACGCCAGCGTCAACAGGCGCCGTACCTTGCGGAGTTCTGCGCCGCGGGTGCGGTGCAGGGCCACGGCCAGGCAGGCGGCCGAAAGCAGGTCGAACTCGTCCCAATAGAAGCGGCCGCTCCAGGGCGCCAGGTCGAGTACGGGCAGCGCCGCGGGCAGCAGTGCCAGGGCCAGCAACGGCCAGCGCCAGACCAGCGCCGCACATACCGAGAGCAGGGCCAGCAAGGCCCAGGGGAAGACCGGGAACGCCAGCGTCCACGCGGCCACGGCGGGCAAGGCCAGCAGCCAGGCCGATCCGAAACGCCGCCTCTCGGGCACGGGGGCAGGCACAGGAGCTTTCTCTTGGGCGATGCGCCCGTGGTTGGCGCTGGCGGTCGCGGCGCGGTCCAGCAGCGCCACCAGCTTGAGCGCCGCCGCCGCGGCGGCCACGGCGATGAGGACGTTGGTGGGGTCCGGGTGCAGGCCGGCGAGGAACAGCTTGCCGGCTTCGAATACCGCCGCGAGCAGGGCCACGCCCGCCAGCGTGGCCCGCGTCGGCCACCCGCCGGCCCAGCCGAGCACGGCCGCTGGCAGGTACATCAGGGCCACGCTGCCCAGGCTGGACAAGGCCACCGCCTCGCTCGTGTAGTAGTGGTAATAGAACGGCAGCAGCCGAACTTCGCCCCAGGCCGCGGCGGCGGCCGCCGGCCCCTGCCAGGCGTGCTTGAAGACCCCGTTCACGCCCGCCAGCAAGGGCAGGTAAATGAGCCACAGAGGCAGCACCACACGCCGCAGAAGGCCGCGCACGCCGGCCACGCCGGCCAGACGCAGCTGGCGCACGGCCCAGGCGCCGGCCGCCACGCCGAACGCCCGCGTCAGCACCGAAGCCCCCTGGCTGATGCCCGAGGCGATGAAGAACTGGCCGCATTCGATGAACAAACCCAGCATCGCGCCGGCCAGCGCGGCGGCGAGCAGGTCGATGCGTCCGCCAGGGTGGCGACGGGCCAGCAACGCGCCTATGGGCACCGACAGCGCCAGCTCCACCACCAGCTGCAAGCCGACGAGGAAAGCCCCGCGCTCGGAAGGCGCGAGCCACGCGCCCCAGCCCGTGGACTGCCACTTGAGCTGCACCTCGGCGGCTGAGAGCAAGAGGTCGTAGGGGAAGAAGCTCAGGGCGAGGTAGCCCAGGGCGTAGAGCTCGAGCAGGTGCAGCCCGAGCAGTTGCGTCCCGAAGCGTCCACCCCCTCGCGGCCAGGCCCCGGCCAGTCGCTTCAGCCAGTTCGCCGCGAAAGGCGCGAACAGCACGCCCACGAGGCTGCCGATCCACTCGGCCAGCAGGTCGTTGCGCGACACCGTGCGCGGCGGAAAGAACAGCTGCGCGAATTCCACGCCCACGGCCAGCGCCGCGCACAGCGCCAGGGCCAGCGTGCCGGCCAGCGCCTGCGCCAGGCCCAAGCCGAACGCCACCCGCGCGGTAAGAAACGCCAGCGGCGCGTAAAGCACACCGTTGGCGACCCAGTCGGCACGCCCCTGGACACCGATGGCCAGCCACCGGATGCGCTGGAACTGCTGCACTGCCTCGTCGAGCGGCAGGGGCCTGAAATCGAGCGGAACCAGGCTGCCGTAGACGACGAACAGCAGGTACGCGAGCCAGGTCAGCGTCAGGCCGCGCCGGCTCAGCATGGGCGCGGGCAATCTGGCGGTTGAAACGAGAGCGGCCGCAGCGGCCAGGCCCTAGCGCGCAGGCTTCAGCAGGGAACCTGGTTGTCTTTCAACGTGACGTTGTTGATGGTGCCTGCCGTCAGCGAGACGAAGTTGTAGGAGCCGAAGCCGTCTTGGGGCCTGCACACGGCGAAGGTGTAGCTGCTGCCGCCGCTGTAGTTGTAGGTCACCGTCCCGGCCGCACCGTCGATGAAAGTCCAGTTGCCGACCGTCTTGGTCGGGTCCATGGGGTCGGCCGGGCCCCTCTTGTAGTCGATGAGCGTGCCGGATGCGGCGTGAAACTCCTGCCATCTGTCGGGCAGGCGTACCGCACAAACGGTCTTGTTGCTCAGCGTGGCTCCGACCGCAGTCACGCGAATCGTTCCTGCCGGGCAGCTCTGGGCGGAAACCTGGGCACCCAGGCACAGGCCGAGCGCGAACAATGCGGCTTGCCAAGCGGTTTTCATATGAGCACGCTCCATGCTTGATCGACGATCGAGTCTAAGCTCAGACCGCCGAAGGAACAACGACGAGAGGTCGTCATGCGCGCCGCTCCCCCCACGAACCGGGGGCTTGTCGAAAACCCGAACCGATCTGCCGCGACAGCGCGCAGGCCTGCCCTGCTCGCCATCGCGACCATGGCATGGCCGTGGCCGACCTGGAGCGCCACGGCGCCACCCTCTTCCACGGCGGTGGGCAAGGGCCCGCCCGCCATCCTTCGCGTCGGCCCCGGGCGCGCCATCAAGACCCTTGCCGAAGCCGCCCGGCGGGCCCGCAATGGCGACACCGTCGAGGTCGATGCCGGCGAATACCGGCGCGACGTGGCCGTGTGGCAGCAGGACCGGCTGACGATCCGCGCCGCCGGCGGCCGCGTGCGCCTGCGGGCCGACGGGGCCTCGGCCGAAGGCAAGGCGATCTGGGTGGTGCGCGGCGGGCGCATCGCCGTCGAAGGTTTCGACTTCGAAGGTACGCGTGTGCCTTCGCGCAACGGCGCCGGCATCCGCTTCGAAACAGGCCAGCTCACGGTGCGCGACTGCCGCTTCATCGACAACGAAATGGGCCTGCTGACGGGCAACGACCCGCTGGCCGAGCTGACGGTCGAAAACAGTGAATTCGCGCACAACCAGCGCCCCGACGGCCACAACCACCAGCTTTACGCCGGTAGCATCGCCAGGCTTTCGGTGCGCGGCAGCCACTTCCACCATGCCACCGTCGGCCACCTGCTGAAAAGCCGCGCGGCGGTGAACCATATCTTCTACAACCGCCTCACCGATGGGCCCGAAGGCCGCGCCAGTTACGAGCTGGAGTTCCCGAACGGCGGCGTGGCCGTGGTGGTGGGCAATGTCATCCAGCAAAGCGCACTGACCGAGAATCCGATCATGATTTCGTACGCTGCCGAAGGCTACAGGTGGCCGGCCAACGCCCTGGTGCTGGTGCACAACACGCTGGTCGACAAGCGGCCCGAGGGCGGCGTCTTCCTGCGCGTGGTGCCCGGTGACGTGTTCGTGAAGGCCGTCAACAACCTGCTGGTCGGCAACGACGGCCGGCTCGAGACGGCCGCACCGGGCGAGTACCGCGGCAACTTCCACGTCGGCTGGGATGCCTTCGCCCAACCTTCGGACGACGACTACCGCCTGGTGCCCGGCACCCGTGTGCCGGGCTCGGCCGAAGAGCCGGGCGAATTCGAGGGGCTGCCACTGCAACCGACGAAGGAATATGCCCACCCGCGTGGCACCGTAGAACTCGCCGGGCCTCCGCGCCACCCGGGCGCGCTGCAGCGCATGGCGGGCCACTGATGCTGCCACTCGCCTCCCCGGCGCTGGCGCTGGGCGCGCCCCGCTTCACCGACACCCGGCTCGCCACCCTGGCCCGTGAACAAGGCGACATCGCCGCCTGGCAGGCCGCTCTGGCGCAAGGCGCAGCGCAGGCTGCCGCCGGCGCCGTGGGCGATTTCGCGATCGGCCTGACCGATGCGGCGGGCCGGACCTTCCTCGCCGTGGACCGCTTTGCGGTCTTCAGCCTGTGCTACCGCGTCATCGAAGGGCGGCTGCATTTCGCCGCGCGCGCCGACGAACTGGCCGCCCTGCCCCCCCGGGCCGAGATCGACCCGCAGGCCATCTTCGACTACCTGTACTTCCACGTCATCCCCTCGCCGCGCACCATCTTCCAGGGCGTGCACCGCCTGCCACCGGCGCATTGCGCGCTGTTCGAAGGTGGCCGGCTCACCGTCACGCCCTACTGGGTGCCCCAGTTCACCGAGCCGGGCCGCCCCGCGTTCGAGCCGCTGGCCGCGGAGTTCCGCCAATGCCTGCGCGACGCCGTGGCCGCGCAGCTCGACGGCGGCAAGCCGGCCTGCTTCCTGAGCGGCGGGACGGACAGCTCCACCGTGGCCGGGATGATCGGCGAAGCGGCGGGCCGGCCGGCCGCCACCTATTCGATCGGCTTCGAGGCCGAGGGCTACGACGAGATGCAGTTCGCGCGCATCGCCGCCAAGCGCTTCGGCACCGAGCACCACGAGTACTACGTCACCCCCGACGACCTGGTGCGCAACATCCCCCACGTGGCCGCGCACTACGACCAGCCCTTCGGCAACTCATCGGCGCTGCCCGCGTTCTATTGCGCGCAGATGGCGCGCAACGACGGCGTGACCAAGCTGCTGGCCGGCGATGGCGGCGACGAACTCTTCGGCGGCAACTCCCGCTATGCCAAGCAGCGCATCTTCGGCTGGTACGACGCCGTGCCCGCCGCGCTGCGCAAGGGTCTGATGGAACCCTTGCTCGAGCGCACGCCGCTGGGCGCCCTGCCGCTGGCGCGCAAGGGCCGCAGCTACGTCGAACAAGCCAAGGTGCCCCTGCCCGACCGCATGCAGATGACGAACCTGCTGCTGCACCTGGGCGTGGACAAGGTCTTCACCCCCGACTTCCTGGCCCGCGTGGACCAGGCCGACCCGCTGCGCCAGCAGCAGGCGGTGTGGCGGCAGGTGCAAGGCGCCAGCGCGCTCAACCGCATGCTGGCCTACGACTGGCGCTACACCCTGGCCGAAGCCGACCTGCCCAAGGTCTGCGGCACCACGCAGCTGGCGGGCGTGGCCGTGGGCTTCCCCTTCCTGGATCAGGCGCTGGTGGACTTCTCGCTGCGCCTGCCCACCGAATACAAGCTCAAGGGGCTCAAGCTGCGCTGGTTCTTCAAGGAGGCGCTGCGTGGCTTCCTGCCCGACGAGATCCTGGCGAAGAAAAAGCAGGGCTTCGGGCTGCCGTTCGGGGTCTGGGCCAACAAGCACGCGGCGTTGCTGAAATTGGCGAGCGATTCACTGCACAGCCTGGCCGGGCGCGGCATCGTGCGGCCCGAATTCATCACCGCATTGCTCGACGAACACCTGCCCGCGCACCCGGGCTACTACGGCGAGATGGTGTGGATACTGATGATGCTGGAGCAATGGCTTCAGGAGCATCACCGGGGCGATGCTGTTTGATGTGGTTTGACGCCCTGCTGCCAGGCACACCGGGTCGGCTCGTGCTTCGCACGGCCAGCCGGCGTAGGCAAAACCGCGTCCTCGCCACCGGAAAGAAGCGGATTTACACCGCCGCTAACACCTTGAAGCTGGCTTCTGAACTTGGAGACGATCTATGACTAAAGCCAAGGCACCCCTGAAGCTTGTTGCGTTCGACGCAGCTCGGTACCTCGACGACGACGAAGCAATCGCCGAATACATGACCGCAGTCCTTGAGGCAAACGATCCCGACCTGCTTCTCCTCGCCCTCAGCGACGTCGCCCGCGCGAAGGGCATGGCGCAAGTCGCCAAAGACGCCGGCTTGGGTCGAGAGAGTCTTTACAAGGCTCTTGCGCCTGGCGCAAAGCCACGCTTTGAAACGGTGATGAAGGTCGCTCGTGCGTTGGGGGTCAAGTTCACGGCTCAACCCGCCTGAGCTATCCAGTGCCAGGAAGTCGCGTGGGTCCAGCGTCGACAGCGCCTCAGCCCGCCTGCTGCGGCTCAGTTTTACCGTCCATGATCAGACTGAAACAGGCGTCCACGATCGCTGAAGTACGCACAGTGCCGCATTCGTCGCGTTCAGCAGCCGAACCGCCATCGTGCTCCCGGCCTCTTTGCGGTAGTACCGGACTTCCATCTGCCGGTCACGCAACGCCCCGGGGCGAAGAGTCGCTGGCTTCAATCGATCTCGCCGCGCGCGATGGCCAGCAGTTCCTCGTCATCCGCCTTCGTCCGGGGACGCCCCGGCCCGGACGCCAACCCCTCCTGGATCAAATCCCGCAGGCGCTTCCTGGCCTGCTCGTCCTGGTCTCGGCGCACCAGGTCGCGGATGTACTCACTCGTATTGCCGTAGCTGCCCGCAGAAACGCGTGCGTCGATGTACGTGCGCATCGACTCCGGCAAGGCGAAACTCATGGTTTGGCGGCTCATGGCGCTATCCTCCGTCGTGTGACAACCGTTGTCAACATGCAGTCCGCCTCGCGCCATGGCGGCATGGGCGCGAAGAACGATCGCCTGAAGAGGTGGCGGCTGCCGGCTGGGTGAATGAGCTGCTGGATCTTGCCCCTGAGCACGCCCGCGGCAGCGCCCTCTCAGTGCAGCGCCCCGGCTTTCTCGGCCCTGCAAATGGCGCGCGCATCGGATTGCACCTCGCAGTGCGCCGCCCACGCTGTCCATCGGGCAACGGTTGCCGGCCAAGCTGCTGAGCAACGCCGCCCTGTTCGAGCTGGCGGAGGGCCACGAATGACGGCACGGCCCCTTGCCCCAGCGGCCGGCGGCGACCACGGTGACCTTCCGGATGTCAACGTCTGGCTGGCGCTGGCCGTGCAGGAGCACCCGCACCACGCCGCCGCGCGGCAGTACTGGGCGAACGAGGCCGCGGCACGGCTGCACTTCTGCAGGGTCACGATGCTGGGGCTGGTTCGTCTGCTGACTCAGCCCCGCCTGATGGGGCCGGCCACCATGCGCCGCTACGTGGGGGCCGGCTTGCCGGCGCGCCTGATCACGGACGCCTATCTCGCCGCCTTTGCCGCGGCCTGCGGGCTTCGCCTCGTGACCTTCGATCGCGACTTTGGTCGCTTCGAAGGCCTGCACCTTCTTCGACTGTCACCAACGGCAAAGACCCCATGATTCCCGACGACACCCTCTTCGTCGCCGGCCGTCCGTCACTGAGCGGGGGCTGCATTCAGCGCCAGCAGGTACTCGGCGAACAAGGGGTCGTCGATGGCGGTTGGCCGCCCGCCGGCCTTGCTGACAAGCCCCGCGCGGCGCAGGCGCTCGATCGCGGCGCGCACCTTGGCCACCGTTGGGCGCCCGCCCGGCAAACCCGCCAGTTCGTCCAGCGTCTCGCGCCCCATGGGCGGCCGCCCTCGTGCGATCACCACGAGCACCGAACGCTCGAAAAGGTCAAGCGGTTGCATCAGCGCGCCCCAGCCCGCGACCTGCCGATCGTCGAGCACGAAGCGTTTGACCCCGGCATCCATATCGGTGATGCCCTCCGCCGACACCGACTTCACCAAATCTCGCATCAGCCCCGGCTTGAACCCGACCCGGGCGAAGACGCGGCGCAAGTCATCCAACTCCAGGCGCTTGCCCGGGTGCACCTGGGCAAAGTGATCGGCCAGCTTCTGGAGAAACTCGTCGCCGAGCACGGGAAAGTCCAGCAGTTGCGCGAACTGGTACATCGGCGCGCCCGCCGTGGACAGCATGCGGGCCATGGCTTCCTGCGACGACCCGGTGAAGACGGCCTTCAAAACATCTCGCCGCTTGTGGATGACCGCGCGCAGTGTGGCGATGATCTTCTCGCCCTGCGCCACGTCGCCCAAGGACTGGATCTCGTCGAGCATCAGCAGGATCGGTTTGCCGGCGGCCGCCGACAGGCGAACCACCAAGGCATCCAGGCGCAGTTCGGGTGCCGTGGGCAACGGGCGCCGCGCGGGCGCTTCGCCCAGATCCAACGTGGCACCCATCGCGCCCAGCCTCTTCACCGGGGTCTTGGCCAGTCGGCCGATGTCGCTGGCTGGAACCGCCACATCGTCCAGGGCTTCTTCCAGCGCATGGTTGATGGCGTTCAGCGGCGCGGCCTTCTGCAACCACAGGTCGGCGTAGACAGGCAGCCACTTGCCGCTCTTGGCGGCCGGAGCCAGGTCGTGATCCAGGAAGTAGGTCTTGCCCACCCGTCGTGGCGCAAACATCGCGAGCGGCCGGCCAGGCTGGGCCTTGATCAAGGCAAGGTAGCTCGCGGCCAACTCCGGGCGGCGCACCTGAATGTCGTCGAAGGTCTTCATCTTGTCGCTCATTGCTCCAATCACGACAATTGTTGCATTAACGACAATGCGCGACCCTGCACGGTGCCGGGTGTCCTGTGCGGCAAAGCCCGTCCACAACACCGAGCGCCCAGCCGTATGGATCGAACTCGATGAACAGATGCCACCCATGCCCGATCCATCAAGCGCCGCGGGTGAAGCTGCCCAAGGGCACGATCAACTGCCTGGGCTGTTTGCCATAGAGCTCGAACCCGTGGTGTCGATAGAACGCAACGGCCGCCTCGTCCTTGGCGTCGACGACCAGCGCGAACACAGCGACCTCGGAGCGCAGCGCACGAAGTGCGGCGTCGGCGAGCAGCGCAGCACCCAACTTCCGCCCCTGAAACGCTTGGTCGACCGCCAAACGGCCGACCCTGGCGACAGGAACCGACGGGTAACGCGGCAGCCGCTTCGTCAGGGCCTCCGGCAGGTCGGACAACGGCACACCGGCTGCTGCGAGTGTGTAGTACCCGGCGACCTTGTCGGTGCTGTCGTCGACAGCGACAAAGCAGGCACTGGCGCGACGCCGTGCGTCCTGAGTCGCCTGAGTTGTGAAGTAGCCGTCCAGTGCCGCAACGCCGCAAGCGAAACGGGTTCGATCGTGGCGCGTGCTCAGGGCCTCGAGTCGAAAGGACACCGTCACTTGGTCTGACGGATCAGGCGCTCGTGTGCTTGCTGGGCACGCTTCATCGCCGGTGCCAGGGGCGGTGGGTTCAGCAGAGCCTGCGCAAAGCGATGTTGATCATCGATCGACAGCCTGATGATCTGTGCCTCCTCGATCGTCTGGTGCGCATCTTTCAGGGCTGCAGCCACCATGAAGTCACTCAGGCTGCGGCCCTGGATCTCAGCCGCGCGGCGAACGACGGCCAGCGCATCTGGTGCGATCCGGGCTTCAACGCGCGCGGTTCGGGTGGATTCGGGGGTCGGCAGCATCAAAAGTCTCCTTCAGAGTGAATGTACGGTACATAGCCGTACACCGTCAATCGAAGCATCACGAGGGCGCCCGCATTCGCAGCACGCTGTTCGAGCGGTCGGGCCCAACTGCGGCGGCATCGCGGTCGAACAACTGCGTTGGCTTGGGGTGTTCCGACATTGCGTTCTACCGGTCCTCGCGGCTGTGCCACAGCCGCAAAATCCAAGTGGCATCGGGCTTGACCTCATAGCGCATCTCGTAGTCCCCGACGATCAAGCGGCGCACTTCTCGCTCTCCGAAATCCGGCACCCGCTCGCCCAGGCGCGGGTGGGCCTGAAGATGCCTGGGCCCGGCCTTGAGCTGCTCGAACACAGATCGTGCCGCACGCGGATCGGCCGGAGCCAGGAAGGCATGCAACCAGAGAAGATCGCTGAGCGCTCTGCTGGTCCAGATTACGCGCATGACGGTGGCGGCAAGGGCTGGTCAGTGCCCTGACTGTCAATCCAGGCTTCGACCTCGCTGTGGTCGACCCCGCGCCCGGCATCGACATCGGCCAGGGCCTCCTGCGTCATCCGGTAGCGCCGGTCCTCCAGCGCAATGAACTCGGCCAGGGCCTGCTTGACGATCCATCCGCGCGAGCGCTCAAGCCGCGTGGCCAGGGCGTCCACCTGGTCGGCCAAAGGGCGCGGGACGTGAGAAGTGATGACGCGGGTTTCGGTGCCTGGTTCAGCCATGGGGCGGCCCTCAAGATCGATTAACTATGAATCATAGTCAATCAATACCGCGCGATGCCACCACCTGACAAGCGAATTCGCGCACTGCTCCGATGACGACAATTGTTGTATTGGCGACAACGTGCCGCACACACGCCTTCCGTCTCAACGATATGGCGGCACGGCTGTGGCAGGAAGTGCCACGGCGCAGAAGGTGGCCGGCGTGGCGATCCGACAGCGGCCGATGTGCTCGCGTTGCACAAGCCCGGCGCGATGGTCACCGGTCACCAAATAGTCGGCGTCGCCGGCCACTGCCATCGCCAGCAGGAACGCGTCGAACGGATCGTCGGCCTCAATGTCTGTCGGCAAACGCTCCAGGACCAGCGCGCGCTGCAGGTTGTTCACCATCGTGCCCACACGGTGTGGCTGGAGAACTGCCTTGAACTTGGGATATCGGCTGGCACGGCGCAGCTCATCGAGCTGGGCCCGCGAAGTCACGAGCTCAAAGCGTGCGGCCCGCCAAGCGCGGTAGATCACGTCGGGCGTGCCGTGCGGCGAAATGAGGGCACTGAGCAGGACGTTGGTGCCCAGGACAGCCGACATCAGTGTTCACGCGAGCGCGCCCACTCCAAAGCCTCGGCGACGATCGCTGTCAGCTCGGCCTCGTTTACGTCGGCGTTGGCGGCTTTGGCTTGCTCGGACGACAACACGAGGATGTGCGCCCGCACCGCCTCCTCGATGAAACGCGACCGGTCGCCCTTACGGCCAGCCCCTTGGCCAGCGAGGTACATGCGGACGGATTGATCGGTGTCGGGCGACACCACAATGTTCCAGCGAACTGAGCTCATGGACGAATCGGTGTTTATGTGTGTGGGTGTTTCTACGTCATGCTGACAGCCTTCGCAAGCTGACCCTGCGACAGTGACCCTGCGACAGGCCTGCAGCCCGCAGTTGACGATACGTATCGCTCGCTTATCATTACCGCGTGAACGCGATCAACTGGCAACCCAAAGCCCTTCGCCAGCTGCCCAAGGTCGCCGCACGCAGGAAGCGCGATGAACGCACGTACTGAGTTTCAAGTCATCGTTGGCCAAGACGGAAAGCCAGCCTTCGTGGTCGTCCCCTACGAACAGTTCCGCCGTATGAAGGGCGGCTTCACCCACGGCACGGTTCCCAACGAGGTGGTGAACCTCTCGTTCGAACGTGGCGTGTCTGCGATGGCTGCATGGCGCGAGCACTTCGGCCTCACGCAAGCAGAGGTTGCCAGCCGCATTGGAATCACTCAGGCCGCGTACGCCCAGATGGAGCGAGTCAGACAGCCGCGCAAGGCCACGCTCGAAAAGGTAGCGGCGGCTCTCGGCATCGAGGTCGAACAACTGCGTTGGTGAGCACGCCCGCGGGCAGCACGCTCTCCTGGATCAGCCGGGCCGCCAGCGCTGCACTCAAGCGCCGGCCCTTATTCCCGCCCGTGAGGATGGAGAAGTGCGAGTGCCACAAGAGCCGAGTTCAGCGAAAGCGGCACATTGGCGCAGCGTGATCGAGCCTCGGTCGGCGCCGTCGCCAGTGCCGCCGTTAGCATCCGGCCCTCATGTCAACAAGCCCCCCGGCTCGGGCCCGTCCTTTCGTTGCCGCAACCACGTGCCTATTGCGGGCTGCAGCGACAAGATCAGCCCGTACAACATTGCGCCCAGGCGGCAACCTCTACTTGAATGCAGATGCTCCTGCAGTGGCAGCGCAGCGACGTACGCCGGTCGGCGTCGACGCCATCTTCGTCATCTCCGGATTCGTCGCTTCCTCTCATGACGGCGCGCCAGGCCGCCCGTCGGTTCGTGACGCCTTGGCCCGCGCACGCATATGAACGCACCTGCAGCAACGCTGCGCCCTGACGTCCAGGGCCTGCGCGGCGTCGCAGTCCTGCTCGTCGTCCTGTATCACGCCGGCCTGCCCTTCCTGCCCGGCGGGTACGTCGGCGTCGACGTGTTCTTCGTCATCTCGGGCTACCTGATCACGGGCCTGCTGGTGCGCGAGGTGCAGGCCAAGGGGCGCATCGATCTGCCGAACTTCATCGCGCGCAGGGCGCGGCGGCTCCTGCCGGCGGCCATCACGCTGATCGTCGTGGTCGTCTGGGCCTCGGTGCTGATCTACCCGCCGTTGGAACGCACCGATATCGTGGCGGCAGCGCGCGCGGCCTCGTTGTACGCAGCCAACCTGTGGTTCACTTCGCGCGCTGTCGACTACCTTGGCGGCGATGCCGCGGTGAACCCCATGCTCCACATGTGGTCGCTCGGGGTCGAGGAGCAGTTCTACCTGCTCTGGCCGCTGATGGTGTCGCTGGCGGCCACCCGTCTGCGCGGCGGCACGGCGGTGCGCC
This sequence comes from Rubrivivax sp., assembly GCA_030681795.1. GTDB lineage: Bacteria > Pseudomonadota > Gammaproteobacteria > Burkholderiales > Burkholderiaceae_C > Rubrivivax. The sequence continues at coordinate 26,479 of JAUXRG010000120.1, forward strand.
GGATCTGGTGGATGACGATCGCGGTCAGCGCGGTCACCTTCGTCGCCTGCGTCTGGATGACCCGCAACTCGCAGCCCTGGGCCTTCTTCCTCACACCCTTCCGCGCCTGGGAATTCGGCCTTGGGGCGATGGCGCACCTGGCGCACCCGCGCCTTCAGGCGGTGCCGGCGGCGTGGCTGCGCGCCGCGGGGTGGGCCGGTGCGGCCGCCATCGCGGCCAGCGGGTTGGCCCTGGGGCACGGCACGCTGTTCCCGGGCCCCTGGGCCTTGCTGCCGGCGGGTGGCACCGCGCTGGTTCTGGCCTCACTTCACGAGACCGGATCAACGGCGCTTCGCACCGGCCTGTCGTTCCGGCCGCTGGCCCGGGTGGGCGACGTCTCGTACTCGTGGTACCTGTGGCACTGGCCGCTGCTGGTGATGGCGCCGGTGGTCTACCCGCAAGCCGGCCCCAAGGCCACGCTGGTGGCGCTGGTGCTTTCGTATCTGGCGGCCGAGGCGTCCTACCGCTGGATCGAGAAGCCGTTCAGGGTCGGCCACGCTGCTCGCGCGCGGCCCAGGCTGGCCGTGATTGCGGCGCTGTCAACCACGGTGGTGGCGGGCGGCGCGCTGACGCTGTTGCACTCGAGCACGCTTGATGCCCCGGTGAGCGCCAGGCAACAGCTGTACATCGATGCACGCAAGGACATCCCAGTCGTCTACGCGAAGGGCTGCCACGTGCCCATCAAGGTGGACAAGGTCACGGCCTGCGATGCGGGGGAGCCGACGGCAGACCGTGTCGTGGTGCTGCTCGGAGACTCGCACGCCGCGCACTGGTACCCGGCGCTGGACGCCTTGGGTGCGCAGCAAGGCTGGCGTCTGGTGTCGATGACCAAGTCGGCCTGCCCGTGGGTGGACACACCGGTGGACGTCGAGTTGGCCGGGTTCAGGCGCCCGTATCCCGAGTGCGCGACCTGGCGCGCGGAGGCCGTGCGGCGCATCGCGGCGCTCAAGCCCGACGTCGTGGTGCTGGCCAGCGGCAGCCGCTATGCCGGCGTCGCCGCCAGCGCCTGGGAAGCGGGGGCCAGGCGCACGATCGCCGCGCTGGGCTCGGCCGGCACCAGGATCGTCATCCTGCATGACACGCCGTGGCCTGGCTTCAACGTGCCGACGTGTCTGGCACGCGCGGAACATCGCGGGGCGAATCCAGAGATCACCTGCGCATTCGCGCGGCAGAAGGCGTTGGAGCCTGGCCGTCTCATCTTCGAGGCCGAACGACGAGCCTCCGAAGGCGCAACGGACGTGTTGCTTGTCGACCTCTCCGTTCACTTATGCCCCGGTCAACAGTGCGGGGTGTTGACAGGTGCCACAGTTCATTTCAGCGATCACAGTCACCTCACCGCGGGCTTCTCACGCGGCCTTGCCCCCGCTGTCGCGGCGGCCCTTCAGCGCGCCTTCACAAACAGGGAGCCCAGCGACGCCCTGGTGCCGACACAAGGAGACCATGCCGCGTCACGTTGACCCCCACGGCGCGAGTTCGCGTTCATGTCGGGCCGGTCTCGCCCCCCGTTGCCACGCCCGCTTCCAGGTTCCATTCGAGCGACAGACGGCGAAACCGGCGATTTGGCGCACAAGCTTTCCCTCACCGGCAGCCGAGTGGACAGGTACGCCGTTAGCATCCGGCCAGTATGTTGGTTCGCATTGCGCCCACTGCTTCAGTTCCAGCTCACTCCGCCTGCCCGGACGCCAAGCCCCACGGCGCGTGACACCGCCCTGACCCCATGCTCAGAGTTGCACAGAACCTCTACGACTACCGCGAACTGATGTTCACGCTGGCGTGGAAGAACGTTACCCTGCGCTACAAACAGGCGTATCTGGGCATCGCGTGGGCTGTGATCAAACCGGTGACGCTGATGCTGGTCTTCACACTGGTGAGAAGTTTTGTTGGTATCGACAACGGCAGCATCCCTTACCCCATTCTGACGTTCGCAGCGCTGATGCCGTGGATGTTTTTCCAAGAGTCCGTTGCCGACGGTGTCAACAGCGTGGTCAGTAACACCTCGTTGATCAAGAAGATCTACTTTCCGCGGGAGATCTTCCCAATAACGTCGGTGGCCACGAAACTCATCGAACTGGGCATCAACGCCCTGATCCTGGCCGCACTGATGGCTTGGTATGGCATGGTGCCCACCATGTACGTCCTTTGGGCCCCCTTGATCATTCTCTACACGGCGCTGACAGCGTTGACGATCGCATTCGTTGGCGCCGCGGTCAATGTGTACTACCGCGACGTTGGGCAGGCGCTGCCTGTGCTGCTGAACCTGCTGATGTATGCGTCACCGGTCATCTATCCGCTTGAACTCGTCAAGGATAAGTTACTCGTACAGCAAGCCGCGGGCGAATGGTCAGGCCTGCTGTATGCCGCCTACACGATGAACCCGCTGGCCGGCATCATCGATGCCTTCCAACGCGCTGTACTTCGAGGAACGGCACCTGACCTCGCGGCGCTACTGCCCGGCACACTATTGGTGGCGGTTCTTCTGCCGCTGTCCTACTCCTTCTTTAAACGTGCGGAAAACTATTTCGCCGACGTCATCTGAGACCGAGACGATGCCTGCTATCGAAGTCAGCCACCTGACCAAGGAATACCGACTTGGTGCAATGCGGAGCTTTCGGCAAACCGTACTTAACGTTGGCAACCGATTGGTGGGTCGACCGGATACCGAACGCCCATCGTTCAAGGCGCTGGACGACGTAAGTTTCCAAATCGAACAGGGGGAGGTCGTTGGTGTCATAGGGCACAACGGCGCTGGCAAGAGCACCCTGCTGAAACTCTTGTCTCGCATCAGCACGCCGACAAGCGGAAAGGTGATGGTCAGCGGCCGCATCGCGCCGCTGATCGAGGTAGGCGCCGGCTTCGTGCCCGACTTCACCGGGCGCGAGAACGTCTATCTCAACGGCAGCATCCTCGGCATGTCGAGAAGGGAGCTAGAGAAGAAGTTCGACGACATCGTCGCGTTCGCCGAAATGGCCGAGTTCATTGACACGCCGGTCAAGCGCTACAGCTCTGGCATGCAGGTGAAGCTGGCCTTTGCAGTGGCCACGAGCGTCGAATCAGAAATCTTGATCGTCGATGAAGTGCTCGCCGTTGGTGATATCGCCTTTCAGCAGAAATGCATCGAACGAATGGAAGACCTTATCAAGCGACAGGGGCGCACCGTCATTATTGTCGGACACAATATCCGGCAACTGCAAAGAATTTGCAGTCGCGTAATTCTGATGGATCATGGCCGAATCAGCCGCGACGGAAATCCGACGGAAGTATGCGGAGTTTTCTACGACGAAGCGCAGCGTCGCAATATCGCGCGACACTCTAGGACGGACGGTGAAATTGAACCCCAACTAGACGCCGGACTAATTAGAGTCACAGGTCTGGAACGATTGAATGAGATCGATCAGTCAATTCAGAGCGTTGGCCTGCACGAATCACTGAAGATCCGTGTCGACTTCCAGCTCCACAAGAAACTCAACCGCCCAGAGATCATACTAGGAATACACACCTCTGACTTCGTCCACATCATTTCAGTTAGCAGTGCGCTGTCTGACACTCGACCTGACCTCGAGCCAGGAATGCATAGATTTACTTGTCGACTTTCAGACATACCTCTGCGTCCAGCGAATTACGCACTGAGACTGGCATTTCTAGATCAGTACCGGCAACAAATTTGGTATGCGGAAAATATCTGCCCGATCAGCGTCACTGCAGGTCGCTATGACATCACGAAGCTTCCAGAGGTGGGACTGGTGGACGTACCATCATCCTGGACTTTTGATGACATGAAACTCGCTTCGCCCGCATCGGCAGCATCGGCAGCATCGCATTCTTGATCAAACTGACCGCGTGTAGAGGATTCAAAGCCACAAATGTCATCTGCGAAAGATAGATCATATATAGCACTCGTAGGCGCATACGAAAGGGATAATTTCGGGGATATATTATTTCTCAATGTCTGCAGGAAGTTGCTGCATCCTTGGCCCATAGTTCCGCTCAGCATCGTCTCGCGCGACATGAGCATGGAGGGCGCCGGTACAGTGATTTCTGCATCCGCTTGGTTTAATTCCTGCGGAGATGATTTCCTACCTAAATCAGTTATTGTTTGTGGTGGTGAAGTATTAACCAGTTCGATCAGTTCAGCGTTTCCGGGTACGTTGGACAAGAAGAAACATGACCTTTTCTATAGAGCCGACACGACTACCCGAAGGTTACTCGGAGAACTTATTTCCTCCAACTCCGGGCAGCTTGCATATGTTCCAAATCTGTCGAATCTGTTGGGGCCAATGGAACGCGACGTGTCGTTCGCCCTGAACTCTATCGGAGGAAGCAGTCTGGGAGATCGACCAACTCAGCTTGAGGCGTCGATTACTGCAGTCAAGCAGGCGACATACACGTCTGTGCGCGATAGAGTCACGCACAAAATACTTACAACCGGGGTCATGGATGGTGCCATCATTCACTTAGATCCCGACATTGTAAGTGCTCTCAAACTATACTATCAAACTGAAGTTGATACGGCATTTACAAATGCGCTGTCGCTGCATCCGTGGCTGTCTGAACCATATACCCTCTTTCAGGCGAACGATGGTTACCTGAAGCAGAGAGGCCTCGAAGCCGTTGGACAGGCGATTGCGGAGATTGCGACCTCCCTCACTCTCAACGTTGTCTTTCAGCCTGCCGGGATCGCACCAGGCCACGATAGTATTGAAAGGCTAGGCGATCTCGCCAAAATTACCGCAAGCCTCTGCAGAGGTGGCACACGAGTTCACACGGAGACCAACCGAAATGTATGGTCCCAGGTAGCGCTGATTGCGCACACTGCATGCTTTGTCGGCACCAGTCTTCATGGACGAATCGTCTCAGGTGCATTTTCCCGGCCGAGAGTGGGACTTGAGAACGAAAAGGTTACGACCTATGCCTCAACTTGGGAGGAAACTCACTTACAGCCTTATAACGTCGCCATTGCCGACCTGAAGGTGGCTGTTGCGTCGGCGATGAGCGTCGACGCTGATCGACTATCGGCATATGCAGAAAATCAGGCCAATCTGGCGCTGACGGGCTTCCAGCGTCTTAGGCAAACGCTGAACTTGACGGAATTTGCTGGCGACCAAAGGGCTGCAAGCGAAACAATTGCTCGTCTTGGCGAGAAAGCACTATTGCGGGAGAACGAAAGGCTGCGAAGCATTGCATTTGACTTTTGGGCGGAAGTTTGGCAGACACGAGAAGAATTTCGACTCAAAGCCGGAGAAAACATTTCGCTAACTGACCGGAGTAGACAAATTTTGTTAGTGGCGAGACGAGCGTTGGGTAGACTATCATCAAAATTTATCCAAAACAAGTGACACTATCTGCACTCGATATCGTCTTTTCCGGCAGTACTCTGGCACTGCGGTAAGGCGTATCAAAACCACTAAGCGATTCAGGCGCATGACATGACGAACGGGACAAGAGTCATCGCATTTCACTTACCTCAATTCCACCCAACCCCGGAGAACGACGCTTGGTGGGGCAAGGGCTTTACAGAATGGACGAACACGGCCAAGGCCAAGCCACTCTTTCCCGACCACTACCAGCCTCACGTGCCGGCCGACCTGGGCTTCTACGATCTGCGGCTGCCGGCGGCACGGAAAGCGCAGGCCGATTTGGCGCGCGAGCACGGCATCGAAGGCTTCTGCTACTACCACTACTGGTTCGGTGGCCGTCGCATCCTGGAACGGCCTGTCGACGAGATCCTGAACTCCGGCCAGCCGGACTTCCCGTTCTGCCTGTGCTGGGCCAACCACAGCTGGAACACGGTCTGGCAGGGCACGAGCGAGATGCTGGTCGAGCAGGTCTACCCGGGCTGGGAGGACCATGCGGCCCATTTCGACTGGCTGCTTCAGGCGTTCAAGGATCCCCGTTACCTGACGGTCGAGGGAAAGCCAATTTTCGGGGTCTACAAACCGGACAACATCCCGAACGTGGCCGACGTGATGGCGTTCTGGCGTGAACGGGCTGTCAAGGCCGGGTTGCCTGGCCTGCACATCGTCGGCATCTCGCACCGCGACGAAGAGTGGGACCCCCGGTCACGCGGAATGGATGCTTCTGCGATGCAAGCCCTGCCGGGCCACGATGGCCGCATCCCCCGGCGCTATCTGGGATTGAAGGCCAGGCTGGCTTTGCAGGGCAACAAGCACAAGCTGACGATCTGGGACTACGAAGACATCCGCGGCATCCTGCTGCGGAGCAACCGGCCCGACTGGCTGGACTATCCCATCGCGCTGCCTAACTGGGACAACACGCCCCGCAGCGGCATGCGCGGCCTGGTGTTTCACAACGCCACACCCGAACTGTTCCGCGGCCACCTGCGGGAGGCGATCTCGCGCGTGCAGGCACGGCCCGCCGATCAGCGCATCGTGTTCCTCAAGGCGTGGAACGAATGGGCCGAGGGCAACCATGTGGAGCCGGACCTGAAGTGGGGGCGCGCATGGCTGGAAGTCATCAGGGACGAGCTGCGAGCCTGAGCGCCATGGGTACGTCCTTTCACCGTCCCGGTTACTTGATCGTGCCGCCCGACCAACGCAAGTCATGACTGCCGCCGAACGCGTTCCCGTCTTGATGTACCACCGCGTGGGTGAAGTGCATGCCTCAGTGGAATCGCGCTACTGCGTAACTCCTGGCCGCTTCGCTGCCCAGATGGGTGCGCTGGCCACGCGCGGGTACCGCGCCGTGGGCATCGACGCCTTCGTGGGCTGGCTCGCCGGCGGCCCGCAGCTCACGGCCGGCGACTTCGTCCTCACCTTCGACGACGGGTTCCGCGGCGTGCGAGAACACGCGCTGCCCGTGCTTGAACGGCTGGGTTGGCCGGTCGCCATCTTTCTGGTCACGGATCTCTTGGGCGGCGTTGACGCCTGGAATGCAAGCGGGAGGCACGGCGGAGGCACCTACCCGCTGCTGACGCCCGATGAAGTGGTGGAGATGCAGGCTCGCGGTTGCAGCTTCCACTCGCACACCCGCACCCACGCCAGCCTGCCAATGCTGGCCGACGGCGCCTTGGCCGACCAATTGACAGGCTCGCGCGCCGCCGTGGAGAAGCTGCTCGGCCTGCGGGCCGACCTCCTGGCCTATCCCTACGGCCATGTGGATGACCGGGTCGAAGCAGCGGCCCGCGCGGCCGGCTACCGCGCAGCGTTTTCCGTACAACCTGGGTTCAACCGCTGTGACCTGAACCCATTCCGCATCCGGCGCCTCGATGTCTTCGGCACCGACTCGCCAGGCGCGCTTCTGCGCAAAATGCGTCTGGGGAGCAACGACGGCAGCCTGCGCAATCTGTTGGGCTACTACTGGCGTCAGGCAGTTGGCACAGGACGCTGAGGAAGCCCGACAGATTTCGACGAGCAAAGGGCGTCCTCCCAGGCTTGGATGCGCCACCGGCGGCGAGAATCCCGACATGATCCCGAAGGTTTCGATCGTCATGCCCTGTCACAACGCACGCGACCATCTGCCGCGCAGTGTCGGCAGCGTGCTGGCCCAGTCCTTCCAGGACTGGGAGTTGATCGCCGTCGACGATGGCTCCGTCGACGACACGCGCGCCTGGCTCGACGCGCAAGACGACGCCCGTATCCAGGTGCACGGCCAACCGAACCGGGGCGTGAGCGCCGCACGCAACGCCGGGCTGGAGCGAGCCTGCGGCGACTACGTTGCGTTTCTGGACGCCGACGACACCTGGGAGTCCGACTTTCTGACCGAGATGTTCGCAGCGCTAGCCGGCCACCCCGATGCGGCGTTGGCCTATTGCGGTTGGCAGAACATCGGCTTGCCTGGGGGGCTTGGGGATCCGTACATTCCGCATGACTACGAAACTCCCGACAAGGAGGTGGCGCTATTCACCAGCTGCCGCTGGCCGATTCATGCAGCACTGGCGCGTCGACAGGCCGTGAAGGCGGCGGGCGGGTTCGATACGGGTCTCAAGAACGCCGAGGACTACCTGCTTTGGCTGCGCGTCGCTAGCCATGCGCCTATCGTGCAGGTGCCCAAGGTGATGGCGTACTACCACTTCCATGGGAACTCGCAAGCATCAGCGCAGGCCGCGCAGGCGGCACTGCATCATCTAAAGGCGCAGTTGCGCTACCTGCAGGAGCGGCCTCAGTTCGCTGCCGCGCTGCCCCGTCATCGCGTGCGCGAACTGACCTATGGCAAATTGCTTGCTCGCGGCTACCAGTGCTACTGGAAACGTGACCTTCGCAACGCCCGCACAATATTCCGGGCCGTGATGCGGGAGGGCTATGGCACATTTCCAGACTGGTTGCGGATGTTGCCGGCATGGATGCCAGAGTCTTTGCACAAGCGCCTGCTTTCCCTGCGTGACAGCGGGTAGTCCAACCAGGATCGCCCAATCACACCCGGCTCGAGGAACTGGCCGCGCCCAACGAATGCTGGATTCGGAGTCGCCACTTCAATGCCCTTTCTGACCTTCGCCTTCTGCACCTACAACCGCGCCGACCGCCTGCCGAAGCTGGTCGAGGCCATGCGCGCGCAGAGCTGCCCCGTGCCTTTCGAGATCCTGGCCATCAACAACAACAGCAGCGACCACACGGCACAAGTGCTGGCAGATCTGGAACGCCTAGGTGGCGCGCCGCTACGCTGGGTGACCGAGCCCGTGCAGGGCATCGTGGCGGCGCGCAACCGCGGTATTGCCGAAGCGCTGAATAGCGACATCCTGGTCTACATCGACGACGACGAGATCCCGCTACCCGGTCTGATCCACGCGGCGGCCGACGCAATACTGAACGAGGGCGCAGAAAGTGTCGGCGGGCGCGTCGAGATGGACTTCACGACGGTGGCGCGCCCAGCTTGGCTGGAGGACAACCTGCTCGGCTTCCTGGCCGCGGTTGATCATGGTCCGGGGCCGTTCTGGATCCAGGACGAGAGCACACCCGTCTGGACGGCCAACGTCGCCTACGACATGCGGCTATTCCGCGATGACCTGGCACTGAGATTCGACAAGCGCTTCGATCGGGTCGGCAATGTCGTCGGCGGCGGCTCCGACGGCGAGATGTTCCGCACCCTGCTCAAGCGCGGCACCCGCATGAGGTACCGCCCCGACATGGCCGTGCTGCATTCTGTGGAACCGTGGCGACTGAAGCGGAGATACTTTCTGCAGCTGCACTATCGGGCGGGTAGGCGCCGCGGTCAATTCGAGTTGCCGGATTATCATAAAAAAGTATTTGGCGTTCCTCCGTTCATGTTCACACAAACAGTGCGCCAATGCTGGACGACCGGAAGTATGGCGATGAGTGGCAAAGGCGGCGTATTGCGCCAGGCAATGAATGCAGCCTTTGCCTGGGGAGCAATGGTCGGGTACGGGAAACGTCCATGAGTCGCCTTCGTGGCGATCATGTTAATGCGTCGGTTTCGATTGTTTTCAAGCTGACCGTATACGGCGGTTTGACTGGGTGATGAGAATGGCATCAAATTCTCACCAGATTTCCTGGCGCTTATGACTTATGTTCAATAAGTATTAAATATTCAAGGGGATGAGATGCAGGTAAACTTCTGTCTGCTTGCCTCGGTATTGACAGTCAGTCTTCTTGTTTCTCCGTTGACGGCGCACTCGCAGTCAAAGGACATGAAGGATAGCGACTTCGCATTGCTGCCTTCTTTTTGTAAGACAAGACTCCGGGGCAATCCTCAAGAGTGGAAGCCGTTAATGCAGCGTTGGGGTCGAGATACTTTCGAGGATATTCACCATCACTGTTTTGGGCTCTACTTTCAGAACAAGGCGCGGTTTGCGTCGAAAAAGGTGGACAAGGCCGAATTTTTGAGGCGCTCGATCGGTGAGTTTTCCTACGTTCTGCAACAATGGCCGGCAGACACCCCGTTGCGGCCAGAAGCGGAAAACGCAAAGAGACAATCCGAATTTATGCTTAAATTCCTGAAGTGACTGATATCTATATTTCTCTGAAAACCGCCGTGCCGCCAAGTGACAACTTTTGAATGGAATATTCATTGACAGGCTCAGTACGGGAGGGCGATCGCGCCACCATTGAGGCCGTTCGAGTACTGGCCGATTTCTCAACATGTGCGTCGGCCGGTCATATCGGCATCGTGGACGAGCCGGCTGCACGCATGTGTCGCTCTCGGCGGTGAAGTCCCTGGTGCGCGGTGGCAGGTCAGTCACCGCTGGCGCTCGCGCCCGCGCGGCCACGATGTTCCAGGGCGGGCCGGCATGACCGGATCAGGCCAACTTACGCCAGCCGGCGCCGGGGTCGTCAAAGCCGGGCCTTTGGTCAGCGTCATCATTCCGGCCTACAACGCCCAGGCTCACCTCGCGGAATGCCTGGCCAGCGTGTCGGGCCAGGTGCACCCGTTTGACCTAGAAATCATCGTCGTCGACGACGGCTCGGCTGACGCCACGGCCGAGATCGCGCGCCGGACGGCCGGGGTGCAGTGCATCACGCAGCCCAACCGGGGCCCGAGCGCGGCGCGCAATGTCGGCATCGGCGCAGCACGGGGCGAGTTCATCGCCTTTCTCGACGCCGACGACCTCTGGCCGCCCGACAAGTTGCAAGCGCAGGTCCGGCTCCTGCAGCAGCACCCCGAACTTGCGCTCGCCTTCGGCGATTGCCGGCAGTTCAGCGCGCAGGGGCCGCGTCCCCGCACGGAGTTCCAGGCCAACCGGCTGGGCCCGCTGGCCTGGGGCCCGGGCCCGGCCGTCCCCTCCGCGTACGCGCGCCTGCTAGAGGTGAACTTCATCACCACGGGCTCCGTCGTCGTGCGTCGCGAGGTGCTGCAAGAGGTCGGCGGCTTCGCCGAAGACCTGCGGCTGGTGGAAGACCTGGACCTCTGGTTGCGCATCGCACACCGCCACCCCATCGGCTGGTGCGGCCAGGAGTGCCTGCTGCGACGGCGGCACTCGGACAACATCTCGCGCGACGCCGAGGCCATCGGGCTGGCCTATCTGGAAGTGCTGGCCCGCCACGCCGCCACATGGCAACCGGGGGAGGCCGCAGCGCTGGGGGTGGACGCGGGGCGATTGGCTTCACGTGAGTACCTGAACCTGGCGGAACTGGCGAGGTTGAGCGGCAAGCCGGGGACGGCCTGGAGCTACCTTTGGCACAGCCTCGCAGCCCACCCTGGGCCGCGCACGCTGTGGCGAGTGGCCAAAGTGGCCGCCAAGCTGCTCGCAGGCGGCGCCGCAGTCCGATGACGCCAAGGAGCGGTTTCCAAGGCAAGTTCAGGCTCCCGGATGCCGGGCCACCCGGCCCAGGCGCCGAGGCCCATGAGGCCCATGAGGCCCATGAGGCCGCAGACTGGACCATGCAAGGCACCTGCGGCGTACTGCACCATGGCGAAATCCACAACGCTGCCGAGCTTCGCCGCGAGCTCGGCTTGGGCCCTTCCACGTCCTTGGCCCAGGTGCTACTCGCCGGCTGGCGGCGCTGGGCAGACGACCTGTGGTCACGGCTCGACGGCGTGTTTGCGCTGGCGATCCGGGACGCAGACCGCCTGCTCCTCTACCGCGACCCGTCCGGGCTGTGCAATCTGTACCTGTACCACGGCCAACGCGGACAGGTCGCATTCGGTACCGACCTCAACCGCCTGATGCAGCTGCCGGGCGTAGCCCGCCGGGTGGCGCGTGCTGGGTTGCACGAGTACCTGCGGTTCGGCGACATTGCGGCTCCCCAGACCATCTTCGAGGACGTGGTTGCCGTTCAGGCCGGGTGGCGGCTGTGCTGGTCGGCGCGCGGCCTCGAGTCGCACCCAGCGCCGCCAGGCCACGACGTCGAACCCACTATTGCCGACTTCGCTGCGGCGGTAGACCAGCTCGGTGTTCTGCTCGACGGGGCCGTGCAGCGCCGGTTGGAGGGTGCCTTGCGGCCCGCCGCCTTCCTGAGCGGCGGGGTCGACTCGGCCCTGTTGTGCGCCCTGGGCCGCCAGCACCGCGCGGACCTGACGGCACTGACGGTGGGCTTCGATGCACCGCACTTCGACGAGAGCCCGGTCGCGCGACGCATTGCACAGCACCTCGGGCTGCGACATGAAGTGCTGCGCTTCGACCATGGCGAGTGCTTGTCGGCATTCGAGCGCCTGCGCGCCGGCGCGGAGCAGCCGGCCGCCGACCCCGCCACCCCGATCACGCTCCTGGCCTTCGAACACTGCCGCGGGCGCTTCGACGCGGTTCTCGACGGCACGGGCGCGGACGAGGCGTTGGGCATGATGCCGCCGCGCCATGTGCGTCTGGCGGTGGGCTATGCGAGCCTGTTGCCGCCGGCGCTGCGCAGGCAGGTCACAGCCCTGCTGCGCCTGCTGCCGGGCTTGGCGGGCTACGCGCGGATCACCGACTTCGAGCACCCGGCGGACATGATGATCCGGTGGAGTGGGTTCACCCGCCCCGAGGTCGAGGCGCTTTGCGGCGAGCCGGTTTCGTTCGCCGACAGCCACTTCTACCGGACCTTTGGCCGATTTCCGCGCCAGGCCCACTTCGCACGCTACAGCGCGCTGCTCGATGCGATGCCCGGCGATCGGCTGAGCCAGGCCATGCAGGTCAGCCACCTCACGGTGCGCTTCCCGTTTTGTGACGCTGCGACCGATCGCTACATCCGGCACCTTTGCACCGACTTCCGGTACTTGCCAGGACAACCCAAGCGCATCCTGCGCGCGCTTCTGGCACGCTATGTGCCGCCTTCGATCTGGGACGCACCCAAGCACGGTTTCGACTTCCCACTGAGAGATTTTTTGATCAATCACGAGCATGCCCTGGTGAAGCGCTACCTGACAGCCGATCGCTGGCGCCGGACAGGTGGGCTGTCGCCAGCAGTCGTGCAACAGTACGGCGAGCGCTTCATGGCCGGCGACGCCAGCCTGACCTTCCGGGTCTGGGTGCTGGTGCTGCTTGGTGCCTGGCTGGAGCAACACGGCGGCCCGTCCTGAAAATCGACCCTGCAACATGAAACCCGAAGATCCGTCCGAAGCACGCCCAGCGCGCATCCTGATGTACACGGCCTACTTCGCGCCGGAGTACAGCGGCGCGGCGCTCCAGGCCCTCACGCTCGCCAAGGAGCTGAGGCAGCGGGGGCACCACATCGAGTTCGTGACCAACCGCTGGCCGGGACTCGCCGAGACCGCCGTGGTCGAAGGCTTTTCGGTGCGTCGGGTGGAACCGGGCCGGATGCACAAGCATCGCGAATTCCGGTTGTGGTTCAACCTGTCGCGCTACGTCTGGTCGCGCAGGAACGACTTCGACATCCTGCACAGCCACGGGGCTTACTTCACCAACGCCTTCATTGGGCCGCTGGCGCGGGTGCTGGGCATGAAGTCAATCATCAAAGCCAGTCTGGCCGTGGACGACCTGCAGGGTCTGTCGAAGTCGATCGTCGGGCGCCTCCATCGCTTCATGTTGCGTCGGATCGACGCCTATGTGGCGATCAGCCGCGACCTCGTGCAGGAGTTCCGCGATGGCGGCCTGCCCGCCGATCGGATCCACTACCTTCCAAACGGCATGGATACTGAACGCTTCCACCCCTGCGCTGGCGAGGAGCGCGCGCGGCTCCGAGCCGAGCTCGGGCTGCCGGTTGATCGTGCCCTCGTGCTGTTCGTCGGGGTCATGGACCGTCGCAAGAATATCGCCTGGTTGGCCGAGCAATGGGTGACGCACGACGCTTTCGGCACCGGTGCCTTGCTGGTAGCCGTGGGCCCGCAAGGGCGGGACGATCGCGACGGCGACCTCCTAGCGCGAATTGCCGAACTCGCCCGTGATCACCCACAGCGGCTCGTGCTCCACCCGTTCCGCGCCGACGTTGCGCCCTACTATCGATGCGCTGACCTGCTGGTCCTGCCATCGGCCAAGGAAGGGTTGCCCAACGTCGTCCTGGAAGCGATGGCCTGCGGCTTGCCTTGCTTGGCCGCACGCACCAGCGGTAGCCGCGAACTCATCGTCGAGAGAGAGACGGGCCGCACCTACGCGCCGAACGACGTGGATGAATTCGCTGGCGCCTTGCGACACTGCTTGTCCGGCGACGGTGCGGCCATGGGAGAGCAGGCGAGGGCCCTGGCCCTGTCTCGTTACTCCATCCAGGCCGTGGCCGACCAGTACGAGGCCATCTACAGCCGACTGCTAGACCCGCCACGGCGCATCCTCTACGTCGAGAACGGCATCGGCTATGGAGGGGCCATCATCTGCCTGCGCCACCTCGTGCGCAACCTCGACCGGGCGCGCTTCGAGCCGTTGGTCGTCACCGGTCTTGGCGACCCGAAATACCAGGAGATACAAGCTGAGGCGCAGTGGCGCCACATCCCGGACAAGCGCGTGGACGTGATCTCCATGAAGCAAGCGCTGGGCGCGCGCAAGTGGCCTGATGCGTTTCCCGGCCTGCGCTGGATCCTGAACCAGTCGCTGGCCCGGTTGGACGACCTGTTGAATTTCCTGCCGTCTTTTCTGCAGACGCTGTGGATGACCTACCGCTTCAAGCCGGCCCTCATCCACGTCAACAACGAACCGCTGTGCAACCGGGCGGCCGTGCTGGCGGGGAAGGTGCTCGGGGTGCCGGTGGTCTCGCACGTGCGTGGCGACCAGCAGGGCTCGCTGTTGATGCGTTCTCTCTTCAAGCTGCCAGACTATTTCATTGCCGTATCACGCTGGGTGTCGGAGAGCATCGGCCGCATCGGCATCGCCGAGGACAAGCGCACCTACATCTACGACGGCATCGAACTCGAGCGATTGGACTTGCGGGCCGACGGCCGCTCGTTCCGGCAGCGCTTCGGTATCCCTGAGGACGCTTTCACGGTCGGCCTGGTCGGCCTGCTGATTCCGTGGAAGGGGCAGGCGATGTACCTGGATGCGGCAGAACTCTTGGCTGCGCAGCTGCCGGGCGCGGTCTTTGCAATTGTCGGAGGCACGCCCGACGAGTTCGCGTTCTTCGAGGCTGAACTCCGGCAGCGGGCCAAGACGCCGGCCTTGCAGGGCCGGGTGGTCTTCACCGGCCACGTCGGCGATATGGCGGCCGTTTACAACGGGCTGGACGTCGTCCTGTCGGCCTCGACCTCGCCGGAGCCGCTGGGCACGATGATCATCGAGGCCATGACGATGGCGCGACCCATCGTTGCGCCCAACCACGGTGGCGCCGTCGAGATGATCGACGACCTCAAGACGGGCCTGCTATTCGAACCTGGCAGTGCCCGGGACCTGGCGGAAAAAATCCGACTTCTAGATTGCGATCGCAACCTTGGCCACCGACTGGGGCAGGCAGCCCGTGAGCAGGCCTTGAAGTCGTTCGCCGTCAGCGAGCACGTTCGGCGCGTCCAAGACGTGTACGAGCGCATCCTCGGGGCGCGCCCAGCACGCTAGGCACGCGCGGGTCGAACCTCCTTCAGGGTCCTGGCGATTCCTCTGCAATGAGGGCGCAGAAGTCGCCGAGCGTTCTCGAAAGGATCACTCGACGTAAAGGCAGGGCAGCTTTCAAGAGACGTTGTTTTCCCGCGCTTCCGCCGCCAAATGCGCCCCACGACACAAGTATTGTCGGGGTGCCAAAGCGGTAAAACTCACGCCTGAGCACGCTCAGGAGTCCGGAAGGACCGTCAGGTACGACGGTAACCGTTACGCGCTCGTCGATCCCGGTGTCAACCTCCCATGCGGCGCCTTCCGGCAAATAGAGGTGGAAGCTCGCCTTCGGAAACGCTGTAAGTAGCGTCCTCTGGTCTTCATCCCACTTTCCAATGTGAGAGGAAGGTAACAGTATGACCGCCACTCGAGTGATTTTCTCCCGTCCACGCAGGAGAGCCGAGACGATGTCGCGCATTGGGATCAGCGCGGATGAATCCGGCGCCAACTCAGATTCTCGTGGAAGTCGCAGACTTCCTTCCATATCATAATATGTTTCTGACAGCGCATTTGACCCAGAGAGGCTCGCGCACTGACGAATTTTCGGCTCCATGACGGAGCCTTTAAACTGCGACGCAAAAACAGATATTGCTCTAATCTTGCGGTCAAAGACGTCGTCAATGGCTTCGAACCTTCGCACGAGACGAGTTCCGTGTTTTCCGAAGGTATTGCACATCGCCACAGCGTGTTCCTCGGCGCTGTAGGTGGCGCTATTTACCGCGCTATATGGCAAGTCTTCATAGACCGAAATCTTCAAATTCGGATGGACAAGCCGCAGTTTGGCAGCCACCTTCATACATGCACTGCGCGTAGCGCGGTGGTCGATATGAGAGCCAAGTCCCATCGGAATCCAGATCTCGTCAGGCGATAATTTTTCGCACTCAGGCAATAGTGATTCTGCTATGGCGTTCACGGCGCCCGGTGTTGGCGATGTATCCGTATATGCGCCGGCGGCTTCACTGAAATTTTCTAGTGTATCTAGAGACCACAGATTTGCCTCGCGAAACCGAAGCGGTGCATCTTCAAAATTCAGGCATGAATACTCTGCGCCGAATAGCGCAGCGGCAAGACGGGATTCTTCAAGCCGTAGGCTTGTGATTTTGTCGACATCGAAATACTCCCGTTTAAGATAGAAGTAGGACGTATAGTTGGACTTTTTTATCACGGAGAGAATGGTGATACGGTTATTACCTCTCCTGTGAAGCAGCCGACCGCCCACGCTGAGTGCAGCGTCATCCATGTGGGGTTCGATCACCACCAAATGCGGGCGCTCTGGCGCAGCAAGCGGCGGGATCAGCTCAACGATCTCGAGAGATTGCCAGTGGTGAATCTTCTGGACCGCTGTTGGAAACCGCCGCGCAAGCTCACTGAAGGATGTGCGCCCATCTATCGCATCGAAGAGTTCAAGTTCGTCTTGGGCCAGTTCCAGCGTCGCACGCTTGGAAATCATGAAGTAGACGAGGTTGCCTTGCCGCCTATAGTGCGGCCGGATTTGAACAAGGTCTTCACCAGGATCATTGATTGTCATACTTCCTCGCTGACCCAACAATTCAATCGTCTGAATTCATGCCCGACTCACGCTTTACCTTTGGAGTGTCCAATAATTTCACCCCAGGTGTAATTCAACCGCAGTCGATGAAAGAATCTGGTGCGTGGGCCCATTGAAACGGTCCAACCGATCAAGTGCTTCAACGCCCTTCCAAAAAGATACCTTGGTACACCAAGAAGTCTTACAGATTGATCGGACTCGGCATGTCGCGTCGCCTCTGATTTTCCACAATTGAACTGCCACGCAAGAAGATACTTCTTCGTCAAACGCTCAGGATAGACCGGATGATGGACGATTACCGAAGGAATGTAATAGAACCCTTCGCCTTTGTCCTTCAGACGGCAACAATACTCCGTATCTTCCGAGAAACCAAGGATCTTCCCCTTCGGCCCCAAGTCCGTTCGAAAACTTCCGTTTTCCTCGAGGGCACTCCGCCTAAAGAACATATTGCAACCGCCAGGTGTTGAGTAATATGTCGCCTCGCCATAGGGTACTTCATCGTCGCCGTCCTGGCGGTCTACAAATGGGCTCTTCAGGAATCCCATCGATCCCTCCAAGTCCAGCCACTGCGGCAAGCAATCTGGATAGAGTGCTACGACTTTGCCACCAAAGCACCGATATTGAGGATATTTCTTTGCGGCGTCGATTATTCCGACGAGATAGTTTTGATCGACAACCACATCATCATCTGTAAAGGCAATCATGTCCCCAGACAACTTGTCCAGCGCCTTGTTCAGCGCGTAAGATTTACCCTGTCGCTCTTCAAATACATACCTCACCGAAGGGTTTCTATGAGACGACAGCGCTTGGACCAGACTGCGCGTCCCGTCGGTGGAATTATTGTCTACGACGATGATTTCGACGAACGTGTGATCCGGAACACGGGCCTTTACTAAACTATCCAAGACCCGAGACAATCTCTTCGCACGATTATATGTACAAATAACCACATTCAATGTGGTTGTTTCACTCATGATCTCGTTCACTTATATGTGGCAGTTATATTCACTGGCAGTTTGACCGACAAATTCTGCGATTGGCAGTAGCGGAGCACTGCGTCTAGCCTGCTTGCCTATGCGCTTCGAATCGAGCCACGGTCCAAGGAGCCGATCGAAGGCCAAGTCAAGGCGAGGCGTTCAACCGCGCAGCTTGCGGGTTAAGACCCTGCATGGCTGCCTCCGCACTGATGCGCCGCTTTGGCTCGACCACCACCATGTAGTGGACAACAACAACGATCGCGACCAGATGGTAGATGTAGTCGAAGTAGGCGAGCCCCAGGAAGGCACCAGCTGACAGGTACGCCACCATCGAGACCTGGATCATCGCTACGAGGTCCTTGGCCCACAGCGTCTCGGGATGCTTTCTTGCGTAGCGCGCCACCGAACTGCATTTCATCCAGGTGAGCCCCAGCAGCGAAAGAAACAGGATCAACCCGGGCCAGCCATGTTCACCGAGAACCTCGAAGTAGATGCTGTGCACATCGCGGACATTGGTGGGATCCGGCGCATACTTTTGAAAAACCATTCGACCCCAGGTTTCAAACCCACCGCCGAAGATGCGGTCGTTGCCGAGGTTCCATGCCATCCACCAAGCGTTGATTCGGCCCTGCGCGGACTCGTCCTGCTCATAGGTTTGGATCGTATGCATGCGCTCGAACCAGGCCTCCGGCATGAGGCTCAGCCCGATCAGCCCAGACGCCAGGATCAGAGCGCCGGTCACGATCTTGTTGCGGCTCTTCCACCAAAACATGCCACCCGTCAGCGTGAGCGCCACCAATGCGCCCCGCGACTGGGTACCGAACGCGGCGATGGCCGTCAGGATCATGCCTGCCATCAAACCCAGCCTGATGAGCCGGTGCTTCTCCTGCAGTTGCAGGTAGCGCATCAGCGGAATGGTCATGACCATGGCCAGAGCCAGTTCGTTGTTGCCTCCGATGAAGGTACCTTCAGGTCCCTGAACCCGGTGAACGCCACCCTTCAGAACGGTAAACAGCCCGCCCTTCAAGCCGTAGAAGCCCAGGGACAGCACAACGATCCAGACGAACAGATGCACTTTCTGCCGGGAGGTCAGCATCAACAGGGCCATGAAGGTCAGGATCTGGATCTTGATGACCTTGGTGTATTGCTCCGACGCCAAGCCGAAGTAAAACGCCTGGGTCGTGGTGAGCCCCATCCAGACGACGAAGATCACCAGCACGGCGATCTCGCGGCTCCACACCATGCGCTTGGCTTCCTTCGAAATCAGCATGCCGATCAGCGTGGCGATGGCGACGATCTGCACCACCGGCATGCTGAGCATGAAGCCGTAACACAGGCGGTGCGGGTTCATGTAGCCCAACCAGGCCAGCAGCAAGATGCCCCAGAAGGGACGCCTCAAGATGAACGGCAACGAACCAAAGACGATTGTCGCGACGAGGAGGTCACGCATGGGTCGGGCTTCCTTGGGGCATGTTCTCGACCTTGCTGACCACGTAGCGGTATTTGCCGGATTTTTCGGGTGGGATCTCGGCGACCTGTTCGACGACGATCTCGACCCTGGCACCGAGCCGGGCCTGGGCCTTGTGAATGATGTCGGGCACGCATGACGCGACGAAGGCGCTGTCGGTGACCAGCAGGATCCGGGTTTGCAACAGGCTCTCTTGAATGATCTTGAACTGCTGCAATCCCGGCAAGTCGCGCAGGATATAGATCAACGCCAGGCCATGCATCACCGTGCCATCGGCCGCGACCACGAAATCCGTCGTGCGGCCCTGGATCTCTTTCAGCATGGGCAGGCCTCGGCCACAAGCGCAAGTGCGGTCGTCCAGCACCGCCACGTCGCCCGTGCGGTAGCGGATGAACGGAAAGTCCTGGGTCGCCAGGTGCGTGATGACGATCTCCCCGGCCTGCCCGGGTGGCAGCACGCGGCCTTCGCGGTCGACGATCTCGACCACGATGTCTTCGGCCGTCAGGTGCATGCCGCCACTCGGGCATTGGTGCGCGATGAAGCCGGCGTCGCGCCCGCCGTAGCCGTTGGCGACCCTGCAGCCGAACACGCGCTCGATGGCGGCGCGCTGCTCGTCGTAAAGGCGCTCGCTGGTGACGAAGGCCACCTTGAGGCCCAGGTCGTCCATGCGCTGGCCGCGTTGCTCGGCGTGGCGCGCGATGTGGCTGATGGCACTGGGGTAGCCGAACAGCATCTTGGGCCGGCGGCGGCGGATGGCGGCGACGAAGCTGTCCAGTTTGGTCTCGCTCATCTCGAAGGCGGGCAGCAGTTCGGTGCGCAGGAGCCCATCGCGCAGCGCGCGGATGCGGTCCTGGCTGCCGAGTTCGATGGGCGAGCCCCAGACGACGATTTCTGGGTCGCCGATGTCCACGCCCCACCAGCGCGTGGCGCGCCATTTGGCAGCTACGTCGTGGCTGACGCGCTCGTTGCCGATGAAGAAGATCAGCGGCTCGCCACTGCTGCCACCGGTGTTGAAACGCGCCAGACCGCGGGCTTGCGGGTGCTTCATGGCGTCGGAGTGGGCGCGTATGGTGGCTTTGTCCAGCAGCGGCAGGGCCTGCAGGTCTTGCACGCCGGCCACGGCGCGTGGGTCGAAGCGCAATTGCGTGAACAGGTCGCGCCAGTAGGGCACCTGTGCGGCGGCGGTCAGCAAGGCGCGCAGGCGCTCGGCCTGCAGCGCGGCGATCTGCTCCGGCGCCCACCACTGGGTCTTCTCCAGGCGGCGGCGCGCGGCCACGGTGGTGTGGCCCTTCAGGCGCTCGTGCAGCGGAAAGAGCAGGTTCGAGGCCAGCGGCGTGTACATCACCCGCGACTTTACGGGCGCTGGGCCTGGCCGGTGCCGGTGGCGGGTGCCACGCCGGCGGCCGGGGCGCGGCACAGCGCACGGAACTCGGCTTCCAGGACGTCCACGCGGTGCTCCCAGGTGTTGGCCTGGGCATATTCGCGGATGGCGGCGCGGTCCCAGGCCCGGCCCAGCGCAGCGTGCATCGCCGCGGTGAGTGCGCCGGCGTCACCAAAGGGCACCACCGTGCCCAGCTCGGGGCGGCACACCACCTCGGCGTTGCCACCCACGTTTGTGGTCACCACCGGCAGGCCGCAGGCCATGGCCTCCAGGAAGACGTTGGCCCAGCCTTCGTTGCGCGTGGCGAGCACGAAGACGTCGGCCGCCGAGAGCACGCGGTGCAGCTCCTGCGGCGGCACCGGGCCGGTGAAGTGCACGCGATCGGCCAGGCCCAGCTCGCGCACTTGAGCCTTCAGCCGCTCGGTCCAGTCGCCCTCCGGGCTGGGGCCGCCCACAACGAGCAGGTGTGCCTGGCTGCCCTTTGCGTGCAATGCCGGCAGGCAGGCTATGACGCGGTGAAAGCCCTTGCGCTCGCACAGCCCGCCCACGCTGACGAGCACGGGCGCACCCGGGGGCAGGCCGAGCGCGGCCCGCGCCTGCGTGCGGTCGATGGGGCGAAAGCGCTCCAGGTCCACCCCGTTGCCGACCACGCGCACGCGCTCGGGCGGTACGCCCATGCCCAGCGCCACCTGGCGCAGCGATTCGCTCACCGCAAATACGCGGTCGGCCCGTTGCAGTGCCTGGGCCACCAGCGGGCGAAGCGACGGGTCTTGCGCATGCCGCGCCTCAGTGCCGCGCATGGTGATGGTCACCGGCACACCCAGCCAGCGGCCCAGCCGGGTGGCCGCAAAGCCGTCGGGGTAAGCGAAGTGCGCGTCCAGCACGTCCAGCCGGCCGGCACGCTGCAACGCGCGCAACCGCGGCCAGGCGCCCAGGGCCATGAACCAGCCGTCCAGGCGCTTGAGCACGCCGGGCAGGCTGAAAAAACGCGGGTACCAGACTGGGGTGCCGAATTGCGCTTCCTCGCGCGGGGCGCCGGGGCGGAAACCCGGCCGCCAGCGCGCCAGCAGGCGCTGCAGCGGGAACCAGGGGCTGGGCGCGACCACCACCAAGGGCAGCCGCCGGCCGACGCGGAACATGCGCTCGCGGATGAACAGCCCCGCCACGGGTTGCGCAGCGCTGGGGAACAGGCTGCTGAGGACGACTACATGCGGGCCCGCGGGAAGGTCACGTTCTTGCCCCATGGGTTCACCCGCCGTGCTTGCGCATGACGAGCCAGAAACCCAGCCAGGACAGGTCTTCGTCGCTGAGGGACTTGAACTCGGGCGCCAGGGTGGCTCGCACGCCAGAGACGTGTTCCTGTGCGGCGAGCTTGGTCGGCTGCAGTTCAGCCACATCCGCGCCCAGGCGCTGCAGGATGGAGCGGTATTTGTCGATGCGCCAACGGTTGGGGACGCCCTTTTCCGAGTACATCAGTTGCCATAGCGTGTGGGACCAGGCCAGGAAGTCCAGCGGGTTGGACATATGCAGGCCGTGGCTGCGCAGGTCGACCTGGTGGATCGCCAGCGCGCCCGGGCGCAGGGCCGCGGTCATGTCGGCAAAGGTGGCCGCCAGGTCGTCGACATGCTCCAGGACGGCGCGCGAAAACACCAGATCCACGGCATCCTGCAGCCCGGAGAGGCCGCTGGGGCGGACCAGGTATTCGATGCGCTCCGGCGCGAAGCCAGCGGCGGGGTTGTCGGCGTTGACCAGGCAGGCCACCAGGCGATCACGCTCCTGGCCGCGGCAGCCGTCGATGAGGTCCCCCAGCACGCGTGCGTTCTTGGGCGACAGGTTGACGAGCGGGAAGCGGTCGACGCAGTACACCTTGCGGGCGCCACGCGCCACCATCAGCGCCGCTACGCCCGGCAGATCACCAGGCCCGTATTCCATGAGTGTCTTGCCGGCCAGGAAGCCCGGCACATCGGCCGGCGCAATGCGCAGCTGTTCGAAGTAGGCGTCGACGCAGTCGCGGAAGTACTGTGCGATGTCGGCGGGTGCCTCTTCGGCCGCGGCACCGCGACCGGTTTGCCCTGTCAGGCGCACGTAGAGCGCGGGCGCAAACCGCGCGAGTTGATTGGACGCCATGGCGCGCAGCACCCGACCCGGCGCGCCGAGCAGGCTATAGGTGAACGGCCCTGTCCGCGAGGCGCTGGCTGGTGCCATCCTAGGCAACTTGAAGGGCCAGGCGCTCGAACGGCGCGCGGTAGTGCGCCGCACTGGCGCCCCAGTTGCGCTCGGCTTCGACAAACCGCCGCCCGGCCGCGCGCAGCGCGGGCCAGTCGTCGCGCCGCGCCAGCAGGTCCAGCACGGCGCCAGCCAATGCGCCGGCGCTGCCCGCCTTGAAGAGCATGCCGGTCTCGCCATGCCGGATGAGTTCCTTGTGCCCGCCCACGTCGCTGGCCACCAGAAGGCGCCCCTGCGCCATGGCTTCCAGCGGCTTCAGCGGCGTGACGAGTTCCGTCAGGCGCATGCTGTGGCGCGGGTAGGTCAGCACGTCCACCAGGTCGTAGTAGCGCTGCACCTCGGCGTGCGGCACGCGGCCGGTGAAGACCACCTTGTCGGCCAGGCCGAGTTGCTGCGCCTGCGCCTTGAGCGCCGCTTCCTGCGGGCCGCCGCCGACCAGCAGCACGCGCAGGTCGCCACGCTTGCGCAGCAGCGCCGGCAGCGCGGCCAGCAGCAGGTCGAGCCCTTCGTAGGCGTAGAAGCTGCCAATGAAGCCCAGCACGGTGGCGCCGTCCAGGCCCAGGTGGGTCTTGAGCGCCGCGTCGGGCGTGCCGCCGGGCCCGAAGGTGTCGATGTCCACCGCGTTGGGGATCACCGTGATCTTGTCGGCGGCGATGCCGCGCGCAGCGATGTCGGCTCGCAGGCCTTCGCAGATGGTGAACACGTGCGCGGCCTGGCGCAGCGCGTGCGTCTCCAGCCGGCGCGTCAGGCGGTAGCGCAGGCTGCCCTCTGTGGTGGTGCCGTGGTCCACGGCGGCGTCTTCCCAGAAGGCGCGCACCTCGTAGACCACGGGGATGCCCAGCTCGCGCCCCACGCGCAGCGCCGGGATGGCGTTGAGCACCGGCGAATGGGCGTGCAGGATGTGAGGCTGCACCTGGCGCGCCACCTCCAGCAGGCGCTGCTGGGTGGCCTTCATCAGCGCGTTTTCGGCCAGGCCAGGCAGCCTGGGGCCGCGGGGTGCGGGGGTGCGATGGAAGTGCCAGCCATCGACGGTTTCTTCCGCGCCGCAGGGCGCGGCGTGCTTGGGGCTGGTGAGGTGGAAGGTCTCCCAGCCCAGCTTGCGCTGTTCGCGCAGGAGAGCCAGCGTGCGGAAGGTGTAGCCGCTGTGCAGCGGGATGGAGTGGTCGAGGACGTGGAGGATGCGCATCATCCGGGGCTCAGGTGCCACGAGCCGCCGCAGCGACATCGGCATGGGTGAGTGGCACTTCAAAGTACAATTTCGCGTACAACTTTGGAGATCCCGGATGGATGCGATCAGCTACTCGGCGGCCCGTGCCAACCTGGCCTCTGTGATGGACCGGGTTTGCGACGACCACGAAGCGCTGATCATCACGCGCAACGGCGAGCAGTCGGTGGTGATGCTCTCGCTGGAGGACTACAAGGCGCTGGAGGAAACCACCTACCTGTTGCGCAGCCCTGCCAACGCGCGCCGCTTGCTCACGGCCGCTGCGGAGCTGAACGCCGGCCAAGGCACCGAGCGAGCGCTGGTGCCGTGAAGCTGGTGTTTGCCGAGAGCGCATGGCAGGACTACCTGTACTGGCAGAAGCAAGACAAGCGCATGGTGGAGCGCATCAACCAGTTGATCCGCGAAACGCAGCGCGAGCCCTTCGCCGGCATCGGCAAGCCCGAGCCGCTGAAGCATGCGCTGGCGGGGTACTGGTCACGCCGCATCAACGATGAACACCGCATGGTTTACAAGGTGGAAGGCGAAGGCGACGCGCTGCTGATCGCGCAGCTGCGCTATCACTACTGAGCCTCCCAGCCCACAGTGAGGTTCAAGAGGATGCATCGCGAAACGCCCGCAGGACGGAGTTGATGCGCGCCTGATAGCAAGGCTGGCGTCTCACAGCATCAGGCGGCCGGAGTAGCATGGGGTGATGAACAAGCCCTACTTCATTCGAGCCGAATGGGACGCCGAAGCGGGTGTCTGGGTGGCCACCTCCGATGATGTGCCGGGCCTGGTCACAGAGGCGCAGACCATCGAGGCGCTGGACGCCAAGCTCAAGAGCCTGGTGCCCGAACTGCTCGAGGCAAACGCTTGCATGCCGGCCGACGGCCAGGTCGTGATCGAATTGCTGGCGCGGCGCTTCAGCGTTGCGCTGCCTGTCGCTGCTTGACCTGAAGTGGGACAGAGCTTCACGCCGGAGTTGATCCGGCTGTTGAAGGCTGCAGGCTGCGTCTTCGTCCGCCACGGCAAGGGCGATCACGACATCTGGCACTCGCCGCGTAGCGGAGTTACCTTCCCGGTTGACCACAAGATCCTGTCTCGGCATACCGCCAACGGCGTGCTCAGACAGGCCGGCATGCCAAAGCACTTCTGAGATCAGCTCGCAGCCGTCGACCCGATCGTCGTCGGTGCTCGTCTCCCGCCAGCGCGCGACCCACTCCCTGATCGTCATCGGTGACGACGGACAGGGTCCATTTGGGGTGAGGTTGCAAGCGTCCAGGACGATCATGGCGCTTCGGCCCAGTCCTCAGGATCGACGATGGGCGCAATCAAGTCACCGAGAGTCCGACCCTTGCCTACCAATTCGGGGGAAGGCCTGCGGATGACTGGCGCCGCTGGCTCGCTATCCACCACATTGCGCAAGAACGCCTCGAACATCAGCAGCGTCCACAGCGGCGCGCTGAAATCGCTGGCGCCGCTCTGGTGGGCATCCACCAGGTGTTGCAGATAGCTGCGGTTGAACCAGCCGGTGGAGGCCAGGCGCTCTCCCAGCACGGCGTCGCGCACGCGCTGCTTCAGCGGCCCGCGGAACCAACGCGCCAGCGGCACGGAAAAACCCATCTTCGGGCGGTACAGCACGTCGGCCGGCAGCTGCGGCTCCATCGCCTTCTTCAGCAGGAACTTGCCTTCCTGGCCGCGGATCTTCAGGTGGTTGGGTAGGGTGGCCAGCCACTCGACGAGCTTGTGGTCCATGAGTGGCTCGCGCACTTCCAGGCTGTGCGCCATGCTGGCGCGGTCGACCTTGGTATTGATGTCGCCCACCAGGTAGGTCTTCAGGTCCAGGTACTGGACGAGCGCCAGCGCGTCGTCGGTGCCGGCGCGGCCGGCGTGATAGTCGAACACCTCTTGCGCGCTGTAGCCGGCGAGCTCGCGCTTGAGCGCGTCGCTGAACAAGCGGGCGCGCATGGGGCCGCGCAGGATCGACACTGAATGAAAGTAGGCCTGCACCGAGGTGCGCGCCATGCCTTCGAAGGTTGTCTTGGCGCGCAGCATGCGCGGCGCCCAGTCGGCCTTGGGGTAGACGCGGCCGAGCAGCCCGAACAGCGGCTGGCGAATGCCCGCCGGCAGCGCCGAGCGCATGCGCTCTTCCATCAGGTGCAGGCGGTAGCGGCGGTAGCCGGCGAAGCTCTCGTCGCCGCCGTCACCCGAAAGCGCCACCGTCACATGCTTGCGCGCGAGCTGGCAGACGCGGTAGGTGGGGATGGCCGAACTGTCGGCATAGGGCTCGTCGTAGAGCCGCGCCAGGGTGTCGATGAGGTCGAAGTCGTCGGACTTGACGACCTCCAGGCGGTGGTTGGTGGCGTAGCGGTCGGCCACCGTCTGGGCGAACGCGCTCTCGTTGAACTGCGGGTCGTCGAAGCCGATGGAGCAGGTATTGACGGGCCCGGACGACAGGCCGGCCATGGTGGCCACCACGGCGCTCGAATCGACGCCGCCGGAGAGGAAGGCGCCCAGCGGCACCTCGGCGATCAGGCGCAGCTTGACCGATTCCTTCAGCCGATGCACGAGTTCGGCGCAGGCATCTGCCGCGCTCGTGGGGTTGCCGAGCGAGAAGTGGACGTCCCAGTATTCCTTGGGCTCGCCCGGCGGCTGGCCGCGGCGGATGGCCAGGCTGTGGGCCGGCGGCAGCTTCTTCGCCTGGCGGAAGATGCTGCGCGGTTCGGCCACGTAACCCAGCGCGAAATATTCCTCCACCGCCAGCAGGTCGATCTCGCGCCGCAGGCCGCCGTGGGCGAGCAGGCTTTTCAGCTCGGAGCCGAAGAGCAGCGTGCCGTCGTCCAGCAGCGCGTAGTACAGCGGCTTGACGCCCAGGCGGTCGCGCGCCATGAAAAGCGTCTGCTTGTTGCGGTCCCAGAGCACGAAGGCGAACATGCCGCGGAAGCGCTTCACGCAGTCTTCGCCCCACTGCTCCCAGGCGTGGACGATGACTTCGGTATCGCTCTTGGTGTGGAAGCGGTGGCCAGCGGCCTGCAGCTCGGGGATGAGTTCCTGGAAGTTGTAGATCTCGCCGTTGAAGATGACGACCACCGAGCTGTCTTCGTTGAACAGCGGCTGCTGGCCGGTGGCGATGTCGATGATCGACAGCCGCCGGTGGCCCAGCCCCAGGCCGGGCTCGATATGCAGGCTGCCTTCGTCCGGGCCGCGGTGCAGCTGCGAATCGTTCATGCGCTGCAGCACGGCGTGGGCGATGGGCCGCTGG
>JAUXRG010000008.1 GCA_030681795.1 Rubrivivax sp.
TTCGGCATTGGCGAGCGCGCAGTGTTTGAGGATGCCTTCGCGTGCCTCGAAGGTGAGGTTGAGGCCGTCGAACTCGGCGTAGCGCTCTTCCAGCAAATCGACCACGCGCAAGGACTGCAGGTTGTGCTCAAAGCCGCCATGCTCCTTCATGCAGGCGTTGAGCGCATCCTGCCCGGCGTGGCCAAACGGCGTGTGACCGAGGTCGTGCGCCAGTGCGACGGCTTCGACCAGATCCTCGTTGAGGCTCAACATGCGGGCGATGGTGCGGCCGATTTGCGCGACTTCGAGGCTGTGAGTCAACCGCGTGCGAAACAGATCACCTTCGTGGTTGACGAATACCTGGGTCTTGTATTCCAGCCGTCGGAACCCGGTGGAATGAATGATGCGGTCGCGGTCGCGCTGAAACTCGGAGCGCGGTGCGGCGGGCGGTTCGGGGTGCAAGCGGCCTTGCGTTTGATTGGGGTGCGCGGCGTAGGGAGCGAGGTCGGTCATGGGCGGGCGCGGCGAGTGAGGTCAGTGACGAAGCGGTCGGTATCAGTGTGCGGCACGCCGCAGTCTGCCGCAACTGTGGCGGATTCGTCTTGGGGTGCCGCTAGTCAGCACTGCCGACACATGCCGCCAGCGTGGCGCGCAAGGTCGCCTCGGGCATGTCGCCGGTCACCACTGCTTCACCCAGGCGTTTCAACAGCACAAACCGCAGCTTGCCGGACTCGACTTTCTTGTCGTGCCCCATGTAATCCAGCCAGGTTTCCGCGCCCAGGTCCGGAGCCACGACCGGCAGGCCGGCGGCGCGAATCAGCGCGCGGGTGCGCGCCACGTCTGCTTCGCTCAGCCAGCCCATGCGCCGCGACGCTTCCGCCGCCATCAGCATGCCCGCACCCACCGCTTCGCCGTGCAGCCAGTTGCCATAGCCCATGCCGGTTTCGATGGCGTGGCCAAAGGTGTGGCCAAGATTGAGAATGGCGCGGATGCCGCCTTCACGCTCATCCTGGCTCACCACCTGCGCCTTGATTTCGCACGAACGGTGGATTGCGTAAGTGATCGCCGCCGGGTCAAGCGCGCGCAGTTTGTCCATGTTGGCTTCCAGCCAGGCGAGAAATTCCACATCCCAAATCAGCCCGTATTTAATGATCTCGGCCAGGCCTGCCGACAGTTCCCGCGCGGGCAGCGTTTTCAGCGTGTCGGTATCGGCCAGCACCACCTGTGGCTGGTAAAACGCGCCGATCATGTTTTTGCCAAGCGGATGATTGATCCCGGTCTTGCCGCCGACCGACGAATCGACCTGCGACAGCAGCGTGGTCGGAATCTGGATGAAGGGCACGCCACGCTGGTAACTTGCCGCCGCAAACCCGGTCATGTCGCCGATCACCCCGCCGCCGAGCGCAATCAGCGTGGTCTTGCGCTCGGCCCGCTGGGTCAGCAGCGCATCGAAAATCAGGTTCAGCGTTTCCCAGTTTTTATAGGCTTCGCCATCGGGCAGCACGATAGTCATGACCGTCACGCCAGCCGCCTGCAAGGTGGTGGTTAACTTGTCCAGATAAAGCGGTGCCACCGTGGTATTGGTAACCACCGCCACGCGTTTTTGCAGCAAGTGCGGCAG